>SEFZ01000018.1 GCA_004173185.1 Sphingomonadales bacterium | reverse complement strand
CAGTTAACCACGGCGATATGCGCATGGGGGGGACTCGCCGTCAAGCGGGCCACAGCCCTCGCCCACAGCCTTTCCAACCGTCCTGCGGCACGCTAGGGCGAAGCCATGAGCGAAACGCACCGCAGCGATGTTCTGATTTCGGGTGGCGGCCTGGTCGGCCAGGCGCTTGCCCTTGCCCTTGCCCACCACGGCCTGTCGGTCCAGATCGTCGATCCCGCCGATCCGGTTGCAACAATCGCGCCGGGTTTCGACGGCCGCGCTTCGGCGATCGCGAGCGCGACGTGGCAGATGTTCGAAGTGCTTGGGATTGCGGGGCGCCTTGACGGTCACGGCTGCCCGATCCGTGCGATACAGGTCGGAGACGGGGCTCCCGAAAGCGGCCGTGGCGGAGACCTCGACTTCGTGACCGCCGATGGCGATCCGCCGCTCGGCACGATGATCGAAAACCGCCAGCTTCGCCTCGCGCTCGCCGCAGGGCTGGCTGAGGCGCCGCTGGTGCGCCTCTTGATGCCCGCTGCGGTCGTGACGCGTGAGATTGACGGCCATGACGTCACGCTGACGCTCGCTGACGGCACAAAGCTCGCGGCGCCGCTGCTGATCGTCGCCGAAGGTCGCCGTTCGCCGACGCGTGAGGCGGCGGGGTTCAGCATTGCGAACTGGTCCTATCATCATCATGCGTTGATCGGCGCGGTCGCGCATGAAAAGCCGCACGGCAATGTCGCGCATGAAATCTTCTACCCCTCGGGTCCTTTCGCGCTGCTGCCGCTCGTCGACGATCCGCAGGGGCGGCACCGTTCGGCGTTCGTGTGGACGGTCGCTGAAAAGGACGGTCCGGGTTTCGCCAAACTTGGCGAGCGGGGCTTTGTCGCCGAACTGCAGAAGCGCGCCGGCGGCGTGCTCGGTGCAATGGAGCTTGTCGCGCCGCTGATGACCTATCCGCTTGGCTTTCATCACAGCGCGTCGATCGTTGCGGATCGCATGGCGCTCGTCGGCGATGCCGCGCACGGCATCCACCCCATCGCGGGGCAGGGGCTCAATCTGGGCCTGCGCGACGTCGCGGCACTGACCGAAGTGCTCGTCGAGGGCGCGCGGCTCGGGCTCGACCTTGGCGATGCCGCTTTGCTCGCGCGTTATCAGCGCTGGCGCGGGCTCGACAATATGATGGTCAGCCTCGCGACCGACGGGCTGACGCGGCTGTTCGGCATTCCGGGGCGCACCGCCGCCGCGGTCCGCCGCACCGGCCTCGGCGCGGTGCAGCGCATGCCGATGCTCAAGCGCTTCTTCATGGATGAAGCGCGAGGCGAGGCGGGCGACCTGCCGCGGTTGCTGGCGGGCGCCGAAATCTAGGTATTACTACTTAGGGTGCCGGCAGCGCGGTGCTAAGCACGACATCCTATCCCTGACCGCGCGGTAACCACGCCGCGGATGGGATGGGGACAGGGCCATGTCGAAAAAAAGCGACGCACTCGAAGCCGCGGTGACGGATTATATTCAGGCGCGAACCGCGCTCGAAGCGGCGCCGGGCGCGCGGACGCGGGCCTTGGCCGACCGCAGCTTCGCGCGGCTCGCTGCGTTGGCTGCGCCGCGTATCCGCTATTTCACGCGCAGCTATGGATTGGCCGACGTTGCCGAGGATGCGGCGCAAGTGTGCGCGATCGCGCTGTATCGCGCCGCCGAAAATTATGATCCGGCGCGGGCGCGGTTCACCACTTATGTGAACTGGCAATTCCGCGCCGAGCTTCAGGCGCTGCGGCACCGGCTTCACGGTGACCAGCGCTGCGCCGGACGGCGGCATGTCACCGCGACGCTATCGCTCGACGCGTTGCAGGAGGACGGCGCCGACGCATGGCTGACCGATCCAGCCGCCGAACAGGCGACCGAAAAGGGCGCGGCCGACAATCTTGCCGAGCGTCTTGCCGACCGGTTGGTCGAGGATTGGGCGAGCCGCCGCCGTTCAAGATTATGCGCGTCGCGCAGCGATGGAAGCCGGCTGGAACCCCGGATCGCCGCCGAAAAGAAGCTTGTTCGCCACCATCTGGTGGTGAGCGACGCGGCGGAACGTCTGCGCGAAAGCGACCGCCATATCGTACACCGCGCGCTCGCCGACATCGTTCATCACGTGCCGGTGCGCAAGCTTCACTAATTGCCTATTGCAAAGTGACGCGGCCGTCGTCGCCGTCGAAACGACCGAAAAATTGCATCAGCTGGACGACCAACTCGGCGCGGGCGTCGATCGGGCTCGCCTCAAGCAGCGCCTGCTTTGCGGCGGCATCGAAAGGCGCGACCTGCGCGATGCCGTTGACCAGCGTCGCATCGTCGAGCTGGCCGACCGAGTCCCAGTCAACGACATAGCCCTGCCGCGCTGCAAAGCGCTTGGCCTCGCGTTCGAGGCTGGCGCGTTCGATGCTCGCGAGCACGGCGCCGTCTTCGGATTCGAGCTCGATCTCGGCCTCGACTTGTCGGAACGGCGTCGTGACGTCGAGCTCGCGGCGGACACGAAAGCGCGCGACGCCTTCGAGGACGAGGTTAAAGCGACCTTCGTCAAGCGCCTCGACATCGACGATGCGCCCGACGCAGCCGACGTCATAAAGCGCCGGCGGTTCGCGGTCCTCTTCGCCGGGCAGCTGCCGCGGCTGGATCATCCCGATCTGCCGGTCGCGCGCGAGGACCTCCTGGACCATCGCCGAATAGCGTGGTTCGAAGATATGCAGCGGCAGATGCAGGCGAGGAAAGAGCACCGCGCCGGTGAGCGGAAAGATGGCGATCCGCTGGATAGTCAGGGGCGCGGTTTCGCCCATCAGCCGAACAGGATCAGCGACAGGCGGCGGCGCTGCGCCGCGACCCACGGGTCTTCGAGACCGACGGCTTCGAACAAAGAGAGGAGCTTCGCGCGCGCCGCGTCCTCATTCCATTCGCGATCGGCAGCGACAATGTGGAGCAGATTGTCGGCGGCGGCATCGCGCTGCCCCGCGCCAATCTGCGCGCTCGCGAGATCAAATCGCGCCTGATGATCGTCGGGGTTGCTCGCGACCGCGGCCTCGAACGCAGCGAGTTCGTCCGCATCGGGGGCGTCGACGGCGAGCGCGAGCGCGCTTTTCGCCTGCGCGATCGCGGGGTCTTCGGCGATCTCGGCGGGTACCATGTCGAGCGCGGCCTGCGCGCCCTCGATGTCGCCGGCAAGGATAAGCGCGCGGATCAGCCCGCCGTGCGCTGCGGCGTTGTCGGGCGCCATCTCGAGGATTTGCGCAAAGACGCTCGCGGCGCGCGGACCGTCGCCTTCGGCGAGAACGCTTTCGCCCATTTCGATCAGCGGTGCAATCTCGACTGCGCGGGCGGTCGCCTCGCTCTCGATAGGCAGCTGCGCGAGCAGCTGGTCGAGAATCGCCTTCAGCTGGCTCTCGGTACGCGCGTTGGTCAGGTTCGCGACCGGCTGACCTTGGAAGATCGCATAGACGGTCGGGATCGACTGGACCTGAAACTGGCCGGCGATGAAGCGATTTGCATCGACGTCGACCTTGACCAGCGTGACGCCCTTGTCGGCATAATCCTCGGCGACTTTTTCCAGCACTGGACCCAGCTGTTTGCACGGGCCGCACCATTCGGCCCAGAAATCGAGGATGACGAGGCTGGTCATCGACGGCTCGACGACGTCACGGCGGAAGGCTTCGACAGCTTCCTTTTCAGTGGGGTTCAGAGCCCGCCTCACCCGCTGGAACCGACCGGTTTCCAGCCGCCAGAGCGGGCGTAGCTCAGGGGTAGAGCACAACCTTGCCAAGGTTGGGGTCGAGGGTTCGAATCCCTTCGCCCGCTCCAGATTTTCCCATAAAATCAGCCATTTAGACAGCGCGGCGTCCGGCGCTGTTTGATGCGTATTTCATCGGGCTACCACCGGGCTACCACGGCGGCGGGCCGTTCACCGCTGTCTCGCGTTGTGTATTGGTGACTGAGCAAGTGTTTGTAATTGGCTCACCTTCACGGCAGTATTATCTCTTGCCCGAGGAGAAGCCGGTGGATGACCGAACGGAAGTTTTGTCGCTCCGCAGGGTTGCAGCCCGCTTTATCAACACGGATGAGCAGACTGGCCTTGCTGAACTTGACCGCATCGCGGCGGATGCCTCGCGCGTTATCCAGAAACGATATTGGCTCTTAATTACCACATCTGCGGCCACCGCTTTCGCGACTGCCGTTACCCTACTTCCTTGGCTAGCCCTCACTGTGAATCAGGCGCCCGGCGCCGACGTGATTGGGCTGATCGGTTTGGGTTGTTTTGGTTTGATGATGGCGGCTGGTGCCTCGTGGCGCGTTTTCCAGTATGGTGGATTGAAGGCTACCACGCCGCAGAAGCCGGTTTATGCGGACCCCGAAGATTCGGCTGTCCGCAATCTGGAACGACTCTTCGCGATCCTTCAACTCGAATCGTCACCGCGCGCCTTTTACTTCGCTCCAAACGGCGCGCGCCGCTACGTCGATCGTCGCTACTTCTTCAGCAAACTTCGTGCTGCGCATGTGGCCAATGACAGCACGATCCGCAACGCCCTCTTCGGCCCCGTCGGTTTCTGGTTCGCCCCGGAATTGTTCCTTGAGGCGGACGTCGGCAAACTGATCGCTGACGCCAAGGCCAAACCGAGTCGCAAGGGCGCGCCGAAACAGTACGATCATACCAATGCAATCATCGCGCTGATTGATCACCCTAAGGTGCGGGCGCTCGACATATCGAAGAAGCGCGGCAATCAGAGGGAAATCATCGAGCTGCTGGAGGACTGGTATGAAGGCAGACGCCTGAAGGTGCCCAGCCAGACGCAGCTTGCACCTTACGCAAATCAAATTCTGGAGACGATCGCGAAAAATCGTTCGTCTTAATACCACGCCTAATTGCCGAGGAACCACGCATTTCCGTGGTTTCGGATTTAGGTAATTACCGGGGAACAGCCACGAACGGCGCATTTCCGGTGCATCCGCATGCTGTTGGAACTGTCGGCGCTTAGCTGCAAATGATCCTGTCGCCCGCCGCATCGCGGCACTCCAACGGAGGCGACAATGGATGAACTCGCATACTCGATTAACCGCACGGCGAAGGCGCTCGGCGTCGGCCGCAGCACCATCTACAAGCTCATCAAGACTGGCCAGGTCGATGCACTCAAGATCGGCACGCGCACGCTGATCACCACGGCGTCCATCGCGCGGCTCACCGAGGCGCGCCGTGAGGCTTGATCCCAGCGCGGCAAATGCATCGCCCGCGCCGTCCCCAAAACAACCGTTTTCAGGAGGGCAGACCATGTCCGTAATTCGCAATGCGCTTGCCCGCATCTTTGGCTCTCGCGACAAGGCCACAATACGATTCTTCGCCGATGTGCGGACCGCAGCTTATATGCGCCCGATCATCGAAAAGCTGCTCGCTGATGGCGACGACGGCGCCACCTATCGCGCCGCGGTCAATTTCTGGCGGTACAACGAAAGGCCCCCGCTGGCCATCTATGATGGCGATGTGAGCCACTGCCACATCGACGGCCCGCTTCAGCTGGCAGGCGATCTCGCGCTTCCCTTGGGCGGTGAAATCTTCAGCAACGGCGTCACGATTGACCTCGACCCTTTCGAGGCGAACGACCTTCGTGATCATATGCGTGCAGCTATCGAGCGCGCGATGCTGGCTTGGCTTGCGGACAATGGGCGCCGCGATTCTTCGCCGCCGAAAAATCCATATGACCGCGAAACGGCCGACCGCGAAGCCAAGGCAATGATCGCCGATTGGGTCGCTCGCAGGGAAGCGAAGTGCCATGTTGCGGAGGGTCCGGATCATGTCTGAACCGGTCGTCTTTAAGGCAGGGTCGCAGGGCCGCGATGCTACGCATCGGACCCGTAATTTGGATACACACCTCACGCACGGGTGCATCCAGCTTTTCCGCCATTTCTCGCGAGTGCGATTAGACTACACGGAGTGCAGTCTGCGCCACACCCTCGGATTTCCGCGGATTTTCGAGAATGCTCCCCGTACTCTCGCGGGGGCGGTGCGATGAAGGCGGTTCAATACACCGTCCGCGTGCCGGCTGCCGTCGACAAGGTTATGCAGAAGCTCGCGGCCCAGCAGAATGTCACCCCTTACGAGATGCTCCAGCGGTGCGTGAAAGCCGGTGTCGCCGCCCAGGCGAGCCCACCGACCCACAGCGCGAACGATCGCGAGTTGGTCACCGAATTGGCATCGGTCAGTACCGGTATCGCTCACGTCGAGCGAATGCTCGACCGGGTTCTGTTCACCGCCTGCGCCTCATACTGCTACGCGCGGGGCGCGGCACTCGCCGGCGGCAAGACCGACGAGGACATCGCTGCTGAAGTGAGCCCCGCTTATGAGCGCCAGCGCCGACTCTCGCAGGAGACGCAATCATGAGCCAGCAACAGGATCGCCGGATCCATGCCGACGCGCTGCGACGGCATTATCGGTTCAGCCAGGCAAAACGTTTTAAGCGCCAAGCCGTGATCATGATGGCGTCGGTCGCGCTTGGCGGTCTGATCGTACCTCACATAATGCTGCCCCCACGGACGATGCAAGCAACCGGAACCTATTATCTTGCGAAGGCCAAGGCCTGGTTCGCGAGCGGCACCACCGCCGAGCCCGGCATCATGGTCGACTATGGTGGCGAGCAGTATGAAGCGTCGGCTCGCATCGTCGCGGCTCATCCATATTTTCGTGACTCGGCGGCCGCGACGACATCAATGATCGTGCGGGGTCTCTGGCTGGGCTTTGCCGGATGGTTGTCGGGCTTGATCCTTTTCAGGCAAGCTATGGCCCGGCGCCGCGAGCTTGCGCTCCGAGACCGCTTCATCGCCGGCACGCTCGTCACGACTGAGGAGCGCCTTGCCAAATTGACCCGCCGCGAGGCTGGCGAACGCGCACTGGCGATCGGCGCAGTGCCGATCCCCACCCGGCTTGAGACCCGGCATATGGCGATGATTGGGACGACCGGTAGTGGCAAGACCACCGTGCTCCGGCAAATGCTCGATG
Organism: Sphingomonadales bacterium; assembly: GCA_004173185.1. Lineage (GTDB taxonomy): Bacteria > Pseudomonadota > Alphaproteobacteria > Sphingomonadales > Sphingomonadaceae > Sphingomonas. The sequence continues at coordinate 85,387 of SEFZ01000018.1, read as the reverse complement.
GCATCGAAGCGCGCGGCGAAGCGGCTTTGGTGTATGACACGAGCGGCGAGTTCATCGCGCATTACTATCGGCCCGAGCGCGGCGACATCATCCTCAATCCGTTCGATGCCCGCTGCGCCTATTGGTCGCCGTTCGCCGAGATCGCACATCCCGCCGATGCCGACCGGATCGCAACCCAGCTCATTACCGAAACCGGCCAGCACGACCGCGACGTCTGGCTCGAGACGAGCCGCATCCTCGTGGCCAACATGATCCGCGCCCTTTGGCGCGAGGACAAAGGCACATTGCCCGACTTGCTCGACGCGCTCCAGGTGCGGACGAAGGATGACCTGAAACAGTGGCTCGGCAACAGCTCGTCAGCGCGGACCTTTGCCGACGACGCGGACCGCGCAACGGGGAGCGTGCTCTTCATGCTCGCCAAGGCCTCGAACCTCATCCAGTTCCTCCGGATGCAGGAGGGCGACGAGACCCCGTTCGCCTTCCGGGACTTTATCTCCGGGCTCGACAAACGCGAGGGTCGGAAGCCCTGGATCTTCGTACCACGAAAGGAAGATTATTTCGAAGCATCGAAGCCGCTGCTCGCATGCTGGCTCGAGTGCGCCGCGAGCGCCGTGCTCGGATTGTCACCGTCGGCCGACCGGCGCGTCTGGTTTGTGCTCGACGAGCTGGCCGACCTTCCTCGCGTCGACAATCTTGCGCGTCTGCTGCCCGAGGGGCGGAAGTTTGGGGCCGCGGTTGTCCTCACCTTTCAGGCGGTCGGCCAGATGCGCCATCGCTACGGGCCTCAGCTTGCCGAATCGATGCTCGGTTGTTGCAACACCAAGCTGTTCCTCCAGCTGACCGATAGCGAAACACGGCAGTGGTCCAGTAAGACAATCGGCACATGCGACGTCGAGGTTCCGACCATGACCGACGCCTTGGCTCACGGCGACGACAAGGCGCGCACGACGCTTGGCCGGCAACGCGAGACACGACCGGCAGTATTGGAGAGCGAATTCCGTCTGCCTAAGCATGAGGGATATCTGCTTTTCCCCGACGGCTTGCCCGTTGCGCGCATAAAGCTCACTGCCGATCACATCGCCCGTCGTGGCGAACCGCGCCAGCCGGGCTTTGTCGAGGGCGACCCGAAGAATAGTCTGTGGCAGCGATCCGTGGAGGCGCCGCCGCCTGCTCCGCCTAAGCCCGCAGCGCAATCGGCGCCAGTGACGGAGTCTCCACCGGCACAGCCCGCAGGTCCCGGGCCGGTCTGATGGTCGCGTCGGTATCCGTGCTGACCAGCTCGGCTCAGGCCAGCAGCTACTACGAGGCGGACGACTATTATGCCAATTGCGGCCTCTCGCCGTCCGAATGGCATGGAAAGGGTGCCGAGGAGCTTGGGCTGTCGGGCGATGTTGATCGCGAGCGCTTTCGCGAACTGCTCGACGGCCAGGTCGGCGACCAGCAACTCGGCACCTTCCGCGACGGACAGCTTGAGCATCGGCCCGGATGGGATGTGACCTTGAGCGCGCCCAAGTCGGTGTCGATCATGGCCGAGGTTGCCGGCGACCGACGGTTGATCGCCGCCCACGGTGAGGCGGTGAAGACGGCGCTTGCCCATGTCGAAACCCATATGGCCGCGACCCGCATCCGGCATGGCGGCGCCGTCACTCGGGAGACTACCGGTAACCTCATCGTCGCGAGCTTTCAGCACGGGACCAGCCGCGCCCAGGACCCGCAGCTTCATACCCACAACGTAATCATGAACGCGACGCAGGGCGAGGACGGATCGTGGCGAAGCCTCGAACCGCGCGCGATCTATCAGCTTCAAAAGCAGATCGGCGCGATTTACCGGCAGGAACTGGCCTTGAAGGTCCGCGAACTCGGTTACGAGATCGAGACGGCCAAGGAGTCGATGTTCGAGATCAAAGGCGTTTCGGCTGACGTCATGGCGGCGTTCAGCACCCGCAGCGCCGAGATCGAAGCGGCGCTCGGCGAGCGGGGGACGTCGCGTGAGGCCGCCAGCGCCGCGGAGAAGCAGGTTGCGGCGCTCGACACGCGGCAGGCAAAGGTTGCGGCCGATCAGGCATCGCTGGTCGCCGACTGGCGCAAGACCGCCGACCGCGCTGGATTTAATTCCGAAGCGCGGCTCGCACTGGTTCGCGAGGCGAAATCCAATGCGGTCAGCGCGACTGGGTTAGCGGAGCAGGCGAGTGCGGCCGAGCGCGCGGTGGCGCATGCCGCCGACAAGCTCGGCGAGCGGCAATCGGTCTTTTCGGTCGCGGCATTGCACGAGGAAGCTGGGCGCGTTGGATTGGGAAAGGTCAGCTATGCTCAGGTCGATGCCGCCATCGACGCCGCAGGCGCACGCGGCGAGCTGGTTGACCGCACCTTCCTGGACCGGCGCGGTGCGGAGTTTGCCGGACTCACCACCCGTCAGAATATCGAAGCCGAAACGCGATCGCTCCAGCTCGAGGCGGACGGTCGCGGTGCGTTCGCCCCCATCGCGTCGCCGCTAGCGGCAGCGAAGGCGGTCGCGGTTGCATCCCGTCAGGCCGAGCGTGACGGTTTTGCCTGGAATGCCGATCAGCGCGCGGCGACCGAACAACTTCTGACCAGCCGCAACCGGATCACGGCGGTGCAGGGCTATGCAGGGACCGCGAAGACGACGACGGTCCTCGCGACCTTTGCACGCGAAGCTGACACGCGCGGGGTGTCGGTCGTTGCGCTCGCGCCGACCGCATCGGCGGCGATGGTGCTCGGCGAGGCGTTGGGGACGCGCGGCGACACGGTCGCGCGCCATATGCTGTCGCCGGGACCTTCCGCGTCCGGTCCGCCCGCCGCGTGGATTGTCGATGAGGCTTCACTGCTCTCCGCGCGCGATACCGCGCGACTCTTCGATCTCGCCGAGCAGCATAATGCCCGCGTCGTCCTGGTCGGCGACGTTAAACAGCTTGGATCGGTCGAAGCCGGTGCTGCTTTTGCTCAGCTTCAGACTGCGGGCATGGAAACGGCCAAGCTCGGCGAGATCGTCCGGCAGACCAATGTCGCGACAAAAGAAGCGGTGCTGGCGTCGATCGAAGGAGATGCCAAGAAGGCGCTGGCCGCGCTCGACCGCGGTGGCGGCGCTATCATTGAGGGTGCTGATCGCGCCGAACGCTTCGCCGCGATCGCCGAGCGCTATGCTGGGCTCGACAAGGCCAGCCGCGCTCGCACGCTCGTCATCGAGCCTTCGCGCGAAGGCCGCGACGCTTTGACCGCGGATATTCGTCAGGCACTTGTTCAGACGGGCGCGCTCAGCGGACCTGCCGTCACGGTGGAAAGCCTGGCCAACAAAGGCCTCACGCGCGCCGAAGCCCGCGATCCACTGCGCTACGACAAGGGCGATGTCGTTCGTTTCTCGCAAGGTTACGCCGACAAGGGCGTCGCGCGTGGCGAGGCTTTCCGCGTCGAAGGCGTCGATCCGGCCAAGGCTGCGGTTGCTCTACGATCAGAAGACGGTCGCGCGGTTGACTGGCGGCTGCGGCAATGGGGCGCAGGCAAGGTGCAAGTGTTCGAGGCGCAACGTCTGGAACTCAGGGCCGGTGACAGCATCCGGTTCACGCGCAACGATCGCGAGGCCGGACGGGTGAATGGCGCACGGGTGGAGGTGACGGCAGTTGATGCCGCGACCAAGACCGCCACCGTTCGGAGCGCACGAGGACAGGTTCAGACGTTGCGGCTCGATACCGCCCGCGACCGTCACATCGCCCATGGCTATGTCGATACCGCCTTCGCCGCGCAGGGCCGGACGGCTGATCATGTCATCGTTCATGCCGACAGCCGCGCCACAAATTTGGTCGACCAGAAAAGCTTCTATGTTGGCATATCCCGCGCGAAGCAGTCGGCGACGATTTTCACAAATGATCGCGCGAAGCTGGTGTCGGCGATCAACGAGCGCGCCGGGACGGTCCAGACCGCGATAGCACAGGCCGCCATTCCCCAGCCCGTTGCCGCGAAGACGATCGCGTCCGGATTGGCGCAAACTCTGGCTTCCAAATTCGGAGCCGGGCTTTAGTCCTTGCCAAACCGTATGATCTTGCCGAAGATTCTTGAGACATGCGCACCGACCTTGATCATCTCCCTGCTGCCAAGCAGCGCGAACTTGAACGCGTCGTCGAGACCATCTTCGACGAGTTTCGTGAGAGCACGGAGAATGCGACCGGCCCGCGCAAGGGCGCGCGAATCCTCAAGATCATCCTGTTCGGCAGCCACGCGCGCAATGACTGGGTCGATGCGCCGCTGTCGGCGAACCAATATAAGTCTGACTTCGATATCCTCGTCATCGTTAGTCAGAAGGAGCTGACCGACCGCGCCGCCTATTGGGCGAAGGCCGAGGAAAGGTTGATCCGCGCCTACACGATCGAAAAGACACTCCACACGCCGGTCAACTTTATCGTCCACAGTCTGCATGAGGTGAACGACGGGCTTTCGCATGGCCGCGTCTTCTTCATGGAGGTCGTGAAAGACGGAATCGCGCTATACGAGGCCGATGACCGCGAATTGGCCACGTCGAAGCCGAAGACACCGGAACAGGCGTTGGATGCGGCCAAGGAGTATTTTGAAGAGTGGATGCCCCTCGCCACTAGTTCTCAGAAAATCTACCTGTTTTGCGTATCCCAGCACGAATATCGCGATGCGGCCTTCAACCTGCACCAGGCTACCGAACGGCTCTATGCCTGCCTGCTGCTGACGCTCACATTTTACACGCCTTACAACCACAACATCGCGTTTTTGCGCTCGGTTGCCGAAGGGCTCGACCGTCGTCTTTACGGCATCTGGCCCGAGGACAATCGCCAGGATCGCGCGATGTTTCAGAAGTTGAAGGAGGCCTACACCAAGGCGCGTTATTCCAAACATTACAAAATCAGCGAAGAGGAACTGGCTTGGTTGGGCGAGCGCGTCGAGGAACTCGGCCGCGTCGTGCATCAGGTCTGCTCCGACAAAATCGCCGAGCTTGAGGCGGCGGCGCGCAAGTAGGCGCTGCGTCCGGCGACTTGCCGGGACTCCCGGATTCTGGCATAATCCGCCTCACGGAATGGAACGACTGGCGGCCATTCCGGGGATAATCCTGCCAGGCATCATGTAGGTCCGGCCGCGTGTCGGACGGTTGCTGATAGCCGCTCCAGCGGCGCCACAGCGAACACCGCTTGCTCATCCGCGCGACGACGCGCGGACCGCCGCGGTGCGAGCTGCAAATGACTACCCCACATTCAAACGACGTTTACGCGCGCGAAGTCGTTATGGCGCGAGTCGGCCATCTTATTCGGCGGAAGCAACGAGAGATCGAGCGCATAACCCGCATATTGCGCGGCCTGTTCGACCCGTTGCAGGTGCAGGTACCCGAGCCGGGACGGATCAGGCGCATCATCCTGATCGGTCCCTATGCACGGCGATCCTGGTACGAAGACAGCCGGACGATCGAATTTTCCGATTACGAATTCTGGGTCGTCGTCAATCATCCCCTCTTCACCGACGAACGCTGTTGGCGACGGGTACGAGCGACAATCGACCGGGAACTCGGCAATCGCTGCGCCGTCGATGTCGAGATCTATTCAAAGTCCGACATTCGCACCGCCAAGGCCGAGCGCGACACTTTCATTCTCGATCGGATCGAGGCCGGCATCACCCTTTACCGCGCTTCGCGCGATGCGCCGCTGCCCTCGCGCGACCAGCGGGAGGAACGGCCATGACCGCCCCTGGACCATTCACGTCGTTCGACGAATTCTACCGATCGCAGAACGTGCGGCTGTTCCACTTTTTCAGGCGCAAGGTGGGCCGCCAGGCAGCGCCAGACCTAGTACAGGAAGCTTTCACCAGAATGCTCCGCTGCGGGGCGTTCGAAAGGGTTGAAAACCCCCAAGCATATCTGACAAGGACAGCTCGAAATTTGCTTATCGAAAGATACCGGACCTGGCGCAGGAAAGGGTGCGTTTTATATCCTTTGGATGAAGCGCGGGATGTTGCAATCCAGCCCGACCAAGAAAGCGGGATTCAGTCAGCGGAATTGCGTCGAGCTTATCGACGGGCGCTTCTCGCGATGCCGCGTAGAACGCGGCGGATATTCCTGATGCATCGGCTCAAGGGCATGTCATATCGGGCAATCGCGGAGCAGGTCGGCATCGGAGAAAAAGGCGTTGACTACCATATGATGCGAGCTTTGGGTCGGTGTCGGCGAGCCGCCACGCGGCTAGAATGAGGTCGGCTTTATCGACCGCTTTGCGCCTGATCTCGGTCGTTCCGACACCTCGTTTATGGCCCCCGAAAGCGGACCTTCTCGACGGCGCCGGCTGCGCTCCTGATGTCAGTCGTTCTGCTTCGGTGCGCCGTACTCCGAAGCGGACATCGGCGAGTCAGACGTCGATTGCGGAGCGGTGTTATGAGAGAGCGGGCGCGGTGTCGGCAACGGTGCAAGTCGCTGTTTGCCAGATGAAATACGCCCTTATCTGGCGGCCGCCGCGAACTCGCCCGTTCCGAATCGACGGGACGCAGCCCAGCCTATCAAGCTTTCGGGTGCAGATCTTGGGCGGAGGGCCGTGCTTGGCGGCCTTAGGCCGTGCCGGGTCATTTTCTTCATCCGCCGTTAGCATTCTGCGGCGTCGGCGCGTCGGGGACATGATCGATCTCCGTATATTCCGCCATGCGCAGCCACTCTTCGTTGTCGGGTTCACAATCGGGTGCCCCGTCGACGACATCGCCATTTTCGGCGAAGAGCACGATCGCATCCTGACCGTTTTTGGTGCTCGCATAGACGACGCCGAAGATCGGTTCGTCGTCGGCACTCGCAACCGAAGTCCGGAAATATTCGGTAACCACCTGCGTCGGCAGATAATCGACATGCGGACGGAGCTTGCGGTCGATCGGAGCGCGGAAATCGTCGATGAACGAATGCATGAACATTGCAGTGGCGCGATCCTTCGCTTTCTCCGGATCGAAGAGGCTCGGGACATCAGGGGCCGTGCGGACGTCGAGGACCATGATGTCCTTCAGCGTCTCGAAGGTGCCGCATGCGAAGCCGGCTTTGGTGTCGGCGACCTCGGCGAGCGCGGTCGAGAGGTCGGCCGCACCGTAGAACATCGGGACGCCCGCCGGGCTCATGCGATTGGGCATATCGGCTTTCGCATAGGGCGGCGGTCCCATACGCCTGGGGTCAAAGCCATGCTCGCCCTCACCGAGTTCCTGGACGCGCACCCAGCGCGAGCCCGCCTTGAGCCGCGTAATGAGCCCATGATCGCGCGCGAAAGCGCCGATCCTCTCAAGGAGGTCGGGAACGTTGTAGGCGGCATCGCCCCAGCTCAGTCCCTGTTCCAGTTCCTGATCCTTGTGCTGAAGGAAGAAGAAGCGGCGACGGTGCTTTATGACCGTCTTGAATGCGTCCCAGCTATTGCCGATGGCTTCGTCGTCCGGGGTCCCCAGCGGATTGACGAAGCACCAATCCTGATCGGGCATCGCGCTGGCAATATCCTCCATAAGCCGTCCCTTATAATCATTGGGCAACTCGAGCTCGATATAGGATTCGAGCAGGTCGCGCGTATCGAACTCATCCTCGGGGAACATCCGGCCCTTGGTCTCGGGATCCCTCGGAAGGGCCTGGTCGGCGCTTGCATATTCCAGTTCGATCTGCGGGAGCATGAACTCCATGACGGCGCTCAGCGGTCCGGCAATGACATCGCCGCCCGCTTCGCCACAATAATCACATTTGTTGGCGTCAGCGTTCTCCTCGACCACCTTCGCGAGGTGCGGATCGCCGAAGCAAGTGCTGCAAACCCGTCTCCCCTCAATGCCCTTGAGATTGAGCGGCTGCTCGGCTTCGCGAGCCGCGAGGTCGCTGAAATGTCCCATATTGTTCCCGTGCCTGAGTTTCGAGCGCCCTATTTGGGGTCCGAGTCCGACGAGCGCAATCATCGTGCCGCGACGGGCTCGGTCGGCGATTGCGATCGCGTATCGTCGGCCTGCGTTTTAGCGAGGCTAAGGCAATCCGTGTTTGGCCTGGGCAGCGGCGATTGCCGCTTGGATCTGCTCGGTGACCCCTAGGTCCTCGAGCTTCCCCTTTGGAACCTGGACGTTGGCAAGAAACCAGCGGGCTAATTCGATGCCCTCGGCTGCGCGTGTCGCATCGTCACTTTCGAGCGGGTCGAGGATCCGGCGTATGATGACCGGATTGCGAGAGGACGAACCACTGCGCATCGGCGTGTGGGCGAAATCCTCGCGGGCGAACGCCATGTTGAGATTGAGCGCCGCCGTCCGGCGATCGGAATCCTCGCGAGCCCAGACCAACTCGTCAAGCGGCATGCTCAACCGCGTATAATATTCGGGCTGGCGCGTCAGCAGCTCACGATTGGTGAAGGTCGGCGCGTCCGGACGGCGGCTCACGATATGGGGTTCGTCGAGCTGGCAGATCAATCGGCGGATAGCGAACACCATCATGTCGAGCATGTGAAGATCTTCGCTTCGTGTCACGTAACCATAGATGAGATACCGGTTGTCGGCGTTGCCGTTGCGCAGCAGATGGGCAATGAAATCATCGGCCGTTCGCTCGAACCAGTGAGCGATATTGAGATCGGCAGGTTGCTCCAGTCGGTCGGGTAGCAGCGGTCCGGCGATGGCCTTCACCGCCGCGTAGAGCTTCACGATGTCATGGCCATAGCCTTTAGCAGACCGCCGGTTCACCAGCAGCACGGCCTTGAGATATTTCTCGACCGCGTGGAGGGCGAGCCAGAAGAAGTCCGTGTTCAGCCGGTTGATCGCGCACCACCGTGCGGTGACATAATTCTCGTCGGCGGTCCGAACGAAGAGTTCGTGGACCAAATCGTTTTTCGATGCCGTTAAGGTCACGCCTCTACTCCTCGCCGTCGCGTGATGCGCGTCTCGGTGCTTAGATAGGAAGTGCGCATGCGCTCTTCAGCCGCAGCCGGTCGCGAGGCGTTCCGCTTCCGCGGACAGATCCATCCACCTGAAGCCCGCCATGAGTGCTGAACCAATCTTAAGCGGCGTTGATTTCTGCCGACCAGCGCTGAGCATAGGCCTCGGGGAGGAGGGCATCATGCGGGGTCAGTGTAAAGCGAATCCCGTCGCCTTCGCGGGCAATGTCGGACGCGCCCGCACCGACCCAGAACAAGGCGAGATTGCGATCGGCGGTGCACAGCTGTGTATGCATCTGTGGGGCAAGGGCCAGGCTGTAGAGCAGCAGGTCGAGCGCCTGGAGATCGGACAAAGCGTTATAGGCGTCGGCGTCACTGTAGGCGGCATGAAATTTGAGCAGGCTTTTCGCGGCGCAGCGCCCCGGGTTCACAAGGGTACTGAGCACGGCGAGAAGGACGAACGAGGCTTGCATCAGCCCGAAATCCTTCGCGGCGATGACGATCTCCTCCCATCTTTTGTCGACATAGCGGAGCGCGACCGGCGCTGCGAGCATCGGGGCGACATGGCGCAGAAACGCCTGTTTGCGTGCCATGCCGGGACGAACATCCCCGAGCAGGCCGAAGAGGCCCTTGATCGATTCCGGTCCTACCATCAGCGTCGCCTTCGGCAGTGCCTTGCGCAGCTTTTCCACCGCCTCTTCGAGCTGCGCCCGCGCGGCCTCGGGCGCGGGAAGCGCCCGCCCATTGCCTTCCATCGCGTAGAGCATCGGATTGATGCGGACCGGATCGTCCTCGAACAGATCGAGAAAGTCCGGGTCGCGGCCCACCTTCCTGCCGGCGTCGAAACGCCCGGCGATCTCGGTGATGATATTCCGATCGGGAAGGATAACCGCCGAGTCGCGCGTTGCTGCAAGCGCCGACGGCAGCCAACCTCCGCGCACCAGGCCGATCGCCTTCACCGTGAAAGGACTTACCAGCGTCGCCGTGATGTGCGCATATTTGCTGATATCGACGCCTTCGACATCGGTCTCGACGATCCGCCCGTTATACATTTCGAGTGGGATCGTGATGCCGGAATGAAGCTTTGCCGCCAAAAGCTCCTCATAGGTCCGCGGCCTGATATCGACATCGGTGAAGGCGATGGTACGCAGCGGACCTCTCCCCGGACGCTCCTGCTCCTTGTAGACGAACATCCGGCCCCCGGGGCGGGGTGGCTCAACGCGGTGGGAAGAAGGCTCGGTCATTCACGGCTCATAGCCGGGCGCCGTCCCGCGGCGAAGCAAAGCTTTGGCAACCACGACGCACCAAGAGCCCTTTGCATTGATATGGTCAAAATGGGTGACGGTGACCGCGACGTCTCTCGGCCTTTTGCGTATAGCAATGTGCGATTACCCGGCGCCGCTGTCTCGGCTGGGCGCTCCTCGCGCCTCGTGTCGGGCCAAGGCCGCACCGGCCCGTTGCGCCTCATGTACGCCGTAGCCGCCGAGTTAATCGTGGCCCGTAACCTGCCGTTCGGTGGGGTGGGAGTTCCACGCCTGCTTAGTGCCTCATAGCTGCATGTAAGCAGCAACGGTCCGAACCACAAAAGCAGCTTTTAGTTCGTGCTTTTAAATGGCCTGCGCTTCACTCGCGACTTCCAAGATCCGTGGTCGAGATCGATCAAGATCGGTGATCACGTCACGTAGCGCTTTTACTGCCTCGCCATATCCGGTGTTAGAAAGTCGATAGCGTTTCCGCCCCCTCTCTCCAGAAATCTCATAGTAAGGATAGAAATCCTGATTGAAATATCGGCTCACGTTATCCTTGTGCTTCGATTTCATGTTGGGAAACTGGGTGTGGATTGATCTAGCGATTTCAGTAGTCGTGAAACTCGGGCGTCGCTCGTGGTCTTCCCAAGACCCCAGCAGTGCAACCTTGATTGCATCTTCGAGCTTCACCTCTGTGGCCTCCGAAGCAGTCCGTAACTGCTCCATTATATTTAACTTCTTCGGTGAAGCTTCAGGTACGAGGCGCGCTATTTTCCTAGTGTACGCCGATATGGTAGCGTCATTAGTAATGTGCCGAAAACTGTCATCCAACTCAATCTCGCTCAGCCCCATGCGCCCTTGTTGTTCGTCACGCTTCTGCAGTTTAGCAACGTCGAATTCGTCATCCGCGCGCATGCGAGACTTCAGACGATCAAGCCGCTTTTCCTGATCTGCTTCGACGAAATACTTCGAAAGCTTTTTGCCTGCCTCTGCTAGTCGATTCTCGGCGTATACGACTTCTTCTGGCGATCGGAAGCCCGAGATCACGACGGGTGTGTCGAGGTGCTGCAGGATGTAGTCGACCACTTTCTCTGCAGCTATATGCGGCTTCAGCCGCAGCGCCTCCTCCGCATAATCTCCGATTTTAATATCGCCTTTGTAGCCGTGACGGAGCAGGTAACTCAGGTGCATAAAGTCGCTTGCCTCGACGTGAAGAAAACCGAATTCACGAGTTAGCCATTGGGCGGCCGTCGTCTTCCCTGAGCAGGTCTGTCCGCAGAGGAGGATAGTAGGCAAGGGGTCGAGTTTAAACTTGAGCTGGCGCTCAGCGACCGTCGCATAGCCGACGTTCATCAAAAAATTGAACAACTGGTTGAATGAATGGCGACGAAAATCGACTTTATCCGCTTGGTCGATCGGTAGCGATCCGAACGGCCTATCGCAGCCGTCGGGCACAAACCACTTGTTGAACGACTTGTTATCGAGCCAAGGAAAGACGGAGTTTGAATCGAAATTTTGCTCTTGATCTACAATCGACCCAGTCTGAATGCCTACAAAGACGATGTAAGGATCCTTCGTTTGCCATGCATCTTGGAATGATTTTGGAACGTGAAGCAAAATGTCGGACCGCACTGACACGCGACGATCATTTCCTCGCTCCTTCAGCTTTAGGTCGAGAGCAGCAAACGTTTGCTCTTCCATCCAGAATTTAACATCAGTGCCAGGATATTCCTTATTTTGGTCGCTAAACGCCTCGATTCTGACCGAAGTGTCCTCAAGTATGAAAGCACCACCATCGAGCGAAATGCCCGCCTTTTCGCATTGCCCACGCGCACTTTCATAACTTTGTCGAAGCAATTCCTGGCGCGATTCAAGACGAGGCTCATTGTACCCCGCATGGTAGGTGCGCTGACGAAAGCTCACGATGCGTAGCGGAACGCCTTCTGCGGCATACCGAGCATGCGCCAGCTTCGTCTGATTACTAGTGAAGAACGTCAGCGGCCTCATCACGAGATCACCTCCATCACACGTCCCACATTGCTCATTCGCGAAATGATCGCGTCACAGTTCAACGACTCTGCTGCTCCTTGGGCGTCGGAAGAAAATACACTCGGACCTCCGGCGAACAACATGGGGCCGAGGCTGGACATACCAACGTATTCTGCCCCGAGGTTTCGAAGCTCATCACGCAAGGCGGACAATGCGCCACCGTATTCCCGCCACTCTTGGCTTTTCCAGTCTGTGCTTTGCATACGTTCGATGGCGGCGACAAAGTTGACCGCATCTTGCTCAGCGATCGAAGCATACACGCCGAAGAGCGCCTCATAGCAGGCGCGATAGGACGCGTCGGGCGAAAGCGGAAGCACGCGCTGGAAGAACTCGGCCTCCTCCCATTGGCTCTTCGTGGGAATGTTACGTGGTACAAACAAGCAAATTTCCCAGTCTGGGAGCGAGAGTCCCGGCAGCGAATAAGGCAGTTCCTTGGGTCGGACCATGCTCGACGGCGCGTATCCGGCTCCATCATTCCTGGCTCCAAGGTCGAGAACAAGTCCACCTTCGAAGTAAGTATTGATACCGATTCCGGAGGTGCCGCCCCGCCCGGACAGGCGCACGACTTCTTCCCGCGGCAGTTCGATCCCGTTTAGTGCAAGCATAGCTTCAATGCATGCTAGCCTAATGGCCGTTCCTGACCCCATGCCGACGTGGGTAGCGAGTTCACCCGTGATGACAACGGTCACAGCGTTTTTTAGGCCCAATGTGGCTCTCGCAACGCTCAATGCGCCTACGAGGCTTGCAATCTCTGTATCGCGTAGCGGTCGATGCCTCCGGTCGGCGATTGCAAATACGGCTGACGCGGTAAAGGTCAGAGTCGCCTGCGGAGACGACAGCGCGAAGCCGATGCCCCCGTTTCGGCGCGGGGGTGCATCATGCATTGAGATCAATCCGACATGAATGCGTGGTTTCACGACAATTCGAACCGCGGCGCTAGACACTCTTTGCCCATTGCTGCTCGAAAAAATCCCGGTATTTCATCGCGAACGTTGTTGTCATTTTAACGTGTACTGCCGGTGCATGACGGCTCTTGTCTCCTTCGAACACTGGGCCCGCGACAAGGTCGTCGTCGACGATAACGAAGCTGTGATGCGCTTTGCTATCGAAGCGGCGTAACAATACACGGCCAGGAAGAAGTGCCTCAATTTGAGCAAGTTTTTCTGAAAGCGCCTTCGTCTTAGCCCTCGTGTTCGTCTCAAGATGCTTATCCATGGGGACTAGCAATTCTACCTTCAAATGGGCGTGCCTCTGGAGCTGGTCGAACAAAACCTTCTTGTCCGCATCTGGGTCCAGAAAGTCATTGACGAAACGTGAGCACGAGACGCCCATGACTCTGACCGAATAACGCGCTTTTGCGGTTAGCTTTTCGTAGTAGTCCCTGTCATGCCTATTATCTAGCAGGTCGACGACCCCCATACGCATGTAGCGCTCGAGCTTGAGTGACGGTCCTATGACAGTTGCATAGGTTATGATGAAGACGGCCAAGCCGCTGAACATGCCGCCAACGAAGCCTACCATCTTAGTGCTTTTCTCGTCCATGAACCAATACCAAAAGCCAAACACAATAGTGGCAAGTAGTGCGGCGGCGACGATCATCACCCAAACCGGTACTCTAATATCCTTGAAGTCCAAAAGCGTATCCTAAGGAATCCCAACGAACAAGATTTCGTTTTTCTCTTTCCCGCTTAGAGCATATCGATGCGATTTATGGAACATGGAAACTTCCGAGAAAATACTTCGAAAGTAGGACTCAATTTCCTGGTGATGCGGCACTGAATCCGCGACGTAAGATAGTACGACTATCGATTCCCTGTGACGGACGATGGTTGAGAAAAGCAGGTCCTTGAAAAGCTTCTTATCAGACCAATCGCGCATCCATGCCGGCTCCCTCATATGCCGGGTATTTGCCTTTCGATCGATTAGTCCATCCCACTCGTTGTAGCGGGACAAGCCTTCGAGGAAATGGTATTTCATCCAATAGTTGTCGCGATTTTGGGCGCTGCTGTGGCCTACATACGGGGGATCAAGATAAACCAGATCATACCCGGGCGCGACCTCCTGAGCGTTTGTTGATGGTATGATTTCGTGAGATCGCGGAGACATCACCAGCGCCTTCTGCAACTCACGAAGGCTGGCCAAGATGTGGACTTCAAACGGCTTATTCCAAGTAGTCAAATTGCCGAAAGACCGCTGAACATCCGTACGCGTCCGGATCGATAAGTTTGCCCGATGGAAAAGATTGAACGGCCTCTTCTTTAGGCAGGCTTGATACAACAGATAGCGAAGCAACTGGCGTTCTCGGTCGCCCAACGTCTGGGCAGACTGCGCAGCCATGAATCCGTCTATCCATCGGTTCTCCTCGACAGTGTAATAAATTCCGTCGAAGTTTGCAGCGACCACACCGTCACAGGGGCGAAGGCGCTCGAGAAATCCAGCGACCCACGTCTCATCCAGGGCTACGTTGTCGGACAGAATTGTATGGGCAACGTCTGCGTTGAACGTAAACCCATCGTGATAGCTTACCTTCTTCGACATTGCCTTGAAGAGCAGCGAGACAGACGCGGTTCCCCCGAAAAGATCTAGTACGGTATCAAACGAAAGTGTTGACGTGACCTCGTAAATCCACGCGAGAAGCTTTCGTTTGCTGCCATAGTATCGGGTAACCGGGGTCTGTTTGAGAAAACGATCAATCACCGCGTTATCTGCAAAATGCCGACTGTCGGTGCTAGCCGTTGCTCGCGAGGAATCGCGAATTACCAAGGACGACAATTTTGTTAGTCCAATCGTGCTAAGCGCATCGTTGCGCTGAATAGAGCCTATTGCGTCTAACGGCCCGTGTAAATGACCGAAAGATCCTTGTAGCGTTTCCGCAGAGAACCCATTTGATCGCGTTACGGTGCGGCCGCGTTGCAGGGTTCTGACGGTGCAGCCAGCTTGCAGGCTGGGAATTGAGACACTGCTTTAGCTTACTTCTGCCCGGAGCGGATATTTGGCTAAATTATTCGGCTGCCGAAGTGTGCCCCGACCCGTGATCCGAGGATCTGGTTTTTACGATTTACTAGGTGAATCTGACTCAAAAAGGGCCACTTGGGCGACCTGCTTCTCCCTTTTTTAGCATCACGTCCTTAACGGTGTTGCCTGCGAGCGCGCCAGCCGCAACGGAGAGGACGACATTTCCTACGAAGAACTCCGAGATTCCGACGACCGTGCTGAAGGCTACCATTGCGGATGTGGTTATTGGAAGTGCGCCCGTGAAATTGGCCATCGTGCCCTTGGTCTCGTCGCCGATTGCACGAAGTCGGACGAGGATGCCCTCGATAGGTCTGTCGCACTTGGCAAGCGAGATGAGCTCGCCCAGCGCGGCATGCAAAGCCTTGAGCTGAGCGAGTGCCAAATCTCTTTCGGGGTCTATCGGCCCACCGTTCCCTCTTGAGCGTTCCTCATCATCGATCAGCTTCTGAACAGCATCTAGTGCGGCCGGAGCTAGCGCCTTTACAATTGCGGCTTGCTGCTGAGCCGTGGTCCGACCTGTCCAATCAGAAGAATTACGGGCGCCGGTCTCGCGTACTCGATCCTGTAGCGCGCCGAATTCTCTTCGCACCATCTCCCGTCGTTTCGACCGATCCTTGGTCTCTCTAACATGACGGACAAAAGACGCGATATTTGCCTGGGCTGCGATGAACGATGGAGCCAAAGGACGAAGGTCGTCGGGCGCAAGCAAGGCTTTCCGCAGGGCCTTGTACCGCGCATCGTCCGCCAGATCCTGAATGCCGTCGCATCCGCCGAGGCACAGTGTTTCGAACCTCTGGATCGCCTCCGCGTCGGAAAGCCCTTCCGGCCAAAATTTCGCTTTAGCCACACATCACCTTGCTGAAATGCATAGCCGGGATGTTAGCGTCCTGCCGCGAGTCTACAATGTCAGAACTTGCAAGTCAGCTTTCGCTTGGTGCGGCTTGGAAGCGGACGGTCCGCAACCGGCCAGACCCGGCGGTAGGGAAGCGGCTGGTTGCAACTGAACTGTCGGTAACGGAGCGATTTGCGCGCAGCTTATTTTCGAGCCTTCACCGACTCGGCAGCCGGGTCGTCTTTCAAAGCTTCGACCGGGGAGAGACCCGTAAATGCGCGGTTGCACCGGCTAGATCTGGATCTTCAATCGACACATACCCGGTGTTGGTCAGTCGATCGAAAGAGGTCATGCCAAGGCCTTGCAGATGCGCAACCGCAGCACCGAATAGCGATGATTTGAGGTCGGCAGGGCTGAGAAGCCGGTGCCGATAAATGCTAAAAACCTTCACTTCGCATGACAGGAACGCGATTTTACCGGGTTCGTCCGTATACCCCCGAGCGACGAAGCTCCTCCAGCCTCGGGAGAACCGATAGACGTCGTATTCATAGTGCCAGTCATGCATGCCCTCGGCATTGATATCAGAGGCATCAACATGATGATCGATGCTGACGCGCATGCGCATCTTCGAAGGCATAATGACGGTGGGACCTAATTCAACAACTGTCCGGTCGCAGCATCATATGCGCGGGACGTCGATCCATAATCGCTGTCGAATCCGGTCGTTACAACAATGAATTTCCTTTCACCTATCGTGATGCCGGATGCGCCATTGATCCTGATCGTCGAGATTTGCGATCGATTGCGAAAACCGATGAAGGACAGCTGATCTTTGTCGCCGTGCATCAGCGCATCGCCCAGCGCATGCTCCAGCGTCGCGAACTTCGTATCAGAGCCGCGAAAAGTCTCTTCGGGTTTGATGGTAGCACTTGTTCCGTTCGGACGGGAATCCACGACCGCACCGCGCATGGTGACGTCGTCATACGCATTTTCCAGGGACGGATTTTCGACCGTCAGCTTCACATAGTCCTTGTAGATATTCATGCGATGGATTCGCCGCTCGCCCGCATAGGCTAATGCGCGATCATAGGCCTTGCGCAGCTTCTCCCTATCGAAATTTCCTTCGTCGCGCCCGGTAATCGCTTTCGGCAAGTCCTGCACAAATGTCGTTACCGTCTCGATCCCGCCCGTCACGAGGGCGAAGGGAGCCAAAAAACCGAGTACAAGGAAGGTCAACGTCGCGATCAAATTGGCGATCAACCGAACCGGTGACATCCGGGCTGACACATTGAGCTCGCCGCCGAACAGCCCCATGCCTTTGTCGGGATAGGATGTCTCGGCCTTCTGCGTCTTATAGGCGAGGGGCGGCTCGGCGGCTTTCCGCTGCCAATCCTCGGGCGGGTCTTTGTCGATGAAACCGTAGCCGGGGTTCGCCGGATCTTCGACGAACACGACAAAGCGCCCCGTGTAAAAATTGGGAAGCTCCCCCATCGTGATAAACTGGCGGATCACCGTTTCGTAAGGAGCGTCATGTTCTGGAAACACCGTCAGCGTGAAAATGAACATGTGGTTGAAGTTCGAGACGGTCAGCCCTGCCTCTTCGAGCTTGCAGACACGCGCCAACACGCGTCCACCATGCGAAGGCCCGCCCTTGGCGGAGTCGAGAATCCGGTTTGCGACTCCGCCCTGTCCGGCGTCGAGCATGGGCTTCAGATTGCGCGTTAAGCCTGCCACGAACACGCCGCTGAACAGGAAGCTTGCCGCGATGAAACCGATCACCACGAACGGTATCCATGTATCGGGTGCCACCCCGTTCGAACCAGCGACGATAAAGCCGATAAATGCGCCTATCGTCATCCACAGCGCGGCTAGAACGATGAATCGGCGCGGGTTGAATCGGCCTCTCGTCGCCCCTGAGTGTTCGCTTTGCATCGACATCAATATTGTCCGTCTTCAGAACCTTCGCGATCAGCTTCGCTTCTTAGATCGGCGGAGGTGGGCCTCGTCTTGTTGTTGATGTTAGGGGACAAACTTGCCGCGCTGCAAGCACAGCTATTTTTCACGTGCATCTGAGCAGCCGAGATGCTCGCGTCCTGATCCTTTCGCTCGACGAATTGGTAGTCGATGTTCAACTGACCAGAGGACGCGCCGCCGGATCTGCGCAATGTCGTGTGGCAAGAATTGAACGATTTTCTCGCCACGGCAGCTTCCTTTGAATATTTCTGCTGTCGCAAGCCCACGGCTGGAGCACAAGTCCGTAGCCTCGCAGGGCGACCATTGACCAGCGCAAGATGCCCGTTTCGGCCCTTTGCCATTTTGAAAGCGGTTAGGCCGCTAAGGGCCAATTTCCGCGGAAAATCGGCGTAGCGTTTACGTCGAGCGAAGAAGCGATGGCGAGTGCTACATCTTGCGGAGAGGCCAAGCATGCCGCCCCAATTTTTCAAACGCTTGACCATATGTAACCTTTACGTTACTTGTAACCTGTGGGTTACATGGAGGTCTGATTATGTCCGCGATCATTGCCAATCAAGCTGAACGCCTGGCGAAATGGAGAGCGATTTATGCGGTCGCGATGGGAACCGCCCTGATGGTTACGCAGGGCCAGCGCATGGACGATGGCGGTGCTGGCCCAGTCAGCTGGATTGTCACCGGGCTCATTATCGGCGCCTTTTTGGTTTGGGCAAGCGGCGTATTCCGCGGCAGCTTGTTACGTGACATGCTAAACGACGAAAGTAGTGACCTGAACCGCCGCAGGTCTTTAATGATCGGCTTCTGGAATATGCAAGCCACGGCTGTTGTCTGCTATGGTCTTACGTTTCTCAAAGACTACGGTCCGCGCGACGCAATCCAGCTCATGATGACTGTCGGCATCAGTTCCGCTCTCATCAGCTTTGGCGTTTCGGAGCGGGTATCAAATCGTTCGTGAAGGAGCGGCTATTAAATCGTGTCCGGGACAAGCGAGAGCAACACGGGCTGACGCAGGCCGAGTTGGCATACCGCGTTGGCGTGTCTCGCAAAACCATCAACACGATTGAGAACCTGGTTTTCTTCCCTTCAGCCTTGCTGGCAATCAGAATCGCACGCTGTCTCGAGGTAGGGGTCGAGGAGTTGTTCTGGATTGAGGGCGATGGGACGTGCCTATCGAAATAGATAAATTCGATATTCCTTCGATCCAGCGAAATGCCGGCAATCTTAGGTTTTGCTGACAGCGGCCAGGCTACAACCGGCGATTTGGAGAAAATGGCCCACTGCCTTGCTCGGGGGGAGCTAGCCACCGATCGCCGCATCAATCATCGCCCGATATGTCGTTGCGACGTGATCTTTTTCTGATCCAGTGGCCGGGAGAGCAGCGGCACTCATCATCGCGTGATCGGGTTCGCGAAGGGCCATGATCGCTGCCCAAGCCTCTGGCAGATAGTCCTGCCAGAGCGGCTTGCTGTCCATCGTCGCGTCGGGCGGGTTGGCATCCAGCTCGCATAGCGCGCGGGCGACTCGTTCCAGGCCGGTGGTCATGGACCGAGGACACATCAAATCCGCGGACACTCCGAGACGCTTATATTGAGCTCGACCGCTAACTCAGCGTCGTTGCTGCCGCCGCTTGTGCTCTATGGCGGCGAGAATGAGCTCGGCGCGCGACAACTGGCCGAAGAGCCAGACGAACTCGGGATGCGTAACGTTTTCGCCGCAGTTCAACGTCAGCCAGTCGGCCGCTGCCGTCCAATAGGGCAGGCGGCCGCACAATGTTGCCGCAATCGCGTCAAGATCGGCGACTGGATCGTTTAGCGCGTCAGCGCGCCGGCGAAGTTCCTGCTCGACGGCCGCGAGCTCGGCCCGCGACAGGAGCGGCCATCGGTCATGGAAGCCGTGCCAGTCGGGCACTGCGACCGACCATGGAATGTTGCCGACGACCCAGTCAGCAATCTCACCGACGCGATCGCGCCGGCTGCGCGCTTCAGCGATATTCGAGATGCCGAAACAAAGGTGGTGCGATCATTCGAAGCGTCTTGAAGATTAGCCACGGCGCCATTGACTCCATAATGCTCGGTTGAGTTCACGTGAGTTCGTACGCAGCTTTCCGACTATCGCAGCCATCGCGACAGCGATTGCGGCCAGTCCGCCTGTTATGATCAATGGCGTTTCGATGACGGTGCCTTTCAGGTTGAACCCCGCATCGCTACGCGCGGCATCGCCAAAGGCTGCATCATGCCCGCGGGATGAGCGGGGCGTGCTCTCGCGGCCGTTTTTAACGGTTTCGATGGTCCGAAGGCGATAGAGCCTTAAGAGCAAAGCCCGATGGCTTCGTCGAAGCGGACCCTGTGCAACGCGCTGCCCTTCGCGTCGACAATCTCGATCCGATCATCCGATCTGAGCTTGCCGCGCAGCACATCGTCCGCCGCATGCGAGCGGGCGCTAAGCACCGCGAAGGCGATTGCCGCGCGTAGATCGCTCAATTCAGCCCCTTCCTTGTCGATAATTTTCAGCACATTGTCCTGATGGACGTTGAAATAGTAAATCGGCATGGCTGACCGAACCCGTGAGGCGGTGCTGCGTTCCCGGGCTCGAATTTTTACGGTGAATAGACAAAAAAAGGGCCGCCCGCTCGGGCGACCGCTGGGCGGCACCCTGCTCGGCTTGATTGGTGTCGCCTTTGTCGCGGCGGCGGCTCATCAGGCGACCAAGGCTTGGTCAACCGAGTTCATGCGCGTTCTTGCGCCCGGAGCGCCGTCATGGGTCGTCCCCTTCGGACGCGCCGGTCTCGCGGCCCGCGCCGTGGTGTTCGCAGTGATCGGCATCTCGCTCGTCAAGGCGGGATGGTTCGGATCGGCAGGCGAGGTCAAGGCTCTCGGCGATGCACTGTCTTCGCTTACCGAGAACAAATGGCTCTTTCTGCTCGTTGCTGCGGGTCTGTTCTTGTTCGGTGTGCACAGCTTCGTCGAGGCGCGCTGGCGCCGTATCCGCGACGAGGATGTGGTGTCGCGCCTCAAGTCTGCCGAGCGATAGACGAGTGACTCGCTGCGCTGCCGATCAGCCAACACACCGAGCGAAACCGGCAGCGGCGCGACGGGACGGGACGATGTCGCCTCGCTCTTTCTATTCTCTTCCAAGAACAAAAACCCCCGCCGAAGCGGGGGATGAAAGCTGTTCATTTTAGTAAGGGGGGCGTCAGCTCGCGAAAGGACGGGCCGGCTGAATGGTGGCATTGTCGCTCCGTTGCCCAGTCGCAGTCGCGTAGGACGGTATTTGAGCGTCACGGCGCGCGCGTTGGCCGAAGCTCTTCTGATAATATTTGTACCCGGCATAGCCGAGTGCCCCTAGGGCAGCGAGTTTGATCATGATTCTTCCTTTGATTAAGAAACCGACTAACGCGTGATCTGGTCGAAAGGTCCCATTTCCCTGTGCTGTCTATCAATCTAGTCACCCGCCCTGTTTGCGCGCGTCGCAATCGAACTGAATCTCTGGCTCGGGTCGATCAACGCTGTTCCCGGGCAACGTGCGGGCGTCGGCAATCTTCGATTTAAGTTCGGCTCACGTCATTGTGGTACCCGGCATGTGTGCTCAGGCGAACACGCGGTGCCCGAGCGTGGAGACGCCGCGAGCGCAGGCCGAGATTCCGCTTGCCGCGCGGCGCTACCGTCTTCAAAGTCGGAGGGAATCCATGGGGTCGCACATAGCCTGTGGGAGCCGACATGATCATTCGAAGCCTTACCGCCGTCAGCGCAATTTCGCTGCTGCTTCTCGCTCCGGCGAGCGCGCAGCAGACATCCGAACAAAAATATAAAGAGGTCGCGAGCCGTGCCTCCGCGCCGACCGCGATCCTGCGCTACGGCGCCGATGACCTGCGAAGCGGCCAATTGCGGCTTCCTTCCGGGAAAGGGCCGTTCCCTGTGGCGGTCGTTGTCCATGGCGGCTGCTGGACTTCATCCTACGACACGATGGCGGGGACCGCGGCGGTGTCCGAGGCATTGACCCGTCGGGGGATCGCCACCTGGAACATCGAGTATCGCCGCTTGGGCGATCCTGGCGCCGGCTGGCCGGGCACCTTCGACGACGTCGGCGCCGGCATCGACTATGTCGCCTCTCTCGCAAAGGACTATCCGCTCGATCTGACGCGCGTCACGATTGTTGGCCATTCCGCGGGCGCGCATCTGGCGTTGTGGGGCGCCTCGCGCGGCAAGCTCGGCTCGGCCTACAAGCCGCGGGTTACTCCGGTCTCTGTGGTGCAGATCGACGGTCCGGCTGCGCTCGCGCCTTTCATCGGCGTCGATAAGCAAGTGTGCGGCCGGCCGGTCATAACCGAGCTCATGGGTGGCAGCCCTGACGTTCGCGCGGCCGAATATGGACTGGCTTCGCCACCCGGTCATCTGCCGCTCGGCATGAAGCAGTTGCTGGTGATGGGTGCCTTCGCGCCATTTATGGCACCCTATGCAGAAGCTGCCCGGAAAGCGGGAGACCAAGTCGAGACGCTGCAGGGCACATTGGATCATTTCGACGTCGTGACGCCGGGCACGGAGGTCGGCGACAAGGTCATCGACTTCATCGCAACCCGCGCATTCGCGGCGCCCGCACCTTGATGCTCGCCTCCAACAGCGCCGGCGCGCCGCCGGAGAAATTCCGCCTGATATCTCGTCGCGTCGGCGCGCCCTGGAGACCCTAATGCACGCACCCACGCACGGCTTAGACACCCGTATATATGTCCGCATTGCGGCGCTATGTCTGGGAATCAATATCACCGGCTTCGGTCTGAACGCGGCGCTGGGTCACGTCGACAGCAGTGCGCTGTCGCCAATCCTCTATATTCATGCGTTGCTGTTCATCGCCTGGAGTATACTGGCCGTCGTCCAGCCGTCGCTCGTGGCCCGCGGAAACCGGATGACCCATCGCAAACTTGGATGGGCGATGACCGTCTTGGCAGTTGCAATGGGTGTCAGCGGGTTGTGGATCACGGTATCGGCCATATCGGCAGGACGAATGGCGCCGGCCAATATTTTCATGATGATCAATATTCTAACCGTGAGCGGATTTCTTGGCCTCGTCGCGGCGGCATTGGTGTTTCGGCGTGAAATGGCGTGGCATAGCCGGTTGATGACATCGGCAACGATTCTGCTGACCGGTCCGGCCTGGGCGCGCATCCTGCCAATGGATCTGCTGGGACCAGCTGGCCTCATCGCTATATCTGCCTGTGTGCTCGCGCTTTCGGCGTGGGGTATGGTGCAGGATCGCCGTAACCGGGGCAGGGTTCACCCTGCCTGGTGGTGGGGCGCCAGCGTTGCGACCTTGATCGGTCCGCTATCACCGCCTTTGGCCTTTATCCCCGCATTTGCAGACTGGGCCGCGAGAATCTGATCGGGTCTGCGGGCGCCGCGCCGATGATCGCGGATGCAAGGAGCAGGGAACGCGAAAAAAGACGCCCGTCCGCTCGAAACCGGGCGGGCGTCAGATGAAAAAGCTCTGGTTTCCTGAAAGGAAGAGCTCTCCTTGGGTCGCACGAGGCGGATAGCGGCGGAGGGCAGGCGATAATTGTACGGCAGCGCCAAATGTACAGCGTCGTCGATATGGAGGCACAGGAAGTGAAAGAGGAGGATTGTCGACCCTCCGATCTTCTGCAACCACATGGGCGAATGGTCAGAAACCCTAAATTTCGAAGGCAACGTGACCTTTTTTGTCGATAACCCGCATGACTTTAGGACCTTAGATGCTTCGACTTTTAATCGCCTTGGTCACCGTCTTCAGCTTGGCAGCCGCAGGCTTCGCGCAGGAGGATGACCGATACGGTACCTATGAGGATGCGGAAACGATGCGGGCCGATCAGGCGATCGTGCGCCGTCTTCTCGAAAGTGGGGGCGAGGGGCTTCACAACGGCAACTGGGTCAAGGCGCGAGAAAACTGCGGCGACCTCAACGAGCACCTCTATTCCTCTCCATTCATGGGCGAAGAAACCAACAAGGCAGCCTCGGAATTCAGCCTGCCGTGCTATGCCGACGCGCAGGTCAAGCTGGGGGATATAGAAAGCGCATGCCGTGTGTATGCGCAGATCGACTATCGCAGCCTTCTCGATAGCATCGACCCCCGAGATGTATGCCGCAACACGGCCAACCCGGCGCCGCCCTCACGCGAGGAGCAAATCAGAACCGCGTACAATCAAATCGGCGATCAGTTAGCCCGGATGCTCGAACTGGACACCGCCTTGAAAAAGATACCTCTGGGCGACCCGGCTCGCAGCCCGGTGATCAAGGACATGTCCGCAGTTTGCGGCCGGTTCGACACAAATATCGCGATCTATGACGATGCGACGAGCGCAATGAGCTATTTTTGCGAAGGACTGGTTCGCCAAAGGCAGCAAGACAATGCTGGCGCGTGCGAGCCGCTGCGCCGATCGCAAGCAATTCTCGAAAGGATCGGGCAGCCGTGGCCCCGGTCAGTCCCACATACCGATCACCTTGATGCGATAGCCCGAGCGATTCCGAATTTTCTCAAGGACACCGGCTGTTGAGCGGAGGCTGGGCTTCCCCTTGTTCGTCTTCCCAGTGGTCGTCTGGTCGGAAATGTTGTGCGGTCGGTAGCCGCGCACCCGATTTCAATGTCTGCAGTTCCAGGATGGCGCTCTAAAGCAGTCAGTCAGCTTCCGGCCAGTTCTGCTTATTCCCACCGCTTCGTTCGCCTGCGGTCGGCGGTCAGTCGACCAAGGCGGCATCGATCGTGGCTCGATAAATTCTTCCGACTTCATCTTTGCCAATGTGACCGACCTTTAGCGCGGCGCCGCCGCTCATCGTCATGTCGGGTTCGCGAAGAACCATGATCGCGGCCCGGGCCTCCGGCAGATAATCTTGCCACATCGGGCGGATTTGCATCCAACTCGCAAAGTGCGCGGGCGGCTCGTTCTAGGCCGGGCGTCATGCCGGGAGAATAGCACAGACCCCAAAACTGATCTGGCGGGATTGCGGTGTTCTCGCGATCGGTCAGATTTCATGCTCGGAAATCGGTGAATTTCCAGAATCTCGATCCCTCTCTACAGCCGCCCAATGGCTAGAGGCTCTACCATTGCGGAAAGTGTCGAGGCGCTCGTCCGGCGAATGGATGGGGCGCCTCTCTGCGATGAATGCATCACAGACCGGCTCGACCTAAGGGACAAGGCGGCCTTAGGCGTCGATGATAGGCGGCGAAGATTCATCGTGACACCGAACGATTCCCTACTGCGAATGGGCGAAAGACAAGAAATCCTGTGCCGCTGTCCGTTGCGTTCCGAACGTTATCAGCTCGAGTTGTGTCGCGAGGCCAAGACCGGGGCAAGCGACCGGCGCCATTCGCCCCGGTAAACCGTCCAGCCACCCGAGGTCGATCGCGATGAGACCCATCACCTCGGCATAGCGAACGAGCGATTGGGCATCTCCTTCGGGGGGGTAGACGAGGGCGGCCCCCAGATCCGTGATCCGGCGCGCGACTGCTTCCGCAAGGGCGATGCCATGAACGCGCGAAATGGTTGCGATCTGCGCGCCCGAAACCATGGTGGCGTCCGTCGCGCACCTCGCGAGAGTATGATCCTCGGGCAATGCGAAGCCTATGGCCCGTTGCTCAACGGCATAGCGATCGAAGCCGACTTCTTTCGGTTCGACGGCCGAGTGGTCGCCGTCAACGAGCTCCAGCGTGATGGCGACGTCGATGACGCCGGTCCGAAGATCCTCGAAGAGCTGCGCATGCGTTCGCGATGAGACGGCGAGAGGGATCCCGGGATTGGCGCGAATGAATTCTTCGATCAGTGTCCGGCGTAGGGCGAAGGTCCCGCTATGGTGCGCGGTGCCGATCCTGAGCCTGTTATCGCGGATTTCGCGGGCGGATTGATTGAGCCATTCCGTTTCGATGATCAGCCGCTTGGCGCGGTCGATGAAAATGTGCCCGTCAGCCGTCAGGCTCACCCTGCGACTGTGCCGGTCGAACAAAGCAAATCCGAGACGGCGCTCCAACTCGCGGATCTGCGCCGAGAGCGCGGGCTGGCTCACGTGCAGCAGTTCTGCGGCGCGCGTGAAAGAGCCGGTTTCCGCGACCTTCACGAACGCGCGGTACGGGCGGGCTTCAAGATCCATTACCATCCATAACCAAATCCTACCAAGATTCGCAAATTTCGCAATTGGACTTCGGAAAACTGACATTGCTACGCTCTAAGCAAAGGAGGATCTTATCAATGTGGAGCTTTTCGACCGAACCGGATTTTCAGAAGGAACTGGACTGGATTTCAGCTTTTGTGCGCGACGAGGTCGAACCGCTCGATCACATCTTGGGAAGCCACTACGATATTCGCGATCCGGCCTTCGTTCTACTCGTGCGGCCTCTCCAGCAGCGTGTCAGGGACCGCGGACTGTGGGCCTGCCACCTTGGCCCGGAACTGGGGGGCAAAGGCTATGGCCAGCTCAAGCTAGCCCTGATGAACGAGCAATTCGGTCGGTCGCGCTTCGGACCGATTGTGTTCGGCACGCAGGCCCCCGACACCGGAAATTCTGAAATCCTCGCGCATTACGGCACGCCGGAACAGAAGAAGAAATGGCTTGAGCCACTGCTCGCGAACGAGATTATATCCTGTTTTAGTATCACAGAGCCCCAAGGGGGTGCCGATCCGCTAGCCTTTGAAATGACCGCGGTACGCGACGGCGATGAGTGGGTGCTCAATGGCGAGAAATGGTTTGCGTCGAACGCCTGCTTCGCCAGCTTCTACATCGTCATGGCGGTCACCGACCCCGACGCATCCGATCCCTACAAGCGCGCCTCGATGTTCATTGTTCCCGCCGATGCGCCGGGGATTGAAATCGTGCGTGATTACGGCTTTTATGGCGAGAAACGCTATACCCATGGGCATGTGCGCTGGACCAATGTGCGCGTCCCTGTCGATCAGATGCTCGGCGATCAGGGGGACGCCTTCGTCGTAGCACAGGTCCGGCTGAGCGGTGGGCGTATGCACCATGCGATGCGGACGCTCGCCGAGGCGACGAAATGCTTCGAAATGACATGCGAAAGAGTGCTTTCACGTTTCACCAAGGGCGAACAGCTCGCAAAGAAACAAATGGTGCAGGAAAAGATCGCGGACATGTGGATTCAAATCCGCCAGTTCCGACTGCTCGTGCTCGAAGCTGCCTGGTTGGCCGACCAGAGCAGGAATTGGAAGGATGTGCGGCTCCATGTCTCGGCGGTGAAAGCCACGATGCCCAAGGTTCTTCACGATATTGCCGAGCGCGCGCTGCACTTGCACGGATCACTTGGCCTTTCGACCGAGGCCCCATTCACGGATGCCTTGATTAATTCCTATCTGGTCGGCCTGGCCGATGGGCCGACCGAAGTCCACAAGATGGTCGTGGCCCGCGAAGTGCTGAAACAGTACAGCCCGACGAACGCCATGTTCCCGGACTATCTTCGCCACGTGCAAGAAGGGCGGGCGCTGGAACTCTACGGCGATCGGCTTGCCGCGATCGCCTGACATGACGTGGCGGCGGGCCACGCGTCTCTTGGGCGCAACCGGCGGGCGCCCGTGTTGCGGGTCGCCGTCGGCGACGTCCTTGCCTGGACGGGAAGCGCCTCATGAAGTTTGACGTCGTAATCGTGGGTGCAGGGCACGGCGGGGCGCAGGTGGCAGTGATGTTGCGCACCCAGAAGTTCATGGGGTCGATAGCGATCATCGGCGACGAACCTGAGCTGCCCTATGAGCGCCCGCCGCTGTCGAAGGAATATTTCGCGGGCGAGAAGGAATTCGAACGCATCCAGCTGCGGCCCGCAAAATATTGGGATGAGCGCGAAGTAAGGATGCTGCTCGGCAAGCGTGTCGTGACTGTCGATCCGGTGGGCCACAGCATCACCACCGATGGCGGCGAGACGATCGGCTATGGCAAGCTTGTCTGGGCGACCGGCGGTGCGCCGCGGATGCTGCCGATCCCGGGCGGCGACCTGCCGGGTGTGCAGGGCGTGCGCACGCGCGCCGATGCCGATGCGATGAAGGCGGCGTCGGAAACCGCGGGTCAGATCGTCGTGATCGGCGGCGGCTATATCGGCCTCGAAGCGGCTGCAGTGCTGACCAAGGCGGGCAAGAAGGTCGTGCTGCTCGAGGCGCTCGATCGCGTGCTCGCACGCGTTGCGGGTCCCGACCTCTCGCGCTTCTACGAAAAGGAACATCGTGACCATGGCGTCGATCTGCGGCTCGGCGTGTGCGTCGATTCGATCGAGGGCGAAACGAAGGTCACGGGCGTGCGGCTTGCCGATGGCGAGGTGATTGCTGCCGATCTCGTCATCGTCGGTATCGGCATCGTGCCGGCGGTCGAACCGTTGATCGCGGCGGGCGCCGAGGGGGGCAATGGCGTGCTTGTCGATCGGCTCTGCAAGACGAGCCTTCCCAATATTTATGCGATCGGCGACTGCGCCGCGCATGAGAATGGCTTTGCGGAAGGCGCGGTGATCCGGCTGGAATCAGTTCAAAATGCCAACGATCAGGCGAATGTCGTTGCGAAGGGCATCGTCGGCGACGAGGCCCATTATCACACCATCCCCTGGTTCTGGTCGAACCAATATGACCTCAAGCTGCAAACCGCTGGGCTATCGGCCGGGCATGATCAGGCGGTCCTGCGCGGCGATCCTGCGACGCGCAGCTTCTCGGTCGTTTATCTCAAGGGGGGCAAGGTGGTTGCGATCGACTGCGTCAATGCGACCAAGGATTATGTGCAAGGTCGCATGATCGTCACTGCCGGCCTGCGTGCAACGCCCGAGCAACTGGCCGATGTCGCAATTCCGCTCAAGGAACTGCTGCCATCCTGAGCCGGGGGCGGTCCGCGATCGATGAGCGTCGGCGGCACTGGAACACCGGCCAGCCGATTGGCGCTGCGACGGTGCACGAGCCGCGAGACGCCTGTCATGTCAAGCGCGGACGGTCTGCCAGCTGCCGGCTCGTTTTTAGACCGACGGCTAGCCCGTGCAGCCTTTCCTCAGATAAGCTCTGTCGCCGGCGGCCGGGTTCGCGGCCGTGACGGTTGTGGGGGCGGCGCGCAGATTCTGGCCCGCGGGCGGCACTGGTGCCCATGCCGGTGCGGAGTGTGCTCAGGTGCCCTCCCGGCGGAATTCGGCGACAGTCATCTTGATCGCTTCCGCGAGGCTTCCCGCAGACGGAGGCAGGGCCCGATCAAGCGGCGTGATAATCACAGCCGGAATGGTTTCGTTCAGATCACGCGAAGCGATGTCGAGGATTTTAAGGCGCCCAGCCGAGATTTCTGGGCCGAGCGACGCCGCAAAGTCTGCCGAAATCGAATCGCTGGCGCAGATTATGTCGCGGATGAGGCTGGTACTATCGCTCACCAGAAAGAATTTCCGCAGGTCGTCAAGACTGTGACCGTCACGCGAGGAGCCCCTTGCGATGCGCTGAATATACCAGTCCGGCACCGGCGCGGCCAGGATGGGATACCGCCAGCAGTCGTCGAGCGTCGGCTCGGGTTCGAGGAAGATTGCGTGACCGGGCCGCGCGTAAACCTTAAGCGGCGGCAATTCCAGCTCTTCGAATTGGAATCCCTCGATCGGCTGATCCGGCCTCAGACCCAGAAAAATGTCAAGATCGCCCCGGCGGAAATCCTCTTGAATCGCGAGCCAGTTGCCCGACCGCTGGTTGAATTCCAGCCTTGGGTATTTCGCAACGATTTTCAGGAGCGCGGGCGCCAGCAGCGAATCCGCCAGGAGCGGATCGCATGCGATGGCAAGACGGCCCGCGTCGAGGTTACGCAGCAGATCGATCTGTCGCTGGGTTTCCTTAAAGGTCCGAAAAGTCCGTCGCGCGGTCTCGACGAGAATCTCGCCATAGACAGTGACCATGATTTTCCGCCGTCCCCGCACGAACAGCGGGACGCCGTAAATATCCTCCATTCGCTGCAAGGATTGCGAAAGCGCGGACTTCGTGATGCCGAGACGCTCGGCGGCCCGTCCAAAATCGCCGCATTCGTGGAGTGCGAGGACATGGGCGAGTTGCCGAAGATTGTCGGTGTGTCGGACCGCTTCCACGATTAGCTCTCCTTAACGAAACACTCCGAATGACTTGTTGAACTGAAGTTAGCGAGATTGCAATCTTGCCTCGCAGCGACGGCCCGGAAGCGGCCGCAAAATAAGAGCGGCGCAAAGCGTCGTGTGGGAGAGGGAAATGACGGCTGCATCTAATGCGCCGACCGGCGCGGTAAGCTTTATGGACCCCGCGGTCCAGCAATGCCCCTATTCGGCCTATCAAGAGCTGCGGGAGTTGGGGCCCGTCTACCAAGAGCCGTCGACCGGGTTCTTCGTCGTTCTCGATCATGGCCTATGCCGCAAAATCGCGTCTGACACAGAAATTTTTCGCAATGATACCGGAATCATGCGTGGGCGACTGCGTCCTGAGGTCATGAAGATTTACGAGGAAAGCGGGGTCGTCCCGATCCAAGGTCTCGTAACCGGCGATGGGCCCGATCACCGCTTTCAACGTGCACTTGTCGAGAAGGTCTTCACCATGGGCCGGGTGAAAAAGATGGAGACCTATCTTACCCAGGTCGTCGATGAGTGCATCGAGGGATTCATCGCAGCCGGCCGCGCCGACCTGCATGCCGATCTCGCGGTGAAGCTTCCGCTTCTTGTCATTGCAGATCAGCTCGGTGTGCCGCGGGAAGACCTGGAGCGCTTCCGTTACTGGACCGAATCTTCGGCGGAGGGGACAAATCCCATTCTTGATCCCGACCGGGAGCTGGAGCTGATCCGGATCGAGGTGGAGTTCAACAATTATCTGCTGGGCATTGCGGAGGCCTATCGAAGCGAACCCGCAGATGTTCTGTTCAGCGACATCGTTCACGCCAATGTCGATGGTCGGCGTGTCACGGATGGCGAGCTTGTGGCAATGGCCAGCCTCCTGATCATAGCTGGCAACGAAACGACGACCAACGCGATCGGCAATGCCTTCCACCGGTTGATCGTCGAGCCAGAGCTCCAGGAGCAGCTTCGATCCGAGCCCGAACGAATCGGCGCTTTCGTCGAGGAGTCGCTTCGCTACGAGGCGCCCATCCAGGGATTGTTCCGCCTTGTCAGCCGCGACACCGAGGTCGCAGGCGTTTCCATTCCGCAAGGCTCCATCCTCGTGCTTCGCTGGGGCGCCGCTAATCGCGATCCCACCGTTTTCGACGAGCCCGATCGCTTCGATCCGCAGCGAGGCAATGCACGATCGCATATTACCTTCGGCTACGGACCCCATTTCTGCCTGGGCAGCCACCTCGCTCGGGGAGAGATCCGGATATCGATCGCCCGGATGCTCGATCGCCTCCGAAATATCAGGTTTGCTGCAGACGACGCGCCCGTGGAGCGAGCGTCAACCTATGTGGTCAGCGGATATCAAAAGCAGCTCGTCGAATTCGAGACCCGTTGATCGCGGAACGAGCCCGTGGGGCCGCGCAATCGAGAAACTGCCTGCCGGAAGCCTTGGCGGACATGACTAACGCCTCACGAACAAAAGAGGCGAATTGGGAGGGAAAAATGAAAAAAGCACTTATTCTGGCAGCGATCGGCACATCGATGTTGGTCATGCCCGCGGTTGCCTTCGCTCAAGCGCAAGCGCCCGGGCCTGCCCCCGACGGCGCTGACGAGATCGCACCCCCATCGGGAGACATCATCGTCACGGCGCAACGACGCGACGAAAAGCTGAAGGATGTACCGGTGACCGTCACCGTGGCGTCGAACGAAAAGCTAGCGTTGGCAGGCATCGAGGATGCTACGCGGCTTTCGCAGGTGATCCCGGCACTGCGGATCGATTATGCCTCGACCTGGGTCCAGCCGTCGCTGCGCGGCATCGGGACCGCGAATGCGGGACCCGGCGTATCGTCAAGCATCGCGACCTACATCGACGGCTTTTACGTCCCGTCGCCCAGTCCATCCGGCTTCAATTTTGCGAACGTGGAAAATATTCAGGTTCTGGCCGGCCCCCAAGGCACGCTCTTCGGACGAAATTCGACCGCCGGTGCCATTCTTATCGCGACGAAGGGACCCTCGGCCGATCTGCGCGCGGAGGCGGACGTTTCTTACGGTCGCTGGAACAGCCTGAAGGGAAACCTCTTTCTTGCTGGCCCCCTCAGCGATGATGTGTCGCTCAGTCTTTTTGCCAGCGGGCGCCGGACTGATGGATTTGTCAAAAATGTGATCACCGGCGAGGATGCCAACCGGGCGAAGAACTACGCACTTCGCGGCAAGCTGCGGATCGAGCCTTCCGACGCGGTATCGTTCACGCTGGGCGGGGAATATGCTTTCCAAAGCGACCCGTCGACCGTGAATTTCAGCCCCTATCAGGGCCGCAGCCTGGGTGTCCTGTTCTTCGGAGCGCCGGAAGTCTCGGATCGCGGGGAGGTCGCCAACTACGGCCTCAACAAGGCAACGGCGAGAAACTATGCGTTCAACTTGACCGGCGAATTTGACCTCGGATTCGCGACACTCAAGTCCTTTTCTCAATACCGGAAGGATGATTTGTTCAACCTCTGGAATTATGATGGGTCGGCGGCAGCGCTTGTCTACCTTCGCTACCGTGTGCGCGAGAAAACCTACTCGCAGGAGTTCAACCTTTCCTCGAATCCCGGGGGCGACCTGAGCTGGACGACCGGACTATTTCTCTATCGTAATACGGGCGAAACCAACCCGTTGGAAATCGGCTCCGCCGGTCCAAATCCGACATTCGGTTTTTTCTTCGCCGGTCGCCAAAAAACCACAACGATCGCTCCTTATGCAGACGCCACCTATCGCCTGGGAAATCTGTTCCTCACCGGCGGCGTTCGCTACAGCATTGATACCGCGCAAAAGGACCACCTCGACGCTGCGGGCGTGCAATATTCCACTCCGAAAGCGACGTTCAAGGAACTGACGCCGCGAGCCATCCTGCGTTATGATATCTCCGGTTCCGCGAACGTCTACGCCTCGTTCAGCAAGGGCATCAAGCCGGGGATTTTCAATGCCAACTCTCCCGACCCCGTGGCGGCCCGACCGGAAAAGTTGACCGCCTATGAGATCGGCACCAAATTCTCGCTCGACGACTGGCAGGCCGAAGCGTCAGCCTTTTATTATGACTATCAGGATTTGCAGGTCGCGACCTACTCGCAGGGTGTTTCGTTCACACGAAATGCCGGCAAGGTGGAGATTTATGGCGCCCAACTGCACGTTGCTGGACCGCTGGCGCAAGGCCTGCGCCTCGACACCGGGCTCGCCTATACCCACGGCACTTACAAGCAGTTCGACGGGGTGCAGATTTATGAATGGGACCCCGCTCTCGGCGGCGTGGTTACCCGGGCCGGCGATGTCAGCGGCCGCCCGATTCAGCGATCGCCCGAATGGAGCGGGAACGCTTCGCTTACGTACGAGACCCGGTTGGGAAGCGGCGAACTCAAGCTGAATGCGAACGCGTCATACCAGTCAAAGACCTATTTTGATCCGAACGGTGCGACACAGCAGGACGCTTATGCGCTTGTCAATTTGACTGCGGCCTACACCCCCGGCGGCAGCAATTTCACCTTCTCCATTCTTGGCACCAACATCACGGACTCCAAATATCTTATCCAGACCCTCGGGACACCCGTCGGCTTTGGGCAGATTTACGGAGAGCCCGCAAGTTACCAGGTGAAGGTGGCTTACCGATACTGAAATTCGATAAAAAAGGGGGATCCGGCTCCGTGTGAGGTTGCCAAGGCGACCACACACGGTGCCGGAATTCCACGAAAGGAATAGCAAGCGACCATGACGCTCTCCGCATTTGACGATTATCTCATCCACCAGATCGTGGAGCCGGTCCGCCATGTCGAGACCAGCGACCGCAACTTTTACGATCGCCATTATTTTAACCTCTATGCGCCGGACGGGAGCTTTTTCCTGATCGTTGGCATGGGGCAATATCCCAATCTGGGCACCCAGGACGCCTTTGCCCTATACGGAAACCGATCGGGGCAGATCGCCTTGCGGTCTTCCCGCCTGCTGGGCGACCGGTCCGACATGCAGGTTGGACCGATATCGATCGAGGTGCTCGAAGGGCTGAAGCGCCTCAGGATCGTCGTGGGTCCAAACGAAACTGGCCTCGAATGCGACGTCATCTTCGAGGGGACCCACGCCCCCAGTCTTGAGCCTCGAAGCGTGAATCGCGTCAACGGACGCGTAC
Organism: Sphingomonadales bacterium; assembly: GCA_004173185.1. GTDB lineage: Bacteria > Pseudomonadota > Alphaproteobacteria > Sphingomonadales > Sphingomonadaceae > Sphingomonas. Next base: position 51,217 of record SEFZ01000018.1, on the reverse strand, counting down.
TCCACGACATCATGCGGTACAATCAGGTTGGCTCATACCAGGGCGATGTTCGGTTCAAGGGCGATGCGGCGCCCGCATCGGGCAAAGCCATGCGCGGATATCGCGATCGATCCTGGGGAATACGGCCGGTCGGCGAGATCGAGCCAGATGGCGTGCGCAAGGTGAGCGTCGGCGGCTCGGCGAGTGCCGCGTCCAATTTTCAGTTCGTCAAGATTGCAGCCGACTTTATCGATTTCGGCATTCATCTGAACGTTATCGAGCATGATGGAAGCCGGAGGTCCGTCGATCAGGCCGAAATCGTCCGACCGGGCAATCACGGCGTTGAACATCTCGGGCAAGCGCGTTTTGATTTCGAATTCACGTCCGACCGCCGTTTTATCGAGCGAGCTGTCATCGTCTTCGGCGATGGAACATCGCGAGGGCGGACGCTTTCGATCACGCCGCTCGTTCCCGTGTATATCGAGGCTGGCTCCGGATATGGACGCGCCGCCCGCGACGAATGGACGCACGGCGTTTTTCGCGGCGACGATGTGACCGACTCTCTTTCCTTCGATTTCTCCGTTCCCGACAAGCGTCTTTATGGCGGCATCGACGCCTTTTCGCGCTTCGAGTTCGAAGGCAGCGTCGGGCACGGTCTCTTCGAATATTCCCTGTTTGGGAAGCTCGACCGGCTCGGGTTTCCCGGCCCGGGCTATTTCAATCAGATTGCGGGTTAGGAGCGTAGCGCCATGTCTATCTTATCGACGTTGGGAACTGACGAGCTGCTTCGCGCTGCGCTTGAAGACTGGTTGCGCCGACAGGATCCGAAGATTTCGGTTCAGGCCCTGCGCTCGCCCGGCGATGGGAACGGCTATTCCAACGAGACCCACGTCGTCGATCTCACGGCAGCCGGGAAAGCCCGCCGCCATATTCTCCGGCTGCCGCCCGAACATGTCAGTCTTTTTCCGCGCTACGACCTGTCGAAGCAGTATGCCTTCATGGAGGCGCTTCAAGGTCGTGACAACGTGCCGATGGCGCGATGCGTCGGGCTGGAACCCGACGCGTCGGTTTTGGGCCGGCCTTTTTTTGTCGTCGACTTCATCGAAGGTCTTGTTCCCCCCGACAACCCGACCTTCCTCGAGGCTGGGTGGGTGGTTGACGCAACCGACGAGCAAAGGAAGACGCTGTGGACGAGCACGATCGATGCGATCGCCGCATTAAGTCATGTAGAACCCTCAGCGCAGCTGCTGTCGCAGGTTGACTGGCCGTCTAACACCACGCCCCGAACGCTGCAGCTGCTCGATCACTACCAAGGATTGATCGACTGGGCGGTAGAAACATCTTGTCCGATCGATTTTCCTCTGCTCGACGATCTCGGCGCCTATCTGCGCGAGAGCGCGCCCCCGGAGGCCGAGCCGGCGATCGTGTGGGGCGACGCGCGACCGGGCAACATCATTTACCGCGACTGCCTGCCTGTCGCGCTGCTGGACTGGGAACTCGCCTACATCGGCAACCCGGCGGAAGATCTCGCATGGATGCTGACGATGCAGCGTTTTTATGAGCGCAGGTTGATGCGCGCGGGACGCTCGGGAAAGCGCCTTGGCGGCTTCCTCGGCGATGCCGAGACGGTCGACTATTACAACGCGCGGGCGCGTCGTCCCATAACCAACTGGCGGTATTACTGGCTGCTTTCTGCATATCGGCACCTGGCGATCTCGCAGAGGTTTGCCGGGATGATGCACGAGTTCGGGGCCTATGATGCTGAGGAAATGATGCGGATGCGGCTCGTGCCAGACCTTTTCGAGGATGTCGCCGCCGTGCTCGGCGACGAGCAACACGACGCCTTTTTCGCATAGGCGGTCCTCTTTCCTTAGACGCCCCTCGCGTCACCTCAAGATTTTGGAGAAGCAAATGCAATGCCAGGCCGCTATCACGTCCGACCGGGCGGGACGTCCGTTTGAGTGCCGGACGGTCACGCTAGACGAGCCGCGCGACGATGAAATTCTCGTTCGAGTTACCGGGGTGGGGATCTGTCACTCCGACCTGACCTTTCACACGATGGTCGCCTCGCACGGTCCCCATTTGCTGGGCCATGAGGGGGCAGGCATCGTCGAGCGGACGGGCAAGGCCGTCACCTCGGTGGCGCCCGGAGACAAGGTCGTCCTCAGTTTTCGGTCTTGTGACGATTGCCCGGCCTGCCGCGCGGGCTCGCCGGCCTATTGCCGACGCTTCGAGGAGCTCAATATCGCATTTCGTCGCGGCGATGGCTCCAGCCCCGTCACCGATAGCGACGGCTCCTCGATCGGGAGCTGCTTCTTCGGGCAGTCATCATTTGCCGATCATGCGATTGCGTATGAAGACAATGTCGTGAAGGTGCCGGACGACGTGCCGGTTGAATTGTTGGGACCACTCGGATGCGGTGTCCAGACGGGGGCGGGGGCTGTGTTGCGCTCGCTGGCCTGCACGCCTGCGTCGTCGCTTCTTGTCACCGGCGGAGGTACCGTAGGGCTGAGCGCCGTGCTCGCGGCGAAGCTGGCGGGTTGCACGATCATCGTGGTCAGCGAGCCTTCGTCGGTGCGCCGCCAAATGGCGCTCGAACTCGGAGCGTCGCACGTCATCGATCCCGCGGCGGGTGCCCTTGCCGACATGGCGCTCGGCATTTCGCCGGATGGGTTCGACTACGCCATCGATACGACGGCGCGGACGGACGTCCTTACCGGAATCGCCGACGCCATGGCCGCACGCGGGGTTATCGGGATTTTGGGCATGTTCCCCGATCCCGCCGCGCTCTGCCCGATTCCCATCAACCAGATCATGGCGAAGGGACTTTCGATCCGCGGGGTCTGCGAGGGTGACAGCGATCCGCAGCAGTTCATTCCCGAACTGATCGAACATTGGCGGAGCGGGCGCTTCCCGTTCGACCGGATGATCAGGACATTCCGCCTCGACGAAATAAACGAGGCCGTCGAAGTTCTCGAGTCCGGTGCCGCGATCAAGGCTGTCCTTCTCACCTGATCGCTCATCACCACAAATAAGGGGCCTCCCATGGAAAATATCGCGGCATTCACCCTCACCATCGATGGAAAGGCGGTAGAAACAGCCCGGACTTTGACGGTCGAGAACCCGGCGACAGGCACGAGAATCGCATCGGTGCCAGCGGCAGGGCCTGCCGAATTGGACGCTGCCATAGCCTCGGCGCGCGCCGCCTGGAAAGACTGGTCGGCACAGAGCCTTGGCGCCCGGCGCGCCTGTATCGAAGCGCTTGCCGCTGCAATCGCCGCCGAGGCCGGTGAACTCGCCCGGCTTCTCACCGCCGAGCAAGGCAAGCCGCTTGCCGATGCGATGATGGAGATCCAAGGCGGCGCCTATTTGCTGGGAGCTAATGCTTCGCTGGACATCCCGCGTGTCATTCTATCCGATACGCCCGAACGCCGCGTCGAGGCGGTCCGCGTCCCGCTGGGGGTCGTGGGCGCGATCGTCCCCTGGAATTTCCCGTTTGCGCTGGCGATCATGAAGATCGGACCGGCCATGCTCGCAGGAAATTGCGTGATCCTCAAACCCTCGCCTTTCACGCCGCTGACCAGTCTCCGACTGGGTGAGATAGCCCGCCGCATCTTGCCGCCGGGCGTGCTCAACGTGATCTCGGGAGATGACGCGCTGGGGCCGCTGATGACCGAGCATGAAGGTATCGACAAGATCACGTTTACGGGTTCGACCGCGACCGGCAAACGCGTCATGGCGGGAGCAGCGAAATCGCTCAAGCGAGTAACACTCGAACTCGGCGGAAATGACGCGGCGATCGTCCTGCCGGACTTTGACATTGCCTCTCAGGTCGAGCCACTTTTTTGGGCCGCTTTTCAAAATGCGGGTCAGGTCTGCATGGCCTCCAAGCGGATCTATATCCATGCTTCGATTTATGACCAGGTGCGCGATGCATTGGTAGCTTATGCGCGCACCGTCAGGGTCGGCAACGGCGCAGAAGAAGGCATACGCATTGGGCCGATCAACAATCGCCCGCAATATGAACGAGTGGTCGATCTTATCGCGGACTGCAAAGCTCAGGGACACAGCTTCGCTATCGGAGGAGATACCGACACCTCTCCGGGCCTATTTGTTCCGGTGACAATCATCGACAATCCGCCCGACGCGTCGCGGATTGTTGCCGAAGAACAATTTGGTCCGGTTGTGCCCCTATTGAAGTACGACAGCACCAAGGACGTCATAGCGCGCGCGAACGCCTCGCCCTATGGTCTTGGCGCCTCGGTTTGGGGGCGCGACGCGGAGGAAGCACAAGCCGTTGCCGAGCAGATCGACACCGGCGTGGCCTGGATTAACGAAGCCCAATTTCTGCCGCCCGAGGCCTCATTCGGCGGTCGCAAGCAGTCCGGCATTGGCGTCGAAGGGGGCGCGGCGGGTTTGATCGAATTCACGTCGCTCAAGACGATCGTCCTGAAAAAACTTTGATTAGGAAGCGCTTATGTTCACCGATGCCGACGTAGATTTTCATTGTCCGAAAGACATGCCGTCGGATTGGGCGGAAACGAACATGTTCGTGTTTTCGGTGCCCGAATATTCGATCGTGGGCCATGTCCATCTCGTCACGCGAAAGGCTGTTGGCATTACGCAGGCAGAAATTGTGGTTTTCGGCAAATTGTCGCCTGACCATGGCGACGTACTTTATGCCGACAATCGCCCGTCTATGCCCGCGATCGACAGTCTCTCGGCCGTCAGGACCGAGAATGCGCTCGAGATCGATGCCCGCAACATCCGCGATTATGACGTCCGGTACCGCGGCGCTTATGGAGGCATGTCGTTGTCGCTCGCTTATCGCGGCCTAATGGACCCCTTCGACCCGCATGACCCTCTTCATAATCCTCGTATTGCAGAGGGAGGAAGGGCCGAGACCGCCTGGGACGATGCCTATAAGGGGCATTTCGATCTGACTTGCCGCGTCACGGGCTCGCTCGAACTTCATGGCCGTTCCTTCGAGATCGATTGCGTCGAAGCGATGGATCACAGCTGGGGCCCGCGCCGTGAGATCGGTCAGCCCGGCGGGGGCTGGATGCACGCTCATTTCGGCGAGGAGCTTGCGATCAGCTGGATCAATCGCCGTACTCTCGGCTCTGAAGACGAGGATCGGGAAGCGCTCGCCTACGGCTATGTTCTCGATCGCGGCGAGGCTACCGGCCTTGTGAGCTTGAAGTTGCGATTTATCCGGGTTGGCTGGCTGCTCACAGGAATTGTTGCGGAGGCCTTGGATGCCAAGGGTCGGACCTTCCTGCTTCAGGGCACCGCCATTTCCGGCGGGCCGGTTCGGCAATATAATCACGTCGAGGTCTGCCATTCGCTCATGCGCTGGGTGCTAAATGACGGCCGCATCGGGCACGGCATGGTCGTCGACGCTATGTCGTTTCAGGAGATGGCGGAGCGAAACGGTCGCCTGTGGGCAGACCAGACTGACCGAACGACATTCTGATCGGGCGGCTCCGCAGCGCCTGAAGATTGCAAAATTCCGGCGTGGGGTAATTGAGTCGGCTCGCGTGTCGCGGCGCGAAACGATCAACCCGCGCTCGTAATGCGCCAGTTCCTGCCGCGGGTTTGCTGCGTTGGCTGGTCCCATTGAACAGTTCGGTCACCCCTGCCGGCAAACCTCGGGATGGGTTGCACATCGATTATTCTTCCTGCCGAGCGTACTGGCCAAGAAAGAGGCATCCGAACGCGGCGAACGAAAGCGCGGTCGCCGCCGCGAACAAGGCGCCCGAATAAGTTCCAGCGGATTGTTGCAAGAGGGCGAACATGATCGGGCTCGCCAGCGCGCCGATCGACAGCATTCCATAATTCCAGCCAAATATCGCCGCGAAGGCGCGAAGCCCATAATAGCGGCTGACGAGGTAGGCGAGAAGATCGACCTCGGCACCCAGCGTCAATCCTATCATCATCGCGGCAAAAAGGGGGTCGACCTGCTTCGAAGCAAGAAGCAGCATTCCGGTGGCCCCGATCGAAAATACTGCGATCCCGACGAACTTCCCCGGAACGCGATCGAGGGCGAGGCCGGTTCCGATCCGACCGACGATGCTAGAAATGCCAAGAACTGAAGCGACCCCTGCTGCTTCCGCAGCGCCCATCCCTTGGTCGCGAGCGAGCGGGATGAGATGGGATACGAAGCCACTGAGACCAAGCATTCCCATCAGCGAAATCGTCGACAGCAACCAAAAGCGCCCTTCCTTAAAAGCCGTCTTCAGACTTGGTCCGCCCGTGCTCGCAACTTCTCCAATCGTGTTTTTCGCCGCTTGCTCGGCCGCGCCTTCCCGCAACGCCAGCCAAAGCACCGGCGCGAAAACGATTGCCGCGACGCCGAACGCTGCGTAGCCATCACGCCAGCCTTCCCTTGAGACAACAAACGTCGCAAATTGCGGGACGAGCGCCGCTCCCAGTCCGACGCCACAGAGCACGACACCCATTGCGATGCCGCGGCGCGCGGAAAAATTGGCGGCGACCGGCCTCAGCAAGACGACGGGCGTGGTCGCAATCCCGGCCACTGCTGCAACGGCGTAAAAGAGCCAAAGTCCTTCGACGCTATCGACAAGCCTGCTTCCGATCACGAGGGCAAGTCCAAAGGCCAGCATGCTCGCGCCTCCGGCGCGAGCCGCTCCGACCGCATCCGCGAGGCGGCCGGCGAGCGCGGACATCAGGAACATGACGATCGAAAAGAAGGTCATGGCGAGCGAAACATTCGCCCGGTCCCAGCCTTCGCTGCTCTCCAGAGACAACATGAAGACGCCGATACTGTAACCAATGACCGTCGGCATCGAAAGGATCATGCCGAGGAAGGCGATCACGATGACCACGATTCCCCGCATGCGCTCCGCGCGCGCCGATGAACTCGAATCAGCGTGCGCGACGGTTGCGTCGGTCACTCCGCCCATCGTTCCGCGGGGTTGTTGAACCCTTCCTCCACGATCGATGCTGCAACCGTGTGCTGAAGGTTCGCAAAACCGACTTGGCCCTCGCCTCGGACCGTGGAATACATGTCCGTGATACCGCGCTTGATCGGCCGTCCCTCGGCGTCGAGGAAGCTGGAGTGGCGCATGAAGGCTAGGGCCGCATGGCCCTCATATTCGTATCGCTCCGTAAAATCGTCGCCGATCCGCAATACCCGCGCGCTGCTATATTGTCGCGGCACGAACGGCCCTGTGACTGTGAACCAATTGTCATAGGACACATTGACCACGCCGCTCGTGTCGCTGAGGATGGTGAAAGTCCTCCAGACACCATTATCGGCCATCGCCGTTCCCGAGATGAAGCGCCGTCCGCCGTCGAACACCATCGGGAGCCAGATCCCCCACCATTTGCCTTGCCACTGGCGAGGCCCCCAGCTGTGGTCGCGGATGAGCAGGCCCTCGGCCTCGATCTCAGTGCCGGCTCCCCACAGCTTGCCGCGCCAGCGCGCGCCCTGTTCGTAGTGATTTCCCGCGATGAGCGGGTCGATGCCGGCGCTCGCGGTGTAAGGGCCCCAATCGACAACCGGATGCTCGCTGATCATCTCGATGTCGAAGCCGAAAGGAATGTCGCCTGCGAGAACTCCGTGGAATCCGTCGCTGGTCGTGCCGACCGCGCCCTTGCCATCAAATCGGATCCGCATCTTCTCGAGCGGAATTTCGACTTTCACATCGAGCCCCGGAGCGCCGAAGCAATCATCACCGCTGACCTGGAAGGTCGCAGAGGTAGCCTTGCCGTTAATCATGACCAAGGCTCGCACGTCGATCATGCCTTCGTCATGGATGCGCCCCAGGTGGATGAACCATCCGCAGTTGCGCTCTGCATCCCAGCAGTGCCAGACATAATTTTCCTGCCAGCGGACGCCGTCTTGGGCTTCGTGCCGAAATTCGTCTGATGGCTTCATCGATAATCTCCCGAGTGCCTCGCGGCATTTCTATTTGATCCAGCCGGCCGCCAATGGGCGACCGGCCAGCCTGCTCGGTGAGCCGCGCGCTGCGCCGCTCACGGTCGGTCTACATCTTCCAGTCGAGCGCTACGCCGAAGGTGCGCGGTGCCGCCGGCGATCCGACGTCCCCGGAGGTCGTGATGTATTTGAACGAGTAATATTTCTTCTCGAAGAGGTTCTTGACCCACAGGCTCATCCGCAGATGATCTCCCGCGAAACTGTAACCAAGCTGCGCGCTCACAGTGTCATATTTGTCCTCGCGCACCCGGTTTGCCGCCTCCCAGGCAAAGCCGCTATTATGGTACCAGCTTGCCGACGCCGTCGCCTCGCCATCCCCCAGCGGAATGCGCCAGTCGATGGTCGCGGTCGATGTGAACTTCGGCGCGCGGGGAAGGTGATACCCCGACAAGTCTGGCAAGATCACGTTGATGTTGCCGTAATTGGGGCGCGCAGGTCCCGGGATCAGAACGTTTCCTGGCGCTGTTGCGAGCGTCGTCAGCAGAACCTGGTTGCCGTTGACGATCGTCGAATATCCGTTCGGCACCGCGATGACGGCGTTGTCATATTTCTTAAACTTCGCATTGATGAGCGAGCCAGAGTAGGAAAGCGTCAGATGGTCCGTGACGGCCCATGCGGTGTCGAAGTCGAGGCCATAGACTCGGGCGGCCGCGGCGTTTGCAAGATAGGAAACCGGCGGGCTACCGATCGATGCCTGGATTTGCAGATCCTTGTAGTCATAATAATAGCCCGAAATGTTGAGACGCACCCGCCGGTCGAAAAGATCCGACTTCACACCACCTTCAAACGCCAGCAGGGTCTCCGGATCGACGGCCGGGGTCGGGGTCGTCGCGCCCGGCGGGTTTCCGAGCAGATTATAAGAGCCGGCCTTATATCCTTTGTTCACGCTGACATAACCCATGATGTCCGGCGTGAATTTGTGGTCGAGCGAGATGCGCCAGGTTGGCGAACTCTGGCGCGTGTGCGTCGGCGGAATGACGTTCGTGATCACGCCGTTCGTCGCGCTGGCGCCCAGCGCCGATGTGTTGCCAGGAGCAAGGCGGCCCACAAACCATTGTTCGGTCTCCAGCCGATCGCTCGTATATCTGCCGCCGACCGTTAATTTGGTCGCCTCGCCAAGCGAAAAGGTCGCCTGCCCGAAAGCGGAAAGTGATTCATTCGTCTGATAGCCGAAGCGGTCTTGTACCTGGAAATACTGGCCAGTGAACAGGCGGGTCGGCGCATATCCGGCGCGCTGGTTCAGGTAAAAGCCCCCGACGATCCATTGCAGCCAGTCGGGACTGCTGTCGTTCGAAAGCAACTGGATTTCCTGGGTCCAGGTGCGCCACGCCGCCCGCGGCACCGAAACCCCTGAATCGGTCGGATTGGGGTTTGCGTCCGAAGGCACCGACTGCTCGGACGTTGCGCGCAGAAAGGAGCTGATGGACTTGACCGTCGCGAAGCCCAGTTCTTGTTCGACCTTCAGGCTGGCCTGATACTGGTTGACGCGGTAGAACCAGTCGACATCGCTGTTGATGTCGTAGAACCCACCGCCCGTCGAGGTGAAAGGCTGCACGACGCCGCCGATGCGGGGACCCGTCAGCACCGCCCCGGGAAGCTGCCGGCGATAAAGGCCTTGGTCGGAGTTCGTGTAAATGTATCGCCCGCTGAGGATGACACTCGTCCGGTCCGTCGGAGTGAAGACGAGTTTCGACGACAGTCCAAGCTGCTCCATCACGCCGACGTCGCGCCGGACCGGCGGATTCGGGGTCGGGACGCCGTTGACGAGAACGACGCCTTGTTGGCCTTCCTGGAAGAGATTTCGTCCCCACCCGTCGCTCTGCTTGGAATAGGTCACCGCCAGATCACCCGCCACGATATCGCTGCCGCCGGCGACATAGGCGTTGGCCGAGAAGGTGTCGAAATTGGCATAGCCTACACCGGCCCTGATCTCGGTCTTTGACGTCGGCACCGATGTGATCACGTTGATGAGACCGCCGGTCGCGTTGCGGCCGAACAAAGTGCCTTGCGGCCCTTTCAGAACTTCGATGCGCTCGATGTTGTTGAGCGAAAACAGCAGGCCCATCGGCGCCGACTGATAGACATCGTCGACATACGTGGCGACACTCGGATCGTTTCCAGGGCCGAAACCGGCGTTACCGATGCCACGAATATAGGGTTGGACCGATATCGACGAGATCGAAATGAGCAGCCCCGGTACCGCTGAGCCAAGCTCAAGTGTCTGGTCAACGCCGCGGCTATCGAGCGCCGACCCCGAGAGCGCGGTGATCGACACAGGAACATCCTGAAGGCGCTCCTCGCGTCGTTGCGCCGTAACGATAATCTCCTGAATGCCCGACGAGGAGCTTTCTTTTTCTGCTGCCGGTTCGGCGATGGCCGCGTCCGGCGTGCTGCTCGCTTGGGCGAATGCCGATGGACTTGCGCCCGCCAATAATATTGCCGCTGTGGCTGTAAATTTCTTCATGGCCCTATCCTCTCCCTGCCCTCGGTTTTATTTTGAAGGTCATCGGCGAGTGTATCGACCAGCCGCGCACAGGCAATTGGAGGCCCCCCGGCAAGCAGAGCAACTTTGCTTACATTGTGAGAAGCAGAACCCGACGCGAATCTGCGCACAGTCCGACAGTTGTCCCTTTCGCCAGGTAGCAGCCCGTCATCGCGAGCGGGGAGGGGCAAGGGCTCGTGCGAGTCGTGCCGCGTTTTTCATTCACTATTTCGGCGCGAAGACCTCGTCCGTCCTTTCCGGGCGCGGCTCAGGGTTCAGCATCATCTCCGACCGCAACCGCTTTCGAAGCTCATTTCTGCCCTCGCCGATACGCCGGCTCCGCCGGACATGTATCGGTCGCCAAGAGCATCGCCCGAGCCGTCGAGCGCAATAAGCGAGATTTTCTCATTTTGTGAGACGCGACCCCCCCTTCCGCCTAGGGGTGTGGCAGTTGACTGCCCCCCGTCAACGACCCAGAGTTGCGTGAAATCGCCTGCGCAGCTTTGAAAGCTTGCGCGGGTGGATCAGACAAAATGGATGGCCCGAAAAGCGGCCCGTCTTTTGGGAAGGAATTACGAATGTCCGGTACCGTTAGCGGCGATCACGCCGAGCCCAAAGGCCCGTTGAGCGGGATGCTTGTCGTCGATATGTCGTCGATCGTTTCGGGGCCGCTGGGATCGCGCATTCTTGCGGACCTCGGTGCCACCGTCGTCAAGATTGAAACCGCGACCAGCGATATCGCGGTCAGATCCAATCTGCCGGTTCACCAGGGACATAGCGCTTACCATGAGCAGTTGAATTTCGGTAAGAAGAGCATCTCCGTCGACCCGAAAACGCCCGAGGGTGTAAAAACCATTCGGGCCCTGTGCAAAAAGGCCGATGTCTTTTTCCAAAACAGCCGCCCGGGCGTTATGGAGCGCCTTGGATTCGGTTATGAGGCGCTCAAGGCCGATAATCCCGGTCTTGTCTATGTCTCGGTGACGGGCTTCGGCGAGACCGGTCCCTATGCCAACGGAGTGGCATACGACACCTCGATCCAGGGACTTGTCGGCTTTATGGCGGCCCAGGGAACTGAAGATGCACCGCAGGCAATCTATTCGCCAGTCGCCGACAAGATTACCGCGATCTGGGCGTCGCATGCCGCGATGGGCGCCCTTCTCTATCGGGAACGAAATGGTGGTGTGGGGCAAAAGGTCGTGATCGACATGGTGTCGGCCTATGCGTCCTTCATCCTCGTCGAAGAAATGGCCAACGAGACGTTCAGGTCGGTCGAGTTTCCGACCGTGCATGCACCAAAGCAGCCTTATCAGCCGCTCGCGACGGCAGACGGCACCGTTGTCGGTCTCATCCTGATGCCGCAGCAGTATAAGGCGGTGTGCCGCGCACTGGGTCGTGAGGATCTGGAGGATGATCCGCGTTTCGCGACCACCCCGCAGCTCATTCACGGCATTGCGGAGTTCCACAAGGCGATCGCGAAAGATGTCGCCGCGATCACGACCGAGGTTTTCCTCCAGCGAATGCGCGACTCGAATGTTCCCTTCAGTCGGGTCAACAATCCCCGGGATTTCATCAACAGCGACATCGCCGCGGCTACTGGCGCGTTCGTCGATATCGAAGATGACGAGTTCGGGACCATCAGGCACCTCAACCACCCCGTGAAATACTCGGTCTCGCCAGCCAACGTCGGGAGACGCGCGCCGAAGATCGGGGAGCACACGGACGAAATCCTAGCCATGATTGCCGGGGGCTAGGTATAAGCGGCTGCAAATGCACGGCGGCAGGGCCACGCCCTTGCCGCCGGCACGGAAGCCTGCGCATTCATCTCGGCCCGGTGCGCGGAGCGCTGGGCGGCTCCCGGTCGATGACGCGGCTCGCGGTAGGATCAGGTTTGTAAAGTGCTAGCTGTCTGGCGACAGCCCGCTATGTCGCGGAAAATTGATCCAGCAACGAGAGCGTATCGAGATCCATGACGGCGCTCGCCGCACGCTGTATGAGCCCACTCTTTCTGCGGATGGCGCGCTCGTGATTATTCACCATCAGCCCGGTGATCGCGATGACATAGGACCAGAGATAGAGAGTGGCTTTGCGATAGTCCGAATAGGCCGTGGAGAAGTCATAGGTGATGCCCTCTTTTTCGAGCGCTTCCAGATACAGCTTCAACAGCCCGACCTCTTGGGCCCGACGCAGCTCGCTGTTCATATTCTGGCCGATCAGATAGGCAAAATCCTGAATGGGCTTTCCGGGACGCATGCCTTGCCAGTCGAGAACGACAATGGGATCGGGCGATCCTGGCGGTCCGAAGAGAAGATTGTCCAACTTGTAATCCGCGTGGATCACGGTGATCGGATCTGATCCGATCCAGCGGACGAGCGAAGGGATACGCTCGATATAGCGCGCCTTTGCCGATTGGATTTCTTCGGGGACGAGATGACCGAAATCGGCAATCATGCGATCCCACGCCTGCTCATACTTGGCCTGATCGATGGCCGGAAAGCTGCTCATCGACTTTGCAAGCGCGCTGTCCCAATTGGGGGCATGGAGGCGAGCGAGTTCAGGTACCGCAATTCTCGCGTCCTCGATCGAACAACCAATTGTCTCGTCGCCCGGCCGATGATCGGCGAAGCCTTCCAGCAGCAACGCGTAGGCGAGACCATCTTCAGAAATCTGCGCAAAGAAGCAGCGCGGTACCCGAACGCGAACATCCTCGGCCAGCGTCTGGTAAAAGCGCACCTCACGGTCATAGAGGTTCATCGATCGCGCAACGGCGCGTCGCGTCGGGTCGGGCGTCGCCATCTTGATGACGAGTGTCTCCGGACGGTTTGCCGAGGACTTCGCGGTATTGGCATAATCGAGCCGGATCAGGGCCGCGATCCCCGTTTGTCCGAAACCCTCACCGATCGGTGCAACCGAAAAGGACCGCAGTTCGTCGTCAATGTCACGGCTTTTCAAGGACGACTGAAGCCATTCGAGCGTGATGTCATCAATGTCTTCCGGTATTGCCAACGCGTCCGGCTTCAAAGTTTCCTTGATCACGCACTTCTCCCGTCGTCTAATTTATGCCTTCGGCTGTGCCGAATTGTTGCGAATTCCTATGGGCGGACGCGCGCGCGCAGACAATCGCACCTTGCCGAAGCGCAGATGGCGATTGCTCATCTGATAAGAAGATGGCCGGGACGAGAGGGGCTCCAAGGGGGGCGAACGCGAGGATAGGCGTTATAGAGGCGCCACATCATCACATGACCATAGGGAGAATAAGGATGCTGAATGAAGGCGACGAATCGGTCCATGAACCGGACGGCCAAGAACATTGGCAGGAAAATTTTCTCTTCCACGGCTGGGATTCCGACTTCAGCAATGCCTTCTATCTTCATCTGCAATATATTCCCGACCAACGCTTGGTCGATGTGCGCGCCGGGGTCGCGCTCGATGGCGAAATGACGACCCACGTCACGCATTGCTCGGGCAGCAACGCGTTTGATCATCCCGCACTCCAAGTCGACATCGTCGAGCCTTTTCGTCACATGCGGCTCGGCTACGAGGGGATCGGGCAGACCGGAGCGGACGCGGGCGGTTGGCACTTCAGCTCTCAAGGCGAGGAAGGCGGCACGCCCTTTTCCTTCAATATCGATCTTCGCAGCACCATGGAGCCGATCAACTGGCTCGATTTCACGAAGGATATGTTTCCCGACGACAACACGGGCGCGTTCATCCGCGCGAAGCATTATGAACTTGGCTGCCGCTGGAGCGGCACCGTGCGAGTCGGCGATCAAGAGCGCCATGTTTCCGGACTAGCCTGGCGCGATCACAGCTGGGGCCCCCGAAAATTCCAGGCGGACCGGACCTTCTGGACGCCGATGGTTCTCGATGACGGCGATACGATGGTGTCCGCCATGACCATCCTCTTCGACGGAAAGTGGCGTGGCTTTGCTGTCGAAAGCAGCGCAGGCAAGCCGCAGCTGATCATGGACAATTACGTTGCCCGGCCGCACGGTAAGGAAGATCCGGGCGGTTTCGCCTTTGGGGAAACCATTGGCTTTGGGGCAGACGGCTTTCGTCATTACCAGTTCGACGTCGAGCGCTTCGTACCTGCGCCCCGCAACTGGACCGTGAGCGGTCAGGGGAGCAGGGGAATTGTCGATACCGTCTCGCGCGTTCGAAGCGGCGATCGCACCGGCGTCGGATCGCTCCAATTCTCACCCTACGCGATCGCCGACGCAGGCTGAACTTCGAGGTTTCCGTTTCTTGTCGCCGACGAAATGATCGTCGGCGACATTTCATAAAGTGAGAAGGGGTGTATGCGCGCCGTGCACCGACCGTTGACACTCGCGTGCACAATGGTTCGGAGTGAACCGCAAGGTCGGTGCCTCGAAGCGGCCGCGGACATCAATTGGGAAAGGACATAGCGTGACCGAATTCACGATGATCAAATATGAAATGGCGGGCCATGTTGCGGTCATCACGCTCAATCGGCCCGAACGGCTGAACGCAATCCTCTACCCGATGATCAAGGAATTCGTGGTGGCAATGGACCGGGCGGTGGAAGAAGGCGCGCGGGCACTCGTTGTCACAGGTGCTGGCCGTGCCTTTTCCGCAGGCGGCGACCTGATCGGTCGCGACGACATCCACGACACCGGCAAGCCCCTCGAGGATTTCTGGAATGCCTTCGCCGAGAAACTCATCTGCCTGCCGATCCCCGTCGTCACCGCGATCAACGGCGTTGCTGCCGGTGCTGCCGTATCGATCGGTCTCTCCGCAGACTTCATCATAATGGAAGAATCGTCCTACTTTCAGCTCGCCTTCCTCAAGGTCGGCCTGCATCCCGACGGCGGCGCGGTCTGGCTGCTGTCACGGCTCGTCTCGCGCCAGCGCGCCACCGAAATCCTGATGCTCAGTGAAAAGCTGTCGGCCCGGAAGGCCGAGGAGTGGGGCATGATTTACAAGGTCGTCGAGGACGGAACCTCGCTCGCCACCGCAATGGAGCTCGCCGGGCGACTCGCGAAGGGCCCGACCAAGGCTTACGCGCTGCTACGGCGGACGTTGGTCGAAACCTATGACGGCACGCTCACTTCGAGTCTCCATCTTGAGCGCCTCGCCCAGCAGATCGCCGGCGCAAGCTCCGATTTTCAGGAAGGTCTCGACGCATTCCGCGAACGCCGCGAACCCAAATTCATCGGGCGCTGATCCCGGCATCGAACCCGCTTCGACCGTCCAGGCTTGTCGAGTGCCTCGACGGTCGGATCACATCGCATTTGTCGGTGGTCGCAGCGCGCGGCGTAGGGGGTTTGCTCGCCGCGATACGCGGCCGAGCGTGACTGCCTCGACCGGCGCCCCCACCATCCCGGCAGCGGCATCGATCAGATTTTCGAGCGGATTGCAGTCCGTCCAGATAGGTAGGTGGCGCGACTGTGCGAGATAGGCCTCATACGCGCTGAGCGATGAGGCAAGAAACCAGGCTAGATAGATCCATCTTTGCCGCAGGACCGGCAAAGGCAAGTCCGGGCGGTCGCGCTCGACATAGCCCAGCATGCGCATATAGATCGGGAAATAGGCGGTCGACATGAAATCGCGCATTATTCTGCGCCGAGTAAACAACACGCTGCAAAGAAACCGCGCCGCTGTTGGTGAAGGGTCGCTCCGCGGGCGAAAGCTTTTTACGAGCACTTCCATGACGTCGCGGACGAGCGGTGCTCCGCCGTCCCGTTCAATCAACGCGATGGCGCTCAGAAGCTCTTCGGCATTCTCGCGTATGAGGTCTGAAACGAGCTCCAGGACGAGGCCGTCCTTAGTGCCGAAATAATAGTTTAACGAGCCGCCATTCTTCGCGCCGGCTGCGTTGACGATGTCGCGAACAGTCACCGCCTCTACGCCGCGCTCGGCAAACAGCCTCCGCGCTGCAACTTTTAAACGGCGCCGGGTGTCCAGGGGGTCCGAAATCGGCTGCGCCGCTGCGCCTGCCTTCATTATGGTCCCCAGCTTGTCGGGCACGCCGCACCATCGCCGGCATTTCTGCTCGTCTCAACCATCGATCGCCCAAACCGCATAGACATAACCCCTGACGACGTTGTGCCGCCACCCATCGTCAATCCGCAAGATGAATCACTACTTTCCCGCTGGTCTTTCCATCGACGATATCCTGCAAGGCTTGCGGCGTCGAACCAAGGCCTTCGTAACGGTCCTCTACATAAGTGAAGGCGCCGCTAGCGATACGGTCCCCGATCACCTCGGTGAATTCATCTTCGAGCTCAGGATAGTCGAATACCGCGAAGCCCTGGATGCGCAGACGACGCGGAACCACCTGCTTCATGAGTTCGGGAACCCGGTCGCGTTCGCCCTCGCCGGCGCCTGGCATATAATTGGTGAGCGTGCCCGACACAGGGATCCTCGCGAAAGCGCGCAGCAGAGGGAATACCGTCCACCAGACCATGCCGCCGACATTCTCGAAATAGACGTCGACACCGCGAGGACAGGCTTGCTTCAGCTGGTCGGAGAAATCTTCCGCCTTTCGGTCGGCACCGAACGTAAATCCGAGCTCCTCGACCATTTGCAGCCGCTTCCGCTCGGTACTCGTGATGCCAACCGTGGGCGCTCCGGCTTGACGGGCCACGTCTGCCGCGACAGCTCCGACGGCGCCCATCGCCGCCGACACGACTACCATATCGTCGCCTCGCGGAGCCCCGATCACCTTCATGCCGGCATATCCGGTCAGGCCAGGAATTCCAAGGACACCAAGAAAGGCGGGCAGGGGGACGGGACCCGCCGGAATCTTGCGTAGGAGTGACCCGTCATCGAGGGCGAGCGATTGCCATCCGGAATAGGAGGTCACGATTTCGCCTTCGCCGAAGCCGGGATGCCGCGATTTGATCACTCGGCAGACCGCAGGGCCGGGCATGGCTTCGCCAATTTCCACGCCCGCGGCATAACGAACCATGAGGGACTGCATTCGGGTTCGCGCCTCTCGCGGACGCGCGGCCAAGGCTCCTGACGCGGCAAGTACCATATAAGGCTCTACCGAAATCCACAGGGTCTGGAGCAGCACCTCGCCAGGCCCCGGCTCCTCAAGCCTCGACCTTTGAAAATCGAAGCAATCCGCGAGCCTGCCGGGCTCTGGGCGCCGGGTGAGAATGAGGCGTGAGTTTTCTGTTGCCATTCCAAAGCTTCCCCTCGGATATTGTATCTTAGTCGTCCAAGCTGGCTCGCACGAAGCAGTTGCCGCCCGCCAAGAACGCTCGGCGACGCGCCTGGTCATAAGATAAGCCCAAGGCGATCTACAATCAGCGGCTGAAACGGCCGAACCCTGATTTCTCACGCCGTGCGACAGCTTCGAGCTTGCGGCGCCATTAACGCGTCGAAGAGCCTTCGCTTCTCACGATGAAAGAAGGCCTCGCTGCCCATGGCTTGGCATCAGCGCCGCAATATGCTCCGCGGGCCAAGGTCGCAAAGGGAGAGAAAAAAATGCCAGGCGAACTGAATTTTGACGGTCGAACGGTTCTCGTTGTGGGAGGATCGAGCGGGATCGGTAATGCGATCGCTCAAGGATTTCGTACGCGCGGCGCGCAGGTTCACATTTGGGGCACCCGCGACAATGCCGAAGCCTATGCGGATGAAGCCGGCTCGGACCTCGCCGGCCTCCACTATACGAAAGTCGATGTGTCGGAGCCTGGCGCGGTCGGCGAGGCTACGGTTGCCTTTGACCGCCTCGACACGCTGGTGCTCTGCCAGGGCAACGTGCTCTACAAGCGCCAGGAGTTTGAGATGGATGGGTTCCGAAAGGTCCTCGAGGTCAATCTCATGAGCGTCATGGATTGTGCGATGCGCTTTCGCGACATGCTGCTTGCAAGTGGCGGAGACCTTCAGATCGTCAGCTCAACCGCCGCTTTCCATGCGACGGTGGGGAACCCGGCCTATAACGCTTCGAAGACTGGCGCCTTCGGTTTGACCCGTACCCTCGGCAAGGCCTGGGCGGCGGATGGCATTCGCGTGAATGGAATTGCCCCTGGCCTCGTCGCAACCAAAATGACGGCCGTGACGGCGCAAAATGCACGTCGCTACGAAGAGTCGCTCGCGGCGATCCCGATGGGGCGGTGGGGGACACCCGACGACATGGCAAATGTGTCGCTCTTCCTCGCTTCGCCGATGGCGGGGTTCATGACCGGTCAGACGCTTGTCGTCGACGGCGGGCAATTTCTGTAATGGTCGCTGCAATTCCTGCTGGTGTCCCCGATGAAGCGGCGCCCGTCGATATCGAGCGGCTCGCCGCATGGATGGACCGCGAAGGGATTGGGCAGGGCGCGATATCCGAGGTAACGGCGCTCGCAGGCGGTACGCAGAATATCATTCTGCGCTTTATTCGCGATGGCCAATCCTATGTTCTTCGCCGCCCACCCCTCGCTATGCGCGAGGGGAACAACGAGACCATGCGCCGCGAAGCACGTGTTCTTGCGGCGCTCGCCGGGAGTAAAGTTCCCCATCCGGCACTCATTGCCAGTTGCAGCGAGCCCGATATTCTTGGAGCGTCCTTTTATCTGATGGAAGCCGTCGAGGGTTTCAACGCGACGCAGGGTCTTCCAAAGTTACATGCGTCGGACCCAGCGATCCGTCATCGGATGGGGATCGCGCTCGTCGAAAGCGCTGCTGCAATCGGGGAGATCGACCATGTCGCCGCAGGCTTGGGGGACTTCGGAAAGCCGGACAATTTTCTGGGCCGGCAGGTCGGCAGGTGGAAAGCGCAGCTCGAGTCCTACCACGAATTCGAGAGTTGGCCCGGGCCGGCCGGACTTCCCGGAGCAGATGTTGCTGCACGTTATCTCGATGAGGCGCAGCCCGCCAGCTTCACGCCAGGACTGATGCACGGCGATTTCACGCTGAACAATGTCATGTATCGACCCGACAGTGGCGAGATTGCCGCTGTCATCGACTGGGAGTTGTCCACCATCGGTGATCCCCTGGTAGATCTTGGCTGGTTGCTCGCAACCTGGCCGGGCATTCCCCCCGTCGATCTGAATGTTCTTCGCGTCACGCCTTGGGAAGGCTTTCCGGTGGCGGGCGAATTGGTTGAACGCTATTCCGAACTTTCAGGTCGCTCGCTTGCGAACATGGACTGGTATTTCGTGCTCGCTTGCTACAAGCTCGCCATCATTCTCGAAGGCACATTCGCACGGGCCTGCGGTGGCAAGGCTTCGCACGAAGTTGGCTGGACGCTGCACGAGACCTCGACCCGTTTGCTGCAACGCGCGGTGCATCGCGTCGGCTAGGTCAATCCGGCCCGGGGCTAATGATCGCACGCGGTGCGGAGCCTTCAAATTGGCGCAGGAACAGGGTCGGCGCGCTTTCAATGCCCGCGACGACCTCGGTGTCGTCGCGGATGCGGCCTTCCCGCATCCAGGTTGCGATCATTTGTCGTGCGGCGCCGAATTCATCCGCATAGTCATGCACGACGAAACCGCGTAAGGTCAGCCTGCGCGTGATGGCGACCGTCATGCCCTTGGAGTTGCCCGCGCTCCGTCCGCCGTAGCTGCTCGTCTGACCGCAGAGGACGACCCGCCCGTGGAGTACGAGCCTGTCGAAGGCTGCGTCGCTGACGGCGCCGCCTACATTGTCGAAATACAGGTCGGCGCCTTGTGGCAGCAGGGTTGCGAGCTCATCTTTGAACCTTGTGTCAGTATGGGCAACCGCGCGTTTGTAGCCCCCGCGCGCGACGAGCGCCGCGCACTTTTCCTGGCTCCCGGCAATGCCGATCATCTCGCAGCCGATCGCGCGTCCGAACTGCCCGACAGCCGAACCCACCGCACCGAACGCGGATGATACTAGGACCGACTCTCCCGGCCGCACGTTGCCTACGCGCGTCAGCCCGAAGAAAGCAGCAAGACCAGAAGCCCCGAGCAGGCCGACCGCGGCGGAAAGCGGGACGCTTGAATTTTCGAACATCGAAGCTCCCAGACGTTCGACTTTGGTCGCTGGAACAATGGCGTGGGTCGCCCAACCGAGGTCACCGACGACGATATCGCCTGCTACATAGCCCACTGCTGCGCTGGCTTCGACGAGGCCGACGGCAAAGCCCGGAATCACGTCGCCGGGCCTGACTTGCGCCGTATAAGTGGCGCCACTCAGCTTTGCCAGCACTCCCGGTGCTACGGTGTGATACCTTATGTTGACGAGTAGTTCGCCATCCCGAGGTTCATGGACGTCGAACCTCTCCAGGCGAAAGTCCGCTAACCGCGCCATTCCCTTGGGTGGCCGCGCAAGCGTCCAGCGTGCCGACCTCATGCTGGGCATGTTCGCATCCTCTCTCGGCCCGTGATGGCCTTCAAGCCATCGAAGCTGCTGGGCCTACCGCCCCAATGTCAAACCACCGACGATTTGGGACGCGGCTCCTGTCTCACGATGTGAACAATTGCGACCCCGAACGCCTCCGCCCCGCTTGCAGGTGCGGCAAGCTTCCTGTGAACATCGCCGCGAACGCGCCGGAGCACTCGGTGGACAAGACGGGAAAGGAACGGCAGATGGCCGATGGCCTGCAATATCGTATCGACGAGAATCATGTTGCAACGATCACGCTCGACAGGCCGCAGCGTCTGAATGCCGTGGATCACGAGGTCGCCCATGCGATGATGGATGCGGTCAACCAGGCTTGTGCCGATGGGGCGCGTGCCTTGATCCTAACCGGAACAGGCCGCTTTTTTTCAAGCGGAGGCGATCTCTCGACTGGCCTCGACTATGACGACATCGGGAAACCGATGGAAGAAATCTGGAATCCTCTCGTTGATCGACTGATGGATATTCCGATGCCCGTCATTGCCGCGATGAACGGCCCGGCCATTGGTATCGGATGTGCGTTCGCGCTTGTTGCCGACATCATCATTGCCGACCCGTCGGCCTATTTTCAGTTCACGTTCGCGAACCTCGGCCTCATTCCCGACGGGGGCGGTTCGTGGCTACTCGCCAAGACCGTCGGGCGGCATCGAGCGCTCGCGCTCATCCTCCTCGCCGACCGTCTCCCGGCTAGCGAGGCACGCGACTGGGGCATCGTCCATCGCATCGCTCCCGAAGGCGAGGCGCTCTCCACCGCGCATGAGCTGGCACTGCGGTTTGCCGGTGGACCGACGCGCGCCTATGATCTCATCCGCCGTTCGATGCGCGCGGCGCTCGAACGCGGATTCAGCGACAGTCTCGCCGAGGAGCGCGTCCTTCAAAGCGAGGCGGGACGCACACGCGACTTCGCCGAGGCGATCGCGGCTTTCGCTGAAAAACGGCCGCCGCGATATGTCGGAGCCTGAGGTGAACCAAGCGTCAGTCGCCTTGGCACCCCACTATGTGATAAATCAGGGGCGCCGGGGAACGGCTGAATGATGTGAGATATTTGATACGCGGCACGCTCTGGCATATCTTTGGAGCGTCAGGGTCGAGTTTGTTGAGACCGTCCCGGCCGCGAGATAATCTGGAGAGAATGACATGGCCGTAGAGGATATCCGCTTCCGCCGACTGGGCTACATTGCTCTCAATGTGAGCAACATCGCATCGTCACGGGAGTTCTACGAACGCATCGTTGGTCTCAAGGTCGATGAAGCCGCAATCGACGGCAGGCTGTTCCTGCGCTGTAGCGACCGCCATCACGACATTATGCTGAACGAGGGCGGCGAGCCAGGCGTGAAGCGCATCGCATGGCAGCTCGAAAGCGATAGGGCCCTTCAGGCCGCCCGCGACCATCTCGAATCGATCGGGATCCCCTGCCGCGCCGTCCCCTCGGAGGAGTGCGACGCCTTGGGGATCGGCGTCGGCGCGTTTCGTTTCAGCGAGCCGACGACCTCGGCGAGTTTCGAGATGTATGTCACCATGCGCGAGGCGCCGTCGCTCTTCGTGCCGACGCATACGAAAATAGCGCGGCTCGGCCACATCGTTCTGTCGAGCGCCGACCGGCCGGCAACCGAGCAATTTCTTCGCGATCATATGAACTTCCGCGTGTCCGATCGCATCGACGGGATGGTGTCGTTCATGCGTTGCTATCCAAACCCCTATCATCACAGCTTTGGCGTCGGCCAGGCCGAGAAATCGGGCCTCAATCATGTGAACTTCATGGTGAGCGAAATGGCGGACATCGGGAAAGCCAGCAACCGCATGAAGCAGAACGGTGTTCCCATCGTCTATGGCATCGGCAAGCACCCACCCTCGGAATCCTACTTCCTCTATTTCCTCGATCCGGACGGAATGACGGTCGAATATAGTTACGGAATGGAAGAGTTCCCCGAGATCGATGCGCGCCCGCCGCGCGAAATGCCGGCGTCGCTCGATTCGGTCGACTATTGGGGAGGGATACCCGATCCGCGTTCAGGCAAAACAGGTGCCCTCGAACCCCTCTGACCAGCTTTGATCTTGATCGGAGGCCTTGCTCCAGCGGGCCTCCACTCTGCGAGTCTTGGCCCTATCGGCGGGCAGCCGGGATCGCTGTGCCCAAAGGAAACGGAATATGTTGCAAGATCGGGCGTCGATGGGGTTTGGACGCCATTGCTTCGATGAAGAGCATGAGGCGTATCGCGATGCGTTTCGAAAGTTCCTGCAACGGCAGGTCGCGCCCAATTTGCGTCAGTGGGAGCGCGACGGATTTTTCCCTGCGGAGCTTTTTGCCGAGGCCGGCAAATCAGGGCTGTTGTGCCCAGGTATACCGACCGAATATGGCGGCGGCGGCGGCGACTTGCGGCACCAGGTGGTTTTGCACGAAGAATATTGTTACCTCCCCGGCGGTGCAGCGCTCGAGGCAGGTCTGACGACCGACTTCACGTCATATTGCTTCCTGAACAACGGGACCGAGGATCAGCGCCGCGAATGGCTGCCGCAAATGGCGTCCGGCGAGCAGATTATCGAGATCGCCATGTCCGAAGCCGACGCCGGCAGCGATGTGCAGGGAACCAAGAGCTATGCCGTGCGCGATGGTGATGACTATATCCTTGATGGCCGGAAAATGTGGATCAGCAACGGGCCGATCCTGACGTCAATTCTCGTTCTTGCGAAGACCCGCGGGCCCGACGATCGTGACAGTTTCAGCATGTTTATCGTGCCCGTCGATACGCCGGGGGTCACGCATATCGGACCGACCGAACTGCTTCTTCGCAGCGCTGGCGGGGTCTCCGAATTCTACTTCGATAGCGTGCGACTGCCTGCACAGAGCCTGCTCGGAGGAATCGAGGGCAAAGGTCTGAAAGCGGCGCTTTCGTTGATGACACTTGGACGCGTGTGTACCTCGGGGCGGGCAATGGCCACGTCCGAACTCGCGCTTTCGCTCACGATCGACTACGTAAAGGAGCGCAAGGCCTTTGGGCAACGGGTGGCCGATTTCCAAAATACCCAGTTCCAGTTGGCAACCTGTTATGCCGATCTGGTGGCGGGTCGCGCCTTGACGGACAGCGCAATTGCTAAACTCGCAGCCGGCACGCTTTCCGACGTCGACGCCGCGAGCGCCAAATATTTCACGACCGAAGCCGAATGGCGCATTCTCGACACGTGCCTTCAAATGCACGGCGGCACCGGTTTCGGTAACGATCATCCCCTCTCGAAAATGTGGACGCTTGGCCGTGTCCACCGTGTGTACGGGGGAACCTCCGAGATCATGCGAGCGATGATCGCGAGGCAATTGCTCCGCGACTGAAGCCGGGGGTCAAGCAAATGCGCGGCGCTGAGCAGGGCAGCCGCCCAGTCGGCCTTGCGCCGGAAGGATGTGACAATGAGCAACCTATTCCCGTTCGGACAGCCGGTGAAGGGCATCGTTCAGATGGCCTATACTGTGGAGAATATCCACGCAGCAATGGACGCATGGTCAACGCAATATGGCGTAGGCCCATTCTTTCTGAACGAAGGTTATGTAGGCGAGAACAGCGTTTTTCGCGGGCAGCCGGATACCACGTCGTTCGATGTGGCGATGGGTTTTTCAGGCGGCATGATGATCGAACTTATCGAGGTAAAGACACCGGCGCCGTCGATCTATCACGAAGGCATCGAGAGATCCGGCTACGGCTTTCACCATGTCGGTATCGTCGCGACCGACTTTGATGCCGATCTGGCGCGGTATCGTGACCAAGGGTTCGATCTGGTCGTCTCCGGCAATATACCCGAGACGCCCTTCCGCTACGCCTATCTCGAAAATCCGGGCATGTTCCCGGGCTATCTCGAACTGATACCGCCGCAAGTCGTGGCGGTCATGATGACTCCGATTTATCGGGCGTCCGTGGGCTGGAGCGGCAAAAATCCGGTACGCCCCATGAAATGATGCGCTCGTTGCGCAGGCCCGCCACCGACCGGCGCCGCGCTTGCGGCGATCGGGCTGCCCGCGCCGCAATTTGGGGTGCCATCCGAGGACAAGAACATGAATTTCAAGGAAGTCGCCAACGCCAAGTTTGGGCGCCTAGTTCAGCATTATTCTGCACGCGACACAATCCTTTACGCTTTAGGCGTCGGGTTCGCGAGTGAGCCGCTCGATCCAGCTCATATCGCCTTTTTGTATGAAGACGGATTGGTGGCCGCACCGACCATGGCGAACGTCCTTGGATATCCGGGGTTGTGGATGGCGGAGGAACGATATGGTATCGACTGGCAGATGATGCTGCACGCAGAACAGCGCCTTGAGATACATGCGCCCTTACCCGTCGCCGCGACGATCTCCGCACAAAATGCGGTTGTCGGAATCGAAGATCGCGGCGAGCGCGGCGTCATGATGCATCAGCGCAACGAAATAGCGCATGTGGGAAGCGGCCGTCGCCTTGCGACAGTAACGATGTCTGCGATGCTCCGCGGTGATGGCGGATGCGGCAACTGGGGAGATTTGCCCGAGCCGCTCGCGCCCCTCTCGGATAGCCCACCCGACGTCGCCGTCAACCTTGAAACCTGGGAGGCCCAGCCGTTCCTCTACCGCCTCTCGGGCGACCTCAACCCTCTGCATGTCGATCCGCTCGTCGCGAGCGTTGCAGGATTTTCGCGGCCAATTTTGCACGGGCTCGCGACGATGGGAATGGCGGGCTACGCTCTGCTCCGTCACTTCGGTCAAATGGATGCCGCGCGCCTCCGCTCGATGGCAGTCAGATTTACGGCTCCCGTCTTGCCCGGCGATCTTCTGCGTTTTGAGTTCTGGCAGGAAGAGAAGGGATGCGTCCGCTTTCGCGCGATCGTGCCGGGACGTGACGGGGTGAAAGTGCTCGACCGATGTACCGCCGTCCTCGCGTAGCTTGGCGTCGTCAATAGAACAGATGTTCTATTGACGTGAAACCCCGCGTTCAGCCGCAGCGGTACCAGTAGCCTCGGCGCTGACGTCGGTTCGGTGCAAGAGTGGCTCTTACAAAGCGTTGCGTGAGTGACACTACTGAAATGGGATCGCGCCCGCGGGCCTTCAGTCATCCCAACCGCACAGAAATTTCTCATTGGATGAGACATGTTCGCGCTAGAACAATTGACTGAGATCCCATCCGACCCATAGGGATTTCGGTAATGAGAGGCAGCGTGATCTGACTGGGTGCTGATACCTAGGTTCCCATCGTGACGCGACGACCCACAGCGAAAGCCGACGGGGCGGCATCCGGACCGGATGCCTGCACCCGTCAAAGAGAAAAGAGAATTAGGGAGAGTTTATGAATCGGAAAATTGGCCTGAGCGCCTGCGTTGCCATGGCAGCGCTATTCCCCGCCTGCGCTTTGGCGCAGACCCCCGATACGGCGACCTCGCCATCCGACGCGGACGCAGACGCGGACGCGAATTCTAGCGACACGAGCTCGGGCCTCGATGAGATTATCGTCACTGCGCGGCGCCGCGAAGAACGATTACAGGATGTGCCGGTGGCCGTATCCGCATTCGGTGGCGACGCCCTCATCAGCCGCGGCATCGACGCGACGACCGACATGCCACAGGTCGTGCCAAGCCTTCTCCTCCAGAAGACCGGCCAAGCCGTCACGCCATTCCTCCGCGGTGTCGGCAGCCCGGCAGCAAATGCAGGCAATGACCCGAGCGTCGCTACCTATGTCGATGGCGTCTATCAGCTTGTCCCCTTCAGCGGTGTCTATAATCTTTCCGACATCCAGCGCGTTGAGGTTCTCAAGGGGCCGCAGGGCACGCTATTTGGCCGCAACGCGACAGGCGGCCTCCTCAATATCGTAACTTCCGATCCCAAGCCCGACTTTGGCGGCTCCTTTAAGCTGAGCTACGGAAATTTCCGCACAGTAGAAGCCGGCGCCTATGTGACGGGTGGGTCGGACGCGCTCGCCGCATCGCTTTCGCTGAATTACAAGAACCAGGCCGATGGCTGGGGCAAGAATCTTGCAACCCCCGATCAGGCAGGGCCGCAGCTCGTGAACGGCGTCCCGGTGACCGTACCCTTTCCCCGGTTCGACGAGGTCGGGTTCCTCCGCGAGTTCACCGCGAGCGGTAAGATTGTCGCAAATCTCGGCGAGGACACCAAGCTGACGCTCACCGCGCGTTATTTCGAAAATTTCGGAGACCAGGGCGAATATCGCCGCGGTGCCTACGGTGCGACGCTCTCGGCGAATGGCGTCACCCCTTATATTTTCACCGGTGGCTTTTACGACAACGCGAGCGACCTCAGCTACTATTACGACGGTCGTCAATATTCCTTCAGTGCGACGTTGGAGCACGACCTTCCCTTCGCTACCCTCAAGTCGATTTCCTCCTACACAAATTATCTGGGGCGCTCGGTGGTGCCGTCCGATTCAACGCCGCAGATCGGCCAAACGAACACCAACACGACAACCAATAAGGTCGAGGGTTTCACCCAGGAGCTCCAGCTTCTGTCAAATGGCGGCGGATCGCTCAACTGGGTGGTCGGAGCATTTTACCTCGATTCCAAGTCGGCCATCTCGCCGACGACTTTCACGCGCGGCGCGTTGGAACCAACGCTCAAAATTGTCGGCGCCCAGAAGACGCGGTCGGTTTCCGGTTTCGGAGAAATTACCCTTGATATATTCGAAAACACCCGCGTGACGGCTGGCCTTCGCTACACGCGGGACAAGTTCAGCGCGTTTCAATATTATGAGGGCCTGCGCACGAGCACGATCCCGACGCCGCCGGCGAGCTTTCAGTTTGGCCTGCGTTCGAATGATGTGCCGGAGCAGAATACGACCCAGAGCGCATGGACCTACCGCGCCGTTCTGGATCACAAATTCGATCCCGATATCATGGGCTATGCCAGCTACAGCCGCGGCTTCAAATCGGGCGGTTTCAACGTGGGCGGCATGTGTCTGACGTCTCCCGCACCATTGGGCCTTTGCCCGAGCATCGCCGCGCCAGTTAAGCCCGAAGTGCTGGACGCCTATGAGGTTGGCCTGAAAACCCAGCTGTTCGATCGTCATCTGCGACTTAACTTCGCGTCCTTCTACTATGACTACCAGGATCTGCAGATTCAGGTTGTCGTCGGAACGCCGCCGGCCTTTCAGTTCCGCAATGCCGCGGCGGCCGAGATTTACGGTGGCGAAATCGAAGGCGAGGCGGCCTTGGGGCCGCTCAAAATCAATTTTGGCGTGGGATTGATACACTCGAAGTACAAGAATTTCCCGGACGCCACGATATTCCTTCCGAGAGACGCAGCGCCTTATAACAATGCGCAGCTCCCCAACGCCGACGCCTCGGGTAACAAGCTTATCCGGGCACCCAAATTTACAGCCAATCTCGGGGTCAGCTACGACACGGAAACATCCTTCGGGGGGCTGAACCTCAGTGCGAACTATTATCATAACAGCGGCTTTTTCTGGGATGCTCAAAACCGTCTCAAGGAGCCCGCCTATGATCTGTTCAACGCCCAGGCAGAACTGCGCTTCGACGGTGGCCTGAGCATCGGTATCTTTGGGAAAAATCTCACCAAGGAAAAATATTACTCCTACGTGCGGGCCAGCACCGATGGTGACCAGGTCTCGCCGGCTGCACCCCGGACCTACGGGGTGACGCTCCGCTACAGCTACTAAACGAAACGACAGGGCGGCTTCGGGAAACCGGAGCCGCCTTCAGCTTAAGGTCCGCAACGTTCGCGTGGCTCAGCGTGCGGTGCTGCGAGACATGATCTAACCGCACACGTGCCGGCGTAAGGCGATCGACGAGAATCCCGCTCCGCAGTCGGGGACACGGTCGCGAACGGTGGGCCTCTTGATCTAAGATATTTCCCTTAGCCCGCGCCCGCCGAAGATTCGGCCCGCGTCGCACCATGCTGCGCATCGGCTTCATGATCGGCGCTGGTTCGACATCATCTCTTGCAGCATAAGTCGCTACTTCGGCGCGCGGGCGCATGCGGCAATTTTCAGCTGGCAATATGGCGTGATCGTGCTTGGCTCATCGGCCTGTGCCTATAATCGCGTGCGACGACGACATCCTGAAAGAAATCATGGCGTCGGGCTCTCACGGTTGCCGTCATTTGGCTGGCAGCGACGCTATTCTGGCTGTTGCTGGGACGCGATCGCTACTCGGTTCACTGACGACACCCCGCCCGACGCTCATGCAGATCGCTGAACCTAGAGCCCCGCGGCGAGATTGGGGAAATGGGAGACGGGCGCGATGCGTTCGAGTTGAGATACGAGGGGCTGGGGGGCGGCCCCGTACACCTCGAGACGCCCGGTCTTGAAAAGCTTCGCCAATTTGCCGGCGTTCGCGCCGATATTCTGGACATGCGCTGCGAGTGCGGAAATGTCAGTGTAGCATTCATGCACGACGCAATTGTCCGCGTCGTCGTCCGTCAGATAGAAATCATAGGCCAATGTATTGCCGGCCTCATTCGTTCGTACTCGCTCGACAAGCTCGTGGACGAGCGTTGCGAACTGCTCCCGATCTCCGGCTTCGACCGTTCCACGGGCAATTAATCTGATCATCATTCTCTCTCCTTGGCTGGCGACACGCTCGCCGGGGGGGCGCCCGCGCGCAACAACTTGCCCAACGGAAGGATGGCCAGCTTCTTATCAAGTGAGAAAGGCCAGCTCGCAGGTTCATATCCGGATGAGGATAGAGCCGTTGGAGGGGTGGCAGCCGACAAGCCGCACGCTAAGTTTGCCGACAATCACACGGGCCTGCGGGACCGTTCCGAAAAGGGCAGGCTGCCCGCCGAACTGGCGAATTTCAGTCCGCCTCGACAATAAGAAATCACGGGAGATCGATACAATCATGACACGCCTTGTCACTCCGCGGCCGACCTATGCCGAGGTCTATGAGAGTTTCCAATGGAACCTGCCCGAGAAGATGAATATCGCGTGGGAAATCTGCGATCGCCACGCTGAGAATCCCGACCGGCTGGCACTGATCCATCATGTCGGCGACCGCATCGACACCTATAGTTTTCGAGACATACAGCGGCTTGCGAACAGGTTCGCCAATGTCCTCGTGGGGATCGGAATGACGGCGGGAGAACGCCTGATGGTGTATTTGCCCCAGCATCCCGCCACCGCAGTCGCGCATATAGCATGCTGGAAGGCGGGGCTGATCTCGATCCCCACCTCGATATTGTTCGGCGTCGACGGCCTCGAATATCGTCTCAATCATGCCGACGTCACGACAGTGGTGACGAACAGGGAAAATCTTCCAAAGCTACTTGAGGCACAGTCACTTGCGCCGAGCCTGAAGCATATCTTCGTCATCGACGGCGCTGCACCACCGGGCGTACATGATTTTTACGCACTTCTTGAGCGGGCCTCGGACAGATTTTCTACCCTGATGGTTTCCCCCGATACGCCGGCAATGATCAACTATACATCGGGGACGACGGGATGGCCGAAGGGCACGCTGCAGGGTCACCGCATCGTCTATGGTCATATCCCCGGCCTCGAAGTTCTCTTTGATTTCTATCCGGCCGCGGGCGATCGCATGTGGTCTCCAGCCGACTGGGCCTGGCTGGGCGGCATTGGCAACATGCTCCTTGGCGGGTGGTTTCATGGCACGCCGCTTCTCGTCTTTCCAATGGCTGGATTTGACCCCGAACTTACGATGCGCATGATGGGAGAGCACCAGATCCGAAACGCGTTTCTGACCCCGACCATGTTCAAGCTGTTGAAGCCGCATGCGCCACTGGTCGAGCGGTACGATGTAAAGCTGCGCAGCATCATCAGCGGTAGCGAGGCGGTCGGGCGCGATCTTCTTGAAAACATGCTCGAGATGTTTGGCGCTGTGATCAACGAAGGTTTTGGCCAGACCGAAGCGAATGTCCTGATGGGCAACTGTTCCCGTCTCGGGCATTTTCGGATCGGCTCGCTAGGAGGGGCGCTGCCGGGACATATTGCCGACATCATGGATGACGATGGAAACATGCTTCCGCCCGGCACAGTCGGAAATCTCGTTTTCAAGGCACCCGACCCGGTGATGATGCTGCGATACTGGAATGATCCGGAGGCGACGGCGAAGAAGTTTAACGGCGACTGGCTGATCACCGGCGATCTCGCCCACATGGACGAGGACGGCTTCTACTGGTTCCAAGGGCGCGCCGATGACGTGATCACCAGCTCGGGCTACCGGATCGGGCCAACGGAGATCGAAGATGCCGTCCTGCGCCATCCCGCAGTAAAGCTGGCAGCGGCGATTGGCGTACCGGACAAGGATCGTACGGAAATCATTCGGGCCTATGTCGTCCTCGCGGAAGGAACTGAGCCGAGTGACGAACTGGCGGATGAAATCCGTAAGTCGGTGCGCGACCGCCTTGCCAAGCATGAATATCCCCGCGAAATTCGGTTTGTTGCCGATCTCCCAATGACGACGACGGGGAAAATCCTTCGCCGCGAGTTGCGCGATCAGGCCAAGTCGGAAATCGCGTAAGCTTCTGCAAAAAAATCCCGGCGCCGTCTTCGGCGCCGGGATAGGGAGGAGTCCCCAGCAGGGTAGTGAAGCGCCGTAGGTGGTGGTCGCGCAAAATGGGATCGACGAGGCCGACAGCGCCGTCAGGCGCGAACCAGAAAGTCCGCGACCAGATCGTTGAATTCGTCCGCCCGCTCCCATTGCGCCCAGTGCCCGCACTTCGAGAAAATGTGCATGTCAGCGTTCGGAATGCGTTTCAGCATGATGAAGGACATGTCGAGCGGGAGAACCTTGTCTTCGCGGCCCCAGATGAGGAGCGTGCGATGTTCGAGCTTGTCCAGATCTTCGCGCCAAAGGTCGTTGCGCGGGTTCCCCGCCTGTCCCTTCAAAGGCGGATTGGCGAGCGTCTGGGGGAGCGTTGCGGTCTTGAAGCGTTCCTCGACCAACTCGCGGCTAATCGACGACCGGTCATGCACGAGCAGATCGATGACGCGGTCAAGCTTCTCGATCGTTGGGCCTTCGCCATCGTAGAAGGTCACCATGCGAAGCAGGCCTTCCGCCGGGAAGGTAGACGTAGCCGGGATGCTGCCCCCCGGCCCCATCAGAACCATGCGATCGACGCGGTCGGGATCATCGAGCGCGAGGCGCAACGCCGTTCCGCCCCCCAGCGAATTACCGACGAGGCTCGCCTTGGCTTCGCCGAGGTGATCGATCAGTTCACGCGTTGCCTCGGCCATCGGCGTAAACAGGCCGCCGTCGGATGATGTGCGATGCTCGGACTGGCCATATCCGGGAAGGTCGACGACAATCGTGCGGAATCCTTTTTCCGCAAGCGGCAGAAAATTCTTTCGGAAATTGCTATAGCCATAGGCTCCGGGGCCGCCGCCATGGATGAGAATCACGCAAGGTCCGGTGCCGGCTTCATGATAGGCAATCCGCCCGTTTGAGGACTCGACGAAGCGCGTTTCGGGTAAATCGGTCATATTCGCTCTCCTAGAATTCTTAAGCTCACAGCATCGTGCTGCCGCCGTTGACGCTGATGACTTGGCCGGTGACGAAACGGGCTTCATCGCTGGCGAGATAAGCTACCATCGAAGCTATCTCATCCGGTTGGGCCGAGCGGCCTTTCGGGATGACCGACTCCATTCGCTGCACCCAGGGATTGCCCTTGCTCCGCTCCAACGCAACGAGCGGCGTTTCGACCATGCACGGCGCCACCACGTTCGCAGTGATGTCATATTCAGCATATTCGCGTGCCAGCCCGGTCACGAGCGCGTGCACGCCGCCCTTTGCCGCGTTGTAAATTGCATGCATCCAAAGGCCGTTGCGGACTGAGTCCGCGCCGATGTTGATGATGCGTCCGTAATTTTGTTCGACCATGATCGGTAACGTCGGAACGGTGCACCAAAGGGTCGTCCAAAGATTTCGGTCGATCGTTCGTTTGATGGTCTCGGCAGTGTGCTCCGATGTCGGGATCACCACCCCTCCGCCGGCATTATTGACCAGAATGTCGATCCGCCCGAATGTGCTGCGCGTCTGCGCAACCAAGTCGGACGCGACCGCTTCCTCGCTCAGATCGCCGCAAAATTGAAGGGCATCTGGCGCGGACACGGCTCCATATGCCCGTAGGGCTTCAGCGTCGACGTCGGCGATGGCGAGCTTGGCGCCACCTTTGATCAGGCGATCGCATATTGCTTTTCCGATCGGACTTGCCGCGCCTGTGACGAGGGCGACCTTATCCACGAAATCCATTTGGCTTTACCTTTCTCAATTCCCGGCTAGGCACCTTCTCGAAACGCAGCGCGGGGTTATTGTCTTTCGTCCAGAAACCGCATCGCTGCCAGCGAACTGACGCTGGCGAAGGAATCGGGTCCGAGACCGGCGCCTTCGATAAATTCGACGGGGGATTTCTGCATGATGTCGTAGGGATAGTCCGTGCCCATGAAGACCTGGTTTGGAGCCGCGTCCTGGGCGAGATAGGAAAGGTAGCGGCCGTCGTAGACATTGCTGTCGTAAAAAAGGCGCCGGGCCGACGCGCTCGGCCGTTCGCTCATCTTACCACCGCAGCCTTCGGTCGCCTCCCAGCCTGCGTCCAGTCTGCCAAGCATCCCTGGCAGGGCGCCGCCGCCGTGACTGAAGGCAATGCGGAGGCGCGGATACCGTGACAAAACGCCGGCCATCAGCAGCGAAGCTGCACTCATGCCGACATCGAGCGGAAAAAGCGCAAGCGGCGTGAAAAGCGGCGGCGGTAGCTCGATGGCTTTGGCAACGACAGGATGCAGGGCGTGGACGAAAATCGACAGGCCCAAATCCTCGGCAGCAGCCCAGAACGGATCGAATGCCGGATCGTGTAGCAGCCGTCCGGCAATGTTGCTGCCGATTTCGACCCCGGACAATTCGAAATCCGCCTTAAGGCGCATAAGATGCTCAGGAGCTTTAGCAGGGTCCTGCAGGGGAATGGCCCCGAGACCTCGAAACCGGCGAGGATGGGCCGCGACGATTTTAGCGATATGGTCGTTCGTTGCATCGCAGATCCGCTCGGCGTGGGCGGGGTCAAACCAGTAGGATAGCAGTTCGGGCATGGGTGACAGGATTTGCATGTCGACCCGGTCGCGCTCCATATCTTCCAGTCGCCGTTCGGCGTTCCACGACCGCGAATCCAGCTCCCGGAAACGCGTGTCGCCTAGAAACAGCGCTCCTGCATCCTGCGAGGCGCATCGCATGCAGGGCCACGTGCCTTTCAGCGCCTCGTCGGGTGCATCGGGGAGGGCCCATGGCGAGGCGTGGCAATGGGCATCGATGAACACAGGCCGCTCCTGCTGATCAGAGGATGATGCTGACGCGGCCCTGCGGGCGGAGCGCGTTCATATCGAGAAAGACGCGCTTCGACGCGATGCGGACGCCACTGTCAGTTTCGCGAAACACATAAATCATATGCCCAAAAAACACATCGGTGATGCCATTCTTCGTTCGCCGGGTCGTGAACGTGCACCCGACTTCGGTTCCCCTGTCGCTCGATCCCAGGATACGGACGTTTGTCACCTGGCGCGAACAGACCGAGCGCGGCCATTCGGAGTGGCCACCCGGCTTGTTGAGACGAAGGACGCGATGCCCGAGACGACCGTAGTCGTCGGCGACATAAAAGAGTTCCTCAGCGGAATCGGCGTGCTCGCCGCGGCCTGCCGTCGGAATTTCGTAAATGGCGTCGGGCGAAAAGAGCGCGTACCATTCGTCGAGCTTCCATTCGTCGAGAAGCGCGGCCTCGGCATACAGAAAGTCCTCATAGTCGGAACGCGAACGGTTGGCTGCTGGCTTCATTGTGCGGTCCTCGCTCACTTTTCGCCGCTCATCTTGCGGTTCCATTCACGCCAGAAGGCGCGCATCTGTTCCTCATCGTTCGAGCTCGGCTGCTCCTTGAGCATGCCGCGCGAGATGTCGTTCCACGGCGCAAATTTGGCCGAGGCGTAGCCACGCTGGGCCGATTCGAGTGCTTCGACGTCGTCGGGCGTAGCAAAGCCGCCAGGACCGAGGAATTCGAGGAAGTTGTCGAGCCGACGCTTGCGGGCATCGCGCGCCTCGCCTTTGGGAGCAAAGGCCCACGAAGTGACCGACAACTGGTCCGGGGCTTCCGGGAAAAAGGTGCGGATCGTGATGGCCATGATGTCGTTGATCACGAGGTTGGGAAAGACCCCGAGGTTGCGGTCAAAGCTCGCGACGCGCTCGGCACGGTCTTGTCCGAGGCGTTCTGCAAGCTCGCGCTTGATCTCCTCGATCTCGATCCGGCCCTCTTCTCCCCACGCGGGGATCGGACGACCGATCGGACGTCCCCAAGGCGCACGACCCTCGATCATTCCATGACCGTTTCCAAGGTCGCGCCCGTAGGAGGCACCCTCGATGGACGCGAGCACCTGCTCCGTGTCCATGCCGATGACGCTGAGAAGATAGTCGAAATAGGTGCTGTGCGTTTCGGATGCGTGATAGCCGTCATAGCTGTTCTCCACGAGCAGCTTCCAGTTCGCGCGCAGGCTATACTCCTGAGCACCGCCCACGATCTCCATACCGTTCGGCGAATGATCGGCGAGGAGATCGAAGATCTCGCGCGCGCCCGCCAAATAGGATTCGAGGTTCTCGGCACCGGCGTCGAAGTTGATGAAATAGAAGTCGCGATAGCTTTCGAGGCGCGGTACGCGCGAAAGGTCGACAGAGCCGTCCTTGCCGAAGTCCTCCGGATACACCCCTTCAGGCGAGCGGGTTCCGAATTTGCCGTTATTGTTGAACGCCCAGCCATGGTAAAAGCATTTGAAGCTGAGCGCATTGCCGCACGGCTGCCGTTCCACCATCGCTCCGCGGTGCGGGCAGACGTTGATGATGGCCTGATATTGCCCCTTGCGGTCGCGATTGAATATGAGGTCGCGGCCACCGACCCGGCGCGTAATGAAATCGTTGGGTTTCTCGAGTTCCGACCCATGGCCCAGAAAAAGCCATGATCGGTCGAAGATGCGTTCGCGCTCGAGTTCCAGAATATCCTTGCTGGTGAACACCTCGCGCGAGACCTTGAAGATACCGGCTTCCGGTTCGTCCCTTACCCATTCCCGATCGCGCGGAATGGCCGGCAAGATCGCATTCATCGTCGTTTCTCCCAATCAGCCACTGGATTTCCAGTGGCGCTTTTCAGCCCTCCGGTTTCGCAGTCGGCTCGGTGCGCGCCGTTTGAGCGGTCGCATTTTACCCTTCACTGGAACACACGCGAACCCCTTCTCTTGTCAACCCGGAGGGGCGCAAACAGGCGTCCTCGTCGACCGGGGCTTCTCACCACGCGAGATTTTTCCTTTGAGGGAGCGCAGCGACCTCGGCGCGGGCAATAGACGCCGAGGGCGCGCTTATACTATTGGCTCAAGCAGCAACAACAAGCGCGCCTCTGCAGAATTCGGCGGTGCGTCCGGAGAGAGAAGCAAATGGTGAAGATCGTTTTCCGACAGGCTGACGGGACCGAAGAGGAACTCGATGCCGATGAAGGCGTGTCGCTGATGGAAGCGGCTGTGCATGGAGGAGTTGACGGCATCGACGCTGACTGCGGCGGGCAATTGTCCTGTGCGACTTGCCACGTACATGTCGATGCGGCGTGGGTCGAGAAACTACCTGAAATGGGCAGCGACGAGTCGGATCTCCTTGAATATGCTATCGGCCGCGACGAACGCTCCCGGCTGTCGTGCCAGATAGCCTGTTCTGCGCTATTGGATGGTCTGCTGGTTCATGTGCCGGAGACTCAGCACTGAGTGGCGGCGGCGACAGGCGGGCCGTAGCGAGGGAGGCTGGTCTAAGGGGCCATCCGTACCAGCGACAAGACATGCCGAGTTGGCGACTCTGGCCGAAGTCGGCGCCTTGGATCCGTCGACCCCGGCCGCAGATGCCGTGAGTTCTCTCCCCCAATGACTTGGTCTCAAACCGAACCGTGGGCCTACAAGGCTCTGGGCGCTCTGGGACTCTCCAGAGGGGTGGCAGAATATCGCGGGGCAGGGGCAGGTTGGGTGACACCCTCGATCGATACGAAGCTGGCGCGTTCAGTCGCAAGCGGATGGCTGGCTGCTTCGGAAAGACTCAGGACGGGCGCGAAGCAAGCGTCGGTTCCGTCAAAGAGATCGCACCACTCGGCCCGCGTCTTCGTCGCAAAAACGGCGTCAAGCCGGCCGATAAGGCGCGGCCAGTTGGCCTGGTTCATCTGGTCGAGGAACTCCGGATCCTCGGTTAGCTGGAGCTTCTCGAGAAGTATGGCGTAAAACTGCGGTTCAATCGATCCGATCGCAACGAAGTGACCATCGCCTGTACGGTAGCTGTTGTAGAAATGGGCACCGCCATCGAGGATGTTGCTCGCGCGCTCGTCTTTCCACCAGCCGGCAGCCTGGTAAGCAAAAAACGGGGTCATCAGGAGACCGGCTCCATCGCACATGGCGCAATCAATTACCTGACCTTCTCCAGTGCGCTGCGCGTGCAGTATCGCAGCAAGGAGCGAAAAGGCGAGAAGCATACCCCCTCCTCCATAGTCGCCCGCGAGGGCAAGCGGCGGAAGCGGCCGCTCCGCAGGACCAATCGCGTGCAAGGCCCCGGTCACCGCGATATAATTGATATCATGACCTGCCACCATGGCGTTGCGGCCCGTCTGTCCCCAACCGGTCATTCGTCCGACCACAAGGCGCGGATTGCGGCGATGCATTTCCTCTGGCGCTAGACCCATACGTTCGATCGTGCCGGGTCGGTAGCCTTCGAACAGGGCATCGGCAGTCTCGATAAGGTCGAGAAGTTTGGCGCGATCCTCGTCGCGTTTCAGATCGAGATTGAGGATTCGGCGCGAGCGAAGAGTCGGATCTGCCATATCTATGGGAGTGGACGGACGTTCGATCCGAATGACTTCGGCACCATGATCGGCAAGCATCATACCTGCGAAGGGACCGGGGCCGATCCCGGCGAGTTCGATAATCTTCAAGCCTGCCAGCGGACCGGACATGGGGTAACTCCTTCAGGGCAATGCGTTTCGGTGTTCAGCGCTGCTTGGTTTTGCGCCGAAGCCATGGGTGTGTGTCGTCAGCTGAGTCGGTGCCCCGCGTCGATCCGGATCGTCGCGCCGTTGATGTAGACATTTTCGGCGAGGTGTCCGACGAGTTTCGCAAATTCACCCGGCTGTCCGGCGCGCTTGGGAAACAGCGCAAGGCCGATAAGCTTTTCATGAACCGCTTCGGCCTGCGGGCCCGAACCGATCATTTTCGGTCCGGTGCGGAAGAAGCCGGGTAGAATCGTATTAACGCGAATTCCGAAATCCTGCAGATCGCGCGCCATGGGAAGGGTCATGCTGACAACGCCGCCCTTTGATGCGCTGTAAGCCGCGAAGCCAATATTTCCCTCCATGGCCTCGGTGCTCGCGACATGGATGATGAGGCCGCGCTCGGCATCGTCGCCCGCCGGTTCGCTTTCAATCATTCCGGCGGCGGCATGGCTGGCACAGAGTAGCGAACCCACCAGATTCACATTGACGTTCGGCATGATATCCTGAGGCCGCATGCGATCCACCGCGCCGGTTTTCCGATTGGGTTTCGCCGTGCGACTCGCAACTGCGGTACCGGCGCAATTGACCAACAAACGCTCCTGACCTTGCGCAGCCCGCGCCGCGGCGAATGCCGCGGCGACATTCTCGTCGTCCGAAACATCGACCTGGCTGAAATGGCAGCCCAGTTCCTCAGCGATCTGTTTTCCGCGCTCGGCGTCATAATCGAGAATCGCAACGCGCGCCCCGCGCTCGCGGAGCAAACGAACGGTTGCTTCGCCGAGTCCGGAGGCGCCACCCGTGACGATGGCTACAAGCTTATCATTCAGGTCCATAAATAAATTCCATTTCTGCTGAAAGGTCACGCCGATGGCAGCTTCACCAGGAGCGCTCGTCGACGGTAAACATCTTGGTACGCGTGCGATCGACGAAATGCTCTTCGTCCGCTGCGACGTCGCGTTGAAACTCCGGCGTCATTGCGACCTTCATGGCCTCGCGGTAGGTCGCGTCGCTCTCGAACCAGACTTCGGTGATAGCATCGAAAGGCCGATCCTCGGCCGCGCCAGGTAGCGGCTTCACGTAACGGCGGAGGTAGTTGGCCACATTGGGCAAGCGGGTGATGAATTCTCGATGCGTTGTCTCATAATAGTCGAAAAAGTCCGCGTCGGACATGCCGGCCTTTTTGGTCAACAAAAATATGAGCTTGAACATGGTCCGCTCTCCTTGCTTCGCCGCGAGACTCTGGTGGTCGCGTCGATGGCAGGGGTATCCCGGCGTCTGGGGCCTGCAAAGAGCAGCATTGAGGGGTCATCCCGCCATGTGAGAAATCTAGCCGTACTGCTGGCGCCCCTGCGAACAGGTTTCTACCCGCGACGCTCGATTGTCTCGGCAGCTGCAAGAAGCATCGGAAGCAACTCGTCCTGCGGGATGCGATGACGATACGTCATGTTCTGGGATACGGAAATGGCCGCGATCACTTCGCCGCTGCTGCGCCGGATCGGAACCGCGACGCAAAACAGGTTGGGCGAAATCTCGGCGTTGTCGATCGCAAAACCTTGCTCCTTCACCTTCTCCAATTCAGCGGCAAGCGCTTCGGGCTCGACGATCGTATTTTCAGTGAGCGGAATGAAGGGACCGGTCGCAAGATACAGCTCGCGTTCCCGCTCGGGCAAGTGAGCGATCAGCACTTTCCCGATCCCTGAACAATAGGCCTCAAGCTGCATCCCGACCCGGGTGAATAATTTGCTCGCGCCGTGGCCGATCTTGATGCGGTAGGTCACCATGTCATTCTCCAGCGTTCCTAGCTGGGCGACCGAACGGACCCGCCTCGCGAGATCATGGAGAACCGCGGCGGCGATGCTCGCGACGACCTGTTTCTCGTCGAGAATATTAAGAAGCCCGAGGAGCCTTCTACCCGCCACATACCCTCCGCCGCTCGACGGCGCGAGGTAGCCCTCGGCCACGAGCGTCGTGACCTGCCGATGCGCGGTTGCGGTCGGCATATCCACTTGTCGAGCAAGCGCGGCGATGCTTGTGCGGCCACCGTCGGCGATAACGGCCTCAAGCATGGTGAGCACACGCTTCAATGATCCGATGTGGGGTGTCCCGCTTCTCATAAGATGAGAGAATATGATAGGCGTGCGTCTAGCGCAAGGATTCTGATGCACCTAAGCCTAGGTGGGAGACATTTTCGAGGAATAATAAGAAGTGGCGAACTTCGAAGAATTAGCCGTGCGCTTGCGCGAAGCATATTCCGGCGCGGCGATCCCGCCGCTACGCGATGGCCTCGATCCGTTGGATGCAGACGGCGCTTATCACGTTCAGGAGCTCAACACCCGCTTTTGGGTCGCTGGCGGACGGAAGATTGTCGGTCGAAAGGCGGGGCTGACGGCGAGGGCCGTGCAGGCTCAGTTGGGCGTAGATCAGCCCGATTTCGGTGTCCTGTTCGACGACATGGAGGTTCCGGACGGGGGGCGGCTTGATCCCGCACGGCTAATTCAACCCAAAGCGGAAGCGGAAGTGGCCTTCCGGCTGGGCGCTGACATCGACGACGTCGATGCGTCTCCCGAAATGGTGGCAAAAGCGGTGGCGAGCGTTCACGCAGCGATCGAGATCGTCGATAGTCGTATCGCCGACTGGAAGATCAGCTTTGCCGACACGGTCGCTGACAACGGCTCCTCGGCCTTTTTCGTGCTTTCGGACGAAGGACGCCCGATCGAGAGGCTCGATCTGTACAGTTGCGGAATGGTCATGGAGTTCAATGGCGAACCCGTCTCGATGGGGGCAGGTGCCGCCGTCATCGGGCATCCTCTCAACGCCGCCGCATGGCTTGCGCAGACGCTCGCGCGACGCGGGAATCCCTTGAAGGCAGGCGATATCCTTCTCACCGGCGCGCTGGGACCGATGGCACCGCTTACACCTGGCGACCGGGTCCGAGCGGTGATCGGGGGCCTCGGCGAGGTGAGCTTTAATTACACGGGGGAGTGACACAGTGACCAAAACTAAGGTCGCCATCATCGGCTCGGGCAATATCGGGACCGATCTCATGATCAAGATCATGAGATTGTCGAACGATCTGGAGGTTTCGGCATTTGTCGGGATCGATCCCGAATCTGACGGTTTGAAACGTGCGGCCAGAATGGGCGTGCCGATCACCGCGGACGGCATAGATGGACTGGTTGCGCTGCCCGGCTTTTCCGAGATCGAGATTGTTTTCGACGCCACGTCCGCGGGCGCGCATGTTGCGCATGACGCGATACTGCAGCGACATGGCAAGCGGGTTGTCGACCTGACGCCGGCGGCGATCGGGCCCTATGTCGTGCCGTCTGTTAATGGCGACGCGAGCCTCGATGCGCCCAACGTGAACATGGTTACATGCGGCGGCCAGGCGACTATTCCGATGGTTCATGCAATCAATCGCATCACGCCAGTCCGTTACGGCGAGATCATTGCCTCGATTGCGTCCAAGAGCGCCGGCCCGGGCACGCGCGCCAATATCGATGAATTCACCGAGACAACTAGCCAGGCCATCGTCACCGTCGGCGGAGCAAAGCATGGCAAGGCGATCATTATCCTGAACCCGGCCGAACCGCCGCTTATCATGCGGGACACGGTCTACTGCCTCTGCGACGAGGCGGACCAGGACGAAATCCGCGCAAGCGTCGATGAGATGGTCGCCGAGGTTCAGCGTTATGTTCCTGGCTACAGGCTTAAACAAGCGGTCCAGTTCGAGCACATCGGATCGAACCGGCCCCTTCGAATACCAGATCTCGGCGACGCGTTCACCGGGCTCAAGGTCTCCGTATTCCTCGAAGTCGAAGGAGCCGCGCACTATCTCCCGGCATATGCGGGGAATCTCGACATCATGACTTCTGCCGCGCTGAAGACCGCGGAGAAGATTGCGAAGAGAATGAAGGCGGAAACCCTCGCATGAGCACCGATCAGCAGCAGATGAAACTTTACATCCAGGACGTCACGCTTCGCGACGGGATGCACGCCGTGCGTCATCAGTATAGCGTCGACCATGTCGTGGCTATCGCTCGAGCGCTCGACAGGGCCAAAGTGGACGCCATCGAAGTTTCGCACGGCGACGGGCTCAATGGATCGAGCTTCAACTACGGATTTGGTGCTCACACCGATTGGGAGTGGATCGAGGCTGTCGCCGACGTACTCGAGCACGCGGTGCTGACCACGCTCCTGCTCCCGGGCATCGGGACTGTTCACGACCTCAAGCGGGCGAGCGCATTGGGCGTAAAGTCCGTTCGCGTGGCAACTCACTGTACCGAGGCGGACGTCGCAAAACAGCACATCGGCGCCGCCCGCGACCTCGGCATGGACGTCTCGGGATTTCTGATGATGAGCCACATGCTCGACGCTGACAGCCTCGCGCAACAGGCGCAGCTTATGGAAAGCTATGGTGCGCATTGCGTATATGTCACGGACAGTGGTGGGGCACTGAACATGGACGAATATGCGGCTCGCCTGCAGGCCTATGACCGGGTTCTGAAACCCGAAACGCAGCGCGGTGTTCATGCACACCATAATTTGAGTCTGGGCGTCGCTAATTCGATCATCGCGGTACAGAATGGCGCTTTGCGGGTCGATGCCAGTCTTGCTGGCATGGGAGCAGGGGCGGGCAATGCTCCGCTAGAAGTCTTTATTGCCGTGGCCGACCTTTACGGCTGGCAACATGGCTGTGACCTGTTTGCCCTCATGGATGCCGCAGACGACCTCGTTCGTCCGCTTCAAGATCGCCCGGTTCGGGTAGATCGCGAGACTCTCACGCTCGGCTATGCCGGCGTTTATTCGAGTTTCCTTCGTCATGCCGAAAAGGCGGCCGCGGATTACGGCCTCGATGCTCGGTCGATCCTGAGCGAAGTGGGGCGCCGGAAAATGGTGGGCGGTCAGGAAGACATGATCGTCGATATCGCACTCGACCTCGTCAAAGAGCGCGATCGAACTTAGTTCGGCCGAAAGGCCAGATATTATTGGGAGTATGTCCATGGCTACGGACGCCGAAAATTTGAAGCCCGCGGAACGCCGCTTTTGCCCCGCGCATGTGCCGACGGACAAGATCAGATCGCTTGATGCGTATAATGATCCTCGCATGCGCGTCGATCCGATTGGGACGGTTCTGGACGCTTATTCGGGTGGGCCGATCTTCTGGAACGACATAGACGCCGGGTTCAAGCGCGGCTGCTGGGTGATCACCGGGGCGGCCGACCAGCGCAAAATTCTGATGTCGCCCGATTTTCAGAACAATAATTACGTCAATCTGCAGGGCTTGGTTGGAGAACGCTGGAAGCTGATCCCGACGGGTATCGACGGCGATCTTCATAAAAAGATGCGGGCGGTGATGACCCCGTGGTTTACGCCCCAGGCGCTTGCAAAATATAACGATGCGATCGATCAGCGGGCGAACGAATTGATCGACCAGTTCGTCGATCGCGGGGAATGCGAGTTCATCGCTGACTTCGGTTTTCCGTTCCCGATTTCGATTTTTCTCGAAGTTCTCGGTTTGCCGGTTTCTCGCATGCCGGAATTTGTCGAATGGGAGCATGACATGCTCTCGCAAAGCGACTTTGCCCGCGCAGCGGCGGCAACCGAGAAGGTTCTGACTGTTCTGCGAGAACTGATCGAAGAAAGGCGAGATGATCCCCGCGACGATCTTGCAACGGCTGTAGTGCAAGCTGAATTCGAGGGCCGACCGCTTACCGACGACGAGATGATGGGCATGTTGTTCGGCTTCTTTCTGGGCGGCCTCGATACCGTCACGACGTCGCTCGGCATG
The DNA here is from genome assembly GCA_004173185.1 of Sphingomonadales bacterium. Classification (GTDB taxonomy): domain Bacteria; phylum Pseudomonadota; class Alphaproteobacteria; order Sphingomonadales; family Sphingomonadaceae; genus Sphingomonas. The sequence goes on along the minus strand of SEFZ01000018.1, from coordinate 7,722 downwards.
CATTTTTACGAACTTGCCAGCAATCAGTCCTTGCAGGACTTTCTGCGAGCCAACCCTGAAAAGATCAACGTCGCGGTCGAGGAAATGCTGCGGCGGTACTCTCCGGTCAGCCCGCGGCGCCAGGCGATGAAGGATGTCGAGATCCATGGCGTGACGATCAAGGCTGGCGACTGGGTACAGCTGCCGACCTTGCTCGGAAGTCTGGATCCAACGGAATTCCCCGATCCGATGACCGTTGACCTCGATCGAAAGAACAAGCGGCATCTCGCATTCGTCACCGGAATCCATTTTTGCCTCGGCCATGTACTCGCGCGCCGGGAGTTACATTCGGCCTATGCCACCTGGCTGAAGCGCCTCCCCTCCTTCCGGGTTGGTGACCGTTCGGAACTAAAGGCGCACGGCGGGATGACCGTGGGCTATCAGACCTTGCCCATCGTCTGGGATGCGTCTCAGCTTTAATTACGGATTAGCGCCGGTGGCGAGCTTCTGGACAGCCCAGCCCGGACCGCCCCGCAGGCCAGATAGAGTGCTACGACGCTGCGCGGCCCAGATTGCAGCTTGAGCGAGTAAGAATGCAGAAGCCTGCGACGGGGTGGGAACGAAAAATAGAGCGATTTTGACGATCGCCGGGCTCAAAGTCGACTTTGCGAAAGACTCGGCTCGGTATGGGACCGGGCGCCAAACTCCATTTGCTCCTTGAACCCCATCGCGTGGCTGCTGACACCAAGCGCTTCTGGGTCCCGAGCCGGAGGGATCCTCGATCCAGAACGCTAAGCCGCCATTTTTCTTGAGGCTTTCTGCCGCGAAAGGAATTCGTCCAGCGCCGTCTTCCGCGATCTGCGATCGAGCGCGTAGGCGCGTTGCTTGAAGACAGTGCCTTCGAGCAGCGGGGAGATATATGCGGCGAGCGTGTCGGCAGCGACGATCAGGGTAGCATCCAGAACATGGATGTACCTGCTTGTGACCGAGCCCTTCGCATGCGTCCCGACCGACGATGCCGAACCCCCGAAAACTCCGCGCCTGGACTTCCATCTCTTCGCTCCTATTCGAAAATTCTCAAGCCATCGTTCCCTGTTCATTCTAACTTGTCCAGACGCGGTTGAGAAAGTTTGCCTAAAATGGGCAAGCGAGGGGAAAGGCTTCCCCTGACGGCAAGCCGCGTCGGGCCGTACCCCATCCGCGGGGGCTGGACGCCCCCGCGACGCCCCCGGATGGAGGAGCGCGGTTGGCAATGGGCGCTCACTGCCGGCGACAGGCGCCGACAGGGATCGCGTGTTTGTTTTAACCGCGCTGCGCACCCGGTGCGCCTGTCTTGGCAGTGCGGCGGCTAAGCACAGCTGCGCGCGCACGCCGCACCGCCGGCGGCCGCGCCGAGAGCGCGTTTCTCGTCTGATATCCGCCGGGACGGCGGATCGTTTGTCACAGCAGGTATGACTTGCGGTCGCCGCGCTGGGCGCGGCGGCGTTATCGTGGGCCTCCCGTCGATCGCGGGAGTGGGCGGCGCTCCCTTCTGGGCGCGGCCCGGCGTCCCGCAAGCCGGCGGTGCCGGCTCTTCCTCTTCGTTGCAGCCCTTCGGGTGCGGACCGCCTCCTGGCCGCGCCCGGCAGGTCGCCAGTCGCCGCCCACCCCCGCTCCGCCGGGGGCCTGCTGGTTTTGGGGCGGGATGGAGATCGAGACATGCGCCAGAAGGTCAAAGGCAGTAACAGGGCGAGCGGTCGCCAATCTCGCGGCGGCGAGCCGCGCGCGTCGCTCTATGACAGCGTGACGAGCCGGATCATCGCCGAACTGGAGGCGGGGCGGCTGCCTTGGGTGCAGCCTTGGGGACGCAGCGGCGGCGCTTCGGCGGCCCTGCCCCATAATGCTCATTCGGGCCGCCCCTATTCGGGCATCAATATCCTGATCCTGTGGGGAGCGGTGATCGAGGAGGGATGGCCGAGCCAAGACTGGCTTACCTTCCGTCAGGCGCTTGAGGCGGGTGGCAATGTCCGCAAGGGCGAGCGCGGCACGACCGTCGTTTATGCCGACCGCTTCATTCCCAAAGGTGAAGCCGAGCGCGCGGCGCGCGACGGCGGCGATGCGCGCGCTGTGGCGTTCCTCAAAAGCTTTACTGTGTTCAATGTGGCGCAATGCGCGGGCTTGCGCGAAGGGATCGCTACCGACCCTGCCCCGCTGCCAGAGCGTGAGATCGTGCCCGTCGCCGAGGCCGTGATCACCGCGAGCGGGGTCGATTTTCGCATCGGCGGCGACAGGGCCTTTTACGTGGCTGCCCATGATTATGTGCAGGTGCCGCCGCAGCCCGCTTTCTTCGATCAGATCAATTTTTACCGCACTGCGCTGCACGAACTCACCCATGCGACCGGCCATGTGTCGCGGCTGGACCGTAAGCTGCTCAATAGCTTTGGCAGCAAGGATTATGCGCGCGAGGAACTGGTCGCCGAGATGGGGAGCGCCTTCCTGTGCGCCGCACTCGGCATCGAACCGAGCGTGCGCCATGCCGATTATATCGGGTCGTGGCTGGAGGTTTTGCGCGAGGACAATCGCGCGATCTTCCGCGCCGCGAGCCTCGCGAGCAAGGCCGCCGATTGGCTGCTGGCCCGCCATGCCGAGGCAGCGGCGAATGACGACAGAGCAGCGGCATGACAATCGAGCTTCCGAAGCCCGCAACGGGCCAAGGCTGACGCAGGCGGCGCGTTTCGCCGTCAACCATAGTCGGTCCCGCCTCGCTTCAAGACAAAACGGGACCGACGCTCACAAGGAGCAAGCCCATGAGACTCGACTTTATCGACCTTGGCAAGCTGTCAATCAGCAAGACCAATATGCGCTACGCCAAAAAGGCCCCCGACGTGTCGGATATCTTGCCGACCGTTCGCGCGCGCGGCGTTCTCGTTCCCCTGATCGTGCGGCCCAATTGCGCCGAAGGCGACTATGAGATCGTCGCGGGCGCGCGGCGCTTCACCGCCGCGTGTATGGTCGCGGGCGAGAAGGGCGAGGCCGAGCCGCTGCCATGCGCCATTCTCGAAGAAGGCGACGATGCCGCCGCGCTCGAAGCCTCGCTGATCGAGAATGTCGCGCGGCGCGATGCCGATGAGGTTACCCAATGGGAAACCTACACGCGTCTGGTCCGCGAAGGACGCAGCGTCGCGGACCTTGCCGATACGTTCGGTATGCCTGAGCCGATGGTGAAGCGCATCCTTGCGCTCGGCAATCTGCTCCCGCGCATCCGCTCGCTCTACGCTAAGGAGAAGATCAGTTCGGGCACGGTGCGCCATCTGACGATGGCGTCGAAAGGCCAGCAGCGCGCTTGGCTGGCGCTGTTCGACGATCCGCAGACCTATTGCCCGCAGGGACAACAGCTCAAGGGCTGGCTGTTCGGTGGGGGTGCTATCCGCGCCGAACATGCTCTGTTCGACGTCGAGGCAAGCGGGCTGGCAATCATCGCCGACCTGTTCGGCGACGAGCGCTATTTCGGCGACAGCGATGTCTTCTGGACCGCGCAGCTTGCCGCCGTCGAGGAGCGACGTTTGGCGTTTCTGGACGAGGGGTGGAGCGATGTCGTCGTCCTGCCCAAGGGCGACTATTTCCGGTCGTGGGAATTTCGCCAAGTGCCCAAGCGCAAGGGCGGACGCGTCTATGTCGAGGTGCGCGACACCGGCGAGATCGATATTTACACCGGCTATGTCACCGCCAAGGAAGCGGCGCGGCTCGACAAGGGCGAAAAGATCGAGGCGGCGCCCAAGACGGCCCGCCCCGAACTGACCGCGCGGACGCAGACCTATGTCGATCTTCATCGTCATGCCGCCGTGCGCGCGGCGCTGACCGGCCATCCCGCCGTAGCGCTGCGCTTGATGGTCGCCCATGCCGTCGCGGGATCGCCGCTCTGGAATGTGAAAATCGAACCGCAGTCGGCGAAAGACGACGATGTGCGCGAGAGCGTCGAGGTTTGCCGCGCCGAGACGGTATTCGACGAGAAGCGGCGCGCGGTGCTGGCGCTGCTCGCGTTCGACGCCGAGGAGCCGAGCGTGACCGGCGGCAATCCGATGCCGCTTGCGGCGCTGTTCCAACGACTGCTCGACCTTCCCGACCGAGCGGTGATGGACGTCATCGCCATCGTCATGGGCGAGACTTTGTTCGCGGGAAGCGCCGCCGTTGAGGCCGTGGGCCTCCACATCGGGCTCGACATGGCCAAATGGTGGAGTGCCGACGACGCCTTTTTAGAAGGCTTACGCGACAAGGAGGTGCTGACCGCGCTGGTCGCCGAGGTCGGCGGGGCCGAGGTCGCCGCCGCCAATGCCAAGGAGAAGGGCGCCACCTTGAAGACGATCATCCGCGACCATTTGGAGGGCACCAACGGCCGAACCAAGATCGAGGGCTGGGTGCCGAAATGGATGTCCTTCCCGCCCGCCGCCTACACGGCGCGCGGCGGGGTGGGGACCGTGACGACGCATGGCGAACTGACTGTGCCGGAGGCAGAGGACGAGCCGCAGCGCGAAGCCGCGTGACGGTCGAGGGCGGCGGCGCGTGCCGCCGCCCATTCCATCCGGGAGAAAATTTGCGCGCCGCGCGCCCTGAGGGCGCACGGCGCGATACCCTATTGGTCAAATAGTCGTGGCCGGAAGGCAAGGCAGGCGATAGGGCGTGGGTCGAAGAGGAGATGACCGATGGTCGAAGACACTCAGGATATGCTGCTCACGCTCACCGCCGATATTGTCGCGGCGCATGTCTCGAACAACGCCGTCGGCCTCGCCGATCTTCCCGACCTGATCGCGCGCGTTCATGGCGCGCTGGCGGGCCTGGGGTCGCCGGTCGTCGAGCTCGTTGAGGAGCAGAAACCGGCGGTTTCGATCCGCTCTTCGGTTAAGCCGGACTACATCGTCTGCCTCGAGGACGGCAAGAAGCTCAAAATGATGCGCCGTCATTTGATGACCGCTTATGGCATGACGCCGGACGACTATCGCGCGAAGTGGAATCTGCCGAAACACTATCCGATGGTCGCGCCGAACTATGCCGAAACCCGGCGAGTGCTCGCCAAGCAAATCGGCCTCGGCACCAAGGGACGCGGCGGCGGTCGAAAGCCGACAGCGAAGGCTCCGGTTGGGCGTGGTCGCGTCAAATCGGGCGCCTGACAGGGAACCCTGCCTTACGGCGCGGCTGGACTGAACTGCACCTGACAATTTTCGCGTCGCCTGGTGAAAGCCGACCGCGCTAGCCAGTTCCCTTTGCGCCTCGCGAAACCATGCCCTTCACGGCCTCTTCGAAAGGCTTGATGACCGAAACCGGCTGCGCCTCTGCCGCTTGGGGCCGCAACGGCAGGTCCGCACTTTTTTCCCCTCACGGCTTCGCCGTCATTCCTCGCGAAACAAAAAAGGGCGTCCCTTGCCGTCCTCCAGCTTCGCTTGCGGGCCTTCGGCTGCGGCCACGGCAGTCCCGGTCATGTCCCAAGCCATCGAGGCCGTGAAGGGCATGGTCTCGGAGCAAGGAAAGGATATCATCATGGCTACCATCGGCACTTTCAAGAAGACCGCCAAAGGCGAATATGTCGGCGACATCGTGACACTCAGCGTTCAAGCCAAAGGGGTTCGCATCGTCGCCGATCAGAACCCGCCCAGCGAGAACGCACCCACGCACCGGGTGTTCGTCGGCATCGCCGAAGTTGGTGCCGCCTGGGCCAAGCAGTCGAATGAAGGCCGTGCCTATCTCGGGATGAAGCTCGACGATCCGAGCTTCAGCGCACCGGTTTATGCCAACCTCTTCGACGATGAAGGCGGCGAGACTTTCAGCCTGATCTGGTCGCGTTCCAATCGCCGGACCGGCGACTGACCGACCAGCGAAAATCCCGTCCGGTGCGCCGGGCGGGCTTTTCTCCGAAAATCAGGCGGCGATCGTTTCCATCGCCTGCTTTGGTAGAGGGCGGCCCAATGCTTCGGCAAGAGGGCCGGTTACGCGATCGGCCGCCAGCCGTGCCGGATCATGAGAGATATGAGCGTAGATCGCTGTGGAACGTGCATTCGCATGCCCAAGAAGCGATCCAACCATCAGCAGGGCCTCGCCCGCAGACGCGGCCGCGCTACCGAGAGTGTGGCGGAGAACGTGAGGCGTCACGCCGGGAAGCGCCGCCTTCTTGATTGCAGCCTGCCACACGGTCTTCGTGCCTTGGTAGAATCCGTCGCCACGCTCCGCCGGGAAGACATAGCCTTCGGCCCCTTCGGGTTTCAAAGCTTCGAGTAGCGCTATGGCTGCGGCGCCGAGCGGGCGGACGCTCCTGCCGGTTTTCGTGTCATCGAAAACGAGCAAGCCGCGATCAAAATCGACTTCCGGCCATTTCAGGCCGGCGATTTCGTTTCGGCGGCAGCCGGACAACGCCCAGAGCCGGGCAATATTCACTGCCTTGGCGTTTACGCCTTGGGCCTCCAACGCATTGAGAGCTTCGCCTAGCCGCTTCACCTCTTCTATAGAGAGAAAGCGCGTGCGCTTATTGTCCGTCTTTCGGACGCTTGCGTCTTCGACCGGATTATGGGTGACCCGTGTCTTCCTCTTATGCGTCTTTAGGAAGGAATAGACCGCGGACAGGTCGCGCACGACCTTCCGCGCGGCGCCTTCGCCGCCGCGGACGATAACGCGCTTGCGTTTGCCCGTTTCGGGATCGACGATCCACTCGTCGCGCGCGGTCTTTCCGGCGCTCACATCTCGCACGAATGTGGTGATGTCGCCCTCGTCGATTTCGGTGATACGCCTTTTGCCCAGCAGCCGAACGACGTGATGGCGCAGACGGGCGAGAGTATAGTCCTTCGTCATCGGTTTCATCGGTTCGCCCTGCCGAATGCCGCGCTGCACGAAGCAGCCTTCCTGCTCGTAAAAATCGATGGCCTGCGCCACGGTCATTTCGGCGCGCTTCGTAATGCGCTCGCCGCTGGGATCTTCGCCTAACCGCACGCGCGCCAGAGCAATTTCGGCGGCCTTGCGTGCGTCTGTGGCAGGCGTCTCGGGATAGGTGCCGATCGTATACCAACGGACGGCGGCGGTCCGGCCGCCTTCGCCTACGCGATACTTCACTGCCCACGACTTCGCGCCAGCGGGGGTCACCCGAAGGGCGAACCCGGTAAGCTCGGAATCCCAGATGGTATACCGCGCGGATCTCGGCTCAGCGATGTCTGCGGCAGTCTTAGAAAGTTTGGTCTTCATGACCAAACTTATAGCATGACTTTACTTTCTGGGCTACCACCGGGCTACCACCGAGCAAATATTCGTCGCTGTCTGCCACTGATCATTTTTGCAGAAAACGTCGGAATACTAGGATATTCGAAGCCGGAGGCAATCAACGGCAATCAGCCAGAAACGCATTTTTGCAACCTTGCCAAGGTTGGGGTCGAGGGTTCGAATCCCTTCGCCCGCTCCAGTTTCCTATTTATTAACAGGTTGCTGCTGAGGCCGTCGCGCCTTGAGGGAGCGACTCCTTGAACCAGAGGATCGGCGTCCGGTTTTCCGGATCGTCGGCTTCGCTATCCATTTGTTCAGTGCCGCACCGGCCCCGACAGTCTATATCCTAAAGCCGACAATTGTGCGATTTTGATGGTGGAACCGTCCTATTCTTGGGCCTGCGGAACACATCGTGTATAGAATCGGTTGAGGGGTAATTGTTGCGGAGGGCGAATGAAGCGGTTGATTGCTCTGGCCCTGGTTGCGGGGATGGCGCCGACGGGAAGCGCTGCCTTTCAGGCTCGCGAG
>SEFZ01000052.1 GCA_004173185.1 Sphingomonadales bacterium | reverse complement strand
GTGCAGGCTTCGCAGCGGCCGCCCTTTACGTTGAAGCTGAAGCGGCCGGGCTTGTAGCCGCGCGCCTGGCTTTCGGGGAGGCCGGCGAACCAGTCGCGGATCTGGGTGAAGGCGCCGGTGTAGGTCGCGGGGTTGCTGCGCGGCGTGCGGCCGATCGGCGACTGATCGATGTCGATCACCTTGTCGAGATGCTCGAGCCCGGTGACCTTGTCATGCTTGCCGGCGAGGATGCGGGCGCCGTTTAGCTGGCGCGCGGCGGCGGCATAGAGCGTGTCGATGGTGAAGCTGGATTTGCCCGAGCCGGAGACGCCGGTGATGCAGGTGAAGGTGCCGAGCGGGATGCTCGCGGTGACGCCGGTGAGGTTGTTGGCGGTGGCGTTGTGCACGGTCAGCTTCTTGCCATTGCCCTTGCGGCGCTTGGCCGGGAGCGGGACTTCGCGGCGGCCGGAGAGGTAATCGGCGGTGATGCTGTTGGTGTTGGCGAGGACTTGCTCGAACGTGCCCTGTGCCACGACTTCGCCGCCGCGCACGCCGGCGCCGGGGCCCATATCGATGACGTAATCGGCGGTGCGGATCGCGTCTTCGTCATGCTCGACGACGAGGACGGTGTTGCCGAGATCGCGCAGACGGCGAAGCGTCTTGAGCAGCATGTCATTGTCGCGCTGGTGGAGGCCGATCGACGGCTCATCGAGGACGTAGAGCACACCCGACAGGCCCGAGCCGATCTGTGACGCGAGGCGGATGCGCTGGCTCTCGCCGCCGGACAGCGTGCCGCTGGTGCGGTTGAGGTTGAGATAGTCGAGGCCGACATTGTTGAGGAAGCCGAGGCGCTCGTCGATCTCCTTGAGGATCGCGCGGGCGATTTCGCGCTGCTGTTCGGTGAGGGTGATGGGGAGCAGTTTGAACCATTCGAGCGCATCGACCACCGAGAGGCGGGTGGCGTAGCTGATGTCCCGATCGGCGATCTTGACCGCGAGCGCCTCGGGCTTGAGGCGGGCGCCGTGGCACGTCTCGCAGGCATGGCTCGCCTGATATTTGGAGAGTTCTTCGCGCATCCACGCGCTTTCGGTGGAGAGCATGCGGCGGTTGAGATTGCCGATGACACCTTCGAAGGGCTTCTTCACGTCATACGACTTGCGGCCGTCAACGAAGGTGAGGGTGACGGGCTTGCCGCGGGTGCCGTGGAGGATCGTGTAATGGACTTCGGGGTCGAGGTCCTTCCACGGAATGTCGAGGCTGAAGCCGAATTCGCGCGCGAGCGAGCCGAGCACCTGCATGTAATAGGGGCTGGGCGGATTGGATTTGGCCCAGGGCACGATTGCGCCCTTCTTGATGGTGAGTTCGTGGTTGGGAACGACCAGGTCTTCGTCGAACACCAGCTTCTCGCCGAGGCCGTCGCACGCGGGACAGGCGCCTTGCGGGGCGTTGAACGAGAAGAGGCGCGGCTCGATCTCGGCGATGGTGAAGCCGGAGACGGGGCAGGCGAACTTCTCCGAGAAGACGATGCGGTTGGCGGGGATGCCGGCGTTTTTCATCGCGCCCGCATCGGTGGCTTCGTTTTCGCGGCCGGGGGCGATGGCGTCGACCAAATCTACGTAAGCGAGGCCTTCCGCCAGCTTGAGCGCTTGTTCGAAGCTTTCGGCGAGGCGCGTGGCGATGTCGCCACCGATGACGAGGCGATCGACCACGACTTCGATGTCATGCTTGAACTTCTTGTCGAGCGCGGGGGCTTCCTCGATCAGATAGGTCTCGCCATCGATGCGGACGCGCTGGAAGCCGGCTTTCTGCCACTCGGCCAGCTCCTTGCGATACTCGCCCTTGCGGCCGCGCACGACGGGGGCGAGGAGGAGCAGGCGGGTGCCTTCGGGCAAGGTCAGGACACGATCGACCATCTGGCTGACGGTTTGCGCGGCGATGGGGAGGCCGGTGACGGGGCTATAGGGCACGCCGACGCGCGCCCAGAGCAGGCGCATATAATCGTAGATTTCGGTGACGGTGGCGACCGTGGAGCGCGGATTGCGGCTGGTGGTCTTCTGCTCGATGCTGATCGCGGGGCTGAGGCCCTCGATATGATCGACATCGGGCTTTTGCATCAGCTCGAGGAACTGGCGGGCATATGCGGACAGGCTCTCCACATAGCGGCGCTGACCCTCGGCATAGATGGTGTCGAAGGCTAGCGAGGATTTGCCGCTGCCCGACAGGCCGGTGATGACCGTGAGGGTGTCGCGCGGGATGTCGATATCGACGTTCTTGAGGTTGTGCTCGCGCGCGCCGCGGACGGTGATGTGAGTCAAAGCCATAGGGCGTGTTCTATCTTCGTTCTTCGGGGGATGCCAGAGGGTTGAGATAGGAACGCATGGGCGCGGATGCGAGTGCCCAGGTGGCGAACGGCTATTCAATTGGCGGTGCCCTGCGCGCTCCAATGCATTCAAAAATACACTCTAATTCGGATGTAAATCTTACAAATTGTTCTGGTGAGTTATCATGATGTGTAGGATGCTGTGGCAAATTCCGGGGCGATAAAGTCATGAAAAATATATCATGGAGTCTCACCGCTGATACTGCCGAGCTTTCACAGCTTGCATATCTGGACGAAGCCGGGATCAGGAATTCACTAAGTCTAGGAAGTTACAGATACGTAGCTGGAAGCTATTTGAGCAAAAATTTTCCAATACCATCATATCTGGGCGGTATCGCGATCCTAAATAGCGTCATGTTTGCGGTAGTTTCGAACGATAATCTCGTAATTTCCTTTCGAGGCACGGACGGCCCGCTCGATGCCGGTAGCGTAACGGTTGACCTAATGTTTGCCGCTGAGATCCAGCTATTTGGATACAGTCCTACACTTAGGATTTATGCCAGTCAGTTTGTTCAGCAAGTCAAGACATTGATAGCCAATTCCAATCCTTGCACGCCTGTTATTTTTACCGGCCATAGCTTGGGCGGGATGGTGGCGGAGCAATTCACGCAATGGTTCCATGACCCTAACGATCCGCATGGCTTGAGTTTAGGCACACATTCCGTGACGGGTTTTGCGTTTGGTTCACCTGGTATAATTAGATCGAGCGACGCCGATACTCCGCCGGGCACATTTTATCATCTAACCCGCACGCAGGATTTAATCGGAACCTACGAATCCGGTAGTCATATTGGAGTAACAACCAGTATTGATGATAGAGGATCATACTCCCCCATTAGAGAGCATGACATCGATCGCTACGCCATGCAGGCGCGGGTGATTTCTGAATCCTCGATTTCAGAAAGTATCGACGCGGGTTCCAGGATAGTCTTCCTCCCGCGCACGGAATCTAACAGCTATGTGTTGCAGCCCGGATCGGGGTCCGTCTTTGGCGGGGAATTCGCTGATATCATCTCGGTCGCGGGAGGCAGCCGTCTTGTAGCGGATGGCGGGGCGGGGGCCGACGTCCTGATCGGTGGAGCACTTGACGATGTTCTTGCCGGCGGCTCCGGCTCCGATAGCCTTATGGGCGGCAATGGACGAGACACGCTGGCAGGCGGCTCCGGCGACGACACGATGAAGGGTAATGCCGGCGGTGACTGGTACAACGTTGGCGTCGGCGACGGTTACGACATCATCGACGATAGCGGTGGTGAGGGCACCGACACGTTAATTCTCTATACGGGCAATCTCGCAACTGCACTTTCCCGCTCGTGGTTCCACCCGGACGGCAACGACCTGCTTGTTCAAGTGCCTGACGGTCATGGTGGGCTGGCAATCAATATCCGTATCAAAAACATGGGTTCTTCGGCGGGCGGTATCGAAAAGGTCGAAGTCTGGGGCGGCGTCGGCGATCATCGAACCGATTCCCCCCCAAACCTGGCCGCAATCTGGGAGGATATTACCCGGCCCGGCGCCCCAACAACGCCCGTCGTGGTGGGCCCCGGCACAGCGCCGCCACCGCTCGACCTGCCATCGTCCGGCGACTTCACCTGGACCGGCGGCTCCGGCGGCGACATCTTCACCGGCACGTCCGGGCGCGACGTGGTGCGCGGCCAGGGTGGTGCCGATGCGCTCGGCGGGGCGGGTGGCAATGATGTGCTGATGGGCAATGGCGGCGCGGACGTGCTCAATGGCGGGGCCGATGACGACCTGCTGATCGATGACGATCCCGGCAGCCGCTTTGCCGATCGCCTCGATGGCGGATCGGGCGATGACAGCCTGGTCTTCTACGGCGCGCCTTCGGGCGAGCGCGATTATGGCGATGGCGGCAGTGGGCGCGACCTGGCCTTGGTCGACCTGAGCGACCGCAGCCGTGACTGGCAATTGACCGACGACGATGGCGACATCACGCTGCGGCTCAAATCGGGATCGAGCGAAGGCTGGTTCGACATTCGCAATGTCGAGACCATCGCCGTGCTGTTCGGCTCCGGCAACGACACCGCCTTCAGCGACGACCAGCGCGCCTATTTCAAGGGCGGCGGGGGTGAAGACACGCTGAGCGGCAGCGGCCATGACGACTTCCTCGATGGCGGCGCGGACAACGACAAGCTCTATGGCCGCGGCGGCGTCGATTGGATCGACGGCGGATCGGGGCAGGATTATGCCGAAGTCGATCTGAGCGGCGAGAGCCGCGACCTGAGCTTCGTCGCGGCAGCCGCGGCGACCTCGACGGGGTTCACCTTTGCGAACGGCACCCATATCCGCAATGTCGAGCGGATCGATGTCACGCTGGGAACGGGCGACGACCGGGTCTGGCTGGGCGGCAGTAGCGAGCGCATTAATACCGGCGGTGGCGACGACCTGATCAGCACCCTTCTGGAGGGACAGGATTCGCTGGACGGCGGCGGAGGGCGCGATCGGCTGATCGTGGATATGAGCGGCGGCGGCAGTGCCCGGCTACGCGCCAATTTCAACTCGAGCGACAATGATTTCGAGATTTTCTCCGGCACGAGCTATGCCGGGGCTACCCGGCGGCTGCACGTCTCCAGCGTCGAGGAAGTCATCCTGCGTGGCGGATCGGGCAACGACGATCTGGATGGGGGCAATGGCGACGACGAGTTGATCGGAAACGCAGGTGACGACAGGCTGGACGGCAAAACGGGCGCCGACCGGCTGGAAGGCGGCGATGGCAACGACAGCTTGTATCTGCGGAGCGGCGCGGATTGGGCCGATGGCGGCGCGGGCGACGATTATGGCGATCTCGACCGGGTGGGAACCACGCTCGGCCTGACCTTCGATACGCGGCTCGCGGCAAGCGCCGGCGGCATGCTGTTGGCGGACGGCACCTATGCCCGCAACATCGAACGCTGGGACGTGGCGATGGGCTCGGGCAACGACATTGTGGCGACGACACTGGCGGGAAGCCGCGTGTTTTCGCTCGGAGGCGGACAGAACCGCCTTATTGTTGATCACACCAGCAAATCCAGCCCGCTCTATGGCGTGATGGATACGAGCTACATCTATCGCGTATCGGCGAGCGCTGCTTATGATCTCGCGACAGACCGTCTCTATGCTATTGGAGCAGCCGAGCTGGAAATCATCGGAGGTAGCGGCGCCGATGTGTTCTCCGGGATCGAAGGCGCCGATGTGTTGCGGGGCGGTGCGGGCGATGACGTGATTTATGCCGGACTAGGCAATGATCTGATTGATGGCGGCGCAGGGCAGGACCGGCTTTACGGCCAAGGCGGTGCGGACGTGTTCGTCTATCGGGCCGGCGACTCGCTCTATGCGACCTATGATCTGATCTACGATTTCCAGACCGGGCTCGATCGCATCGACTTGCATGGGATTTACGCGCCTACCCTTGTTCTGGGGACAGTGAATGATGGCGCTTCCACCTTCCTTTTTGCCGATGCCGAAGGTGATGGCGTGTGGGAGTTCGCGTTACGGCTCGAAGACGCTCGGATCACCGGCGACGATATCCTGGTCTATGACGGGCAAGGCGCCGTCGGACTGATGGTGTACGGCTCCGGCAGCGGCGACGCGCTAATCGGCGGTGGCGGTAACGATGTGGTCTTGGGCTATGCGGGCAACGACCATTTGGCGGGCGGCGGCGGCCAGGACTGGATACAGGGTGCGGAAGGCGATGATGGCCTGGCGGGTGGCGAGGGCGATGACAGCGTGTGGGGTGGCGACGGCAACGACCTGCTGGATGGCGGCATGGGCGATGATACGATCTGGGGTAGCGCGGGAATCGACACGGTGAGCTATGCCGTGGCTGCTGGCGGCGTGGAGATCGACTTGTCGTGGCACGAGGATCAAAATACCCGCGCGGCTGGCGTGGATACGCTGGTTTCGATCGAGAATGTGATCGGCTCGGCTTTCAACGACCGGTTGACGGCGAGCAACCAGGCGAATGTGCTGACCGGCGGCGGCGGAAACGACCGGTTCGTATTTGCTGCATGGGAAGCGGCGGCGGGCGACCGCATCACCGATTTCGACAGCGGCGACCTGATCGACCTGAGCGCCATCGACGCGAATGGCGCCGCGGCTGGAGATGCGGCCTTTGCGTTCATCGGCGCGGCAGCGTTCAACGGCCAGGCCGGGCAATTGCGCGTGAGCGGCTCGGGCGCAAATTGGACGGTGCAGGGCGACCTTGATGGAGATGGTGCCGCCGATTTTGCTTTCGACGTGAAGACGTTGCTTCCCGGCCAAAACTTCACTGCGGAAGCTTGGGTTCTCTAGCGCCGGCGCTGTCCGGCAGCGGTGCCGTGGCCGCCAGCCTTTAGCGCCATCTACCCCTGGACGCTGACTCCGAACGGCACCACTCGGTTCAGTTTCACATGGCCGATCTCGGCGCGACCCAGATAGGGCACGCCCATTTCGCCGCACCAGCGCTTGATCATGAACTCGCTGCTCTCGCCGAAATCGACGTCGTTGTTCACGACATCGCTGATCGCGCCGAGGCGGACGCCGGCGATGCCCTTTAGCTGGGTGGCGTGGGCCATTGTGAAGAGCATGCGATCGAGGCGGTACATCGGCTCGCCGACTTCCTCGATCATCAGCACGTGATCGGTGAGATCGGGGAGCCATGGGCTACCGATCATCGCCGTGAGGATCGAGAGATTGAAGGCGGCGGCGGGCTTGCCGTCAAGCAGGCTCGGCTCAAGCGCGCGCTTGTCCTTGTCGATCAGCCAGGACAGTGCCCAGCCGGCATCCTCGCCGCTGTCATTCCTGCCCATGCTGCTCGCCATCGAGGCATGGCAGGGGAAACCGATGCGGCGGGCGTAGAGCGCGCCGAGCAGGAAGCCCATGTCCGAATAGCCCATATAGGTCTTGGACTTGGCCGCCGAATTCAGGTGCGGCATCACCATTTCGAGAATGCGGTTTGACCCATAGCCGCCGCGCGCGAACCAGATCGCTTCGAAGCCGGGATCGTTGGCGAATTCGAGGAAGGCGGCCGCGCGCACCGCATCCGAACCGGCGAAATGATTTTCCGTCAGGAAGCATTGCGGGTGGAAGACGATGTCGTGCTGCGGATAGGTGAGCGCCATGAAGGCGGCCATGCGGGCTGCGCTCTCCTGACTGACCGTCCGTGCCGGTGCGACGACTCCGATGCGCATATACTACCCCGTTTGCCCTGCGCTTCTCGAAGGGCCGTTCTGTTCCTGGCCGAGGTATAGGAAAGAAAGGCGCTTCGACAAGCGCAGCATGCGCGGGAGTAGTGCGATGCCTTGCTCCACCCGGCGAAACTGGCGATAGCGCGAGGCCATGGAACATCGCACACCTTACTTCTTCGTGGGCATCGGCGGATCGGGAATGTTGCCGCTGGCGATGATCCTGGATGGGCAGGGCGCGAAGGTCTCGGGATCGGATCGCAGCCTGGATTCGGGAAGGCTGCCTGCGAAGTTCGACGATCTCGCCAAGCGTGGCGTGACGCTGTTTGCGCAGGATGGCAGCGGGATTTCGGGCGAGCAGATCGTCGTTGCCTCGGCTGCGATCGAAGATACGGTGGCGGACATCGTGGCGGCGAACGCGGCGGGGTGCGCGCGGATGACGCGGGCGGAACTGCTGGCCAGCCTCTTCAACGCGGCACCCATGTCGATTGGGGTCGCGGGGACGAGCGGCAAATCGACCGTGACCGGGATGATCGGCTGGATACTCCACGCGATCGGCCGCGATCCGACGGTGATGAACGGCGCGGTGATGAAGAATTTCGCCAATCCGGATGCGCCATTTGCGAGCGCGCTGGTGGGGCAGGGTGCGGATTTCGTCAGCGAAGTCGATGAGAGCGACGGTTCGATCGCGCTGTATTGGCCGAAGATCGCGGTGCTCAACAATGTGAGCCTCGATCATAAATCGCTGGAGGAACTGCGCGAGTTGTTCGGCGCGTTCGCCGCCAAGGCAGTGACGACGGTCGTCAATGTCGGCGATGCGGAGAGCGCGGCGCTGGCGATGGCGCTGGACCGCAAGCTGACGTTCGCAGTGGAAGGCGAGGCCCATCTGGTCGCGCGCAATCTCATCCCCCACGCTTATTCGATCGCGTTTGATCTGGAGATGGCGGGGGAGGCGCATCATGTGAACCTTGGCGTGCCCGGCCGGCACAATGTTGCGAACGCGCTGGCGGCGATCGGCGCGGCGGTGGCGGCGGGCGTGCCGCTGGCCGATGCGGTGCGCGCGATCGAAGGATTTGCGGGGCTCAAGCGGCGCTTCGAGCTGGTTGGTGAGGCCGGCGGCGTCGCAGTGATCGACGATTTCGGGCACAACCCGGACAAGATCGCCGCGACCATCGAGACGCTGCGCTCGTTTCCGGGCCGGCTGCTGCTGCTGTTTCAGCCGCATGGCTATGGCCCGCTCAAGGTGATGCGGCGCGAACTGGTGGCGATGTTTGCCCGGCGACTAGCGGCGGATGACCTGCTGGTGCTGCCCGATCCGGTCTATCAGGGCGGGACCACGACCCGCGAAGTGACCAGCGCGCATATCGTCGCGGACGTGGCGGCGACGGGCAAGCAGGCACTCCACATCCCCGATCGTGCGGCGGCTGCGGCGCATCTGGTTGCGAGTGCGCGACCGGGCGACCGCATCGTGCTGATGGGTGCGCGCGACGATACGCTGAGCCTGCTCGCGGCGGAGATGGTCGAGCGCGTGGCGGGGCGATTGTAAGCAGCGCCGGCTGCAACGCATTCATTGCGGTGCAACATATGGGTGGACAGTCTGTTTCAGACACGTCACAGACATATTGTCGCGGCCGAGGTGATTTGCCATGAAGCTTATCCAGCTGTTCAATTGCATGCGCGGCAAGCATCACCGCAGCCGGGGTAGCGCGCACGACGACGGTTCGGTCATGCGATCTAAGTGCCGGGGCTGCGGAAAGCCGATGGTGCGCCACATGGGCGGCTGGAAGCTCGACAGCGGCGTTGTGAAAACGGATTCCGCGAAGCTCTGATCGTTCGGCGGAGCCGGTTTTTCGCCGGGCGTGCCGCGCCCCCTAACCCGAAATTTCGACTGGACCCTGGCGATTGCCGGTCGAGAGCACGCATGCCCGATGAATAGCTTGCTTTCCGATATGGAAAGCAAAGTGGACATTATATACGTGACACAGCAGCGGTGACGACCCCATAAGAGGGTATGACGAACATCACCCTTCCCCGCTTCACCGACGCAGACGCAGCCCGCGAGCATCTTGAGGCGCTGCGTTGGCCGCAGGGTCCGTATTGCCCGCACTGTGGCTCGTTTACTGCCAAGCGCCTGCCTGAGCAGCGTGGGCGTCCGTCGAAAGCGCATCCCGAGGGCGCTATCCGCAAGGGCGTCATCCAGTGCAACGATTGCCGCAAGCAGTACAGCGTGACTGTCGGCACCGTGTTCGAGGACAGCAAGGTCCCGTTGAACAAGTGGCTGCTGGCAAACCATCTGATCGTATCGAGCAAGAAGGGCATTTCGGCCCACCAGCTACACCGCATGCTCGGCGTCACGTACAAAACCGCTTGGTTCATGGCCCACCGCATCCGCGAAGCCATGATCGACACCGACGATACGCCTATGGGTGGCGACGGCGGTATGGTCGAAGTCGATGAGACTTATGTAGGCCGCGTACCCGGCGAGAGCCGCATGGCGATCCACAACAAGAACAAGGTGTTCTCGCTTGTTGAGCGCAACACGGGCCGCGCTACCTCAATCGTCTTCACCGGCCATTTCAGCGCGGCATCGATCGCGCCTATCCTCGCCAAGCATGTTGCTCCCGAGGCTCGCCTCATGACGGACGGCGCGCAGATGTACAAAACCGCTGGCAAGGCGTTCGCATCGCATGACTACGTTGACCACGCGAAGGGCGAGTATGTCCGTAAGGGCGATAGCTCGATCAGCACGAACCAGATTGAAGGCTTCTTCGGCATCTTCAAGCGCGGCATGCGCGGGATCTACCAGCACTGCGGTTCACAGCATTTGCAGCGCTACCTGCGCGAGTTCGATTTCCGCTACACGAACCGCGTTGCTGTCGGCGTCAACGACGAACAGCGCGCAGACCTTGCTCTCAAGGGCATCACCGGCAAGCGCTTGACCTATCGGCGGGTTGGTTCAGTCGCAGCCTAAGCACGCCGCCATGGGGCGTAGGCGCAAGTTTCACGGTGGCGCAGCGGGTACACGCTGGATGCTTCCGCCGTGGATGATCGAACGATTAGATCGCTAGGACCAAAGCGGGCGGTCCTTCCAGTCAGGCGGAAAGCCCATCTGCCCGCAATCTCCGAAAGGATGGCTGCAAATGTGCGCAGCCAAGTCGTGTGCCCAAGTTGAGTCCGGGGCCACAGTCCTGATTATGTGGCCGATCATCGTAAGCGCGTTATAGAGACGGGCTGGGGCTTGGTTGGAAGCGAGATCCAAACTCGCATTCAAGTCATCCGGCTTTCTCGCCAGCTTTGGGGGCTGTAGGAACCCCCTATTCCACAGCCGCCCATGGTGAGCGCAGATGTTCCGAATATCGGTAACGTGCCTCACCAGCGGCACGAGGACCGTTTCAGGCAACCCCAAGGGGGCAGCAACTCGGTTCCTAAGAGCGCGATCGGACAGATTGGAGTACCATCGTGATAGCTGACCGAAGGACATCATCTCGGCGACCATCCAAACAGGCGGCAGCGGAGGCTGATCATACGTTTCGCGGTAGTGCTCTATGTAAGTCTCTGACGAGAATTTGACCGAACTAGCGAGCTTGCTCTTGCCCTTCGCGAACTCTTCTGCGTCCGCGTAAAGCGCTGCGTCGAGATATCCGTGCGAGCCTGTCCCAATCGCAAGCTGATATGCCCAACTACCCCGCAGGGCGACTTCGACATGCTCTGAACCGCGCATCACCATACGGCGCAAATCGCGATCAAATGCGTACAAATCAGTGACCATTTCGAACGTTGTTCCGGGATGGAAGCGAGGTCCTACGCTACCTTTTGCCCGTTCAAACGCGAGCCAGTAAGCGCTGAGCCTGTAATAACTAACATGAGTGAGCCAGTATGCTGCAAACTCTTCATCCGCGATTTCCATGCCGTTGGCGCGGAGATGCGAAATTTATTGCTGAATATCTATGGCTGGCTTGGAAAAGGTGGCGGGCATTCGTCGGTGAACTTACACGCGAATGCCAGAAATAAAAGACCCGCCAAGTGTGCATATCCTTTCGGACAGAGGCCTGGCGGGTGCGATTGCCCCTGAGGTAGAGGCGAGGTTGATAAGATTCAACTAAAATTTGACACCTCGGTCAAATTCCTAGCGCTATGGGGCACTTTTACCGTGCGGGCTGATCGGACGCCCCCGCCGTCTCGGCTCTGTTGACTCTGTAAGCGGTTTATTTGTCGTGGGCGGCGTAGCCAGCAACCGGCGCAGAACATCATCTTCGTCGGGTCCGATAACGTTATCGGGATCGTCTGACATTTGCATTTTCCTCACGATTCACGTACATAGCGAAAAGGCCGGGAGCCGTAAGGCCCCCGGCTAGGAGTTGTGGTTGATCGCCGCTCTTTGAGCGGTCTGGCTCCCCCTACGGGGCTGCGAGGTTGGCAGGTGTTCGATACCTGTTTCCCCCGGATGCAGTCCTAGAGGTTAGTTAGATGGTGGTGGCCGCATTGGCATCACCCCCTTTCTGGCTTGAGTAAATGAAACTTAGTCGAGAAGGCCTGCGAGCTTCGCCGACTGAGTTTCATTTCGAAATTCTAACGGCAGCGGCTCATCCGCAAACCACCAGAAGTACATGCTGTTGTGACGCACGCTCTGAAAGCGATTGTCCTTGGAGAGCGTTGAACGAAAATTAGCCAGTTGATCGCCCCCGATCTCTGCGCCTTCAGCGATAGTGGCCTCTAAGAATCTACCTATCGACAACGGCCGTCCACTTTTGCGCAAAGCTGTCCAAGCCATATCAGCATGAGACGGCTGACGGCGGATGCGTTCCCGAACGACCGGCATAACGGGCGGCCACCCTACACAGTGGGCGCTAGTTATGGCCGCCGCCGAAGGGGCCGCCTTATCCATGCTCTGCCCGCCCATCGCGACGACAGCCGCATCAAGGGCCACAAACGCCTTATAAGTTTCGGATTGCAGAACTTCGGCCCACGCTTTGTCGCGCATGAGTTGTGTTCCTGAAAGGTAATCTGTTGCCATAGCATTGCTCCGAGTCGCGTCTGGCTTAACTCATACAAGGCAATAAAGCAAACCAAGCAACCCATCCAACAAGGTTGTGGGGCGCCGATGGGCGCTCAAGCAACCCATGCAAACCCAGCAGCCTTTGCTGTGTCATGTATATAATGTCCAGCAAAGTTGACAATTCGCGACTCGCTACGTAAAGCTTCCTTTACTGATTAGAAAGGGAGCTTGATATGAATGCCAGAAACCCCGCCCAGCGACGCTATATCGCGCGCTTCATTCCATCGATGCTGGCGTATGTGATCGTGCTGTTCGCCTGCACCTGGGCGATGCGCGTGTATCAGCCGACCGGTATCGCGCTGTATGTGCTGTCGGTGCTGCCTTCGCTGCCGATCCTCGCGGTGCTGGCGGTGATGGGATTGTATCTGCGCGAGGAGCAGGACGAATTCATCCGCTTCCGGCTGGCCACCGCAATGATCGTCGGGATGGGCATATTGCTGGCGATCACTTCGGTGTGGGGCTTTCTCGAGGAAGGCGCGGGCATCGTGCATTTCCCGACCTTTCTCGCTTTTCCGATCTGGTGTGGCGCGTTCGGGCTGGTGCAATGCTATATGAGCCTGCGCGATCGCGCGGCGGGAGGCGCAGGTGAATAACCGCCTTCGCGTGCTGCGCGCCGAGCGGGCCTGGAGCCAGCAGGATCTGGCAGAACGGCTCGAAGTCTCGCGCCAGAGCGTCAACGCCATCGAGACCGGCCGCTACGATCCCTCGCTGCCGCTCGCTTTCAAGATCGCCGATCTGTTCGAGATGGCGATCGAGGACATCTTCACCAATCCATCGAAGGAAGTCGCGAAATGATCCGCACGCTTCGTGCCGCTGCATGCCGCAAGAGCCGGCTGCCACTCTTTGCCATCCTCGTTGCGATCTGGGCGGCGAATGGCTCGCCCGGCTTCAGCGCGCCGATTGCTACACCGCTCGCGGCGCAAACCGTGCCCGCCAATCTGATCCAGATGGAGCATATCTCGGTGCAGGTGATCGGCAAGGGCAGCCCGGTGATGCTGATCCCCGGCCTCTCCAGCCCCCGCTCCGTGTGGGACGGGGTCGCGCCTGAGCTGGCAAAGACCCACAGCGTCTATCTGGTGCAGGTCAACGGCTTTGGCGGGGACGATCCGCGCGCCAATTTGCAGCCGGGCGTTCTCGATGGCGTGGTGGCCGATCTCCACAGCCTGATCGCGACCCGCAAGCTGGGCAAGGCCGCGGTGATCGGCCATTCGCTGGGCGGGCTCGCGACGTTGATGCTGGCCAAGGCGCATCCGGGCGATGTCGGCAAAGCGATGATCGTCGATGCGCTGCCCTGGGTGGGATCGGCGTTCTTTCCGGGGCAGACGCTCGAAGGGATAAAGCCGTAGGCCGAGATGATGCGCGCGCAGATGGCGGGCCTTTATGGCAAGCCGACGCCTGAACCGATGCTTGATGCGATTGCGAATACCAACGCGCTCAAGCCCGCATCCCGCGCGCAGATCAAACTTTGGATGGCCAAGGCCGATATGCGCGTGTCGGGGCAGGCGATGTATGAGGATCTGATGGTCGATCTGCGCGGGCAATTGGGCGAGATCGCCGCGCCCGTGACCGTGCTGGTGCCGTGGTCAGCGATGCTCAGCGAGGAGCGCGCGCTCGGCTTTTACCGCACTGAATATGCCGGCACCCCGAAGCTGACTGTGGCGGGTGTGGGGGATAGCGGGCATTTCATCATGCTCGATCAGCCCGATGCGTTTCGCACCGCTTTGATTGCATTCCTCGCCAGCTGAAAAGCGAAGCCCCGGGGGGCTCACATAACCCCGGGGCTCCTGCTGGAATGAGCGGTTGAATGCGCGGATGGTTCCGCGGTCGGCGATCACGCTATCGGCGCTGATCGAGCGGAGCGGTCGCACTGGGGCATCCGCTCGGCATGTCTGGCGCGCGGATCCTGATGACTTTGGTGCCTCAGCTTCAGCGCAGCGGCGGCAAATTGGGCCTCGTTACTTTGTGCGTCGGTGTCGGTCAGGGCTTCGCTGTTGCCGTGGAGCGTGTCTGACGAACCACCGGCGCGAAGGCGCCATTCGGCTCGCCAACAGCTTGCCGGATTGCGCCGGATGAAGTTTTGATAATCCCAGCGGTTAGCGCTCGGGTGTCCCTTTCGGGAGAGTGCTGGTTCAACGAACTGCAAATGGTGCCCAGAAGAGGACTCGAACCTCCACGCCCTTGCGAGCGCCAGCACCTGAAGCTGGTGCGTCTACCAATTCCGCCATCTGGGCACGGGGTAGGCGGTGGCCACTACGGTCGGGGGCAGGGGCTGTCAACTGCGTGGACCGCGGTTTGTGATAAAAACGTGTCAGCGGCCGTTGTCGCTCCAATGCGGAGGGTCGCTGAGGAGCTTGCGGACACCGAAGGTTGCACCGATCGCATGGAGCTCGGGGTTGGCGTCTCCGGTGCGCGGCGTGGAAAGCGAGCGCTTTTTGCCAGCCTTGTCCTTCACGTCGATCGTGCCCGTCCAGTTGATCGTCATGTCCACCGCGCGGCCGTCGATGTGATTCGAGGTAAGAGAGGGCTGGAAGGCGATGCCGAACAGGTCCGACATTTCCCTGGCGCCCTTTCTGGACTTGGCGAGGTCGCCATGGTCCCAGCGGATCGCGAGGCCGGCCAGGGCAGGGACGTCCTTTGGGGCGACTTCGCCGCGCGAGACGCGCCAGCTATAGTGCATCAGGTGCGCGCGGGTGCGGTTTCGGCGGGTGGCGGAGACGATGACTTTTCCGCCGGCCGCCTTGATCGCATCGATGAATGCGACGGCGTTCTCCCTGAAGGGGGAGGCGAGGTCGGTGAGCTTTTCGCTATTGGGGTATTTGGCCTGATTGGCGTTCCACCATGCCGCGCCGCTGAGCGATGCCTGGGAGCCCTGTCCGGTCGAGAGCGCGGCCCAGGTCTTGCCGCCGGGGGTGATGAGGCCATCGGGCTTGGGGAATGCCATGACCTGCGCCTGATAGGCGGTGATCGCTGCAATGCTGCGCGCGCCGCAATCGCCGTCCGGATTGAGCAAGGGCTGGCCGGTGGCGCCGAGCCAGTCGTTGAGGAGGTGCTGGACGACGATCACGTCGCCGAGATCGTTGACCCCGCCTTTGCCCACCGATGCGCCGATCGCCATGCCCGCCTCCCCGCTATGATACGGGGAGGCGTAACCGGCGATTTCCTACATAGCTAGGCGGGCCGCGACTAAGCTGCGCCGAACACGCGGGCGAAGATCGTGTCGACCTGCTTGAAGTGATAGCCGAGGTCGAACTTGTCCTCGAGTTCTTCGTTGCTCAGCGCAGCGGTGACTTCGGGATCTGCCTTGAGCAGTTCGAGCAGCGAAAGCTCGCCGTCGCTTTCCCACACCTTCATCGCGTTGCGCTGGACGAGGCGGTAGCTGTCCTCGCGGCTGACGCCCGCTTGCGTGAGGGCGAGCAGCACGCGCTGCGAATGGACGAGGCCGCCCATGCGATCGAGATTTTTTTGCATGCGCGCGGGGTAAACCAGCAGCTTGTCGATCACGCCGGTGAGGCGGGCGAGGGCGAAATCGAGGGTGATCGTCGCGTCGGGGCCGATATAGCGCTCGACCGAGGAGTGGCTGATGTCGCGCTCATGCCACAGCGCCACATTCTCCATCGCCGGCACGACAGCGCCGCGCACGACGCGGGCGAGGCCGGTGAGGTTTTCGGTGAGGACCGGGTTGCGCTTGTGCGGCATGGCCGACGAGCCCTTTTGGCCCGGCGAGAAATATTCCTCGGCTTCGAGGACTTCGGTGCGCTGAAGGTGGCGGACTTCGGTGGCGAGGCGCTCGATCGAGCTGGCGATCACGCCGAGGGTGGCGAAGAACATCGCATGGCGATCGCGCGGGATCACCTGGGTGGAGACCGGCTCCACGCTGAGGCCGAGCTTGGCGGCGACATGCTCTTCGACGCGCGGATCGATATTGGCGAAGGTGCCGACCGCGCCCGAGATCGCGCAGGTGGCGACGTCTTCGCGGGCAGCAATCAGCCGCTTCTTGGCGCGGGCGAATTCGGCATGCGCTTCGGCGAGCTTGAGCCCGAAGGTGACCGGCTCGGCATGGATGCCGTGGCTGCGGCCGATCGTCGGGGTGAGCTTATGCTCCCTGGCGCGACGCTCGAGGACTTCGAGCAGCTTGTCGATGTCGGCGAGGAGGATATCGCTGGCGCGGGCGAGCTGGACCGCGAGGCAGGTGTCGAGCACGTCCGAGCTGGTCATGCCCTGATGCATGTAGCGCGCTTCGTCACCGACCTGTTCGGCAACCCAGGTGAGGAAGGCGATCACGTCATGCTTGGTGACGGCTTCGATGGCGTCGATTGCCGCCACGTCGATGGTCGGGTTGGTTGCCCACCATTTCCACAGCGCGTCGGCAGCGGCCTTGGGCACAACGCCGAGGTCGGCCAGCTTTTCGGTCGCGTGCGCCTCGATCTCGAACCAGATGCCGAGGCGTGTCTCGGGGGACCAGATCGCGGTCATTTCGGGGCGGGAATAGCGGGGGACCATCGGGGAGCCTTTCGGAAGAGGAGTCCCGCGCGCCCCTAGCAAGCAGCCTCCAGACTTGCCAGCGGAAGCGCCCGGTGATCAGCCATCGAGCAAAGCATCGGCCCTCGCGGGTGCGTCCGCCGATGGGCATTGTCCTACGATCCCCGCTGGCCGTGGCGCAAACACCACACGGCAAACGAAAAGCGATGAACAGGGATTTTGGGGCGATGAGTTGAGGCTAAAGGGGCAGAAGTGTGGAACAACAATCCGAGATTGATGGTTGTTAGGGTTGAGAGATTAGCCAGCCATTGCCGCAGCCGCATAATAGTGGCGCAGCAAAAATTAAGGAGAGACTATCATGTTGAAGACCATTCTTCTTGCGACGTCTATGCTTGTTGCGGCTCCCGTCTTTGCACAGGATGCGCCAGCTACAGTCGATACGCAGCCTGCTCAGGAAGCGCCGATGACGACTGCTGAAACGCCGGCCGAAACTACGGTGGTTGACGATGCTGCGCCTGCCCAGGCCGCAACGGCAACGCCGGAGGGCAACCCGACCGAAGCCCCGGCAGAGATGGCCGCACAGCCTGCTCCGGCAACGACACCGGCGAGCCCGGCGCCGGTTGAAACGGCAGCAGCGCAGCCTGCGCCCACGGAGCAGCCCGCTTCGAGCCAGGAGCAGGTCGCCATCGCCGTTGGTCGTGATTTCGGGACTTATGACAAGGACGCCGATGGTGCGCTGAGCGCTGTTGAGTTCACCGACTGGATGGGCGCACTTCGCAAGGCTGCCGAGCCGAGCTTCGCGCCGGAATCGCCGGAAGCCAAGACGTGGGCCGCACAGGCTTTCACCTCGGCAGACGCTGACAAGAGCGCTTCGGTCAACAAGCAGGAGCTGACCACGTTCCTGACCCCGAAGCCGTCCTAACCCCTCCCTAACGCTGTACGCATGGCGTTACTCCCGACGCCCGCCGGACTTGCCTCCGGCGGGCGTTTGGCTGTCTGGGCTAGATCAGTCCCTGCGCCCGCAAGCTGCTGTGGCCGCTCGCACCCACGATGATGTGATCATGGACGGCGATGTTGAGCCGCTTGGCGGTCTCGGCAATGGTACGGGTGATTTCGATATCGGCGCGGCTGGGGGAGGGGTCGCCCGAGGGGTGGTTGTGGACGAGGATCAACGCGGCAGATTTTAGCGCCATCGCCCGGCCGATCACTTCGCGGACATAGACCGCGGCTTCGTCGATCGAGCCTTCGCTCATCACTTCGTCGCGGATCAGCATATTTTTCGAATTGAGGTGGAGCACGCGAAAACGCTCGATTCCGTGATGCGCCATGTCTGCGCGAAGATAATCGAGCAGCGCCTGCCAATTGGCGAGCACGGGCTTTTCGGCGACCTGGGCGCGGAGCAGGCGCAGCGCGGCGGCATGGGCGATCTTTATCGCGGCGGCGCTGGTTTCCCCCATGCCCTTTACCCGAAGCAGCGCTTCGGGCTCGGCGGTGAGCAGCCCGGCGATGCCGCCAAATTCGTGAATTAGCGTCTTTGCCAGCGGCTTGGTGTCGCGGCGGGGGATGGCGAGGGCGAGGATATATTCGATCAGTTCGTGATCGAGCAGCGCGTCCGCGCCGCCTTCGAACATCCGCTGGCGCAGGCGTTCGCGATGGCCGTTATTGTCGGGAGCGTCGGACATAAAGAGAGGGGTATCGAGAGTGCGAGGGGCGCGCAATCTTGCGCTTCCCCCAGAGGCGCTTGTTTGCAGTGCGGCACTGGAGTTGACTCACCCTTTCACCCTGCTAAAGCGCCCGTGCCTTGGCGGGCTCGCCTTTGGGCATAAGCGCTTGGCCCTGCTGGAAACGGCGACTGGGAGAAGCGATTTGGCCGAAGAAAAGCCCGGACTGGACCCCTTGCCTGAGGATGCGCGCCTTAACTCGCTCGACGAGCGATTGGAGCGAGCAAAATCGGATGAGGCGATCAGAAATGGCAGCGCCGATAAAGGCCAGGATGATTACAACCTGGGCAATCGCGTGCTGGCTGAATTGATCGGCGGTATGGCCGGAGGTGCGCTGATCGGGTGGGTACTCGATCGTTTTCTGGGCACTTCTCCCTGGCTCCTGCTCGCTCTGCTCTTCTTGGGCATCATAGCGGCGTTCAGGAACATCATTCGGATTTCGAACAAGCGCTCGAAGTAATTCTTCGGGCGCTTTGGTAATGAGGCGGACGAGCAAGCGTGGCGGCTGAATCTGGCAAGATCGACCCGATGCACCAGTTCCAGATCCAGACGATCTGGGATCCGGGCTTTAGCATCGCAGGGCACCCGATTGTTCTCACCAATTCTGCGGTGTGGATGTTCGCGGCGGCAGTGACACTTTGGGCATTCATGCTGCTTGGCATGAAGCGCCAGGTGATCCCGACGCGTGGCCAGATGCTGGTCGAGAATTTCACCGGTTTCGTCACCAAGCTGGTCGACGACAATATCGGTCATGGCGGGCGCAAATACGTCCCCTACATCTTCTCGCTCTTCATGTTCATCCTGTTCGCCAACCTGCTGGGGCTTCTCCCGCTGGGGCTGATCGGGCTGCATCCCTTTACCTTCACCAGCCACTTCACGGTCACCGGCGTGCTGGCGATCATGAGCTTCTCGATCGTGCTGATCGTCGGCTTCTGGAAGCACGGGCTGAAGTTCTTCTCGCTCTTCGTGCCGCACGGTACGCCGCTGTGGCTGATCTGGCTGATCCCCGTGATCGAGCTGGTCTCGTTCATGGTTCGCCCCTTCTCGCTGGGCCTGCGACTGTTCGTGGCGATGATCGCCGGGCACATTCTGCTCAAGGTGCTCGCGGGCTTCGTGATCAATGCCGGTAATGCCGGCCTGATCCCCGGCCTCGGCGTTGGCATCCCCAGCTTCGTGCTGATGATCGGCATCTCGGCGCTCGAAGTGCTGGTCGCCGG
>SEFZ01000140.1 GCA_004173185.1 Sphingomonadales bacterium | reverse complement strand
ACCTCGTCGATGCGCGAGTCCGGCAGCAGGGAGACGTAGAAGTTGGCGGCTTCCTCGGCCTGTTTCTCGAACCACAGGCAGGGAATGATCTTCTGACGCGGTGCGGTCATGGGGCTTTTCCGGTTGCGGGCCTAAGGCTTGGTCCATGCTCGAACGCCTTGTCGTCCGGGATGATCCAAAGGTAGTGTTCAGGCTCAGCTTGGCTGTTTGAGTTGTATGGGGGCGTGCATGAAGGCGACTTGGGTTTTGGCCGGACTTCTGGTTCTGGCTGCAGGGTGTGACCGGCAAGACGCTGCGCCGCCGGCGGACGCGGCTCAGACGCCTCTTTCCACGGTGCATCTGGTCACCGCGCTCTCAGATGATGACAACGTCAAACTCAGGGAAGGGGTGATGACGCTGGCTGAGGGGGCGCCCGCGGATGCGCCGCCGGTCCTGCTCGTCATGGCCGAGATGAGCTCGCCAGCCTTCAACTTCCATGTTCAGGGCGATTGCGCATCCGCAGCGCCTTACGTCGAGGGCCTGATCAAACGTTCCGCCGCGGCGGCCGCCTTGACGATGAACATACCCGACATCGGGTGCGTGGAGGTCAATCCGGGAGCCGCCGGAAGCTGATTGACCTCGGCCTGATCGGGTCGCTTGCCTTGTCGTCGGAAGAGGCGTTCGGGATGTTCCCGGTCTCAGTGGGGGAAGATGCTCCGGTCGCTTTGGGTCTTCTGGGATTTCAACAAGGAGGCCGTGGTGGGCCTGTCGCTCGGCCTTGTCCTGATCTGCGTGCTGTTCGTGGTGATGACCGGCTTTGGTCGCGTCGAACCGGTCACCGGACGCATCACGGATTTCACCATCGCCGGGCGACGCGGGATCGAGCCTGTCGTGATCGTCGCCGTCGAGGGGCGAACGGTCCACATGCCGGGCAGGCAAGGGGGCGGGTGCGCGATCGGCGATGATGTCGCGCTCACCCGGCAACGCGGTTTGATGGGCTGGAAATACAGGGTCGCGATGGTCCCTGACGTCTGCCGCCGCCCGGCCG
>SEFZ01000139.1 GCA_004173185.1 Sphingomonadales bacterium | reverse complement strand
ACGCTGTCCTATGCGATGGCACTGGGCAAGGCGGTTGTATCGACGCCTTATGTTCACGCCGTGGAACTGCTCGCCGACGATCATGGCGTGCTGGTGCCCTTCAACGACAGCGCGGCGATCGCGCGCGAGGTCAAATATCTGCTCGACGATCCCGACCGCCTGCGCACGCTGCAAAAGCGCGCCTATGACCGCGGCCGTGACATGACATGGCCAGTCTTCGGCGCGCGCACCCATGCGCTGATCGAAGCGAGCCGGATTGTGCCGAAGGCTGCTCCGATCCCCGATCGGGTTGGCGCCGAGGGGTTCCTGCGGATTTGCGATGACACGGGAATTCTGCAGCACAGCATTCACATGATCCCCGATCGCGCGCATGGCTATTGCGTCGATGACAATGCGCGGGCGCTGATGCTGATGCATCGGCTTGATGACGATACGCTGAGCCAATGCGGGCAGCTCACCTCGGTCTTTGCGGCGTTCGTTCAACATGCCTGGAATGCCGACCGGGGCGAGTTTCGCAACTTCATGGGTTTCGGTCGGAACTGGCTCGAGGAGGTCGGCTCCGAGGACAGCTGCGGACGGACGCTTTGGGCGCTCGGCGCGACAGCGCGCGAGGCACGCGATCCCGGTCTCCGGCAGTGGGCGCATGAGCTTTTCGAACGCACGGCGTCCTCCGCGCTCGAGTTTCAGTCGCCCAGGGCGATCGCTTTTGCGATGCTCGGTGCGGACTATGTGCTGGCGGCGGATTCCGGCAATGCACTTGCCGACCGGATATTGCGAAAGAGCGCCGATCGGCTGATCGCGCTTTACGACGCGGTAGCGCGTGCCGACTGGCAATGGTTCGAACCCGTGCTCGCTTATGATAATTGCCGCTTGCCCGAAGCCATGCTGCGCGCGGGGATACGGCTGGAGCGCGCCGATGTGATCGCGTGCGGCGTCGAAACGCTGCGCTGGATCAACGATGTCCAGATTTCGCCCCATGGCCATTACCGCCCCGTGGGGTCCGACAGCTTCGGCCACGCCTATGACCTGCC
>SEFZ01000138.1 GCA_004173185.1 Sphingomonadales bacterium | reverse complement strand
GTGCGATGCTGGGCCATGTCGCGCAATATACCGCGCGCCAGTTCGCGCGGGCGATCATCATGCCGAATCTGACGCCGCCCGTGACGACCGCCGAAGAGGGCGCGGCCTATCGCGACCGGATCAACGCAGCGGTTCCGGCGGGGATGGATTTCACCCCGCTGATCGTCGCTTACCTCACCGATCACAGCAGCCCCGACGAAATGGCGCGCGGCCATGCAACAGGCGTCTTCACCGCAGCCAAGCTTTATCCCGCAAACGCGACGACAGGCAGCGCGCACGGCGTTACCGATATTGCGAAGATCATGCCGGTGCTCGAGCGGATGGCCGATATTGGCATGCCGCTGCTGATCCACGGCGAAGTCACCGATCACGACGTCGACATCTTCGACCGCGAGGCGGTATTCATCGAACGGACGCTGAAGGGCCTCGTCCGCGATCTGCCGGCCCTGAAGATCGTGTTCGAACATATCACGACGTCCGAAGCGGTCGATTTTGTGATGGCTGCCCCCGCCAACATCGCCGCGACGATCACGCCGCAGCATCTGCATATCAACCGCAACGCGATGCTCGTCGGCGGCATCCGGCCGCACGCCTATTGCCTGCCCGTCGCGAAGCGCGAGCAGCACCGGCTCGCGGTCCGCGCCGCCGCGGTATCGGGCTCGCCGAAATTCTTCCTCGGCACCGACAGCGCGCCGCATGCGGTGCACACCAAGGAAGCCGCATGCGGCTGCGCCGGCATTTTCAACGCCCCCTATGCGCTCGAATCCTATATCCAGGTGTTCGACGAGGAAGGCGCGTTGGACAAGTTCGAGGGCTTTGCCAGCGAGCATGGCCCAAATTTCTATGGCTTGCCGCTGAATGAAGAGCGGATCACGCTTGAACGCGGCGAAACCGTCGTTCCGGGCAAGATCAGCGAAGTCGTGCCATTCCACGCGGGCGAAACGCTCGGCTGGCGGCTGGTCTAATTCCTTTCGTCACCCCGGACTTGATCCGGGGTCCATGACTTCGGCGCCGCGATGGATGCCGGATCA
>SEFZ01000137.1 GCA_004173185.1 Sphingomonadales bacterium | reverse complement strand
CGGGCTGTGGTTCCGGCGAGGTCGTCTGCTCATCTGATCTCCTGTCACGCGGCCGCCTTGGCCGCCGTCAGGCAGAAAATCCACTTATCCCGCTGTCCAGTTTTGCCAGGCCACCTCTATCCCGCGCGCGTGGCGCTTGCTATACCGAGGACAGTCAGTGCCGGAACCGGTTTGAGTTCCTGCAGGGCCGGGGCGCCATCATCGCCTTCCTGACCACCAAATGGCGGCGCGAACAAGAGTACCGGCTGATCAAGGGGCTATGGGCCCATGAGGACAACCGGATCGCCGTGCGCTTCGCCTATGAATGGCATGATGATGCTGGTGCCTGGTATCGCTCCTATGGCAACGAGAATTGGGAGTTCGCAGCTGATGGCCTGATGGCGCGCCGGATCGCCAGCATCAACGACCTGCCAATCACCGAAGATGAGCGCCTGTTCCGCTGGCCGCTCGGGCGGCGGCCGGACGATCATCCGGGGCTGAATGAATTGGGACTTTAGCTTTCGCTCTTCATACCCCTTTAGGATGGCCATTTCAGCGCTTGCTTGGCAATTCCGCCGACTTTGCCGTCATTCCCAGTGGCAGACAGGGACATCATTAGCCGAAATTCATTCATGAAGCGAAACGGTGGGGTGAAGCGACTGGATTCGCGACTAGCGCGCTTTTCAGACGGTCGCAGGAAATGGCGGCTTTAGTCTTAGCAATGCCACTTCTCTGTGGAGTGTGCGCGCCTCAGGCCGCTGTTGGGCGATCACCGGGCAGTGCCCGCCATCGCCACCGTTCAAAACCCGCTCTTAGAGTGATGATCGGCGCGGTCGTTGTGCCGCGTCCGAGAGCGGCCTACGACCATAGGCAGATAGGGGCTCCCGGCGATGCCAACGGGACAGAAGTCATCGCCGGGAGTATGCCCGACGCCGGGGACATTGGCGTCGGGCTGGGTTTGTTGTCGAGCCCAGAGGGCTGACGCGTTTAGAAGAAGAACTGCGCGGAGGCGGAGATCAGACGGCCGTACAGTGTGCGGACCGTGCCGAGACCGGTCGCGGG
>SEFZ01000136.1 GCA_004173185.1 Sphingomonadales bacterium | reverse complement strand
AAGGGGCAGCACGCCTTATACTCGCGCCCAGCCCGCGTGACCTTCACCGTCCGCCCGATGAGGGTCGACAGCGTGACGCGCGATCGCAGTTCGTCCAGCCATTGCGGGGTGAGGCTCATTCTTCTCCCCTCTCGTCCGCGTCGGGCAAACGGTAATTTCCGTTCGTGTCGAGCGAAGTCGAGACACCCATTGGGGTTACGCCAGACCGAGGGGCATCTCGACTTCGCTCGATGCGAACGGAAAGAGGGGTGTCGCGCGCAGAAACGGGGGAGCGTTCGTGGGGAGGTTTGGCGAAATGACTCACTTCACTCCAATCGCCACGGATCAGCGCTTCCTTTTTGGCGCGGGACCATTTCTTGATCCGCATTTCGGCATCTAACGCTTCTAAGCGGGTTATGAAATCATGCGACCACATCAGACGAACGGGAAGGCGTGACGAGGTGAAGCCTTCGATCGCTCCCGACTGATGCTGGCCGATGCGATACTCAAGATTGTCAGTATGCCCGGTATAGTAGCGCCCATCGGCACAGAGCAGGATGTAGGTCCAGAACGCCATCCCACCTCTCTAACCGCTCGCGTCGAGCGAAGTCGAGACGCCTCTCGGCCCGGCGCCATTTCGATGGGTGTCTCGACTTCGCTCGACACGAACGGAAAGAGAGGGTTGGCGCTTGGTGGGCGGTCAGCCCAAAGCCGCCTTCACCCAACCCGACGCCTTGCTCATATCGAGCTGCGAGCCCAGCCGGTCCTTCACCGCGGCCATCACCTTGCCCATGTCCTTCAGGCTCTCGGCGCCCAGCTCCACCACGATCGCCTTGATCGCGACCATCGCGTCGTCGTCGGAAAGCTGCGCGGGCAGGAAATCCTCGATCACGACGACCTCGGCCGCCTCGATGTCGGCGAGTTCCTGGCGACCGCCCTGTTCGTACATGGCAATCGACTCGCGGCGCTGCTTGACCATTTTCTGCAGCACGTCGGTGACCAGAACATCGTCGTCGGCCGGCGCGGTGCCGGTGCGCAGTTCGATGTCCTTGTCCTTGATCTTG
>SEFZ01000017.1 GCA_004173185.1 Sphingomonadales bacterium | reverse complement strand
CCGACCCCTACGCCGGTCGCGACGCCGACCGTCGCGCTGTCGCTATCGGGTATCAATGGTGGGGGTGCGCCCGATCCGGGGGTTCTCCCGATAGGATTGGATGCCAATGGCCGACCGCTCAATCTTGGCTTCTTCGGTGCCCCCGGAACGGCGCGGCTGGTCGAGTTCCAAACCGGCGCTGCGAGCAGCTGGGCGCTCGGCCGCTTCGGCGACGGCACGTTCGGCACGACCAGCAGCATGCGGGCTTACACCGCCAATCAGGGCGTGCACTTTGCCTATGGCCCGCCGATCACCAATCGGCCGACCAGCGGCGGGGTGATGTACACCGTGGTGGCCGCGACCACGCCTACGCTGTCCGGCAACATCCCATCCGGCGGCGCAGTCGGGTATAACGATCCTCCGGCCGTTACCGCCAGCCAGCTCGCCATGAATTTGGGCATCCTGTTCGGCACGACGCCAACGTTTGGATATGACGGCACGCTTAGCTTCACCGTTGACGGGGTGGTGACGCGCTTGGCCTTCGCGACCAATGGCGGCAGCGGAACGCCGGGTATCACGATCACCGACAAGAGCGGCAATCGGCTGGGCCTATATGGCACCGCGCTGGTGAGCGGTGCGACGGGCAACTATTGCACCACAGCGCCTGCGTGCAGTTTCAACGCCAATTTCATGGGCTCGGGCGAAGGCGTTGCCTTCCTGATGGGCGGCTATGGCTTGTTCCAGAGCGGCACCAATCTGCTGAGTGGTGCCGTGGTACTCGGCAAGAGCGGTACCTTTGGCGGCACGCCACCGCCTGCGGCCATCACGTTCGAGCAAGTTCCCGGCACGCGCACGGCCAATCAGTTCCTCGTTCGCGTCAATCCGCTTAGCGCGATCAGCTCGGTGGGGCCGGTCACCACCGTGGTCGATGCGAGCGGGCTCGCCGCCTATCGCCGCAATGCCAGCAGCAACGAGAGTCCCCAGCGCGGTACCGCGAATGGCGGCGAGACCGGGAGCTCCGATGGCGTGATCGCCTGGACGCGCTGGGCGAACGGCACCACCGCGGGCGAGTTTAACGGGTCAGGGCCAACGGATCTTACCGCCAATCAGGGCTTCCATTTCATATATGGCACGGCGGCGACCTTGATCCCCACGGTGGGCACGGCAACCTATGCGCTGGCGGGCGCGACCAAGCCCACCATATCGGACGGAACGGTCGCGCCGGGGACGCTGACGGGCAGCGCCGCTATCGCCTTCGGCACCACGTCGCGGCTGGGGCTCGATTTCACCGTAAATATCGGCGGCTCGGATTATCGCACGGTGACGACCGGCGGGCTGGCCACGCCGGGCAGCAGCCAGATCACGATTCTTGCCGATGGCAGCTTCGAAAGCTTCCTGACGATCCCGGTTATCGGCAATGGCAGCGTGTGCCCGACCGAGTGCAAAATGAACCTGATGGGTATGCTGGCCGGCGCCGGCGCATCGCATTTCGGCTTCAACTATCTGTTCCGCATGCCCGGATCGACCGGGATCGCCAATGTCGTTTCGGGCGCGGCGGCGTTCAAGATGAACGGGTCGAGCGGTCTGGGCAATCCAACTGCGCCGACGGGGTTCAATATGAGCTACACCGCGCAGGGCTCATTCGCGAATGTTCAGGCGATTACCGCGAGCATCACGGCAACGACCGATGGGCGGCTGACGTCGGCCAATGCCAATTTCCTGCGCGGCACTGCGACTGACGTCGAGCATAATGGCGCTGCCGGCGTGATCGGCTGGAGCCGCTGGGGCGGCGGGACCGTGACCTTTGGCGGTTCGCCGCTTCCGCTGACCGGTAACCAGGGCGTCCACAATGTGTGGGGCAAGCAACTGACCAACCTGCCGACCGCCGGCACCGCGACCTATACTATGGTGGGCAGCACCAGCCCGACGATCGGCGACGGATCGCTCACGCCGGGGACGTTCGACGGCAAGCTCGCGGTCTCGTTCGCGCAGATGAAGGTGGGCTGGGAATCGACGATCTCGATCGGTGGCACCAATTATGCCTTCAACACCTCGGGCGGGCTTGCTGCCCCTTCGGTGACGCTGGGTGCAGATGGACGCTGGATCGGATCATCGGTTGCGGTCAACGGGCTGAGCGGGCGAGGCTATGGTTTCCTCGCGGGCGACGGCGCTTCGCATGCGGGCATGAGCTATTTCATGACGACCACGAGCAACGGCGCGGCGACTGGAATGGTCTCCGGTGTGGCTGCATTTGCCAAGCAATAGGCATAAGAGGCTGACGATCAAAGATAGTTGAAACGTAGACAAGACCCTCACGTATCTGCAAAAGGGTGCACATGGGGGAAGGGGCAGCTGCCGCACAGGATCGGCCGATCCGGCGACCGCAACGGCGGTTGCTTGAGCTGTCCCTATTGTCGCTGATCGCGATAGCCATCGTGCTGGTGACGACGTTGCGTTTGCCCATCGCCGATCTCAAGGCAGTGCGGCATGACACGAGCCAGCTAGAGCTGAGCCATGCGGGCGGCACGCTGTTGCTGCCGCTCGATGCTGAACTAGTGATCCAGCCGCAGCGTGGCGCGCCGATCACGATACGTGCCGATACGCTGATCGACGGCATCGTCGCGCAAGGCAGCCGCGAGGCGAACCGGCTGTGGTGGCAGAATCGGAACGCCGTTGCCGAAGCACTGGTCGCGGGGCCGATCACGGTGCGCTTTGCAGACGGAGGCTCGTTTGCCGCCACCAGCCGCCCCCGGCATCTGAGCGATCTGACCGGGGGTTTCTGGGCCGCGTTGGTCACCGGGTTTACCGGGCTTTTGTGCGGCCTGTGGATATTGGTGATCCGTCCGCGCAACAATGCCGCGCGGACTTTCGCAGTGATGAGCCTCGGTCTGTTCGGGGTTGGCTGCACGCTCGCGGCGGGCCATGATCCGCTGCTGCTGGGCGGCACCTATCGCGTGATGATGCTGGTCAATCATGCCTGTGTGCAGATCTTTGCGGCGTCGATCCTGATCCTGTTCTGCCATTTCCCACGGCCAATGATGCCGCGCGGCGTGGCATGGGCGATTGGCGCGGCGGCGGTGGCGCTGACCATCGCCAACATCACCGATCTTACCGGCGATACGGTGGCGTTGTTGTTCGCGGCGATCGTCGTGGAGTTCCTGCTGTTCGTCTCGCTGATCATTGGACAGGCATGGTCGGTGCGCAACGATCCGGTGGGGCTGGCGGCAATGCGGCTGATCGGGTCTTCGGCGGTGCTTTCTTCCGCGCTGTTTGTGGCGATGGTGATC
This sequence comes from Sphingomonadales bacterium, assembly GCA_004173185.1. Lineage (GTDB taxonomy): Bacteria > Pseudomonadota > Alphaproteobacteria > Sphingomonadales > Sphingomonadaceae > Sphingomonas. The sequence goes on along the minus strand of SEFZ01000017.1, from coordinate 90,557 downwards.
CTGCCGATGCTGATCAGCGGTGCGCCGTTGATCAGCGAAGCGATTGCGCTGCCGCTGCTGCTCGTCATTTATGCCGGGCTGGGCGCGGCGATTGCGCGCCACCGGCTGTTCACCGTCGATGGCTGGGCGCCCGGGATGCTGCTGTCGGTGTGCGCAGCGATTGCGGTGGCGGCGGTCGATCTTGCGATATTGGGTCTGGCTGCGGGATCGCATGGCATTGCGCTGCCGATCGCGATTGTCGCGGTGGGGTTGATCTATTTGCCGCTGCGTCAGGCGATCACGCGCCGGGTGGATCGTCGCCGCAACGCCGCCACCCAGCATAGCTTGCGGCTGGCCACCGAACTCGCTTTCGCGCTCGCCGCCGATCAGCGTGCCGAGCGCTGGCGTGCGGGACTTTCGGCGCTGTTCGATCCGCTAGATATTGCTGACGATCCCGAGCCGGTTGCGCAGCCGCGCGTGGCAGAGGACGGCGTTGCGCTGCGGCTGCCGCGGGTGGGGGACATGCCGGGGCTGATCCTGCGCTACGCCCATCGCGGCGCGCGCGATTTCGATGCGATCGATCTCGAACAGGCGCTCGAAGTGATCGAAGGCGTCGATACGCTGATGGGCGCGCGCGATTCCTATATCCGTGGCGTTGCGGAAGAACGTGCGCGGATCACGCAGGATCTGCACGACGATGTCAGCGCGCGATTGCTCACCAGCCTGCATCGCGAAGACACCAATATGATGCGCCGGGACGTGCGCGAGGCGATGGCCGATATCCGCGCGATCGTGACCGGGACGAGCGGCTCGCTGCGCCCGCTGGACGACGTGATCGCCGATATGCGCTTCGAGACGACCAATCGCCTGGAAGCGAACGGCATCGCGCTCGATTGGCCGGTGACTGCAGCGGGATCGACGGGGCAGATGGTCGATTACGCGACGGCGCGGCATCTCGTTTCGATCGTGCGAGAGCTTAGCAGCAATATCGTTCGCCACTCGGGCGCGCGGCATGTCGCGGTCGAGATTGCGATCGGTGCCCGGCGGCTTTCGCTGCGGATCATCGACGATGGCAATGGCTTCGATTCGGTGGGCGACTGGGGCAATGGCCTTGCGAATTGCGCGCGCCGCGCGGCGCTGCTCGACGGCTGTTTCCAGATCAGGCCGGGCGAAACCGGCGCCATCGCGCAGCTCGAAATCCAGCTGCCGCGTGAGGAAACTCCACCGGCCGAAAAGGTGGCCGTCGCGCACACATGAGTGCGGCGCAACTGAATAAGCGTATTGCTTGACTAGTACACGTTAAGCTTGCACAAATACGCGACGGGGCGGGAGTGCAAGCTATCATGCAAAGGCAAACTGGCGTGCAAAGCGAAACGGGAGCGCCGGTCCTTGAGGTCGCGGGACTGAGCAAGACATTCGGGCGGCGCGGCGGCAGCGGCGTGAAGGCCGTGCAGAATGTGTCGCTGACGGTACGCGCGGGCGAGGTCTATGGCTTTCTCGGCGCGAACGGCGCGGGCAAGAGCACGACGATCCGCATGATGTTGGGCCTTATCACGCCGAGTTCGGGCGCGATCAAGCTGTTCGGCAAGGAATTCCATCAGGGCCAGCCGCTGAAGCGGGTCGGCTCGCTGGTCGATGGCGGGGCATTCTACCCCTTCCTTTCGGGCCGCCGGAACCTGGAGGTGCTGGCGCGGACGCAGGGCGAAAGCGATGACCGCATTGCGGGTCTGCTCGCGCAGGTCGGGCTGGAGCGCGACGCGCATCGAAAGGTGAAGGGCTATTCGACCGGCATGCGCCAGCGGCTTGGCGTGGCAGCGGCCTTGCTCAACGATCCCGACCTAATCATCCTCGATGAACCTGCAAACGGCCTGGATGCTGCAGGCATTCAGGAGATGCGCGCGCTGATCCGCGGGCTGGCCGAGACGCACGGAAAGACGGTGTTCCTCTCCAGCCATCTGCTCAACGAAGTCCAGCAGACCTGCGACCGGCTGGCGATCATCGATCGCGGCGTGCTGATCCGCGAGGATACCGTGGCCGGCATCCTGCACGACGAGGAGCGATTGCGCATCGTCGCGGCACCGCTCGACAAGGCGCAGGCCGCGCTGGCCGACTGGACCTGCCAGATCGTGGGCAACGCGCTCACCGTACGCGCCGACCGAGCCGATACGCCGGAGATCGCGCGGCGGCTGATCGCTGCGGGGGTCGATGTCTTCAGCCTCGCGCCGCACGAGCGTAGCCTTGAGGAAGCGTTCCTCGCTATCACCCAATCGGAGGGCGGCAATGCGTAACATCGTCTCGGCCGAATGGACCAAGCTGCTGCCGCACAAGGGCACCTGGCTGCTGGTGTGGATCTATCCGATCGTCTTCGCGCTGATCCTCACCATCGGCCTGATCGGCGAACCCGGCATGTCGAAATCCGCCGGGACCGCGCCGGGCTGGATCGGCGAGACGACGATGATCTGGCATACCTCGTCGTTCACGTTGGGGCGCTATTTCATCGCTGCCTATTTCGCGCTGGTCTTCGCCGGGGAATATGGCTGGAACACGCTGAAGCTGGTGGTGCCGCATACGCCACGCTGGAAGCTGGTCGCTGCCAAATATGGTGTGGCGACCGGGTTGCTCTACATTGCGTGGATCGCGGCTGCGGTGCTGACCGTGATCGCGGAATATACCAAGACGGCGATGGCCGGCCTGCCAGTGCCAAACGGCGTGACCATTGCGGCGATCCTGAACGCGCACGGCGCGGAATTGCTGAACGGCATCGTGCCGCTGCTGCTCACCGCGGCCTATGCCAGTGTGCTGGCGGTGCTGACGCGATCGACGCTGGCGGCGTTCATCATCTCGCTGGTGCTGATTACGCTCGACGATTTGCTCGGGAAGATCGTTAGTGCGCTGAGCGGGATGGGGATGGAATGGCTGGCGGTGCCGTATCGTTTGCTGCCCGGCTACCATCTCGAGAATTTCGCAAGCTGGGTGCAGACGGGCAAAGCCTATGTGGTCCCGCTTGCCAGCGGTGCCATGGTCGAAATGTCGCAACTGACGTCGACGCTGGCGATCACGGCATGGATCGGCGGATTGATGGCGCTCACCTTCGTCATCTTCCAGCGTCAGGACATTAACTAGATCCCGCTCGTATCGGGAATAGCTTGCTGATATTGTACAAATAAATGAGATGACGCGGATTCGGCGTTGTCCTAAAGCGCGGCACAAGCCGGGGGGTGGGCGCGTAATTTTGTTTTGGCTAATCGCGGTGCAGGACGCTGCGGCACAAACTAATGTTCAGAAGGCTCCGTCGGCAGTCAATTTGCCGAACGCGGAGTCGCGTCCGCTCGATATCGATTTCAGCAATGACCCCGTGCTCGCGCTGCGGAAGCACCAGACCAACCGCGACGATTTCCACGCGCTGGTTGGCGAGACGGTACGCCGTCATCCGGCGACGATGGAGGCTGAGGCGCTGAAGGACGTTGCGGATGTGCGCGTCCGTCAGGAACGCGGCGGTCTGCTGCCGTCGCTCGATCTGTCGCTGTCGAGCTACCGCGTACTCTCGCGGGATTTCTCGAACGATCCCGACAATATCGTCGAGCGCTCGCGCGCTAGGCAGCGCACCGATGCGAGCGCCTCCCTCTCCCAGACCGTGCTCGATTTCGGCAGCACGACCAAGCGGATCGACGCCGCCAAGGACCGCCGCGAAGCCGCCAATGCCGACACTGAATCGACCGAAGAGCGCGTGGCGCTGGGCACCGTTACCGCATGGTATCGTGTGTTTGGCATGCGCGCGCTGGTGCGCCTGGGCGCGGCCTTTGCCGAGAGCCAGCGTGATCTGCGCCAGGGCGTCGAGCAACGCATCAAGGAAGGCGCTTCGGCAGAAGCCGATCTGGCGCGGGTCGACAGCTATATCGCCGATGCCGACCGCCAGCTCGCCGGCTTTCGCCGCGCGCTTGCCGATGCCGAGGCGCGCTTCCGCGAACTGACCGGCATCGAAGCGCCGGCAGAGCTCGAACGCGCGCCGGTGCCCGTCGTGCTGGTCGCGACGCGCGAAGAAGCGATGGAAGCGGCCGGCGGCGTCGCCGATGTGCGCAGCGCTCAGGCGAGCGCACGCGCGGCGCATGGCGATGCCGGGGCGGTCAAGGCGAGCAAACTGCCCAATGTCTCGGCGGGGATCGACGCCGGGCGCTATGGCGTGATCGAGAATGAACGGGATTATGACGTGCGTTTCCGCGTGACGGTGCGCCAGCGTCTGTTTGGCGGCACGGATACGCGGCTGGCCGAATATCGCGCCCGCGCCCGCGCCGCCGATGCGCGCTCCAGCCGGGTGCGCGAGGAAGCATCGCGCGATGCCGCGATCGCCTGGGCCGATGTGCAGGCGCTGGAGACGCAGCAGGGCGCGCTCGAAAACGCCTACACCGCCTCGCGCCGCTCGCGCGACGTTATCGTCGAGCGCTTCCGCGTTTCGCGTGGTTCGCTGCTCGATGTGCTTGGTGGGCAGGAAAGCTATTTCGCCAGTGCCAGCGCCTATATTCAGGGGCTGACCGAACTCGACGTGGCGCGTTACATTTTGCTCGCGCGGACGGGGAAGCTCTCCGACGAACTCGGGCTCGAAATCGAAGGTAGCGCACAATGAGCGCCGAAGAACATGTGAAGATGCCGCGCCCGCGTCTGGCCGAATGGCTGACCGCGCCGATGCGCCGCAACCGGGCAATCTATTGGAAGGTCGCGCTCGCCGCGGTCTTCATCAACATATTCAATCTGCTCACCTCGATCTTCTCGATGGTGGTCTATGATCGCGTCGTGCCGAACAATGCGATCAGCTCGCTGGTCGGGCTGTCGATCGGCATCGGGATGATCATCGTCTTCGATTTCATCCTCAAGCTGCTGCGCGCATATTTCGTGGATCTGGCGGGCGCCGATATCGACAGCGATGTGGGCGGGCACGTGTTCAAGCGGATGCTGGCGATGCGGCTGGAGCTGAAAAAGGGCTCGACCGGATCGCTGTCCAGCCTGATGCGCGAGCTGGAGGGGCTGCGCGAGTTCTTCGCTTCCGCGACGATGGTTGCGATCGTGGACGTGCCCTTCATCTTCCTGACGCTGGCGGTGGTGTGGCTGATCGGCGGCGTGGTGGTGCTGGTGCCGCTGGTGCTGGCGATCCTTGTCGTGGCGGTGGGTCTGCTCACCCATCCGGCACTGGAGCGGCTTTCGGCGAAGACGCTGGGGCAGGGCATGGCCAAGCAATCCGTGCTGGTCGAGACGATCGGCAGCCTTGAGGTGGTCAAGGCCAGCGGGGCGGGGCCGATGCTTACCAGGCGCTGGCTGGGCGCGGTTAACGACCAGTCTGACAGTGCGCTGCGCCAGCGGCTGATCGCGTCGATCGGCATGACCTTTGCCGGGTCTGCGGGTACGCTTTCTTATGCGCTGGTGATCGTCGTCGGCGTGTTCGAGATCGCGGCTGGCAATATGACGACGGGTGGCCTGATCGCCTGCTCGATCCTCGGCAGCCGCGCCATCGCGCCGCTGGCGCAGATCACCCAGTTGCTGACTCGCCTTACCGCAACGCGCACCGCCTATCGCCAGATCGATGATCTGATGGAGCAGCCGACCGAGGGGCCGGATGGCCCCGGTTTGCAATTGGCCAAGGTCAATGGCGCGGTCGAGTTTCGGGGCGTCAGCTTCCGCTATCCGGGCGCGCCGGAAAAGGTGCTCGACAATATCAGCTTCTCGATAAAGCCGGGCGAGCACATCGCGATCCTCGGCCGGGTCGGCTCGGGCAAGTCTTCGTGCGCGCGGCTGCTGCTCGGCCTCTATCCGCCCGAGGACGGGCTGGTGATGATCGACGGCACCGATATCCGGCAGTTCGAGCCTGCCAGCATGCGCGCGTCGATCGGCGCGGCGATGCAGGAGAGCACGCTCTTCACCGGCAGCGTGCGCGAGAATATCGTGCTCGGCCGCGAGGGCGTGGACGATGAAGAATTGATGCGCGTCGCCGATCTGTCGGGTGCGCACCAGTTCCTTGGGACGATCGCCAATGGCTATGATCTGCGCCTGTCGGATCGCGGCGAAGGGCTTTCGGGCGGGCAGCGCCAGGCGATTGCGGTCGCGCGCGCGCTGGCCGGCAGCCCAAAGATCGTGTTGCTCGACGAACCGACCAGCGCGATGGACGCACAGACCGAGACGGCGCTGATCCACCGGCTCCAGACCGAACTCAAGGACCGTACCCTCGTGTTGATCACGCACCGCCCGCAGCTCGTTTCGCTCGTTTCGCGGATCATCCTGCTCGACAAGGGCAGGGTGATTGCCGACGGGCCGCGCGACGAAGTGCTCGCGAAACTCCAGCGCCCGCGAGTGGTGGCCTGAGATGCAGAATCTTGAGGATATGACGCACAAGGTGAAGCCGACAACGGCGTCGAACGTGCTGCTGTGGACGATCGTTGGCGTGGTCGTGCTCTTCTTCGTCTGGGCCGCGCTGACTCAGCTCGACCGCACCGTGCGGGCGATGGGCAAGGTGATGCCGAGCGCGCAGCTGCAGATCGTGTCGCACCTCGAAGGCGGGGTGGTGCAGGATATCCTCGTCAAGTCCGGCCAGCAGATCGCGCTGGGCGCGGAGCTGATCCGGATCGATCCGACGCAGATGGGATCGGATCTCGGCAGCGGCGAAGCGACCAGCACCGCGCTGACAATCAAGATCGCGCGGCTTACCGCCGAGATCATCGGGCGCGAGCCAGTGTATCCGGCGGTGACCGGTGGGCCGGCGCTTCAGCAGATCGAAATCGAGCGCGCCTTGCATCGCTCGCGGATGGAAGAGCTTGCCCGCGCCAGCGAAGCCGGCGCAGCGCGCGTGCGCCAGGCCGAACAGGCAGTGGCGGAAGCGAGCGCGGGCTATCAGGCACGGCTCGCAATCCGGGATGCGCGCGTCTCGCAGCTCGGGACGATCCGCTCGCTGGTCGATCGCGGGATCGAGCCGCGCATGTCGCTGGTCCAGGCGCAGGGCGATGCCGATGCGGCGCGCGCCGATGCATCGAGCGCGAACGAAGCGATCGGGCGGGCGCGTGCCCAGGTTTCCGAAGCGCGCGCGCAAATTGCCGCGACCAGGCAGGACTGGAAGGCCAAAGCGGGCGAAGAACTCGCTGCCGCACAGGCCGAGCTGTCTGCACGGAGCCAGGCGTTGCCCGCGCTCGCCAAGCGCGTCGAGCGCACCGTGGTGCGTGCGCCGATGAAGGGGCGGATCAACCGCGTGCTCGTGGCAACGCGGGGGAGCGCGATCCAGCCGGGCCAGCCGCTGGTCGAGATCGTGCCGGACGACAAGACATTGCTGGTCGAGGTGCAGGTCCGAACGCAGGATATTGCCGCAGTGCGTATCGGCCAGATCGCGGCGGTGGCGATCACTGCCTATGATCGCTCGGTCTATGGCACGCTGAGCGGCAAGGTTACGCAGATCTCGCCCGATGCCGTGACCAACGATAAAACCGGCGAAAGCTTCTACATCGTCCAGGTTCGCACCGATTCCGACGGGCTGCGCATGGCCGATGGCAGCGCGCGCCCGATCAGCGCCGGAATGGGCGCCGAAGTAGACCTGCTTGGCGAGAAGCGTTCGATCCTTTCGTACATCCTCACGCCGATCACGCGACTCGGCGAAACGGCGCTTCGCGAGCATTAAAACCTGTTTGCAAACAGCTGTTTGAACAGCGGTTATCCAGTTTCGGGGAGTTTTTATTTTCAGCATCCCGTTTTGGAACGGCGGCTGAAACCCGGAACAGGGTAAATGACTTCTTTCCCATCCAGTAACGATCCGCGCTGACACGATCGCCGGACCGATTTTCACCCGTTTCGGCTAGTATCTCGACGGGGCTCTGGAAACGATTCGGAAATACAACCTGCGTCAAAATGCGAATAATAGTCGTATGTATGCCGATCAAATTACCTAGCTAGACGCAGGAAGTCGAAATCTCATGAATGTAATGACTGCGTGTGTTAAAGAGTAAATCTATAAAGACTATTGTTTCAACTATGTGATTGTAAGGAAAAATACAGACAAGTTATTTTTACAACAATGATTTCGTCTTAATTGACGGTGCGATACGCTCGTTTATACAGCGCTCCATTAAGTTTTGGGGTGGGGTAACATGGCTACGTATAACGGCACCAACGGTGACGACGTCATCAATGCGTCGGCTGGCAACAATACGATCAACGCTGGCAACGGTAACAATCGGGTCACTGCGACGAGCAGCGGAAGCCAGAACGTAAATGCCGGTACGGGCAATGACACCATCACCACGGGCGACGGCAATGATACGATCAACGCGGGCGACGGCGTCAACGTGATCAATGCCGGAAACGGCACCAACAACGTCACCAGCGGGTCGGGCAACGACACGATCAACACGGGCACCGGCAACGACAACATCAATGCCGGCAATGGTCGCAACATCATCAATGCGGGCGATGGCCGAAACACCGTCACGACCGGCACCGGCGACGACGAGATCCGCGCGGGCAGCGGCGACGACCAGATCTATGCTGGCGAGGGCACCAACTGGATCGACGCGGGCAACGGCAACAACACCGTAACCGCGGGCGCAGGCAGCGACACGATCACTACGGGTTCGGGCAACGACAACATCAGCGCGGGCAATGGCAACAATGTCATCAATGCGGGCGCGGGCAACAACACCGTCAACGCCGGCACCGGTGATGACTGGATCCGCACGCTTGGCGGCAACGACCAGATCAACGCGGGCGACGGCCGCAACGATATCGACGCGGGCGACGGCAACAACACCGTGAACACCGGGCGCGGCGACGACACGATCGTCACCGGCCGTGGCAACGACCAGATCAATGCGGGCGATGGGCGCAACATCATCGACGCGGGCGAAGGCGATAACCGCGTCAACACCGGCTCGGGCAACGACGACATCACCACCGGTGACGATTGCGACGTGATCAACGCGGGCGAAGGCGTCAACGTGATCCGCGCGGGCGATGGCGATAACGACATCACTTCGGGCGCGGGCGCGGACACGATCACCGCAGGCTCGGGCAACGACGATATCCACGCTGGCGAAGGCCATAACGTGATCGACGCAGGCAACGGCCGCAACACCGTCACCGCGGGCGCGGGCAACGACCAGATCACGACCGGTTCGGGCAACGACGCAATCTATGCGGGCGAGGGCCATAACATCGTCAACGCCGGCAACGGAAACAACGCGGTCTATACCGGCTCGGGCAACGATCAGATCACGACCGGATCGGGCAACGACGCGATCTATGCCGGCGAAGGCAACAACATCATCAACGCGGGCGACGGCGTGAACCTGATCTATTCGGGATCGGGCAATGATCGCATCACCACGGGTGATGGCACCGATCTGGTTTACACGGGCAATGGCGACGACATCGTAGATCTCGGCGGCGGCAGCGACGTCGTCTATCTCGACGGTGGCAACGACACCTACATCTACAACATGACCGACAACCGCGGCGATATCGATATCGCGTGGGGCGGCAGCGGCACCGACACGCTCAAGCTGGTGCTCACCGCCGATCAGGCGCGCGACGCTCGCGTGCTCTCGGACATTCAGCGCTTCAACACCGATAGCGATGGCAACGGCCTGTGGGGCTGGATCTTCGGCTTCCAGTTCAGCGCCTTCAACCTCTCGGTCCGCGACTTCGAGGTTCTCGACGTCATCGCGCCGGTCGATGCGATCAACGATGCGGCGACGGTGAACGAGGATTCGCAAGTCGCGATCAACGTGCTCGCGAACGATCTCGATCTGGGCGAAGCGAATAACAGCCAGTTGCGCGTGATCAGCTACGACGCGACCAACGTGCCCGGCACGCTGACGCTGGCGAACAACCAGTTCACCTTCGTCCCCGGCGCAGCATATCAGTATCTCGCGCTCGGCCAGACCGCGACGGTCTCGTTCACCTACACGATCGGCGATAACGAAGGCTTCACCGATACCGCGACGGTCACGCTGACGATCACCGGCAGCAACGATGGCCCCGTCGCCGTCGCCGATGTCGCCGGGGTCACCGAGAACCAGACCGTCACGGTCGATGTGCTCGCCAACGACACGGACGTCGACAATGGCGCGGTGCTGACTTTGGTCTCGGCGGGCACGCCTGCCGGCAAGGGCAGCGCTACGGTCGTCAACAACAAGCTGGTCTTCAATCCGGGCGCTGCCTTCGATCATCTCAAGGCCGGCGCGACCGAAACGGTCGTCGTCTCCTATTCGATGAAGGACCAGCATGGCGCGACGTCGACCTCGACGCTGACGTTGACCATCACCGGCACCAATGACGGCCCGGTCGCCGTGGCGGATACCGCTGCTGGCACCGAAAATCAGACGCTGACGATCAACGTTCTCGCCAACGATACCGATATTGACGACAATGCCGTCTTCACGCTGACCGGCGCTGCTGCTCCGGCAGGCAAGGGTACGGCTGCGGTCGTGAACAACCAGCTAGTCTTCACGCCCGGCGCTGCGTTCGATCATCTGGCGGCAGGCGTCACCGAAGTCGTCGTCCTCAATTATGCGATGAAGGACGAGTTCGGCGCGGTCTCGAATTCGACCGTCACCGTCACGATCACCGGCACCAATGATGGCCCGGTCGCGGTCGTCGACACGGCAGCCGGCACCGAGAACCAGACGCTGACGATCAACGTTCTCGCCAACGACACCGATGTGGATGACAATGCGGTCTTCACGCTCGTCTCGGTTTCGACCCCGGCGGGCAAGGGCGCGGCCACGGTCGTCAACAACAAGGTCGGCTTCAACCCGGGCGCGGCGTTCGATCATCTCGCCGCGGGCGTGACCGAAACGGTTACGCTGACCTACACGATGCGGGACCAGCACGGCGCGACTTCGACCTCGACGGTCACGCTGACGATCACCGGCACCAATGACGGCCCGGTCGCTATTGCCGATGTGGCGGCAGGCACCGAGAACCAGACCCTCACGGTCAACGTGCTCGCCAACGATACCGACCTCGATGACAATGCAGTCTTCACGCTGACTTCGGCGACCGCGCCTTCGGGCAAGGGCGTCGCGACGGTTGTGGGCAACAGCCTCGTCTTCAATCCGGGCACCGACTTCGATCACCTCGCGCTCGGCGCGGCCGAAGTGGTGACCGTCAGCTACACGATGCGTGACGATCAAGGGGCGGAATCCGTCTCGACGCTGACCGTGACCATCACCGGCACCAACGATGCGCCGGTCGCCGTTGCCGACGTTGCTGCGACCACCGAAAACGCTTCGATCACGGTCAACGTGCTCGCCAACGATACCGATCTGGATGACAATGCGGTCTTCACGCTGGTTAGCGCCAGCGCACCGCTTGGCGCCGCTTCGGTTGCCGGCAATCAGCTTGTCTTCAACCCCGGCACGGACTTCGATCACCTCGCACTCGGCGCGACCCAGAACGTCGTCGTCAGCTATGCGATGACCGACGAAAATGGCGCGACCTCGACCTCGACCGTGACGATCACCGTCACCGGTACGAATGACGGCCCCGTTGCAGTGGCAGACGCGGCCGCGACCACCGAGAATGCTTCGATCACCGTGGACGTGCTGGCGAACGATACCGATCTGGACGATGGCGCAGTCTTCACGCTGACCGCCGTCGCTGCTCCGGCAGGCAAGGGTGCCGCAACCATCGTGGGCAACAGCCTGGTGTTCACGCCCGGCACCGATTTCGATCACCTCGCCGCAGGCGCGACCGAAATCGTCACCGTCAGCTACACGATGCAGGACGAGAATGGCGCGACCGCAAGCTCGACGCTGACGGTCACGATCACGGGCACCAACGATGCGCCGGTTGCCGTTGCTGATGTTGCCGCGACCACCGAAAACGCCGCGATCACCGTGGATGTGCTGGCGAACGACACCGATCTGGACGATGGCGCAGTCTTCACACTGACCGCCGCTGCTGCCCCTGCGGGCAAGGGCGTTGCCACGATCGCGGGCAACAGCCTCGTCTTCACGCCGGGCGCGGATTTCGATCATCTGGCGCTGGGCGCGACCGAGATCGTCACCGTGAGCTACACGATGCGCGACGACCAAGGGGCGGAATCCGTCTCGACCCTGACCATCACGATCACCGGCACCAATGACGGTCCGGTCGCCGTGGCGGACACCGCTGCGGGCACGGAGAACCAGAGCCTCACCATCGACGTTCTTGGGAACGATACCGATGTGGATGATGGCGCAGTCTTCACGCTGACCGGCGTGGGCGCGCCCGCTGGCAAGGGGCTTGCCGCCGTCGTCAACAACAAGCTGGTGTTCGCACCCGGCGCGGACTTTGATCATCTGGCGCTGGGCGTCACCGAGATCGTCACGCTGACCTATACGATGACCGACGAGCATGGCGCGACGTCGGCCTCGACCGTTACCGTGACCATCACCGGCACCAACGATGCGCCGGTGGCAGGTTTCGACACCGCGACGACTTCCGAGAATGTCTCGGTCGCAATCAACGTAATGGCGAACGACACCGACGTGGATGACGGCGCCGTGCTTACCGTTGTCGGCGCAGCGATGACCAACCCGAGCGAAGGTTCGGTCGCCATCGTCAACAACCAGCTCGTCTACACGCCAGCAAACTTCGATCACCTCGCGGTTGGCGCCAGCGCCAGCGTCACGATCTTCTACGCGATCGTCGATCAGAATGGCGGCCAGTCGGCTGCTACTGTGACCGTCACTGTCACCGGTACCAATGATGGCCCGATCGCCGTCGCCGATATTGCCGCGACCACGGAGAATGCTGCGATCACCGTCGACGTTCTCGCGAACGATACCGATGTGGATGATGGCGCAGTCTTCACGCTGACCGCCGCCGCTGCCCCTGCGGGCAAGGGCGCGGCCTCGGTCGTGGGTAACAGCCTCGTCTTCACGCCGGGCACCGACTTCGATCATCTGGCGCTCGGCGCGACCGAACTGGTCACCGTCAGCTACACGATGACCGACGAGCATGGCGCGACTTCGACCTCGACGCTTACCGTGACGATCACCGGCACCAACGATGCGCCGGTTGCTGTGGCGGATGTCGCCGCGACCAGCGAGAATGCTTCGATCACCGTGGACGTTCTCGCCAACGACACCGACGTTGATGACGCGCATGTCTTCACGCTGGTGAGCGCCAGCGCGCCGCTTGGTGCTGCTTCGATCGTGGGCAACAGCCTCGTGTTCAACCCCGGCGCGGACTTCGATCACCTCGCGCTCGGCGCGACCGAGACCGTCATTGTCAGCTATCTGATGACCGACGAGAACGGCGCGACGTCGTCGTCGACCGTGACGATCACCGTCACGGGCACCAACGATGCACCGGTTGCGGTGGCGGATACCGCCGCTGGCACCGAAAACCAGATTCTGACCATCAACGTTCTGACGAACGATACGGATCTGGATGACGGCCATGTCTTCACGCTGACCACGGCGGGCGCACCTTCGGGCAAGGGCCTTGCCGCAGTCGTCAACAACCAGCTGGTCTTCACGCCGGGTGCGGACTTCGATCATCTGGCGCTGGGCGTCACCGAAGTGGTTACGCTGACCTACACGATGCGCGATGAGAATGGCGCGACCTCGAGCTCGACCGTGACGGTGACCATCACCGGCACCAACGACGCGCCGGTCGCGGGCTTCGACGCCGCAGCGACCACCGAAAATGCTTCGGTCACGATCAACGTGCTGGCGAACGACACCGATCTGGATGACGGCGCTGTGCTCACCGTTACCGGTGCCGCGCTGTCCAACCCGAGCCAGGGCTCGGTCGCGGTCGTCAACAACCAACTCGTCTACACGCCTGCCGGCTTCGATCATCTCGCGCTCGGCGTCACCGCATCGGTCCTGATCTTCTATTCGATCACCGATCAGAATGGCGGCGTATCGGCAGCAGTCGTCAGCGTGACGGTGACCGGCACCAACGATGCGCCCGTCGCAGTCGCGGACCTCGCTTCGATCACCGAGAACCAGACGATCACGGTCAACGTGCTCGCCAACGACACCGATGTGGATGACAATGCCGTCTTCACGCTGACCGCCGCCGCCGCGCCTGCGGGCAAGGGCGTCGCAACGGTCGTGAACAACCAGCTCGTTTTCACGCCGGGCACCAGCTTCGATCATCTCGCGCTGGACGCGAGCGAAGTCGTCACCGTCAGCTACACGATGCGCGACGAGAATGGCGCAACCTCGACCTCGACGCTGACCGTCACGATCACCGGCACCAACGATGCGCCGGTGGCCGTCGCGGACTTCCGCACCGGCACTGAGGATAACGGTGTTGTCAGCGGCACCGTCGCTGCGAACGACAGCGATGTGGACGATGGCGCAGTGCTGGGCTTCGCGCTCAACGCGCCGGTCGCGGGCCTCACCTTTAACGCGGACGGCAGCTACAGCTTCGATACGTCGAACGCGGCCTATCAGTCGCTTTCGGGCGGCCAGCAGCTTGCCGTTGTCGCGAACTACACCGTCACCGATCAGCACGGCGCGACCGCACAGGCAGCGCTGACGATCACGCTCACCGGCACCAACGATGCGCCGCTGGTCACGTCGACCGCAGCTGCTGCAACGGGCAATGTTACCGAAGCCGGCAATCTCGATGATGGCAGTGTCGTCGCGGGCACGTCGGTGGCGAGCGGCCAGCTCACTTCGAGCGATATCGACAATGGCGCGACCGCGACGTGGACGGGTTCGGCCAACGGCACCTATGGCAGCTTCGCCATGGGCGCGAATGGCCTATGGACCTACACGCTCGACAATAGCCGTGCGGCCACGCAGGGCCTGCGTGAAGGCCAGACTGTCACCGAGACGTTCCAGGCCCGAGTGACCGACGATCGCGGCGCATTTGCGATGCAGGCAGTCACCGTCACGGTCACCGGCACCAACGATGCGCCGGTGATCCAGAGCGGCGGCAGCGGCGTCTATAACCAGCCGAGCGACGTGCATAACCATGGTCAGGCGAACGCGGTGTCGCTGAACGGGCTGCTTTCGCTTTCCGACAATCCGTCAATCTATGACTCGACCACGATCCCGCACGTCACCGTCAACGGCAGCGCCGATGGCCAGACCGACTGGTACAGCTTCACGGTCACGACTGCCGGTCAGGTGACGATCGACGTCGACTACGCAGCATTCGATGCCTGGCTGAACCTCTACAACGCCCAAGGTGGCTTGCTCGCACAGAGCGACGATGCCGGCTATGATCCGGGCACCAGCTCGGGCCTCGACAGCCTGATCCAAACCTATCTGCAGCCCGGCACCTACTTCATCCAGATGGCCCGTTTCCCGAACACCACCACCTCGGGCGGCTACACCTTCCATCTGTCGGTCGAGGGCGCTTCGGGTAGCTCGGACTATCAGGCGATCGTCACCGAAGCCGGCAACCTCGATAACGGCGCGCTCGTCGCGGGCACTGCCACGGCAGGCGGCACCGCGCGCTCGACTGATGTCGACACCAACGCGACCGCCAGCTGGACCGGCAGCGCAAACGGCATCTATGGCAGCTTCGCGATCAACGCCGCTGGGGTCTGGACCTACACCCTCGACAACAGCCGCGCTGCGACGCAGGCGCTGGCCGAGGGCCAGACGGTCAACGAGACCTTCCCGATCACGGTAACCGACGATTTCGGCGCAGCGGCGAACACCAACGTCGTCGTCGCGATCACCGGCACCAACGATCGCCCGATCGCAGTTGCGGACACCGTAACTGTGCTCGAAGGCGCATCGGTCATCACCGGCAGCGTTGCTGCGAATGACAGCGATGTGGATGCGGGCGCGGTGCTCAGCTACCAGCTGCTCAACACCGTCGCGGGCCTCAGCTTCTCGGCGAACGGCAGCTACAGCTTCGATCCGTCGAACAGCGCCTATAATGCGCTGGCGCAGGGGCAGCAGCAGGTGCTGGTCGTGAACTATCAGGTCACGGACGAGCGCGGTGCGGTCAACACTGCAACGCTGACGATCACCGTCACCGGCACCAACGATGCTCCGGTTGCCGTGGCGGATAACGCCGCCGGCACCGAGAACCAGACGCTGACGATCAACGTTCTGGCGAATGACAGCGATGGCGATCAGGGCGCCGTGCTCACGCTGGTCGCGGCGACTGCACCAGCGGGCAAGGGCGTGGCGAGCATCCTGGGCAACCAGCTCGTATTCACCCCCGGCACCAACTTCGATCATCTCGCGCTCGGCGTCGTCGAGACGGTGGTGGTCAGCTACACGGTGCGCGACGAGCAAGGGGCGGAATCCGTCTCGACCGCGACGATCACGATCACCGGCACCAACGATGCGCCGGTCGCGACCGCCGATACCGCTTCGGTTCTCGAGGACAGCGCGCTCAGCGGCAATCTGCGGACCAACGACGTGGATCTGGATGACGGCGCAGTGCTGACCTACACGCTCGACGCGCCGGTTGCGGGTCTGACGCTGAATGCCGACGGTACCTACAGCTTCAACGCTGCGAACGCTGCCTATCAGGCGCTGGCGCAGGGCGAAGTGCAGAACGTTGTCGCCAATTACACCGTCACCGATCAGCATGGCGCAACCAGCACCTCCACGCTCAGCGTGGCCGTGACCGGCACCAACGATGCCCCGACCGCGGTCGCAGACACCGCGACAGCTACCGAGGACGGCCCGGTCGTCACCGGCAGCCTGCGAACCAATGATGGCGATGTCGATCACAATGCGGTGCTGACCTATCAGGGCACCAATGCAGTCGCCGGCCTGACGATCAACGGCGATGGCAGCTACAGCTTCGACGCTTCGAACACCGCCTATCAGGACCTGGCAGCGGGCGCGACGCGCACCGTCACCGGTAATTATCAGGTTACCGACGAGTTCGGCGCGAGCGCCAATTCGAGCGTGTCGGTCACCGTTACCGGGGTTAACGACGCGCCGACCATCGTTTCCTCGACGGTCAACGCTTCGCCGCGCATCCTGCTTGTCGACGACGATCGCGGGCTTGCGGGCACCAGCACGTGGCAGTCGACGCTGACTTCGCTTGGCTACACCTTCACGACCGAAGTGATCGCGTCGGAAGGCAACCCGACCGCCAATCTGGCCAATTACGACATCGTGATCTGGTCGAACGGCGATCGCGCCTACAGCAATCTGACCGCGCAGAACGTGTCGACGTTGACCGCATATCTGAACGGCGGCGGCAATCTGCTCTACGCGGGCGGCCACAGCGTTTACGATGAGACCAGCGCCCAGTCGTTCATCCAGAACCAGCTCGGTCTGACCTTCTACCAGTATAACATGCCGACCTTCTCGAACCGCGCTGCGCCGATCTATGCGACCGATGCAACCGGCGCGCAGATCCAGCTCAACGTTTGGGCTGGCGGCGAATATGACGACATGTTCTCGGGCTTCCAGGCTGGTGCCGCCACGGCGCGTGCGCTGCTGGAACTGAACCCCGGCAACTGGTCCGGCGATGCCGCGCATAACGACATTGCCGTGATCAACGACAAGGGCACCTATCGCGCTGCGACCTGGGGCTTCGATCTCAACCATGTCGATGCAGCACAGCGCGGGGCGGTGCTCGATGCCACGCTCAAGGCGCTCAGCGGTTCGACCGGTTCGTCGAGCGGCGCCGCGATCACCGAGCGCAACGATGGTGCGGCGGATGAAAACACCGTCATTCACAATGCGACCGGCACGATCACCTATGCCGATGTCGATGTGGGCGACGTCCACAATGCCAGCTTCACCGGCGGCGCAGGCTATCTCGGCGCCTTCGCGCTCGGCACAGTCGATCAGGCCGGCAATAAGCTCGGCTGGACCTTCACGGTTCCGGACAGCGCGATCGACTCGCTGGCGGCCGGGCAGGTGCTCACCCAGAGCTACACCATCACGATCACCGACAATGAAGGCGCATCGGTCAATCAGGTCGTCACGGTCACGCTGACCGGCACCAACGATGCTCCGGTAGTATCTGGCGCGGTTACGGCCACCGCGATCGAGGATGGCGCAGCGGTCACGCGTGATGCGTTGGCGAACACCAGCGATGTCGATCAGGGAGCGACGCTCTCGGTCGTCTCGATCGGCACGCTGCCGGCCGGTGTCACCTATGACGCCGCCACGCACAGCTTCACGCTGAACCCGGCACATGCCGCGTATCAGTCGCTGGCGCTGGGCCAGACGAGCGTTGTTACCGTCACCTATTCGGTCACGGACGGTCTGGTCACCAAGCCGACCTCGATGCAGTGGACGGTCACGGGCACCAACGATGCCCCGGTTGCGGTCGCGGACACCGCTTCGGTGAACGAGGACGCCACGATCTCGGGCACGGTTGCTGCGAACGATACCGACATGGATGCGGGTGCCACGCGCACCTTCGCGCTCAATGCGCCGGTCGCGGGTCTGACGCTCAACAGCGACGGCAGCTACAGCTTCAGCGCGGCGGACGCCGCGTATCAGTCGCTGGCGCAGGGTGCGACGCAGGCAGTGGTCGCGAACTACACGGTCACCGACCAGCATGGTGCGACGGCGACGTCGACGCTGACGATCACACTCACCGGCACCAACGATGCGCCGGTCGTCACGTCGAACGCAGCGGCGGCAAGCGGCGCGGTTGTCGAGGCAGGCGCGGTCAATGCCGGTACGGCGTCGGCAACGGGCACGCTGACTTCGGCTGATGTCGATGCCAACGCCACCGCCGCGTGGAGCGGCAGTGCCGCTGGCGTCTACGGTGCCTTCGCGATCAACGCGGCGGGCGTGTGGACCTACACGCTCGACAACAACGCTGCGGCGACGCAGGCGCTGAGCGATGGCCAGATCGTCACAGAGACCTTCACCGCCACGGTGAGCGACGGACTGGGCGGCACGGCCACCCAGACGATCACGATCCAGGTGACCGGCGCGGCGGATAACTTCGCTCCGACGGCAAACGCCATTGCAGTCTCGACGGACGAGAACGCGATTGTCGCGGGTGTCTTCATCGGAGACGATGCGGATGCGGACGATGATGGTGCGACGATCAGCTTCCAACTGGCCAGCCAGCCCGCAAAGGGCTCGGTCACGGCCAATGGCGCGAACTTCGCGTTCAATCCGGGTGCCGATTTCGACGATCTCGCAGCAGGCGAAACGCGCCAGGTGACCTTCACCTACACGTCCACCGACAGCCATGGCGCAGTCTCGGCTCCGGCGACGGTTACCGTCACGGTGACCGGCACCAACGATGCGCCGGTGATCACGTCGTCGGCGCTGCTCGGCACGGCTGTCGAAGCGGGCAACCTGGATGACGGCACGGTCGTTGCCGGCAGCTCGCTCGGCGGCACGCTCACCGCAACCGATGTCGATAACGGCGCCACGGCGACGTGGAGCGTGGTTGGCAGCAGCGCGGGCACCTATGGCAACCTAACGCTCAATGCGAGCGGGGCGTGGACCTACACCCTCGACAACAGCAAGGCGGCTACGCAGGCGCTGGCCGAGGGGCAATCCGGGGCCGAGAGCTTCACGGTTCGCGTGACTGACGACAAGGGCGGCTTCGTCAACCAGATCGTGACGCTCACGGTGGCCGGCACCAACGATGCGCCGGTTGCGGTTGCGGACATCATCACCGGCGGCAATGGCTTGGCAACGGCACTGACCGGCGAAATTCTGGTCAATACCCAGACGAATGGTCAGCAGTATCAGAGCGCGGTTACGGCGCTCTCGAACGGCAATTTCGTGGTTAGCTGGTCAGACGGGAGCACATTGGGGGGCGACGCCGCAAGTTTGGGGATCAAGGCGCAGCTGTTCAGCGCGGTGGGCACCAAGATCGGCAGCGAATTCCTGGTCAATACCCAGACCAACAGCACGCAATATCAGTCGCAGATCAGCGCGCTCGCCAATGGCGGTTTCGTGGTGAGCTGGAGTGATGCCAGCACGGTGGGTGGCGATAACTCCGGCTATGGCGTCAAGGCGCAGATGTACTCCGCCGCAGGGGTCAAGGTCGGCACCGAGTTCCTGGTCAACACGGTTATCGCGAGCAACCAGATGGAATCCTCGATCACCGGGCTTTCTACGGGTGGCTTCGTGGTTACGTGGACGGACAGCAACGTCAGCAGCGATGGGAGCGGCAGCGCGGTGAAGGCGCAGATCTACACCGCCGCCGGACTCAAGGCGGGTGGCGAATTCCAGGTCAATACGCTCACGACGAATGTTCAGGCCGGATCGACGACCACTGCGCTTGCCAATGGTAATTTCGTGGTCACCTGGGCCGATTCTAGCCTCACCGCACCGGATACGAGCGGCACGGCGGTACGCGCGCAGATGTTCACCGCCACGGGCGTGAAGGTTGGCAGCGAGTTCCTGGTTAACACTGCGACCAACAGCACTCAGAATCAGCCGGCGATCACTGCGCTCGCTTCGGGGGGCTTTGCCATCACGTGGAGTGACGCATCGCTGACCGTGCCCGATACGAGCGGCTACGCGGTGCGTGCCGCAGTGTATGATGCTGCAGGCACCAAGGTGACCAGTGACTTCCTGGTCAACACCAACACGCTGAACAACCAGATAACGCCCGCAATCTCCGCGGTTGCCGGTGGCGGATTCATGATTAGCTGGAATGACCAGAGCTTTGTCGGCGGCGATGCCAGCGGCGTTGGCATTAAGGCACAGGTCTTCACCGCCACGGGCGTGAAGGTTGGCAGCGAGTTCCTGGTCAACACTGCGATTACCAATAGTCAGGACGATTCCGCGATCACGACGCTTGCCGGTGGCAACACCGTCATCGTCTGGACCGATGCCAGCCTGCAGGGCGGCGACGCGTCTTCGAGCGGCATCAAGATGCGCCTCTATTCGATCGCCTCGCCGACCACCGAGAACAGCATCGTCACCAGCGATGTGCTCGCCAACGATACGGATGTGGATACCGGCAAGGTGCTCACCCTGATCAGCGCCACTGCGCCGGCTGGTCACGGCACCGCCAGCGTTGTCGATGGCAAGCTGGTGTTCACCCCGGGCGCGGACTTCGATCATCTGGCGGAGGGCACGAACGAGACGGTCGTGATCAGCTACACGATCAGCGACGAGAAGGGCGCAACCGCGACGGGCACTGCTACGCTCACCGTGATCGGCACCAACGATCTGCCGGTCGTCACGTCGCCTGCTTCGGCAGCGACCGGCGCGGTGATCGAGGCGGGCGTTGCTGCCAATGGCACGACCCCGCTCGGTTCTTCGGGCGCGACCGGCACGCTGACCAGCAGCGACCTGGACGACGGCGCAACCTCGACCTGGGGCATGGTGAGCAGCACGAACGGCACCTTTGGCAGCCTTGCGCTGACCGCGGGCGGCGTGTGGACCTACACGCTGAACGACACGCTTGCGGCGACGCAGGCGCTGGATGGCGGCCAGCTCGCAGTCGACACCTTCACGGTGAAGGTAACCGACGACAAGGGCGGCATCACCAATCAGTTGGTCACGATCAATGTGACCGGAAGCAACGATGTGCCGACGGTCTCCGGGGCAGTGACGTTGCTCGCCAACCGCCTGGGCAATGGCGGCTTCGATCAGACGCCCGACTTCTCGGGCTGGACCACCACGCTGACATCTACCGGCACCACCGGCGCATTTACTGCCACGGCGACGATCGATCGCACCGGCAGTGCGATCACCGGCGACATGGCGGTAGCGGTGCTCAACTATACGGGTACGACCCCGGTTGGTTATGGCACCGGCTATGGCCCGAGCATCAAGAGCTCGGCCTTTACCGGCGCGGCTGGCGACGTGGTGAGCTTCACCTATAAGCTCACCTCGGGCGGCGATCAGGCGATCGGCCGCGCCTATATCCGCGATGCGGTGACGGGTGCGATCGTGCAGACGGTGTTCAACTATCAGACACCGTTCACCGGCACGACCGGCACGCAGACGGTCAATGTGACCCTCGCCAGTTCGGGCAATTATACGATCGACTTCCAGGTCGGCTCGTATGACGCGACGGGCGGGCAGGCGATCGGCGCGCGGCTGGATATCGGCTTCGCGGGCATCCTCGCCAACGGCATTGCGGAAGACGAACCCTTCGTGTTCACCACGGGCCGCACATCGCTTCTTGCCAATGCCAGCGATGCAGACGGCGACACGCTGATCATCGATCCGTTCACCACCACTTCGACGATGGGCGCGACGGTTACCCTGGCAGCCAATGGCACGCTGACGATCAACCCGGCCGGGGTGGCGGCGATCGCTGCGCTGGCAAAGGGCGAGAACGTGACCGACACCTTCACCTACACGGTGAGCGACGGGAATGGCGGTACGGTCGTCGCAACGGCTAACTACACGCTCAACGGTGCGAACAACGCGCCGGTGGCGGTTGCTGACTTCGCGACGACGGGCAAGAGCACGCCGGTCACGGTCAACGTGCTGGCGAACGACACCGACGTCGATCACAACGCGGTTCTGACGCTGGTTTCGGCGGGCGTCACACCCGGCAAGGGAACGGTTTCGGTCGTCAACAATCAGGTCGTGTTCAACCCCGGCACGGCATTCGCCGGGCTCGGCGAGGGCCAGAGCGAGGACGTTGTCGTAACCTATGTCGTGAAGGACGAGTTCAACATCACTGCGTCCTCGACGCTGACAATCCATGTCACCGGCCCGGCACCTGCTGGTCTCACGGCTGGCGGCGCGGAAGAGAATATGACCGTCGTCTCGATCTATGATGACAGCTCGCTCGCGGCTTCGGACGATGGCAGCGTCGGCGTGGCCAGCAACCAGTCTGGCGGGGACTCCTCGTTGCTGCTGGGTCGCCCGACGGGTGGTGTGCTTGTCGAGCACGAAGCGACCGTCGCGGTCGAAACGCATCAGGCGACCGATGGCGACGATGTGTTCGTGTTCCATCTGGGAACCGCTACGGGCGATCACGTCCTCGACTTCTCGGGCGTGGCTTCCGAGGGTGCGGACAAGCTGGAGTTCGTGGGCTTTGGTGAGGATGCGATCTTCACGCAGGTTGACGACACGCACTGGCGCATCGATTATAATGCGGGGGCGCAGCACGAAGTGATCACCTTCGACAATGCAACACCGATCAATGTGCAGGACTTCACGTTCGTCTAAGTCGGATTGAGGGACCGCCTCGGGGAGGGGCGGTCCTTTCAATCAAGGATCGCAAATAGAGGAAAACCTCTGAAAACCGTGTTGTTGAACCATGGCCATGCTGCAGGGCTTGATCGATGATCGAGAGCGGCACCCATGCGCCCGGCGTTCCGCCCGAAGTGTTCGTCGGGCCCGCCAATATGGCGCTGCGCTTCGAACGCCCCGATCCGCGCGTTGCAGACTTTGTCAGCGAGTATTTCGCGCTGGATTCCGAGGGGCCTGAGGTGATGGGCGCTGTCGAATGGGCAATGCCCGGATCGGCGAGCCTGCGCTTTTTCTTCGGTGAGCGACCCTATAATGTCTGGATCGGTGGCAAGGCCTTTTCACCGGTGCCTATTTCAGCGCTTTATGGCCCGACCAGCCGGGCAACGCGCTTGGAAACCTTTGGCGATGTCACTGTAGGCATCACGCTCACCCCGCTCGGCTGGGCGCGATTGCTGCGCCGGCCCGCGCAGAATTTCTGCGACCGGGTCGTTCCGATTGCCGGAGCGATCCCGGGCGATTTCGGTCAACGCCTGTTCGATTTGATCGCAGCCTGCGACCAGGGCCCGCAGTTGAAGGGTGTGCTCGACGCCTTTTTCCTCGAAAATCTGGGCGAGCCGAATCCCGACGAGCCGGTGATCCGCCGGATCATGGCGCTGATCACCGGTGAGACCGTGGACGGACTCTCCGAGATCGCCGAGCAACTCGATCTGACCCCGCAGCAATTGCGCACGCTTACGCTGCGACATTTCGGTTTTCCGCCGAAGCGCCTGTTGCGCCGCGCGCGGTTCCTGCGCTCGCTGCTGCGCATGTATGGCGCGGGCGGCGAGGCGGATTACAGCCTGCGATCCCGCAGCTATTTCGACGTGTCGCACTTCCTGCGCGATGCCGATGAGTTTCTGGGCACCACGCCGCGGCGCTTCATGGCGATGCAGACCCCGTATCTCCGTCACGTGATCCAGGCGCGCAAAGCCGTGTTCGGGGTTCCTGCCCGGGCGTTGATCCCGACAAGCGATGAGGGCCTCGCCGCCGAATAAAGCGCGGCTATAGCTTGTGCTTATGATGGCCCGAGCGATTCCCACGGTGACAGGGCAGGCGTGTCGGGGCAGGCATTGACTATGTTCAGCCGCCGCCATTTTCTGCTCGGCAGTGCCGCGATCGTCGCGATACCTGCCGCCCCCTTGCTCGCGCGTCAGCGGCAAATGGCGGCGGGGCTTTCTGCGCCGATCGAGATACTCGACGATCCTTACGGCGTGCCGCACATCCGCGCACAGTCGATCCCCGATGCCTATTTCGGTCAGGGCTATGTCGTCGCGCGCGACCGGATGTTTCAGATCGATCTGTCGCATCGGCGCGAGATGGGGCGGCTGGCCGAAGTGTGCGGGCCGGAGTTTGCCGCACACGATGCGGCGGCGCGGCTGTTTCACTATCAGGGCGATGTAGCAGCGGAACTCGCGCAGGTGCCGGCCCGATATGTCGAATGCGCGCGGGCCTATGTCGCCGGCATCAATGCGCGGATCGACGAAGTGCTGGCGAACCCGGCATTGCTGCCGCTCGAATATGCCATCCTCGGCATCCGCCCGATGAAATGGGCGCTGCGCGATCTGGTGGTGGCGCGTGGAGTCTCGGCCGGGAATGCCGATGACGAAGTGCGCCGCGCGCGATTGGCCGCGATCGGCTTGCTCGAGCTGGATGCGATTGCCTCGCCCTTGCGCCCGGCATGGTCGCTGACCGTGCCCGAGGGGCTCGATGTGGCTGCGGTGTCCCTGGCCGATCTGGGCGTGCTGCGGCTGGGCGGATTGCCCTATGGCGCGATGGCACCGGATCCGGTCGAGCGCGCCAATGCGGGCAGCAACGCATGGACCGTGGGGCCGCAGCGTAGCGCGACGGGGCGCCCGATCCTCGCCAACGATCCGCATCTGGGCATTGGCGGTTTCGGCCCGCGCCATGTCGTTCACCTCACCGCGCCGGGGCTCGACGTGATCGGCGCAGGCGCTCCCGGACTTGCGGGCATCATGCAGGGGCACACCGATCGCTTCGCGTTTGGGCGGACCAATTTTCACATCGATCAGGAGGATCTGTTCGTCCTCGAACTGCACCCCGACGATCCCGAGCAATATCGGCATGCGGGCGGCTGGAAGCGGTTCGATCGGGTCGAGACGCTTATCCCGGTGAAGGGCGCAGCCGTGAAGACGGTGACCTTGCGCTATGCGGTGCAGGGGCCGGTGGTTTCGCACAACCCCGCCAGGCGCCGCGCGACTGTGCTGGGATCGATCGAGTTGCAGCCGGGGGCGAGCGGCGCGTTCGCGATGATCGCGATCAACCTCGCGCGCGATTGGGAAAGCCTTCGCGAAGCCTTCGCCTTCCATCCCTCACCGACCAATTTCCATTATGCCGATGTGGACGGCAATCATGGTTGGCAGGTGATCGGCTTCGCGCCGGTTCGCCGCAAGGGTGACGGGCTGCTGCCGGTGCCGGGCGATGGCCGCTATGATTGGACGGGCATGCGCGATTTTCGCGCGCTGCCAAGCGAATATAACCCAGCCAAGGGCTGGTTCGCCTCGGCCAACCAGAATAATCTGCCCATGGATTGGCCGCGTGATCGCATTCCGGCTTTCTCGTTCCGCGAACCCTATCGCTACGATCGGATCGCGGATGTGCTGGCGGCGCAACCCAAGCATAGCGTAGCGGACAGCGTGGCGCTCCAGCAGGATACGCTTTCCAAGCCAGCGCAGGCGTTGATCGCGTTGCTGCCCGAACATGGCCCGGCAGCGGAGATGCTGCGCGCCTGGGACGGGCGCGTGGATGCCGCGAGCGGGGCGGCGGCTTTGTTCGAAATGCTATGGGCCGAACTTGGCGGCCGGATGGTCGCGGCGGTGGTGCCTGCACGGGCACGGCATCTGGTGAACAGCGTCGCGCCATCGGTGATGCTCCAGCGTCTGGCTGGCGACCCGGCCATGCTGGAGGGCGCGCTTTCGGCGGCGTGGAGCACGGCGGTAGCGCGGCTCGGCCCCGATCCCGCTGCATGGCGATGGGGGACTTTGCACAAGGTTCGCGTCGCGCATCCGCTGTCGAGTATCCCCGCCATCGCCGCAGCTTTCCCGGCCATCGAAGGGGCGGAGTCGGGTGGTGATAGCTACACCGTCATGGCGCGCGGCCTGCGCGGCTGGATGGTCGGCAGCGGGGCAAGCTATTTGCAGGTGATCGACGTGGGCGCGTGGGACAATTCGGTGATGCTCAATATGCCCGGCCAGTCGAACGATCCGCGCTCGGCGCATTATCGCGATCAATATGTTCCCTGGGCGAAGGGCCAGATGCAGCCGATGCTGTTCAGCCGCGGCGCCGTGGATGCGCGAACCGTCTCGCGCACGCGGCTCAATCCTCCCGGATAAACAGGATCACCAGCCCGCCGCAGATCGCGAGCGCCGCCAGTACCAGCATCACTGCGCCAAAATCCTGCGGGGTCGCCAACGTCCAGGCGAGCAGCGGCCCGAGCAAGGAGGGCAGGGTGTTGGTCAGGTTGAGCAGCCCCAGATCGCGGCCGCGATGCTGCGGGTTCGGCAGCAACTGAGTCGCGAAGGCCGAGTGCAAGGCCAGGAACACTGCCGAGCCGATCTGGAACAGCCCGAAGCACAATGCCGCCATGCCGAAATCGCGCGTCGCCGCCATGCCGGTCAGCCCCAATGCTGCAGTAAATGCTGCAGCAAGCAGGAAGGGTTTGCGACGTCCGATCCGATCCGAAACACGGCCCGACAGCACGGCGATCGGCAGCGCCAAAACATAAGCGATGGTCAGCACCTGCGCCACGCGTGCGGCGAGATCGGGCCGCGTTCCGAGGCTCTGGAAATAATAGAAGCTATACAGCGAGAGCACCGCACCCGAAATCTGGATGAGCAAGCGCGAGCCCCAGGCGATGGCAAGCTCGCGCGGCGGCGACAGGGTTTTCTCGACCGTCTGGATGGCGAGCAAACGCGGCTTCGTGCGCAGCATCGGCAGAACGCAGAGCGCGGCGGCGGCGGGGATCAGCAATAGCCGCGTGGTATCCGTGAACGGTGAAAGCACAAGCATCGCGCTGAACGCCGAGGCGACCGGCGCAGCGAAAGCGAGCAACCCGCCCGCAACGCCCTTTTGGCTATCCGGAATCTCATCGGCCATGATCGCGAGGAACGGCGCGAGCAGCGCGTTGATCGCGATCTGGAAGGCGACGATGGCCAGCACGATCGCGACCGGCGTGGTCGCCAATGCCACGGCTGCGTAAGCGGCGGCGGTGAGCGCGAGGCCGAACGCCACCCATCGCCGCCGCCCGCCCGAACGATCGCTCAGCCAGCCGAATGCGATGTTGGAGAGGCTGGCCGCAGCAGCGCCTGCGATCACGGTGATCGTGAACAGATCGAGCCGTGCATCGCCTGCGATTGCGTCGATCCGCGCGGGCAGCAGGATCGAAAGCAAAGGCAGATAGCCGATCACCCCGCCGGCATTGGCGAGCGCGAAGAGCAGCAGGAAGCCGGTCGAGCGCGGCGTGTCCGCTTGAGCAGGCGAGGGGGCGGACATCATCGCAAGTCCTGCCAGTTGCCGCGGCGCCGGGCAATGCGCGTGCCCGGCGCCACCGCTCCCAGGGGGCTGGGAATTCAGGGCTTCATGGTTGCTTCGTCGAGCGTCGTGGTGGCGACCATGCTGCGATCGGTAGCATCGCGGCCAAGCGCGACCCGGTAGCTGCCGCCGATGATCCGCCAGCCGGGCAAATTGGTTTCGTAATCGGCGAGGATGCGCGGTTCGGCGGTGAGCGAGATGCGGCGGGTCTCACCGGGCTTGAGCTCGACGCGCTGGAAGGCGGCGAGCCGCATCGGCACGCCCGCTTTGTCACGCGCAACATAGACCTGCGGCACATCGGCGCCCGCGCGGCTGCCAGTGTTGGTAACATCGAACGAGACCGTCAGCGTCTTGCCGCCGGTGACTTGCAGATTGCCATAGCCGAATTTGGTGTAGCTAAGCCCGTGGCCGAAGGCGAAGAGCGGCTTCTGATTGGTCTTCTCATACCAGCGATAGCCGACATCGGCGCCTTCCTGATATTCGACCGGGAAGCTCTTCAGCTCATATTGTCCGGCGCTCGCGGCCGGGTTCGACGCGGCTTCCATCTCCAGCGACGAGAGCGTGCCCTTGCCCACCGGATGCGGGCGCGGCGGCTGGGCGGCGGTCAAGGGGAAGGTGATCGGCAGGCGGCCCGAGGGATTGACCTTGCCGGTCAGGATATTGGCGAGGGCTTCGCCGCCGCGCTGGCCGGGATACCATGCCTGAATCACTGCGGGCACGTTGGCGATCCACGGCATCAGCACCGGGCCGCCGGTTTCCAGCACCGCGACGGTGTTGGGCTGGGCGGCGGCAACGGCGGCGATCAGCGCGTCCTGATGATCGGGCAGACGCAGATCGGCGACGTCATCGGCTTCGGTGGTCCATTGGGTGGCGAAGACGATGGCGAGGTCGGCGGCCTTGGCGGCGGCAGTCGTCGCGTTGAGGTTGCGGCCATCGACGAAGCTGATCTGCGCGCCTGGCAGCGCCTTGCGCAACGCCGCGAGCGGCGAGGAGGCGTGATAGGTGATCCGCGCGAACGAAGCCGAACCGCCGGTGCTCAGCGAAATCTCGATCGGTGCGCCGCCAACGCCGCGCACCTGGCTCGATCCGCCGCCCGAAAGCACGCCGATGTCCGCCGCGCCGCCGATCAGCACGATGCGCTTGGCATTGCGGGCGAGGGGCAGGATGTTCTTGTCATTCTTGAGCAGCACGATGCCCGCCTCGGCGGCGCGCTGGGCGACTTCGGCGTTGCGAGCATAAGGTGGCGTCTCGGCCCTGTCGGGCATCGGCGCGTCATAGGCACCCGTCTCGATCAGCCCGGTCAGATAGCGCGCAACCATGTCATCGAGCCGCGCGACGGGGACATCGCCTGCTTCGACTGCGGCCTTGAGCGGCTCCGAGAAGAACATCGCTTTGTCGAGTTCCTGCCCCGATTGCTGGTCGAGCCCGGCACGGGCGGCCTTGGTGGTCGAATGCACGCCGCCCCAATCGCTCATCACCCAGCCGCGATAGCCCCAGTCGCGCTTGAGCACCTGATTGAGCAGGAAGTCGTTCTCGCACGCCCAGTCGCCATTGACCTTGTTGTACGCGCACATGACCGATCCGGGCTGGCCCTTCTCGATCGCGATCTGGAAGGCGAGCAGGTCGCTCATCCGCAGATCCGCTTCGCCGATGCGGGCATCGAGCACCATGCGCCCGGTCTCCTGCGAATTGAGCGCGAAATGCTTGATCGTGGAGACGATCTTGTTCGACTGGACGCCCGCGATATGCGCGCCGCCAAGATGGCCGGCGAGCAGCGGATCTTCGCCGAGATACTCGAAGTTGCGGCCATTCCATGGATCGCGGGTCAGGTTCACGCCGCCCGCCAGCATCACGTTGAAGCGCTTGGCCCGTGCCTCCGCGCCGATCATCGCGCCGCCTGCGCGGGCGATTTCGGGATCGAAGCTGGCAGCGGTGGCGAGGCTGGAGGGGAGGGCGGTCGCCACGTCGCCGGGGCGCTGCTCGACCTGATTGGCGACGCCGAGCGACGCATCGGTTTCGCGCACGATCGGCACGCCGAGTCGCGGAATGCCATCAATATGGCCGGCGGAAGGGATCAGATCATGCGTCGTCTTGCCCTTTGCGAAGGGCGGAAACAGGCCGTGGACCAATGCGATTTTCTCATCGAGCGTCATTTTAGCGACGATCGAGTCGGCCCGTGCGCGGGCATCCTGCGGGGCGGTCTGTGCCTCTTGGGCGATCGCGATCGTGGGTGCGATGCCTGCCAGCGCCGATGCGGAAAGCAGCAATGCGCAAAGATTTTTCATGATTTCCATCCTCTCATACCCGTTCGCCAGAGCACCCTGAGGGCCTGCCGCCGCGACTCGCGTTCTGCCTCTTAAGAAGCATAAATTGAGAACGTTCACAATTGGAACTTGTCAGAGGAAAACCGACCGATACGGCGATAATGAGAGGACTTGACAACGTAGGACAATGGGTTGAAGTGAACGTTCTCAACGACGACGGCGGACGAAACCGGTTGTCGATCACGGGAGGGAGATGATGAAAATGAGGGGCATTACCCGTCGCTCGATGTCGTCGCTGGCACTTGGTGCCTCGATGCTCGCGCTTATCGCAACGCCGGGCGTTGCGTTCGCGCAGGACCAAAATACGACCACGCCAGACAACGCTGTCAGCGAAGAAGCCGAAATTGTCGTGACCGGCATTCGCGCATCGCTGCGCGCCGCCATGGATATCAAGCGCAATTCGAACGGCGTGGTGGATTCGATCTCGGCCGAAGACATCGGCAAATTCCCCGATACCAACCTCGCGGAATCGCTGCAGCGCATCACCGGCGTGTCGATCGACCGCTCGAACGGCGAAGGCTCGACCGTCACCGTTCGCGGCTTCGGCCCTGAATTCAACCTCGTCACGCTGAACGGCCGCCAGATGCCGACCTCGACGCTGGGCGACGGCGCAAGCCCGCCTGCATCGCGCTCGTTCGATTTCGGCAATCTCGCCTCGGAAGGCGTGGCCGGCGTCGATGTCTACAAGACCGGACGCGCGGGCATCGCCTCGGGCGGTATCGGTTCTTCGATCAACATCAAGACCCCGCGTCCGCTCGATCGCCCGGGCATGCGCGGCAGCATCTCGGCGAAGGGCGTCTGGGATACGTCGCTCAACGACAAGGACGAGATTACCCCGGAGGTCTCGGGTATCTTCAGCACGACGATGCTCGAAGATCGCCTCGGCATCATGATCAACGGCTCGTACCAGAAGCGCAAATCCAGCACGAACACGGCCAATGTGGGCTGGCGTGACGGCTATCTGGGCTCGGAAAACAATTGGGGCTCGCTCGCAATGGCGCCCGATCCGCGCGCCGCGAACATCACCAATCGTCCCAAGGCGAACGACGTGTACCAGGTGGCGCAAAACGCCTCGTACGACCTCAACGACATTGATCGCGAACGCATCAATGGCCAGGTCGTGCTGCAATTCCGCCCGGTGGACGCGCTCACCGCGACGCTCGATTACACCTATTCGCGCAACACCGTCGAAGTGCGGAACAGCAATGTTGGCATCTGGTTCAACCATGCCGACACGTCGAGCAGCTGGACCAATGGCCCCGTCGCCGGCCCGAACTTCTACACCGAACGTTTCGGTGCGGCCGAGCGCAAGGACCTTTCGTACAGCGGCTCGCTGACTGCCAATCGCAGCGTCAACAAGTCGATCGGCGGCAATCTGCGCTGGGATGCTCCCGGCGGCATGACGATCGAACTCGACGGGCATCACTCGACCGCTGAATCGAAGCCTTCGAACAAATATGGTTCGAGCGTTTCGGTCGGCAATGCCGTGTTCGGCGTCGCCAGCCAGACGATCAATTTCGAGAAGGACCTGCCGGTCATCTCGGCCACCATGTATCCCGGCATCAATCCGCTGGACCGTGCGCTGATCACCCCGACGGGCAATGCCTTCCGCAACGCCTATTTCAAGAACGAGATCGATCAGGCGCAGCTTCGCGGTCGCTATGACCATGACGGCGGCTTCCTTGATGCGATCGATTTCGGCGCGTCCTACACCGAGAGCAAGGTGCGCTCGGCTTACGGCTTCATCCAGAACGAAACCTGGAGCGGCGCAGGGCCGGCATCGGACATTCCGGACGACATCTTCTCGCTCGTCTCGCTGCCCGATAAGTTTGCGGGCCTGTCCGGCGCGGGCGCTGGCATGATCCAGAGCTTCTACAAGTTCGACTTCGAGCGGATGGTCGGCATCATCGAAGGCAAATACGGCACGTGCAGCCGTCCGCAGCAGGGTGTTGCTGCGGGAGGCACCTGCCTTGCCAACTTCACCACCGATCGCCGGATCAACGAAAAGACGTTAGCGCCCTATCTGCAGGTCTCGGGCGTGGCCAATCTCTTCAACAACCCGGCGCATATCGTTGCCGGCTTGCGCTACGAGCACACGGTGATCGACTCCCAGGCGCTGGTGCCGATCCCCAACAACACATCGTGGAACGCGGCGAATGAATTCTATGTGGTGCTCTCGGGCGCGCAGAATTTCTCGCGCTTCAAGGGCGAGTACGAAAACTGGTTGCCTTCGGTCGACGTTGACGTCTCGCCGCTGGACAATGTGAAGCTGCGTGCTTCGTACAGCCACACGATCACGCGTCCGGACTATGGCAGCCTTCAGGGCGGCCTGACGCTGGACAACCAGTTCCGCATCGCCTTCGGTACCGGCAGCCGCGGCAATCCGGGGCTTGAGCCCTACAAGTCGAAGAATATCGATCTGTCGGCGGAGTGGTATTACGGCCCGTCGAGCTATATTTCGGTCGGTTACTTCAACAAGGACGTGTCGAACTTCATCTCGCAGGGCCGGACCAACGAGAATGCCTTCGGGCTGCGCACGGTCGCAAACGGGCCGCGCTACAATGCAGCGGTTGCTGCAGGTGCAGAGGCGACTCCTTGCGGAATTCGTCAGTATATCTTCAACAACTATCCGGGTTCGGTCGTGCGCTCCGGCGTCGATCCTGCGGGCTGCATCACCGGCAATATTCTGGCCCTGCCGGAAGATCCGCTGCTGACGTTCCAGATCAACACGCCGGTCAACAACAGCCAGTCGGCCAATCTGCATGGCTGGGAGTTCGCGGTCCAGCACAGCTTCTGGGAAACCGGCTTCGGTGTGATCCTGAATTACACCAAGGTCTCTGGCGACGCGA
Organism: Sphingomonadales bacterium; assembly: GCA_004173185.1. Lineage (GTDB taxonomy): Bacteria > Pseudomonadota > Alphaproteobacteria > Sphingomonadales > Sphingomonadaceae > Sphingomonas. The sequence goes on along the minus strand of SEFZ01000017.1, from coordinate 57,770 downwards.
CGTATGACAATAGCAAGCCGTCCACTGTGACTCAGTTCGCGCTTACTGGCCTGAGCGACAGCGCCAACGCTGTGGCGTTCTACGACAAGAATGGACTTCAGGCGCGCGTTGCCTGGAACTGGCGTGACAAGTTCCTCACGCAAACCGGTGCAAATCCCTTCTACGTCGAGGAATATTGGCAGATCGACGCCAGCGCGAGCTACGAGTTCACGCCGGGGCTGACTGTCTTCGTCGAAGGCATCAACCTCACCGGTGAAGGCCGGCGTGGGCACCTTCGCTCCGATCGTAACGCAAACTTCGCCTCCCCGGGCTTTGCGCGCTACGCAGCGGGCGTTCGGTTCGGCTTCTGATCTATCGGGTCGCACCGGATCGGAAGATGCGGGAAGTGCCACCTCCTTCGGGGGGTGGCCTTCTTGCCTATTGCGCGGCAGGCTGTAGCCGCAACCAGGCGGGGCGTTAGCGTTGGACACGTCAGTGCGCAGGATCGTGATCGTCGGTGGGGGAACCGCCGGATGGCTCGCGGCGTGCCTGATCGCGGCGCGGGCAAATCCTGACGCTGTTGAACCCCTCAGCGTCACCCTGATCGAATCTCCCGATATTCCCACGATCGGCGTGGGTGAGGGCACCTGGCCGACGATGCGGCGCACGCTCGAACGGATCGGGATTTCCGAGGCCGATTTCCTGCTCGCCTGCGATGCTTCGTTCAAACAAGGCTCGCGCTTTGACGGCTGGCGGACGGGCGCGGCCGACGATTCCTATTACCATCCCTTCGTGCCGCCGATCGATGGCGATCCGCATGCGCTGGTCGCTGCGTGGCAACAGGCAGGGGACATGCCCTTCGCCGCAGCAATGGGGCCGCAGCCGCGCATCGCCGCGCTGCATCTCGCTCCCCGCCAGCGGGCGATGCCCGATTATGCCGGGGCGCTGAACTACGCCTATCACCTCGATGCGGCGAAGCTCGCGGGCCTGTTGTCGCGCCACGCGGTCCAGCGATTGGGTGTGGAGCATATTCGCGATCACGTGACCGGCGTGACTATGGCCGAAAATGGCGACATCGCCGCGGTACAGACGCGCGGATCGGGCGAGTTGGAGGGCGATCTGTTCCTCGATTGCACCGGCCATGCCGCGCTGCTGATCGGTGAGCAGTTCGGCGTTCCGTTCATCGATCGCAGCGATGTGCTGTTCAACGATCGCGCATTGGCGGTGCAGGTGCCGGTTGCGCCTGACAGCCCGATCGCATCGCAGACGACCGCCACCGCGCACGCGGCAGGATGGATCTGGGACATCGGCCTGCCAGCGCGGCGCGGGGTCGGCTGTGTCTATTCCTCCAAATACATGACCGACGAAGTCGCGGCGGAGACACTCGGCGCTTATCTGCGCGCGACGATGCCGGCGGGTGAGGTGGCACCTTCGTTCCGCCGGCTGGTCTTCCGATCGGGGCACCGCGAGCGCTTCTGGGAGCGCAATTGCCTGGCGGTCGGGCTCTCGGCTGGCTTCCTCGAGCCGCTGGAAGCATCGGCGATCGTGATGATCGAGCTGTCGCTGGAGGCATTGCTCGACAATTTCCCTTCAACGCGCGGTGCCATGGATTTGCACGCGCGGCGCTTCAACGATCGGTTTCGCTATCGCTGGGATCGCGTCGTCGAGTTCCTCAAGCTCCATTATGTGCCAAGCAAGCGCGACGAGCCCTATTGGCAGGCAAACCGCGATCCGGCTTCGATCCCGCCGCGGCTCTGCGACCTGCTCGAAATCTGGCGCGATCAGCCGCCTTCGATCACCGACTTTCCGATGGCGGACGAGATTTTCCCGGCGGCGAGCTATCAATATGTTCTCTACGGCATGGGCTATCCGCCGCCCGCGCCGGGCGCTATCCGAAGGCAAGCGAGCGAAGCGATAGCGGGGCACATGCGGCAGGCCGAGCAGCGCGGGCGAGCGCTTGCCGCGAGCCTGCCTGAGAACCGCGCCTATCTCGATGCGTTGCGCGCCGAACGACCATCCTCAGACAAAAGAATGGCTGAATGACCAACCACGCGATCCTGACTTCCGAAGTGCATGCCGATCTTCGCATCCGCACCGAGCGCAGCGCCGATCTGGGCGATGCCGTGATGTCCGCCATCACCGTGCCGAGCGAGTTTCGTCAGGTGCAGACCGATTATCCGATCCTGTTCCGGATGAATGCCGAGCGCGATGGCTTTGTCGCGCTGGCGATCTTCGGGTTCGAAGCGGGCGAGAACCTCTATCTCGAAAACGGCCGTTGGGATGCGCAGGTCCGCCCGCTCTCGATGGATATCCAGCCATTCCTGATCGGCGGAAGCCCGACCGAAGCAGCGATAAAGCAAGTCCATATCGATATGGGCAGCCCGCGCATCGCAGGCGGCGAGGGGGTTCGCGTATTCGATGAGGCGGGAAATCCCAGCCCCTATCTTGAGACGATCATCGAAAAGCTCGGCGCGCTCGATGACGGCTATCGGGAATCGGGCGACTTCTTCGAAGCACTGCGCCGCTACGAGCTGCTCGAACCGCTGATCCTCGAAGTCACGCTCGATGACGGCGCGACCAACCGGCTGGTCGGCTTCCATGTGATCGACGAAGAGAAGCTGCAGGCGCTCGATGCAGCGGCTCTCGGCGAACTGCATGCGGCGGGGCATCTGATGCCGATCTTCATGGCATTGGCTTCGCTCGCCAATCTCTCCGCCCTGATCGCGCGCAAGAACCGGCGCACGCATGGCTGAGGCCGATCCCGGCATCTTGAAGGGGCTCGCTTCCATTCGTGAAGTGACGGTTGCGGATGCAGCGGCGCTCGATGCCGAACTGCGCGCCGCGACGACGCCCTTCGTGGTGCGCGGGCTGGCGAAGGACTGGCCGTTGGTTCAGGCCGCGCAGCAATCGGGCAAGGCGGCGCGCGATTATCTGCTGGCCCATGCAAAGCCCCGACCGTTCACCGTTGCGGTTGGCACGCGGGGCAGCGGCGGGCGGCTGTTTTACGACGCCGCAATGGGGATGAACTTCCAGACGGTGCAGGCGCCGCTGGGTGAAGTGTTCGGTCAGATCGACGTGGACGAAGGCAAGGCCGATGCGCCACCGGTCTATCTCGCATCGATCGACATGCACGATTTCTTCGACGGATTGCACGCGGCCAACCATATCGACCTCGGTGCGCGCGATTCCCTCGCCAGCATCTGGATGGGCACGCCGACGCGCATCGCCGCGCATAATGATTTTCCGGACAATCTGGCCTGCTGCGCGGTTGGCAGGCGGCGTTTCACGCTGTTTCCGCCCGATCAGTTCCGCAATCTCTATCTTGGGCCGGTGGATAATACGCCTGCGGGTCGCGCGGTCAGCATGGTCGATTTCCACGCCCCCGATTTCGCAGCACATCCGCGCTTCGCGGAAGCGCTGCGCCATGCCCAGGTGGTTGAGCTTGAGCCCGGCGATGCGGTGCATATCCCGTCGATGTGGTGGCACCATGTCGAGGGGCTCGAGCCGTTCAACGTGCTGGTCAATTACTGGTGGCGCGATACGCCGCGCTGGCTGGGCCAGCCACAGGATGCGCTGACGCTGGCGATGATGGCGATCCGCGATCTGTCCGATGCCGACAAGGCGCATTGGCGCGACATGTTCGATTATTATGTGTTCCGGAACGACGAGTCCGTCACCGCGCATATCCCGGAGGAAGGGCGCGGGGTGCTCGCGCCGCTTACGCCTGAAAGCGCCGGGCGCATTCGTGGGTTCCTCCAAAGGGTGCTGAGCCGATGACCGAGCATCGTTTGCGTCGGGTCGTGATCGCGGGCGGCGGCACCGCGGGCTGGATGGCGGCGGCGGCGATTGCGCGCACGCTGGGCAATGCAGTCGATCTGACCCTGGTGGAATCCGATGCGATCGGCACCATCGGCGTGGGCGAATCCACCATCCCGCCGCTCGTCTCGTACAACCGGTTGCTCGGCATCAACGAAGCCGATTTCATGCGAGCGACGCAGGCGACGTTCAAGCTCGGCATCCTGTTCGATAATTGGAAGGAGCCGGGGCACCGCTATTTCCATTCGTTCGGGCTGACGGGGAAGGACCATTGGTCGGCTGGCTTCCAGCATTTCTGGATGCGCGCGCGGGCGAATGGCGTGGCAGGGTCGTATGACGATTATTGCCTCGAACTGGTCGCGGCGTTGCAGAGCAAGTTCGCGCATCTGCCCGATGACCGGATGAACTATGCGTACCAGCTCGATTCCGGGCTCTACGCCAAGTTTCTGCGCAAGATGGCCGAAGCGGACGGCGCCAGGCGGATCGAAGGCAAGATCGCCCGCGTCGAACTGGATAGCGAGAGCGGCGATATCGCGGCGCTGGCGCTGGAATCGGGCCAGCGGATCGAAGGCGATCTGTTCCTAGATTGCACCGGCTTTCGCGCCGTATTGATCGAGCAAGCGATGCATGCCGGCTTCGATGACTGGACGCACTGGCTGCCCTGCGATTCCGCGATTGCGATCCAGACGGCGAGCGTCGGGCCGGCAGTGCCCTACACGCGGGCGATGGCGCACGATGCCGGCTGGCAATGGCGCATCCCGCTCCAGCATCGAGTCGGCAACGGCATCGTCTATTGCAGCCGCTATCTCGATCACGACACCGCGCTGGAGCGGTTGCTTGGCAATATCGAGGGCGAAACGCTCGTGCAGCCCAACAAGCTGCGCTTCACGACCGGTGTGCGGCGCAAGCAATGGCACCGCAACTGTGTCGCGATCGGCTTGTCGGGCGGGTTCATGGAGCCGCTGGAATCGACCAGCATCCATCTGATCCAGCGCGCCGTGCTGCGGCTGATCCGGATGATGCCGCTCAGCGAAATCAGCGAACGCGATGTGGCCGAATTCAACGACCAGCAATTTCAGGACATGGCGCAGATCCGCGACTTCCTGATCCTCCACTATAAGGCGACCGAGCGCCGCGACAGCCCGTTCTGGCGGCAGTGCGAGAGCATGGCCATTCCGGACAGCCTGACCCAGAAGATCGAACTGTTCCGCGAGACCGGCCGGGTATTCCGCCGCAACGAGGAATTGTTCGCCGAGAATAGCTGGGTGCAGGTGATGATGGGGCAGGGGATAACCCCACGCGCCTGGCATCCGATTGCCGAGAAACTGAGCGACGAGGAATTGGGTAAGTTGATGACCGTGATGGGCGATCAGGTGAAGCACACCGTCGCGTCGCTGCCTGCGCATGCCGATTATGTTGCGCAATATTGTGGCGCGGCCCGCTGAGCATGGCGCGCAAGAAACAGTCCATCACGATCAAGCATGTGGCGGCGGATGCAGGCGTTTCGCTGCAGACCGTCAGCCGCGTGATCAACAACGAACCGAACGTGCGGCCCGAGATGAAAGCGCGTGTGCAGGCCGCGATCGAGAAGCTCGGTTACGTGCCGTCGATCGCGGCGCAGCGGATGGGCGGATCGCGTTCCTATCTGATCCTGACGCTCAACGATCGCGACCGGACCATCGCCGATTGGCGCGAGCGGCAGGGCACCGATTGGGTCGATCAGATGATGCTCGGCGGCATGCTGAAATGCGCCGAATATGGCTATCGGCTGATCGTCGAACTGGTCGACACGCATAGCGATCATATCGTGCGAGAGCTTTCCGCCGCCATCGCCGCGCTGCGCCCGGACGGCGTGATCCTGACCCCACCGCATTCGGACAATCCGGTGATCGCCCAGATGCTCATCGATCATCATATCAGCTTCGCGCGGATCGGCTCGCTGGCCGAGGGGCCGGGCTTCGCGCTGACGATGGATGATGAGCGTGCCGCGCGGCTCGCCACCGAGCATCTGATCAAGCTGCGCCACCGCCGCATCGGCTTCATCGCCGGGCCTTCTGACTATGCGCTGAGCGGATGGCGCACCGCGGGCTGGCGCGCGACGATGAAGTCCGCCCGGCTCGATATTGAGGGGCTGCTGGCGGAAGGCGATTTCAGCTCGGCTTCGGGACGGCTTGCAGCGGCGCAATTGCTCGACGGGCCTTCGCCGCCCACCGCGATCATCGCGAGCAACGATCGCATGGCGCTCGCCACGCTCGAGGTAGCGCGCGAGCGCGGCATCGAAGTGCCCGGCGATCTCTCGCTGATCAGCTTCGACGATGCCCCGATCGTGCGCCAGACGCATCCGCCGCTCGCCGCAGTCAACCAGCCGATTGCCGAGGTCACCGCGCGCGCGGTGGAACTGATCATCGACGAGCGTGCAGGGCGCCCCACGCCAGACGGGCCGATCGTCGTAGAGGCCAGTCTGGTGCTGCGCAGCTCAACCGCGCCGCCGCGTGGGGGCACGGGCTAAGCGTATTGCGCGAATAGAACGGTTGTGATGATCTGGCAGTCCGACATGTGCCAAGGATTCTCTGGATGAACATTCGTTTTGCCGCCGCGTTTCTGCTGGCCGGCGTCGCACTTCCCGGCATCGTCCATGCCCAGGAGGCTCCCGCGCAGATCGTCGTCCCGCCGCTGAAATTCACCGAGCGGACCTTGCCCAACGGGCTCAAGGTCATCGCGATCCGCGACACGACTACGCCGAACGTTACGGTACAGGTCTGGTACGATGTCGGATCGAAGCATGATCCCGATGGCCGCTCGGGCTTCGCGCATCTTTTCGAGCACATATTGTCGCGCAAGACGCGCAACATGCCCTACAATATGATCAACCGCCTGACCGAGAATGTCGGCGGCGTGCGCAACGCATCGACCTGGTTCGATCGCACCAATTATTACGAGACGGTGCCCGCGCAATATCTGGAAACCATGTTGTGGACGCATGCCGAGCGCATGGCGCGGCCGGTGATCGACAAGGAAGTGTTCGAGACCGAGCGGAACGTTGTGAAGGAGGAATATCGCCAGCGTATCCTTGCGCCCGCTTATGGCCGGCTGCGGCTGGTGATGGACGAGAATAGCTATGACACGCTCAACAATCGCCGCTCGGGGATCGGCAGCCTAGAGCAGCTCGACGCGGCGACGCTGGAGGATGCAAGGGCTTTCCACGAAGCCTATTACGGTCCGGACACCGCGACGCTGATCGTCGCGGGCAATTTCGATCCGGCGAAGCTCGATGCGCTGGTGAACCGCTATTTCGAAAGCGTGCCGCGCCGCAAATCGGCGATCCCGCTCGCGATCACGGCGGTCGAGAAGCCGCGCACCAGCCCGCGTGCGGTCACCGCTTATGCGCCCAACGTGCCGCTCCCGCTGATCGCTTCCACCTGGCGCATCCCGGGTTCGTCGCATCCGGATATCGCGCCGTTGCTCGTGCTCGACGGCATCTTGTCGACGGGGGACAGCTCGCGGCTGAAACAGGCTCTGGTGTTCGACAAGCCGATCGCGACGTCAGCCGGCAGCCAATTTTCCGATATCGAGGATGGTGGGTATCTCGCGCCGGTGGTGACGCTCGCCAGCGGCGCGACCGTCGAGGAGGCCGAGAAGGCGCTCGCCGCCGAGATCGCCAAGCTGCGCGACCAGCCCGTGACGGCGGCCGAACTGGCCGAGGCGAAGAACGAAATCCTCTCCTCGGCGCTGGGCGAGCGCGAGACTTTTTCGGGCCGGGCGTTCGCGCTGGGCGAAGCGATGGTGCGCACCGGCGATCCCAAGGCGCTCGACAAAAGGCTTGTCGCGATCGGCAAGGTGACGATTGCCGATGTGCAGCGGGTCGCGCGCAAATATCTCGCGCCCGAGGCGCGGGTCGACATTCGCTATCTCGATGAGAGCAAGCGCCCGGCGGGCGAGAAGGACAATTGGGCCAATCCGGTGAAGATGCCGGTATGGGCGACAGTGCCTCCCGCGACCGGGGTGGCGCTCACACTGGCGCCCGAGGGCGAGCGGCAGAGCCCGCCCGAGCCTTCGGAGGCAGTGCCGGTGACCCCGCCGGTGATCGCGGAAAGCCAGCATGGCAACGGGATGAAGCTGGTCAGCGCGCGTACCGGCAACACGCCGATCGCGACGATCGTGCTGATCTTCAAGGGCGGCGGTTCGACCGATCCCGCAGGGCGCGCGGGCCTTGCCTATATGGCAGCGCAGCTTGCGACCAAGGGCACCGCATCGCGCACCGCGAAACAGATCGCGGGGCAGGTCGAGGCGCTCGGCGCAAACCTCAATGCGAGCGCCGGGATGGACGGCACGATCCTCAGCATCACCGCGCCCGTCGCGGCGCTCGATGCGGCGGGGGCGATCCTCGCCGATGTAGCGCGCAACGCGTCCTTCCCGGCCGATGAGTTTGGCAAGGAGCGCAAGCGGACGGTCGATCAGCTTCAGGTGTCGCTCAAGGATCCGGGCTCGCTCGCCGGGATGACGATGCAGCGCGCCATATATGGCGCTGCGCCTTATGGCGGGGTCGCGACGCCCGCATCGCTCGGCGCGCTGACGCGGGACGATCTGCTCGCGCAGCGCAATCGCTGGTGGCGGCCGGATACTGCGACGATGATCGTCACCGGCGGCATCGGAGCGCCCGAAGCCAAGCGGATCGCGGACAAGCTGTTCGGCAACTGGCAGGCATCGGGCGCTGCGCCTGTCGCTCCCGCCGCACCGGGCGGCTATGTCGCCAAGCCGCGGCTGATCGTGGTCGATATGCCCGGCGCGGGTCAGGCGGCGGTGAGCGCTGGCCTGCGTATCCCGTCGCGGAGCGATCCGACTTTCCCGGATCTGATGGTTGCCAATGCCATCCTCGGCGCGGGATCGAACGGGCGGCTGTTTCAGGAAATCCGCACCAAGCGGGCGCTGTCTTATGGCGCATATAGCTCGCTATCGAGCCGTGCGGGTGCGGGGACGATGATCGCAAGCGCGCAGACCAAGAATGAGAGCGCGCCCGAGGTCGCGGACATCTTCATCACCGAGATGAAGAAGCTGGCGAGCGAACCGCTTGACGCGACGACGACCGCGCAGCGTGTGGCGTTCTTGCAAGGCGGCATCGTCCGTCAATCGGAGAGCAGCGGGGGCTTCGCCTCTTCGCTGGCATCGCTGACGCTACAGGGCTTGCCGCCCACGACCGCAGTCACGCTGCGCGAACGGATCGGCACAGTGACGCCCGAGGCGGCCGCGGCGGCTGCGCGTGCATCGGTGGACAGCAGCCGCGCGACCATCGTCATCGTCGGCGACGCCAAGCTCTTCATCGACAAGCTTCGCGCGGCGCATCCGCAGGTCGAAGTGATCCCGGTGGGCTCGCTCGATCTCGATGCGCGGATACTGGGCGATCCGTCCTAGTCGCTTGTAATGTAGGATTTCACCTGCTTGGCTGAGCAGGTGGAATCGCCATGGCTATGCCACCTGCTCTTTGAAAAATGCGGTCCGGAAAGGGCCCATGGTCAGTGCGAACATTAGGGAACATTCGCGGCGGCGCGGATGTTCGAAGGCCGGCGCTTAATCCGGCCGCGCCTGCATTTCCTCAGTCAGGCTCCACGCCGATCGCTTGCCCGGTGCTGCGGGCACGTCGGTCGAGAAATAGGCTACACCGGTGCCACTCTTGCGGTCGATCCACAGACCGGACTTGAGGCCATAGGCTTCACCAGCATGGCCGAAGCGGCGCACGCCGTCGCCGAACGGATCGTCACGACAGCCGCTGACCGGCGTCGCTAGGATTTCGGTCGCGAGGCCATAGGTGCAGTGGAAGCCATTGTCGTTGTCGGCATTGCTGCCGTTATAGGTCCATAACGGCGTTTCGAGCGTGGCGACCGAGCGGGCGCTGAGCACGCGGGTGCCGTTCAGCGTTCCCCGGTTGAGCAGCATCCGCCCGATCGTGGCCAATCCGCGCGCCGAGATGCGCAGGCCACCTTGCGGCGAGAAGGTCGCGCCGTTGCGACCGGGCTTCCACACCGAAAGATCGCAACTGCCATCGGTTGCGGGGGTGACGGGGCAGGGGGGCAGCATGCCCTTGTGGTCGTCCTTGGTCGGCTCGCCGGCGCGATAAATCACCACCGCGCGCTTGATCGCGGGTTCGGAGCAGGTGACGAACTGGTAGCAGGCATCGAGGTTGAGCGGCTTGAGGACGAGGCGCTCCATGAGTTTGTCGAAGCGCTCGCCCGTCACCTTTTCCATCACTGCGGCGACCACCGGCGTGTTGAAATTGGCGTAGTGAAACCAGCTTCCCGGCGCATGCTTGGCGTCCCAAGCCTCGGGCTTTTCGAGGATCGCGCGCATGTCGGCGTCGAGCGGCAACACATAATCGATGTTGTCGGTGAGGCTCGATTGGTGCGAGAGCAGCAGCCGCAACGTGATGATCTTGTTCGGAAAAGCCGGGTTGCGCAGCTTCCAGCCGAGATAGCGCGACACATCCGCATCGAGGTTGAGCTTGCCCTGTTCAACGAGGCGCAGCACGCCGATCGCCACCACCATTTTCGAGATCGAAGCGACGCGCACCGGATCGTCTATGCCGATCGGGCGGCCCGCGGCGATATCGGCGAGACCGAATACCTTGATGCCGGTTTCGCCCTTGGCGTCGAACGCGACCCGGACCTGGGCTACCGGTTGTGTGGGAATGGATTGCGGCAGCGCCGCGGCGAGCAGGAGGTTGAGCAACATGCCCGCAACATGACTCCGGCTTCCACTTTCCGCAAACTGCGATAGGCTGCGCACCTATGAACTTAAGGCATATCGAGATCTTCCACGCGGTGTACGTCAACGGCTCCGTCAGCGGCGCGGCTCGGGCGCTCAACGTGTCGCAGCCCTCGGTTTCCAAAATGCTGCGCCATGCGGAATCGCTGCTGGGTTTCCAGCTTTTCCAGCGCGCATCGGGCCGACTGGTGCCGACGGAGGACGCGCACACGCTGTTCAGCGAAGTCTCCGAGATCCAGGACCGCGTCTATGCGCTGCGTGAGGCGGGGCGCAATCTGCGGCGCGGATCGGGCGGAATGCTGCGCATCTCGGCGCTGCCCAGCCTGGCGCTGAGCGCATTGCCCACCGCCGTTTCGCAATTCCTGCGCACGCATGACAGTGTGAAGTTCGATCTCCAGACGGTCCATCACGACGATCTGCTGCGCAAACTCTATGAGCGCGAGACCGAGATTGCGGTCGCATACGAAGTCCCACACGCAGCGCCGATCGGCTGCAAAAAGCTTGGTTCGGGCGAACTGGTGGTGCTGTACCGCGAGCAGGATATTCCCGACGCACCCGAGCGGATCGGTATCGAGGTGCTTGCCGGCAAGCCCTTTATCAGCGTTGGCCAGAGCGGCCCGATCGGCCAGCTCTTCATCCAGGAATTGCAGCGGGCGGAAGTCGAGCTCGACGAAGTCGTCTCTGCGCGGACCTTCTACATCGCCTCGGCGCTGGTGCAGCAGGGCGTGGGGTTGACGGTGGTGGACAGCTTCACGGCCAAGGCGTCCCTGGCACCCGGCCTGGCGATGCGTCCGCTGGAAAATTCGCTGCGGTTCGATGTGCATGCGATGTTCCTGACCAATCGGCCTCCGACCGCGCTGGCCACCGATTTCCTCAAGACGTTCGAGCGGGTGATCGCCGCATCATAACGAACGGCTATGGACTGCGCTGAACAAGATATGCGCGTCCTTCCACAAGGCGGCGATACGGTCTGGAGGATGATACCTGCACCCTATCTCCTCTACCTCGGACACAGCTCCGATTTCATTGGCATCAAGACCTCGCGCGGGCTGGCGACCTTTCGTCGGCACGATTGCGTGGGCGAGTTCCGCTACGATGATTGTCCGCTGACGCTCGATCTGCCGCGCCTGACCATGGCCGAAGGCGCTGCTGCGGGGGCGAAGACGCTCGTGCTCGGCATCGCCAACTCTGGCGGCAGCATGGGGTCGGATCTGGTTGCCGATGCGGTGGCTGGGCTGGAAGCGGGCATGAACATTGCCTCGGGGCTTCACCAGCGCCTGCGCGATGTGCCGGAACTGGTAAAGCTTGCGGATAGCAAGGGGCTTCAGCTGTTCGACGTGCGCGATCCGCCGGCCGATCTGAAGGTCGGCAACGGCTATGCCCGCGCCGGGCACCGCCTGCTGACCGTCGGCACCGATTGTTCGGTGGGCAAGATGTACGCGACGATCGCGTTGGCCGATGCGATCAACGCACGGGGGATCAAGGCTGATTTCCGCGCGACCGGGCAGACCGGCATCCTGATCGCCGGATCGGGCGTGCCGATCGATGCTGTGGTCGCCGACTTCATCTCGGGTGGCATCGAAATGCTCGCGCCCGCGCGCAACGATGATGGCTGGGACGTGATCGAAGGGCAGGGCTCGCTGTTCCACCCGAGCTTTGCGGGCGTCTCGACAGGTCTCCTGCATGGCGCGCAGGCCGAGGCGCTGGTGCTCTGTCACGACCCCAGCCGCGAGCATATGCGCGGGCTTCCGGGCCGCAACCTGCCGAGCCTGAAGGAATGCCTTGAGACCAATCTCCAGGTCGCGCGGCTGACCAGCCCGAATGTTCGCGCGGTCGGCGTGTGCCTCAACACCTCCGGCCTCGCGCCCGAGCAGGCGCGCGAACTCTGCCACATCACCGAGGCCGCTTTGGGCCTGCCCTGCACCGACCCGATCGCATTCGGCGTGGACACCATCATCGATGAGCTATTGTGCCTAGAATCCTCAGCGCGCAGCACGATCGCTTCGCGCTAACGCACCCGTTCCGCATCTCGCGCGGCGTGAAAACGCAGGCGGATGTGGTGACGGTGTCGATCGCGGACGGCGACGTGATCGGGCGGGGTGAGGGCGTGCCCTATCCGCGTTATGGCGAGAGCATCGAAAGCGCTTTGGCGGAGATCGAAAGCGTTCGAGAGGCGATCGAGGGCGGTGCCAGTTTCGCCCAGCTTCTCGATCTGTTGCCGCCCGGCGCTGCCCGCAATGCGATCGATTGCGCGCTATGGGATCTGGATGCGCGAACGAACGGTCGCAGTGTCGCGCAGATGATCGGCGCGCCGGAACCGCAAACCTTGGCCTCTGCACTGACCATCGTGATCGACACGCCGGAAGCGATGGCAGATGCGGCGCGTGGATTGGCGCAGGTTCCGCTTCTCAAGCTCAAGGTGGATGCGCTGGATCCTGAGGCGCAGATCCGGGCGGTGCGGGCGGCCGCGCCCAATCCGCGGTTGATCGTCGATCCCAATGAGAGCTGGGACGAGGCGCTGCTGCGCGAGATCGAGCCGCTGCTGGTGGAAATGCGGGTCGATCTGCTCGAGCAGCCGATCTCCTCAGATCAGGACGAATGGCTCGAGGGCTATCGCTGTGTCATCCCGATCGCGGCTGACGAAGCGGTGCACACCGCCAGGGATCTCGATATTGTTGCGCGGCGCTATCAGGTGGTGAACGTCAAGCTGGACAAAGCGGGCGGGCTGACCGCCGGGCTGGAACTGGCCCGGGAGACTCGCGCACGCGGGCTTGGGCTGATGACCGGCTGCATGGTCAGTTCGTCGCTTTCGATCGCGGCGGCGATGCATGTCGCGCGCATGTCGGACTTTGTGGACCTTGACGGGCCGATATGGCTCGCGGAGGATCGCGCGGGCGGCGTGCGCGATGAAGGCGGGATGCTCCGGCCTCCCGAGCAGGGTTTTTGGGGAACATAATGAAGAGCGCGCTGCTTCTGGGGACTATTGCTCTTTCATTGGGAGCCGCATCCGCGCCGCCGGTGAAGGTTGATCTGCTGATCCGCGGGGGCACGATTTACACCGGCACGATGGCGCCGTTCGTGGGCGATGTCGCGATCCGGGGCGACAAGATCATATCGGTCAGCCGCCGCGCCAATGTGACCGCCACCCGCGTGATCGATGCCAAGGGCATGATCGTCGCGCCCGGCTTTATCGATCCGCACACCCATATGGGCGCCGATCTCGCTTCGAAGGATCCGGCCGAGCGGCTGGTGCCGGCGTTTCTGATGCAAGGCGTCACGACAGCGTTCATCGGCAATGACGGCGGCGGGGATACCGATGTCGCCAAGGTGCTGGGCAGCGCCAAAACCAAGCCGGTGGGCATCAACTATGCCGCCTATATCGGCTTCGGTGCGATCCGTGGGCAGGTGGTTGGCGAGGCGGACCGCGCACCGACTGCTGCCGAAATGGCGAAGATGAAGACGCTGGTTGCCGATGCGATGTGCAACGGCGCGCTCGGGCTTTCGACCGGACTGTTCTATGCGCCGCAGAGCTTTGCGAAGACTGAGGAAGTGATCGAACTGGCGCGCGAGGCAGGCAAGCGCGGCGGCACGTATGACAGCCATATCCGCGACGAGAGCTCGTACAATGTCGGTCTCGCGGCGGCGATCGACGAAGCCATCCGGATCGGGCGCGAAGGCAAATTGCCTGCGCATATCAGCCATATCAAGGCGCTGGGCGTAGACGTGCAGGGGCAGGCCGGGGCGATCATCGCCAAGATCGAAGCTGCGCGCAAAACGGGGCAGAAGGTGACTGCCGATCAATATCCCTGGTCCGCCAGCGGCACGAGTCTGGTCGCGTCGCTGATGCCGCTTTGGGCGCAGGATGGTGGGCGACCCGCGTTGCTCAAGCGCTTCGCCGATGCGTCGCTCGACAAGAAATTGCGCGACGGCATTGTCGAGAATATGCGCAAGCGCGGCGGGCCGGAAAAGCTGCTGATCGTCGAGGGACGCTATCTCAACAAGACGCTGGCGGCGGTCGCGAAGGAGCGCGGCGAGGATCCGGTCACCGCAGCTATCGAGACGATCAAGATCGGTGATCCAGGCGTGGTTTCGTTCAATCAGAGCGAGGCGGATATCAAGACATTCATGGCGCGGCCCTGGGTGATGACCGGCTCCGATGCATCGGGCGGTCACCCGCGCGTCTATGGCAGCTTCGCGCGCAAATATGCGTATTACGTCAAGGACCAGAAGGCGTTGACGCTGGGCCAGTTCATCTATCGCAGCTCGACGCTGACCGCCGATACGTTCGGGCTGACCGGGCGCGGGCGGCTCACTGCGGGATCGTTCGCCGATCTCGTGGTGTTCGATCCCAAAACCTATGCCTCGCAGGCGACCTATGAGAGCCCCAAGCTGCTCGCGTCGGGGGTGCGCAGCGTATTGGTCAACGGCGTGCTGGCGGTCGACAAGGGCAAGATGACCGGCAAGGCGGCGGGGCGTGCGCTCCCGCATAAACCCACGGGGAACTGCCGCTGATGCTCAAGACATGGTTTGGGATTGCGCTGTGGAAGCGCGTGCTCGGCGCGTTGGCGCTCGGCGTGATCTTCGCGCTCGTCTGGCCCTCGGCCACGCCTTCGGTGATGTTCATGGGCGATCTGTTTGTCCGCGCGATCCGGATGCTGGTCGCGCCGATCGTGCTGGTGACGATCGCTTCGGGGATCACGGCGCTGGCCGATCCGAAGCGGCTGGGTAGCTTGGGCGGGAAGACGATCGGATTGTTCGCCTTCACCACGGCGATTGCGGTGTCGATCGGCATGCTGATCGCTGCCATCGTGCAGCCCGGCGTTGGTGCGCCGCTCGGCAATGCCGCGCCGCATGCGCTGGGCGAGGCAGTGACGCCGTACCAGCAACTGATCGGGATCATTCCGCTCAACATCTTCGATGCGCTCGCCAAGGGCGATATGCTTGCCTTGATCTTCGTCGCGATCCTTGTCGGCGTCGGCACGGTGATCGCGGGCGAAGCGGGCAAGCCGTTTGCGTCGGGGCTGCAATCGCTGTCGGCGGTGCTGCTCAAGGTCGTCGGCGTCGTGATGGAAGCAACGCCGTTCGGAGTGTTCGCACTGATCGCCAATGCGGTCGCGGCCAATGGCGCGGCGGTGTTCATCAATGTCGGCTGGCTGGCGCTGGCGGTAGTGCTGGGCTCGCTGCTCCAGATCGTTTTGGTGCACAGCCTGATCCTCAAATTCTTTGCCAAGCTGCCGGTGCTGCCGTTCTTCCGTGGCATCGTCGATGCGCTGGTGGTGGCTTTCTCGACCGCGTCCAGCTCGGCTACGTTGCCGGTGGCGATGCGCGTTGCCGAGAAGAACCTTGGTGTCGGGCGCCCGGTATTCTCGACCGTGCTGCCGCTGGGCGCGAGCATCGGCAAGGATGGCACGGCGATGTATGTCGGGCTGCTCAGCATGTTTGCGTTGCAGGCGTTCGGTGTGCCGCTGACGCCGCAAGTCTATGGCGTCGTGCTGCTGACCGGCGCGCTGGCTGCGTTTGGGACGGCGCCGGTGCCTTCCGCCTCACTGTTCATGCTGGCGGCGGTGCTGTCCGCGGTGGGCGTGCCGCCCGAGCAGACTGCGTTGGTGGTCGGCTTCGTGCTGCCGTTCGATCGGTTGCTCGACATGACGCGCACGGTGCCGAGCGCTTCGGCGAACCTCACCGTCGCGACTACGGTGGCGCAGTGGGAAGGCGAATTGGACGAAGCCATATACCGTTCAGCCGACGACACTTAAGAGCATCGGATGCGTTTCCTTGTCCTGATTCTCGCGCTGTTCACGCTTGCCAACAGCGCACCGCAAAGCGCCGGTACCGTCCGCGTTCGTCTTCACACTTCGGCGGGCGCGATCGTGATCGCCCTCGATGGCAAGCGCGCGCCCAAGACGGTCGCGAACTTCCTTGCTTATGTCGATGACGGGCGGCTGGATAACACCGAATTCTACCGCGCGACGCGGCGCAAATCTGATGAGCGGTTCGGCTTCATCCAGGGCGGGATTGCGCAGGATGCCCGGCGGATGCTGCCGCCGCTCGTGCTGGAGCCGACCAACCAGACCGGGATCACGCATCAGGACGGCACGATCTCGATGGCGCACGGGATCAACGCGGACGCGGCCAATGCCAATTTCTCGATCATGGTCGGGCCGAACCCGGGGCTCGACGCCAAGCCGGGCAATCGCGGCTATGCGGCGTTTGGCAAGGTGATCTCGGGGATGGATGTGGTGAAGCGCATTCTCGCGCTGCCGACCGGCGGCGGGCGGGATGCGATGAAGGGGCAGATGATCCTCGCGCCGATCAAGATCATCCGTGCCGAGCGGCTGGATGGGGTCGCGAAACCGACCGGGCGGGTGAAGCCGTGGCTGATCGGGCCGCCGCGCGGATAGCTCGCGCTGACCCCATGCGCGGTAGTTATGCCGGCTGACGCAACGCGCGCTTGCCGCGAGGTTCTTACCGGCTAGGTTCGGCTTCATGAGAACCGCTTTTCTGCTCGCCCTTTCGCTGACCATTGCCACGCCCGTTGCCGCACAGGAGTGGCGCGAGCAGGTGTCCAACAAGTTTGACGAGGCAGCGGCGGGCACGCGCTTCGGGCTGGTCGTCGCGAATGAGGACGGCACCGAGATACTCGCGATCGATCCCAATGGGCGCTATTTACCGGCGTCGAACACCAAGATATTCAGCACTGCCGTGGCGTTCGCGACCACGCCGAACGTCAACGCGCCCGATCCCATGGGCGGCAATGCGGTGCGCCTTGAGGGGCACAATGTGGTGCTGCTCGGCTATGGCGATGCGCGCATGTCTTCGGCCCAGGACTGCAAGGTCGACTGCCTCGCCGAACTCGCCGATGCGGTCGCGGCGAAGACCAAGCGCGTGGGCGATGTGATCGGCGACGATAGCGCCATGCCCGATACGCGCTGGAGCCCCGGCATGAGCTGGAACAACATCCCGACGCGCTCGGGAACGGGCGTTTCTGCGCTATCTCTTGACGATAACGAGGTGGGGCTGACGGTCACGCCGGGCGAGGTGGGCAAGCCGGGCGTGGTGACGCTGGAATCGGCTTATTACACGATCGACAATCGCACACTGACGATCGAAGGCGACCGCAGCACGATCGGCTATGACCGGCTGCCGTTCGAGCGGGTGGTGCGCGTGACCGGCACGATCGGCAAGCTCGCCAAGCCCGATCTGTCGCGGATGGGGATCGATGATCCGGCGCATTATGCGGCGTGGCGGCTGAAGGGCATGCTCGAGGCGCGCGGCGTGAAAGTGAAGGGCGCGGTTCGCGTGCGGCACCGGGCGACGATGCCGTCCGACGAGTTTTCGGTCCGCAAGGCGCTGTTCCAGCGCGCGGCCGAAGCGCCCGTGCTGGCACGACTGACCCCGGCACCGCTGGGCGAGGATCTGAAGGTCATCAACAAGATCAGCCAGAACCTTCATGCCGATCTGGCGCTGCGCCGCGTATCGATGAAGAGCGGCAGCGGCTCGATTGGCGACGGGATGCTGGAGGTCGAAGCGATGCTCAAGGCGGCGGGCGTGGCGCGCACTGCCTGGGACCTGTCCGATGGTTCGGGCATGTCCACCTATAACCGCGTTGCACCGCGCGGGATGGTGCAGCTTTTGCGCTGGATCTCGGTCCAGCCCTGGGGCGCGCAGTGGAGCGATACGCTGCCGATTGGCGGCGTGGACGGCACGCTGCGCAACCGCTTCAAGGGCACCGCGCTGGAGGGCAAGGTCTTCGCCAAGACTGGCACGCTCAACGGCGCGAACGCGCTGGCGGGCTATCTGACCGCCGCGAGCGGCAAACGGCTGATTTTCGCGCTCTATGCCAATGATATGCCATCGGATGCTTCGTCGACGAGGATCATGGACGCGGCGCTGAATCTGGTCGCGGCGGGGAATTGAGAGCCGGTTTGCGGCGCGAATGTTCCCTAATGTTCGCAGTGACCATGGGCCTTTCGGAACGACGATTGCAAAGAGCGGCGGCATTGCCGACCGGCTTAGCCAAGCAGGCGAAATCCTATTTTGCAAGCGGCCTCGTCATCCCGACGAAAGTCGGGATCCAGGGTCGTTGAGGCGATGCGTGGCAAATGGCGCGGAGTGGATTTGGATTAGGTCGCGCGCCTGATGTCCTGTTGATCGGGACACATCCTGGATCCCGGCTTTCGCCGGGATGACGATGAGCGGCGGAGGATTATTTTGCTGCTGCGTTTCTGGCTGCCCAATCCTCGGCGGCTTTCATTACGCGCAGGACGTTGCCGCTCCAGATCTTCTCGATCTCGGCGTCCTTATAGCCTTCCTTGCGGAGACGGGCGGTGACTTTGGGGAGGGCGGTGATGTCTTCGAAGCCGCGGACGCCGCCGCCGCCGTCCCAGTCTGCGCCGACGCCGACATGATCGACGCCCATCACCTTGATGGCGTGGAGAAGGCTCTGCATGAACACTTCGAAGTCAGGGCCGAGATAGGGATCGGTGGCGTCGGCCACCTTCTTGTCGGCGATCAGCTTGCGCTGTTCGGCTTCGGATAGGATCCACCAATTGTCCTGGCGTTCCTGGATCGCGTTGCGTGCCTTGTTGCTGTCTCCGGCGGCCAGATAGACGCTGTTGATCTGTATCACGCCGCCCGCCTTGGCGAGCTTGCGCATGCGCTCGTCATCGAGGTTGCGGGCGTGGTCGTAGATGGCCTTGGGGCCGGAGTGCGACAGGATGATCGGGGTCTTGGAAAGCGCGAGGGCCTGATCGAAGACGTCGTCGCTGGCGTGGCTGACATCGACGACCATGCCGAGGCGGTTCATTTCGACCAGCCATGCCTTGCCGAGCGGGGAGAAGCCGTTGAACGCCTTGACCTTATCCGTGCCGCTATCGGCGAACTGGTTGTTCCGGAAATGCACCGGGCTCGCCATGCGGACGCCGAGATCGTAGAAATAGCTGAGCAGGCTGATGTCTTCGCCGAGCGGATAGCTGTTTTCGATGCTCTGATAGACGATGCGCTTGCCGCTCTTCGCGATGCGCGCGGCATCGGCGGCGGTGGTGGCGAAAGCGAGCTTGGTGGGGTTGGCCGCGACGACCTTTTGAATCCAGTTGGCGCGGACGAGCGCGCCGTTGCGCGCCTTGGCATAGCCTGCTGCCGTGAGCGGGCCTTGGCCGGTGTAGATCACGAAGAAGCCGCCATCGAGGCCGCCTTGCTCCATGCGGGGGATATCGACCTGGCTCTTGTCGAAATCCACATCGTGCCAGCGGGCGAAATCCCAGCCGGGATGCTCGAAGAATTCGGGGGTATCGAGATGCGTGTCGAGGATCAGCATCTGATCGTGGCTGATGCGATCCGTGGTGGTGACCGGATCGTCCTGTAGCGGCGCGGCGAGAAGCAGAAGTGCGAGCGTCGAAATCATAAGGACTCCTGGTATTTTTCGCTCGTCCTGAGCCTGTCGAAGGACATTCTCGGACGAATTGGTTGTGGCTGGCCACCCTTCGACATGCTCAGGGTGAGCGAAGTTAGGGGCTGGGTCTGCCCGATCAATCAAGTACGCCCCATGTCTGGATTACCGCATCGCCCGTTGCGGGGCGTAGCGTGAATATGCCGCTGTCGAAATGGCGGGTGGGGTGGACGCGGTTGGTGAGCAATGTCCAGGCGAGGCCGCGTTCGAAATCGACCCACAGCCCGGTGCCGGTAAAGCCGGTGTGGCCGATGGTCTCGTCGCTGCATGCCTGACCGCCCGACCAGCCGGGGAATTTGCGCTCCCAGCCGCAGGTGCGGTGTTCGTATTGGCGGGTGCGGATGGCATCTAGCATTGCCGGGCTGGCACCGGTGCCGTTCAGCAGGCCCTGGGCGAAATCGAGGACGCCGGTGAGCGTGCCGAACAGGCCGGCATGGCCGGTGTCGCCGCCGAGTGCCGAGCAATTCTCGTCATGCACTTCGCCCTTGAGGATGCGGCCGCGCCAGTTGCAGAACTCGGTGGCGACGGCGGGGCCCGGTGGCGGCCCGAAGGTGAGGCCGGGGGGCAGGGGCCATTCGCGCAAGCTCTTGCCGGTGATCCGCTCGATCGCGATGCCGAGGATGATAAAGTTGATGTCCGAATAGACCGGAGGCCCGTGCTTCCATTCGCGCTGGAGAACGAAGGCGCGCAGGCGTGCGGGGTCGTCGCCATAGGTGTAGATCGGCTCGACCGCGGGGAAGAAACTGCGGTGGGCGATCATGTCGCGGAAGGTGAGCTTGCGTTCGGCGGCGTTCGCTACGTCATATTGGCGCAGATCGGGGATCGCGTCGGTGACGGGGCGGTCGAGGTCGAGCTTGCCCTGATCGGCGAGCTGGAGGATCGCGGTGGTGGTGAAGATCACCTTCGAGACCGAAGCGAGATCGAACCAGTGATTGGCGGTGAGGGTTTCCGGCTCGGGCAGCTTGGCGGCGAGACCGGCATGGGTGCTCCAGCGCTGGCCATCGGCGCGGACGACACCGAGCGCGGCACCGGGGATTTTTCCGTCCGCTATCGCTTGGGCGGCGGGGGCGAAGGCAGTCTCGATCACGCGGTTACAGGCTCCCGGTCGTCGGGCCGCGGGCGGGCTTTGGCCAGCAGCGGCAGGAACAGCAAGGCAGCGAGGCTGATGACCCCGGATGCCAGGAAGAAGATGTCGAAGCCGTTATACCCGGCCTTGTCGAGCTGGCTGACGATCGAGCCGCCGGTGCCCGCGAGCAGACGCGCGAGCAGGAAGGCGAAGCCCGAGAGGAACGCATATTGCGCACCCGGGAAGCGCGGGTTGCACAGCATCGAGAGGTACACGACGAAGACTGCGCCAGCCATGCCGTTGCCGAACTGATCGGCGGCCGTGGCGAGGTAGAGCGTGTTCTGGTCGACCGGCATGTGCGCCAGCCAGACGAAGCCGAAATTGCCCACCGCTGCGAAGAATGCGCCGATGCTGAGGGTGACGCCCCAGCGCCATTTGGTGACCATCCAGCCGCCGAGCCCGACGCCGATGATGCTCGACATCAAGGCGACGAGGCCGTCCGCCCAGCCGATCTGGGTCTTGGTGTAGCCGAGGCCGAGGATCATCGGCTTGGAGAGGTTGAGCGCGAGAACGTCGCCCATCCGGTAGATCGAGACGAAGGCGAGCACGCCGATCGCAAGGAAGCCATAGCGCCAGAAGAAATCGGCATATGGCCCGATCACGGTGGAGGCGCGGATCGGATCGGTCGGCTTGGCGTCGCGGATGCGGGGGAGCAGGAAGGCGAGGATAACGAACGGCGCCATCGCGATGCCGAGCACCCAGGGGAGGACATTGGTATCCGCAGTGACGCCGATCCCCGATGCCGCGCTGAGGATCAGCCAGCCGATTGCTGCGGTGCCAAAGATGATGGCGACCAGGATCGCGATGCTGGCGCCGAGGCCGGCAACCAGCGCGGGGATGCGCGCGCCGGTGCAGCCCGGCTGGCGCGGGAGGAGCGCGAGGATGGGGAGGGGGATGAAGGCGGCGGCGGCGATCAGCAGATAGGATGCCGTCCAGCCCGGCTCGATCCCGAAGCTGCGCAACGTGCCCGAGATGCTGCCTGCTGCGTCCGCGAAAAGGAGCGCGCCGCTACCTGCGGCGACCATAGCCGAACGATATCCCCACAGGTTCGATGCAGCGACCGGGCCTTGCTCCTGTGGCGTGGGGGCGAGTTCGATGCGCCATGCATCGGCAGCGACTTCGAGCGTGGTGGTCCAGAAAGCGAGGAGTACTGCCCAGAGCGCAGTGAGCCACAGGCTGGAGTCCGACGAGGTGAAGGCCATCGCCAGCATCGACGTGAAGATGCCAAGCTGGGAAAGCATGATCCAGCCGCGACGCTTTCCCCAGAAGCGCGAGAAACCGGGCACGTCATATTTGTCGAGCAACGGTGCCCAGAGGAATTTGAAGGTGGGCAGCAGCTGCACCCAGGCGAAGAAGCCGATGACTGCCAGCACCACGCCATGTTCGGCGAGCCGCACGCTGAGCACGGTCGAGAACATGTAAAACGGAAGGCCGGCCGAGAAACCGAGCAGCACATAGAGCGCCATGCGCCCGATGCCGGGGGGAATCGCGGGCGGGGGAACCAGAGTGTGCGGATCGGCCGCGCTCAGGGCCTCAGCCAAGCTGGATAGTCCTGATTTGGGGCAGGTGAAGCGGCATCGAACATTCCCTCCGGCTGCTACCGTGCCTCCGGAAAGGGCGGCGTAAAGTCAATAAGCTGGTGAGTGTTGCCGATGTGCAACGCTTGTAGGGCAGAGTGCGTCAGACAATGCCCGGGGGTTATGGACTCGCGAAAAGATACTATGATGCGGTGCCACATTTTTATTACTTAATGTGGGGGTCTGCATTGCCAAAGTTGCGTGCTTCAGGGGGAATTAATAATGGCTGCTTCGTCGCTCAAACTCATTCTGGCTTCGGGAACGGCGCTTGCCGGGCTCGCTTTCGCGCTGCCCGCAGTGGCACAGGTCTCGACTCCGGAAGCGACCGTGCAGCTGCCGACGACCGAGCCGGAAGCGGTAGAGGAAGACAGCAAGGGCATTCTCGTCACCGGTTCGCGAATCCGCCAGGATCCGAACAATTCGGCGCTGCCGCTGCAGATCGTGACGACGCAGGAACTGACCCGCAACGGCATTTCGAGCCCTGAGCAGCTGATCATGTTCCTGACCAGCAACGGTTCGGGCGCAGACAACCTTGCTTCGAACGGTGACGTCACCTCGGGCGCGCAGCGCGGCACCAATGGTCTTTCGGCCGCCAACCTTCGCGGTCAGGGCGCTTCGGCAACGCTGGTGCTGCTCAACGGCCGCCGCGTCGCGGCGCATGGCCTGACCGGTTCGGCAGTCGACGTGAACCAGATCCCGTTCGCAGCGATCGAGCGCGTCGAAGTGCTGAAGGACGGCGCATCGGCCATCTACGGCACCGACGCGATCGGCGGCGTGATCAACTTCATCACCAAGAAGGACTTCCAGGGCATCGGCCTCTCGGCCTTCACCGACATCACCCAGGAAGGCGATGCACCGATCTATCGCCTCTCGGGCACCTTCGGGTACGGCGATCTCGACGAGCAGGGCTTCAACATCATGGGCGCCGTCTCCAAGAGCTGGAACGGCGTGCTTTATGGCCGCGACCGCGACTTCGTGAACGGCAACCAGCCGAACCGTGGCCTCTCGGTCGACACGCGCGGTACGCCGTACGCGACTGCCTTCCCGATCAACCCGACCGCGTCGGCTGCCATCGGCATCACCCAGGGCGGCACCCTGTTGGGCGGCACCACGACCGGCGCGACCGGCAACGCGCTGGACGGTAATTTCGGACGGCCCGGCCTGTTCATCCCCGGCACGACGATCCTGGCGAACGGCGGTATCAACCCGCTGAACCTGCCGGGCGGCGCAGGCTGCACTTCGTACGATGGTGGCCTGGCCTATGATTCCGCGCTGTGGAACATCCCGGGCGCACGCTATGCCTGCGCCTACGACACCGGCCGTGCTGCCGTCCTGCAGCAGCCGATCGAAACGCTGACCTATTATGGCCGCGCAACCGCGCGTGCGGGCGAGCATGAGTTCTTCATCGAAGCCACCGGCTCGAAGGCGAGCTCGGACAAGCGCTTCTCGGAAAACCAGTATACCGCGAACAACACGACGCTGCCGATCGCCTATCCGCTCAACGCGCTGACGGCATCGACCTACAACACCGTCTATGATCAGCTCGCAGGCGTGTTCCCGGCCATCGGCGCCGTGGGCGATCGCACCGTCGACGCTGTTGGCAATTACGGCAAGCCGGTCACCTTCCGCTATCGCTGCATCGATTGCGGCCGTCGCGAATATTCGACCGAGACCAAGACGTTCCGTGCCGCCATCGGCGCAGAAGGTCCGCTGTTCGCTGACTTCGATTATCGCGCTGGCGGTTCCTATGCGAAGAGCGAATCCTCTTCGACGCTCGGCAGCGGCTATCACTATCTGGGCGTCTACAATAACACCGTCGCAGGCAATGCCGGCAGCACCGCAGGCATCGCCGGCGCAGTCGTCGGCGGCGCGGATGGACGTGCGCCCACCGCAGCAGGCGCTTCGGCACCGGGCATTGTTGGCTTGTTCAACAGCGGCATTCTGAACCCGTTCTCGATCAACCAGACAGCGGCGGCAATTGCCGGCCTCAACGCAGTCTCGGCTTATGGTGCCAAGCTCTATGGCGGCCAGTATGAAGTGAAGCAGGCGGACGCATCGATCTCGGGCTCGCTGTTCCCGGTCTGGGGCGGCGACGTCCAGTTGGCGGCCGGCGTCGATTATCGTCGGGAAACCTATAGCTTCAACGGCTCGGCCGCAGCAGCGACGGGGCAGCCGGCGATCTTCAACGCAGCGTTCGACAACGCCAATGCGCTGACCCCGAAGAGCCGCGAAGTTAAGGCGGCTTATGGCGAAATTCTCGTCCCGCTTCTGCCGGGTCTGGATATCAGCGGCGCGGTGCGCATCGACGAATATTCGGGCTTTGGCAGCACGACCAATCCGAAGATCACGGCCAAGTTCCGGCCCTTCGATTTCGTGATGTTCCGTGCATCGTACAACACCGGCTTCCGCGTGCCGAACTTCAACCAGATCTTCAACGGCGTGACCCAGACTCCAAACCCGGGCAACGCACGCGTCGATCCGACCACGTGCCCCACGCTGATCGTGGGTGTTGGCCCTTGCGCGGCGATCACCCCGGATTCGCTGGGTGGCGGCAACGTGAACCTCGGGCCGGAGACGTCGAAGCAGTGGAGCGCGGGCGTTGTGTTCCAGCCGATGAGCAACTTCACCGCATCGTTCGATTATTGGAACATCGCGGTCGATAACGTGATCGGCGTGCTGACGATCGATCAGCTGCTCAACAACCAGTCGTATTTCCCGGATCGCATCGGGCGGACCAACGGGATCATCACGCTGCTCGATCTGCGCGCCGACAATATCGGTTCGCGCCGCACCGAAGGTCTCGAAGTCTCGCTTCGCGGCAATCTCGATGCGTTCGGTGGCAAGTTCAACCTGGGCCTCGACGGAACGCGCCTGCTCAAGAAGCGCGAGCGCTTCCTGCCTTCGTCGCCTTATGGTCCCAGCCTGATCGGCGTGTTCACCTTCGCAGGCGATCTGGGCCTCGAGTGGAAGCACAATGCGTTCGCCAGCTGGTCGAACGACGATGTGGTCTTCTCGGTCAGCCAGATCTATCGCAAGGGCTACCGCAACTACCAGATCTCGGCGACCGGCGCTGCGCGTCCCGACTATAACCGGTACGTGAAGGACTATGTGACCTACAACGCATCGATCAGCTACACGGGCCTTGGCCCGAACTACAAGCTGACCATGGGCGTCCGTAACCTGCTCAACACGGATCCGCCCTTCGCGATCACCTATGACTCGAACACCGGTGCCGGCAGCTCGTGGGAGCCGCGCGCTACCGATCCGCGCGGTCGTTCGTTCACGGTTGCCGTGGAAACCAAGTTCTAAAATCAGGGAAGGGGCGCTTTCGAGCGCTCCCGACCGGGCAAGACGCAAGACCCGTCGCGCACCTGCGCGGCGGGTCTTTGCTTATCTGCCGCCGAAGCTCCGCACGAATGCGCGTGCCTGGCCGATGAGCGGGGATACGAGCAGATCGGGATCGGCGGGATTGATGTGGACGACATCGGGACGCACGCCGAGCGCGCCGATCAGGCCGACATTGCCCTGACGCAGCGCCGGGCGGGCAAGCAGCCACCACAAACGGGCATATTCGCCGTCAATCTCGATGCGCGACTGTGGCGGCAGGTCGTTCTCCGCGACGAAATGCGCGTGGAGCCGGGCGAGGATCTTCGACAGGCGGCCTAGCGTCGCCAGATCGGGGACCGGATCGCGGCCCATCAGATATTCCGCGACCAAGGCGGCCTTTACGGGTGCCGCATCGCCGAAGATCGGCGCGTAACGCCCGGCCAGCACCGCGCTGGCGCTTGCCTGCATCATGCTGCGGAATTTCTGCGAGGCTCCGCCCGCATGGCAGCGATATTGGAGCAACGGCGCGTCGATCCGCGCGATCGCGCCAAAGGCACGGATGCGCTGGTACAGATCGAAATCCTCGGCGTAGCGGATCTCGGGCCGGGTGAAGGGCATCAGGCGGCGCGCAGCATCGGCGCGGAACATGCAGGTCGACCAGACCAGCGGGTTTTGGGTGAGCAGCAGCCAATCGATCATCGCGGGGCTGAGGGGTCGCTCGCCGGGCCAGGGATCGGCCTTGCCGTCCATCAGCAACAGCGCCGAGGACGCGACGAGCGCCACTTCGGGATGCGCATCCAGATAGGCTGCTTGTTGCGCGAAACGGTCTGGCGTGCAGAGATCGTCCTGATCGAGCGCGGCGATATATTTGCCGCGCGCCGAGGCGAAGGCGCGGTTGCGGGCGTGGACCGGCCCCTGATTTTCCTCGGAAGCGATGACCGTGATGCGCGGATCGTGGATAGCGCGGAGCGCCGCGAGCGTGTCATCCGTCGAGCGATCGTCGACGACGATCAGCTCCCAATCGGCCAGCGTCTGCGCCTGGAGGCTGGCGATGGTCTCGCCGACCAAAGCACTGCCATTATAGGCGGCCATGATGACGGAGATCGCAGGCGTCATGCCGCGACCTGCGCGCGTTGATCGAGCAACTGCCCGACGATGAGCTGGCCGACATCATTCTGCCAGAGCCACAGGCCGTTGGCCTTGCCCTTGAAGCTCTTTTCACCGCCGAGCCTGCCCGATGGCACAAAGCCGGCGGCGAGGCCGATGCCATAGGCGCCGGGCACCGGATGGCCATCGATATCCATGACGCGGCACTGCTGATCGACCAGCCGGGGCCGGCCGGGAGCGTGGGCGCCGAGCGGGATGCGGCCGCCGTCTGCGGCGAATAGCGGGAGGGCATGAGGGCGATAGCCGAGCGCGCCGATGACGATATCGGCATTGTCGAGCGTGGCGGCGGCGGTCGCGTCGTCATCGCCGGTTATGCGGTGCGTATTCAGGCGCGGATCGGCGGTGCGGCCGCCGACGCCAAGGATACGCAGGATGAGCTCGCGCGCTTCGAGGCGGAAGCCGGCGAGACGATAGACGAAGCCCGAGACGGGGCAGATATCGTCGGGGCCGAAATCGGTGAAGCCATCGGCGCGCGCAGCTTCGGGCGAATGATAAAACGGGCGGAGCGCTTCGCGGTGGAGCAGCGTCAACGCGCTTGCGCCGAGCGGGATCGCGGATTTGAGCAACAGCGTCGCGGTGGCGAGGGCGCTGGTCGATGCGCCGATTACGGCGATACGCGGGGCGCGGATATCGGCGAGGCGCTCGCAAAGCGCGTCGATGCCGCCAAGGCGGAGGGCATCGTCGGAAAGGATGAGGCGATCCCCCGCGCGTTCGCCAAGGGACATGCCGGCGACATGGGCGGCGGCGACTTCGGTGGGGGATTGATAGCCGCCGGTGGCCAGAACCAGATTGTGCGAGAGTATCTCGTGCTCGGTGCCGTTGACGGTGTCGCGGACCGTGGATTTCCACAGGCCATTGGGCGTGCGGCGCGATTCAACGACGCGGTGGCTGGTGAGGATCGTGCCGCCATTATTGCGCACGACCTGAGCGACACGCTCGCCCATCGCATCGAGGAATGGGCCGGTGCGCGCCAGCGGCACGCCGAGCGCGCCGATGTAACGGGCGATATCGGTAGCGCCGGGATGCGTCATCAGCGCGGCGATTTCGGGGTGGGGGTTGTCCTTCACCGCGCTGAGAAAGGTCTCTGCGGTGCTGTCTGACGTGATGGCGTAGCCGCCAAGCTGCCCGCCGCCCAGGCGTGCGCTGCCCTCGACGATCACGAGGCCCTGCGCGAGTTCGGCGAGGCAGTCTTGCTTGGCTGCGGAGATCAGCATCGCGGTGCCGGCCGGGCCGCCGCCGACGAGCAGGGTCTGGTGGATCCGGGAGGCTTTTGCTTGCGCGTGGATGGGGGTGCGGCAGGCGGACTGGAGTGCATCCGCGATCGTCGCGACATCGGCCGCGGTCATGACGTCCGAGATCGGGAGCGACAGGATTTGCGCGCCGATACGATCCGAGACTGGCGTGGGCTCTATTACGCAGCTCTGCTGGAAAAAAGGCTGCTGGGCGAGATGCGGGCTGAAATATTTGCCCGAGCCGATGCCTTGCGCAGCGAGCGTGGCCATCACGGCTTCGCGATCGGCATAAGCGGGGAGGAGCAGGGGCATGAACTGGCTGACCTGACGGCGGCCATGCACAGTCTGGAACGTGAAATCGGGGAGCGCGGCGCGATAGGTGGCGGCGAGCGCAGCGCGGTGCGTGGCGACCTGTTGGATTTCGGCGAGCTTGGCCTCGGCGAGGATGCCGAGGACTTCGGGGAGCTTGGCGTTCATGCCGAGCTCGGTCGCCATGCGCGGCGCGCCGAAGCCGAAATTATGCATGTTGCGCAGCTGGGCGATCAGATCCTTGTCGGCGCTGTAGATCACGCCGCCTTCGCCGACCGCGAAAGGCTTGGTCGCGTGCATAGAATAAACCGATGCGAAGGGCGCGCCGGTGCCGTAGCCACGGCCCTCTGCGTCTAGCCCGCCGAGCGAGGCGGCGGCATCCATGACCACGCCGACGCCGTAGCGCTGGGCATAATCGCTGTAGCGGGAGAGGCTGAGGCCGGTGTTGAAAACGTCGTAGGGGACGATAACGGCGATCTGTTCGCCATAATGCGCCAGCAGCGCTTCTTCGGCGGCGGCGCTGGTGGCCCAATCATTGGGGTCCACGTCGCAGAGCAAGGGGGTGAGCCCGGCCCAGATCGCGGCATGCGCGGCGGCGGCGAAGGTGAAGGCAGGCATCAGCGCATAGCGGCCGCTGCGCCCGGTGCGGGCCTGGCGAATGGCGAGCATCAGGCCGAGGGTGGCGTTGGCTATAGCGAGGCATGCGCCTTCGCCGCCAAAGCATTGCTCCACCAAAGCGGCTTCGAAGCGGCGAACAACCGGCCCGCCGTTGGAATAGATTCCGCCATCCTCAACAGCGCGCAATGCCTCTGGCATTTCGCTCAGCCGCGGTGGCCTTGTCGCTATCAGCGGCAGGTTATGCATCCCCGAAAGTCTCGCCCCTCTTCCCGTTGGAAGGACTTTGCCGGGGTAATCCTAAAATTAGGTAAGGGTGCGCCGCTTGAGCGCGACCAAGGCCGTATCGAGCGCTTGCAGGAAGCGCGATCGATCGGTGGCGGCGAAAGGCGCGGGGCCGCCCAGTTGCTCGCCGCCCGCGCGCAGATCGGCCATGATCGCGCGGGTCGCGATGGCCGAGCCGATCGAGCTGGTGGTGAAGGGCTTGCCGGTGGGCGAAAGCACCACCGCGCCGGCTTTCAGCGCGCGATCCGCGAGGAGAATGTCGGCGGTGATGACGATCGACGCGGCATTGGACTGTTCGGCAATCCAGTCGTCCGCCGCATCGAAGCTGTCGCTGACCACCTCGCGGGTGATCAGCGGATGCTGGGGGATCCGCAGCCAGCTGTTGCTGACGATGACGACAGGCACTTCATGCCGCCACGCCACCTTGTAGATCTCGTCCTTCACCGGGCAGGCGTCGGCGTCGACCAGGATCCTTGCGCCGGAGTTTACCGCCGAACTCAACGCGGGCGTGGACCTTTCGGCGGACCCTTTTGATAGGGCTTTGCCTGATGGCGAGGAGCGGCGCGGCCTTCATTGCCACGAGCATTGCCGGTGCGCGGGGGGCGGACCTGAACCGGGCGCGGGCCATCTACGCTGAAGCCACCCTCGGACGGCGCAGCACGCTGGAGCGTGGCGCGCGGTGCGGGAGCCGAGCGCGGGCCGCCGGAATGCTGGGGACCACCCTGGGGCGGGCCTTCCGATGGCTCGATGCGAACATCGTCGTCACCCTCGGCGGTGCGCGAGATGGCCGACTGGAACTTGGCAGCGAGGGCGCGCGGGATCTGGAACGCAGTTTCGTTCGGGCCGATACGAATGGCGCCGATCTCGTTCTTGGTGACATGGCCACGGCGGCAAATCAGCGGCAAAATCCAGCGCGCATCGGCGTTCTGGCGGCGGCCGATATCCATGCGGAACCAGACGATGTCCTCGAAACCGGAGCGATGCTTGTCGGTCTGGGCCTGCCGACGCGCTTCCGGCGTCTGCTGGATCAGCTCTTCGGGCTGCGGCATCGCGGCGCGGTGGGCGCGAACCAGAAGGGCTGCGATATCCTCGGGCGTCTTCTCAGAGAGCAAGCGCGCTGCGAGCTCGCGATCGTCATCCTCGATCTCGACGGGTTCGAGCAGGGTGGCGAGCAGACGCTCACGATCGTTGGCGCGGATCGCCTCGGCGCTGGGCGGATCGATCCACTGCGCTTCGATGCGCGCGCCCTTGAGCATGGATTCGACGCGGCGGCGGCGCTGGAACGGCACGATGAGCACGGCAGTGCCCTTCTTGCCCGCACGGCCGGTGCGGCCCGAACGGTGCTGAAGCGCTTCGGCGTCGCGCGGCAGCTCGACATGGACGACGAGCGTGACGCTGGGCAGATCGATGCCGCGCGCGGCAACGTCGGTCGCGACGCAGACGCGGGCGCGGCGATCGCGCAGCGCCTGAAGCGCGGCGTTGCGCTCATTCTGGCTGTGCTCGCCCGACAGCGCCACGGCGGAGAAGCCGCGCTCGACGAGGGTGGCGTGCAGATGGCGGACATTGTCACGCGTGGCGCAGAACAGGATTGCGGTCTCGGCCTCATGGAAGCGGAGCAGGTTGATCACCGCATGCTCGATTTCCGAGGGGCTGACGGTGACGCACTGATAGGCGATGTCGCCATGACCGCGGTCTTCGCCAACGGTCGAGATGCGCAGCGCGTCGCGCTGGTAGCGCTTGGCGAGCATGACGATCGGCTTGGGCATCGTCGCCGAGAAGAGCAGCGTGCGGCGCTCGGCCGGTGCGGCATCGAGAATCGCTTCGAGATCGTCGCGGAAGCCCATGTCGAGCATTTCATCGGCTTCATCGAGCACGGCGGCGCGGAGGGCCGACAGATCGAGCGCGCCGCGTTCGAGATGGTCGCGCAGACGACCGGGGGTGCCGACGACGATATGCGCGCCGAGATTGAGCTGGCGGCGCTCCTTGCTGGCATCCATGCCGCCGACGCAGGTGGCGATGCGCGCACCCGACTGTCCATAGAGCCACATCAGCTCACGGCTGACCTGCAGTGCGAGTTCGCGGGTTGGGGCGATGATGAGGGCAAGCGGCTCGCGGCTGGGCGCGATGCGGCCATCCTCGGCGAGCAGTTCGCCGGCCATTGCGAGGCCGAAAGCGACGGTTTTACCCGAGCCGGTTTGCGCGGAGACGATCAGATCGCGGCCGATTGCTTCGGGCTGGATCACCTGTGCCTGTACGGGAGTGGGCGCGGCGTATCCACGCGCGGCGAGCGCTTCGGCGAGAAGCGGGGGAAGATTTGAGAATGGCATGAACGCGAGCAGATGGGCGCGAAGGGCGAAAAGGGCAAGCTTTATGTAAGGATGTGCTGGCTTGGCTTCGCACTTTTCACGGCAATCGGGGTTCAAAATTGCTGAAGCAGGAAATTATCGGTCGGTTTGGGAGGCGCGGGATGGACGGTCCAAAGAGCGTTTCGGAAGTGCCGGCCACCTATCCGCTCGCGACGGGCAGGCTGCGCACGCTTCGGTACTCGCGGCGTGGTGGACCGGCACAAAGCCGGGGTGACGAAGAGGTGGTTAAACCACGTGTCCCGCAGCCCAGCCGCTTGCCCAGGCCCATTGGAAATTATAGCCGCCGAGCCAGCCGGTGACGTCGACCGCTTCGCCGATCGCGTAGAGGCCGGGGATTTTGCGGGCTTCCATCGTTTGCGAGCTTAGCTCGGCGGTGGAGATGCCGCCGACGGTTACTTCGGCCTTGGCATACCCCTCGGTGCCGTTGGGGGTGAAGGACCAGGCGGCGAGGCGCTGTTCGGCGGCGGTCAACACACGATCTGCGTGGTTCTGGAGTTCACCGGGGATCGCGAGTTGCTCGGCCAGTTCGGCGGCGAGGCGATCGGGCAAGGCTTCGCCCAGGAGCTTGCGCAGCGTGGTGCGCGGGCGCTGGCGCTTGGCTTCGGTTAGCCAATTGGGCTTGGCTTCGGGCAGGAAGTTTATCGCGACGCTCTCGCCGTGACGCCAATAGGATGAGATTTGCAGGATTGCGGGACCGGACAGGCCGCGATGCGTGAATAGCGCGGCTTCGCGGAAGCGGGTCTTGTTGGCAGTGGCAATCACTTCGGTGGCGACGCCCGAGAGTTCCTTGAACAGCGCCTGTTCGCCGCTGAGCGTGAAGGGAACGAGGGCAGGGCGGGGCTCGACGATCTTGAGGCCGAACTGGCGGGCGAGATCATAGGCGAAGCCGGTCGCGCCCATCTTGGGGATCGAGGGGCCGCCGGTGGCGATGACCAGCGACGGCGCTTCGGCGGTGCGATTGCCGCAGACGATGCGATAGGTGGCGTCGGCGTGTTCGACGGTGGCGGGGTGACCCAGCCAGATTTCGACGCCGCCCATCTGGCATTCACCGAGAAGCATATCGACGATCTGGCGGGCGGAGCCGTCACAGAAGAGCTGGCCGAGGGTCTTTTCGTGCCAGGCGATGCCGTGGCGCTCGACCAGATCGAGGAAGTCGCGCGCGGTGTAGCGGCCCAGCGCGGACTTCGCGAAATGCGGGTTTTGCGAGAGGTAGCGATCCGGCGCGATGCCGAGATTGGTGAAATTGCAGCGTCCGCCGCCGGAGATCAGGATCTTTTTGCCGACCTGTTCGGCGTGATCGATGAGCAGCACGCGGCGGCCGCGCTGGCCTGCGGTGAGCGCGCACATCAGGCCGGCTGCGCCTGCGCCGAGGATGATGGCGTCGTATTGTTGGGGAGTATTCAGAGGGACGCACCCCAAATTGTCACCCCGGACTTGTTCCGGGGTCCACTGTGCCGCGCGCGCTGAGCCAGAGGCTCGATGGCATCACCAAGCGGCCTGTTGGACCCCGGAACAAGTCCGGGGTGACAGTTAATTGCAGTGTGCACGCTCAATGCAGCTTGGCGATGCTCAGGCTATCGAGCTTGGCGCGTTCCTTCACCGATTCCTCGCTGCGGGTGAGCGCCTTGGCGATGGCGCGCAGGGGCATGCCCTTTTTGGCGAGGGTATGGAGCTTTTGAAGCTCATCGGTGCGCCAGGGCTGGCGGTGGCGCTCAAAACGTTCGGCCATGCGTTATCTCCGTTCAGTGCGTGGCAATGCCAGCCGTGCGAGGGATTGGATAGATAGAAGGAGCCGATATGCATTTCGCCGCCGCCTTGCTCGCCTTGACTGCGCTTGCTGACCCTTTTTGCGGCGATGTCGCCAAGCTGGTTCAGGGCGCTGCCGAGCCGATCCCGTTCCAGACGCTGCGCGACGCGGACTATAAACCGCAATTGCTGCGCTATGGCTGCTTCCCCGGGGGCGTCGGCTATTATTGCCAACAGAGCATGTTGCCGCCGGAAATCACCCGCGATGGCATGGCAAAGCAGATCGCGGCATGCTTGCCGGGCGCCAAAATTGCTGTGGAAAAGCTCAAATTCGGAGGCGAGGAAGTCATCGTCACCGGCTCCGGGATGCGATTTTCGCTGGAGGAATCGGGTGCGCCGACCGCGCATGTCGGGCGAATCCTCCGCATCGAGATCGCCGCCGATCGCTGAGTTGGCGGCTCCGCGGCCCCACTGAACCCCTGAACGAAAACGGGGCGGCCCTCGCTGAGAGGGCCACCCCGTTCTGCTTCAGCGCCGGCCGGCAGATGCCGGCCGAGCGGCTTAGCTCATGTGCTTCGAGAGCAGCTTGTTCATTTCGAACATGGTGCACTTGTCGACACCGAAGATCGGCTTCAGCGTCGCGTCAGCGATAATTTCCCGCTTGTTTGCAGGGTTTTGGAGGTCGTTCTTCTTGATGTAGGCCCACATCTTGCTCACGACTTCGCTGCGCGGCAGCGGATCCGGGCCGGTGATCACCGCCAGCTCCGGCGAGGGCTTCACGGGCTTGGCGATGCCGCCACGTGCTTTGGTCTCGGCCATGTATTCATCTCCTGTTTTCGCCCGGTAGCCAGGCTATGACTTGGTAAGTGCACCCGGCTTGTGGGCCGCTTTGCCGCCGTTCTCGCTTTTCACGATAAACTGCGGGTCGTCCTCTGAGGCACGTACCTGATGCCCTTTGATCCTTGTATCGCGCGTCTGTCTAGAGAGGACTTTGCCCTCAGCGGTGCCTCCGTGCGATTTCCAGTGCACCCTGTCGCCTTTGTGCAATGCCTTGGCCATCATCGTCTCCTTTGCTCGTTCAGCGCCTGAGCGGGCATGCGGTTGCGCGGGTGGACCGGTGCGCGGGGCGTGCTATCGTGGTTCCGACGCTGAATATGGAGAGCGAGCATGCGGGCGGTGATCGGGCTAACGGGACTGATGATGCTGGCCGCATGTGGCGGGGGCGGGACCACCGGCACCAATTATTCGGATACGCCCCCCGTGGCGGAGATTGTCGCGACCCCCACACCGCGGGCCAGCGAGACGCCAAGCCCGACGCCTACGCCTGAAGAGGCAGCGCCTGAAGAGCCTGCGCCTGCGGAAAACGCGCTCTAAGCGGCCCGCCTCACTTCCGCGAAGCCTTTGAAGGTGGCGCGGACATCGGGCGCAGCACCTGCGCACAGATCGGCGACCCGCGCGATAAATTGATCGGCATCGGCGCCGGGCAGGCGATGCGCCATTTCCCATGCGCCGAATTCACGCGCTTCGATCGTCCGCGTCGAGAGTGTCACGACCGCGCGATGCCGGGGATCAGCCTTGATGCGCGCAAAGGCAGCCTCGACCCGGTCTTTGGGACCCTCGAGTGCCTGGAGAAAGCGCCTGCCGTCCGAATAGAGAAGTCCGGTGATCTGATCGCGGCTGTTATTCCTGCGCGATACCGCGAGGATTCCGTCAATATCGATGTCAGCGCCCATGGGCGCGGTGCTGACATATACGAGTTGAAGCATTTACCGGTCCCTGAAACTATTTCCGCCCCGGTAAATGGCCTTACCCCGCAAACACTTAATAAAGTTCGTTCGCAAACGCGCCGCGAGTGGTGGACAAAATCGCCCCGCAAGGGCAAGAGTGCGCACATCATGACGATCACAGCGCTTCTCGGACTGCGACTTATCCGCCCTTAGGGGCTATGTCGCTACGCGCGCGTCCCTAAGGGCATTTTCGACCTTTACCGACCGCTATAATCCGAGAGTATTGCATCATGTTGCGTGACCCCAGCGTTAAATACCGTCCTTTCCCGCAAATCGACTTGCCCGATCGCCAATGGCCGAGCCGGACGATCACCCAGGCGCCGCGCTGGCTTTCGACCGATATGCGCGACGGCAATCAGGCGCTGATCGATCCGATGGACGGGGAAAAGAAGCAGCGCTTCTTCGACCTGCTCTGCAAGGTGGGCGTCAAGGAAATCGAAGTCGGCTTCCCGAGCGCGGGGGCGACCGAGTACGACTTCATTTCCGGGCTGGTTCAGCAGGACAAGATCCCCGACGACGTGATGATCCAGGTGCTGACCCAATCGCGGCAGGATCTGATCGAGACGAGCTTCGAGAGCCTGAGAGGCGCGAAGAAGGCGATCGTGCATCTGTACAACGCCGTCTCGCCGGCATGGCGGCGCGTCGTGTTTGGGATGAGCCGCGACGAAATCCGCGAGATCGCGATTGCCGGCGCCAAGGTGCTGCGCGACGAAGCGGCGAAGCAGCCGGATACCGAATGGCATTTCGAATATTCGCCGGAGACTTTCTCGACCGCCGAGCTGGATTTCAGCCTCGAGGTTTGCGAGGCGGTGATGGACATTCTCCAGCCTACGCCGGAGCGTCCGATCATCTTCAACCTGCCCGCAACGGTCGAGTGCGCGACGCCCAATATCTATGCCGATCAGATCGAATGGTTCGGGCGCAATATCCGCAATCGCGAGTCGGTGGTGATCAGCCTGCATACGCATAATGATCGTGGCACCGGCGTTGCGGCCACGGAGCTGGGGCTGCTTGCCGGTGCGGATCGCGTGGAAGGCTGTCTGTTCGGCAATGGCGAGCGGACGGGCAATGTCGATCTCGTGACAGTCGCGCTGAACATGTACACGCAAGGCCTTGATCCGAAACTGGATTTCTCGAACATCGATGAAGTGATCCAGACGGTTGAATATTGCAACCAGCTGCCGGTGCATCCGCGCCATCCTTATGCGGGCGAACTGGTGTTCACGGCATTTTCGGGCAGCCATCAGGACGCGATCAAGAAGGGTTTTGCGTCGCAGGAAGCGCGCAACGATCAAATCTGGGACGTGCCCTATCTGCCGATCGATCCCAAGGATCTTGGCCGCGATTACGAAGCGGTGATCCGGGTGAATTCGCAAAGCGGCAAGGGCGGTGTCGCCTGGGTGCTGGAGCAGGATCGCGGGCTGAAATTGCCCAAGCGGATTCAGGCGGACTTCTCGCGTCACGTGCAGGCGCTGGCCGACGAGACCAGCCGCGAATTGAACGCGGCGGATATCGGCGCACTGTTTGACCGGGTGTATCTGCCCGGTGTCGATGCGCGCATCACCTTGGTCGATTATGAAGAGACCGGGAGCGCGGGCAGCCGCGTGTTCGTCGGGCGGATCGCTATCGACGGCGAAGAGCGCTCGATTTCCGGGCGCGGCAACGGCCTGATCTCGGGCGTGATCGACGCGCTGGGCGGATCGACCGGGCCGACGCTCGACGTGGTCGATTATACCGAACATGCGATCGGCCATGGCGCCGATGCGCAGGCGGCGGCCTATGTCGAGTGCCGTACCGAGGATGGGCGCACGGTGTTTGGCGTCGGGATCGATGCCGATATCGCGACCGCGAGCGTGCGGGCGGTGCTGAGCGCGGCGAACCGGGCCTAGACAGGACTGCCGTCATCCCAGCGAAAGCTGGGATCCAGGGTTACTCCGCACATGGCTGAGTAACCCTGGATCCCGGATCAGGTCCGGGATGACGAAACAGGACGTGTCAGCGCGACGGATCGATCAGGAATTTCTCGCCGGTCGCCTTCTTGTTGTACTGAGCGGCGATTGCCGGATCGAGGACGTCGGCGAGGCTGATCGTCTTGCTGTAATGGCTGGCAAAGGTCGTCGTCAGTTCGGCGGCGACGCGGGCGCGCAGGCGTCCGATCGTTTCCATCCCGGCCTTCATCAGGAACGGCGTGAGCAGGAAGCCGCTGACGCTCCACGCGAAGCCATAGCCGCGATCCAGCGTGGTCGGGCCGGTATCGAGCATGCCGTAGATGTAGAGCTGCTTGTGGGTCGAGGAGCCGTAGCGGTTATAGGCGCTGAGCTTGCGCGCCTCGGCGGTTTCCATCGCGTGGAGGATGGTGTTGGCCATCGCGCCGCCGCCGATCGCGTCGAAGGCGAGGGTGGCGCCGGTTTCGGCGACGGCTTCGGTCAGCGTTTCGCGGAAATCGGGTGCGGTGCTGTCGATGATGTACTTCGCGCCGAGATCGCGGAGGATCTGGGCCTGCGCCTCGCTGCGGACGATGTTGATCAGCGGGACGCCGTCAGCCTGGCAGATCCGGTTGAGCATCTGGCCGAGATTTGAGGCGGCGGCGGTGTGAATCATCGCCTTATGGCCTTCGCTACGGAAGGTCTCGACGAAGGCGAGCGCGGTGAGCGGATTGACGAACATCGATGCGCCGTCGGCCGCGGTGGCGCCATCGGGCAGGGGGATGCAGTCGCGCACCGGCAGCTTGCGGTGGGTTGCGAACATCGCGCCGCCGATCATGCCGACGCGCTTGCCGAGCAGCCCCTGCGCATTCTCGCCCGCCGCGATCACGGTGCCTGCGCCTTCATTGCCGACGGGGAGCGCTTGTCCGGCGCGTGCCTGCATCGCGCGCATCCGGGCGGGGAGGATCGTGCCGGTCAGTGCGCCGTCTTCGACCTTGAGGCTGTCCATATCGACCGGGCCGAGCAGGAGCGCGAGATCGGAGGGGTTGATCGGCGTGGCTTCGATCTGGACGACGACTTCATCGGGGCCGGGCGCGTCGAGCGTCACCGGGTCCAATGCCACGCGCAGCTTTCCATCACCGCTAACCGTCGAGCGCAGTTCGAGTCCGTTCGTCACCATATTCCGTCTCCTAAATTCCGGCGGCTTCAGTCGGTCTGGCGTGGGCACGCGCGGACGGGCTGTAGAACCTCTTGGCTATCTCTTGCCTCCCGGTGAACCCCCGAACAAGTCCGGGGTGACAGGCAGGGGATCAACGCGTGCGTTCGATCTCGCAGCCGATACGGGCATCGGGATAGATATCCGGCTTCATCGATTTGACGCGGACGCGGACCACGCGGGGATCGGCGAGCGCGAGTGCGGCGACTTGATCGCACAGCACTTCCTGCAGCTCGAAATGGCGTGAGGTGGCGAGCGCAACGATCTGTTCGCGCAGAAAGTCATAATCGACGACCGCATCGATCCGGTCTTCGGGCGCGGTGTCGTAGCGGCATGTCATCGCGACATTCAGCACCACGCGTTGCGGGGCGGCGCGCTCGATTTCGTGAATGCCGAGGCCCATCGTGACCGTCAGCGCTTCGAGCAGGATGGTATATTCAGCCATGCGGGCGCTCGCGGCCCGAGAACATCACGTCGCCGTCGCGCTTCAAAAAGCGCTGGCCGCAATCGACGAAGACGTTCTGCCCGGTGATGCTTCGGCTGGTGAGCAGATGCTCGACCGTCGTGGCGATATCGTCGAGCGCGACTGGCTGCTGGAGAAGGTTTTCGCGCGAATGCTCGGCGAACTCCTCGGCGCTCTGGTCGAGGCTTTGCAAGGTCAGACCCGGCGAGACGGCATTGACCCGGATGCGGGGGCTGAGCGCCTGTGCCAGCATCTCGGTTGCGGCGGCGAGGGCGGCCTTGCTGCACGTGTAGCTCAGGAAGTCGGGATTTAGATTGGCGACCTTCTGATCGAGCAGATTGACCACGGCGCCGGTATCGAGATCGTCCTGCGCCGCCAGTGCCGAGGCCAAGGCGAGGGGCGCACCAAGATTGATCCGCATGTGACGATCGAGCAGCGCGAAATCGGTAAGCGGCACCGCATCATAAGCGAAGAGCGAGGCATTGTTGACGAGGCCGTCGATCGGGCCGCCAAGACCCTCGCGCGCCGCGTCGATCAGCGCCTGCGCGGTCGATGCTTCTTCGAGTTCGCCCGAGACGACACAGGCGGTGCCGCCCGATGCTGCGATCAGATCGCGCAACGCCTCGGCATCCTCGGGACTATGATGATGATGAATCGCCACATGATGGCCGCGCAGCGCGAGGCGACGGGCGATGCCCGCCCCGATCCGCTTCGCGCCGCCCGTCACCAATACCCGCATCAATAGCCCATCAGCTTGAGCACTTCGTGCCGGCTGCGCTCATCGTCGCGGAACACGCCCATCATGCGGCTGGTGATCATGCCGACGCCGGGGGTGCGCACGCCGCGTGCGGTCATGCAGCCATGCGTTGCCTCGATCACCACGGCCACGCCCTGGGGTTTCAGCTTTTCCCAGATGCAATCGGCGACCTGCGCGGTGAGGCGTTCCTGAATCTGGAGGCGACGCGCGAAGCCGTGAAGCACGCGCGCAAGCTTCGAGATGCCGACGACATGGTCCCGGGGCAGATAGGCGATCGAAGCCTTGCCGGTGATCGGCGCCATGTGATGCTCGCAATGCGACTGGAACGGGATGCCGGTGAGCAGGACGATATCGTCATAGCCGCCGACTTCCTCAAACACCCGGTTCAAGTGCTGCGCGGGATCCTCGCCATAGCCGGCGCAATATTCCTTCCACGCACGTGCCACGCGCGCCGGCGTGTCAATTAGCCCTTCGCGCGTGGGATCGTCACCAGCCCACTCGATCAGCGTACGGATTGCGTCCGAAACATGCAGTGGCACCGGGATCTTCGGCGTCGGAGTGACAATATCGCCATCTTCGGGTTCGCCATGAAATTCCGCCATCTTTTAAGTCCTTCATGGGCCTCGCCCAAGTTTACGCTACGGCAACTGGTGTTTCATGAATCAACAGTGTTGCCATTCTGTATCGCCCCGGGAAAAACGGCCAGAAACCGCAGACTTCCGCCATTCATTCCCGTTGACGTGTTCGAAAACGCAGCGTTAGTTGTGCTGGTAACAAAAGCAATCCGTCACTGTGTAGATCAGGACAGCCCGTAGGAGGGGAACCCATGAAAAAACTCGAATTGCTCGCCGCAACCGCGCTGACGCTGTTTCTTGCAACGCCTGCGATGGCGCAGGATGCAACGCCCGCCACGCAGGACAGCGACACGGTTCAGGGTAGCGACGAAATCGTCGTTACCGCCACCAAGCGCGAAACCACGCTGCTCGACACGCCGATCGCCGTGAGCGTCACCAGCTCCGATACGATCGAGCGCGCGCAGATCCGTGATCTCATCGATCTGCAGAGCGTGGTGCCTTCGCTCCGCGTTTCGCAGCTCCAGTCTTCGGCCAACACCAATTTCATCATCCGCGGCTTCGGCAACGGGGCCAACAATGCCGGTATCGAGCCTTCGGTCGG
Organism: Sphingomonadales bacterium; assembly: GCA_004173185.1. Lineage (GTDB taxonomy): Bacteria > Pseudomonadota > Alphaproteobacteria > Sphingomonadales > Sphingomonadaceae > Sphingomonas. The sequence goes on along the minus strand of SEFZ01000017.1, from coordinate 16,697 downwards.
CGTGTTTATCGATGGCGTCTATCGCTCGCGTTCGGCAGCGCAGATCGCCGATTTGCCCAGCGTGCAGCGCGTCGAAGTGCTGCGTGGACCGCAATCGACCCTGTTCGGCAAGAACGCGTCGGCCGGTATCATCAGCATCGTCACCGCCAAGCCGCAGTTCGAGTTCGGCGGCAACATCGAGGCCTCTTACGGCAATTACAACGCGATCGTAGTGAAGGGTAACGTCACCGGTCCGCTCAGCGACAGCGTCGCGTTCAGCATCGGCGGCAATTACAACAAGCGTGACGGCTATGTCCGCGATGTGGCGCTGAACCAGGATGTTAACGACCGTAACCGTTATGGCGTGCGCGGTCAGTTGCTGTTCGAGCCCAACTCGGACTTCAGCATCCGACTGATCGGCGACTATGACAAGATCGACGAGAGTTGCTGCGCCGTCGTCAACGTCATCAACGGCCCGACCGGCGCGATCGTTGGTGCGCTGGGTGGCAATCTCGATCGCGCCAACCCATTCTCGTATCGGGTCTACAACAACTTCCTGTCGAGCAACGACATCAAGAATTACGGCGGTTCGGGCCAGATCGACTTCAACGTCAGTGACGGGCTCAGCCTCACGTCGATCACTTCGTACCGGAAGGTCGATGCCGTCACCAATCAGGATTCCGACTTCACCAGCCTCGATATTCTGGGACGCAATTATCAGGATCTGAACATTGGCACGTTCACGCAGGAACTGCGGATGGCGTCGGACTTCGATGGTCCCCTGAACTTCCTGGTGGGCGGCTTCTATTTCGACGAGAAAATCCGCCAGCATAATGAGATTCAGTACGGTGCCGGCGGCCGCGCTTATGCCAATGCGCTCGTCCAGGCGCAAAGCGGTGGTGCGCTGAGCCTGCCGGTTCTGGAATCGACCTTTGGCGCGCTTGAAGGCGCTCCGACCCGCTACACCAACACTTTCTATCGTCGCGGCGATGGGCTGAACGAAAATTATCGCCTGAACAATCGTTCGTTCTCGGTGTTCGGCACCGTTGATTTCGAAATCACCGACAAGCTGACGCTGACCGGTGGGCTCAATTACACCGACGATCGCAAGACCTTCTCGACCAACGTCACCAGCACCGACGTGTTCGCCGCCGTCAACCTCGATGCACCGCAATATGCGGCGTTCCGCCAGCAGCTCCTGTTCCAGGGTGGTCTCGCCGCCCAGATCGGCACTGCGCTCGGCCTCGGCCGTTCGGCCACTGCTGCTGAAATCGGCGCGTTCGCAGGCGGTAATCCGGCTGCGTTCGGTGCAATCTCGGCCGGGGTGACCGCATTTGCGAATGCGAACCAGAACAACCCAGCCGCCAACCCGCTTGCGGGCCTGCGCGCGCTGCAGTTCCTGCCGCCGTTCATGAACATCCCCAACGCGGTAGAGGCAGGTCGCACCCAAGACGACAATTTGTCGTACACGATCCGTGCGGCGTACAAGCTGAACTCAAACCTGAACTTCTACGCAACGCATGCGACGGGCTTCAAGGCGAGCTCGGTCAACCTGTCGCGCGACAGCCGTCCGACAGCGGCCAGCCTGGCGGCGCTGCGGACGCAGAACCTGGCGGTCGTCAATCTGACTTCAGGCTCGCGTTTCGCTAATCCGGAAAAGGCCAGCGTGTTTGAAGTCGGCCTGAAGGGCCAATTCCAGAACTTCGCGTTCAACGCTGCCGTCTTCAAGCAGGAGATCCGCGGCTTCCAGAGCAACGTCTTCACTGGCACCGGCTTCACCCTGGCGAACGCCGAGAAGGAATCGGTATTCGGCGTCGAACTGGATGCGAGCCTGAGCCCGGTAAAGGCCCTGAACTTCACCTTCGCGCTGACCTATCTCGATCCGAAGTTCGACTCGTTCGCGAACGGCGGCGCGATCGGTCCGCCCACGGCCAGCGGCGGCCTGACGGTGATCGGCGCCAACCTGACGGGCACGCGCCCGGCGGGTATTCCGAAGTTCGCAGTATCCAGCGGCGTGGATTTCACGCAGCCGCTTAGCGACAGCATCACGTTCCTGGCCCATGCCGATTTCAACCATAGCAGCAACGTTCAGATCGCGGAGAGCACCACTGCGGTGGTCCAGCAGCTGCGCCGTGAGATCAATCTGCTCAACCTGTCGGCGGGGCTGCGCTTCTCCAACGGGATGGATATCTCGGTCTGGGGCCGCAACGTGACCAACGACACGTATCTCTCGACGATCTTCTCGTCGACTGCACAGCAAGGCAGCATCTCGGCCTATCCGAGCATGCCGCGGACCTATGGCGTGAGCGGTCGCTTCAAGTTCTGATTTGAGATCCGCACAGCAATCGGGGCGTCCCTTCGGGGGCGCCCTTTTTGTTTGGGCGGGCTACGGCTTCCGCGCGTTGAACTGGGCGCACGGCTCGTGCGTCTTTGGTCGGACGATGGAAGGGAGACCCATGCAGGTTCGCAAGTTCGCGATCGCAGATGCGGTGTTCGAGCGCTCGCCCGGTCAGGATGGCGAAGTCTATGCCGGAAATGTGATCGATCAGCGCCACGGCGGGCCGGTCACGATCGGCTATGGCCGCTATGGTCCGGATGAGAGCATCGACGAGACCATGGCGGTGCACGACACGATGATCGTGCTGGAGGGCCAGCTGTCGGTATCGAGCGACGCCGGTACGGTTACGGCGGGGTCGGGCGAGATCGTCTATATGCCCAAGGGGCAGCGGGTGACCATTCGAGCGCATGCCGAGGGCGCAGTCACCGCTTATGTAACCTATCCGCACTGGAAGGAGACTGGCGAATAGGCGCTGGTCCGATTTGAAGTCGGTTGCTCTGCGGCGCGCAGATTTCTGAAACAAATTGGAAATAAAGAAGTAACGCGATACTGCGTCCATCATGGATCTATAAAGCATCGACGCAATGTCTTTATGATGTACTTTCGGGGTAGAGCGCGACTTCAAAGTGCTCGTGAAAACTTCAATTAACCGATGGGGATCGATTTATGCGAAGCAAGAAAGCGATCAGGAGTGTTGCAGCGATAGGCGCGCTGCTGTCTTCGGCGTTCGTCGGAATTCAGCCTGCGGCAGCAGATCCGCCATGGCCCATCTACATGGCCATCATCAATTGCTGGCCCGACAAATGGCAGGAATATCCCTATTTTAATTCCTACGAAGAGTGCGCCTCATATTGGTGGGAGGACACCTGTGCCGGTTATATTGGGGATAGTAACCCGTTTCATGAGGGTTGCGGCGCGGGAAACCCTTACGGTGGTCCGTACGGGCGAGACGATTGAGATGATGCGGACCTTTTGTGTCCCGCAAAGCAATACGCGGAATTAGAATCTTTGAGCGCGCCATCCGTGAGGGTGGCGCGCTCATTCCTTGGCTGCTGCTTATCGCTCAGTTCTTGAAGAAGCCGACCGCGATCTTGAGCTTCACTTCGTCCGAGACCATCGGGATGGCCATGTTGACGCCGAAGTCGCTGCGCTTGATCGTGCCCTTGGCGGTGAAGCCCAGGCCTTCCTTGCCGCCCATCTGCTCGGGCATCTTGCCGGCACCGTAGAATTCCACGTCGAGCGTGACCGGCTTCTTTACGCCGTTGAGCGTGAGATCGCCGGTGACCTTGGCCGTGTTTCCGCTGGCGACCACCGAGGTCGAGACGAAGCGCGCGTCGGCGGGGGCTGCGCCGAAGAAATCGGGCTTGCTGGCTGCGTCCTTGGCCGGCTTGAGCAGATGCGCGGTGAGCCCGGCGCTGGCGGTGGTGACCTTCGAGACCGGGATGGTGATGTCGACCTTGGAAGCGTTGGGGTTCTTCGGGTCGATGGTCAGCGTGCCGGTGCTGTCACCGAAGAGGCCGATATAAGGCGTGAAACCGAAGTGATCGACTTCCCACGAGACCAGCGTGTGGCCGGGATCGACGGTGTACGTGCCGGCGGTGACGCGAGCGGCATCCTTGGCACCGGGGACCTGCATCGCCTGCTGGGCGACAATAGGCGTGGCGATCAACAGACCTGCGGCGAGAGCGATGTAGCGAGGGCGCATGGAAGAATTCTCCGAAATGGGTGTGCGCCTATAGTTGGGCGTGGCGCGCGCGCGGCGAAACCCGCAAGTTGGAAACTCTCGGTTTCGCGAGACAGTTGCGCGGGCGAACCAAAAAAAGCCGCGGGCATTGCTGCCCGCGGCCATGTGTTTCCTAAAGCAAGGAAATTTAGTTCTTGGTCTTGTCGACCAGCTGGTTCGCGCCAATCCACGGCATCATTGCGCGCAGCTCGGTGCCGACCTGTTCGATCGGATGCGCTGCGGCCTGCTTGCGCGAAGCCTTGAGCTCCGGCTGGCCGGCGCGGTTGTCGAGGACGAAATCCTTGACGAAGCGGCCCGACTGGATGTCCGCGAGAACACGCTTCATCTCGGCCTTGGTCTCATCGGTGATGATGCGCGGGCCGGTCTTGATGTCACCATATTCGGCGGTGTTCGAGATCGAGTAGCGCATGTTGGCGATGCCGCCCTCGTAGAGGAGGTCGACGATCAGCTTGGTCTCATGCAGGCACTCGAAATAGGCCATTTCAGGAGCGTAGCCGGCCTCGACGAGGGTCTCGAAGCCCGCCTGGATCAGGTGGGTGATGCCGCCGCACAGCACGGCCTGCTCGCCGAACAGATCGGTTTCGCATTCCTCGCGGAAATTGGTCTCGATGATGCCCGAACGGCCGCCGCCGACGCCCGAGGCATAAGCCAGGCCGATGTCATGCGCGTTGCCCGACACGTCCTGATGGATTGCGATGAGGCAGGGCACGCCGCCGCCCTTCACATATTCGCTGCGCACGGTGTGGCCCGGGCCCTTGGGCGCGATCATGATCACGTCGATATCGGCGCGCGGCTCGATCAGGCCGAAATGCACGTTCAGGCCATGGGCGAACGCGATGGTCGCGCCGGGCTTGAGGTTGGCGTGGAGATCGTCGGCATAGATGGCGGCCTGATGCTCATCCGGCGCGAGGATCATGAGGATGTCGGCCCATGCCGCGGCGTCCTTGTTGTTCATGACCTTGAAGCCGGCGCCTTCGGCCTTCTTCGCGGTGGCCGAACCTTCGCGCAGCGCGATGGCTACGTTCTTGACGCCCGAATCGCGCAGGTTCTGCGCATGGGCATGGCCCTGCGAGCCATAGCCGAGAATGGCGATCTTCTTGTCCGAGATCAGGTTCAGATCGGCGTCGCGATCGTAATAGACACGCATTGTAGTTCTCACCCTTTCGTCATCCCGGCGACAGCCAGGAACTTGTCATTGTTGAGCGTGCGCTTGCGGCACGAGGCCCCGGATTTCGCCGGGGAACGGATAATTCAGGCGGGCTCGGCCCCTCGCGAAATGGCGACGATGCCGGTGCGGGCAACTTCGACCAGGCCGACTTTGCCCATCAACTCGACGAACTTGTCGATCTTTTCGCTGCCGCCCGTCACTTCGAACACGAAGCTGGCGATCGTCGCATCGACCACGCGGGCGCGGTACACTTCGGCGAGGCGCAAAGCCTCTATCCGCTGATCACCGGTGCCGGCGACCTTCACCAGCGCCAGCTCACGCTCGACATGGGGGCCGAGCACCGTGAGATCGATGACCTTGTGAACGGGCACGAGGCGCTCGAGCTGCGAATGGATCTGCTCCATCACGTGATCCGAGGCGGAGGTCACGATGGTGATGCGGCTGACCGATTTGTCCTCGGTGATCTCGCTCACCGTCAGGCTCTCGATATTATAGCCGCGTGCCGTGAACAGGCCAGCGATCCGGGCGAGGATACCGGGCTCGTTATCAACGATTACGGCGAGCGTATGCCGCAGCTTGGTTTCTTCCTTGATATGCATGGGCTTAGACCAGCGCTTTCGCTTCGTCGTCCATTTCGCCGGAAACTTCGGCGGACTGGAGCATCATTTCGGTGTGAGCGGCGCCCGATGGGATCATCGGGAAGCAGTTTGCGAGCTTTGCCACACGGCAATCGACGATCACCGGGCCGTCATAATCCAGCATCGCCTGGATGCCGTCCTCAAGCTCGCCGCGCGTGTCGATGCGGATGCCCTTCCAGCCATAGGCTTCGCCGAGCTTGACGAAATCTGGGAGGGCGTCGCTGTAGCTCTCCGAATAGCGCGACTGATAGGTCAGTTCCTGCCACTGGCGGACCATGCCCATATATTCGTTGTTCAGGATGAAAATCTTGACCGGCAGGCGATATTGGGTCGCGGTTGCCAGTTCCTGGATGTTCATCTGGATCGATGCTTCACCGGCAATATCGATGACTAGATCATCGGGGTTGCCGAGCTGCGCGCCGATTGCCGCCGGCAGGCCATAGCCCATCGTGCCGAGACCGCCCGAAGTCAGCCACTTGTTCGGATCATCGAAATCGAAATGCTGGGCAGCCCACATCTGGTGCTGGCCGACTTCGGTGGTGATGATCGGATTGCGGTGCCTGGTTGCCTCATAAAGCGAGCGGATCGCCTGTTGCGGCATGATCACGTCCGCCTTGTCTTCGAAACTCAGGCTGCCGACCTTGCGCCAGCCCTGGATGCGGCTGAACCATTCGGTCAGGTCTGCTTTGGGATGCTGGCGCGCATGCCACGTGTCGATCATTGCGCGGATCGCGTTGCCGACATCGGCGATGATCGGCAGATCGACGCGGACATTCTTGTTGATCGAAGAGCGATCGATATCGACGTGGATCTTGGCGCTGTTCGGCGAGAAGGCGTCGAGACGACCCGTCACGCGATCATCGAAACGCGCGCCGAGGCAGACGATCAGATCGGCCTGATTCATCGCCCAATTGGCTTCATAGGTGCCGTGCATGCCGAGCATGCCGAGCCACTTGTCATCGGACGCGGGGAAGGCGCCGAGGCCCATCAGCGTCGAGGTCACCGGCGCGCCGGTGAGTTCCACCAGTTCGCGCAGCAGCTTCGATGCTTCGGGGCCGGAATTGATGATGCCGCCGCCGGTGTAGAAGATCGGGCGCTCGGCAGCCGCGAGCATATCCACTGCGCGCTCGATCAGCGCCATGTCTGGATCGGTTTGCGGGTGATAGGATTTGTGGACGAGCCCCTCGGGCGCCTTATAGGCGGCGGTGGCGACCTGAACGTCCTTGGGGATGTCGACGACCACCGGGCCGGGGCGACCCGACGTGGCGATATGGAACGCCTCATGGATGATGCGGCCGAGCGACTCTGGCGATTTCACCAGATAATTATGCTTGGTGCAGTGGCGCGTGATGCCGACGGTATCGGCTTCCTGAAACGCATCCGTGCCGATCAGCGCCGTGGGCACCTGACCAGTGATGACGATCATCGGGATCGAATCCATCAATGCATCGGTGATGCCGGTAACGGCGTTGGTCGCGCCGGGGCCGGAGGTGACGAGCACGACACCGGGCTTGCCGGTCGAGCGGGCATACCCCTCAGCCGCGTGCGTAGCGGCTTGCTCGTGCCGGACAAGGATGTGCTTGATGCGCTCCTGTTTGAACAGCGCATCGTAAATGGGGAGGACCGCGCCGCCGGGATAACCGAACACGACCTCCACACCGAGGTCGGTCAACGCCTCGATCAGAATGTCTGCTCCGCTCTTCTCGGTCACTGTCTTACTCCTTGCTGCGATGCGCCCATAGCATCGCGGGAGCGGTGCTGCTAGTCGCACGAATATGTTGCGTCAAGCGCTATATGCGACATTTAGTTTCAAAATAACCAAGCAACGCGTTTGTTTCTGTCTCGCTCGTCCGGGGCCACGCCTCGGGTGGCTGGCGGCGGAACCATGTATATTGCCGCTTCGCATATTGGCGGGTTGCGAGGGCACCCGCGGCACATGCCTGTTCGAGGCCGGTATCGCCCCGCAATACGCGGCCCAGTTCGCTGACCCCGATGGCGCGGAGGATCGGGGCGTCGGCGGGAATATCGGTGCGGCCCAACAAAGCCTCGACTTCGCTGCGCGCCATCTGGGCCATCCAGGCGAAGCGGCGATCGATGCGTTCGCCGAGCCAGTCGCGATCGGGCAGGAGGATCAGCGCGGTCAGATCGATCTCGCCGCCGATCCCGCCGATCCGCTCGGACTGCCATTCGTGGAGCGGCCGCCCGGTCGAGCGGATCACTTCGAGCGCGCGGCATATGCGGGCGCTGTCAGTCGGGCTGAGCCTGGCGGCGCTTTTGGCATCGATATGGGCGAGCTGGGCATGGGCATCGGCAACGGGGGTGGCGCGAACTTCGGCGCGGATGGCGTGGTCGATCTCAGGCACCGGGGCGATGCCGTCGAGCAATGTGCGCATATAGAGCCCGGTGCCGCCCGCGAGGATCGGCAGGCGACCTTCGTCATGCGCTTCGTGGATCGCGGCACGGGCTTCGGCGGCCCAGCGCGCGGCTGAATAGGCATCGGCACCATCGACATGGCCGAACAGGCGGTGCGGCGCGCGGGCTTCCTCTTCAGGGCTGGGACGCGCGGTCAGGATGCGCAGATCGGCATAGACCTGCATCGAATCGGCGTTGATGATCGTGCCGCCATGCTTTTCGGCGAGCGCGAGGGCGAGCGCGGACTTGCCGCTCGCGGTTGGCCCTGCGATGAGCGCCACCTTGGGAAATTTGAGGTCGGTCATGTTTATCGCAACGCTTGTAGCAGATGGTTTGGCCGCAGGGCAGCTTTCCGACGCCGTGGATCGGCTGGCTGCTGCTGGCTGCACGCCGGGGGCATGGCGCTGGCTCGATGAGGGGCGCGCGGCGGACGTGGAATTCGGCGCGCATCCCGATCTGGCGCGCGGTGCGCTGGAAGGGGCCTTTGCGGCGTGCGACGTGATCGTCCAGCCTGCCGCGGGTCGCGAGAAGAAGCTGCTTGTCGCCGACATGGACTCGACCATGATCACCGTCGAATGCATCGATGAACTGGCGGACTATGCCGGGATCAAGGCGCAGATCGCCGAAGTGACGGAGCGGGCGATGCGCGGCGAACTGGATTTCGGCGCGGCGCTGGATGCGCGGGTGGGGTTGCTGAAAGGTCTGGAAGAGGGGGCGATCGATCGCTGCCTTGCCGAGCGGGTGCGCGATTCCATTGGTGCCGAGATAGTGGTGAAGACGATGGCGGCCCGAGGGGCGGCGACGGTTTTGGTCTCGGGCGGGTTTACGCGCTTTGCCGGGCCGGTGGGTGCAAGGCTGGGCTTTCAGCGGGTGATTGCCAATGTGCTCGAGATCGATGCGGGCAAGCTGACGGGGACCGTCACCAAGCCGATCGTCGATAGTGCGACCAAGGAAACCACGTTGCTGGCGGTTCGTGAGGAATTGGGCCTGAGTCAGGAGCAGACGCTGGCGGTGGGCGATGGCGCGAATGATCTGGCGATGATCCGGGTGGCAGGTCTGGGTGTGGCGTATCGCGCCAAGCCGATCGTGGCGGCGGCGGCGGGTGCGCGGGTGGATCACACGGACCTCACCACATTGCTTTATGCGCAGGGGATTCCCCGCAGCGAATGGGTGAATGTGTGACCGGGCACCGCATCTACGCGATGAGCTTTGCCAGCGTGTATGTGCATTATCTCGCCAAGGCCGAGAAAAAGGGGCGGTCCCCCGCCGAGGTGGATGAGATCATCCGCTGGCATACCGGCTACAGCCAGGCGGCGTTCGAACGGCAGCTGGCGGACAAGACCAATTTCGAAGATTTTTTCGCGCAGGCACCGGCGATGAACCCGGCGCGAACGCTGGTTACGGGACTGATTTGCGGCGTGCGCGTCGAGGACGTGGCGGAGCCGCTGATGCGGGAGATCCGCATCCTCGACAAGATGATCGATGAACTCGCCAAGGGTAAGGCGATGGCGAAGATTTTGCGCTCTTTCCCTCTCCCATAGGGAGAAGGAACTCAGCGAACCCCGCGGCCGAAGGTGTAGGTTAGTCCCAGCCCGCCAGAGAGCTGGTCGCGCTTGCCATAGGTGCGAATCATCGGGGAATCTCCGGCGTCGCCGACAAGGCGGTCATATTTGGCGAAGGCCATGACACCCCAGCGGTCTCCCAGCGCATAGTGCATTCCGGCGATGGCGCCGACGGCGTGGACGCCAGCCTTGGGGCGGTATTGCGGCAGGCCCGTGGCGGTCGCGACGCGCGGGCTTACGCCGAAATAGGCTTGCTGGTAGCCGCGATCCGAGAGGCTGACGCGCGGGCCGATCGCGAATTGCCATTTGTCGCCGTCGCGGGCGACATAGTCAGCGCCGAGCGAGCCGACGAGGCTCTTATGCCCGGTAATCCCATGGCGCGCTTCGGCACGAACGCGCAGGCCGGGGGCCACCCAAAGCTGGGCGAAGCCGCCCGCTTCGACCGAGAAACCGACTTCATCGATCGGCGCGCCGACATCCTTGCGGCGGCGCGAGCTTTCGAGATTGATCGCCGGGCCGAATTCGAAGCCGCCGGTCTTGATCAGCGGAAAGCCGAAGGGCTCGTCGGCCGCTTCATATTCGAAGGGCGTATCGCCCCGCGCGATCGACAGATCCCAATAGGGACGTACCGAATGATCGCGTGAGCCGGGGAAGCTGGGCGAGAGCTGCGCGCCCAGCCCGACGCGGACGCGCACGGGCTCTTTTGGGGGAGCTTCGGACTGGGCGAAGGCAGGGGCGGAGATCGCGCATAGCAGCGCGGCGGTGAATATGGTGCGTGTCATTGCCTGCCGAACGAAACGCCGGCGAATTTGTTGCGCGGCGTTTATTTTTACTTTGAGAGCGGGGGTATTACTTGGAGACCGGAACGCAGGGGCTGACGCTGCCGCAGGCACCCGATGCTTCGCCACGGCTGGCGAATGGGCCGACCAGCACGCGTGTCAGGTTACCCTGTTTCACATAGCTGACCGAGCGGCCGGGGAAGCGGGTGCCGACCTGGCCCCACAGCTTGCGCGCATTGTTCGGATCGCCAAACGCCCCGAGCTGGAGACGCCAGCCGCCGTCGCGAACCGCAGCGGGTGCGGTGACGGGAGGCTTGGCTGCCGCGACAGCCGTTGGGCGGGGAGGTGCCGGGCGCGTTGTCGGGACGGGCTTGGGCGCGGGCGCGTCATTCGAAGCGACGCGAACCGGCGGGGGCAGGTCGACGCTCGGCGCACGGTTGAACTCTTCCTCATATTTGCGCGCGAGGGTCAGGCCCTGCTGGCGCTCCGAGATCGACATATATTTGTCCATCTGGGCGAGCGCGGTCGAGGCTTCGTTGAGGCCGGTCTGTGACGAGCGAGTGACGAGCGCATAAGCGCGGACCCAATCCTTCGCGACGACATCGCCGTTAAAATACATCGTGCCGAGAACATATTGCGCGCGCGGATCGGCGCGCTGGACGGCGCGCTGAAGCCAGGTGAGTGCTTCGCTGCGCTTGCCGTTGGCGAAAAGCGCGAGGCCATAGCTGGCTTCGGCCTGCTCATGACCCTGCCATGCGGCCTTGCCATACCATATTTCCGCCTGCTTCAGATCGGTGACGGGCACGCCGCGGCCGAGCTTATAGGCCTGACCCAGATTGAACTGGGCATCGGCATTGCCCTTGTTTGCGGAGGTGCGCCAAAGCTCGACGGCGCTCTTGAATTCGCCCTTGTCCCACGCATCGACGCCGGCCTTGACCGTCGCGTCCTGTGCGCATGCAGAGGATACCAGTAGCGTGGCACTCGCCGCCACAGCCAACCAAAACGACTTCATTCGACCCGACTCCTGCGCCCCCGCAACAATGGATAAGTACGGGTTAACCATCGAAAGGGAAAGAAACCCTTAATTCATCGCGCAACAGCGTTCGTCCCGCCACGGCGCGCGTTAACTTCTTCTTGAGAGAGGACGTGTCATTCCCAGCATCGGTTTCGAGTATTTCGAGGGGGCACATGCGCGTTCTGGCGATGGCATCGCAGAAAGGTGGATCGGGGAAGACGACCCTGTCCGGGCATCTCGCCGTTCAGGCGGAGCGCGCGGGCTGTGGCCCGGTCGTGCTGATCGACATTGATCCGCAGGGTTCGCTCTCGGACTGGTGGAACGAGCGAGAGACCGAACTTCCCGCCTTTGCACAAACCACGGTCGCGCGGCTCGCCGCCGATCTGGAGATATTGCGCCAGCAGGGCTTCAAGCTCGCAGTGATCGATACGCCACCCGCCATCACCATGGCGATCCAGAGCGTTATCCAGGTCGCCGAGCTGATCGTTATTCCTACGCGCCCGTCGCCGCATGATCTGCGCGCCGTGGGCGCAACCGTCGATCTGTGCGACCGTGCGGGCAAGCCGCTGATCTTCGTGGTCAATGGCGCAACGCCCAAGGCACGGATCACCGCGGAAGCAGCGGTTGCGCTCTCGCAGCACGGCACCGTGGCTCCGGTCACCATCCATCACCGCACCGATTTCGCATCGTCGATGATCGACGGGCGCACCGTGATGGAGATCGATCCGAACAGCCGCTCGTCAGGCGAAGTGACCGCTTTGTGGTCGTACATCGCCGATCGGCTCGAGAAGAATTTCCGCCGCACCGTCTTCGCGGCACCCGCCGCAACGCATCATAATTTCGGAGCGGCACGTCCTGCAGGCGGGTTTGGCCGCCGGGTGGTGAGCTGATGAAACCCATGGCTTCGCTCTCCTCCAGCTTGCTGGCCCGCAAGGGCACGGCCAAGCCGGCGATGCGTCCGCAGGGATTCCTCGGCCCGAGCCCTTCGAGCACGCATGAGGATCTCGGCTGGAACGACATGGGCGATGAGCCCGTCGCCATAACCCAGCCGATCGAGAAGCCTGTCGTGCTTCGCCAGATCGAAGCGATCGAAGAGCAGATTGCCCAGGTTTCAGCTCCGGTTTTCGCACCCGCTCCGGTGATTGCGCCGGTGGCGGCTTTCGAACCCACTAAGGTTGTCGCGCCTGCTGCGGCACCCAAGTCGCTGACGCCCGCCGCCGCTGTACGCGTGGCGCGTGCGGCCGCCGTCAAGAACAACAAGGCCGCGTTTACGCTGCGGCTCGACACCGACCGCCATTTGCGGCTGCGCCTCGCATCGGCGGTGACCAATCGTTCGGCGCAACAGATTGTGACCGAGGCGCTCGACGCCTTTTTGAATTCGCAAACCGAGGTCGAAGCGCTCGCGCGCCAGATCGGCCCGGCCAAGGATCATGGGTAAGGGATCAGGGACCATGAATACCCGTAGCAAAATTCTGTTCGGCCTGTCGGCGATCGCACTCGGCGGCACGCTGGCCGGTGGCGCATGGAACCAGGGCTTTGCGCTCTCGGCTTTCGCGACCGACGCACCGAACGCCAAGAAAGCGGCGTCCGAAGCGGCTTCCGCGCGCAAGGCGATCGCCAAGCGCAAAGCCGAAAAGGCCGTGCAGCATGCCGAACTCGCCGTGGCGAACGATCCGCAGAATGCGGAATATCGCGCGTTGCTGGGGCAGGCCTATCTGCTTTCGGGCCGCTTCACTTCGGCGACGCAGGCACTCAACGATGCGCTGACGCTCAATCCCGAGGACGGGCGCGTTGCGCTGAACCTCGCGCTCGCCAAGATTGCGGGCGGCGACTGGGCCGGGGCGCGCTCGACGCTTGAGACGCATGCCGATCACATTCCCGCAGCCGATCGCGGCCTCGCGCTGGCGCTGGCAGGCGATCCGGTCTCGGCCGTCGAGATCCTGATGCCTGCTGCTCGCGCCGCCGATGCGGACGCCAAGACCCGCCAAAACCTCGCGCTGAGCCTCGCGCTCGCCGGGCGCTGGCAGGAAGCGCGGACGCTGGCAGCGGTCGACGTGTCGCCCGATCAGCTCGATGCGCGGATCATGGAATGGGCCAGCTTCTCGCGGCCGACCAATGCCTATGATCAGGTGGCTTCGCTGCTTGGCGTAAAGGCGGTGCAGGACGGCGGACAGCCGGTGCGGCTCGCGCTGGCACAGCAGCCCGGCGTGATGTTTGCAGCGGTGGCTCCGGTGGCACCTGCTGCCGATCCGGTCGATCAATATATGCCGACCGCTCCTGCGGCTGAGCCCGACGTTCAGGTTGCCGAGGCCGCTCCGGTCGCGGAGCCGGAAGTTCAGGTCGCTTCGGTTCAGGTCGCTTCGGTGGTGTTTGGCCCGCGTGAGGAGATCGTTCAGGCGATCCCGGCCTCGACGCGTGCTGCACCGGCCGCTCCAAGCGTCGTGCGACAGGCCAAGGTTTCGACCCCGGCTCCGGCAGCGCGCAGCGGCAAATTTTATGTTCAGCTGGGTGCCTATGCCAATGCGGGCGCGGCGAAGAGTGCCTGGAACGGGCATACGCGCCGCGTTCCCGGCCTCGCCTCCAGCGCGCCGCAGGGTTCACGGGTCTCAACCCGCGTGGGCAATTTCTACCGGCTTTCGGTCGGCGGGTTTGCGCGCAACGACGCCGATACGCTCTGCCGTGAAGTGCGCTCGACCGGCGGGACCTGCTTTGTGCGGGTTCAGGCAGGCGATGCGCTGGCAAGCTGGGCCAAGCCCGGCCAGAGTTCGCAAATGGCTTCGCGCTAACGCTCTCCGTCCCATCGGGGAAAAGGAAAGGCCGGGCGAATGCCCGGCCTTTTTCGTTTTCAGACTTCGGTGCCGCCCTTGAACAGGCGCAGCGTCTTGCCCTGAACGGGGAGCTTGTCGAACGGAGTGTTGCCCGCGCGCGCGGCCATGCGGCCGGCATCGATGATCCACGGCTTTTCGGGATCGAGGACGATCAGATCGGCGGGCATGCCGGGCGCTAGCGTACCCGCATCGATACCGAGGATCTTCGCCGGATTTGCAGCGAGCAGCGCGAACATGCGCTCGATCGGCAGCAAGCGCAGGCCCAGCGCGAGCGCCAGCAACGTCTCCGCACCCGACATGCCGGGTTCCGAATCTGCGAAAGGCAGCCGCTTCGCCTCCGGACCGCGGGGATCATGGCCCGATGCGATCACGTCGATCGTGCCATCTTCGATCGCGGCGCGGGCGGCCTGTCGGTCGTCTTCGCAGCGCAAAGGCGGGGAGAGGTGGGCGAAGGTGCGGAAGTCGCTCATCGCGATATCCGACAGATAGAGATGCGCAGGCGTGATCCCGCAGGTGACGGGGACGCCGCGGCGCTTGGCAGCGCGGATCAGTTCGAACCCGGCAGCGGTGGTGACCTGGCGGAAATGGATGCGTGCGCCGGTTTCCTCCGAGAGCATCAGGTCTCGCGCGATGGCGAGGGCCTCCGCGATGGCGGGCGCGGCGGGGAGGCCAAGCCGGGTCGCGGTCTCGCCTTCGGTGGCGACTGCTCCGCCTGCGAGCCCTGCATCCTCGGGGTGGAGGATCACGGTGAGGCCGCAATCCTTCGCATAAGCCAGCACCCGGCGCATCGTGCCGGCATCGGCGACCCAACTGCGCCCGGTGGCCACGGCTTTCGCACCAGCAGAGGCATTGATCGCCATTTCGGCGAGGTCCTCGCCCGCGAGTCCGCGCGTGGCGGCGGCGATGGGATGCACCCAGAGATCGGGTTTGCCCGAAGTTGCGGCGCGGCGGATGATGCCCGGATCGTCGAGCACCGGGCTTTGATCCGGCATCAGGCCGACACGCGCGATCCCGCCGAAGCGGCACGCGGCGCGATCCACTGCGAATACGCCGAGATCGATCAGGGCAGGCGCGAGCATCTTGCCCGCCACGTCGATGATCTGGGCGTCCGCCGGGATTTCGACGGTGCCGACGGCTGCGATGCTGTCGCCTTCGACCAGCAGATTGCCCTTGGTGACGCCGCCGACCGGGCAGACGAGCGTGGCGTTGGTGAAGACGAGGGTCATGCCCAGCCCTCCACGCCGCGCGATCGCCTTGTCAGCACGTCGAGACAGGCCATGCGGACTGCGACGCCCATTTCAACCTGTTCGGTGATCGCGCTGCGCACCGGATCGTCGGCGACATTGGAGTCGATTTCGACCCCGCGGTTCATCGGGCCGGGGTGCATCACCAGCGCGTCGGGCTTGGCCAGCGCCAGCCGCTCAAGGGTGAGGCCGTAACGGGCGTGGAATTCGCGGGTGGAGGGGATGAAGCCGCCGCCCATCCGCTCATTCTGGACGCGGAGCATCATCACGACATCGGCGCCTTCGAGCGCGGCATCGAAATCGATGAAGGGCGTGACGTACATCCGCTCGACGCCGGCGGGCATCAGCGTGGACGGCGCGACGACGCGGACTTCGGCGGCGAGTGCGGTCAGCGCCAGCATGTTCGAGCGGGCGACGCGGCTGTGCAGGATGTCACCGCAGATCACGACGCGCTGGCCCGCGACCGAACCGCGACGGCGGCGGATGGTGAGCGCGTCGAGCAGCGCCTGTGTGGGATGTTCGTGCCAGCCGTCTCCGGCGTTGAGCACCGGGCAATCGACCTTTTGCGCGATCAGATCGACTGCGCCCGAGCTGCCGTGGCGGATGACGATCACGTCGGCGCGCATCGCGTTGAGCGTGACGGCCGTGTCGATCAGGGTTTCGCCCTTTTTCACGCTCGACTGGCCTACATGCATGTTGACCACGTCCGCGCCCAATCGCTTGCCGGCGATCTCGAACGAAAGGAGCGTGCGGGTGGAATTTTCGAAGAAGGCGTTGATCTGGGTGATGCCGTCGAGCCGGTGATCGTTCTTGGCGCGGCTGCGGTTCGCTTCGACCCATTGTTCGGCTTCGTCGAGCAGGAACATGATCTCATGCGGCTGAAGGCCCGCAATGCCGGTGAGATGCCGGTGCGGGAAGGCGGCGCTGCCAGGAAGCTGGGCAGCGGGGCGATGATCTGAGGGTTGCATTAAAGGGGCGGGTTAGACGGGG
>SEFZ01000135.1 GCA_004173185.1 Sphingomonadales bacterium | reverse complement strand
ACCCACGCATGGGTACGCATCTTCCTGCCCGGCTCGGGCTGGGTCGAGTTCGATCCCACCAACGGCATCATCGGCAGCCGCGGCCTCGTCCGCGTCGCGGTCGCGCGCGATCCCTATCAGGCGGTGCCCTTGTCGGGGAGCTGGAGCGGCTTTCCCGCAAGCTTCATCGGCATGGATGTGACGGTCGATGTAAATTTGGGGCCCGGGCAGGATTCCTGCCCCTCAATACCCTCCGGGGGAGCAACCAACAGCCGCAGTGCCGGCGACAAAAGGAGCGACTAAAGGTGCTGATCAAGGCTGGATTTGAAATTGTCTTCGAGACCGCGCGTCCCACCCCGATGATGGCGATGCTCAGCATCCACCCCTCCCGACAGAAGGACCTGCAGACGCCGCAGCAGATCGAGACGTCTCCCGTCATCCCCATCTATAATTATGAGGATAGCTTCGGGAATATATGCACCCGGCTGACCGTACCGGCAGGCGGCGTTACCCTGTCTGCCGACTTCACGATCGAAGACAGCGGCGTGGAGGATATTCGCGCGCCGGACGCGGCGCCAACGCGGGTCGAGTATCTGCCCGACGATATTCTCATCTATCTATTGGGAAGCCGCTATTGCGAAACCGACCGCTTGATGGCGGTCGCGTGGGGCGAGTTTGCCCACATCGCCTCGGCCCGCGATCGCGTGGACGCGATCGTCGATTTCGTCCATCATCATATCGCCTTTGGCTATGAACATGCGCGATCCGACAAAACGGCATGGAATGCCTATCAGGAGCGACAGGGGGTGTGCCGCGATTTTGCGCATCTCGCGGTAACCCTGTGCCGCTGCATGAACATTCCCGCGCGTTATTGCACCGGATATCTTGGCGACATCGGCATCCCGCCGGTCGATGCTCCGATGGACTTTTCGGCCTGGTTCGACGTCTACATCGACGGTGAATGGTACACTTATGATGCGCGCCATAACCGGCCGCGTATCGGACGCATCCTGATGGCGCGCGGGCGCGATGCCACCGACACGGCGCTCACAACCGCCTTCGGACCGGCTCAGATCAGATCGTTCCAGGTTCA
>SEFZ01000134.1 GCA_004173185.1 Sphingomonadales bacterium | reverse complement strand
GTGCTGCACAAGCAGACAGCGCCGATCGTCGGTGCCGACATCGTGGAGCTTCATCCCGGCCGCGATGTCGGCGATGTCACCGCAATCCTTGCCGCCAAGCTGGTGCGCGAGCTTGGCGCGCTGATCGACCGCAACGGAACCCCGCAAACTGCCTGATAGGAGAGCGCCATGAGCTTGATCGTCCACCATCTGAATAACAGCCGCTCGCAGCGCATCCTGTGGCTGCTTGAGGAAATTGGCGCGCCGTACGAGATCAAATATTATGATCGCGATCCGGTGACCAACCTCGCGCCGCCCGAACTGATCGCGGTCCACCCCCTCGGCAAGTCGCCGGTGATCGAGGAACTCGAAGATTCCGCCTCCGGCGGACGGGGACGCGTGATCATCGAATCGGGCGCGATCACCGAATATCTGTGCGAGCGCCACGGCGGCGGAAACCTTGTTCCCGAACGCGGCACCGACGATCATATCAGCCACCTTGAATGGCTGCATTTCGCCGAGGGGTCGGCGATGACGCCGATCCTGCTGCGCATCTATACGGCGCGCCTTGGCGAAGCCGCCGCGCCGATCGAACCGCGCATCGCGCAGCAACTCGATTCGCACTTCGCTTATATGGAAAGCCGCGTCGGGGAGAATGGCCACTTCATCGGCGATAGCCTGTCGGCCGCCGATATCATGCTGAGTTTTCCCGCCGAAATTGCGATCATGCAAGGCATGGCGCCACGCTACCCTAAACTTGCGGGCTTCGTGAACGCCTGCCACGTTCGGCCCGCCTGGCAGCGCGCGCGCGAAAAGGGCGGCGCCTATTATGGCTATTGATGGTTGGGGGAGTTGCCGCCGCCTCTTGCTGGCTGCTGCCCTGATTCTTCACGCTCCGGCTGCGCTTGCTTCGCCGCCGGTGGTCGCCCCCGAAGTCGAGCGTGAGATCATCGCCCCCGAAGGGGTGACGTTCAAGCCGGCGCCGGTCGATGAGGAAGGCGCGATCGATCGGCTTGCCGCTTATACGATGGCGCTGGCGAAGCGCGATTATGCGAGCGCCTATGCGATGTTGCGCCTGTCGTTCCAGGCGTCGAACCCGCG
>SEFZ01000051.1 GCA_004173185.1 Sphingomonadales bacterium | reverse complement strand
GAGTTCGATTATTCGGGCACGCAGGCGATCAAGGCGCTCAAGGAAGAGGGCTATCGCATCGTCCTGGTCAATTCGAACCCGGCGACGATCATGACCGATCCCGAGCTGGCCGACGCCACATATGTGGAGCCGATCACTCCCGCGATCGTCGCCAAGATCATCGAGAAGGAGCGGCCCGACGCCGTGCTCCCCACGATGGGCGGGCAGACCGCGCTGAACACCGCGCTGGCGCTTGCGCAGGATGGCACGCTGGAGAAGTTCGGTTGCATCATGATCGGTGCCGATGCCGAAGCGATCGACAAGGCCGAGGACCGGCTGAAGTTCAAGGATGCGATGAGCAAGATCGGGCTGGAATCCGCCCGCTCCGCCATCGCGCATACCGAAGCCGAGGCGCTGGAGGGTCTGGAGAAGGTCGGCCTTCCCGCGATCATCCGCCCCAGCTTCACCATGGGCGGCTCGGGCGGCGGCATTGCCTATAATCGCGAGGAATTCCTGAGCATCGTCCGCAACGGGCTCGATCTCTCGCCGACCACCGAAGTGCTGATCGAGGAATCGCTGCTCGGCTGGAAGGAATATGAGATGGAAGTGGTCCGCGATCGCGCGGACAATGCCATCATCATCTGCTCGATCGAGAATGTGGACGCCATGGGCACCCACACCGGCGATTCGATCACCGTCGCGCCCGCGCTGACGCTGACCGACAAGGAATATCAGATCATGCGCAACGCATCGATCGCGACCTTGCGCGAGATCGGTGTGGAAACGGGCGGATCGAACGTTCAGTTCGCGGTGAATCCCAAGGACGGCCGCCTGATCGTCATCGAGATGAACCCGCGCGTTTCGCGTTCGTCGGCACTGGCGTCGAAGGCCACCGGCTTCCCGATCGCCAAGGTCGCGGCCAAGCTGGCGGTGGGCTACACGCTCGACGAGATTACCAACGACATTACCGGCGCGACGCCCGCAAGCTTCGAGCCGACGATCGATTATGTCGTCACCAAGATTCCCCGCTTCGCTTTCGAGAAGTTCAAGGGCGCGGACGTCACGCTCGGCACCGCGATGAAGTCGGTCGGCGAAGTCATGGCGATTGGCCGTAACATTCACGAGTCGATGCAGAAGGCCCTGCGCGGGCTGGAAACCGGCCTGTCCGGCTTCAATAATGTCGATCATCTCGCCGGTGCGCCGCGCGATGTGATCGAAGCGGCGCTGGCCGTGCGTTCGCCCGATCGCCTGCTGATCGCGGCGCAGGCGCTGCGTGAAGGCTTCACCATCGCCGAAGTCCACGCGCTGACCGCCTTCGATCCGTGGTTCCTCGAGCGGATCGCCGAGATCATCGCTGCCGAGGCGCAGGTCATGGCAAATGGTCTGCCGCAGGACGCAGCGGGCATGCGCAAGCTCAAGTCGATGGGTTTCAGCGACAAGCGCCTCGCATTCCTTGCGCTCAAGTCCGCCAATCTGCGGGAAGGCACCGATGCCATGGCGAAGAGTTCCGGGCTGATCGGCGAAGTCGTCAAGGCGATGACCGGCGGCGTGACCGAAACCGACGTGCGCGCGCTGCGCCACAAATTGGGCGTGCGCCCCGTCTTCAAGCGGATCGACACCTGCGCGGCCGAGTTCGACGCCAAGACGCCGTATATGTACTCGACGTACGAGGCCCCGAGCTTTGGCGAACCCGAGAATGAATCCGAGCCGAGCGATCGCAAGAAGATCGTCATCCTCGGTGGCGGTCCGAACCGGATCGGGCAGGGGATCGAATTCGATTATTGCTGCTGCCACGCGTGCTATGCGCTGGGCGAGGCGGGCTATGAAACGATCATGGTCAATTGCAATCCGGAGACGGTGAGCACCGATTACGACACGTCCGACCGCCTCTATTTCGAGCCGCTGACCGCAGAGGACGTGCTCGAAATCCTCGAGATCGAGAAATCGAAGGGCGAACTCGTTGGCGTCATCGTCCAGTTTGGCGGCCAGACCCCGCTCAATCTGGCGCAGGCGCTGGAAGATGCCGGCATCCCGATCCTCGGCACCTCGCCCGATGCGATCGATCTGGCTGAGGATCGCGAGCGTTTCGCCGATCTGGTCGGCAAGCTCGGCCTTCGCCAGCCGCTCAACGGCTTGGCCCGCAGCCGCGACGAAGCGGTGGCAGCCGCGGAGAAGATCGGTTTCCCCGTGCTGATGCGCCCCAGCTACGTGCTGGGTGGCCGCGCGATGGAAATCGTCGATACGCTCCAGCAGCTCGACAATTATATTCAGACCGCCGTGCAGGTCTCGGGCGATTCGCCCGTGCTGATCGATCAATATCTGCGCGATGCGATCGAGGTCGATGTCGATGCGATCTGTGACGGCAAGGATGTCGTCGTCGCGGGCGTGCTCCAGCATATCGAGGAAGCCGGGGTCCATTCGGGCGACAGCGCCTGCTCGATCCCGCCCTACAGCCTCTCCGCCGAGATCATCGAAGAGATTGAGCGGCAGACGGTTGCGCTGGCGCATGCGCTCAAGGTCGTCGGGCTGATGAACATCCAGTTCGCGGTCAAGGACGGGCTGGTTTACCTCATCGAAGTCAATCCGCGCGCCAGCCGCACGGTGCCTTTCGTCGCCAAGGCGATCGGCGCGCCCATCGCCAAGATCGCGGCGCGGGTGATGGCGGGCGAGATGCTTGCCGATCTGCCGAAGATCGATCGCAACATCGATTATATCGCGGTCAAGGAAGCTGTTTTCCCGTTCAACAAATTCGCCGGGGTCGATCCCGTGCTCTCACCCGAAATGAAAAGCACCGGCGAAGTCATGGGTATCGATCAGGATTTCGCTACTGCGTTCGCCAAGGCGCAGTTGGGGGCAGGGACCGTGTTGCCCGAGAGCGGCCGCATGTTCGTCAGCGTCAAGGACACCGACAAGCCGGTGATCCTGCCCGGCGTGAAGCTGCTGGCGGAGATGGGCTTCACCATCGTCGCCACCGCAGGCACCGCCGATTATCTTGAGAGCGAAGGGCTTACGGTCGAGTGCGTCAACAAGGTCGCGCAGGGCCGTCCGCACATCGTGGATCGTATCCGGGATGGCGATATCGCGCTGATCTTCAACACCACCGAAGGGTGGCAGAGCCTGAAGGATTCATCCGATATCCGTCGCTCGGCGCTGGGGCTGAAGATCCCCTATTTCACCACGGCACAGGCCAGCGTCGCCGCGGCGCTCGCGATCAAGGCACTGAGCGAGCATGAACTCGTGGTGCGCCCGCTGCAGGATTACTACGCGGTTTGATTAATTCCTTTCCGGGGCGCGCTCCGGAGAGGAATTAGCCTGCACCTTGCACTCCGCTCCCGGCAGCCTTATCATTTGAGCCCGTACAATTGATCTCTCTCCCCTATCGATAACGGTGCGCGGGCATCCCAACAGCGGGGCGCTCGAGCTATGGGGCATACAAGGACGTAAGTGATGGCAACGGTCGACAAGATGCCGATGCTCCAGGAGGGCTATGAGAAGCTCACCGCCGAGTTGAAGCGCCTCAAAATCGAACGCCCCCTGATCGTGGACGCGATCGAGGAAGCCCGCGCGCATGGCGATCTTTCGGAAAATGCCGAATATCATGCCGCCAAGGAGCAGCAGGGCCAGAACGAAGCGACGATCTCGGATATCGAGGGCAAGCTCAGCCGCGCCCAGATCATCGATCCGCGCGAGCTGACCGGCGACAAGGTCGTGTTCGGCGCGACGGTCACGATGCTCGACGAGGAAGAAAAGCCGATCAAATATCAGATCGTCAGCGAGACCGAGGCGGATGCGAGCAAGGGCCGCATCTCGTATAATTCGCCGATCGGCCGCGCGCTGATCGGCCGCAAGGTCGATGAAGAGGTCGAAGTCTCGGTTCCGGCCGGCGACCGCTATTATCTGGTCTCCAAGATCGAGTTCATCTGAGCGCATGCACCTTCCCCGTGGAAGATTTACCGACGCGCTGATCGCATTGAGCGCGTTCGTGCTGATCTTCGCTGCGTTGGCCTTTGGGCTGACGCGGGCGGTGATGGCGTTCGGGTTCAGCCCGGTTGCGTTCCTGAACGGGTGGGACAGCGATCCGGTGCGCAACTGGCTGTCGCCGCTCGCATCGGCATTCCTGCCTTATGATCTGGTGTCGGCGCTGTTCAACGGCGTGTTGCTGCTGATCGCCGGGCGCTATGTCGAAAAGTCGATCGGGCCAGTCGGGCTCGGCGTGCTGTTCGTCGCGGGCGCTTATGGTGGCGCATTGGCGCGGCTGGCGCTCACGTTCAGCTCGCCCATGCCCAGCGGCGGCGTAGGGCCATCGCTGTTCGCCATCATCGGCGCATATTTCATGCTGTACGGTGTGCCAGCGTCGCTGCCTGTGCCGCGGCATCTTGGCCGCTGGGCGCAGATCGGGATGCTCGCTTTCTTCTGGCTGCTGCTCCAGGCGGCGTTTGCCGTTGCTGCGCAGCAGTTCGAAGTATCGGTGAGCATCGTCGATCCGCTGGGCGGTCTGGTCGCGGGCATGTTGCTCGCGAAGCCATTGCTCGCGTGGCGCTGGCGTAAGGCTTAGCTGGACTCGCCGGTCTCGGGATCGAGCAGCCGGTGCAGATGCACCACCACATAGCGCATTTCGGCATCGTCCACGGTCCGCTGTGCGGCGCTGCGCCATGCATTTTCAGCCGTGGCATAATCTGGGAAGATGCCGACCACGTCGAGATTGGTCGGGTCTTTGAAGTCGAGCGTCTGCGGATCGGTAACGCGGCCGCCGAAGACGAGGTGCAATTTGCTCAAATGAGCCTCCTGGGGAAGGGTGTGCCGCAGCCTTAGCGGTTGCAGCATAACCCTCAACCCAAAAAGACTGTCAGGCGCCTTTCGCCGACGTCTTCGCCGCTTCGATTACATTGCCAAACAGCGCGCCGATCTTGTCCTTGGTCGCGTCGCGATCGGGTAGCAATGCTTCGATCTCGGCCTTGCCCGTCTGCTTGGCGGCGTCGATTGCGGCGGTGGCGCGGTCCGCAAGCTTCTGACCGACCGGATCGAGCAGCTCGCGCTCCTTGTCGATGCGCGGGATCAGCATTCCGATCACCACGCCCAGCGCGACGCCGCCAGCGACCAGCGCGATCGGATTGACGCTGTCATCGGCAGCCTTGGCGGCGGGCTTGCTCTTGGCGGTGGTGGTCATTTGGGTGATCCTTTCTTGGCAGGCCTTGCGGCCTTTTCCTTCAAACCCTTTTCGGGCTCGGGGGTTTCATTTCGTTCGCGCATAATGTCGCCGATCCAGCCGCGCGCCATGACCAGCCCGACCAGCCCGGCAAACCCGGCGGCCGCGAGAGGCCGGCTGCGAACCGCTTCCGCGCCTCTGCGCGCCACCGTGGCAACGCCGTGCGCGGCACTTTCCACGGCTTCCTGCGCGATATTTGACGGCTTCAACCGGTCCTGCACCTGCGCCAGCGTGCCAAACAAACGCGCGCGGGCCGTATCCACCTGCGCCTGTGCGGCGTTCACGTCATGCCGATTGGGCTTCATGGCTTTTCGCCGAGAATGCGTTTCACCTGAACCCAGGCGAGGCGGGCCATGATCCCAGCAATCGCGCCGATGCCGACCACAACGATCAACGTCGCCCAACCGGGGCCGACAAGCGGGGAGAGGGTGAGCACCAGCCCGACGACCAGCGCGACCGAAGCGGCCAGCGCCAATGCCATCGCCGTCGCGCCCAGCCACAATGCCGCACGGGCATCGAGCAGCTTGGCGCGGAGCAGTGTCCGGTAATAGCCGATCTCGGCATGGGCATAGCCCTTGCCGTCCTCGACCAACTGGCCGAGAAGATCGCCTAAGCCTCGCTCTTCAGGCTGCGGTTCACTCACCCCCCTTTACGCTCCTATGCCTTGGGCGCGGGATCGACGGGGTCACCGGCATCCGCGGCTGCATCGATGCCCGATTTGATCAGGCGGGCGATGACGAAGCCGATTGCGGCTGCTGCGCCCACCGCGATCACCGGGCTCTTCTTCACGAAAGCGGTGGCGTCGGCGACCAGATCGTCGACTTCCTTGCCACGCAGGCTCTCGGAAAAGTTCGAGATGCCCTGTGCTGCCGAGCGGGCATATTGGCCATATTGCTCGCCAAGCCGCGTATCCACGTCGCCGGCTGCGCTCTCAAACATCTTGGCGACTTCATCGAGCGCGCCGGTCGCGCGTTCCTTGCCTTCGCCGGCAAAGGCGCGGGCGCGGTCTGCGGCTTCGCTGCCGATCTTGTTCGCGGAATCGCGAATCTGGTCTGCGGCGCTGGGCTTTGCTCCGCCGCCGCTTGCCGTGCCCGGCGCCTCGGTCAGCGTTTCATTCACCGTCACACCATTCGTCGTTTCGTCAACCATGCCGAAAATCCTCCATGTCTTGTGCGAAACAACAACGACCTCGTTTGCGAGTTCCATCCGGAGCCGTTAGAGGCCCGCCCAAGCCTGAAAAGCCATACGTAGGGAGACCGTTACGTGACCGCAATCATCGACATCCATGCCCGCACGATTCTCGATAGCCGGGGTAACCCCACGGTCGAGGTGGATGTGATGCTTGAGGATGGCAGCTTTGGCCGCGCCGCCGTGCCTTCGGGCGCGTCGACCGGCGCGCATGAAGCGGTCGAGAAGCGCGACGGCGACAAGTCGCGCTGGGGCGGCAAGGGCGTTGAAGCCGCTGTCGACGCAGTGAACAGCGAGATCGCCGAGGAAGTGCTCGGTATGGATGCCGAAGACCAGTCGGATCTCGATCGCGCGATGATCGATCTCGACGGCACCGAGAATAAGGGCCGCCTGGGCGCAAACGCGATCCTCGGCGTCAGCATGGCGGCGGCAAAGGCCGCAGCCGATGCGCGCGGCCTGCCGCTCTATCGCTATGTCGGTGGCGTCAACGCGCACGTTTTGCCGGTGCCGATGATGAACATCATCAATGGCGGCGAGCATGCCGACAATCCGATCGATTTCCAGGAATTCATGATCGTGCCCGTCGGCGCGGCAAACATCGTCGAGGCGGTGCGCTGCGGTTCGGAAATCTTCCACACGCTCAAGAAGAAGCTCCACGAAAAGGGTCTCGCGACCGGCGTGGGCGATGAGGGCGGTTTCGCACCGAACCTCAGCTCGACCACCGACGCGCTCGATTTCATCATGAGCAGCATCGAAGCCGCAGGCTACACGCCCGGTGACGACGTCATGCTGGCGCTCGATTGCGCCGCGACCGAATATTATCGCGACGGCGCGTACAAGATGGTGGGGGAGGGCAAGACCTTCTCCAGCCTTGAGAACGTCGATTTCCTCGCGGGCCTCTGCGCCAAATACCCGATCTTCTCGATCGAAGACGGCATGGCCGAGGACGATTGGGAGGGCTGGAAGGCGCTGACCGAAAAGCTCGGGGCCAAGGTGCAGTTGGTCGGCGACGATCTGTTCGTCACCAACCCCAAGCGCCTCCAGCGCGGCATCGATGGCGGCTATGCCAATTCGCTGCTGGTGAAGGTCAACCAGATCGGCACGCTGACCGAGACGCTGGAGGCAGTCTCGCTGGCCCAGCGCTCGTCCTACACCGCCGTGATGTCGCACCGCTCGGGCGAGACCGAGGACGCGACCATCGCCGATCTCGCGGTCGCGACGAACTGCGGACAGATCAAGACCGGCAGCCTCGCGCGCTCGGACCGGCTCGCCAAGTACAACCAGCTCATCCGCATCGAGGAAGAGCTGGGCGACGCAGCCGTTTATGCCGGGCGCAGCGTGTTGAAGGTTTAATCCGCGCGGGCCATCGCTTCCAACCTCGTCATCCCGGCGAAAGCCGGGATGACAGTTGTTTTTGTAGGACCTCCGCGCAACTACGGCCTTGCTTAACGCGGTTGGTTAAGCGAGAATCACCATATGTCGTCGCGTACCGTCTCTCCGATACAGTCTCTGCTCCGCCGCGCGGGCGTGCCCACGGTGGCGCTGATCGCCATTGGTTTCTTCGCGTATAATGCGGTGCTGGGGCCAACCGGCGTCGTCGCGGCGAAGGAGTTCAAGTCGGAACTCAATCAGGAGCAGGCCAAGTTGGCCGTGCTCGAAAAGCAGCGCGCCGAAATCAAGAACCGCGTCGGCCTGCTCGATCAGAAGCGCGGTGCCGATCCCGATCTGGTCGATGAATTGACGCGCAAGCAGCTCAACGTCGTTCGTCCGGACGAAGTGATCATTCCCCTCAACAAGTAACGGTGGTTACGGGCTTGGCCCGGCGCTGGAAATCCGCGCGTCGACGTTGCGTCGGGCGCAACTTCACGCCTATACGCCCGGCTCTAACCTCCCCGGGATAGGATTTCCTGATCGTGGCAAAAACGCCGGCGAAGAAAACATCGACTGCACCAGCGACCCCCAATCGCGAGCGACCCAACGAGCCAGAGCGGTACAAGGCCTCCAAGGAGGAACTGCTCGAATTCTATAAGCAGATGCTGCTTATCCGTCGCTTCGAGGAAAAGGCTGGCCAGCTCTACGGTCTCGGCTTCATCGGCGGGTTCTGCCATCTCTATATCGGCCAGGAAGCGGTCGCGGTGGGGCTCCAGTCGGGGCTCGATGGCGACAAGGATTCGGTGATTACCGGCTATCGCGATCATGGCCACATGCTCGCTTACGGCATCGATCCCAAGGTGATCATGGCCGAACTCACCGGGCGCGGGGCTGGCATCAGCCGCGGCAAGGGCGGCTCGATGCACATGTTCTCGACCGAGAAGAAATTTTACGGCGGCCACGGCATCGTCGGTGCGCAGGTGTCGCTCGGCACTGGCTTGGCCTTCGCGCATAAATATCGCGAGGATGGCGGCGTCGCCATGGCCTATTTCGGCGATGGCGCGTCGAACCAGGGCCAGGTCTATGAATCGTTCAACATGGCCGAGCTGTGGAAGCTCCCGATCATCTATGTGATCGAGAACAACCAATATGCCATGGGCACCAGCGTCAATCGCTCCTCGTCCGAGGATCAGCTCTACAAGCGCGGCGAAAGCTTCCGTATTCCGGGCATCCAGGTCGATGGCATGGACGTGCTGGCCTGCCGCGGCGCTGCCGAGGAAGCCTTGGCATGGGTGCGTGCGGGCAAGGGGCCGATCATCCTTGAGATGAAGACCTACCGGTATCGTGGTCACTCGATGTCCGATCCGGCAAAGTATCGCAGCCGTGAGGAAGTCCAGTCGGTCCGCGACAAATCGGATCCGATCGAAGCGGTGAAGAAGGAACTCGAAGCGCTCGGCGTTGGCGAGGACCAGCTCAAGCCGCTCGAGCAGGAGATCCGCAAGATCGTCAACGAATCCGCCGATTATGCGGAATCCACGCCGGAGCCCGATCCGGCCGAATTGTACACCGACGTGCTGGTGGAGACGTACTGAGATGGCGATCGAACTGAAAATGCCGGCGCTGTCGCCCACGATGGAAGAGGGCACGCTCGCCAAGTGGCTCGTCAAGGAAGGCGATGTCGTAAAGTCTGGCGATATTCTCGCCGAGATCGAGACCGACAAGGCGACGATGGAATTCGAAGCCGTGGACGAGGGTACGATCAGCAAGATCACCGTCGCCGAGGGTACCGATAACGTAAAGGTCGGCACCGTGATCGCGCTGATCGCTGGCGAGGACGAGGATGCAGCCACGCCTTCACCTGCACCTGCGCCCGCCGCCGAAGCGCCCAAGGCTGAAAAGGCTGAG
This sequence comes from Sphingomonadales bacterium, assembly GCA_004173185.1. Lineage (GTDB taxonomy): Bacteria > Pseudomonadota > Alphaproteobacteria > Sphingomonadales > Sphingomonadaceae > Sphingomonas. Next base: position 11,739 of record SEFZ01000051.1, on the reverse strand, counting down.
GAAGCCGAACCCGCGCCCGCGCCCAAAAAGGCCGAGAGCGGCACCGAACAGCTCGCTAGCAACAAGGCCGCGACGGTTTCCGATCCTGCGGTCCCCGCCGGCACCGAGATGGTCAAGACGACCGTCCGCGAAGCGCTGCGCGATGCGATGGCCGAGGAAATGCGCGCCGACGACCGCATCTTCGTGATGGGCGAGGAAGTCGCTGAGTATCAGGGCGCGTACAAGGTCACGCAGGGGCTGCTGGAGGAATTCGGCGCCAAGCGCGTGATCGATACCCCGATCACGGAATATGGCTTTGCCGGCATCGGCACGGGCGCGGCAATGGGCGGCCTGAAGCCCATCGTCGAGTTCATGACGTTCAACTTCGCGATGCAGGCGATCGATCACATCATCAATTCGGCTGCGAAGACCAATTACATGTCCGGCGGCCAGATGCGCTGCCCGATCGTGTTCCGTGGTCCGAACGGCGCTGCCAGCCGCGTCGGCGCGCAGCACTCGCAGAACTACGCCCCCTGGTATGCCAGCGTCCCCGGCCTGATCGTGATCGCGCCCTATGACGCTGCCGATGCCAAGGGCTTGCTCAAGGCCGCGATCCGCAGCGAAGATCCCGTGGTCTTCCTCGAAAACGAGCTGCTTTACGGCCGCCATTTCGAAGTGCCCAAGCTCGACGATCATGTGTTGCCGATCGGCAAGGCGCGCATCGTCCGCGAGGGCAAGGACGTGACGCTGGTCAGCTATTCGATCGGTGTAGGCGTCAGCCTCGAAGCCGCCGAGAAACTGGCAGCAGAAGGAATTGATTGCGAAGTCATCGATCTGCGCACGCTGCGTCCGCTCGATACCGCCACGGTGCTGGCGAGCCTCAAGAAGACCAACCGCATGGTCGTGGTCGAGGAAGGCTGGCCGACTTGCTCGATCGCCAGCGAAATCACCGCAGTCGTGATGGAACAGGGCTTTGACGATCTCGACGCACCGGTGCTCCGCGTAGCGAACGAGGACGTGCCGCTGCCGTATGCGGCGAACCTCGAAAAGCTCGCGCTGGTCAATGCGGACAAGGTGGTCGCGGCGGTCAAGAAGGTGACGTACCGCTAAGGTACGTCACCGCGTCTCAAGTGTTGTAGAGGTTGCAGGTCGCTCGCGTCGCAGCAGGCGTCGGATTGTAGATCTGGGCATAGTCGCGATTGTCGCGGACGATGAACGACGCGATGTAATGCAGGCGCTGCGGCGAGGCGAACCAGCCATTGCCGACCATCGGCGTGTAGAGATAATTGACCTCGACAAACATCACGCCCGATCCGTTCGGTGCGTTTACCTGCGCACCTGCGTCGCCCATGCCACTGGTGGCGAGCGTGCCGGCATCAGAGGTGTTGGTGGTGGTGCCCGCGGTCGTCGTCGTCGTGCCATAGCTTGAGTCGTAGCCGGTGCCGCTCTTCCTGCCCATGCAGCGCTGCCAATGGATGCGCTGCGTGCCGTTGACGTTCTCCAGGCTCGACAGGATTACGCGCCCGTTTTGGGTCAGGTCGATATTGGAACCGTGCAGCCGCGTGGCTTGCAGCACGTCGTTGATATCGGCTTCGCGCAACTGCACGGTTGCCTGGCCGGTATAAAGGCCGACGCGCGAGGCATTGTCCGCGAGTTCCAGTGCGAGCTGGCTCAGCCGCTGGTTGGTGATGGCGAGATTGGTCAGCTCGATGCCCCACAGCCCCGCTGTGAGGAACAGCGGCAGGCCGAGCGCGAATTCGAGCATCGTGGCACCCGATTTGTCGGCGCGCAGGCGATGGAGGAAGCGTTTCATCACGTGCATCGCGTCACCACGGTCGGGGTCGCCTGGGTCGCAAAGGGCTGGTTCTTGAGCAGCGTCTTGGCGCTAATCGTCTCTGTCGACGACCAACCGAGGATTTTAGCCATGGGAAACAAGCGCGGATAGGTCGCGGTGACGGTGTACATCGTCACGTCATTGGCGCCGCCCTGACCGTCCTTGCCCGGATCGGCGTCCCACCGCTGATTGGCGTTCACATCATCATAGCATTCGGTGGCATCCTTGACGCCATTGTTATTGGTATCGGTAAAGCGTTCGGGCTTGATGTTGCCAAAGGTCGAGTAGCTCTTGCGATCGAATTCCAGCGTGGCGGTGTTGACGACTTGCTTGACCGCGGCGCTCACCTTGGCGTCGATCGTCGATGGCGTTGCGCTTTCGATGCCGGAATCGCGACCGGCCTTCTGGATCGCGCCCTCCAGCACGGCGCGCGTATAGGCCTGGAACGAGAGGTCCATCAGGCCCATCAGCACCATGATCATCACGGGCGCGAGGATCGCGAATTCGGTGACGGCCGCGCCGCGCCGATCGCGCAGCACCCGGATGAGACAGGTCAGGCGGCGGCCGATCACTTCGAAATTCGCAGCATCGCGACGCGCGAGGCAATCGTCTGGAACGCCGTGTTCAGCGCGGTATCACTCGATGCAGTGAAGGCGTTGCCCGAGCTCGATGCGCATTGCTGCAATTCGGTGGTGAGGCTCTGGCCGAATGCGATGACCCACACGGTGATGTTGCGATTCTTGGCCGCCTCACATTCTGCCAGGAAGCGCGCATTATGCCGAGCGGTCTGGGTCGAAGTGTCCGTCCCGGTAACGCGGCGGTCATAGCGCTCGAAACCGTACATCCCGTAAATATCGAGAAGGGGCTGCATATCGCCGTCGGTCATGAAGACGATGTGGCGGATCGGCGTTTTGCGCCCCGGCCATGCGGCGGTGTCGGCGGCAAAGGGGCCATCGGGTGCCAGGAAGCGCGTGCCCCAGATGAATCCGGTATCGTGATACGTGCCGCCCATCGGCCGGAAATCGGGATCGTTCAAATAGTTGGAAACGTCGTTGCGGCTCATCACGCCCAGCCGCTTTGCTTCCTTGCCACAGCTTACATAGCCGCTGGACATCTTTGATTCGATTGCTTCGTAACTGCTGCCGGTGGCAGTCGAGGCGGTGACTTCGACGGTGCCGAGATTGTTGTTCCGTTCATAGATGATGTCCTGCCACATCGGCCGCCACTTGGTGGCGTCGCTGGTCGGCAGCAGATCGGGATCGAGATCGTACGGCAGCGAACTCTGGCTGAACGACGATGATGCAGTGGTGTCGCGCTCTTCGATGCAGCCCTGCCATTTGCTCTGCTGGCCGTCGATCTTGCTCGGATCGGTCACCCAGCCGCCCAGCACGAACTGCGAAATATCAGTGCTGAGCGGGCCGAACCGGTACATCAACTGGACGGTCTGGCTGGTGACCACGCAGCGGCCGCTGTTAGACGTCGTCCAGCTTACTGTGCGATAGACTGCGCGGTTGGAGCTGTCATAGCCCGAGCCGGGTGTGCGGCCGGCATAGCTGTTGCAGGTGTTCTGCGAGGTACTGGTATAAGTGGCGGAACTCGACGACCCCACATTCTGTTCGAACGGGATGCGCGTGGAATAGGTATGGTTGGTGTTGACGAGATAGCTGCTCGGAATGATCTTCCCGACGTTTACCGTCGATGTGTACGGCACGAAGCCATAGCGGATCTTGGTCGTGCTGTCGGCCGTTGAAACCATCGTGTCGTAGAAATTGAGCACGGACGAGCGCAGCGCCTTTATGCGGGCGTTGGTTTTCTCGGCGGTGAAATAGCCGGTGGTGCCGTCGCTGCGGGTATAGGATGAAACCGATTGCCCGCTGGTTGAGGTGTCGCTGGCGGCATAGGCCATCGAACCGGTGGTATCGAGAACGAACATGATATCGACATCGGCGATGTCGAAGCGCGCTTCGCAATTCACCGTGACGACGTTGGCGCCGAAGCCCATCATCGCAGTCAGTGTCATCGGCACGGTAGCGCTGGCGGTGCCCGCGACCTGATTGTCGGCCGTCTTGGTGGGGGTGAACGAGATGGCGGTCGAGGCGAACAGGCCTGCCTTGAAATTATTGTTGAAGAAATTCCGCGCCTGCGTAGCGGCATTGGCGTCCAGAGTGGTCGATGCGTTGCTCACCATAAACTTGCGGCCGGCGAGCACGCCGGCGTCACACGCCTGTTGCAAACGCACCTTGACCACGTAGAGACGCGCAGTGTCCACCGCCGAGCCGACGATACCGAGCAACGGAATCAGCCCGACCGCAAGCATCGCCAGCGCGTTGCCGCGTTTGTCGCGCGCTAGGCGCGTCAGGAAGCTGCGAAACCCTCCCCGTTTGCGATGCTCTGGTGCCGACATCCGAAAGACTCTTCCCCGATTCAACACGGTCATTGCGCATCTTGCGTTAATTTTGGGTCAATTCGCGGGATTAACCGGTGGTAACCGTGGGGCTCCGGCATGACGCCAAATGATCCCGAACGCGGGCTGGTGTTGAGCTATGCGCCAGCGGAGCGTCGTGCCGCACTGGCGGCGCTGATCGCGCTGGACGACGCGCTGGCGCAATTGCTGCGCACGACCAGCGAGCCGGCGCTGGGCCAGATGCGGCTGGCATGGTGGCGCGAAGCGCTGGAGCGGCTCGATACCGCGCCTGCGCCCGCCGAGCCGGTGCTGCGGGCATTGGCCGAGAATGTGCTGCCCCATGGCGTCACCGGCCGGTCGCTGGTGCCCATTGTCCATGGCTGGGAAGTGCTGGTCGAAGAAGACGCGCTCGACGCGGATGCGCTCCGGCGGTTCGGCGCGGGGCGGGGAGCATTGTTTGTCGCCGCCGGGCATGCGCTGGGCGCGGTTAGCGATCCGCTGATCGAGGCCGGGCAGGGCTGGGCGCTGGCCGATCTCGCACGCAATCTGAAGGAGGCCGGTGAGGCGACGGAAGCACGGCAGCAGGCGCAGCCATTGCTCGATCTTGCCGCGCGCCGCCGCTGGAGCCGAGCAGGGCGTCCGCTGGGCGCGATGGCGCATCTGGCGCGGCTGGATCTCGCATTGCCCGCCGAAGCTCCCACGCCGATCGGATCGCCGCGCCGCGTGGGGCGGCTGCTCTGGCATCGCCTGACTGGACGATAGCGGCCCGATCGGTCTAGCCTGACGTCAAGACGGCGGGGGACGGGCCATGTGGCGGTATTTCGTGGGTGCGGGCGCGGCAATGCTGCTGGCGATTGCGGGTATGTTCCTGTTTCGCGGGACGGCCGCGCCGAACCCCATGACACCACCCGTTCCGGCAGCGGTCGAGTCTGCGGAGGAGCAGGCGTTGCCCGAAGCGCCCAAGGCTTCCGACAAGACCCGCGAGCAAAAGCGCTTCGACCGCTATGACAAGGATCGCAACGACGCTATCAGTCGCGATGAATATCTGCTCCTGCGCAAACGCGCCTTCGCCAAGCTCGATACCAATGGCGACGGCAAGCTTGGCTTCGAAGAATGGGCAGCGCGTACTACCGGCAAATTCGCCGGGGCCGACAAGGACAAGTCCGGCGCGCTAACCCGAGCCGAATTCCTGACCACCGCACCCAAGCCGCGAAAAGCCGCGCCGAAATGCGCCTGTCCCAAGCCGGCGGCGGCTCCGGCGGAGGATCGTGAGGACTAACCTCCAATTCGTCACCCCGGACTTGTTCCGTCCACTGTGCAATCAGATGAGAAGCCAGAGCCTCCATCCCTACGCGTGCCTCCCGGTGGCCCCCGGAGCAAGTCCGGGGTGACGCAACGGTGGTCGCTAACCCTTGCAATGTGCGCCTGTCCCAAGCCGGCGGCGGCTCCGGCGAAGGACGGTGAGGACTAACCTCTAATTCGTCACCCCGGACTTGTTCCGGGGTCCACTGTGCAATCAGGTGAGAAGCTGGAGCCTCCATCCCCACGCGCGCCTCCCGGTGGCCCCCGGAGCAAGTCCCGGGTGACGCAACGGTGGCGGCTCACCCTTGCAATGTGCGCCTGTCCCAAGCCGGCGGCGGCTCCGGCGGAGGACGGCGAGGACTAACCCCTAATTCGTCACCCCGGACTTGTTCCGGGGTCCACTGTACAATCAGATGAGAAGCCAGAGCCTCCATCCCCACGCGTGCCTCCCGATGGACTTGGAGCAAGTCCGGGTGCCACAACGGTGGTGGCTAACCCTTGCAATGTGGGCCTGTCCCAAGCCGGCGGCGGCTCCGGCGGAGGACGGCGAGGACTAACCTCCAATTCGTCACCCCGGACTTGTTCCGGGGTCCACTGTGCAATCATGGTGAGAAGCAAGAGCCTCCATCCCCACGCGTGCCTCCCGGTGGACTTGGAGCAAGTCCGGGTGCCACAACGGTGGTGGCTAACCCCTGCAATGTGCGCCTGTCCCAAGCCGGCGGCGGCTCCGGCGGAGGATCGTGAGGACTAACCCTAAATCGTCACCCCGGACTTGTTCCGGGGTCCACTGTGCAATCATGGTGAGAAGCCAGAGCCTCCATCCCCACCCGTGCCTCCCGGTGGCCCCCGGAGCAAGTCCGGGTGACACAACGGTGGTGGCACACCCTTGCAATGTAGGATTTCGCCTGCTTGGCTAGGCCGGTCGGCACTGCCGTCCGCTCTTTGAAATCGCCGATAGATTGTAGGAAAATCACGCCGTCAGTGCGAACATTGGGGAACATTCGCGCCCGACGGACAGCGATTTTGGCCTGACCTTAGCCTGACCTTCCGTCCCTCATGCCGCCATCCAGGCCTCGAACGCCTCCCGCGCCCGCGATGTGTACATCAGCTTGCGATCGGCCTTCTTGCTCTTGCCGGGGATCGGCGGGAACAGCCCGAAATTGACGTTCATCGGCTGATAGGTCTCCACCTCGGCCTCGCCGGTGATGTGGGCCAGCAGTGCGCCCAGAGCGGTGGTGCGGGGAGGTGGGGTGATCGCCTTGCCGCCCAGCTCCGCCGCCGCAAAACGCCCCGCGAGCATCCCGATCGAGCTACTTTCGACATAGCCTTCGCAGCCGGTGATCTGTCCGGCGAAGCGGATATTGGGCCGTGCCTTCAGCCGCAAAGTCGGGTCGAGCAGTTCGGGCGACTTGATGAAGGTGTTGCGATGCAGCCCGCCCAATCGCGCGAACTCGGCATTCTCCAGCCCTGGAATCGTCCTAAAAAGAGCAACTTGATCGGCATATTTCAATTTTGTCTGGAATCCGACGATGTTCCACAGCGTGCCGCTGGCATTGTCCTGACGCAACTGCACACAGGCATAGGGCCAGCGCCCGTCGCGCGGATCATCAAGCCCGACGCCCTTCATCGGGCCGAAACGGGGAGTGTCCAGGCCGCGCTCGGCCATCACTTCGATCGGCATGCAGCCTTCGAAATAGGGAACGTTCTCCCATTCCTTGAACTCGGTCTTCTCGCCATCGAGCAGCCCCTGAATGAAGGCGACATATTGCTCCTTGTTGAGCGGGCAGTTGATGTAGTCCTTGCCGTTGCCGCCGGGGCCGATCTTGTTCCAGCGCGACTGATACCAGGCGATATCGAGGTTGATGCTCTCGAAATGAACGATCGGCGCGATCGCATCGAAGAACGCCAACTGGTCCTTGCCCGTCGCGCTGCCAATATCTTCGGCAAGGGTCGGAGCCGTCAGCGGCCCGGTCGCGACGATGACGAGGCCTTCGCTCGGCAGCACATCCACCCGCTCGCGGACGATCTCGATATTCGGATGCGCGACCAAAGCCGCAGTCACGCCATCGGCAAAGCCATCGCGGTCCACCGCCAGCGCCGATCCGGCCGGCACCTGATGCTTGTCGGCCTCGGCGAAGATCAGCGAGCCAAGCGCACGCATCTCGGCATGGAGCAAGCCCACTGCGTTGCGCTCGGCATCGTCCGAACGAAAGCTGTTCGAACAGACGAGTTCGGCGAGCCGGTCGCTTTGGTGCGCGGGCGTCATTTCGCCGCTGCCGCGCATCTCGGAAAGGCGGACTTTGAACCCTGCATTGGCCAGCTGCCAGGCGGCTTCCGAACCGGCGAGGCCGCCGCCGATGATGTGAACGTCGTGTGTCATTGCGTGGCCGATAGCGGGGCCGGAGCGGGATGACAAAGGTTGCGGGGTCGTTATGGTCTCGCGGATGAAATTCCGCGCTATCGACTTGCTTCTGCTCGCGGCTTTGATCGCGGGCGCGAGCTATTATGCCGATCATTGGCTCGATCTGCACGGCGCGCTGGCAGCAACATGGAAAGGCGCCGGCGTAGCCCTGCTCGCCGCATGGGCGTTCGCGAACGGGCGACCCTGGATCGGGATGGTGCTGGCCTTCGGAGCGCTAGGCGATGTGTTGCTCGAGACTTCGGGGCTCATCATCGGCGCGATTGCCTTTCTGATGGGGCATATCCTCGCCGTCGGCTTTTATTGGCGCACTCGCACCGCGCCCTGGTATTTGCCCGCGTTCGTCGCGGTCAGCGTGTCGCTTTCATCGTATCTGCTCAGCGGCGATCTCGGCGTGGCGCTATACGGGTTCGGATTAGGCGCGATGGCCGGGACGGCGCTGACCAGCGGCTTCGCCTTCGCCACAGTCGGGCTGGGCGCGCTGCTCTTCCTGATCTCCGATCTGCTGATCTTCGCGAGTATCGGGCCGCTCGCCGCATCGCCCTTGCCGGGCCTGCTCATCTGGCCGACCTATTTCGCGGGTCAGGCGTTGATCGCGTGGGGCGTGGTTCGCCCCAGGGCCCGATAAAAAAAGCGGGGTCGCCGGAAGCCGACGACCCCGTAGTTCGGGGGAAGCCAGCGCGCAAAGAGGGGCAACGCGCCGGCAGGGAGCGCATTGGCGCGCGGAGATTACCTGCGTGTTACAATGTGTTGCATTGAGTCGATTATTCGTCGCGCCATGTGCCAGGGGCGATCCCCTCCAGAGACCAGTCGCCAATCTGCCAGCGGATGAGTCGCAGCGTGGGCAGCCCGACCGCTGCGGTCATGCGCCGCACCTGACGGTTGCGACCCTCGCGAATCGTCAGGCGAATCCAGCAATCGGGGATGCTCTTGCGCACCCGGATCGGCGGATCGCGGGGCCATAGCGAGGGATCGTCGATGCGCTCGGCCTCGGCGGGGAGGGTCATGCCGTCCTTGAGCTTCACGCCGCGGCGAAGCTCAGCGAGTTGGGCTTCCTGCGCATCGCCTTCCACCTGCACCAGATAGGTCTTGGGCATCTTGAACTTCGGCTCTGCAATCCGCGCCTGGAGCCGGCCATCGTCGGTGAGCAGCAACAGCCCCTCGCTATCCCGGTCCAAACGCCCGGCAGGATAGACGCCGGGCACATCGACGAAGTGCGAGAGGTTGGGGCGGCCGAGCTCGTCGGTGAACTGGCAGAGCACGTCATAGGGTTTGTTGAGCAGGATCAGCATTCGATGCTCGCGGCGACCGCCTCGGCCACCTTGATGCCATCCACCGCCGCCGAAAGGATGCCGCCAGCATAGCCCGCACCTTCGCCCGCCGGGAACAGGCCCTTTACGTTGAGGCTCTGGAAATCCTCGCCCCGGGTGAAGCGGACGGGCGAGGAGGTCCGCGTCTCGACGCCGGTCATCACCACGTCGGGATGATCATAGCCCGGGATCTGCTTGCCGAAGACCGGCAGCGCCTCGCGCAGCGCTTCTACCACGAAGCCCGGCAGGCACTGCGCCAGATCGGTGGGCGTCACGCCGGGGCGGTAAGAGGGGACGACCGAGCCCAGCGTCTGCGAAGGGCGCCCGGCGAGGAAGTCGCCGACCGTCTGGGCAGGGGCGCGGTAGTTGGAGCCGCCCGCGACGAAGGCGAGCGATTCCCAGTGGCGCTGGAACTCGATGCCCGCCAGCGGATCGCCGGGATAATCGCGCACCGGATCGATCGCGACGACGAAGCCCGAATTGGCGTTGCGCTCGTTGCGCGAATATTGGCTCATGCCGTTGGTGGCGACGCGGCCTTCCTCGGAGGTTGCCGCCACGACCGTACCGCCGGGGCACATGCAGAAGCTGTAGACGGTGCGGCCGCTCTTGCAGTGATGCGAGATGTGATATTCGGCCGCGCCGAGGATCGGGTTGCCCGCATCCGTCCCGAAGCGGGCCTTGTCGATCCACGATTGCGGATGCTCGATCCGCACCCCGATCGAGAAAGGCTTGGGCTCGACATAGACGCCCGTGGCCAACAGCATCTCGAACGTATCCCGGGCGCTGTGGCCGACTGCCATCACCACGCGGTCGGCTGCGATATAGCTCCCATCGTGGATGTGGAGGCCGCGGATCGCTCCGCTTTGGATGTCCAGCCCGTCCACCCGAGTGGAGAAGCGATACTCGCCGCCCAGCGCCTCGATCTGCTCACGCATGCTCTCGACCATCGTGACCAGCCGGAACGTCCCGATATGCGGGTGCGCCTCGGTCAGGATCTCGGGCGGGGCGCCGGCCTTGACGAACTCGATCAGCACCTTGCGATCGAGGTTCCGGGGGTCCTTGATCCGGCTGTAGAGCTTGCCGTCCGAAAACGTCCCCGCGCCGCCCTCGCCGAACTGGACATTGCTCTCGGGGTTGAGCTTGCTCTCGCGCCACAGCCCCCAGGTATCCTTGGTCCGCTCCCGCACCACCTTGCCGCGATCGAGGATGATCGGCCGCAGCCCCAATTGCGCGAGGATCAGCCCGGCGAGCAGCCCGCACGGCCCGGCCCCGATCACCACCGGCCGCAACGCACCCTCGGGCAGCGGCCGGGGCACGATCTTGTAATGCGTGTTCGGCGTGCGGCCGACATTACGATCGTTCTTGAATCTCGCGAGGACAATGTCCTCATTCTTCACATTGACGTCGATCGAATAGACCAGCCGAATATTGGCCTTGTCCCGCGCATCCGCAGCACGCCGCGCGACGACGGTCTTGATCAGATCGCGCGGGGTGATCCGCAGCCGCTTGCAGATCGCGGCGGGGATCGCCTCGTCAGCGTGGTGGAGCGGCAGGCTAAGTTCGGTAATGCGGAGCATCGCTGCGCTTTAGCCGGGAGTGGCCCCCACGCCAATTGTTGGAAACGAACGGCTTGGCTTCTCACTTTTCCTGCGTTTCGTGACATTCCGTTGCGCGACCGCGTAACTTTATAACAAGCGCACCTGCGGCGGGATCGGCTCGGGCCGAAAGCGGGGAGGGCGCAGCGCCGCCTCCTGCTCGGCCAGCGTGCGCATCGCCGTGCCGACGGGCCGCATGCCGTCGCGCAGTCCCCCCTCGGGCTTGCCATAGATGCGATCCAGCTTGCGCTCGCGGCGCAGGCGGGCGCGGCGTTCGTCGGGGCATTCGGCAGGCTCGGGATCGGGCCAGCGGATCGGGCCAAGGCGGACCAGCGCCTCCACCTTCTCGGCGAACAACGCGGTGCGCCGGGCGATGCGATAATCGTGATCGAAGCTCTGCCCCTCGGTACTGCGCCGGAACGCACCCAAAGCGGCGAGGGCCAGGCGGCTGTTGATCCGGGTCCGCCAGCCGATGATCGCGCCGCGACGGATGATCGGCACCTGCTCCTCCACGCCCATCGGAGCCGTTTCGATCTGGTGCTCAAGGCCGTTGTGCAGCGCCTTATCCCAGGCCGCGGCGAAGCTGTAGATATAGCCCGGCCCCAGCGACGCGGCCCGCTCCGGCGTCATCGGCACGTCCGCCCAATTGGAATATTGATGCCGCACGGTGGCGCGCAGCGAATAGGCCGAACGCGGCGTCATCCCGACCGAGCGCGCGGCATGGCTGACGACGCCAGTGCGCGCGAGCTCGGCGATGAAGGCGATCTGGCGGTCTGGGGTCCAGCCGGCGGCGTGGACGCGGCGGGGGATGTGGGGGGTGAAGCGGAGGAGGAGGTCGGGTGACATGTTCGCGCAGCTCCGTGGGATGGGGACGGAGGGGGAACGTGGCATGGGGG
>SEFZ01000133.1 GCA_004173185.1 Sphingomonadales bacterium | reverse complement strand
CGGGATGTCTGTGCGGTGACTATGTGACTGGCATCAGCAAAAGGATATCTTCTGACGATGGAACTCGGCCTTTACACTTTCGGCGATCTCGACCCGACCACGCTCAACAAGGGTGGGGAGGCGGCACGGCGGGTGACGAACCTTCTCGAAGAGATCGAGCTTGCCGACCAGGTGGGACTCGACGTGTTCGGGCTCGGCGAACATCACCGCGCCGACTATGTGATATCGTCGCCGGCGACGGTGCTTGCTGCCGCTGCAGTGCGCACCAAAAACATCCGGCTGACGAGCGCCGTTACGGTTCTGTCCTCGGAAGATCCGGTGCGGGTGTTTCAGGAGTTTGCGACCGTCGATCTGATTTCCGGCGGCCGGGCCGAGATCATGGCCGGGCGCGGCTCGTTCATCGAATCCTTCCCGCTGTTCGGCTACGACCTTGGCGATTACGACGACCTGTTTTCGGAAAAGCTCGATCTGCTGCTCGCGCTGCGCGACAACGAGATCGTGACCTGGCAGGGCGAAAAGCGGGCGCCGATCAATGGCCGTGGCGTCTATCCGCGGCCGTTGCAGAACCAGATGCCGGTGTGGATCGCGGTTGGCGGCACGCCGCAATCGGTGGCGCGGGCCGGCGCCATGGGCCTGCCGCTTGCGGTCGCCATCATCGGCGGCGAATATCCGCGCTTTGCGCCGTTCTTCAAGCTTTACCGCGAGGCGGCGACGCGGGCCGGGCATGATGCCGCCGCGCTGCCAACCAGCATCGCTGTCCATGGGTTCATCGCCGATACGACCGATATCGCTGCCCAGCAGTTCTACGGGCCGCAGGCTTCGGTGATGGACCGGATCGGTCGCGAGCGCGGCTGGGGACCGACCAACCGGGCGCATTTCGACCAGGCCCGTGGTCCGATCGGCAATCTCTTTGTCGGCGAGCCGGAGCTGGTGGCGGAAAAGATCATCGCTGCCCACACGGTGTTCGGCATGAGCCGTTTCATGCTGCAGATGGCGATCGGCCTGATGCCGCATGATCAGATCATGCGCGGCATTGAACTCTACGGCACGAAAGTGGCGCCGATCGTCAGAAAAGAGATCGG
>SEFZ01000073.1 GCA_004173185.1 Sphingomonadales bacterium | reverse complement strand
GTTAGCGCCCAATGACAGATTCTCGTTACCGAATGCTCTTATGGACCTACGTCGCCTTGGTGCTCGCGGCTATCGTGGCCTCCGCATTTCCACCGCACACCGAAGCTCTGGAGTCTGCGCTTGAGGCTGAGCCGACAACATGGCTGTGGAGCAACATCGGAGTGTCTATCGCCCTTTTTTCCGTTCTGGCTTTGGCTTGGCTGGTCGGCCTCGTTGGCCTATTTCGCTTCAAGTCCTGGGGCCGATCTATCTCGCTGTACACGACGGTCGCGGGTCTTCTAGCCACCGTCCTGGCAGGCTCCTCTCTGTATTGGGGTCTAGAGAGCGGCTTATACGAGGCGACTGCCATACTTTGGGGCGCAATTCTGGCGTTGTCATATTTCTCGTCCGTTAGTGCACGGTTTGGGCGCTAACAATTCATTCAAGCCGAACCCGCTTCGCGGGTCGGCTTAATTCAAGCGTTAGGCGACAGGACCATGATTAATTGCACCGACAACCCAGTGGGCTGGTCCCTGCTCCTTGACGACCTTGAGGATGCGCGTGAGCACTTGGACAACCTCATCAAGGAGATATCTGCGAGTTCAGGGTATGGAGAGCCTGAGTTTCGGATAGATCTAGGCCATGTGTATGCTCATCTCAATCGGGCATGGAGGCGTAGAGACATTGCTAAGGACTTTACGGATGCCGAGTGGGCAGCTGCCGGTGCATTTCCTAATGATCTTGAGCCAGTCGCCTAACAAATCATTCAAGCCGAACCCGCTTCGCGGGTCGGCTTAATTCTGGTGTTAGGTGTCCGTGGAAACATCTCTACTGCTCGGAAAAGCTGTCCGTACTATCTGGCTCTTCCGATCAGAGGGGGTCCATCCAGCATGGGTGAACAACCTTACTTTGCCTATTGCTGGTTTTGATGCTCTCCTCGAGTTCGCTGATGACAGTTTCATCAAGATCAGCCCGTGTGAGGTGGACTTGGGGCCAGATAGGTACCCCGGCCTGGGGCTTGCCCTTCAACATTGCACTTCTGAGGCGTTACGTTTCATTTCGCATAGCGGCCACCCTGTTGAGGCCGTGCCGCTGGTAGAGGCAGCTTCCCTGGTGCCATTCTCCATTGCTGGGATTGAGGAGTCCGATCCAATAGGGGACTAACAATTCATTCAAGCCGAACCCGCATCAGGGCGGCGCCTAAGTGCGCGCCTTCGGCTATATTTGCACTCAGTCGCCGCCCTGCTGCGGGTCGGCTTAATTCAGGCGTTAGGCCGCTAATGATCTATTTCGTGCACTCCCGGCAAAGCTACGATCAGCTGATAGCGTCAGCCGCCTGGCCGCCGAGTGCCCTTTGGGTCTCGCTTGGAGTTCTGGAGCGATCCGAGCTGGAGGCTCTACGCATAGGTGGGATTACGGTTACAGACTTCAACAAAGCTATCGATACCAATGACGCTGCAGCGCTGGCTAATGTGATCGACACAATTCGCGAGCATCATCCCGGCCAAGTGGTGTGGGTAGATGGCTCGTCCGCGGCCTAACAATTCATTCAAGCCGAGCCCACATCAGGGCGGCGCCTAAGTGCACGCCTTCGGCTATATTTGCACTCAGTCGCCGCCCTGTTGCGGGCCGGCTTAATTCAGGCGTTAGGCGGCAATCATGAAACGTCGTTGCCCACAATGTAGGTCCGAGACCATCTCGCTACACCAACTTGCATTATTTCTGCGCCTAAGGTGCCCGTCGTGCGGCTGGCGCATCGGCTTCAAGCTCATCTTTGAGCTGGCATTTCACTTCTTTACAAATATGCCAATTGCACTACTGGCGATTTTCCTAGTATTCACTCGCGGTGCCACGACCGGCATTGTCGCGGGGCTAGTCGTGCTCCTCGCATTCGCATACTTGGCGGCTAAGATCGGGCCACTAGACGTCAGGGGATTACGGAAGCAACCCCCCGAGCTATGGGGTAGGTGGCGGCTGCTGGATTAGTTGGTTAGCCGCCTAACAATTCATTCAAGCCGAGCCCACATCAGGGCGGCGCCTAAGTGCACGCCTTCGGCTATATTCGCACTCAGTCGCCGCCCAGCTGTGGGCCGGCTTAATTCAGGCGTTAGGCCCCAGATGAAGTCCTTCCGCGATCTGGCAACCCTTGTGATGTTGAGCACATTCGCGTTGGTGGTCGTCGCAGGAGCAGTGGCGCGCCTCGCTACCAGACTGCGAGCATTCCCATTACATTGGACGGGCGGGCAGCGCTCTGCGGATCGCATAGATACACGCGCGTCAATTTCCGAAGCGGAGGAAACGTGGGAATCCTGTTCGTTGTAGCGTTGGTCCTCGCGGTGCCGACCTTCGGGCTATCTCTCGTCGCATGGGCGGTCGTGGCGCTGATGAAGGCCAAAGGCAAGCGCGCACGTCGGGACAACGCCACCGCAAAACTAGAGCCGGTCTTCGCGGGGGAATTTGCCGATTTCGTTCTGTCGCTCGACGTCCCGCTCAGGGAAGGTCAGGAGCTGACGGAAGCGGAAGCGCACCAATGTGGGCGCCACATCATGAAATACCTCGCGAACAACCCGTCAGAGGAGGTCGTGTTCAAGCGCGGGGTCAATAAATGGAAGATCGGGAGCGCCGTTGGTGATTGGTCTCCGGCGCTGGCGGCCGGTAATGAGGCGGCCAGGGGCGGCAGGGGTGACGTGCACGCGGTGTCCTACAGGGCCATCGAAGCCCTGATGACCAACAACACCCTCGGCTGCTTTTCGAAGGTGGATCTGCCGGAGGTTACAAGGCGAGCCGACACCGCCGACTTTGGATCGTCTCCGTCCGCGCTGTGGCACGCCACAGGAAAGTCGGCTAGCGCACGCATCAGCCAGGACGAACTCGACATCGAGATCGCGATCGTCAAGTTCATTCGGTCGGGACAGGACTACCGACTCCTGTTCGGCGTTCCGTTCGACAAGATCGAGGCGTTTGCGCGGCTGAGGGGTGGGCGCGTTAGCTTCCAGTTTGCCGGGATAGACGCACTTGTACTGAATAAGCCGCACCGAATCGATTTCAGCGAGCGGGCGAATGGTCGTGTAGGCATACGAGCCCAAGCCATACCGTCTGCGCCGGGCATGCACGTTGTCGCATTCGGCAGAAGCTACTTAGTGGATAAACCGCACCTGGAGTCCATTCGCGAATCGAGACACGGCGACAGAGACGGCGCACCGGACTACGAAGACGACGCGGACCCAGCGGCGTTCTTCAAGAACCAGGACACCTGCCATGACTTTTTTATTACTGAAACCCTTACCCGGAAGCACAACGCAGCGTGGCCGGGTTGGGCTGACTACGAGCCGGAATTGGCAACGTTTCGGGAGGAAGCACAGGCGAAGGCGCGCAGGTTGGGGGTCGATGACAACTTTGCTGGCCTCTTGCTGTGGGATGACGCGACCCTTAACTACGTCCTGTACCACGTCTACTCCGCCGAAGCGGCTGGCCATGACGCGGAGTTCCAGAGCAGCGTTGCGAGCTGCGTGATCAAGTCAATATGGGACGAACGCGACCTCAGAAAACGTCTTGAGGAGAAGTGGTCGCACTTCTAGCGACGGGTGTGAGTTCAGGCTGCGTCCGCCCTGCTGTTTGCACTCCCGTGGAGGGCGCCTCACAAGCGTTGTCCACTTGTACCCTTCGTTGCACAGCGCTGGCTGGGGCCTAACAATTCGTTCAAGCCGAACCCGCATCGGGGCGCCGCCTGGGTGCTTTTCCGCTACGCTAGCACCCAGTCGCCACCCCGCTACGGGTCGGCTTAACTCAGGCGTTAGGCGGCTTATGAAGATTTTCTTAGCTGTACTAACAAGCCTGGCCCTCTCATCGTGCGCTAGCTCGAGCCATAGTGACGGTGCCATGACGAAAGCAGAGTGCGGCGCCCGTGTTGCGGCACACCAGGCTATTGCTGCTTCGGCGTGGGCAGAAGCAGAACCCGCTAAAACCTTTGCTCGCGAGAATCCTGAGTCGGCTGGTGCAAAGAAAGCTGCTGAGGATGCAATGCGAAAGGCCGCAAGCATTGCGGCCGACAGTGCGCAGGCTGCCGCTGATCTTAGCCTCGGCCCATGTGCCGGCAAGCTCTAGCATGCCGCCTAACAATTCGTTCAAGCCGAACCCGCATCGGTGCGCCGCCTGGGTGCTTATCCGCTACGCTAGCACCCAGTCGCCGCACCGCTGCGGGTCGGCTTAACTCAGGCGTTAGGGCCCGGAAGAGAGTAATGCGTCCCACCAAACTCCTTAAAGACGACCGCCTGTTCCGCTTGGAAATTCGGACGTGGAGCGAATTGAAAGAACGCTCGTGGGCCGTGATTACATTTCACAACCTCCTGTTCGGCTATTTGCCCGCCCGCCAAGACTACTTTGCATCAAGGGAAGACGCACTGGCCTACTATTTGAAAATTGTCGTAGAGACGCCCCGTGTCAGTCTTGACAATCATCCTCCCGATCCACTGCCGTCCATTGAGAAATACACGATCTGGCTGAAGGCGGAAAATATTTACGATCCAGTTCTCAATCCTGGCGACTTGCCATACCCATCCAGAGGCCAAGCCCTATGAGCGAGCGCAAAGCAGACATGAACGAACGCTGTGCCATCTGCAATTGCGCGCTCCATCGGACGGCCGGCACATATGCTCGCCCGTCGGCCGAGGGCCGGAGCCATGCCACAAAGCATCACTTTGTTGCGGAGCGCTTCTTTGGCCGTTCCTCAAACCGGAAAGGCACAATGACTGACGGAGTCTTTCCTGCGTGCCCTTGGGGCCATGAGGGAGAGACTGCTGTGTTCTGCTATGAGTGCCATGAGGAGTTGTTGCATAACCCCGTATTGCTGCCGCAGGACATTGCAACGTTTGCTGCACTGGTGAGACAACGTGGGCTCACGGAGGAAGACAAGACCAATGACAGATCAAAACTGGCCGGTCGCATCCAGCTCTTTCACGATGTGCTCGCTATTGGGTTGGCTGCGCTGGCACAACGGTCCAACAGCCGTGACGGCAGCTAACAATTCATTCAAAGCGCCAGGTGCGGTGCGGGTCCATGGTCCGTGCCCTAACAATTCGTCCAAGCCGACCCCGCTTCGCGGCGCGGCTTAACTCAGGCGTTAGGCCGCAGAGAGAGAATGCGATGATCGTCAAGATAAAATCTTTGCTAGGTGCAGTTGCACTGACTACAGCGTGCGCTACTGGTTGTAGTCGGGCGAATCCTGAAGATAAGTATCTTGGCTCCGAGCATTGGGTGTTTACTGAAACTACTGAGAACAATATAAATTTCTTTTATGACCTTGGCTCCGTACGTCGAGCTGACGGGAAAGTTATAGTCAATGCAAGAAGTAACGATGACATCGATTTTGTGCTATCGGAGCAAAATGCGAAAAGAAAGCAGGCAGGGCTCCCGCTTTTTTTAGGCACATCTTCTGTTCTGGTTCTTGATTGCCGTAAGCGAACATTTAGTGCAATAACTTTGGTCCGTCATTTCGAAGGTGGTTCAGAAGAACCTAGGCCCGACGTGAAAAGCAAAATTATTCGACCAAGCTCACCTATCGATGAGATATTTGGAAAGCTGTGCTCTGATAGAGCGTCACATAGTTGAGAAGCACGCGGCCTAACAATTAATTTTAATTCAGGCGCTGGGATAGCAGGTGACATATGACCGGAGAGTTAACCTTGATTTGCGAGTTCAAATTGCTATGTGACAAAAACTGGAGCGATTTGAGTGAGATTACTGGTCGCTCCGACGTCCGTTACTGCGGGGGCTGTCAGAAGCCGGTTTTTTTCTGCGCAACTTATGCCGATCTAGCCGAGCATATTGCAAATTCTCAATGCGTGGCGATTGCTAAGGAGAATGATGAGTTGTTTATGGGGCGCGCGGATCTCATAGATCCTGTTCTGATAGATGCCCCGTCTGCGGCCTAACAATTCGTTCAAGCCGAGCCCGCATCGTTATGGCTTGTACTGACAGCCAGCCAGGGCGGGCCGGCTTAACTTAGGCGTTAGGCGCTAGGAATCGCATGGAAGGCATCATCTACATCGCAGGTGCACTAGTGTTTGGCTTCGGCTATGCCTTCCTTAAACCCATAGTTGAAGCACCTTGGCTCATCGCAATCGCCATCGCCTATTTTTGGCTTCTTCGTTTGGCGGCTCAGTACGCAGCAAAATACGCAATGCGCAGGGAAGTCTCGCGAGCTACCAACAGAAAAAAGTGATCAGCAACTGTCTTGTGATTTGATTCTCAGGCGGCGAGGGTGTCACCTCCTTGAGCACGTAGTTCGTCGCGCCGCCGTGCGTTGACGATCGTCAGCAGCTTGCGCATGCAGGCGACCAGGGCCACCTTGCCCAGCTTCCCGCGCGCCCTGAGCTGCTGGTAGTGCGCACGCATCACCGGATCCCACCGCACCGCCGACAAGGTGGCCATGTACAGCGCCACCCGCACGGGCGCTCGTCCGCCGCGGATGCGGCGTTTGCCCGAGGTCTGGCCGCTGTCGCGGTTCATGGGCGCCACCCCCACCAACTTCGCAATCTGTTGCCGGCTCAGCCGGCCCAGCTCGGGCAGCAACGCCAGGCTGGTGGCCTGGAAGATCGGCCCCATGCCTTTGGACGAACGCAACGCCGGGCTGGCATGGGTCTTCAGCAGCGTATGCATTGCCGCGTCGATGGCCGCAAGCTCCCGCTTCAGCGCTGCAATGGTGCGCAGCATCAGCTGGCGCACGGCCGGTAACGCCAGTGCAGTCTGCTGCTTCTGCGCCTGCAAGGTCACCACCACCTGGCCGCGCCGGCGCAGCCAGTGGCGCAGCTCCCGCTGCCAGGGTTGCGGCGCTTCGTAGCGGCGCATGCGCGTGTGGAAGAGCCGGGCCATCAGTGCGAGCAGGGCGGCATCGATGGCATCGGTCTTGGCCAGCTCACCCGTGGCACGGGCAAAGTCGCGGGCCTGACGCGGGTTGACCCGGCAGATCCACAGCCCCGCATCGCCGCAGGCGTCCAGCAAGGAGTCTTCGTAACCGCCCGTGGCTTCCACCACGATCCGCGGCTCGGCCAGGCGGCCCAGCCGCGCCACCAGCTTGCCGATGCCCGCTGCGTTATTGGTGAAACGCACCACGCCCGGGATCCCCTCGACCGCCAGGTCCAGCGCCGCCTTGCCCACATCGATTCCGACTGCTGTTGTCATCCCGATTCTCCGATACAGTGCGAAGGGTCGAGAGCATCGCGCCCGAGGCCCACGCTTATCAGTTCGAGGGAAACCTCGATCAACTGTCCGGGCGCAGGGCGCGAGATCCGGCGTGCGGCCCCTGCTGAATTACGGTGGTGCTGACACCGAGGCGTTATCGGGCGCGCACGCCGGGCTCTCGGCAACTACAGTAGGGGAACTGAAAGACATAAGGCGTTAGG
>SEFZ01000016.1 GCA_004173185.1 Sphingomonadales bacterium | reverse complement strand
CCGTCACCGCTCCGGCGACGGGCTCGGGCGCGGTCGCAGTGACCGTGGCGGTCAACGGCCAGACCAGCATTGGCGCCGTGAACTTCACGTTCCTCGATCCGCCGATTGCGGCCAACAAGCCGGGCGTCGTCGTTGCGTATAACAGCGCGGGCACGGCCATCGATCTCGCACCGTCGATCACCGGCGGCGCGCATACCAGCATCGCGATCGGCACCGCGCCTGCGCACGGCACCACCGCGATTGCGGGCGATGTGGTCACCTACACGCCAACGGCGGGTTATTTCGGGGCAGACAGCTTCACCTACACCGCGACGGGACCCGGCGGCACGTCGGCGCCTGCCACCGTGACGCTGACGGTTTCTACCCCGGCCGCACCGGTTGTTGCCAACGCCAACGCCACAGTTCCGTATAACAGCAGCGGCACGACGATCGATCTGACTGCTTCGATCACCGGCGTCTCGTCGAGCATCGCGATCGGCACCGCGCCCGCACATGGCACGACCAGCATCGCGGGCAATGTCGTCACCTACACGCCCACGGCTGGCTATTTCGGGGCAGACAGCTTCACGGTCACCGCGACGGGGCCGGGTGGGGCTTCGGCTCCCGCCACCGTAACGATCACCGTTGCGACCCCGGCCGCGCCGGTCGTCGCGAACCGCTCGGCTGCGGTGCCTTACAACAGCACCGGCACGGCGATCGACCTAACCGCTTCCATCACAGGTGTCTCGTCGAGCATCGCGATCGGCACGGCACCGGCCCACGGTACCACCAGCATCGCTGGCGAAGTCGTCACCTACACACCAACCGCCGGCTACTTCGGGGCGGACAGCTTCACCTACACCGCGACCGGTCCGGGTGGGGTGTCGAACACCGCCACCGTGACGCTCACGGTCGCGGTCCCGCCTGCGCCGATCGTCGCGAACAACGCGTCTGCGGTTGCCTATAACAGCGCGGGCACGGCCATCGACCTGACCGCTTCCATCACCGGGGTGCGCACGAGCATCGCAATCGGCACGGCTCCGGCGCACGGCACGACCAGCGTTGCGGGTGAAGTCGTCACCTACACGCCGACCACCGGCTACTTCGGGGCAGACAGCTTCACCTACACCGCGACGGGCCCCGGCGGCACCTCGACGCCTGCGACCGTGACGCTGACCGTTGCGACCCCGGCCGCGCCGGTTGTTGCCAACGCCAACGCCACAGTTCCGTACAACAGCACCGGCACGGCGATCGACCTGACCGCTTCCATCACTGGCGTCTCGTCGAGCATCGCGATCGGCACCGCGCCTGCGCACGGTACGACCAGCATCGCGGGCAATGTCGTCACCTACACGCCCACGGCGGGCTACTTCGGTGCCGACAGCTTCACGGTCACCGCGACGGGTCCGGGTGGCACCTCGACGCCTGCGACCGTGACGCTGACGGTCGCAAACCCGGCCGCACCGGTTGTTGCAAACCGCTCGGCTGCGGTTGCCTATAACAGCAGCGGCACGGCCATCGACCTGACCGCTTCGATCACCGGCGTCTCGTCGAGCATCGCGATCGGCACCGCGCCTGCGCACGGCACGACCAGCATTGCGGGCAATGTCGTCACCTACACGCCCACGGCGGGCTACTTCGGGGCGGACAGCTTCACGGTCACCGCGACGGGTCCGGGTGGGGCTTCGGCTCCCGCCACAGTAACGATCACCGTTGCGACCCCGGCCGCACCGGTTGTTGCAAACCGCTCGGCTGCGGTTGCCTATAACAGCAGCGGCACGGCCATCGACCTGACCGCTTCGATCACCGGCGTCTCGTCGAGCATCGCGATCGGAACTGCGCCTGCGCACGGCACCACCAGCATTGCGGGCAATGTGGTCACCTACACGCCGACTGCGGGTTACTTCGGTGCCGACAGCTTCACGGTCACCGCGACGGGTCCGGGTGGGACTTCGGCTCCCGCCACAGTAACGATCACCGTTGCGACCCCGGCCGCGCCGGTCGTCGCGAACCGCTCGGCTGCGGTGCCTTACAACAGCACCGGCACGACGATTGACCTGACCGCTTCCATCACTGGCGTCTCGTCGAGCATCGCGATCGGCACTGCGCCGGCACACGGCACGACCAGCATCGCGGGCAATGTCGTCACCTACACGCCCACGGCTGGCTACTTCGGTGCCGACAGCTTCACCTTCACCGCGACCGGACCTGGTGGAACTTCGACGCCTGCGACGGTGTCGCTGACCGTCGCGACCCCGGCTGCCCCGGTTGTTGCCAACCGCTCGGCTGCGGTTGCCTATAACAGCACGGGCACGGCGATCGACCTGGGCACCTCGATCACCGGCGTGCGCACGAGCATCGCCATCGGCACGGCGCCGGCCCACGGCACCACCAGCATCGCTGGCGAAATCGTCACCTATACGCCGACTGCCGGCTATTTCGGCGCCGACAGCTTCAACTACACCGCGACGGGTCCGGGTGGGGTATCGAACACCGCCACCGTGACGCTCACGGTCGCGGTTCCGCCCGCACCGGTTGCCGTCAACCGCTCGGCTGCGGTTGCCTATAACAGCACCGGCACGGCCATCGACCTGACCAGCTCGATCACCGGCGTGCGCACCAGCATCGCGATCGGCACGGCACCGGCGCACGGCACGACCAGCGTCGCAGGCGAAGTCGTCACCTATACGCCGACCACCGGCTACTTCGGCACCGACAGCTTCACTTACACCGCCACCGGTCCGGGTGGAGTGTCGAACACCGCCACCGTGACGCTTACGGTCGCGGTTCCGCCTGCACCGGTCGTCGCGAACAATGCGGCTCCGGTGCCTTACAACAGCACCGGCACGGCGATCGACCTGACCAGCTCGGTCACCGGCGTGCGCACCAGCATCTCAATCGGCACGGCACCGGCCCACGGTACCACCAGCATTGCAGGCGAGGTCGTCACCTACACGCCGACTGCCGGCTATTACGGCACCGACAGCTTCACCTACACCGCGACCGGTCCGGGTGGGGTGTCGAACACCGCCACCGTGACGCTCACGATCGCGGTTCCGCCCGCACCGGTTGCCACCAACCGCTCGGCTGCGGTTGCCTATAACAGCACGGGTACGGCCATCGATCTGGGGACCTCGATCACCGGCGTCCGCACGAGCATCGCGATCGGCACTGCGCCTGCGCACGGCACCACCAGCATCGCTGGCGAGGTCGTCACCTATACGCCAACCACTGGCTATTACGGCGTGGACAGCTTCACCTACACCGCGACCGGTCCGGGTGGGGTGTCGAACACCGCCACCGTGACGCTCACGGTCGCGGTTCCGCCTGCACCGGTCGTCGCGAACAATGCGGCTGCGGTGCCTTACAACAGCACCGGCACTGCCATCGACCTGACCAGCTCGATCACCGGCGTACGTACCGGTATCGCAATCGGCACGACGCCTGCGCACGGCATGACCAGCATCACAGGCGAGGTCGTCACCTACACGCCGACCACCGGCTACTTCGGGGCGGATAGCTTCACTTACACCGCCACCGGTCCGGGTGGGGTGTCGAACACCGCCACAGTGACGCTTACGGTCGCGGTTCCGCCCGCACCGGTCGTCGCGAACAATGCGGCTGCTGTGTCGTACAACAGCACCGGCACGGCCATCGATCTGGGCACTTCGATCACCGGGGTGCGCACGAGCATCGGGATCGGCACGGCTCCGGCGCACGGCACCACCAGCATTGCGGGTGAAGTCGTCACCTATACGCCGACCACCGGCTACTTCGGCACCGACAGCTTCACCTACACCGCAACCGGTCCGGGTGGGGTGTCGAACACCGCCACCGTGACGCTCACGGTCGCGGTTCCGCCTGCACCGGTTGCCGCCAACCGCTCGGCTGCGGTTGTCTATAACAGCACCGGCACGGCCATCGATTTGACCAGCTCGGTCACCGGCGTGCGCACGAGCATCTCAATCGGCACGGCACCGGCCCACGGCACCACCAGCATCGCTGGCGAGGTCGTCACCTACACGCCGACTGCCGGCTACTTCGGCGCGGATAGCTTCACCTACACCGCCACCGGTCCTGGTGGGATATCGAACACCGCCACCGTGACGCTCACGGTCGCGGTTCCGCCCGCACCGGTTGCCGTCAACCGCTCGGCTGCGGTTGCCTATAACAGCACCGGCACGGCGATTGATCTGGGGACCTCGATCACCGGCGTGCGCACCAGCATCGCAGTCGGCACGGCGCCGGCCCACGGTACCACCAGCATTGCGGGTGAAGTCGTCACCTACACGCCGACCACCGGTTACTTCGGCACCGACAGCTTCACTTACACCGCGACAGGCCCGGGTGGGGTGTCGAACGTCGCTACGGTGACGCTCACCGTTGCGACCCCGGCAGCGCCGGTGGCCGCGAACCGGAGCGGTGTGGCCGTCCCCTTCAACAGCACCGGCACTGCCATCGACCTGACCAGCTCGGTCACCGGGGTGTATACCAGCATCGCGGTCGCAACCGCTCCGGCACATGGCATCACCGCTATCGCGGGCAGCGTGGTCACCTACACGCCAACGGCGGGCTATTTCGGCACCGACAGCTTCACTTACACGGCCACCGGTCCGGGTGGGGTATCGAACACCGCCACCGTGACGCTCACGGTTGCCACCCCGGCAGCGCCGGTTGCAGCCAACCGGGCCGCTCCGGTCGCGTATAACAGCGCAGGCACGGCGATCGATCTGACTGCCTCGATCACGGGCGTCTCGTCGAGCATCGCCATCGGCACCGCGCCCGCGCACGGTAGCGCGAGCGTTGCAGGCAATATCGTCACCTATATCCCGACCCCGGGCTATTACGGCGCGGACAGCTTCACCTACACCGCGACGGGTCCGGGTGGGGTGTCGAACACCGCCACCGTGACGCTCACGGTCGCGACGCCGGCAGCGCCGGTCGCAGCCAACCGGGCCGCTCCGGTCGCGTACAACAGCGCAGGCACGGCGATCGATCTGACTGCCTCGATCACGGGCGTCTCGTCGAGCATCGCGATCGGCACCGCGCCTGCGCACGGCACGACCAGCATCGCGGGCAATGTCGTCACCTACACGCCGACTACCGGCTACTTCGGTGCCGACAGCTTCACCTACACCGCAACCGGTCCCGGTGGGGTGTCGAACGTGGCTACGGTGACGCTCACCGTTGCGACCCCGGCAGCGCCGGTGGCTGCGAACCGGAGCGGTGTGGCCGTGCCCTTCAACAGCACGGGCACGACCATCGACCTGACCAGTTCGGTCACCGGGGTGTATACCAGCATCACGGTCGCAACCGCTCCGGCACATGGCATCACCGCTATCGCGGGCAGCGTGGTCACTTACACGCCGACCACCGGCTATTACGGCGTGGACAGCTTCACCTACACCGCCACCGGTCCGGGTGGAGTGTCGAACACCGCCACCGTGACGCTCACGGTTGCCACCCCGGCAGCGCCGGTCGCAGCCAACCGGGCCGCTCCAGTCGCGTATAACAGCGCAGGCACGGCGATCGATCTGACTGCCTCGATCACGGGCGTCTCGTCGAGCATCGCCATCGGCACCGCGCCCGCGCACGGTACCGCCAGCGTTGCAGGCAATATCGTCACCTATATCCCGACCACCGGCTATTTCGGCGCGGACAGCTTCACCTACACCGCAACCGGTCCGGGTGGTGTGTCGAACGTCGCTACGGTGACGCTCACCGTTGCGACCCCGCCTCCGCCGGCTGCTCTGCCGGGCACGGGTGCCGTCGCGGGCTCATCGTCGATCAACGCCAACAGCTCGGTGGATATCGATCTCTCGGGCCTGGTCACCGGAGAGTATGATTCGATCTCCATCGAGAACCAGCCGGCGCACGGCACGGTCACGCTCCGCGTCCTCGGCAATGCGCCCTCGGGCGGCAGGCAGGCTGCGCTGGCGATCGGTCGCACCGTCGCGACCTATCGCCCGGCAACCGGCTTTGTCGGCGTCGACACCTTCACCTTCTACGCGACCGGCCCAGGCGGCCGATCGGCAGCGGCAGCGGTTCAGGTCACGGTGGTCGGCTCGGTGCCGGTTGCTCTGCCCAAGACTGCGGCCACTGGCGACGGCCAGACCGTGTCGGTCGAACTGACCACGGGCGCTACCGAAGGGCCGTTCACTGGCGCTGCGGTCGTCAGCATCGCGCCCGCCAATTCGGCAACCACCCGGATCGTCGATAGCGGCACCGGTGTGGCCCGCACCTTCCGCCTCGAAGTCACGCCCAACGCGCGCTTCTCGGGCAATGTCACGGTCGGCTACACGCTGACCAACGCCTATGGCACTTCGGCTCCGGCCATCGTGACCGTCGCGGTAACGGCGCGCCCGAACCCGACTGCCGATCCCAATGTGGTCGGCGTCAGCGACGCGCAGGCCGAGACGACGCGGCGCTTCGCGCGCAGCCAGGTCTCGAACTTCATGCGCCGCACCGAGCAGCTGCATGGTGGCGGGGGGCGATCGGCGACGATGGGTGTCACGCTGAATTCGCGTGACGGTCATGGCTTCGTTCGCCAGAGCCCGGCCTTCGATGCCTATGCGCTGGAGATCACCGAGCGGATGCGTCCACTCGCCGAGGATCCGATGATGGCGCAGGCCGCGAATATGCGCGATCCGCGTGCCAGCCGCGCCGATATGCTCGGCTCGGGCTCGATGACCGGCATTACGACTGCGGTTTCGGGTACGACGCGCCGCAACGGTGGTGTTGCCGCGCTGGATCGTCCGGTGCTCAGCGAGGATAGCGAAGGCGAAGGCAGCGGCGAGCGCCGGATCGGCACCATCGCGATCTGGAGCGGCGGTGCGATCGATATCGGCACGCGTGATGCGACCACGCGTAGCACCAAGATCACTGCGACCACCTCGGGCCTGAGCGCCGGTGCCGACTTCAAGCTCTCGGACGGCGTGATCGTCGGCCTGGGCGGCGGCTATGGCAATGATGTGAGCCATATCGGTGGGTCGGCGGCGCGGGTGCGCGGCACGAGCAGCCTGTTCGCGGCCTATGCCAGCGTTTCGCCGGGCGACGCCGCGTTCATCGATGGTATGGTCGGCTTTGGCGATCTGAGCTTCAGCACCCGCCGTGCGGTGACCACGCTCAACGTCAATGCGCTGGGCAGCCGCGATGGCAACTACACCGTGGGTGCGCTGGCTGCGGGTATCGACAAGCAGAGCGCGGCTTTGCGCTGGTCGGTCTATGGCCGCGGCGAGTTCATGAACGCCAAGCTGGGAGCCTATGCGGAAACCGGAGCGGGCCGCATGAACCTGCGCTTCGACGAACGCGATGTGCGCTCGCTCACCGGCACGCTCGGCGCACGGATCGAGTTCACCGGGGACGCCGGCTTCGCGAAGGTCACGCCGCGGGTTCGCGCTGAGTGGAACCATGAGTTCGCCGATGCCGATGCGCAGTTGCTCGACTATGCCGACATCCCGGGTGTGGCCTTGTTCAGCCTCGCGACGCAGGGCTGGTCACGCGATCAGCTCCAGCTGACTGCGGGCGCCCGCTTTGCCTTCCAGCGGCGCTGGAGCTTCGACATCGAAGCCGGTTTCCGTGGCGGCAGCAGTGAAAAGGCCGGCACGCTGCGGGTGCAGATTTCGAAGGAGTTCTGAGGATGAGGGCGCCGGGCCTTAGGGTCCGGCGCCGTCCCTTTGGACCGGATCAGCCGCGCATGCGTCAACGCTCCCCGGCATATGCCGGATAGCCGCCCGTCAATTCCGATCGAGCGATCCTAGCGCAGCGAAGCCAGCGCAGCGCTCAGCGTCGGATAGCGGTCCTGCTGCCCGCGCTTCCCGCCATAGCCCAGCTTCGCGATTTGCTTCTCGTTCCAGCGCCCCGGCGCGAGATTGTGGCAGACCTGCATGTAAAGCGCGGCCCCTGCATATTCATAGCCGCCGAGATCTGCGAGCCCCAGCCGGGTTACGACAAACTCGCCATCGCTTTCGAACACCATGGTCGGACGGCGCTTTGAGCAGAGCACATGTTCCTGCTTGGGCGCGCGTTCCCAATCGATCCGCAGGCGCGGCGAATAATGCGCAGGCGGGTTGCGGCGCACGCCATGCGTGGAGGTGCCGGCGCGGCTCGTGAGCTTGCGCAGCACTTCGCCGCCATCGCTGCTCACCCGCTCGATCGATCGGATCTGTTGCCAGGCGCATTCGCCTTGCCGACATGAAATCTGGAGAACCGCCGTCGGCGTTTTCGGGGCAGGGAAGGGGTCCGGCGCGATGGCAAGCAATGCGATCGACAGGATCATCCCTATTCTCCCATAAGTGCGCTCAGCGCGCGGCTGATATCGGTGGTGCGATAGGGTTTCTCGATCATCGGCGCGCCAAATCCCTCGGGCGGCGATCCATATCCGCTGGCAAAGGCAAAGGGCACGCCGCGCGCGCGCAGCAATTCGGCGATCGCATTGCTGCGCTCGCCCGCCAGATTAATGTCTAGGATCGCCGCGTCGAGTTCGCCCTCGGCCAGTGCAAGCCCTTCGGACAGGCGGTTGGCCGGGCCGATGGTCACGCAGCCCAGTTCCTCCAATATGTCCTCCAGGCACATCGCCACCACGGGCTCGTCCTCGACGACCAATATGCGAAGGCCCGCCAGCCCGGTCATTCCGCCCCCTCGGGTAAGGGCGCATCGACGGTGCAGACCACGCCGCCGGGTCGGAAGTCGATTTTCACGCTGCCGCCCAATTCAGCCGCGAGCCCGCGCTCGATCATCCGCGTCCCGAAGCCGCGCCTCTGCGGCGGCACCACGGCGGGTCCACCGCTTTCTTCCCACACCAGCGACAGCCGAGCCGGGCCTTCGCCGCGCACCCGATCCCAACGGATCGCAACGCGCCCTTCGGGCTGCGACAGCGCGCCGTGCTTTACGGCGTTGGTCGCCAGTTCGTGGATCGCCAGCGCTAGGCTGATCGCGGTCTTGGGCATGATGACGAGATCGGGGCCTTCAAGCGTGAAGCGCGCCGATCCGCCATGCGGGCGCGTCGCATCGCTGATGATCTGCGTCATCGAGACAAGGCCCCAATGCTCGCGGGTCAGCAGATTATGCGCCTCGGAAAGTGCCGCCAGCCGCCCTTCGAACGCGCGCCGCGCGGTTGCGGCATCGCGGTCGCCCTTAAAGCTTTGCTGCGCGATGCCCTGCACGATCGCCAGCGTGTTCTTCACACGATGATTGAGTTCGTCGATCAGCAGGCGAAGGTGCGTCTCGGCGCGTTTGGCCTCGGTCACGTCGCGGCAGATCGCGTGGAGGCCGGTCGGTTTGCCCGCGGCATCCTCTATCAGTCGCGAACTTACTTCCCACACCAGTGGACGCCCATCGCGCGTGCGCACCCGGATCATGTGGCGCGTGGTGCCGCCTGCGGTGAGCTTGCGCATCAGCATCGATGTCGTCTGCTCGAACTGATCGGGATCGAGGAATTCGCTAAAACTATGCCCCAGCACCTCGGCTTCGGAATAGCCCAGCGCGGCCTGTACCGCCGGATTGACCGAGGTGATCCGCTGATCGAGGTCAGAGGTCAGGATATAATCATTGGCCTGCTCGAAGATCGTGCGGAAGCGCACTTCGCTGTCGCGCAGGCGCTCCTCGGCGCGTTTGCGCGCGGTGATGTCGAACGAGATGCCGACGAAGCGGCTCGGCCGATCGTCGTCATAATCGATGCGGCTGCCATGGCTCTGCAACCAGCGCTCTTCGGCCGTATCGGCGCGGCGGATGCGGTATTCGATCGCATAGGGTTCGCCTTGCTCGAAGCAGCGATAGACTGCCACGCGCGCCATTTCGCGATCCTCGACCACCACGCGATCAAGCCAGTCATCGACGGTGCCGCGCAGATCGTCGCGCCGCACCAGCCCGAGCAGATCAAAGCGGTTGGGTGACCATTTGCCGGTCATCGTCTCCAGATCGAGTTCCCAGGTCGCCATGCCGGCGCTTTCGGCTGCGAGTCGCAGGCTCTCTTCGCTGCGGTGCAGATTATTCTCGGATTCGCGCCGCTGGGTCACGTCGAGCGTGACCGATAGCACGCCGAACGGCTCTCCGTTGCTCCGACGGATCACTGCGACCGAATTGTTGACCCAGACCACGCCGCCATCCTCGCGGATATAGCGCTTTTCATGCGTATAGGGCGTGCCATGGCGCACCGCTTCCTCGAACAGCGGAACGTTGCGCACCAGATCGTCGGGGTGGGTGATCGACTGCATCGTCCGGTGCATCAATTGTTCGGCGCTCCACCCGGCAATCTCGCAGAAGCGATCGTTGACCAGCGTGAAGCGGCCATCGAGATCGACTTGGGCAAAGCCTGCGGTGGTCTGGCTGATGAAAGCTGATAGCTGGGCCTCGCGGTCGCGCAGCGCCAGTTCGGCTTCCTTGGCTTCGGTCACGTCATGCGCGACGCCGATAAAGCCGGCATGGTTGCCCGCAGCGTCGCGGCGTGGCTGCGATGTGGAACTGAGCCAGCGCCAAGCGCCATCGGCGCGGCGGTATCGCCCGACTAAAGTGAAGCTGTCGAGGCTGGCTTCGCCCGCGAGCGATTCGGCCAGCATGCGCGCGGCATCGTCGGGATGGATGATCGCCCGCCAGTCGAACGCCAGAGCCTCCTCATAGGAGACGCCCAGGAAAGCGACATATGCCCGATTAACAAAGCTTCGCCGTCGATCGAGCCGGGTCACCCACACGGAGACGGGGGCGCTGTCCGCGATCAGGCGGAACTCATCTTCCCCCACGGGAAGCTGCGCATCGGCGGCTTCCGGGCCGGTCATGGAATGAGCGCTCGAAAGGGCATCGCAGCTATCACTAGCCGCTCGCCGCGCGGAATCAATGGCATCGGGGGGCAGAGTTCAAGCCGAAGCCGCAAGAGGGATCGTCGAACGGCTTCGGCTTGCTCCGGATGCATGCCTCTTCGGGCGAGAAGAAGCCTGCATGGAAAGTTTACTGGCGAAGGCCTTCCCGGAAAATCGGCCAGCGCAGATTGGCGTGTAGGCTGGGAGGTGCCGCCGCGATATTCAGGGAAATTGCGGACCCGAAACTTAACCGGTTACTGGCCCGGGTCGCCGCCTGCCGGACGGGCATTTTTACCCCTCCTTAACGATACCCGCTTACCCCGTTTCCATGTCCATTAGGGGGATTTCGGTACCGTGCGCATTTTGATCGTGGACGACGAACCGGCGATGCATCAGTCGTATCGCCAGGTTTTCGGCGGGAACCGCACTGACAGCAGCGATGCCGCGCTGGGCGCCATGGCTGCCGAACTTTTCGGCGACGATGACGACGTGCCCGCCGCACACGTAGTTTCGGGCGGGCCTGGAGCGTTCGATTGCGACCATCATATGCAGGGGCTCGACGCAGTCGCCGCCGTGCAGAATTCGATCGAAACTGGCGAGCGTTTCTCGGTCGCCTTTATCGACGTTCGCATGCCACCGGGCATCGATGGCAAGGAAACCGCCAAGCGCATCCGCGCGCTCGATCCCGATATCAATCTCGTGATCGTCACCGGCTATTCCGATTTCTCGCCGCTCGACATCAGCCGTGCCGCAGGGCCAGCGGACAAGATTTTCTACATCGCCAAGCCGTTTCAGGCCGAAGAAGTGATGCAGACCGCGACCGCACTCGGCCATCGCTGGCAGGTTGATGGCGAGCTTCGTGGTGCGATCACCCTGCTCGAGGAGCAGAAGCTCGAACTCGCTGCCAATGAATCGCGTGCCATTCACATGGCGAACCATGATTCGCTGACCGACGCGCCGAACCGGCTATCGTTCCTCCACGAATTGGGCCAGGCAGTGAAGGGCGATCGGTGCTTCGCGATGGCGATGATGGATCTGGATCGCTTCAAGCTGGTCAACGATACGCTGGGCCATCTGGCGGGCGACGAACTCATCCGCATGGTCTGCGAAATTCTCCACGAACAGGTGCCCATGGGCGGTTTCGTAGCGCGTCTGGGCGGCGACGAATTCGCCATGCTCTTTGACGTCACCGGCGAAGACGAAGCGGTGATGTGCTGCGAGAAGATGCTCAAGGCCGTATCGGTGAGTTTTAAGGTCATGGGCCATTCGGTTCAGGGCGGGGCCAGCGTCGGCGTCGTCGTGATCCAGCCAGGCTCGACCGGCGATCCCATCGATGTGATGCGTCGCGCCGATCTCGCGCTCAACGAAGCCAAGCGTCAGGGCCGCGGATGCGTTCGCGTCTTCGACGACACCATGGACGAATCGATCCAGTTCCGCCGGCAGATCGAAACCGGTCTTTCGGGCGCGATCGCCAAGGGCGAACTCAAGCTGGTCTTCCAGCCGATCGTCGCGCGCGGCGGGCTCGAAATCACGGGCTTCGAAGCGCTGATCCGTTGGTGCAGCCCCGAATACGGCATGGTCTCGCCCGCGCTCTTCATTCCCATCGCCGAGGAATCGAACCTCATCCATGAACTGGGCGATTGGGTAATCGACGAAGCAGTCCGCACGCTGAAGACCTGGCCTGACCAATATGTCTCGGTCAATTTCTCGCCGCGCCAGTTCCGCCGCCACAATTTCGTCGGCCATGTCGTCGAGCGCGTGACCAATGCGGGCGTGAACCCCAATCGCTTCCAGATCGAGATCACCGAAACCGCGATCTTCGACAATGTCGAGCGCGCCGCCGAGACCTTGTTCAAGCTGCGCCAGATGGGCTTCCGCATCGCGCTGGACGATTTCGGCACTGGCTATTCGAGCCTCTACAACATCCGCCGCTTTGCGCTGGATTGCCTCAAGATCGACCGCAGCTTCGTCGATGGCATGGGCCGCGAGCGTGAGAGCGCTGCGATTGTCCATTCGATCATCCATCTCGGCCGCGCGCTAGGCATGGAAGTCGTGGCCGAGGGCGTCGAGACTGCGGCCCAGCTTCAGGCGCTCCGCGTCGCCGGCTGCAGCCACCTTCAGGGCTATTATCTCGCGCGCCCGATGGACGCCGAGGACGCACTGGCGCTCGCCCAGCGTGGCACGATGGTGGATCACGCCGGGATCGACGATGCAGCCGGGAACGACGACGGATTTGATCAGGAACCGGGCAACGGGACGCACGGTTGATGCCGCGCCCCGTGCGCCTGAATTGGGGCCGCTTCCGTGCGCCGGGCTCTCTCGGCGGCAAGCTCGTCCTGATATTGACCGGGGTGGGGTTGCTCGGCGCTGTCGCGTTGACCGCCTTCCTCGCCACCGTCATCACGCCCGGCTTCAACCAGCTCGAGCGTGACGCAGTCAGCGCGCATGTCGCGCGGACCGAGGCGGTGGTCCATGATCTCTCGGCCAAGGTCGAGAATGCCGTGCGCGATTATGGTGACTGGAACTCCAGCTACGATTACATGGCCGCACCCAGCAAAGCGTTTGAAGAGGAAAGCTTTTCGACGCTGGCGATGGTCAATCTCGATGTGAACGGCATGGCCTATGTCGGCAATGACGGGCGCATCGTTATCGCGCGCTATATCGACAAAGAAGCCGATGTCCCGGCGATGCGCGAGCAATTGACTGCGGCAATCGGCAAGCTCGACATGACCAAGGCGCTTAAGGGCAACAGTTCGGCGGGCTTTTACATGAAGCTTGGCGATACGCTTGCCGCAGTCGGCGTGGCGCAGGTGCGCCGCAGCGACGGGAGCGGGGAGCCGCGTGGCTATGTGCTGATGGCGCGGGCGATCAATTCGGCGCAGCTCAGCAATCTGCTCCAGCTCAAGGCCAGCGTGGCGCTCACCAATTTGTCCAACGAAGTCACCAAGATCGCCACGCGTTCGCGCGTGGAAATCACGGTGCCGATCCCCGGCCCGGACGGCCGCGCAATCGCCACCGCTGCTTATTCGGTGCCGCGCGAAATGTCTGTCCTTGGCCTGCAGATGCTGATCATCGCGGTGATCGGGTCGTCCGTGGTTCTGGCCATCGCGCTATTGGTATTGCGCCGTTTGATCGCACGGCTGGTGCTGAAACCGCTCAACCGCGTCGAGCGCCACATGGGCCTCGTCCGCCAGTCGGGCAATCTCAGCCTGCTCACCGATGAGCGCAGCGCCGACGAGATTGGCAGCCTGGTCACCAGCTTCAATTCGATGCTCGCCCAGCTCAAGGATCTGCGCGAGCAGCTTGAGAGCCAGAGCTTCGCGCTCGGTCGCAGCGAAAGCGCGGTTGCTGTGATGCATAATGTGCGCAACGCCCTGAACCCGATCAGCACCGTGCTGAGCCAGGGTGCGGCGCGTGAAGCGGGCGTGGACCGCACGATCCTCGATCGCGCTCTGTCCGAACTCGCCAAGGAAGACGTGCCCGCCGTGCGCCGCCAGAAGCTGGTCGCCTTTGTCGCCGCTGCCAATCAGGCGGTCGATGACGAGCGCGAGGATCGCAAGCAGCAATTCGCCATCGGCCGCGAAGCGCTCCACCACGTCCTCGAGATCATCGGCAGCCAGCAACAGGCCGCGCATGAGCGCCCGCCGCTCGATGCCTGCGACATTTCCGACATCGTCGCGCAGAATGCCACGATCGCGCGCTATTCGGGCGAAACCTCGATCGCGTTCAGCTTCCCGAGCAAGCCGCATTGGGTGATGGCGAGCCGGGTGATCCTGTCACAAGTCGTCGGCAATCTCTTCTCGAACGCAGCCGAAGCGATCTCCGCGACGGGCCGCACCAGCGGCAGCATCTCGGTCTCGATCCATGAAAAAGACGACAAGATCGAGATCGTCATCCGCGACGATGGCGAAGGCTTCGACCCCGCCCAGGCCCCTACGCTGTTCCAGCGCGGCTTCTCGACCCGTGCGCATAAATCGGGCGGCCTCGGCCTCCATTGGTGCGCCAATTCGATGCTGGCGATGGAAGGCGGCCTGGAACTGCGCAGCGACGGCAAGGGGACGGGCGCACGCGCTATCCTGACGCTGGGCGTGGCGAAGATGATGACCGTCGGCGAGGAAATGGCGGCTTAACCTCGCCCTCTCCCCCGAAAGGAAGAGGAATATCGATTAGCCCGCCCTACGCCGTACCGCGATATCATCCTTACGCCGCAGATAAGGCGCGACCAGATTGCGCGCGCGGAAATATTCCTGCCGGTCGGGATCTAGCGCATCGAAATTGGCGATCACGCGGCGGCACTCGGGGGCCTTGCACTGGCAGATCATGTGCCAGTTGCTCTCGCGCAGCGTGGTCGAATAATCCCAGCTGATCTCCTCGCCCGGCACGATCGCGCGCACCGCGACCAGGAAAATCCCGTCATCGGTGAAGCGCAGTCCGGCATTGGGGACGCAGCTGTGATTGACCAGATCGTCGATCCGGCCGCTTGGGCCCATATAATGATCGGGGGTCACCTGCACGTAGCGGTCGCCGCCGCCGCGCATCAGGCTGGGCACCTTGTCGGCATGGAAGCGCCGGCCGGTAAACTCGATCAGCATATCGCCCTCGGCAAAGTCGGCCGCGGCAAACACGGCCTTGCCCAGATGGTTCTCACCGACCGTGAAGAGATTGTTCGAAGGGCGGTAGCGATCGAAAATCCGGAGTGCCCCGCGCCGTGCGCCGAACGAGCGCAGCGGATTGATCGTCGCCAACCCGATGATGAACCAGACGCTGGCGTGGCACAGCAATTCGACCAGCACATAGCCAAGCTCGGCGACGCCCAGATCGGGGCCACGCACGGAGATCAGCAGCGTAGCGAGATCGCCAAAGGTCCACAGCCCCCATGCCGGCGAACGCTCCCGCGCGCGATCGGTCCACACGCTTTGCCAGGTTGGCCAGAAGCTGACGGGCACTGCGATGACGACGAGCAGGTGCGCCCACATCGCTTCCTGGAACACCAGCCACAGCACCAATGCGATCATGCTGACCGCGATACAGAAGGTTTCGGTGCCGGTGGGGGGCGACCAGGATGAGCGGCTCCAGATGCCGATTGTGACCACGATGCAGGCCACCGCCGAGATTGCGAACACCCATCCTTGCGGTGCGCCGGGGTTCACTGCGGCATAAGTGAGCGCCTCCAATCCGGTCGCTGCGCTCCAGATCAGCCACGATGCGCGATTGGGCTGGACGAGCTGACGCCGCAGGCCAAGCAGGTACACTGCATAGCCCGTGAAGCTGAATCCAACCGCCAGCAAAAACCAAATATCGATGCCCGAAATGACACCCTCCCTAACGTGGCATTTACCATGTTCGGATTCGAGCGTCTACGCACGACTCGCGGTGAATCCGCGAGTCGAGGGGAATCAGTCAGGTGCAGTTAGCGACCGACTCTAAGACGATTTGTGACCATTCGGGGCGGCAGATCAGCAGGT
Source organism: Sphingomonadales bacterium (assembly GCA_004173185.1). Lineage (GTDB taxonomy): Bacteria > Pseudomonadota > Alphaproteobacteria > Sphingomonadales > Sphingomonadaceae > Sphingomonas. Next base: position 80,320 of record SEFZ01000016.1, on the reverse strand, counting down.
CCGGAACGCTGGTTCCGGGCTGGTTGTAGACGATCGGGCTGCCATCGATCCGCGAGCAATGCAGCCCCGCGGCAAGCGCCACCGCGACGGGTGCGCAATTGTCCCATTGATGCTGGCCGCCCGAATGGAGGTAAATCTCCGCCTCGCCGCGCACCACTGCCATCGCCTTCGCGCCTGCCGATCCCATGCCGATATGCTCGGCTCCGATCTTCGCGCCGACATCCGCGCAGAGCGCGCTTGGCCGGGTGCGGCTGACCAGCATGCGCGGCGGCAAATGCCCACCCGCGAGCACCGGCGGCGTATCGGTCGCGAGCGTCACGCCCAGTCGGGGCAGCGCGACTGCGCCCGCCACTGCCGCGCCATCCACCGCGAGCGCGACATGCACTGCCCAATCGGCGCGGCTCTCGCCAAATTCGCGCGTGCCATCGAGCGGATCAACGATCCACACGCGGCTGCGGCTCAGTCGAACAGGATCGTCGGCGGATTCTTCGGAGAGGATCGCATCGTCGGGCCGCGCCGCGCGCAGCCGTTCGAGGATCAGCAGATTTGCCTCGCGGTCGCCCCGTGCCCCGTCCGCGCCTTCCTCCTGAATGCGCAGCAGCAACGCGCCAGCCTCGTCGGCGATTGCTCGGGCGAGTTCGGCATCGGAAAGCAGCGCGTCGCTCAAATCACCGGGCTCCACGTCCCCATGATCGTCTCGACGATCCGCTCAGCGGCCTCCTCAGGCGATTCCTTCGTCGTATCCACCCGGATTTCGGGGTTGAGCGGGGCCTCATACGGGCTGGTGATGCCGGTGAAGTGGGCGATCTCGCCCGCGCGCGCCTTCTTGTAGAGGCCCTTCACGTCGCGTGCTTCGGCGGCCTCCAGTGGGGTGTCGACAAATATCTCGAAGAACTCGCCCTCGGGCATCATGCCGCGCGCCAGCTCGCGCTCGGCGCGGAACGGCGAGATGAAGGCGGTGAGCACGATCAGCCCGGCATCGGTCATCAGTCGCGCGACTTCGCCCACGCGGCGGATATTCTCCACGCGATCCTGATCGGTGAAGCCCAGATCCTTGTTCAGCCCGTGGCGCACATTGTCGCCATCGAGCAGGAAGCTGTGCTTTCCCATCGCATGCAGCTTTTTCTCGACCAGATTGGCGATGGTCGATTTGCCCGAGCCGCTAAGCCCGGTGAACCACAGCAGCCGCGCCGCCTGGTTCTTCTGCCGCGCATGCGCCTCGCGGTTGATCTCGGTCGCCTGCCAATGGACGTTCTGCGCCCGGCGCAGCGAGAAGTTCAGCATGCCGGCCGCGACCGTGGCGTTGGTCGCCTTGTCGATCAGGATGAAGCCGCCCAAATCGTGGCTGTCGGCATAGGGCTCGAAGACGATTGCGCGGTCGGTGTAGACCTCCGCTACGCCGATATCGTTGAGCTCCAGCGTCTTGGCCGAAAGCTCGGCCATCGTGTTGATGCACACCAGATGCTTGGGCGGCTGGACGGTGGCGGTGACGGTCTGTGTGCCCAATTTGAGCCAATAGCCGCGTCCGGGAAGCAATTCGGTCTGGTCCATCCAAACGATGGTCGCCTGGAACTGGTCGGCAGTCTGCGGAGGGGCATCGGCAGCGGCGATCACATCGCCACGCGAGCAATCGACTTCGTCGGCCAGCGTGATCGTCACGCTTTCGCCCGCAACTGCCTGTTCCTTGTCGCCACCCATCGCTACGATGCGGGCAACGCTGGTCGTGCGGCCCGAAGGCAGGATGCGGACCTTGTCGCCGGGCTTGACGCTGCCGCTGGCGATCAGCCCAGCGAACCCGCGGAAATCGAGATTGGGGCGGTTGACCCATTGCACCGGCAGGCGAAACGCCTTTGCCTGATCGGCATCGACATCGAGTTCGACCGTTTCGAGATGCTCGATCAGCGAAGGCCCGTTGTACCACGGCGTGTTTTCGGAAAGCGCGGTGATATTGTCGCCCTTGAACCCCGAAATCGGGATCGCCGTGAAGGCCGAAATGCCGATGCTTTCGGCGAACGCGCGATAGTCCGCGACGATCTCGTCGAAGCGCGCCTGATCGTACCCGACCAGATCCATCTTGTTCACCGCCAGCACGATGTGGCGGATGCCGAGCAGATGGGCGAGATAGCTATGCCGCCGCGTCTGGGTCAGCACGCCCTTGCGCGCGTCGATCAGGATCACCGCCAGATCGGCGGTCGATGCGCCGGTCACCATGTTGCGGGTGTATTGTTCATGCCCCGGCGTATCCGCGACGATGAACTTGCGCTTCTCGGTCGCGAAAAAGCGATAGGCGACGTCGATCGTGATGCCCTGCTCGCGCTCGGCGGCGAGGCCATCGACCAGCAGCGCAAAGTCGATTTCCTGCCCCTGCGTGCCGACGCGCTTGCTGTCGGATTCAAGGCTGGCGAGCTGATCCTCGAATATCTGTTTCGAATCGTACAGCAGCCGCCCGATCAGCGTCGACTTGCCGTCGTCCACCGATCCACAGGTGATGAAGCGCAACAGCGACTTGCTCTGGTGCAGCGCGAGATAGGCCGAAATGTCGGACGCGATCAGGGCGTCGGGGCGATAGGAGGAGGTCATCAGAAATACCCCTCCTGCTTCTTTTTCTCCATCGAAGCGGCCTGATCGTGGTCGATCGCGCGACCCTGTCGTTCGGAAGTGGTGGTCAGCAGCATTTCGCGGATCACCGACTCCAGGTCGGCAGCATCGCTCTCGACAGCACCCGTCAACGGATAGCAGCCAAGCGTGCGGAAGCGCACCGAACGCTCGACCGGCACTTCGCCATCGCGAAGCCGGAAGCGATCATCGTCCACCATCAGGATCATGCCATCGCGCTCCACGGTCGGGCGCGGTGCGGCGAAATAGAGCGGCACGATCTCGATGCCCTCCGCCAAAATATACTGCCAGATATCCAGTTCGGTCCAGTTCGAGATCGGGAACACCCGCATGCTCTCGCCCTTGGCTTTCCTCGCATTGTAAAGCCGCCAGAGTTCGGGGCGCTGGTTCTTGGGGTCCCAGCGATGCGACGCGGTGCGGAAGGAGAAAACGCGCTCTTTTGCGCGCGACTTTTCCTCGTCGCGGCGGGCGCCGCCGAATGCCGCGTCGAAGCCGAACTTGTCCAGCGCCTGCTTGAGCCCCTCGGTCTTCCACATATCGGTGTGCAGACCGCCATGATCGAACGGGTTGATCCCTTGGCGCTCGGCCTCAGGGTTTTTGTGGATGAGCAATTCCATCCCTGCGTCCGCAGCGGCCTTGTTGCGCAGGTCATACATTGCGCGGAATTTCCACGTGGTATCGACATGGAGCAGCGGGAAGGGCGGGGGCGCCGGATAAAAAGCCTTCTTCGCCAGATGCAGCATCACGGCTGAATCTTTGCCCACCGAATAGAGCATCACCGGGCGCTCGGCCTCGGCGACGACTTCGCGCAGGATATGGATGCTCTCGGCCTCAAGCCGTTGCAGGTGCGTCAGTCGCGCGGGGGAGGGATGGCCTTGCAGCATGGCGGCTATCTAGGAAGCGTCGCACGGGGCGGCGATCTAGTAAATGTTTAGGCTTGAATACCCGCGATCCAACTGGCCTGAATGTTTAGCTCGTCATCGGCGAGCAGCAGATGGGCGGATTGGCCGATGGCGATGGTGCCATGATCGGCCAGCCCCAGAAATGCCGCCGGCGTGGCCGATGCCATCGCAACCGCCGTCTCCAGCGACACGCGGCCCTGCGCAATCATGCCGAGCACTGCGCCTGCCATGGTCAGCGTCGATCCGGCGAGCGTGCCGTCTTCGCCGATCAGCCGATCGCCCTCGCGGCGGATCGCGCGGCCCTGCAGTTCGAAGCCCGGGGCATCGCTGCCGACGCTCGGCATCGCATCGGTCACCAACATCAGCCGCTCGGGGCCTTTCGCGGCAAGCGCCACTCGCAGCGATGCGGGGTGGAGGTGATAGCCATCGGCGATGATTCCCGCGAAGGTTTCGTCGCTCTCCAGCGCCGCGCCGACCATGCCGGGCGCCCGCCCGGTAAGCTGTGACATGGCGTTGAAGATATGGGTGAAGCCGGTCAGCCCGGCATCGATCGCTGCACGCACGGTTTCGTAGGGCGCGTCGGAATGGCCCGCAGCGACGATCACGCCTGCGGCCACAAGCGCCGAGATCTGCTCCGGGCTGGCCTGTTCGGGGGCGAGCGTCACCAGCGTCTTGCCGCGCTTGAGCGAGGTGAGCAGCGCAAGATATTCGTCGCGCAGCGGCTGGAGCTTGCCCTCGGGATGGATGCCCTTGCGCGCCGGCGCAAGGAACGGCCCCTCGATATGGATGCCCAGCACGCCCGGCACATTTGCTTCGATCGCTGCATCTACCGCTGCGATCGCCGCTGCCACTACATCCAGGTCATCACTGATCAGCGTAGGCAGCATGCCGGTCGTGCCGAAGCGGCGATGCGTCTCCGCGATCACCCGCAGCGTCTCGACGCTTGGATCGTCGTTGAACAATCGTCCGCCGCCGCCATTGACCTGCGTGTCGATAAAGCCCGGCAGCAACAGGTCGCCGCCGAGATCGACGATCTCCGCATCGGCTGGCGGGGAGGGGAGGATCGCGGCAATCCGCCCGCTTTCGATCACCACGCAATCGTTGCTGAACCCGTCGGGCAGCAGCACGCGGCCATTGGTGAGCGCGATGCGGCTCATACTGTCTCGGTCACCTTGCGCAGATGCGGCGGGCGATCCGGATCGTGTCCGCGCGCTAAGGCCAGCGCATTGGCCAGCCGATAAAAGCTCTCGACCAGCAGCAGCGGCTGCACCACCGGATGCGCATCGAGCGAAGGCAGGCGGATGCCCGGCGCCCCATCGTCTTCGGGGCCAATGCCCGCATGTATCACGACCGCGCCACGGTCCGCGAACAGGGTCGCCAGTTCGGCCACGCTGTCCTGCGCTTCGTCATCCTGCCCGAGCAGCAGCACCGGGAAGCCTTCACCCACCAGCGCCATCGGCCCGTGCCGAACCTCCGCCGCGCTGAACGCCTCTGCATGGAAGCCGCAGGTTTCCTTGATCTTCAGCGCGACTTCCTGCGCGATGCCGAGCGCCGGTCCGCGCGCGATCACATAGAGGTTGGTCGCATCGGTGAGCGCGGGCAAAGCCGCCGACCAGTCGAGCGCCCATGCCTGCTCCAGCAGTTCGGGCAGCGCATCGACTGCCGCCTGAAGCTCCGCATCCTCGGTCCAGGCGGCGATCAGCTTCAGGCATGCGGCCACACTGGTCACGAACGATTTGGTGGCTGCCACGCTGTGTTCCGGGCCTGCGCAAAGCGGCAACACGCTGTCTGCCAGATTGGCGAGCGGCGAATCCTCGACATTGACCAGCGCCACCAGATGCGCGCCGCGCGCCTGCGCGGCTTCAGCCGCCGCGATCAGATCGGGGCTCTTCCCCGATTGCGAGATCGCCAGCATCAGCGCCCCGGTATAATCGGGGGCCGCGTCATAGACCGAAGCCGCCGAGGGGGAGACCGAACTGGTCAGCAGTCGTAACTGCGTTTCGATCAGATAGCGCGCGACTGTCGCGGCATTGTCCGAACTGCCCCGGCCCAGTGTCACTACGATGCGCGGCGGATCGGCGCGCAGCTTGGCGACCAGCGCCGCCACCGCGCCCGCATCCTGCCGGGCCACTGCCGCGCCGGCCTCAGCCGCTTCGGCAAACATCAGCGTGGTTTCAGGCGTCATTGAGTGCAGTCCGTAAATTGAAATCGCTGCGCGCCAGCAGCGCCTTGGCCGTCGACGCATCCAGCCCTTTGGCGAGCAAGACCGCCAGCTTGATATCATTCCCCGCCGCTGCCAGCGCCGTCTCCGCAACCGCCAGATCAGCGCCCGATATGTCGCGCACCATCATCTGGCCGCGCTTGAGCAGCTTGGCGTTGGAGACCTGCATGTTGACCATCAGCCCGCGATGCACGAGCCCGAGCCGCAGCATGATCGCCGTCGACAGGGTATTGAGCGCAACCTTTTGCGCGGTGCCCGCTTTCATCCGCGTCGATCCCGCAATCACTTCGCTGCCGGTGTCGGCAAGGATCGCATGCTCGGCGAGATCGAGCAGCGGCGCGCCAGCATTGTTCGACACCCCGATGGTCAGCGCACCCGCCGCGCGTGCGGCCTCGATCGCGGCCAGCACATAAGGCGTGCGGCCACTGGCGGCGATCCCGATCAGCACGTCTCCCGCGCCAATTTCCGCGGCAGCCAGATCGGCGCGCGCGGCGTCGCGGTCGTCCTCCGCGCCTTCCTGCGTCTTCATCAGTGCCGCAGCACCGCCCGCCATCAGGAACACCAGACGTGCCTCGGGCCAGCCGAAAGTCGGCGTCAGCTCGACCCCGTCCTGCACTCCGATCCGCCCCGACGTACCCGCGCCGGCATAAGCGATCCGCCCGCCACCGCGCAGCCGCTCGGCCGCCGCGTCGGTTGCGGCCGCCAGCGCAGACGCCTGGCTCTTCAGGGCTTCGACCGCCTCGACTTGCGACGCGAGGATGGCGTCCACCGCAGCTTCGGTCGGCCACATATCGATATCGATGTAGCGCGGATCGATGGTCTCGGTCGCCATGCTATCGCCTCGTCGGCACGGCGGATGCGGGCAGGCCTGCAAGCAGCAGCGCGCCGTCGAGCGGATCGGCCCGCGGCACGTTTAGCTGGTCGCTCGTCCGCGCGCGCAGCCACGGCCGGATCCGCGCCGAAAGCCCGCCTGCCAGCGCACAACGCTCGGCGCCGCGTGCAAAGATCGTCTCGATGAATCGCTCAATATGCGAGGCCGCATCCTCGACGATCGAGCGCGCGATTGCGTCACCCGCCTCGGCATAGTCCATCACCAACGGGGCGAATGAAGCATAATCCCCCGGCGATGCCGCATCCATCCAGGCCACGGCCTGGGCCGTATCGTGCGCGAAATCGGCGGTGACTGCCCGGCTGAGCGCCGTCGGCTCGCTGCGCCCGTCCAGCGCACGCAGAGCATGGCGCATCGCGCTCAGGCCGAGTGCGGCGCCGCTGCCTTCGTCGGAGATCGGGAAGCCATAGCCACCGATCGTGAAGCTGCGCTCGCCCGCCGTGACCATCGCCACGCTGCCGGTGCCGATGATCAGCGTCGCGCCGTCCTGCCCCAGATGCGCGCCCAGATTGGCGATTGCGGCGTCGGTCGAATAAATGGTCGAGGCGAAGGGAAAGGGCAGGGCTTCGAGCGCTTCGCGCACACCGGTGCGCCCCATGCCTGCGATGCCCATGCCTGCCCGGATCGTCGCGACAGCGGCCTTGTCGAGCCCGGCTTCGGCAATCGCCGCTTCCGCGACTTCGCCGATCCGCGCATGGACGAGTTCGACGCCCACCCGCGTGTTTGCCGGTCCGCCCTGGCCTTCGCCGAGGATGCGACCCGTTTCATCCGCTATCCGGCTGCGGCAATTGCTGCCGCCTGCGTCGATTCCGAGAAAATACACCATGGCAGCCTTCTCTAGCGCGCGCGGTACGGCATACGCCATGCCCGAGCGCAGGGGGACCTATAAGCGCGGGGTATGGCTTCGCGGTTACCGTCCCGGCGGAAGAGTAAAGCATTTCTGAACCATTCGCGGCGCAAGACCATCAAGCGATCGTTATCGATGCCGGGAGGGATACACAGTGCCAGTGGCTTCCCCTTCGGGCGTGAAAGGCATCATCCTTGCCGGCGGCTCCGGCACGCGCCTCTATCCAGCGACGCTTTCGATCTCGAAACAGCTGCTGCCCGTGTTTGACAAGCCGATGATCTATTATCCGCTCTCGGTGCTGATGCTCGCGGGAATCCGCGACATCCTGATCATCACCACAGAGCGCGACATGCCGGCGTTCCAGGCGCTGCTCGGCACGGGCGCGGCGTTCGGGATCAAGCTCGAATATGCCGTGCAGCCTCGGCCCGAGGGGCTGGCGCAGGCATTCCTGATCGGTGAGAAATTCCTCGACGGCGGGCCTGCCGCGCTGATCCTCGGCGACAATATCTTCCACGGCGAAGGCATGGGGCAAAAGGGCCGCTCCGCAGCCCGCGCCGCCGCGCAGGGGCAGTCGACAGTCTTTGCCTATCAGGTCGAGGATCCCGAGCGTTATGGCGTGGTGAGTTTCGATGCTGCGACAGGCAAGGCGACCAGCATTGTCGAGAAGCCCGAACAACCGCAGTCAAACTGGGCGGTCACCGGCCTGTATTTCTTTGATTCCGATGTGTGCGACATCGCGCGCAGCCTCGTGCCCTCGGCGCGCGGCGAGCTCGAGATCACGGACGTCATTTCTGCCTATCTCGATCGCGGCAGCATCACCGTGGAGCGTATGGGGCGCGGCTATGCCTGGCTCGATACCGGCACGCATGACAGCCTGTTCGATGCCAGCTCGTTCGTCCGCACGATCGAGCATCGGCAGGGCTTCAAAGTCGCCTGTCCCGAAGAGATCGCCTTCGATCTCGGCTATCTCGATGCGGCCACGTTGCTCGCGCGAGCCGATATGTTCGGCAAGACCGATTATGCACGCTATCTGCGCCGCTGCGTGGACGCGGCCGCCTGATGCGCACGGTGCTGGTAACCGGCGGCGCGGGCTTTATCGGCTCGGCGGTGTGCCGCTTGCTGGTGGGGCAGGGGCACCGCGTGATTTGCCTCGACAGCCTCACATATGCGGGCAACCTCTCGACGCTCGAGCCTGTGCGATCTGCACCCAATTTTCGCTTCGCCCACGCCGATATCGCCGACACCGCGAGCGTCGCTGCGCTGCTGCGCGAAGAGAGCGTCGACGGCATCATGCACCTTGCCGCCGAAACGCATGTCGATCGCTCGATCGATAGCCCCGCGGCCTTTGTCGAGACCAATGTGGTCGGTACGGTCCGCCTGCTAGATGCCGCGCTCGATCATTGGCGCGGTCTCCCCGAAGCGCGCCGTGCCGCCTTCCGCTTCCATCACGTCTCGACCGATGAAGTGTTCGGCGATCTGCCGCTGGAAAGCGGCATTTTTACCGAAGATACCGCTTATGCGCCTTCCTCGCCCTATTCGGCTTCCAAGGCAGCGTCGGATCATTTCGTCCGCGCATGGCATGAGACCTATGGCCTGCCGGTGGTCCTCTCTAACTGCTCGAACAATTACGGCCCCTATCACTTCCCCGAAAAGCTTATCCCGCTGACCATCCTGAACGCGATTCAGGGCATTCCGCTTCCGGTGTATGGCAGCGGCGCGAATGTGCGCGACTGGCTCTATGTCGAGGATCATGCCGAAGCACTGGCGCGGGTGCTCGATGGGGGCGTTCCGGGCGAAACCTATCTCATCGGCGGGCGTGCGGAGCGATCGAACCTGCTCGTCGTCGAGGCGATCTGCGACCTTCTCGATATTCGCCTCGGCCTGTCGAACGGCCAGCCGCGCCGCCGGCTGATCCGCTTCGTCGCCGATCGCCCGGGACACGACCGCCGCTACGCGATCGACCCCTCAAAGATCGAGCGCGAACTCGGCTGGCGCGCCCGTCACGATTTTACCAGCGGGCTGAACCACACAGTCGATTGGTATCTTGCCAATCGCGACTGGTGGGAGCGCTTCGCATATCGCGGAGAGCGATTGGGGCTGGCTCAGTAAGCGTTCTGGTGGATGACCACGCGGAAGGTCATCAGCAGGATTTTGACATCCTTCCAGATCGACCACTCGTTCAGATATTCAAGGTCAGCCTGTAACCTGTCAGTCAGATCCTGCTCGCGGATCGTGGCCCCCCGGAAACCTCGAACCTGCGCAAGCCCGGTCAGGCCAGGCTTCGCCGCATGACGGTGCCAGTAGCGGTCGTCGATTTCCCAGAATAATTTATCCTCGGCGCGCGATCCCAATGCATGCGGGCGCGGTCCTACGATGCTCATATCGCCCAGCAAAACGTTAATGAGCTGCGGAAGCTCGTCGATGCTGGTGCGGCGAATGAACCGGCCGACCCGCGTGACCCGGTCGTCGTCGCGGCTGGCAGATGTATGCCCACCCGTATCGGTCCTCTCGCTGCGCATGCTGCGGAACTTGCGCACCCGGAATATGCGGTTGCCTTGACCAATGCGCGTCTGAACGAAAAATATCGGGCCCTTGCTTTCCAGCTTGATGGCAATCGCGGTTGCAACCAACAGCGGCAGCAGCAGAAGCAGCGAGGTGCCCGCGACGATCAGATCGAACGTGCGCTTCAGCGCAGCATCGAAACGCGAGAGCGGGCCGTCAGCAACCACTACCGTCGGCACGGAACCCCAATGCCCCAAGCCGAGCGGCGCTAGCTGCAACAATTCGGGCGCGATGATCTCGCTCTGGATGCCGGCGCCCTTCAGCACGCGGACCCAGCGCAACCTGTGCTCGATCGAGCAAGCGACCACAACGCGATCAACATCGCGGAGTACGCTCGCCAGCCGGTCAAACATAGCGGGGCAATCATCTGCCGGATCGAGCATGTCGTCGGCGCCGATAATCAGCGAAAAGCCATCGGGAGAAATTTCGCGCGACCCATCTGTGATCAGCACGACGCTGTACGGATTTCCGCCGAGAATTTTGCGAGCGCGCCGTAAAAATCGATCGCGCGCCACGCCGAGCAAGATGAGCGAGAAGCCGCTGCCGAGGCCGACGGTGACGCGAGAGTAATCTTCGCTGGCTTTGACGTAAAATGCGACGAGGATCACGACGCCAGCGGCCACGATGAATGCCTGGATCGAGCGCCATAGGCCCTTGCCAGGTTCCTGGATTACCTCGGTGGCGTAAGCGCGACCATTCAGCGCGGCACCAATATACACCGGGGCGAATGCGGTTGCGATGAACAACCATTGCTGCGGGTCGGAGCCCGGCGCGTAGGCGAGGCCCGCGAGAAAAAATGCGAAAAAGATGCAGGCGAGATCGAGTGCGAGCAGCGAAATGTGCAACCGTCTGCGTAACTTGGCGCGACTAGGCTGCCAGCGCGGACTAACATCGTCCAGCGTGGCCGACCGAATCGTGCCAAATTCCAGATTCATTCAGGGCCCCTGCAATCCGAGTCGTGAAACGTCCTATGCCGTCGCACTATACCGTTTCGTGCAACCGTCTCCAACAACCGTTCTGCACCGCAACATCTTACTCGCTGCGCTCTGGACGGGATAGGGCTGATTTTTTACAAAAAAGTGGCTTGCCGGCAGCTTTGCTTCCGTCGCTGCATCACTCCGGGACAGAATCTGCGGTGAGCTAACTGCCCTGAACTTAAAGAACTTTCGGCTTGCCCACGCCCACCAGCCGCAGCCCGGCCTTTTCGGCCTCTGCTGGCGGATAGATGTTGCGCAGATCGACCAGCAACGGCGATTTGAGCAGCGACTTGATCCGGCCGAGATCGAGCGCGCGGAAGGCGTCCCATTCGGTCACGATCACCAGCGCATCGGCACCCTCGGCAGCGGCATAGGCGTTTTCGGCGAATTCCACGTCATTGAGCAATGGTCGGGCCTGCTCGACGCCCTCGGGATCATAGGCCTTCACCGTTGCGCCTGCATCCTGCAGCGCCGCGATCACCGAGATGCTCGGCGCGTCGCGCATATCGTCGGTGTTGGGCTTGAAGGTAAGGCCCAATATGCCGACGGTCTTGCCGCGAACATCGCCGCCCATCGCCTTGATAACCTTGCGGCCCATGGCGCGCTTGCGGGCGTCGTTGACTTGGACGGTGGCTTCCACGATCCGCAGCGGCGTTTCATTGTCCGCCGCGGTCTTCATCAGCGCCAGCGTGTCCTTGGGGAAGCACGAGCCGCCATAGCCGGGGCCGGCATGGAGGAATTTCGAGCCGATGCGGTTGTCCATGCCGATGCCCTTCGACACTTCCTGCACGTCTGCACCCACTTCTTCGCAGAGATCGGCGATCTCGTTGATGAAGGTGATCTTGACCGCGAGAAACGCGTTGGCAGCATATTTGATCAGCTCGGACGTCCGCCGCCCGGTGAACAGGATCGGTGCGTTCTGGTTGAGCGAGAGCGGACGATAGATGCCACGCATCACTTCGCGGGCCGCTTCGTCCTCGGCACCCACCACTACGCGATCGGGATGTTTGAAATCGTCGATCGCCGCGCCTTCGCGCAGGAATTCGGGGTTCGAGACGACCATCGCGCCGCTGTTGGGCGCGAACTTGCGGATGATCCGCTCGACTTCGTCGCCCGTGCCCACCGGCACCGTCGATTTGGTGACGATCACGGCAGGGCCGGTCAGTGCGCCCGCAATCTCTTCGGCGGCGGCATAGACATAAGAGAGGTCGGCATGCCCGTCGCCACGGCGGCTGGGCGTGCCCACCGCGATGAAGATCGCATCCGCATCCTTTACCGCTTCGGTCAAATCTGTGGTGAAGGTCAGGCGTCCTGCCTTGACGTTCGAGGCGACGAGCGCGTCGAGCCCCGGCTCGTAGATCGGCATCACATTCTGGTGGAGCAGATCGATCTTGCGCTGGTCCTTGTCGACGCAGACCACGTCATGGCCGAAATCGGAAAAGCAGGCGCCAGAGACCAGGCCCACATAGCCGGTACCGATCATCGCAATACGCAACGCGAAATCCCTTCGGGAAAAAATGATGTGGCGCCCTTAGCGCAGCCAATCGCTCCGGCAAAGGCGTGGAGCGGCCGGGATATGGGGCGCAGCAGGCAATAAAAAAGCGGCCCTGAGGCCGCTTTTTGGTTTCCCCCCGGAAACCGTCCGGGCCGGACAGCGCGGTTTCGAAAGAAACCGCTTCACCGCCGGCCCGGAAGTACGATCAGATTAGTACGGACGAATGTCTTCGCCGCCGGCACCGTCGCGAAAAAGCAGATTGAAAGCGAACATTGGTATTCTCCCATCGGTGCGCACGAATGCGCAATCAGATAGTTAATGGGTGTTTAACCAAGAATCAATCAGGGTTTCTGCGGAGTTCCGGGCACCTAGGGCCAATTGCGGACGCGGTTTTTAACCGTTCCTTCAAGGGTCACTCGCTAGAGAATGGGGCAATGTCGGTGCCCATCGAGCCCCTGAAGCCTAAGGCCAAGCCTGCCTCGCGTGCAGTGAAGGGTGTCGTGCAACCTACAGAAATCGGCAAAAAAACCACTGCGATGACATCGGTGGACAAGCCGCGAAAGCGCCGTGCCGAAGCGCCTATGGACATTCGGATTCCCAAGCGGGCAGCGTGGCACCGCCCAAGCGGCGATCGCAATGTCGATCAGCGCTTCTGGCGGATCCTGAGTCTCTGCGAAATCGGCAATTTCGTCTCATTGCGCCGTCATCTGGGCCGCGGGCGTGCCGATTCGCTGATTCTCGATGTCGCCGAGCGAATCAGTGCCTTGTGCCCCGATGTGCGAATCACCCCCATCGGTCGGGCGACGGTGGAAATCGCATTTGAGCGCGACACGCCCGAGACCGCCGCCGTCGATATCGATCGGCTGCGCAAGGCGTTTCAGCGCCGGATAAACCTCGATGGCGAGGCGCATCAACTCCAGGTCCATTTCGGCGTCGCCGTTGCGCCCGCCACCGAGCATGACGAGGTCCGTCTGATCGAAGCTGCCGAATCGGCGCTCGATCAGGCCCGCGCCGAAGGCCGCGTGGTGATGCTCGATCTGTCGCGCGCCGATCTGGCATTCGACAAGCTCACCCTGATGCGCGAACTGCCGCGGGCAATCTCCAATGGTGAGATGTTCCTGCAATATCAGCCCAAGGTGCATGTCCGTCGGCAGGAGATTGCCAGCGCAGAAGCGCTGGTCCGCTGGCAGCATCCGGTGCGCGGGCTGATCCTGCCGGGCGATTTCATCTCGGTCGCCGAACAGGCAGGCGAGATTTGCGCTTTGACGCTGTGGACGCTGCGCAAGGTGATCGACGATCAAAAGCGCCTTTCTGCTGCCGGCCATGATCTGCGGCTGTTCATCAATATCTCGGGCATGCTGCTCGCAGATGCCAGCTTCGTCGCCGAAGCAAGCGAGATCGTACGTTCTACCGATGCCAAGCTCGGCTTCGAGATCACCGAGACTGCGGTGATCCGCGATCCCGAGAGCGCGATCCGCCATCTCCAGGCCTTTGCCGATATCGGTGTGCAGCTCGCGATCGACGATTATGGCGCAGGGCTCTCGTCGCTCGCTTATCTGAAGCAATTGCCGGCGAGCGAGCTCAAGATCGACAAGATGTTCGTGCTGCAGCTGACATCCAGCAACCGCGATCCGCTGATCGTCCGCTCCACCATCGATCTCGCCCATGCGCTCGACATGGAAGTGACTGCCGAAGGCGTCGAGACCCCGGCCGCATTGGCGCTGCTCAGCGTAATGGGCTGTGACATGGTTCAGGGATATCTGATCTCGCGTCCGATCGGCTTCGATGCGTTCCGCAAATTCCTGGACGAGGATGCGCACAAGGGCACAGTCGGCGGCCCCGCAATCTCGTTCTTCAAGCCTGCGAGCTTCTGGAAGCGCGCCTGATGCGCGGCGTGATCAGGCTGTTTGTCCTATTGCTGTTCGCTTTGGCGTCTGCCGTTGCTCCGGCAGCAAATGCTTCCAATCGCGAGATCGATGCCATCGTCGAAAAGGCGCGTGCGGCCATGATCGCCACTCCCGAAGAGGCGGCCAAGCTCGCCCTTTCGGGCGAACAGATTGCGCAGCGCATCGAGGACCCGCGCGAGCGGATGCTGGCGGTAGCGGACTTTCGTGCCATGCGCGGCGAAGCTTTGGTGCGCATGGATAGGCCCGATGAGGCGCGACCATTGCTCGATCAGGCGCTCAAGATGATCGAGCCGATCCAGGAGCCGATCAAGCTGCGCGGCACCATTCTGATGTCGTTCGGCTCGCTCGAATTGGTGAAGAGCAATGCAGCCCCGGCGCTCGCCAATTATCTGAAGGCGTTCGATATCTTCGAGCAGATCGGCGAGAAGCGCGGACAGGCGATCGCGCTACAGAATCTGGCCTCGCTTTATTATTCCGGCAATGACGGCGCGCGCGCCGAGAAATATTACCAGCAGGCCATGGAGACCTATGACGAGGATCCCATGCTCACGCTGTCGTTCCACAATAATCGTGGCAACGTATTGCTGACGCTTGAGCGCTATGCCGATGCCGAGAAGGAATATTCGCAGGCGCTGGATATTGCGCGCAAACAGAATAATCCGGTGCTCGAAGCGCGCGTGCTGATCAATCTTGCGCGCACCCAGGTCGATCTCAAGCGGTTCGACGCGGCGCAGGCGACGCTCGATCGCGGCTTCTCGCTGATCGATGGCAGGGATGCGCCGGTCCAGCGCCGCCACTTGCTTGCCACCGCCGCGCGCCTTGCTGCCGATCAGGGCGATTATGCAAAGGCGGCCCGCCTGATCCGCGAGTGCTTTGAAGGGGTCGATCTCACCACCACCACGGTCGATCTGCGCAACGCCCACGTCTATGCGCACGACATTTTCAGCAAGCTCGGCGATACGCGCCTCGCGCTCGCGCATCTGGAGGCGATCAAGCGCCTGACCGACGAATCGACCAAGGTCGCGACATCGACCGGTGCGGCGCTGATGGCCGCGCAGTTCGATTTTCAGGGTCAGCAGGTCAAGATTCTCGAGAAGGAAGCCGAAGCTTCGCGTTTCGAGACGATGCTCGCATATTCGATCGGTATCGGCTCGCTGCTGCTCACCCTCGTGCTCGCCTGGGGCTTGATCACGATGCGCCGCAGCCGCAACAAGGTCGCCGCTGCCAATATCGAACTCGGCGAGAGCAATGAAGCGCTGGAAAAAGCGCTCAAGGCCAAGACCGAATTCCTCGCGACCACCAGCCACGAAATCCGCACGCCGCTGAACGGTATTCTCGGCATGACGCAGGTCATGCTCTCCGATCCCAAGCTGGAAGCGCAGATTCGCGACCGTATCGGCATCGTCCACAGCGCCGGCGTGACGATGCGCACGCTGGTCGACGACATTCTCGACGTCGCCAAGATGGAGACCGGCAACCTGACCGTCGATGCCGCACCGATGGACGTCTGCGCGGTGCTCAAGGACGTGACCCGGATGTGGCAGGAACAGGCGATTGCCAAGGGCCTCAGCTTCCGTCTCGAGCTCAGCCATGCGCCGTGCTGGATTCTCAGCGATGCCGGGCGTCTTCGCCAGATCGTCTTCAATCTGCTGTCGAACGCGATCAAGTTCACCGAAAAGGGCGGCGTCACTGTCCGCGTGCTTGAGGAAGGGGAGGGCGAAGCGCGCCGCCTCAAGCTCGTCATCGCCGACACCGGCATTGGCATCCCGGCAGACAAGTTCGACGACATTTTCGAGAGCTTCCGTCAGGTCGATACCAGCACGACCCGCAAATATGGCGGCACGGGCCTCGGCCTAACCATCTGCCGCAATCTCGCACAGGCGCTGGGTGGCGACATCCATGTCGAGAGCGAAGACGGCCACGGCTCGCGTTTCATCATCGATTTGCCGCTCGTCCCCGCCGAAGCGCCTGAGGTTGCCGAAAGCGCAGGCGCGAGCACCGGGAATTCGATGCTGATCCTCGATCGCAACCCCATCGCCCGTTCGATGCTCAAAACCCTGTTCGAGCCTCGCGTCGCCAAACTTCGCTTCGCAGCCAATCCGGACGAAGCGCTGACGATGCTCGGCGAATGCGCAGCGACGCACCTTTTGATCGACGAAGCCACTGCAAAGGCTGGCGAAGGCGAGGTCATGGAAACCATCGAGAAGCTCGCGGCAGCCGCACCCGGCGCATCGGTAACAATGCTCTGGCTCAAGCCGGACGCTGAAACAAAGTCTCAGCTGATGGCCGCAGGCGTACAGCGCGTGGTCGAAAAGCCCGTCGGTGGCGCCGCTTTGGTCGAAGCTGTCCTTCCGCAAGTACAAGAAAATTCAACCGCGTCCGATACGGACACGCTTGCCTCTCGGGCGGCTTAGGGCGATAGCACACTCACTATGATAATAATGGTCGCCAATACAGCATCTCTATCCTGCTTCGGCGGGCGAGGATGAACATACTTTTCATTGAAGACGATCCGATGAATCGGCGGGTCGTCAAGGACATGCTCGACGTGGCTGGCGCGACCATGGCCGAGGCCGCCTGGGCCGAGGAAGGGCTGGCGATGCTGGACGAGGACACGTTTGACGTGATTCTGGTCGATCTGCGCATGCCGGGCACCGATGGTTTCGAGACGATTCGCCAGATTCGCGCACGCGGCGACGACAAGGGCGAACTGCCGATCATCGTGGTCACCGCCGAAACCGCCGCCGATCTGCGCGACCGCTGCATGGCGATCGGCGCGGACGACGTGCTGTTCAAGCCGGTCGCGATGGACGCGCTGTTCGATTCGATCGGACGCGTTCTGGCGATCCGCGGCGGCGGGATGATGCTTTAAGGCCAGCCGCGCGAAGCGGTGTGGTTAGCGCTGCTTGCGCCGCGCCGCCTCGCGCTCCTTGGCCCGTGGATGACCTGTCTGCCGCAGCTTGCGCCAGTAAGAGCGACGAATATACCATGCCAACAGGATTCCACCGGCGATAAACAAAGCGCCGAGAATACTGTACACTAACGTCATTCTGGTAACAGGATCGTGCATAAGCCTCGAAAATGCTGAGATAAACTGTATCTGACGAGATTTTTGTAAGAAAACAAGAGCGGAAAGTCGAAGCGGTTTATCGCGTTACTCCGCCGCCTATTCAATCCTCCAATATCTTCGAATGTTTTGCAGTATCGCGCATCCACAAATATGTCACCAGAGAGATCCCGATCATCGCTGTGACGTACCAATAAAAGCCGCGCTCCCAGCCCGAATCCTTGAATTGCAGCGCCACCGCGCTCGCCGTGCCGCCGAACGCCGCATTGGCGATCGCGTAAGGCAGCGCCACGCCCAGGGTGCGGATATGCGCGGGGAACAGCTCGGCCTTCACCACGGCGTTGATCGACGTGTAGCCGGTCACGATCACCAGCGACGCGGTCATTAGCAGGAAGGCAGTCATCCCGTCGCGGGTCTGCTCCAGCGCCACGAAGATCGGATAGGTGAAGACCACCCCCAGCACTCCGAATCCTGCCATCAACGGCTTGCGCCCGATCCTGTCGGAGAGGGCCCCCGCCAGCGGCTGGATTGCCATGAAGACGAATAGCGCCGCCGCGTTGATCTGGGTTGCCGCAGCGTCGGAGAAGCCCGCAGTCTTCTTGAGGAAGGTGATCGGGTAGATGGTGTAGGCATAGAAAGCGAGCGTGCCGCCTGCCGTCAGCAACATCACCAGAGCCGCCTCGCGCGGATGCTCGAACAGCAGAGCGAGGAAGCCCGATTTCTTGGCGCTGTCGCGTTTGGCGAAGCTCTCGGTCTCGGGCAGCTTGCGCCGCAGCCAATAGACCACCACCGCCAGCACACCGCCCACGGCAAAAGGTATCCGCCAGCCCCATTCCTTGAGGTCGCCTTCGGGCATCACCGTCTGGAGCAGTATCACCACCAGAAGCGCGACCAACTGTCCCGAAATCAGCGTCACATATTGGAAGCTCGAGAAGAAGCCGCGGTTCTTCTTGCCTGCCATCTCTGAGAGATAGGTTGCACTCGCGCCATATTCGCCGCCAAGCGACAGCCCTTGCAGCAGCCGCGCCGCGATCAGCGATACGGTCGCCGCCCAGCCGATCTGCGAGAAGCTCGGCGTCACTGCGATGATCATGGAGCCGAGGCACATTAAGGTGACCGACAGCGTCAGCCCCGCCTTTCGCCCCTTGCGATCGCCATAGACCCCCATCAGCCAGCCGCCGATCGGCCGCATGAAAAATCCAATCGCGAAGACGATCCACGCGTTCAGATCCTGCGCGGAGCCCGGCGCGAAATAATGCGGCGCGAGATAGCTGGCGAGCGCCGCATAGGCGTACCAATCATACCATTCGACCAGATTGCCTGCCGATCCGCCAAGGATCGAGCGGATGCGGGTGCGCTGGGAAATGCTCTCCATGTCACTGGTATAACGCGGACCGGCGCGACGGGAAGTCCATGCGGAGCCTCGCCATCGGAGGGGGCGTGCCATGTTGCAATGCTGGCGGCTTTGGGCTTGAGGTGCGTCCGGATTTCGAGAGGGTGAAGCCGATGCGTGCGTATTTACTGGCGGGTCTGGCGGCGTTGACGCTGGCGGGCTGCCAATCGGCGGACGAACGGCAGGCGGCCGAGACCGGCGAGATCAAGCTCACCAATGCGTCGATGGCGGATGTTTCGCGCCTCACCAAAGCGGCGCGTACCAAGACCCTGATGCAGCCCGGCCAGTGGCAGACGGGGCTGCACATTGTCTCCGCCGACCTTTCGGGTTTCCCCGAAGGCGAGACGCGCGATACGCAACTCGAAGCGATCAAGGGGCAGGAAAAATCGGCTGATGGCTGCCGCACCGCCGACGATCTCAAGCCCTTCGACATCGACAATCTCGAGCAGGTCGCGGGCAGTTGTACCTTCCCGCGCTACAACCAATCGGGCGGCAAGCTCGATGTCGAGATCCATTGCGGCGAAGGGGCCACGAAAAGCGTGTTGACCGCCAGCGGCACGATTTCCAGGACCGGCTATGACGTGATGATCCGGCAAGTCGCCGGCACTCGGGGTGCCGCCGGCTATCTGGACCTTACGCTACAGGCCAAGGGCGCCCGCACTGGCAATTGCGTGGCGAAGCCGAAGAACTAGCCGATCGGCAATCGTAGCCGAACGCGCCCGCCACCTTCGGCGCGCGTCTCCAGCCTCACCTCGCCGCCATGCGCTTCGGCAATGGAGCGCACGATCGCCAGCCCCAGCCCGGTGCCGCCCGTCGCCCGGTTGCGCGATGTCTCGCCGCGCACGAACGGCGCAAACAGGCTCTCGGCCCTGGCGGGATCGAAGCCCGGCCCGGTATCGTCCACGGTCACTTCGGCCCATGCGCCGTCTTCGCGCCAGCCAAGCACCGCGCGCTCGCCATATCGGACGGCGTTTTCGATCAGATTGGCGAACAGTCGCCGCAGCGCCGCCGAATCGCCGCGTATCACCACGCGCGGCCCGGCTTCCGTGCGCACCGGCGTGCCTGCCGCTGCCAGATCGTCGGCCAGGCTCTCGATCAGGCTGCCTAGATCGAGCCGCGTATACGGCGTCTGCGCGCTCTCGTCGCGCGCGAGTGCCAGCGCCGCGCTCAGCATTGCGCGCATCTCATCGATATCGGCGGATGCGCGCTCGCGTGCTGCATCGGGCAATTGCTCGATCCAGAAAGCGATGCGCGAGAGCGGGGTGCCCAGATCATGCGCGATGGCGCCCAGCATCACGGTGCGCCCTTCGGCCTGTTGCAGGATGCGCGCCTGCATCCCGCCAATCGCTTCGGCCAGTTCGCGCACCTCCAGCGGCCCGCCCAGGGGAATGGCCTCGCGCACGCCCGGCCGCGCGCGCTTCGCGGCCTCGGCGAGCCGCCGGATCGGCAGCGAGATGCGCCGCGCGATCCACCATGCCGCCGCCCCCAGCACGATCAGCACGCCCAGCATCGCGAACAGCGTCACCATGTGCCAGCGGGTCAGGAACGGGGAGGGCGCTGTCTCCGCGATTCGCCATCCGCCGGGCACCTTCCAGCCCACGGTGAAGCACC
Organism: Sphingomonadales bacterium; assembly: GCA_004173185.1. Taxonomy (GTDB): domain Bacteria; phylum Pseudomonadota; class Alphaproteobacteria; order Sphingomonadales; family Sphingomonadaceae; genus Sphingomonas. The sequence goes on along the minus strand of SEFZ01000016.1, from coordinate 59,833 downwards.
CGCGAATCTCGTCATCGCTGCGCTGCTGCTCGGATGTATAGACCATCACCTCGCCGGGCTCGGTGCGCAACAGGCGGGCGAGTTCGCGGACAATAGCATGCTCGGGCGGCTCCAGCCGCTCGGGGCCGCGGGGTCGCGGTGCTTCGGTGCGCGTGACGATCTGCAAGCCCTGCTCGTTGTCGCGCGGCGGCGTAGCATGCTCCAGCGCACCAGCGAGCGTGCTCAGCTGTAGCGGGGCAGGGCGGGGCGGTGGCCCCTTGAAGGTCACACTGAACAAGATGAGCGCCGCTGCGAGTATCGAGGCGATCACCAGCACGAAGATCGGCACCGCAATCGAATAAGCGCGGGGCTTCACTTCTGCGAGACTTCGGCGACGAACATATAGCCTTCGTTGCGGATCGTGCGGATCAATTCCTCGCGGCCGGGGCGCTGCATCTTCTTGCGAAGCCGGCTCATCTGCACGTCGATCGCCCGATCGAAATGATCCGCCATCGGCCCGCGCGAGGCATCTAGCAGAATGTCGCGGGTCAGCACCCGCCGCGGCCGCTCTACCATTGCGAGCAACAAGCGGAATTCGCCGTCCGAAAGGTTGATCAGCACATCATCGGGATCGAATAATTGCCGGCCCACGGCATCGAGCCGCCACCCGGAGAAGCGCAGGAAGCTCCGCTCCGCGCTGCGGGCCGGGGCAGGGCCGCCGCCCGCGCGACGCAACACCGAACGGATGCGCGCCAGCAATTCACGGGGATTGGCGGGCTTCGCGACATAATCGTCCGCGCCCATCTCCAGCCCCACGATCCGATCGATATCCTCGCCGATCACCGAATGGAGGATCACTGCGGGGCCGGTCTGGCGATCCATCGAACGCAGGATTGCGAGGCCATCCTCGCCGGGCATCATCACATCGAGCACGACCAGCGCATAATCGGCTTTGTCCATCGCCGCGCGCATCTCCGCGCCGCCGCTTGCGGTATCGACGACATAGCCGTGCTGCGCGAGGAACGCAGCGGTCAGCTCGCGGATTCCGGGATCGTCATCGACGATCAACAGGCGGGTCTCTGGGGCCAAGGCTCGGGCTGTCTGGTTCATCTGGCGGGATTGCGCCGCAAACCTATCGACCGCGTTGCACGGCTGCAATCTTGTGTAATGCGGGGTTGGTCTGACCCGAAGCATATCGCGGACATCGGGCTGAATTTACGGCCCGGATCTGGTGGCGGGGCATCGATACGGCCCCTCGGGAAGCGCTAAGCCAGGGCCACTGAAAATGGTTGAGCTTTCCAAAACCCTCTGACAGAACGCCGGCCAGGGGAAACAATGAACAAGCCGAAATTCAATGATATCGTGCCCGCTGCTGCGGCGCCGGCACTGATCGGCGCGTCGCTCGTCAATTTCCTCGTCTATCAGAACTATCCGGTCTTCCGTTGGGAGATTGCCCTGATCGGTCTGGCCATCATTGCGGTTTGCGCAGTTGTTTGGTTTATTTATCTATGGTCGCCCAGGCTGATAAAAGCATTCATGGAGGCGGGGCTTCTCATATACTTCATCGGCTACAATATCGATATAATTCCTAGTAAAATGCTCGCAATTCTGGTGATTGCTGGAGCTTTGTTCTATTTTAAAATATCGATTTTGCGAAAATTGGCCGTTTTCGGGTTTGTCGTATTATTGACAAGCTTGCTGGGTTTCGGCGGATCAATGCCGCTGATGGAAGAAAAGAACAGTGGCCAGGCGGTCGCACTTCGAAACCTTCCTCCCGTTCTCCACATCATTCTCGATGAGCATATCGGTACGGCTGGCTTACGAAGCGAGGGTCCCGACTCAAAGCTGCTCGCGGATGAAATTAGTCAGGCGTATCTGCAGCGCGGTTTCAGCATTTACGACAAAGCATATTCGCGGCATTTCCGGACCACCTACGCGATTCCGGACCAGCTTGAGGTTGCCGATCCCGCTAATTTCAAAGCTGGCGCAAAAGCTCCGCGTACAATGTGGCTCGATGGCCTTGTCGCGCAGGGCTATGCGTTGAAGGTGTATCAAAGCGACTATGTCGATTATTGCGCGGCGGCGAAAACCGTCACCTGTACGACTTATGGCGCGTCGGCACTTGGAAGCAGCCTCGCATATCCGATGACGGTCGTGGAGCGGGCTCAGCTCGTTGCCTGGGGCTTTGGCATGCTGGCGCCTGCCGTAAAGCTCGCGCTTGCTGTCGCGAACCGCGGGTATGAGGTCGTTAGCTCCGCGCCCAAGCACTCGGCTCAGATCTTGGAGCCTCACGATTCCGCGGCCCCAATGGCCGCGGCGGCCGGGCTGGAAATTCTCGCTCGCGATTTGCGCACTGCGAAGCCGGGCGAGGCGTTTTTTGCGCATTTGCTGATGCCGCATTTCCCTTATGTTTTCGATGCGAAGTGCGATGTCCGTCCGCTCTCGACGTGGAGGCGGAATGCGTCCGCGGGGCCGGTTTCCGAACGGCAACTCGCCTATAATGGTCAGGCGCGCTGCACGCTCAATCGCGTCATGAAGCTGGTGGATGAACTGTCCGCGCGCACCGGCGGGCGCTTTATCGCAGTTATCCAGGGCGATCACGGCTCCCGGATATTGAGCTTCAACCCGACGCTGGAGGCTCGCAAGCAACAGACGAAAGCGGATTTGATTGCCAGCTACTCCACCTTATTTGCAATACATCTCCCGGGTGGCGAGGCGTCCGTTTCGACTGAGGCTAAGCCGGTTTCTGAGTTGCTCAGGGAGTTCAGGGTTTCGGGGTTTGCAAGCCTGCCCACGAAAACTGCGCGGACCCGGCCTAAAGTCTGGCTGCCCGATATAAACTATCTGCCGGTTGTCGCAGCGGATATGCCGCCGGATTGGTAGAGTCGGCACCGATACATGCCATCATGGCGTGCGCCACTCTTGCTGCATCTCGCGGTGTAGTTTCCTTTCCACACCGTCATGCTTGAGCCTCGCGCAAATTTCTGCGAAGCGGTGCAGTCTCTTCGGGAGCTCGTTGTGTCGCCAAATAAAATCCGTTTCGGCATCCTTTTTGCGGTCTGGGTGTCCCTCAGTTCCCCCGCTTTTGCCTATCTTGATGGCGCTACTGGCGCGATCATTGTGCAATCGATTGTCGCCGGCGTGACTACGTGGCTGGTGTTCTCGCGAATGGCGATGATGAAGGTCAAGGAAGCGGTTCGTCGGGTATTTGGCAAGCGCAGTGATTCAGATCCCGAATGACCTTGCTGATAGCGGACCCGGGCTCCTTTCGCGATCCGGGCGGAACGGTGATGCGGGACGGCGAGCGAATATTACGCATTGTACGGTCGAGCGCTGCTGAGGATTATCGTGCTTTTCAGGCGTCGGGTCTGTTGGAGCGGCTGGTGCAGGAAAAGCGCCTCGTGCCTTCGATCGAGTTGAACGAGCCGCTACGTGAAGAGCTTGGCGGCGAACTTCTTCTCGAGCACCCGGCCCTGCCATTTATCAGCTATCCATATGAATGGGGCTTCACGCTGCTTCGGCGTGCAGCGCTCCATCATCTCGAGGTGCAGATCGACGCGCTCAAGGCGGGTTTCGCACTATCGGACGCAACGGCATATAATGTGCAGTTCGATGGCGCGCGACCTGTGTTCATCGATCACTTGTCCTTCACGCGATATCGGGAAGGTGAACCCTGGGCCGGCCACCGCCAGTTCTGTATGCAGTTTCTGAATCCTCTGATTCTCTGGTCTCGTTTCGGCGTGCCCCCCAATGCATGGTTTCGCGGCAGCCTTGAGGGGATTGCTCCCGAGGAAATGGCGCCGCTGCTGAAATTGCGGCACAAGCTGTCCTGGACTGTGTTCAGCCACGTGACGCTTCAGGCCTCGATCCAGCGGAAACTGGCTGGAAGTGTGACAGGAGCGGAGCGGGCGAACGCCACAAAGCTTCGCCAAAGCGGATACGAAGCTATCCTGCTCGGCCTCAAGCATTTCGTGCATTCGTGCCGGCTGCCGAAGCAGGCGACGACATGGGCCGATTACGCCACGCATAACAGCTACGCCGCCGAGCAAGCGGAAGCGAAAAAAATGTTCGTGATGCGCGCCGTGGAGTCGCAGCGGCCCGCGCTACTCGTCGATCTTGGTTGCAATTCCGGTGATTATTCGCTCGCTGCCCTCGATGCCGGTGCTGAACGCGTTATCGGCTTCGATTTCGATCACGGCGCGCTTGAGGCGGCGAGTGCGCGAACCGACCTGGCGACACGAGCGTTTCTTCCGCTGTGGCTCGACGCTGCCAATCCCAGCCCCTCGCAAGGCTGGGCCGAAGCTGAACGGCGTGGCCTCTCGGCCCGCTTTGCAAATGCCGATTCCATGGTGGCGCTGGCGTTTATCCATCACTTGGCGATCGGCAGGAATATTCCGCTGTCGATGGCAGTCGATTGGCTGATGTCGGTCGCGCCGCGCGGCGTGATCGAATTTCCGAACAAGAGCGATCCGATGGTTCAGTTGCTGCTATCGCAGAGGCGGGACATTTTCCCATCGTACAACGAAGAGAATTTTCTCGCCGAAGTGAGCAAGCGTGGCCGAATCGTAGAGCAGGAGCACGTATCCGATCGGCGGCGCCTTCTGGTGCACTATGATCGGACATCTTGAGCTACGGGTTCTCAGGTTGTGGGGCTTCGGGCGAATCGGGCGGGCTGGCCGGTAGAGCGCGCAGAGGCCGACACCGCGCTTGAAAAAGCGGGAATTGCCTGATAGGTGCCCGCCATTCGCGCCGCAGCCCATGCTCCGGCGACCCCTATTCTATTGATTTTTAAGCGCGAGGCTCTTTTACAACATGCAAATCATCGTACGTGACAACAATGTCGATCAGGCGCTTCGCGCGCTCAAGAAGAAGCTGCAGCGCGAGGGCGTGTATCGCGAGATGAAGCTTCGTCGTCACTACGAAAAGCCCAGCGAGAAGCGTGCTCGCGAGCGTGCCGCAGCGGTTCGCCGCGCACGTAAGCTCGAGCGCAAGCGCGTCGAGCGCGACAGCGCACGGTAAGAAACTTGCTGGGTCGGGCAATTTTATTGCTCGATTTGCGTGAAAAGTGTGAAGCTAAGCGGCGGAACGCCGGTTTGAGAAAGTGACTCAATGTCGTCCGTAACCGCCGTTCCGCTCCAGCCCGTCAAACGCAGCCACAAGGTGTGGCTGTGGGTTGGCGTTCTCGTCTCCATCGCAATCGCAGCGGCGCTTGCGTGGTGCGGCACCCGCGCCGCGGTCGCCGTAAAGGGCACCGACGCGCAGTTCCTTGCGTGGAACAAGGGGCAGCCCGGCGTGAAGACCACCGCTTCGGGCCTGCAGATGCAGACGCTCAAGGAAGGCGAGGGTCCCACTGCGTCCGAAGGCGATTATGTCCTCGTCAATTACGAGGGCAGCTTCCGCGACGGTAAGATTTTCGACAAGTCGGATCGTCCCGCGCCTTTCCCGTTGCAGGAAGGCGCGTCGATCAAGGGCTTTTACGAGGGCCTGAAGATGGTGAAAGCTGGCGGCGTCTATCGCCTCTGGCTCCCGTCGGACCTCGCTTATGGCGCACAGTCGCCTGACCCTGAGCGCATCCCGCCCAATTCGATGCTGGTCTTCAAGGTCACCGTCGATCGCATCATCCCTGCGGCAGTCGTGCAGCAGATGATGATGCAGCAGCAGATGCAGGGTGGTCCTCAGGGCCAGGGCGCCGGGCCCGGTGGTCCGCCACCCGGTCCAGAGGGGCCTGCGCCTGCGCAGTAAGCGCTAACTCGGCAGGCTTTTGGTCGTCGATCGTGCCGATCGATACCGCTGATTTCAGCGTGCCTTTGCCTTGGGGAAGCTGGGCCGGTTCAGGAGGTGTGGCGCTCTTGGAAGTCGATGATTTCGATTGTCATCCTACGTCGAACTGCGTAGCTTGAAGCCTCCACAATTTCGATGCCCACGAACCGCCGGGCGCTGTCCGACTGAGTGATCCATCATGACCACCTACGCTACTCAGGCGACCGCCGCTCCTGAGGAAAGCAACCTTAGGCTGATTGCGCTTCTTCTGCTTCTCGCCGCCTGTGCGTTGGGGGGCGGGGCCTCGCGTTCGGATGTGGTTTCGTTGCTGTATGTGAGGCCTGCTGCGATCCTCTGCATCGTTGCGGTGTTGCTGACGCCGGGCAAGCTGGACCTTCATTTACTCCGCGTTCCATTCGCGCTTCTCGGCGGATTGGCCCTGGTCATGCTCGTTCAGCTGATCCCTCTGCCGCCCGGTCTCTGGGCCGCAATGCCGGGTCACGCGCAATATCTTGAAGTAATCTCGCTTTCCGGTGGTGCTGGCGAGTGGCGTCCTATTTCCTTGGCGCCGTTCGAGACCGTCAACTCGCTTTTCGGGTTGCTCCCGCCAGCCGCAGTGCTGCTTGCTGTCTCCGGTCTCAGCTACACCCAGCGTCAGCATCTCGTGCTTGCGGTGATCGTCATCGCGACCGCCAGCGCCACTTTGGGCCTGTTGCAAATCACGTCCGGCGTTGATGGCCCCTTCTACTTATACAACGTGACCAGTCGCGGTCTGGCGACCGGCTTGTTCGCGAACCGTAACCACAACGCGCTGCTGCTTGCGGCGGCATTGCCGGCTCTTCGGATGTGGACGCTCCTTCCGGCCAAGAGTGCTCAGTTTCGCATGAGTCGCACATGGATTGCGATCGGGCTGGGGTTGTTCTTCCTGCTCATTATCCCCGCAACTGGATCCAGAGCCGGTTTGCTTGCCGGCGCAGCGGGCTTCGTGATCGCAATTTTCATTGCGCCTTTCGCGCCGGATTATGTGCATGCCCGGCGCTTGCGCTGGCTGCGCTGGGCGCTGCTCGTCGTGCCGGCACTCTTGATGTTGCTCGCGTTGTGGTTCGATCGCGGCTTGTCGCTCGAGCGATTGGTCACGGCTGGAGAGCTGGCGAATGAAAAGCGCCTGCTTGCGCTTCCCATCATCGCAACGATCGTGCGGGACTTTTTTCCGTTCGGCACCGGGTTCGGGACGTTCGATCCGGTATTTCGTGGATATGAGCCGGATGGGATGCTCACGCTGACCTATCTCAATCGCGCGCACAACGATCTGATGGAGTTGGCGATGACGGGCGGGCTCCTTGCTTGTCTCTTGCTCTTGGCCTTCCTGGTCTGGTTGGGTGTTATGGGCCGTCGTGCCTTAGCGAGAAAGCCTTCAGGGGGTGCTGGGTTGCTCGCGCGCCTCGGGATGTGCATGATCGGCCTCATCTTGCTTGCCAGTCTTACCGATTACCCGCTCAGCACGCCGTTACTCGGATGCGTATTTGCCATCGCTTGCAGCTGGCTTGCTGAAATTTCGCTTTGCGTTTCAGGCAGCCATAGGCGCGCGAAGACTGACTGGAAGGTTGTTGCATGATGGTAGATTCAACACTAGTGCGCTGCAGAGCAGCAAAGCGAATGGGGTCAATGCAAACAAGCAAAATTCGACTGGTGATTTGCGCAGTTGTGCTTCTGGCTGGCGGCTGTGCTGATCAGAAATTCATCGGTCGTCCGGATCTCAAGTTCGTCGGCGATTCTGTTCTTCCGGCGCCTGCCACGATTGATTTGATCACGAAGGAGCGTCCGTATGTGATCGGGCCGCTTGATCAGTTATCAGTCGATGTTTACGGCGCACCCGAACTAAATCGGGCGGTGCAGGTCGATGCCAGTGGACGCATTTCCATGCCGCTGGTCGGTACGATCGAGGCGTCCGGCAAGACTCCGTTGGCTTTGTCGCAAATGATCCAGGATCGGTTGCGTGGGAAGTATCTTCGTGACCCGCAGGTGACGGTCAATCTGACCGAAACCGTGTCACAAGTCTTCACGGTTGACGGTGAAGTTCGTGCTCCCGGACCCTATCCGGTGATCGGCCGAATGACGCTGATGCGCGCTGTCGCTCGTGCGCAAGGTACTACCGAGTTTTCCAAGGACAGCCACGTCGTGATTTTCCGCCGCGTCGATGACAAGGACATGGCCGGGCTTTACGATTTGGCGTCGATCCGGGCGGGTATGTATGCCGACCCTGAGGTATTCGCGAATGATGTGATCTTGGTTGGCGATTCTAGGTCACGTCGTATCTTTAAGGATGTGCTGCAGGCATCCGGCCTGATCGCGGCTCCGCTGATCGCAGTACTTCAGTAGATTACAGGCGGACTCGAATAATGAATAGCGTGGAATTCCCGAGGCGTAGTTCGGATTCGGAAGAGCGGTTTCGTGATGTAAGTGATGCTGAGCGCGCTTTGGCGCCTGTGCAGCGCGGCTCCATCCTTGCGCACTATCTTTCGATCGTCTTCCGCCGCAAGTGGACGATCGTCGCGGTAATAGTCGGTGCCATGCTGGTCAGCCTGTTGCTGACGTTGTTGACGACGCCGCTGTACACAGCGAGCTCATTGATCGAAATCCAGCGTGAATCCAAGAACTTCACTCAGGTGGAGGGCGTTCAGTCGACGGAGCGCAGCGCAATCGACATGGAATTTTATCAGACTCAATATGGTCTGATGGAGTCAACTTCTCTGGCTGATCGCGTCGCGACCGAGCTGCGGCTGTATGATGACGCCAAGTTCTTCAAGATGTTCAATTCCGGCAAGCTTAAAGATTGGTTTGAAAACGGCCGGCTGCTTCGTGCCAAGTCCACCCGTGAACAGCGGGTGCGCGAGGCTGGCAATTTGCTGTTGAAGCGTTTTGAGGTGAACCCGAAGCGCTTGTCTCGCCTCGTCGAGATCAGCTTCACGAGTCCGGATCCCGAATTCTCGAAGCGCGTGGTCGACGCCTGGGGCTCCAATTTCATCAAGGTAACGCTGGAGCGGCGCTTTGAGGCAACCTCATATGCTCGCGGTTTCCTAGAAGAGCGTTTGACACAGCTGCGTGCGAAGATCGATGAATCTGAGCGTTCGCTGGTAGCCTATGCGGCGAAGGAGGGCATCGTTAACTTGCCTGCGACCACGCCGGCGACCGGGGAAACACAGGTCTCTGGTGAGCGTTCGCTTGTTGCGGACGATCTGGCAGCGTTGAGCCGTGAACTGTCAAAGGCGACGGCGGAGCGGATCTCGGCGCAGAGTCGCCTGAGCGGATCCGGCGACACGACGGCCGAGGCGCTATCCAACGACGCGATCAACACTTTGCGCGGAAGGCGTGCGGAGCTTTCTGCTGAATATGCCAGGATGATGCGCCAGTTTGAGCCGCAATACCCGCCTGCGCTTCAGCTTCAGACCCAAATCCAGCAGCTGGATCGTTCGATCACGCGTGAAGAAACGCGTGTTAGCGCCACCTTGCGCTCGTTGTACAACGCGAGTTCCTCGCGCGAACAGCAGCTCCAGGCGCGTGTCGAGCAGCTGAAGGCGTCGCTGTTGGATCTGCGCCGTCGCAGCATTCAGTATAATATCTTCGAGCGCGATGTTGATACGAACCGCGAGTTGTACCGCGGGTTGCTGCAGCGGTATAAGGAGATCGGTGTCGCTGGCGGTGTCGGTGTCAACAACATTTCCGTGGTGGATGCTTCGGAATTGCCACGCTTCCCGTCCAGCCCCAATTTGGTGATCAACCTCGCTCTTGCACTCATTCTTGGCCTTGCGCTCGGTGTAGGTATCGCTCTCGCGCTCGAGCAGCTCGATGAAGGTATTGCAGACCCGGCGGAGATCGAAGAGTTCCTCAACATGCCACTGCTCGGTATTCTGCCGAAGGTGGATGGGGGCTCTCCGGTCGAGGCAATTCTCGATCCGAAGTCTGCATTGGCGGAGGCATTCCTGTCCTTCCAGACCAATTTGGGCTTCACGAGCGATCACGGGATACCCCGGAGTATTGCGATCACGAGTTCGCGTCCTGCCGAGGGTAAGTCGACAACGAGTTACGCATTGGCGCATGCGCTTAGCCGCTCAGGCCGCCGTACGATCCTTATCGATGGCGATATGCGATCGCCCTCCGCCCATCAGTTGTTCGGTTTCGATAACAATGTCGGCCTAAGCAACTATCTGAGCGGTGAGAACGATCTGACGAAACTCGTCAAGCCAACCAACATTACGAATCTTTCCGTCATGTGCGCCGGCCCGCATCCGCCCAGCGCCGGTGAGCTTCTGTCTGGTACGCGCCTCGGGCGGATGTTTGAGGAGTTGGCACAGCACTTCGATCACGTAGTTATCGACGCACCGCCGGTGATGGGCCTTGCCGATGCGCCGTTGATTGGCGGTCGTGCCGAGGCAACCATCTTCGTGATCGAAGGACATGGCACACGCCGCAGCACGGCACGCGTTGCAGTCAGCCGACTGCTCGCCGCCAACGTACAGGTCATCGGTGCTGTTCTGACCAAGTTTGACGTGAAGCGCGCCCATTACGGCTATGGCTACGACTATGGCTATGGGTACGGTTACGGAGCAAATGAGAAGAATACATCACAGGGTTAAGTTAGATGGCATGGGGTTCAACCAAGTCCGGGCGCCTGCTGTACAATGTAGCGGTGGTTTCAGCGGCAGCGTTGACGCTGTGGCTCAGCTTCTCCGTATCCGTGGCGCACGTCTACAAGGACAGGCAGCCGACGACTTCTCTGGGCTGGTGGCGATCGGCCGATGCATTAGTGGCAGTCGGCACGGAGTTGGTTGCCAACGGTGAGACGGCGCGGGCGCCCGAGGTTGCAACGATGATGCGCGAGGCGCTCGCGCAAACGCCGGTCAACCCCGGCGCGGTCCGCAATCTTGCCGTCGCCGAAGGTCTCGTCGGGAATGCCAATGTCAGCGAGCGCTTGTTTCGGGCGGGCGAGACGTTGTCGCGGCGCGATCTGCAGACACAACTCTGGCACATCGAAAGTTGTGTTGCGCGCGACGATATCGGATGTGCACTGACGCATTATGATCGCGCCTTGCGGACATCGTTGGCCAGCCGGGACATCCTGCTCCCCGTCCTGGTGCAGGCTGCTGAAGAACCCTCAGTGCGTCAGGAATTGCTACGATTGATCAGCTCGAAACCGAGTTGGCGTGTCCCGTTTCTCGATCAGGTGGCGGATAACAGCCCGAACTCGGAAGCGGTCTTTCGGACGCTGGCAGGCGGCCAGCTCGACCTCGCGGACACCGCCGAGCAGGGCCTTTTCGTCCGCGCCCTGTGGCGACTAATCAAGATAAATGCGTATCAGCATGCATTCGAGCTCTATCGCACGGTGCGGCCGCCCGCGGCTGTGAACCAGCTTTTGCGCAATGGCGGGTTCGAAGCGGAGTCGGCGATGGGCCCCTTCGAATGGCAGTTCAGCGAAGAGCCCGATTTATCTGCCACACGCGTGCAATCGAATGACGGCGAGGGAGAAACGGTTCTTTCGCTCGTTGCGGATAATGGGCGCGGCGGCAGCGTTGCGCGGCAGGTTCTGGCGTTGACGCCGGGCCGTTACCGGCTTTCGTTCCGGACCGGCAATGTGTCAGCGGAGCAGGCCGGACAGCCATTGGTAGAACTCGGCTGCATAGGCGGCGTGAGCCTGGCGCGCATGCGTGCACCTTTGTCGGTGCAGTCGCAGACCACAAGTCTTATGCTCGAAGTGCCCGCCGATAAATGTGCGGCGCAATCATTTCAGATCAGTCTTGGCGCGGCCGGAACCGCCAGCCAGCCGTGGATTGACGCGATCGAGCTGGCCAAAATTCAGAACTGAACGGCCTGCGGGCCGCATTGCAATTGAGGGAATGAACGATATGGTTGATGTTCCGGCGAGCGCTGCTCGACGCGTTCTGGTCACCGGGGGATCCGGTTTCATTGGTACGCATTTGGTCACCGCGCTGTTGGCGCGCGGGGATGTCGTGCGCAATGTGGATATCAAACGACCCAACCTGCCGGAGCATGCGCCTTATTGGACCGATCTCGACATCAATCTGCTTCCCGATCTCAAGGCTGTGGTGGATGAGTTTCAGCCAGAAGTGATCTTCAATCTTGCTGGGATTGCGGACCTTGCCTTTGGCGAGGAAGCGATGTTGGTGAACACGCTAGGTCTGTCGAACCTACTGGAAGCGACGGCGGATCTCCCGAACCTGCCGCACCTGATCCATACATCGTCGCAGATGATCGCGAAGCCCGGTTACAAGATCAAAGGTCCGCAGGATTACGATGCATATACGGTCTATGGCGAGACCAAGGTTAAGTCCGAGAAGATCCTTTATGCATGGCAGGGGGCGATTCCGTGGACGATCATCCGTCCCGCGAATATCTGGGGACCGTGGCATCCCACCATGCCAACGTCGACCTGGAAGTATCTGGATCGCCGCTGGTACATGATGGTCACGGGCGTGGATCCTTTGCGCAGCTACGGAAACGTACACACAGTGGTTCACCAGATGATTTCGGCCTCGCTTGCGGATCGTGCCAAGGTGGCAGGCAAGATGTTTTACGGCGCCGATGCGGCGATGATAACGTCGGACTGGATCGACGGCTTCGCCAAGGCCCTCACGGGAAAACCGGTACGGCGTATGCCGTTTGCGATCCTTTCGGCGCTTTCCTGGTTGGGAGAAATTTCGAGCCGCGTGGGTGGGCCTTCGCCGATCAATCGTGGGCGCCTGTATCGCATGCGCAGCGAGTATACCGTCGATGTACAGCCGACGCTCGATGCGTTCGGCCCTGGGCCGCTAACGCTGCAGGAAGGTATCAACGAAACGGTTGATTGGCTCCGGACGCGTTTTCCGGACCAATTCAAGTCATAAATTGCGGTTCGGCGCCGGAACATTGTGTGAGCGCCCCTCTTCGGCGCCTGGGAGACTGGCTTGCGCAATAATGTCATCCTTCTGCTACTCGCGTTCCTGGCGGGCCAGGGCACTCTGTTCCTCGCGCAGAGCTGGCTGGTTGCGAGAGGGGAGTTGGTGCTTGTAGGGCGGTTCGGTGCTGCTTATCTTTTGATTTCACTCGCTTATTATGTCGTCGATTGGGGCGGTATGATCGTCTTGGCCAGACGCGAGTTGGCGGCCGATGAAGGTGAGACTGAGCAGACGGACCGCTTCTTCTGGAATTTGTCCGGGTTCCGTGCGTTCGTGGCGGTTGCGCTCAGCATCGGCCTCCTCGGTTGGGCGGCTTTCGCCCAAGCATTTGACGCGGCCTATATTATCGCGGCTCTTCCCGCTCTTTGGGTGGGCGCGCTCAATTTCGGCGGCTTACTCGACGGCGTGCATCGAAGCGGGTTGAATGGCTTGTCGGCGGCCGCACCGATGATAGCAGGCGGTCTGGTCTTGCCTCTAGCTGAATTCACATCCCCTGGAGTTGGCGGCGCCCTGCTTGGCGGTACCTTCGCCGTCGGCACGTTGGTCGGGACGGCAATGCAGGTGTATTTCCTGAAAGCTGCTCGCCGCTTGCCTGCCTGGCATCGTCCTTCTGCGAAAGCGATGCTGGCGGCCGCGAGGGAGGGGTGGGTGGTCCTTCTAACGCTACTCCCCGTCTATACCTTTTATCGCGGGCAAGTGGCGATCTGCAGCGCGGTGCTTGGACCGGCTGCCACAGGTTTGTTTGTGTATTCCAAGCAGGTTGTGAACGCTGTACTGATCTGTAACCAATTTGTGCGGCGCGCCGAGTTTCCTGCTTTGGTCAAGGCTGTTGGCGAAGGGATCAATGTATATTCGGTCTTGGTAGCGCAGCGTATAACCTTGGCGGCTGGGTTTCTCTTGTCACTGGGGCTGCTTCTCGGGGGAGTATGCGGCTGGCTGTTGCTTAAAGGTGAAATAGCTTCCGCGGCCCTCTTGGCTGGTAGTTTTGCGCCTGCCACGCTCGCATCCGCATTATACTCAACGATGCATCAGGCACATATCGCCGCTGGAAGAGCAACGTATGTCGCTGCCGTTGGAATCGTGATGGTTGTTGGTGGCCTCGCGGTGAGCGTTGTTGCAACGATCTGGTATGGAATCTACGGATTTATAGTGGCGGAAACGATCATGAATTCCGTCGCGTGCGTCGTATTGATCCTGTTGTGGACATCCGTGAAACTGCCGCGAGGGCGAAGTGATGCTTGAGAAGTTATTAAAATCTAGGAATATTATAAGAGCTAAGGATTAATATGTATCTGGTTCTTTTTCCTTTCATAATAGCTCAGCTCGTCATTCTAGCGCGTCTCGCGAATAATGTTCCGCTGGGATTGAAGAGCCGTTGGGTTCACCCGTTCAATCTACTTGGCGTCCTGATTTTCATTACTCTCATAGATTTTGGATTCTTGTTCTATGATTTGAGTGATGCAGGATTTGTGCGCCCGAGCGGCTTCAACTTATCGTTGGAAGGCGCCAGATCGGCGTTCATTTATTTCTTCCTGTGGAGCACAATGGCGGTCGGGGTCCTATTTTACGCGTCCGACAAGCCCCAGAAGTCGAACCTACCGAAAGTCGTCCCGAACCTGCTTGCAGGAGACATTGTGTTCGCAATCGGCGCGGCATTGTCTGGCATCACGGCGATTTTCGTTATTGTTTATTCGATTTCCATGGGTGATTTGCTGTACGTCGCAGTAAATAGAACGACGTTCTTCGCCGATAATGCGCTTGCTTTTATCGGAGTCAGCTTTCTGGTTCCGTCCTATATATTCCTGATGTTCGTGAGGGGCTTTTCCAAGGTTACAGTCGCGGCCGGAATAGGGTGTTTGCTGCTGCAGTCTCTCATGGGCCAGCGCGGCGACCCCATATTGATAACGCTTTTTGTTGCTTATCTAGTAAGTCTAACGCGAGGAAAGTTACAGGCGCCCTTCATTTATATCATACTCCCGGTTGGCGCTTGGCTGATAACCATCTTGGGATACCTGTATCGTTTCTCAGGTCAGTTTCTAAATTTCTCTGATTATATATCGTCGCAGGACGGGTGGATGGGGCTGTTTCGGGGGAACGACGTCGCTTTGTCCGAATCTTATACGTCCGTATTCTCAAGCCAAGCGCTACTTCATCGGGAGTGGTACGAGAGTTTTCTTGGCGCTGTAATGGCTCTCGTGCCGCGGGAGCTAGTGCCTTGGAAGCCTTTTGGGGCTTCGACGCAGTATACCATGATAGTAGATCCTCAGGCCTGGGAGCTATACCGTCGTGAACTCGTGATTGGCGGCCCTGCGAATATGTATCTCGACTTCGGCTTCATCGGAGGCGCGATTGTAACCGCTTTGCTTTTCTACGCATGGGGCCGTGTGATCGTTCGCGCTAATCGCATGGGAACTGGCACCTTTTGGGGGCCCGTGGCGATCCTGTCGCTTTACTCGTTCGGCCGAAATGATCTTTACAGTGTTGGGCTTGTACTTTGGCCGCTGATAATCATTGGCTTAATATATTTACTTATTAGCAAAATTACGGGCCCGTTCTCTACATATGTTAAAAACAATGATTCGCGTTTAAAGTATCATGCAAGGATTAATCGTAGGAATATTTAGAGGTGGTCGAATGTCTTCAGAGCTATAAAGCTCTGGGGTGTACTGCAGCGTAGAGGTATGCGCCGGCAGAACATGCGCTCGACAGCGGTTGGGCCCTTATAGCGCGTGCGCGACAAGCAGTTTTTCCAGCCGCGGTTTGCCTTGGAGGGGATGTGGGGGACTGCGCCCTGTCGCTCGATCAGGTCGTGGATCGCGTTGCTGTCATAGGCCTTGTCGGCGAGCACGGTGGTGCGCGGCGGGAGATGGTCCAGCAGCACATCGGCCGCGCGACGGTCGGCGACTTGGCCGCCGGTCAGCAGGAAGCGGAGCGGTCCGCCTTCGCCATCGGTGAGCGCGTGCGCTTCATGACCAATGCCGATGGTGACAACGACGTCGCGCGTTGTAAGGCCCTTGGCGGGATCGTCTTGACGGGTATGTATATCAGCCAGTTAACGCGGTTCGCCCGGCGTGTAATCGAGCGGATGCCGCTACTTCTGGTTCCACAGGCTTTCGGATCAGTTGCTCGTATCGCTATTCGGACGCTGCATCGACTAGTGTGGCGGCCGGTGGCCTCCGGCGCTCGTGGAATGCTCCCAGAGGCGCAGTGCGAACGCGATCGGGAGATCACGGCGCGAAAAGGGCACCAAGCCAACGCTCAATGCCCGCACGGCGAATGTGGAATTTAAGATTTTTTCTGGATGAAAACGAGCAGGACCTCGCCTCCGAGCGGTGCTTTCAAATATTGAAACGCGCGAAGCATGCGAACGATGAGTGGCGACCCAAAATGATAGGCTGGCTCGGGCGACCACGTATAGGAATAATGCGCCCATTTCGACGCCGGGAAGTGGCGCTTTAGCTTGCTAAACGAGTTCAGGCGATAATGTGTGGGAAACACATCTTTGGCATCGCGGCTGCCTCCCGCCTGAACACGTCGCAGCAATTTGGCATGCATACGATTGGGTATCAACGAACTTGCGGCAGCAAGTAGCGAATAGGCATAGGGTGTACGGGCGCAAAGCCAGCCGCCTGGCTTCAGAACACGATCTAACTCAGCCGCGGACTGTGCGGGGTCGGGCAAGTGCTCAAACACGTGATCCGATATGATCAGATCAAACGACGCATCTGCGAAGGGTAGGGTGCGCCCATCAAAAACATGGGTCTCATCGACGGTCGGATTCTCGAGGACCGCCGGGTCGACGTCGACGCCAACCACCTTTTGCACTTTTCCCTTGAACTGGCTTAGTTCGCGAACGAACCGATGCGGCCATTCAGCCGACAAGCCGCGACCTGCGCCGAATTCCAGGATGTCCATCGACGGATCCAGCAACGCATTGACCCGCGCGAAAAACTGGAGCGATCCGTCCATTCGCGTGAACCCGCCAGCGGCGGTTTCCGGATACACTTTTTCATGGACAGCGAGAGCCATACTCAAACCTTTCTTTGAACTTCACGGGTCAGCGCCAGAGGCGGTGCCGCACGAACTGCATTGTCCAACTTTACCGGTTGCTGGAGACCGCGACATCGGTGCGCGCGCACAGTTTCACGACTGGATCGCGCGTTACGGAAACTGAGCGACAGGGTCTCAATCGATCGGGGCATGAGATACCCCTTTCCCAAGAATGTCGAACCACTGGCCGAATGATTTTACATTGATGCCATCAATGACGCTGTCGGCCCAAAGGCTAACAGCAGCGTGATTACTTGCGTCGCGAGCGATGTAGCTGCGTTCAAGGCCTGCTACCAATTGCTCGCGTTTCAGGCCTTCGGCGATCGTCACCTGCGGATGGCTGGCAATATATTCCATTACCCCAACCTTCGGCGAGACCAGGAGCGAGCAGCCCGCCGCCAAACATTCGAGCGCTGTCAGCCCGAAAGATTCGAACTGGCTGGGGACAATGAAAACATCGGTGCCAGCGTAGAATTGCGGTCGTTCGGCATGCGGTACGGATCCGATCATCCGGATAAGGCCGCCGGCGCTATGGCATATGGCCTCAAGCTGGGCGAAATAGCTTTCGTAGCCGGCTCGTACGCCGCCTCCGATCGTCAACTGGACCGAATTACGCCGCCCTGTCTGATCCGCCCATGCGATAAACGCGTCTGCCAGCTCAACGAGCCCCTTGCGCGGGCTTATTTCGCCCAGAGTGCTGAACCTGCCCGAGTCTTGTCTAACAGCGTTGGTCGACGCTAGCGGCAAGGCTTCGAAAATATCTGCGACGATATGCTCAGTGGTCAGATGCCGCGCGAGGCGCACGGTCGCATCCTGCTCGGCGCGCGATGAATAAATCACCGAGTCGGCACGACGCATGAAGCTCCGCTCGATAGCAGCCAGATAAAGCATCTTCTTCAGCCATCGTTTTCCACGGAACTCGATACGCGCCAGGCCGCCGCGCGGAAGGTAGTGAAGTTGCTGCCCTTTCCGCATTTGCCCGAGGACGTTGCGTATCGTTCGCATGCGCTGCCAGGGGCCTACGATGAGAATCGCATGATATGCGGAGATATCGCCCATGGTTTCGCCCATGTCAGCGATGGTCGGCAGGTTCTCCATTCGCTCGACTGCGGTAAAGAGCTTGTCGCCATCATTCACATCGCTGGTGACGCCGCCAGCACTCAGGCGCCGGGCCATAAGACGCACCGATTCCGGCGCGCCGCCCCAGCCCTGGCGAAAGTTCTGTACGAGAAAAAGCGCCTTCAATTGATCGAACGCCTACGCGAGCGCAGCGTTGGACGGGACCGCGCGCTTAAACAGGAAATCAGCTTGGGTCGGGCCAAACAAATCGGTGGAGGCCTGATTGAACACCCCTGCCAGGAGAAATCCCCGGGATTGCAGATAGGCAATAACTTCATCTGCCAACGGCTGACCTTCGTAGAGTTCTACAAAGGATAGTTCGACATAGACAAGGTCAGCCTGCTCGAGCTCTTCACACCCTTTGAGCACGTCCAGTTCCGCGCCTTGCACGTCGATCTTGACGAAGATCGGGCGGGGAAGGGTCTCGATGCTCACAAGGTCTTTTAGCCGTCGCAGGGGTACGCGGATCGTTCGCGCGGTATTAACCCCATATGCGTCGCTCTGCCCCTTGCCCGGCTTGAGCAGCGAGGAGCTGTCGTCGCGATCCGTCACATAGAATTCGGCCTCGCCGCTTTCCTTGGCCAAGGCGACGCGGTGCAGCGTAACGTTGGTATCCCGGCCGAAAATACGCAGATAGCGATCTCCTGCATCAGGCAGCGGCTCAAAGGCGATGATACGCGCGCCGGGGCGCAGCGTTCTGAAGGCAAGGCTAAACTGCCCTTTGTTTGCGCCAATATCTATTAGCGTTTCCGCACCGGCAAGCCGGATGGCTTCAAGATGCTCGACAGCCGCAGCCACTCGTTCCGTTGCCGCAACGACAGCGAATTTGCGCCGGCTCAACAATATAAGCGCTTTTCGCGCACGCGTAATGAATGACATAGATACCGACTCTCCAGCGCGGAGATAGCGAGGGAAGGATGTTCAGTTGGCAATTGTGCGGCGGAGGTGCTCTCACCCCCGCCGCGACAGGTGTTACGCTGATTGGGGCGTATTACGACGCACTTGGCGCTCGATCCACTCGTAAGTCTGTTCCAACCCCTGCTGAAGGGACTGGCTTGGCTTCCAGCCCAGCTTCTCCTCGATCAGCTGATTGTCGGAATTGCGACCACGCACACCCACGGGTCCGGGAATGTTGTTCTTGATAATTTTCTTGCCAGAGATGTCGCTGACAATATCAACTAGCTGGTTGATGGTGACCATTTCCTCGGACCCGATGTTCACCGGCCCCTCAAAGTTCGAGCGGGTCAGGCGCAATGTGCCTTCCACGCATTCATCGATGTAAAGAAACGATCGCGTCTGAAGGCCGTCACCCCAGATCTCGATCGAATCTCCGCTTGTCGCCATAGCGACCTTGCGGCAGATTGCGGCAGGCGCCTTTTCCTTTCCGCCGGTCCAGGTACCCTGCGGGCCGAAAATGTTATGATAGCGAGCCACGCGATTGGTCATGCCGTGGTTGCGGTTGTAGGCCAAAAACAGGCGTTCCGAGAACAGCTTTTCCCAGCCATACTCGCTATCCGGCGCCGCCGGATAGGCCGACGATTCGGCGCAGTTCGGATTATCTGGGTCTTCCTGATTATACGCCGGATACATGCAGGCCGAGGACGAGTAGAACACCTTCTTGATGTTCCGCTTGAACGCGCCGTTCGCCATGTTCAGATTGATAGTGGCACTGTTGTGCATGATATCTGCATCGTGTTCGCCGGTGAAGATATAACCGGCCCCGCCCATGTCGGCTGCGAGCTGATACACCTCATCGAAGCGGCGATCGAGCAGACGATCACACACCGCGGGGTCACGCAGATCGCCGATCACGAAGTCATCAGCTTCGGTTTCGGAGAATTCAGGAAACTTGAGGTCGACGCCCCGTACCCAAAATCCTTCGCGTTTAAGGCGCTTGACTAAGTGGCTACCGATAAAACCGCCAGCGCCACAAACTAGAGCAAATTTACTCATGAAATTCTCCAAGATTACAATATCGTGATGACTTGCTCAAAGCGCTCGGTGATCTTTTCGATGTCAAAAGCGGTTTCGGCATAGGCGCGAGCATTGGTGCCCATCTGGGCAATGCGGGCGGGGTTTTCGGCAAGAGAGGTGGCCGCCGCGATGAACGACTTTCGATCTCCAGGCGCAAAGGTTTCACCGGCCTCAGCTTCTGTAATGATCTGCGCGGCCAGATTCTGGGGCAGGATCGATCCCAGGATAGGGCGGCCGACGCACAGATACGTCAACACTTTGGACGGAACCGAGAACGCTCCCGCGTCTGGCTCCAGGACAACGATCAATACATCCGCGCCAGCTAGCGCCTTGGGCAGTTCCTCAAACGGAAGCCAACCACGGACAAGCAGGTTGGTAACGCCATTCTCTTTGGCGCGCTGCTTCAACTGGTCTGCCGCCTCGCCCTCCGAGAAAACGACGACGTCACCATCGATCTGCGTGGCCAACAGATAAAGCAGATCGGGGTCGTGCTTAAAGCCCAGAGTGCCGGAATATACCGCGCGAAAACGCGTATCGGGCAGATTTTCGCGCACCCATTCATTGTCGCGTTCGAAGGTGCCGATCTCGCCAAGTGGGGCCCAGTTCGGAATAACCGTCACCTTGTCGGGCTCGATGCCTGCGAGCGCGGTTATCAAGGGCACGAATTCCGGCGCGATCGCGACGACATGGTGCGCACGGCGCAGCAGGCGCGCTTCCAGCCTGCGATAATGGGCGCCGACAAAGGCTCCAACCAATCCGAGGCGGCGGCTCAGAATGCTGTGGATCGCCTCGCTGTATACATCTTGTATCCAGAACACGAACTTGGCGCCGGTTTTGCGTGTCGCCAATTGGATAATGCGCTGAGTATCGAGCGGTGCGTTGCTCGATATCACTATATCGGGGCGGAAATCGGCAATCTGCTTGCCGATAAGTTTACCCATCTCAATTTCTTGAAAGTAGCGACGGACCAGTCCGCTTTTGGCGAAGGGCCGCTTATTCTTCAGATTGACTGTGCTGAAATTGGGCGAGTCCTGATCGGTTGCATCGAGGCGCCCCTTAGGCGTCTGGAAGCTCGCCGAAGCGACGTGAAGAACGGTATGCCCTCGTAACGCCAGACTGCGCGACAGCTGCACCTGAAATGGGTGTCCCGAATAATCGCTGACGAGGATTCGCATCTGATAAGGTGCTCAAGACATGAAAATTTAAGTGGGTCGGAGCGCCGTAAATGAATTCTGACGTGCCCCCACACTCAAGGGGCTCGTTACACAAAGCACTCGCGGTAGCAAGACCTGCGAGGCCTAAATTGAAGCGCGATAAGCGCGATAAGTTTCGGCCAGTCCAAGATGGAGTGGCGTGCGGGCGCGCCACCCTAGGCCGCTGAGGCGGCTGACATCAAGAAGCTTTTGAGGCGCTCCGTCCGGCTTGCTCAGGTCGTGGATGATGTCCCCGTCGAAGCCGGCTATAGCGCACAGCATCTCCGTCAGTTCCTTGATGCTGACGTCGACGCCTGTCCCGACGTTTATCGGCATCGGATCGGAATAGTGGCGAAGCAGGTGGATGCATGCGTCCGCAAAATCATCGACATGGAGGAATTCACGCCGCGCGTTGCCAGTGCCCCAGATTTGCAGCGCGTGGCCACGGGTCATGGCGGTGTGCACCTTGTGAATCAGCGCAGGGATCACATGTGCCGTATCGCTTTCGAAGCGGTCGTCTGGCCCGTACAGATTGGTTGGCAATGTCGAGATGAAGTTGACGCCATATTGCTGGCGCATCGCTGCGCAAAGCTTGATGCCAATGAGCTTTGCCAAGGCATATCCCTCGTGGGCAGGGTCAAGCGGCCCGGTGAGCAGCGCCGTTTCACGCATCGGCTGATGTGTCTCGCGGGGATACGCGGCGCTAGATCCTATAAATAATAGTTTGGCCACCCGGCTATTGCGAGCCGCCTCAACCAGATTGGTCGTCATGACGCAGTTATCGAGCAAGAAATCGGCAGGCTGCTGCTGGTTTGCCGTTATGCCTCCGACGCGTGCCGCTGCCAGAATGGCTGCGTCGGGGCGCTCATTCTGCAACCATGCGTTGACTGCGGCCTGATCGCGTAGATCAAGAGAAGCCCGGGACACAGTCAGCACTTCACAATTCTCGCGTTCGAGCCGGCGCAGTAGCGCGCGCCCGACAAGGCCGCGATGGCCGGTCACGAAAATGCGTTTGCCAGCTAATTCAAATGTTTCGCCGTCGTTCATCGCTGCTGCGATATCAGCAACCAGCCGGCGTTGCCAATCACTCGCTTGTAAGGCATCGGCCGAGGACCATCGAGGGTATTTAAATGATCGATCGCCGGACGGTGCTGGCCCTGACCGCTTGGATGGCAACCGGTGGCGCACGCCATCCAGGTTCTCGAACGCCGCGAAGCACGGATTTCAACATCGTTCACGATGACGAGACCGATAATACTGCGGCGCTCCATGCAATGTCGGCGGAACTCGCAAAGCAAAATATTCGGGAGCTGATCTGGGCCAAGGGCATCGTCAGATGTCGTCGACCATTCATTGTGCCGGACCGTTTGCGGATCGTGTCGGACGACGACTTTAGCGGCATCCGTAATGTTGCCGAAGGCCCCGATAACATCCGTTCGCCTTTGCTGATCGGAAACTGGCATCCTGCCTTCCTGGCGCATCAGGGCGCGGCATTCGGGAGCGACGTAGGGGGCGGGGGCAGATTAGCGCTTCTGCCAACACACGCCGGCGTCGATGCCGCGGCAGATCGGATAACCCTCGCGGATCCGGCAATGGCCGCGGCGATCCGAGTGGGCAGGGTTCATGCGGTCATACGGCGGGAATATGATGTCCAGAGCTCGACCGGTGTGGCGTTGCAGATTCCGCTCGCGTCTTCACTGGTTCGGGTCGTTGCCGCTGACAGCCGGACAGGGGTGGTCCAATTCGATGCGCCGATCGGCTTCACATCGCCTGGGTCGATCGCATTGGTTTCAATCGATGCCGCGATGCATGATCCGTTTGGCCTTCCCGTAGGCTTTGCAGATAACGTCTCTATCGAGGGGCTGAAAACCTTTGGTTTCACATCGATCGGCAATGTCTGTGCCTCATCGTTTGAATGCAGCTTTCGTGAAATGGGTGGGGAAGTCGTCACTCCGATTATGGTGAACAGCCTGACGCGTTCGGTCATCGATGGCTGGCGAGGTACTTTCACGGGCGCGCGGGCAGTCGAAATCAAGTTTAGTCATCACGAAGGCGTTATTCGCAATATTGATCTGAAGCATCGGCCCATCGATGGCCAGCGTTATGAAGGGGCGATGTTCTCCGTTGGAGAGTATTGTCGGGATCTTACGGTAGATACTTTCAACGTCGATGCGCGGCAGTGGAACCAGGGGATATTGTTTCAGCTTCAGCCGGGCCAGAACTGCACGTTCCGCAATGGGCGCGTGTCCGCGCCCTTGGCGCGCAAGGACCCTGTGACCTTATATGCGGATCCGTTTGTGCCGTTGCGTCGGTCTGGCCTGGATAAGGTGACGATAAGGCATGGCTCAAACGTTCATATCTATATTGCAGAGGGACGCCATGAGGCTGAGCAATGCTTTGTCCGTAATTGTACCTTCTCAACGTCATATGAAGGACCAGTCATAGCTGTTGCTATTCGCGGCGGGCGTGAATGTCAGGTGACCGGTAACGCATTTGACCGCGGTGCTATGGAGTTATCCGGCTTTTCGTCACGAGGGAATTTGCTGCGTGAGAACATTACGGACAGCTCGACGGTACGTGGGGTCGGAATTGCGCAAAATCGGGTAGGCCGAAACTATATTCGTGGCGGCGGCGGGACGCGCATAGCCTTTGGAAGCGATTAGGGGGGGGGGGGCGGAGGATGCGACGATTGCCTCCGATGCCGTCATGCCTTGGACGCCAGCAAATGTTGGCAGGTTCTGGCGAAATACCGGGGCGGCAGCCATCTATCGTGATCGCCCAATGCGGACCATGCTGAACGGCCTCGCTAGAAGTATCTATCTTCATTTCTCGAAGCAATATCTAGGTAAAGGTCTAGTGCGGCTACCTAGCTTTATCCTGGATATTCTAGAAAAATTCGTCGCCCACCCCGCATTTGTTTCCACCTTCGTTGCAGATCTTAGCCGCGCGCGCGTGCATATTATCAGGGTGATTAGTGAGTAGATGTGCCCTGAATTTGGTGAGAGCCTGCGGTAATCCGCGCGTTGATCACGCAGCATAGCCACCGCTCTATATTCCTAAGCGCCCATGCTGGGAGGGCATGGTCATTTTGCTCACATGTCATTTGCAGGACCGAAGCCGTTGCAAGCGTTCGAACCTTTTAAATTCGAGTTGCATGATATTGATTTGTAATCACTTAATGATAAGCGCAACACTTCTTTTCCCATTGCATCGCTACTTAATGGCCCCTTCGTCATCAAATGGATGAAAAAGCTGCTCCGCGACTCGCCGTTGTAAATAAATGACGTTATAGTCGACTGGACCCGTTGCTTAGCGGGGCAAACAGGGAGAGCGACATGCGCGTAATTCAAAAGCTTCTCTTGGCTTTCGCAAGTACGGTTGTTTTTTCATCAGCGCCAGCGTTTGCGCAGGCGACGCGAACCTGGGTTTCTGGCGTTGGCGACGACGTCAACCCGTGCAGCCGTACTGCACCTTGCAAAACCTTTGCCGGCGCGATTTCCAAGACCGCGACGGGTGGCGAGATAAACTGCCTCGATAATGGTGCATATGGAGCGGTCACGATTACGAAATCGATCGTTATCGATTGCTCCGAAACCTTGGCGGGCACGCTGCATTCTTCGACCAACGGCATCGTCATCAACGCTCCGGGTGGCGAGGTTGTGCTTCGGAACCTTGACATCAACGGTGCACCCGCGATTTCGCCGGGCCTCAACGGCGTTCGGATCCTGCAAGCCGCTTCGGTGCTGATCGATAATTGCTTCATCCACAATTCGAACGCTACGCTCCCCAATGGCTGGGGGGTAAATCTCTTCAACACCGGCGCAACCCGCCTGACGGTTACGAACTCGGTCATCGCCAACAACGGTACGGGCACAACCGGGGGTGGAATTCTTATCATGTCGGCACCGGGCGGGAGCGCACGGGTCGCTTTGCGGAACGTGAACCTTTTCGACAACGCAGGCGAGAATCTTCGGGTCGATACCACCAATAATGGCGGTGTCGGTGGTCTCGTGGTGGCGGCAGAGAATGTTTTTATCACCGGCGGGAACAACGGCGTGCTGATTGAAAATCCGGCTGGCAGCAGTGGTATTCTAATGACGTTGGCCAATTCCAACGTGAACAACAACACCGCTTTCGGGCTCCGGCTGAACGGTGGCAATGCGCGTATGCTGGTGACCAATTCGACCATAACCGGCAACGGAACCGGCGTCTCGATCGCGGGTGGCGGTTTCATCAACACCTATGGCAACAACCGGTTGAACAGCAATCTTGTCGCGGATGGGGCATTCAGCCTTCCGGTCGTGCCTCAGCAATAATGATGGTGCCGGGTGCCCGCTGCGAAGCGACGCCCGGCCCTTCGCGATCCTTAGTGATGAATCCGATTTCCTGATGGTTCCGCGCAAGTTGTAGGAGCTATTGGCAAGTCGCGGGCAACCGGGCATTGATCTTGAGGGGAGCGACTCACAATGTTTGTCGGGATATGTAGACAGTGTCGTGACAGCGGACTTGTCCGTCTCGGAATCGCGGTTTGGATGATCCTGAACTCGTCGATTGCATATGCACAATCCTCGCTCGCGGATCCTGCTGGCTCGGGCGTGATCGTCTCGGCCGTGCGGTGGCTTCAGGGAACCCTGCTGGGCACTGTTGCGACCGTTGTCGCAGTGATCGCGGTTGCCTCGGTTGGGTTTCTGATGCTCACTGGCCGGATGAACTGGCGCTATGGCGCCACCGTGATCGTTGGTTGCTTTATCCTGTTCGGCGCCGCCAGCATCGTGGCTGGAATACAATCCGCCGCCAACTTAGGAAGTTGATCGGGTGAACGGACTGGAGCGCGATACGGTATTCGTGGCGCTCACGCGGCCGCAGATGTTTGCGGGCGTCACCTACAGTTATTTCGTCGCCAACGCAGTGATTGCGACGGAGCTTTTCCTGATTTTCCGCACGGTCTGGGCATTGCTCGCTGCGATCCTCATTCATCTCGTTGGCATGTTGCTGTGTTTGCGGGAGCCTCGCTTTTTCGACCTGTGGTTGACGAAGGTGGGCCGCTGTCCCCGCATCCGCAATCATGCGATCTGGCGATGCAATTCGTACCGGCCCTGATCCGCCCGGCTTTTTCGCGTGATCGGCGCGTGATTGAGCGCGAAGAGCTTGTCGGCAAGCACTTGCCTTATGCTCGTCATGTTGATGACTACACCATCGAGACGCGGGACGGGTTGTTGATGCAGACCATCCACTTGCGTGGCCTGTTGTTCGAAACCGCCGACACCGAAGAGCTGAACTATCGCAAGCGCCTGCGCGACGCGATGCTGCAGGCGATCGGATCGTCGCGGTTCGCCTTGTATCACCATATAGTCCGGCGGCGGATCGAAGCCGATCTGCAGGGCGATCATCGCGACGATTTCTCGCGGCGCCTTGATGAGGCCTGGCATGCGCGGCTGGCGAACAAACAGCTTTACGTGAACGACTTGTTTCTGACGCTGATCAGGCGCCCGCTGCAGGGGCGCATCGGTGTGTTCGACCGGATTCGGGAGGCCATGAGCCGATCTGGCATGGTTAACGACACCGACGCGAATAGCCTGCGCAAGCTTGATGCCGCCCGTGAGGCGCTTATGGCATCGCTCGGGAGCTATTCGCCAAGGCTCCTTGGCGTTTACGAGAAACCGCACGGGCTATTCTCGGAGCCGCTGGAGTTTCATTCGAGCCTTTACAACGGCGAAATGCGCCCGGTGCTGCTGCCAACTCAGGAACTGGCCGGCTATCTTCCTTATCGCCGCGTAAGCTTTGGTCAGGAGACGGTGGAGCTCGGGCCGGCCGGGGCGATGCAGCGCGACTTCATCGGGATCGTGTCGATCAAGGATTATCCCGGACAGACCAATGCCGGAATGTTCGATGAGCTGATGCGCCTGCCGTTCGAGTTAACGATCTCGCAGTCGTTCGGCTTCGTCGAGCGCCAGGCGGCGCTGGGCCGAATGAACCTGGTCTTACGTCGCATGCGGTCTGCCGAGGACGAGGCGATGAGCCTGCGTGCCGACCTTGGCAATGCGAAGGACGATGTGGCGGCCGGACGCGCCGGGTTTGGCGAACATCATATGACGATTGCGGTGCGCGGGGCGACGCCGGGAGACGTGGATGCCGGCGTCGCGGAAGTACAGGCCACGCTGGCCGATCTGGGGATCATCTCGGTACGCGAGGAGATTGCGCTGGAGCCTGCATTCTGGGCGCAGTTTCCGGGAAACTTCAAATATATCGCGCGCCGTGGGCTGGTTTCGACCAGCAATTTCGCAGGTTTGGCCAGCGGGCATAATTTTCCGCAGGGCCGCGCCACCGGCAATCATTGGGGCGATGCCGTCACCTTGCTCGAAACCACTGCGGCCGGGCCGTATTATTTCAACTTCCATCACGGCGATCTCGGCAACTTCAGCGTGATCGGTCCTTCGGGCTCGGGAAAAACCGTCGTGCTCAACTTCCTGCTGGCGCAGGCACGCAAGTTCGCGCCCAGGATCATCTTCTTCGACAAGGACCGTGGAGCGGAGCTGTTCATCCGGGCGATCGGCGGACGTTACGATGTCCTGCGATCGGATACCGCGTCGGGGCTCAATCCTCTGCAATTGGCTAACACGCCGGGCAACCGGCAATTCCTGATCGACTGGCTGGCGCGTCTGGCGGACGGCGCTGATGTCGAGGAGACCGCGCAGATCAAGGACGCTGTCG
Source organism: Sphingomonadales bacterium (assembly GCA_004173185.1). Classification (GTDB taxonomy): domain Bacteria; phylum Pseudomonadota; class Alphaproteobacteria; order Sphingomonadales; family Sphingomonadaceae; genus Sphingomonas. The sequence continues at coordinate 32,097 of SEFZ01000016.1, read as the reverse complement.
ATGCTAATTTTGCGCAACCCGTCGAGCATCGCCGGTTGCGTCATCTCGTCGAACTGTTCCGAGGCGCGCACAGACCACATGCAGGCGACCTGTGGTCGCGCCTTCGCCCCTGGTGGGGAGAAGGCGAGCGCGCCTGGCTGTTCGACAATGAAGCCGATCTTATAGATATGGCCGCGGAGTCAGTCGGGTTCGACATGACGCAGATACTCGATGATCCCACGATGCGGACGCCGGCGATGATGTATCTGTTCCACCGGGTCGAGGAGCGGCTGGACGGCACCGCCGCAATCATTGTGGTGGACGAGGGATGGAAAGCGCTCGACGACGAGGTCTTCGTCCGGCGGATCAAGGATTGGGAAAAAACGATCCGGAAACGTAACGGTATCGTCGGGTTTGCGACGCAGAGCGCGCAAGATGCGCTGGAAAGCCGCATTTCGAGCGCGATCATCGAGCAGGCGGCCACCCAGATCTTCATGGCCAATCCCAAAGCGCGGGCGGAAGATTATATGGGCGGCTTCGGTCTTACCGCGCATGAATATGATCTCGTGCGGACGCTGCCCGACAGTGCGCATTGCTTTCTGATCCGGCATGGCGATGAGAGCGTGGTCGCGCGTCTCGACCTTAGCGGCGAACGTGACTTGCTGACGATCCTTTCTGGCCGTGAGCGCACGGTGCGCCTGCTCGACGAAATCCGTGCCGAAAGGGGCGATGATCCCGCCGACTGGCTCCCTTCGTTGCTGGAGCGCGCATGATGGTATGCCGAGCATATGTCGCCGGCGACGGGTTCCTGAAGGGGCTGCTCGACTTCGTCGATTGTCAGGCGCAGACGATCGGCACGCAGGGCTATATGACACTGGCGGCACCGGGCTCGACCGTCTCGCAGGTGCTGACAGCCATGTTGGTTCTTTTCGTGGCCGGGTTCGGCTATCGCATGCTGATGGGCCATACGCCCGGCGTGCGCGATGGCGTGATGGCGATGGTCAAGATTGGGGTCGTATTGACGCTCGCCATGAATTGGCCGGTCTATCGAACGCTGGTTTATCAAGTAATTTTGAGTGGCCCTGCCGAGCTGACGAGCCAGATCGGGCGCGGGGCCGATCTGCCAGGGGCTGGCGGCGGACTGGCTGTGCGTCTCGACGGTGTCGATCAGATGATCGATCGACTGGCAGCGTTAGGCACCGGTGGGATTACGCAGCCCGAGCCGGGAACAGAGCCCTTGCGTGCGTCGCAGAGAGTTTTCACCGGGTTCGACGAGTTCGCAATCGGGGGTGCCCGTGTGGCATTCCTGGTTGGTACGGTGGCGGCATTCGCGCTGGTTCGGCTTGCCGCCGGGTTACTGTTGGCGCTGGGACCGTTGTTCATTGCGTTCTTGCTGTTTGAAGGGACGAGGGGCCTGTTCGCGGGCTGGCTGCGCATCCTCGCCGGAACGGCGCTTGCATCGATCGGGATAACAATCGTGCTAGGCAGCGAATTGCTGCTGCTCGAGCCCTGGTTGGTCGATTTACTTACCCAGCGTTTTTCGAATCAGGGTATCGCGGGCGTTCCCGCGCCTCTGCTGGCGGCGATCCTGATCTTCGATCTCGTATTAGCGGGGATCATTTTCCTTAGCATGAAGGTCATGATGGGCTTGAACCTGCCGATTTCCTGGCCCCGCCATCAAGGCGACCTGCGTTATCAAAGCGCTGGCGGTCTCCCCGCTGGGATTGATCGGCGCGAACCTGCCGGTGTGCCTTCGGACAGCCGCTCGAGAGCAGCCGCAATTGCCGACGCCGTTGTCGCCACACAGCGCCGCGAGGAAATACGCGGTAATATCGTGATCGCTGGTGCAGCCAGAGCCCACGCGACCGGATCGACGCCCGTGCCTGCCAGCACGGCGATAGCAGTCGCAAGCGTGCCGCTCGGTCAGCGGTTCCGGCGGACGGGCACGCGAATCTCCGCGAGCGCCGCGCGCAGGGATCGTGCCCGATGAACGAGCAATCGCGCGAAACCCTGAATAGCTATTATGCGGAAGGCGAAAGCTGGACGAAGGATCGACAGGGCTCGCTGCGCCGCTCGCGCCGGGTCGCCTGGATAGTGGCGGGTGCGGCCGCAGTCGTGGCGGTATGCGAGGCATTTGCCTTGATGCTATTGACGCCGCTCAAGACGGTCGAGCCCTATACGTTGATGGTCGATCGCCAGACTGGTTTCGTGCAATTGCTCAAGCCGCTCCAACCGGAACAGATCAGCGCGGATACCGCACTCACCCAGTCGTTCCTGGTGCAATATGTCATCGCCCGCGAGAGCTTTGACATCAACGCGCTCGACAAGGATTATCGCAAGGTCGCTTTGTGGTCCGCTGCGACGGCTCGGTCGGATTACCTCGCTTATATGCCGGTCTCCAATCCCGATAGCCCACTGGTTCTCTATCCGCGCACGACGACCATAGAAACGCGCGTCAAGAGCGTGTCGTCGGTTGGCCAGGATACTGCAATGGTGCGGTTCGAGACGGTTCGCCGCGATGCCGGCGGCCAGGCGCAACCTCCCCGCGCATGGGTCTCGATCATCCGCTATCGCTATTCGGGTGAGCCCATGCGGGCGGAAGACCGGTACCTGAACCCCCTGGGTTTCCAGATCGTGCATTATCGCCGCGATGCCGAAGCGCTGCCGGCGGCACCCGAGCCGCAAGCCACGACCGAACCGGATCGGCTGCTGATTACGCCGCGCGCGCTGCCCATCCCGCGACCGAGCCCGACTGTCGCGAGTCCGGCGCCACAGGTTGAATTGTGATCGTGCGCGGCATTGCGCTTGCGATAGCGCTGCTATCCGCAGAACCGGTTCGTGCGCAGGTGATGCCGCAGCCCGGCGCGGGCGATGCGCGCATTCAGACGATCGAATATCAGCCCAATCAGGTTTTCCTGATCCAGGGAGCACCGGGCTATCAGGTAACGATCGAACTGGCCGCCGACGAACGGATCGAAAGCGTCGGGGTAGGGGACAGTGGTGCCTGGCAGGTGACTGCCAGTAGGGCGGGGGCGCATCTGTTCGTAAAGCTGCTGCAGCCGGGTGTTGCCACGAATATGACCGTGGTGACCAGCGCCAGACTATATGTGTTCGATTTGCAGCCGCTCGGCGGGCCATCGAGCAGCATGGCCTACACGGTCCAGTTCCGATACCCGGTAACGGCTACGCCCGAGCAGCAACCGCTGCCCGAAATGGCCGGCCGGTATAAGCTCAGTGGAGCGAAATCGCTTCGGCCCGAGCGTATCAGCGATGACGGCCAGCGCACCTATATCGAATGGGCGGCGGATCGCGAATTGCCGGCGGTCTATATGGTGGACGCGCGCGGGCGCGAGGTACTCGTCAATGGAATGATGCGTGACGATGTCTTTGTCATCGACAGCGTGGCGTCCCGCCTGGTCTTCCGCATTGACCGCCAGCGAGCGCGTGCGACGCGGCTCGAACAAGGTGATGGATGATGCCGTCGGTCGGGCATGAAAGCGATCCGCGCCTGTCGGTTTTGGCGGAGCGTGGCGTATCGCCGGCCGTTGCTTTGCCGCGAGCGGGGCTTTCGGGACTGGCACTCGTCCTGATCGCAGTCGCCTCGGGCCTGATATTGTTCTTCGTCCTCGAGAATAATCGCCAGGCGCAATCACCGGCCACCAAGGCGCGGCGGGGGGATGAAGTGGCGCTTGCCGCAAATCCGCCGCCCTTGCTGGTGCCCCCCGTGGCGCCGCCGGAGAGCGTACCTTGGCCGATTGCGCCGGCAGCAGAGCCCGTGCGTCCGCCCTCAATGCCGCCAGTGCAGCCCGTGCCGGTTCAGCCGCAGATCGTCTACATCCCGCAACCGGGGCCGCCTGGGCTACCGCCTCCCGTAGCAGCGCAGCGTGGTTCCTCGGCGCCGGTACTGGTCGTCGACAACGGCGCCGCCACAGTAGTGGAGGAGCCCTCACAGGCTGTCGCAGCGCGCGGGGGTGCAGGTGACGGAGCATCGGCTGCCAGCGGTGCGCCCCTGGGGGGCGGACGGACACGAGCTGGGATGTTCGCCAACCGATCCACCACCGTGCCGCAGGGAACGCTGATCCCCGCTGTGCTTGAAACAGCCTTCGACTCCACCCGGCCGGGATTCGCCCGCGCCATCGTCTCACGCGACGTCTATGGATTCGATGGTGCGCGGGTTCTGATCCCACGCGGCAGCAGGCTCATCGGCGAGTATAGCAGCCAGGTCGAGTCGGGGCAGAACCGCGCCCTGGTCAACTGGACGCGCCTGATCCGCCCTGACGGCGTTACGATAGCGATCGGATCGCCGGCCGCCGATACGCTTGGGCGAGGCGGAATCAAGGCGGGGGTAAACAGTCATTTCTTCGAACGCTTCGCGGGCGGTATACTGCAATCCGCGCTGGATATCGGGGTCAACCTGGCATCGGCGCGTTTGGGCAACGGTACGGTGGTCGTCGCACTTCCGGGAACGCTGCAGAACAGCATCGCCCCGGTCGTTCAACAGCGGCAGCCGACTCCGACTTTGACCGTGCCGCAAGGCCGCAGCATTAGCGTATTCGTTGCCCGCGATCTCGACTTTACCAGCGCGGAAGCGCGGAAGTGAATCCGGCTTTGCGGAGTGACGAGGCAGTCTATCTACACAGCTATCTTGCGCCGCTGGCAGGGATGCTGAGCCGGCCCGACGTGACCGATATCTACGTCAACCGGCCCGGCGAGTTGTGGATCGAAACCATTGGCGGCGCCATCGAGCAGCATGATGCGCCAGCGCTGGACGAAGCAACGCTGGCGCGGCTTGCGCGGCAAATCGCCGCAACAGCGCATCAGGGCATCAGCCGTGAGCATCCGTTGCTGTCGGCGACCCTGCCCGATGGGGCGCGGATACAGATCATAGCCCCGCCGGCGACGCGCGGCCCGCTTGCGCTGGCAATCCGCAAACATGTGTCGCCGGATCTCAGTCTGCGGGATTATGTCTCGGTCGATGCGTTCGCCGATACCTCTATCGGGCAAGGCGTCACCTCAGACGTCGACCGGCAACTCGCGGTGTTGCGGGACGAACGCAAACTTGCGGAGATGCTCGCCGTTGCGGTGGGCGCGCGCAAGAACATCCTGGTGTCGGGCGGCACATCGAGCGGCAAGACCACGTTTCTGAACGCGTTGATCCGGGAAATTCCGGACGGGGAGCGCTTGATCCTGATAGAGGATACGCCGGAACTCCATATGCGGCACAGCAACGCCGTTGGCCTTGTGGCAACGCGCAGCAGGCTGGGGGAAAGCCTGGTCAGCACAAGCGACCTGCTGGGAGCTTCGCTGCGCATGCGGCCCGACCGGATCATATTGGGCGAGTTGCGCGGGGAGGAGGCATTCACCTTTCTGCGGGCGATCAATACCGGGCATCCGGGTTCGATGACGACCGTCCACGCCGACAGCGCGACCCGGGCGATCGAGCAGATCGTGTTGCTGGCGCTTCAAGCGGGCACCTCGCTCAATCGAGAAGATGTGCGCCACTATGTTCGAACGACCGTGGATATCTTCGTGCATCTGGGGCGAAAGGCTGGACGGCGCTATGTTAGCGAAATCGTGCTGGCAGGTGACATCGCAGCTTAAGACGCCTCCAGCCAACGCCGTCCGGGAACCCCTGACAATTAGACCACAGAGAAATCGGCTGCGTTCAGTGTCAGCCCGGGAGTCAGAGCGCCGAACTGAACCGCAGCGGCGGCGCCAGTTCCATCCGGGTCGAAGTATAGGGCGCCGCTGGTCGTATCGTACATGATCCGATCGTCGGCATCGGTTGCGACATTGCCGGTCGCGAACGCGCTGGCGGCAAGCGCACCGGACGACATGCCGGCAAAGAAATTGTGATCCAGCAATACCTTGTCGGTACCGGACGTGAAGTCGAGTATCTGCTGATAGTTCAGCAAGATAAGCGGTGCGGCGAACAGGAATTTGTCTGCTCCTGCTCCGCCGATAAGCACATCCTGGCCTGAACCGCCGAACAGATAATCGTCGCCGTCGCCGCCATCGATATAGTCGTTGCCGTCGTCGCCGGTGATGACGTCATTGCCGCCCTGACCGAAAAGCTGGTCGTCGCCGGAATTGCCGATGATCCGGTCGGCGCCGTCCTCGCCATACAGATAGTCAGCACCCTTGCCGCCATCGATATAGTCGGCGCCCGAACCGCCACCGATCTTGTCGTCGCCATCTTCGCCGAAGAGCAGATCGTCATCGGCTCCGCCATATATCGTGTCGTTGCCGATGCCGCCGTAGACATAGTCTTTGCCGGCGCCGCCATCGATCAGGTCGTTGCCGTCGCCGTCGCCGATCAGGTCATCGCCATCCTCGCCATAGATCTGGTCATCGCCATTGCCGCCGAAAACCTGATCATTGCCTGCGCCCGCGAAGATATAGTCCTTACCGGCACCACCATCGATCAGATCGACATCGTCACCTCCGCCGATCACGTCGTCGCCATCGCCGCCGGATAGCAAATCCTGGCCGGCCTCACCGTAAATGACATCATTGCCGCTGCCACCAGCGATATTGTCGCTTCCGGCGCCGCCTGCGATCCGATCGGCGCCTGCGCCCCCATCGATCACGTCGTCGCCTTCGCCACCCTCGATCAGATCATCGCCGTCACCGCCGACAATCGAGTCATTGCCTGCGCCACCATAGAGAGAATCCTTGCCCGCGCCGCCATCGATTACATCGGCCTCGGCGCCGCCATCGATCAGGTCGTCGCCGTCACCGCCGGACAGCGAGTCCAGACCCGCATCGCCAAAGAGGCTGTCGTTGCCGAGACCACCGATGATATTGTCGTTGCCCGCGCCGCCCGAGATGAGGTCGTTGTCGGCCCCGCCATCGATGAAATCGTCGCCGTCGTCGCCGGTGATCACATCGGCTCCGGCCTCGCCATAGAGCTGATCGGCACCCGCCGCACCGATGATGCGATCGGCACCGGCGCCGGCATAGATATAGTCGTCGCCTTCGCCGCCATCGACATAATCGTCGCCGCCGCCGCTGCCGATGGTGTCATTGCCGGCCTCGCCGAATATCTGATCGTTGCCCGCACCGCTCAGCAAATGATCGCTGCCGTTGCCGCCATAGATGAAATTGTTGCCGCCACTGGCTTCGACATAATCGTCGCCATCGCCGCCGCCGATGATTCCCGAACCGAAGATCTGGTCGTTGCCGCCCTCGCCATAGATCCGGTCGCCGCCGCCCTCGCCGCCGATGAGATAGTCGTTGCCCTCGCCACCTTCGATATAGTCGCTGCCGGGGCCGCCGTTGATAAGGTCGTCGCCATCCTGACCAAAGAGCATATCATTGCCATAGCCGCCGTAGATTTCGTCCTTGCCGGCGCCCATGAAGATATAATCGTTGCCTGGTTCGCCAAAGGCCAGATCGTCGCCGTCGCCGCCGTCGATCAAATCATCGTAGCCGCCGCCATAGAGCTTGTCGTTACCGGCACCGCCTTCAAGCGCCGTTTTCGGCTCCGGGCCCTTTAGCGTGTCGTCGCCGGGCGTTCCGAGAATGGTAACGCGGCCATAGTCCCACGTGCCGAACGTCACGAGGTTGAGGTTGGTCAGGCTGACGAAGTCCACGAAATTTTTGCCATTCGCGGTACCATCGACATCGACTTGCAGATAATAGGTGCCGCCCTTTTGCACGAGGCGCAGGAACTCGCCGGAGAAGGGGTTGGCTGCTGGATCCCATGTCGAAGCCACTGCCTGCAGGAACCCTTGCGGATTGATCTGCAGCGCCTCCGAATTCTTCTGGTCCGACGACTCCTTCTTGGTCACGGTGAGCAGGGTACCCGCATAGTCCCACGCCCCGGTCAGATTAATCTCGTCCTTACCGACACCCATCTGCAGCAACCCGCCGCTATCGAGCGATATGCGGTCATTTAAGTTCGTGCTGACGAACGACACGCTTGCGGCGCCGGTCAAATTTGTCACCGAAGTCGAGTAAACGCGGAAAGGAGACACAGCGATATCTAGCCAAACCACGTTCACCGTATCGAGTCTGCGCTCGCCACCATTATAGGTAATGGTGCCCGAGCCATCGCCGGCATCCAGCAAGATCGTGCCCGCCACCGCACCCGGCGCGCGCGTTACCGTGATCGTATCGCTTCCAGCGCCGCCCTTTATCACCATAGAACCATCGCCCGAATCGGTGATGATGTCGTCGCCAAAGCCTCCATCGACCAAGACGTTGAAGCCTGCGCCAGCATCGAGCGTGTCGTTGCCATAGCCGCCCATCAGCGTGTCCGCGCCATCCCCGCCGAACAGCGTGTCGTCGCCATTGGAGCCATACAGGAAATCGTCGCCGTCGCCGCCTTCCAGCCGGTCATTGCCCGCCCCGCCAAAAAGCTGATCATTGCCGCCAAGGCCGAAGATAACGTCGTTGCCGCTACCACCAACCAGGATCTCACCGCTCGATCCGCCACTCACCGTGGCATCTGGCTCCACGGTAGTCTCAATATTGGGGATGAGCATGCCGGAGAAATTATCTGCGGTCAGTTGCGATATCTGAACACCCATCAGGGTAACCAGCGTAAATCCGTAAATGTTTGTGCCGCTAACGATGACCGTATTCGCACCGTTTTGGTAGAACGTTAATGTATTGGTGCTAAGCGGCTCGATAAACAACATATCGCCGCCAGCGCCGGGCTTGAAATCGGTTATGATTATACTGCTAAGCGAAATCGGCATGACCACGGTGTCTCGGCCGAGACCCAATGTGTAGGTATTGGAGCTTTGGGCAATGATGATATCGTTGCCACCGGTGAGCGTGATCTGGGCCATGGGAAAAGTCCTAGAAAACCTTAGATAAGGTCAAGCTTATACTATCCAGATGGTCAAGGCATACCTTTTACCAAAAACTGCGGGATATGGGCGTCTAGACAGACGTGTCCAGCACCCAGCGCCGGTCCGCCTCGAAAGCCATCGCAGTCAAATTCCCCGACGAATAGGCGCCGGTATCTAGTCCGATGCGATGAGGCCTGATCTCCACCGCCGGCGAGATCGTATGACCATGCACGATGATTTTCTCGAGTGGTCCGTGATGCTCCAGGAAAGGCCCCCGGATCCAGCGTAGATCGCCAACCTTCTGCTGCGCTAGGGACGTGCCCGGCGCGATGCCGGCGTGTACGAAGGCATAGTCGCCAACGATGATCATGTCTTCGAAGCGTTCAAGGAAAGCGCGATGATCTGCTGGCACATTGGAAATGAACCAATCCAGCAACTCCGCATAATCGAGTTCGCGATACTGCTCTTCCGAAATGCCGTAGCTGAGAACCGTCTCGCGGCCTCCGATGCGCGTGAAGAACTTGAATGCCTGAACATCGCCCGACAGCGAGGCGAGAAAAACCTCCTCGTGGTTCCCGAGAAGAAATCGCGTGGCAGGCTTGGTCAGGCTCAGCTGGAGGAGCCGCTCGACAACTTGTGCGGACTGCGGACCGCGGTCGACCAGGTCGCCCAGGAACAGAAGCGCTGTTTCAGCGGACGAGCGTCCGGCGTCGTCGGCATCGATCCGTTCCAGCAAGGTCTCAAGCAGGTCGAACCGACCGTGAATATCGCCGATCACATACAGGCGCTGCCCCGGTGGGATTGTGCCTGCCGGCGCCGCTCGCGCGACATTTCGGCCCAATGAGAACAGCTTGCGCAACATAATCTCAACCGAAGTAATTCGCCCGCTAGCGATTTGATTGTCCGCTGATGGCAAGCTGAAAGGGCAAGGATGCCCGGAAACAAAAGTGGCGGCCGTTTCCGACCGCCACTTGAACTCGTAACCTTAAGCGTAAAGCTTACGGGCTATCGGGGGTATCGTCGTTGTTCGCGAGAACAACTGCGCCGCCAACGATTGCGACAGTCGCGAGCACGCCGATGAGGACCGCCGGAGCGAGCTCATTCGACTTCTTGCCGCTGGTTGCCGCACGCGCCTTCGACAGCGAAAGCGACGAAGCGGGGTTCGCGAGAACCGGGGTCGCCGCCAGCGAGGCGACGGCAGCGGCTGTGAAAAGCTTAGCCAACATTTATTATTACTCCCTCTTCGAGTTCAGAAATCTCGTCAGACTGCGCCTATGGCATAGGAGCGATCTGACAGCAACATCCGAAAGATCTCGACTTCGACAAGAACTTCCTGCCGTTGCCGTAACGCAACACTCATCCAGGGTATCCCCGAGATTTTCGCATCGGCGCCAAAAAAATGTCGTGCCGCAGACGCGAACAGATGTGTAGCCTTGGCCTCCTCTATCGCCAAGTGGTTAAGCCTGCCCTTCTGCGTTGAATTGAATGTTTTTCGGGTTTGTCGGGGGTTACGCGCGATCCACACCAGTTCGGTCGAAAGCTGCGCATAAGAGAGCGGCCCTGTTTCGGGATCGCTTCGATTGTGCACCTGCGAGCAACTCGCGAAAACTGTCGCACACGGCGTCGTAGAAGACGCGCATTGTCTGGGCGGGGTGGACGGGGCTAATACCGAGGAATGGACTTTCACTTCGCTCGTGTTTTCCGCCGCGCGGTTCGCTTTGCCGGCGCTGGCGCGGGGGCGTTCCTTCTCGCCTTCGGGTCGGCGGATGCAATGATCGGGCAGGCGGGAGACGACCCGAACCTGTTCGAGGGGGTGCGCCAGGCAGACATGAAGGTCGCAGCAGTGGGCTGGCGACTCGCATCGAGCAACGCGGCATTGTGCGACCGGCTCGAGCCCGGAACGGGGATCCAGCTCCATACGCTCGATCAGTTCGATACCAGCGCGCTTGAAGCTGCGCGTAAGCATTTCGGCTTCGCGACTCCGGTCGCGATTGAAGGCGTGGTGCCGGGAACGCCTGCGGAGCGCGCGGGATTGAAGGCGGACGATTCGCTCGTCCGTGTCGGTTCGGTCGAAATCGCGGCACTATCCGGCAAGCCGTCGAGCACCGATCGGCTGGTCGCGGCGCAGCTTGCCATCGCTGCCTTGCCCGTGGACGTGCCGATCGAGATCGAGGCGATCCGCGCGGGCGCGCCGATACGCGTGACGCTCCAGCCGGTGCCGGTGTGCAAATCACGGTTCGAGATGCGGATTGCCGACGATTGGGGCGCTTCGGCCGACGGCACGATGGTCCAGATCGGCTCGCGCTTCGTCGAGGAATATCCCGAGGAACAGCTTGCCGCAGTGATGGCGCATGAATTCGCCCATAACGTGCTGCATCATCGCGAGAAGCTGGAGGTGCGCGGCGTGAGCTTCGGGATGCTCTCGGGCTTCGGCAAGAGTGTGAAATATTTCCGCCAGACCGAGCTTCAGGCCGATATTCTGGGCATCTATTTCATGGCCAACGCCAATTATCCGGTGCGCGCGACGATTGCGTTCTGGCAGAAGTTCGGGCCGAGCAAGGCGGGTGGCATCCTGCGCAGCCGCTCGCACCCAGCCTGGCGCGACCGTATCGCGACGCTGGAAGCGGAGATCGCCAAGATCGACACCATCTCGGCTCGGCCGATCACCCCGGCGATCCTTGCGGATCGCGAGATCGCGCTCGACGGAAATTGGGAAAAGCTGCTCGTTCGCCACCGCTGAGCTTGCTCGCTTCGTTATCGGCGGGTTAACCCTGTTCGCGATGGATCGCGCCGCCGCCCGCTTGTTCGAAATCTGCGCCGCGCTGCTGGTTCTCCTGCTTGCGTTGCCGTTGCTGCTCGCGACGATGCTGGCGATCTGGCTGGCCGATGGCGGTACCCCGATATACCGCGCGCCGCGCGTTGGACGCGGCGGTCGCGATTTCACGATGTTCAAGCTGCGTACCATGGTGGCGAGTGCGGACCGACTCGGCGGGCGGTTCGCGCCGGATGCCGATCCGCGGATCACCCGCGTCGGCGCATGGCTGCGGCGCACCAAGATCGACGAGATTCCGCAATTCTGGAATGTGGTGCGCGGGGAGATGGCGATCGTCGGCCCGCGCCCGGATATGCGTTCGGGTGTCGATCGCTATTCGCCTGAGGAGATGCGCCTGCTCGACGTGCGCCCCGGAATTACCGGGCTTGCCTCCCTGCTGTTCTTTGACGAGGGGCAATTGCTCGCGCGCGCTGGCGATCCCGCAGCATATCACATCGCGGTGATCCGCCCGCTCAAGAGCCGGCTTGGCCTGTTACAGGTTGAGGGGCGGCCAGCGGCGGATATGCGAATTGCCGGCCTCACCGCATTGCGCTTCGTCAGCCGCGACGCCGCTTTGGCAGGCGTAGCCCGAATATTGGATGCGTTTGGCGCTGAGGACGATCTGCTGGCCCTGTGCGGGCCGCGCCCTCAGACGGCGATCCTGAGGGGCGTGGCGGGAACCGTGCGCGGCTGATCGGGCCAGATGCCGCGCGTGTCATAGACTTGCTTGTCGGCGCGCTCGTCCAGCGGGATCGATTTAAACACGTCATGGTCGACCAGCGGGATCAGGATATCGCAGCTTTCCAGCGCGGTATCGACATCGGTTAGCGTCGCGCCGGTGCCGTCGAACGCGATGGGCAGTTCGTTGGCATAGGGCTCGACGATCGCAACGCGCGCGCCGAAACGCTCGGCCAGCGCGGCCGCGACCTTGAGCGCGGGGCTCTCGCGGAAATCGTCAATATTGGCTTTGAAGGCGAGGCCCATGCACGCGACGCGAGCGAGGGGGTTGGCCTCGATCATCTCCGATGCCTTGGCGATCACATGGTCGGTCTTTCCGTCATTCACTTCGCGCGCGGTGCGGATCAGCGGGGTTTGCTCGGGTGCGGCGCTGACGAGGAACCAGGGATCGACTGCGATGCAATGCCCGCCCACGCCGGGGCCGGGGGAGAGGATGTTGACGCGCGGATGACGGTTGGCGAGGCGGATGACTTCCCAGACATCTACGCCCATCTTTTCGGCGATCAGGCTGAGTTCGTTGGCGAAGGCGATGTTGACGTCGCGGAAGGCGTTTTCGCTGAGCTTGGTCATCTCCGCTGCCTTGGCCGTGGTGGTCACGCAGGCACCGCGCACGAAGCGGCGATAGAATTGCAGCGCCTTGCGCGCGCAACGCGGCGTGATCCCGCCGATGACGCGATCATTGTCGATCAGCTCGACGAGGATGCGGCCGGGCAGGACGCGCTCCGGGCAATAGGAGATCGCGACATCTGCGCTTCCGGTGCAATGGCCGGGGATCTTGAGATCGGGGCGCAGCTGCGCGAGCAACTCCGCAACCTTCTCGGTGGTGCCGACGGGCGAGGTGGATTCGAGGATCACCACGTCGCCGGCCTTGAGCACGATCGCGACATTGGTCGCGGCCTTGAGCACATAGCCGATATCGGGGGCGTGGTTTTCCTGGAACGGCGTGGGCACCGCGATGACGAACACATCGGCGGGTTCGATCTGGAGCGACGCGCGCAGATTGCCCCGCGCGACCACACCCGAGACGAGCGCGTCCAGATCGATCTCCTCGATATGGACCTTGCCCGAATTGATCGTGTCGACGACCGATTGATGGACGTCGATACCCAGCACGTTCGCGCCGGTGCGCGCGATCACCGCTGCTGTGGGAAGCCCGATATAGCCAAGGCCGAGAACTGCGACCTTGAGCTCAGAATCCGAAACCATGCGCGACAATCCCCGCGATACGTGCCGAGGCATGACCGTCGCCAAAAGGATTGTGCGCGCGAGCCATTGCCGAATAGGCGGCATCATCGCGGAGGAGCGTTGATATTTCGGAAACGATGCGATTTTCATCGGTGCCGACGAGTTTCGCGGTGCCCGCAGTCACGCCTTCGGGGCGTTCGGTGGTCTCGCGCATGACCAGTACGGGCTTGCCGAGGGCAGGGGCCTCTTCCTGCACGCCGCCCGAATCGCTGAGCACGATCTCGCACATGCCCAATGCGCGGATGAAATGCGGGTAATCGAGCGGATCGATACGGGCGATGTTGGGGCGATCGCCCAGCACCGCGTTCATCGCCGCGACGACATTGGGGTTTGGATGCATCGGGAAAAGGATCGCGACATTGTCGAGGTCGGCGATGCGGCCAAGCGCGCGGGCGATGCTTTCCATGCCGCCGCCGAAATTCTCGCGGCGGTGGGTGGTGACGAGCACGATCCGTTTGCCGGCAAAGCGCGCGGCAATCTCGTCCAGCCCGGCGGCGAGCGAGGGATCGGCGGCGATGCGGGCCTGTGTTGCGAGCAAAGCGTCGATCACGGTGTTGCCGGTGACGTGGATCGTCGCGGGATCGATATTCTCGCGCTTCAGCGCATCGGCCGCTGTCTCGGTCGGCGCGAAATGCTGGTCGGCGATAGGGGCAACGATGCGGCGATTCACTTCCTCGGGCCAGGGCGCATAGATGTCGCCCGAGCGCAGCCCTGCCTCGATATGGCTGACCGGAATCTTGCGGTAATAAGCGGCGAGCGCGCCGACCATCGCAGTTGCGGTGTCACCCTGCACGATGACCCGGTCTGGCTTTTCGGCATCCATCACGCTGCCAAGGCCGGTGAGCAGCCGCGCAGTAAGCTGGTCCAGCGTCTGGCCCGGCTCCATCAGATCGAGATCAATGTCCGGCTTCAGCCCGGCAATGTCGAGCACCTGATCTAACAGACCGCGATGCTGCGCGGTGACGCAGGTGCGGACATCGATGCCCGGCGTTTCCGCCAGCGCGCGGATGACGGGGAATAGTTTGATCGCTTCGGGCCGTGTGCCGAAGATCAGGAGAACGCGACGAGCAGATATTTGGGCCATGACCGCGCTCTTAGCAGGCCAAGCTTAATGCGATTCTAACCGAGCGGCTCTTTGATTTCAGACTGGTGATTCCAAGCGCGCACCAAGGCGACGAGCATAAGCGCCACGGCGGTCGCGACGAGATCGTTTGCCCAATCATCCCATTCCGCCAAGCGGCCGACATCCATCAGCAATTGTGCGATCTCGATCGCGGCACCGAGCAGCGCATATGCAGCAAATTGCCACACCATTCTGATTCGTGGCCAAGCGAGCGCACTCAGCACGGGAAGCGCGGCAAAAGCTAGGAGGTGGCGGACGGGACCCGATTCAACCACCAGCCCGAGCGGGCCTGGGGTCAATGCCAGGAACACCACCATCGCCAGCGCAAACACGAACAATATGCGGATCAAGACAGACGACATGGGGGCGAGGTGCCATATGTTGCAGCGCAACACGAGCGATATTATGCCCGCACGATCTTCTCGCTCGTTACACCGGCCTTGCCACAGGCGTTGCGGGTGTCGATCACCAGCTTCGCGGAGAGCACCAATGCCGCATAATCCACTGCGTCGTGATCGGTTGCGATCAGAACCGCGTCATATTCGGAGATCGCCTGTGCATCCCATGCGATGCTCTCGCGGAAATTGAGCGTCGGGTGCTCGCGGGTGTTGTCGATCTGGGCGACGTGCGGATCGTAGAATTCGGCAGTCGCGCCGCGCGCTTCGATCAACTCCATCAGGCGGAGCGACGGGCTCTCGCGAATGTCCTCGACATTCTTTTTGTAGGCGACACCCATCATCAGGATTTTCGCGCCGCGCAGGCCGCGCCCGGTGCGCGCATCGAGCGTATCGGCGAGAACGCGGACGACGTGCTGGGGCATGTCCGCGTTGATCTGGCCGGCCAGCTCGATGAACTTGGTGTGCTGGTTGAACTCGCGCGCCTTCCAGGTGAGGTAGAAAGGGTCGATCGGGATGCAATGCCCGCCCAGGCCCGGGCCCGGATAGAAGGGCATGAAGCCAAAGGGCTTGGACTTCGCCGCCTCGATGACTTCCCACACGTCGATGTCCATCGCGGTAAAGACGAGCTTGAGTTCGTTCACCAGTGCGATGTTGACTGCGCGGAAGACATTTTCGGTGATCTTGACCGCTTCGGCTGCGGCCGTTGAGGAGACGCCCACGGTCTGCGGCACGACATGGCGATAGAGCGCCAGCGCGAGATCGGCCGAATGCGCGTCATCAGCGCCCACGACCTTGGGGATCTTGGTGGTCGAATAGGTGATATTGCCGGGGTCTTCGCGCTCGGGCGAATATGCGAGGAAGAAGTCCTTGCCAGCGATCAGGCCGCCGGCTTCGAGGATCGGCTGCATCACTTCGCGCGTGGTGCCGGGATAGGTGGTCGATTCGAGGATGACGAGCTGTCCGCGGCGCAGCGTCTTGGCGATCGCGCGGGTGGTCTCCTCGACATAAGTGAGATCGGGCTCAAGATGGCGTGACAGCGGGGTGGGGACGCAGATCAGCACAACATCGGCCTCGCCCAGCCGCGAGAGATCGGCAGTCGCGGCCAGCTTGCCATTGTCGATCAGCGGGGCAATCCGATCGCCGCCGATATGCTTGATATAGCTGCGGCCAGCCTCCAGCGCGTCGATCTTCGACTGATCGACGTCAAACGCCAGCACGGGGCAATCAACCTCGGCAAAAGCGAGCGCGAGGGGGAGGCCGACATAGCCCATCCCGACGATCCCGACAGTGGCGACGCCCGATTCGATCCGCGCCTGCAGCTTCAGGCCATGTGCTGGCCATTCGATACTCATAGCAATCCCCACTCGATTTTCAGTTGCACCATGCGGTGGAGACGGTTTCAGTTCTGCTAACGATCTTGTCCGATTGGCGGAGTCCGGCAATGTTCGAGACTGGGGGCGGAGGGGAAGGGAGCGGCGCCGGCGGACCGTATAATCCACACCTCGTCATCGCTTTTAAGCTACGCTAATGGTTGAAAAATACATTTGCGGTTTTCCGTAGATATTGGGGGCACCATGAACCGGCACGCGCGCGCCAGGCTGAACCGATCGACCGGGCTGGCGATTTTTTTGCTGGCCAGCGCGTGCAGCGGGGGCGGAGGCGGTGGGGGCGTAGGCACGACACCCGCGCCCAGCCCGGCACCGAGTCCCGCGCCAACGCCTACGCCTACGCCGGTTCCAACCCCAACGCCCGCGCCGGCACCCACGCCAACCCCGACCCCAACACCAGCGCCACTCTATGACACCAGCGAGTATCGCGCGACGGTCGGCGCGGTCTCGATGAACGCATTGGTCGCCTATAATCGCGGCGGCACGGGCTCGGGCATCAAGGTTGGGGTGATCGATTCGGGGATCGATTTGCAGAGCGCGGAATTCGGCGATTGCTCCGGCGGGATCGGCACCGGCACCTGCCGGATCGCCAGCCTGTCGCAGAGCACGGCGGGCAATACGACGATTGACGATGAAGGTGGGCATGGCACCGCAGTCGCCTTCACCATCGCCGGGCGGCGCAATGGCACCGGCACGCATGGCGTATCGTTCGATGCGCAGTTGATCGTCATTCGTGCCGACAGCCCCGGAAGCTGCGCGAGTGAAACCGCGGGCGACGAGGATAGCGGTTGCGATTTCGCCGACACTGCGATCGCGCGGGGACTCGACGTTGCCCGCGAAGGCGGCGCGCGGGTCGTGAACATCTCGCTCGGCGGCTCTGCACCCAATGCCACGCTGATCGCGGCGATCAACCGCGCGACTGCGGCGGGGATCGTGATCGTCATGTCCGCCGGCAATGACGGACCGAATGCGCCCAATCCCGATGAATTCACCGCGCCCGCGACCGATCCCGCCGTGTCGCGCGGGCTGATCATCATCGCCGGCTCGGTCAATGACAGCGATACGATCTCGACCTTCTCGAACCGTGCCGGAGCCAGTCAGCAGGTTTTCCTGAGCGCAGTGGGCGAACGCGTTCGTGCGCCGGATCAGAACGATACCGCGTTCCTGTGGTCGGGCACGTCTTTCTCCGCGCCGCAGATCGCAGGCGCGGTGGCGCTGCTGGCTCAGGCGTTTCCCAACCTGACCGGCGCGCAGATCGTGCAGTTGCTGCTCACCACTGCGCGCGATGTGGGCGCGCCGGGCACCGATGCGATCTACGGCCGCGGCGTGCTCGATCTGACGCGCGCATTCCAGCCGGTGGGCACCACCTCGCTGGCGGGTTCGCGCGCGCCGACTTCGGAGAATTTCAACGCTGCGCTTTCCGCGCCGATGGGCGATGCGGGCCAGGGCGCACTCGGCGTCGTCGTGCTAGACGGCTTCGATCGCGCCTTCGCAACGGACCTTGCCCGGACGATCCGGCACGAAGGCCCCGCGCGGCAATTGCCGCAGTTGATGGCATCGCGTCAGCGCAGTTTTTCGGTCGGTGCGAACGACGTGCGGGTTGCGGTCTCGCTGGTGCCCACCCACGATTCGCTGCGGATCGAGCGGCTGGGGATTGGCAGCGCCGATGCTGGCCGGGCGAAGATGCTCGCGGGTTCGGTCATCGCGCGGATGGGTGGCAGATCGCAATTCGCGATCGGCGCCTCGGAGGGCGTCAACACGCTGTCGGCAAGGCTTGCCGGGGCAGCGGAGCCTGCATTCCTCGTCTCGCGCGATCCGACGCACAGCTCGGGGTTCGACGTGGACGTGAAGGGATCGGCCGCGGCCCGCCGCCAGTTCGGCAGTTGGGGCGTGACGCTGGGCGAAGAGGCGGGCGACGTGCTCACCCGGCGCGACACGCAGTTCGAAGCGCTGCGCGGACGTCGCGAGCGCTTTGGCTATTTCCGCACGACCTTGGGCGTGGATCGGGCATTTGGCGGACTGAGCACGAGCGCAAACCTCACGCATCTGCGCGAATCCGATACGTTGCTCGGCGCGCGCTTCTCGGGCGCGCTGGGAGCAACGCGCGCCGATAGTGTCTTCCTCGATCTGGCCGCGCGCTATGATCTGGGGGATGGCTGGAGCCTTGGCGGATCGATGCGGCAGGGCTGGACGCAGGCGCATCTTCGCGGCGGCGTTCAGGGTTCGGGGATGATTCGCACCAACGCTTTCGCCGCCGATTTCGGCAAGGCCGGGCTGTTCCGCGCGGGAGACCGTTTCGGCATTCGGGTCGCGCAACCGCTGCGGGTGGCGACAGGCGGGATCGACATCCGGCTGCCCGGCGGCTGGGACTATTACAGCCAGAGCGTAGATCGCTGGAACGTCACGCGCTTCAATCTCGCACCGACCGGCCGCGAGATGGATTTCGAGCTGGCCTATAGCTGGCCATTCCCGGGCGGCGATGTCAGCAGTAATTTCTTCCTGCGCCGCCAGCCCGGCAATTTCGCAGCTATCCCAGTGGATCGCGGTGCGGCCATGCGGGTCAATTTCGGCTTCTGATCGAGCCGATTGCACAGGTTTGCATCGGCGGCTAAGCCCCGCCACAAATAGAAATATAAGGGATCTTATGCCGATCAAACCGCTTCGAAAGGCCGTGTTCCCCGTCGGGGGGCTCGGCACGCGCTTCCTGCCCGCCACCAAGGCGCTGCCGAAGGAAATGCTGCCCGTGGTCGATCGCCCGCTGATCCAATATGCGGTGGACGAGGCGCTGGAAGCCGGCATCGAACAGATGATTTTCGTCACCGGACGCGGCAAATCCGCGATCGAGGACCATTTCGACATCGCCTATGAGCTTGAGATGACGATGGCCGCGCGCGGCAAGTCGCTCGACGTGCTCGATACGACGCGGCTCAAGCCCGGCGCGGTTGCCTATGTGCGCCAGCAGGAGCCGATGGGGCTGGGCCATGCCGTGTGGTGTGCACGCGACATCGTGGGTGACGAGCCTTTCGCGGTGCTGCTGGCCGACGATTTCATGATGGGTGCGCCCGGCTGCCTGAAGCAGATGGTCGACGCCTATAACAAGACCGGCGGCAACATGATCTGCGCCATGGAAGTCGCCGACGAAGCCACCGACAAATATGGCATCATCACTCCCGGCGTGCGCGACGGCGCGCTGACGGAGGTGAAGGGACTGGTCGAGAAGCCGGCGCGCGGCACTTCGCCTTCGAACCTGGCCGTGATCGGCCGCTACATCCTGCAGCCCGAAGTGATGCGGGTGCTCGAGGGGCAGGGCAAGGGCGCTGGCGGCGAAATCCAGCTGACCGACGCGATGGCGCGGATGATCGGCGATCAGCCCTTCCACGGGCTCACCTTCAATGGTGTGCGCTATGATTGCGGCGACAAGGCCGGTTTCATCCAGGCCAACATCGCCGTCGCGCTCGGTCGCGACGATATCGGCCCGGCGGTCCGGGAGTTCATCGCCAGCCAAGGCTGATCTGCGAAGGGCGCGAGCGTCGCTCGCGCCACGCGATCCTGTTAAGATTCCAGATATGCGTCGCATCGCGGACAACCATTAATGGTCGCCGGGGGCGCCATCTGTCGAGCCGTTAAACTCGAGCTGAGGCGCGGGTTGAAGCCCCGCGCGTCCCGAACACCCGCATCCGCGCCCTAATGCGGCGGGGTCGCGTTTGCGCACCGACCATCATGTGCCTCAGCTGCCGGAGTGCCGCAATATTGCTGCTTCTTGTCTGCTTTGTGCGTTTAGAATTCAAATTCGCGCACTTCTGTTGCTGAAACAGCACAAAACGGCGCGAACGAATGCTTGACGGGCGCGATGGACTGAATAGCTTGGAGTTTCAGAGACAAAGCGGGGGGCACCCGCAAACCTAAGGGGCTATCTATGAAACTCGTTCGCAATCCGCGCGCAATTCGTGCGGCGCTGCTAGCATCGGCTGCATCGTTAAGCTTGGGTTATGCTGCCACCGCTTCTGCGCAGGACGCTCGCCTTTCTGCTGCTCAGGCTGAACGCGAAGCACAGGGCAGTGGCTTGATCGATGTTAGTCAAGTCGTACTCGAATCGCAGGGTGTTAATCCCGTCGATATCGAGATTTCGCGTCTCGGTTATGTAGAGACCAAGGTTGACCCCGATCCACAAATCCTGATCGCCAATCCCGGCACTTCGACTACGGCGCGCGATCCAGTCAACATCACGGGTATCGGCCAGCAGATCATTGATCTTGGCGGCGGCTCTGTCGGGCTGTGCACCGGCACCTTGATCAACCCGCGCACCGTTTTGTTCGCAGCGCACTGCGTGAACGATGCCGCTGCGACGTCCTATGGCGCGGGCTCGGGCGGCACCGGGATCGGTTTTGGCTTCGAGACCAATTTGCGCGCCAACGCCGCTGGTGAAACCGATGAGCTGGTGCGCTGGCTGCTGGGCACCGGCGCGACCCAGGCTGGCAAATTCCAGACCAACATCGCCCAAGCGTTCTACAACGTGAACCAGGTCCGCTATAACAACCTGTCGCTTGAAGCCGCAGCGAATGGCTTCCTGTACGGCGACGTTGCTACCGCGACGCTCGACACCCCGGCCGCCAATGTGCCGACCTGGGCGCTGCTATTCTCGGCATTGCCCGCTCCGGGGACGATTACTGCCGCTGGAGGCACGGGCTATAATGTCGGCATCGTCGGTTATGGTAACAATGGCACCGGACAGACCGGCGTTCAGGGCAGCATCGACTTCCGCCGTCGCGCTGCTGAGAATATCCTGGGCGCCTATACCGATCTTGAAACCTTCGAGGGCTTCCTGTTCGGCTCCGGAGCACAGCCGGATCTGCGGCAGAATCTGTATTTCCTCGATTTCGACGATCCCCGTCGCGGCACTGGCGTTGCGCCGAGCGCGTTCGATTTCAACGCTTTCCGCGACAATGCGCGTCCCGGCGCAGGCGGGACCGCGTCTAAGGAAGGCATCACTTCGGGCGGCGATTCGGGCGGCCCGCTGATCCTGCAAAACTTCACCAAGCAGCTCGTGATCGGCGTGCTTTCGGGCGGCTATACGCGATTCTTCACCGGCCAGCCGGCTAACAGCTATGGCACCGTAGCTTTCTATCAGCCCGTCAATCTCTATTGGGACTGGATCGCGGCCAACAACCCGTATCACTATGTCGCTTCGTTGGCCGGCAACGCCAACTGGACCGACCAGACACACTGGGTATCGACGCTCGATCCGGCTTATTATGTGCTCGGCACCAATGGCCAGCCGGTCAATGGCATCCCGAACGATCCTGGCGCGCAGAAGGGCGGCACCACAGGTGACTTCGGCCAGATCTGCTTCCAGCAGGGTGGCGTTAGCGACTGCCTCGATACCCGCACCGGCGTCGAGACAGTTGAAACGCGCCCGATCGGTACCGCCGAGGACGCGCCAGCCAGCGGCGACGTTGCTACCGCAGTCAGCCAGCCCGCGACTGTACGTGTCGATGGCAGCGAAGCAACGCTGGAGGCTCAGGCCGGCGGCGTGACGACGCTGGCATTGCCAGCGGCTACGCTCGCCAACGGCCTGCCCGGCGCGACCAACTTCGTGCCGACCAATGTCGATCCGGTTCGCTCGACCGGTGCCATTGGCCGCTATTTCGATGTGTCGCTGATCGCCAACGGCACGACCACGCTCAACACGGCGACCACGATCGATCGCCTGACCTTTGGCGGCAATGGCGCTACGCTGGCTGTCGCCAGCACTGGCGCACTCACTTCGCTGATCAACGTCAACCACTTCGCGGGCACCCTCGCGGTTGACGGCACGGTGACTTCGGTGGGCGACTATTCGTTCTTCGGCGGCCTGATCAGCGGCACCGGCCGGATCAATGCACCGTTCCTGACCAGCGTTACCGGCCAGTTCGCGCCGGGCACGGTGGGCACGACGGGCACGCTGACCATCGGCGGCAACCTGATCATGGCTTCGGGCTCGACCTATTTCGTAGACCTGTCGGGCACTGCTTCGGATCTCATCGCGGTGCGTGCCACGACGTTCACCGGCACCACCCCGACGAACGGCTCGGCTAACGTGGGTGGCGCGCTCGGGATCAGCTACACCAACGCGCTGCGTGCGGGGCAGACCTACACGATCCTGACCGCAGAAGGCGGCGTTACCGGCACCTTCATCGCGCCGACCACCTTCAGCGCGATCCTGCGCCCGACGGTGACCTACACCGCGAACGCCGTGCGCCTCGCGGTGACCGCTGGCACCTATGGTTCGGTGATCAACACCGCTTCGCAGGTGCAGGTGGCCTATGGCCGGATCCTTGACTCCAACCGCGCGAACGCTTCGGTGCTCGACGGTGTCTATGGTCCGCTCGATCTGCAGAGCGCGGCTACGATCCGCTCGACGCTGGAAGGCCTTGCGCCGACCACGGAGACCACGGTTCGCGGCCTCGGAACGGCGATGGTCGATTCGACCTCGGGTCTGCTGCGCGATCGCCTCGAGACGCTCGATCTTGCGAGCTCGGGCGGGACGATGGCGCGCATCGGTCAGCCGCTGCGCGTCGCTTCGACCAGCCTCAACAGCATGTCGAACCTTGCGGCTCCGACCGTGCTCAACGTTGGTGGTAACGAGCAGACCACCGTGCAGGAAGGCGTACTGCCAGAGAATATGAGCGGCTTTATCGCCGGCGGCTATGTCGAGGGTGACAGCCGTGCAATGCCTGCGGCGATCGCCACCGCGCGGGACAAGTTCGATGGCTGGTATGTCGCGGGCGGCCTCGAAACGCTGATCGGCGACGACAGCGCCATCGGTTTCGCCCTGTCGTACAGCAAGATGGACAGCGCGGGCGCAGTTGCAGCGCACTCGGCAAAGGCGACCCTCATCCAGGGTTCGCTTTACAGCAAGTATGAGTCTGCTGGCGGCCTGACGCTCGATGCGCAGATCACCGCCGGTATCCTCGACTCGACGACGACGCGTACGGTCGCCTTTGTCGGCTCCAACTACACGTTGCGTGCCGAAGACAGCGCGCTCGCTTTCTCGAGCGAAGCAGGCATCGGGTATAAGATCGACATGGGCGCGCTGTCGCTGAAGCCGCGTGCTGCATGGCGCACGACCTTCATCGACTTCTCGCGCACGGCGGAAACGGGCGGGCCGGTGGCTCTCGCTTATAACCGTCAGCCGGTGAACAGCTCGCAGGCACGTGGCGGTCTGACCATCGCGGGCAATGGCGCAAAGGTTAAGCCGTTCGTCACCGGCACCTATGTCTATGACTTCGGCGATCGTCCCACGGCATTCTCGGCGACCTTCGTTGGCGTGCAGGGCACCGGCACGCAGTTCGCGCTCTCCGGTCGCGATCGCGACTGGGCTGAAGTGGCCGGCGGCCTGACGGTCGACACCGGCTCGGTGAACGTGTCGATCGCTGGCGAGACCACGATCGGTCGTGACGATGTCGCGATCCGCAGCGTGCGCGGTTCGATCGGCTTCCGCTTCTAAGCGAGGCCCAGGAAAATCGGGGCCGGGGAGGCCGCTCTTTACGAGCGGTTTCCCCGGCCCCTTTTCTTTGCGGTATGGTGCTCAGCTATGCGCTGAGCGCTGAGCGCTCAGGTCTCAGGAATAATGCTCGCGATACCAGGCGATGAAGCGCGCAACGCCTTCCTCGGGTGGAATTGACGGCACAAAGCCGGTCAGCCGCTTAAGCAGCGCAGGCGATGCTTCGGTCGCAGGCACGTCGCCTTGCTGCATGGGCATCATGTTCTTGATCGCGGTCTTGCCCAGCGCGCGCTCGGCTGCGCCGATATAGTCCATCAGCGGGGTGAGATTGCCGCCGCCGATATTGACGATCCGAAACGGCGCGACGGGCGAGAGGCTGTCGCCCTCCACCGGCACGTCGCCGGGGATCGCCGCAGTGAGCCGGGTGATCGCTTCGACCAGATCTTCGACATATGTGAAGTCGCGGGCCATTTCGCCATTGTTGTAAACGTCGATGGGTTCGCCAGCGAGGATCGCTTTGGTGAATTTGAACAACGCCATGTCCGGGCGGCCCCACGGGCCATAAACCGTGAAAAAGCGGAACATCGTGATCGGCGTTTTGAAAAGATGCGCATAGCTGTGCGCCATCAGCTCGGTCGCGCCCTTGGTGGCCGCGTAGAGGCTGAGCGGCGTTGCGGTACGCTGCATCTCGTCGAACGGCATGCTGGTGTTCGCGCCATAGACCGAGCTGGTCGAAGCCATCAGAAGATGATCGGGCTGGCTGTGCCGCGCCAGTTCCAGCACGTTGAAGGTGCCGATCAGATTGGCGCCGACATAGCTGGCCGGTGCGTCGATCGAATAGCGGACGCCCGCCTGTGCGGCGAGGTGGATGACGATATCCGGCTTGAACGCGCGCCACGCGTCCCCGAACGCATCGGCATCCTCGATCGAAACCCGTGCGACCGAGAAATCGGCATGGTTGGAGAGCATGTCGTTGCGCGCTTCCTTGAGCGCCACGTCGTAATAATCGGAGAAGTTATCGACGCCCAGCACGGTCGCACCCTGCTGGAGCAGCAGGCTGCTGGTGTGGAACCCGATAAATCCGGCGGAACCCGTGACGAGAACGCGCTTGCCCTGCATTAACACCCTTTCGTTGCTGTGTTGCCGCATGCCTTACACCCGGTATCTTTCGGAAGCGTGATCGTGCGGAAGCGCAGCGACAATGCGTCGACGAGCAGCAATTTCCCCGCTGAGTCCTCGCCAAAGGGGGCGATGGCGCGGATGGCCTCCAATGCCGCCAGGCTGCCCATCACGCCGGTAAGCGCGCCCAGGACGCCCTGTTCGGCACAGGAGACGCCTTCGCGCTCGGGATCATTGCCGACGAAGCAGCGGTAGCAGGGCTTGTCCGCCTCCCAGCCGCGATAGACGCCAAGCTGGCCTTCGAACTCGGCAACGGCGGACGATACCAAGGGCGTGCGGTGGCGCAGGCATGCATCGGCGACGGCCAGGCGCGTGGCGAAATTGTCCGAGCCGTCAACGACGACATCGATCCCTTCAAGCAACCGCAGCGCGTTTTCGGTGGTGATCCGCTCTTTGATGGCTTCGAAATGGGTGTGCGGGTTGATCTTGCGCACAGCGATCGCGGCGGCGACGACCTTTTCATGGCCGATGTCGCGCGTACCATACAGGGTCTGACGCTGAAGGTTGGACAGCGCCACCTTGTCATCGTCGATCACCGCGAGATAGCCGATGCCCGCCGCTGCGAGATACTGGATCGCCGGGGAGCCGATGCCACCTGCGCCGATCAGCAGCACGCGGGCTTTCTTCAGCCGCGCCTGCCCGCCGCCGCCGATCTCGCGCAGCACGATATGACGCGCATAGCGCCCGAGTTCGTCGTCGCTGAGACTCATTTTGGCTATATCACTTAGGGAGCGTGAAGGTGAGGCTGGTGCGATACCATTGATCGCCCGTCGCCATACGCGGCAGCAGATTGTTTCGCGCGAAGCCCGTGACCAGGCCTGCGGCATATTGCTCGACCGAGGGGCATTTGATCGCGCGCGGCACCGTGGTTCGAATGCCCCCGGCGTCGTCGATCAGCACCGCGACATCGATCCGAATCTCAGCGCCGGGGCTCGGGCATTTGTTTGCTCGCACTTCGCGCGTCACGAAATTATGCATGTCGGGCGTGACGAGCGGTGGCGCGCGATAGGGCAAAGGCGGCAGCGCGTCCCAATCGATTGCGGCAAGCTGAAGCCCCGCGACGAGTGCCAATACGCCGATCATATGCCCGTCGATCCGAAGCCCCCGCTGCCCCGCTTGGTTTCATCGAGCGACCCGACTTCCTCGAGCCCCGCGCGCTGGACCGGCGCGGGCACGAGCTGTGCTATCCTGTCTCCGCGCGCAATCGTAAATGGCGCGTCACCAAGATTGGCCAAGATCACCTTCACCTCGCCGCGATAGTCGCTGTCGATCGTGCCGGGGGTGTTGAGGCACGTGATGCCGTGCTTGAGCGCGAGCCCCGAACGCGGGCGGACCTGCACTTCAAACCCTTCAGGGATCGCCATTGCGAAGCCGGTGGAAACCGCGTGGCGCTGGCCGGGATTGAGGATCCAATCCTCGGCGGCGACCACATCCATCCCCGCAGCGCCATCGGTGGCGTACGCGGGCAGCGGCAGGTCTTCGCCATGCGGCAGGCGCTGGATGGCGATACGGATCGGGGGCAGCATGTCAGATCTTTCCGGGGAGCGAGGCCGCCAGCCGCTGGGTGGCGGCGAGAACCTCGGGATCGTCGAGCAGATCATGGCCCTTGCCGGGCAGGATCCGATAGTCGGTGGCGATGCCGCGCAACGTCAGCGCCTCGGCATAAGCGCGCGAGAGTTTGACCGGCGTGATCTTGTCGTCCGCGCCTACCAGAACCGCGGCGCGCAGACCGGGCATGATGCCGCCCGCGGTGTGCAGCGGATCGAGGCTGGAGACTTTGTCGCTCCATTTCATCAGCTTGCGCCATTCGGGCAGTGCGCAGGGGCAACCGACAAGGACCATGCCGTCGATCAAACCGGGGCGGATGCCCGCAAGGTTTGCAGCGATCACCGCGCCGCCTGTGTCGCCAACGATGACGGTGCGGGCGTTGGGATAGCGCTGGCGGAATGCTGCGATGGCGTTGCCAACGGCGTCGATGCGATCGGCCGTATAATTATCGCCAGTCTCCGCGCCGCGCTCGCCCGGAGAGCTTTTGCCTGCAGCATCGGCGTAACCGGGGCGCAGGATCGCAACGGCTGCGCTGCTGGGAATGGCGGCAGCGGCGGCTTGCGCGAAGCGGTAATGATCCGGCTGGCCCTCGCCGTGCAGCACGACGATCAGCGTGCGAACCTTCGCCCCGCGCGCGGGTCCAAAGGTCTCGGCATGAAGGCCGGGCACGCTGGTGACCTGTGGGGTGGTGGCAGTGCAACCGGCGAGCAGCAATGCGGCCAGCCCGGTTGCGACAGTCGCGGAGCTAAAGCGCATCGGCAATCCGATCCGCCAGCCGCTGGGCGACTTCGCTCTTGGGCAGCTTTTCCCAGCTTTCGACGCCCTTGGCCGTGACGATATGGACGGTGTTCGTTTCACCGCCCATCACATCTCCGGAAACATCGTTGGCGACAATCCAGTCCGCGCCCTTGCGTTCGCGTTTCGCGGTGGCGTGCTCGATTACGTGCTCGGTCTCCGCCGCAAAGCCCACGACGAGGCCCGGGCGATGCGGGCTTTTGGCGAGCATCGCGAGGATATCGGGGTTTTCGGACAGATTGAGCCGGGGCGGTGCGCCGTCCTTCTTGATCTTCTGATCGGCTGTTTCGGCGCGCCAATCGCCTACGGCTGCGACCATGACGGCGGCATCTGCGGGGAGCGCGCGGGCGACTGCGTTTGCCATTTCCTGCGCGGTCTCGACATCGATGCGGGTGACGCCGGGGGGCGTGGACAGCGCAACCGGGCCGCTCACCAACGTCACCTTTGCGCCGAGCGCCGCAAGCGCGCCTGCAATAGCATAGCCTTGCCGGCCCGAGGAGCGGTTGGCGATATAGCGCACCGGATCGATCGGCTCATGGGTCGGGCCTGCGGTCACGAGGATGTGCTTGCCTAGTAACTCAACCCCCGCTCGCCCTGAGCCTGTCGAAGGCCCTCCGACAAGCTCTGGCTGAGCCGAGAATTGGGCCTGGATCGCCGCGAGGATCGCTTCGGGCTCGGGCAGGCGGCCGGGGCCATATTCGCCACATGCCATCGCGCCTTCGTCGGGCTCCAGCACCGTCACGCCGTCCGCCCGCAGCGTGGCGACGTTGCGGCGGGTGGCGGCGTGCTGCCACATCCGCACGTTCATTGCGGGTGCGGCGAGGACGGGCTTGTCAGTGGCGAGCAGGAGCGTGGTGGCGAGATCGTCTGCGATCCCTGCTGCCATCTTGGCCATCAAATCTGCCGTTGCGGGGGCGACCACGACCAGATCGGCTTCGCGGCTGAGCTGGATATGCCCCATCTCGGCCTCGTCCTTGAGGTCCCAGAGCGTCGTGTAGACCTGATTCTCGCTGAGTGCCGCCAGCGTCATCGGCGTCACGAAATGCTGCCCGCCAGCGGTGAGGACGCACTTCACGCCGATCCCGGCCTTGCGGCACAAGCGGACCAGCTCGCACGCCTTATAGGCTGCGATGCCGCCGCCGACGATGAGGAGAATGCGTTTCATCGCGTCACCCTTGTCACGGTGATGCGCGGCTTGTCGAGCGCTTGCCGCCACAGGTCGCGGATACCCGCCGGCGCGAAGAGCAGGCCGAGCAGCAAGACCGGGGCGATCATCAGCGCCCAGTAAAAGGTATCGATGCGCGCGAAAATGCCGATCGCGGCGGCGTATCCGGCGAGGATCGCGAACATGCGCAGCCCCAGGGAATCGCGCCAGCTAAGCCAACCGAACAGCGCCAGCCCGACGAACGGCGCGGCGGCCCAGAGCGGCAGCATCTGTAGTCCGGTAGCGAGCGTCGCGGCCTTCACGAAGAAGCCGAAGCCGAGCAATCCCGCCCAGCCGGGCGAAGCGGGATCGGTGGGGCCGGTTACGCCCGCGACGGCATAGGCATGTGCGCCCAAGGCCGCGGCGAACAACGCCAGTGCCACGCCCCAGCCAATCGCCTCGCGGCGCTCGCCCTCGCTCCATGCGAAGGCCATCATGATGAGTGCGTAGAGCGCAGCCGTTTCGCGGATCAGCATCGCCGCCAGCCCAATGGCAACGGCCTCGATCCACCGCCCCGGTCGGCGGATCGCGAGCGAAAGCGCGACCAGCAACGCTGCCCAGATCTCATGGAAGGGTGCGAGCTCATATTGCAGGAAGACGAGCAGGGAGCCGAGCATCAGTACCAATGCCGCGACTGCGGGCAAAGGGCGGGTAAGTTCGCCGCGCAGCCGGTTTGCCCATGCACCGGCCACGCAGAGCACCAGCGCGAACAGGAAGAGCCGCACCGGAAGCCATTGCGGGATCACCGCGAGCACGCTTGCCAAGGCTGGCAGACGGAAGGTGAGGAAGGGGCGGAGCGGATATTGTCCGGCACGCAGCGCATCGGCCGCCGCCACATAATAATTCTCGCCGCCGCGCACCGCTGCGACGATCTTTTCGTAGAGCGCGAGATCGGTCTGCCCGGCATCATTGCGGATCGCAGAGCCCATCGCCTCCGGATCGGGGGTAATCAGTGCGGTGAGGCAAAGCGCGAGCAGCAGAACGAGCAAGCCGAGCGCGATCCGGGCGCGCGTGCGGCTGAATGCGGCGAACCGCGAGGGGCTCACGAAAGCAGCCACACCGCCACGCCCGCGCTAATCACCGAGGACGCGATAGCCACCAGAACATAGCGCCAGCCGCCGCCGGCGCGGATGACCTGGATTTCGCGCAGCGGCGGGGCAGGGGGCGCGCCGCCGGGCGCGGGGAAGCGCAGTTCGATATTGCGGATCAGATCGGGCAACCGGGCAAGGGTCTGGATGTCCTTGACCAACCGGTCTGCGATGGCTGCTTCCGGCCCCAATTCGGTGCGGATCCATTCGCTGACGAACGGCGATGCGCTGTCCCACAAATTGATATCGGGATCGAGCCGGGTGGCGACGCCTTCGACCATCACCATCGTCTTTTGCAGCAGCAGCAGATGCGGTTGGGTCTGCATGTCGAAATCGCGGGTGATCGAGAACAGGCTGTCGAGCATCGAGCCGATCGACACATCCTTGACCGGCAGCCCGCGCATCGGCTCGCCGACTGCGCGCAGTGCCGTCGCGAACTCGGCGACACTGTGGTGGGCGGGGACATAGCCCGCTTCGAAATGGATTTCGGCGACGCGCTTATAATTGCCGGTGATCAGGCCGTAGAGGATTTCGGCCAGCCAAACGCGCGCGCGGCGGTCGATCCGGCCCATGATGCCGAAATCGATCGCGGCGATCCGGCCGTCGGGAAGCGCGAAGAGGTTCCCCTGATGCATGTCGGCGTGGAAGAAACCCTCGGCGATTGCCTGGCGCAAAAAGGCGCGGATCAGCTTTTCGGCGAGCGCATGGGTGTCGTGGCCCGCTGCGATCAGCGCCGCGCGGTCTGACAGCTTGATGCCGTTGACCCATTCGAGCGTCAGCACCTTGCCGGTCGAGCGCTGCCAGTCGATCGCGGGCACGTGGAAATCGGGCTCGGCCTGCATGCCCTCGGCCAGTTCGGATGCCGAGGCACCTTCGCGGCGGAAATCGAGTTCGCGCGCGGTCCAGCGCTTGAAGGTCTCGATCACCAGCCGGGGGCGCAGGCGCGCGGATTCGCCGCCCATGCTCTCCACCTGTGCGGCGGCCCATTCATAGGTGTCGATCGCGCGGGCAAATTCAGTTTCGATGCCTGGGCGAAGCACTTTGACCGCGACGGTGCGCCCGTCGGTGGTGACGGCGCGGTGGACCTGCGCGATCGAGGCTGCGCCTATCGCCTCTTCTTCGAACGACGAGAACATCGTCTCGATGGTGCGGCCGGACGATGCTTCGATGCGCTGGCGGATGATTGCGAAATCGACCGGGGGCAGGGCATCCTGCAAGCGCAGCAGATCGTGCGCGGCCTCGTCGCCGACCAGATCGGGCCGCGTCGCGAGTGTCTGGCCAAGCTTGATCGCAGCCGGGCCAATCTCCTGAAATGCCTGCGCGTAGCGCGGCACGGTGGGCAAGCGTGCACCGATGCGGAGGATCCGCGCCAGGCGACGCACCGGCTTGGGCGTGTTCGCATCGCGCTCGATCCCGCGCAGCGCGCCGTTCCGCGCGAGGATGCGTCCCCACTTGAGGAGGCGCCAGAGATGGATGGGTGCGGCGGTCACTGTGCTTTAGATCTTCCAGCCCGAATGGATCGCGACCAGCCCGCCGAGCAAAGGCTCAACCTTGGTCTGCGTAAATCCAGCATCCTCGATCATGCCCTTGAACGTGGGCATATCGGGGAAGCGGCGGATCGATTCGATCAGATAGCGATAGCTTTCCTCATCGTTCGCCAGCAGCTTGCCGAGCTTGGGGACGAGGTGGTGCGAATAGGCATCATATACCTGCGCGAAACCGGGCCATTGCGTGGTCGAGAATTCGAGGACGTAGAAACGTCCGCCGCGCTTGAGCACGCGATGCGCTTCGCGGAGCGCTTTGGGAATATCGGTGACGTTCCGGATGCCGAAGGCGATCGTATAAGCGTCGAAGAAGCGGTCGGGCCATTGCAGGCTCTCGGCATTGGCTTCGGACCATACCAGCCCATCGATCCCGCGCTCGGCTGCGCGTTCGACACCGACTGCGAGCATTTCCGGGTTGATATCGGCCACGGTGATCGCCGCGCCGGATTTCGCCATGCGAAACGCGATGTCGCCGGTGCCGCCGGCCATATCGAGGATATGCTCGCCATCGCGCGGTTTCACGCGGCGGACGAACAAATCCTTCCAAAGCCGATGCAGCCCGCCCGACATGGCGTCGTTCATCAGGTCATATTTGGAGGCGACATTGGAGAAGACTTCGCCAACGCGGGCGGTCTTATCTTCCGGGGCGATGTCTTCGTAGCCGAAGGAGACGGTGTCGGGCATGGCCGACGCTCTAGCGGGGGCAAGAGAGCGGGGCTAGGGGGTAGGCATGCCAGAACTTCCCGAAGTCGAGACGACCGTGCGCGGGCTG
>SEFZ01000132.1 GCA_004173185.1 Sphingomonadales bacterium | reverse complement strand
TGGCCGAAGCCCGATCCGCCGGACGTTATCCGGCACCGTGATTTCCGTGGAGCCCGGACTTTCCTCCCCCGGCAGGATACCCCACCGGCGGCGATCGCCCAACCCTCTGGCGGTCGCGAGTATAGCCCTGATCGAGCACTTTGACGAGGAATCAATTGCCCTCGGGCTGGGGGAGCAGCAGCGCGAGCAGAATCGCACGACATTCGCCGCAGATCGTGCCGTCGATCAGTTCCGGACGAAAGCGCCGCTGAAACGCCACTGTCGCCGCAAAACCGTCGGTCACGTCATAGCCGAAACGTTCGAGCGCGAGCAGGAAGCCCGCGTCGGTCCACAGAGGATCGGTGAGCTTCTTGGTCGGACGCGGAAGCGCGAGGCGGCGGCGCGCGAGTTCGTCCCACGGGAACAGTTCGCCCGGATCCTGCTTGCGCATCGGGGCGATGTCCGAATGGCCGATGACATTGCCGCGCGTGACCGAATAGCGATCCTTGATCATATGGACGAGGCGGACGACCGAGGCGACCTGCGGGTCGGGGAACGGGACATAGCCCCATTCATGCCCCGGATTGACGATCTCGATCCCGACGCTCGCCGAATTGATATCGCTGACGCCGCGCCAGTGCGACTTGCCCGCATGCCAGGCGCGTTTGTCCTCGGGCACCATATGGGTGATCTGGCCGTCCTCGCTGACGACATAATGTGCCGACACCTTGGATTCGGGATTAGCAAGCCAATCAATGGCTTCTGCCCCGCTCTTCATACCGGTATAATGCAGCACGATCATCGAGATGGGCAGCGCGCGCTCGTCAAAATTGGGAGACCAGCGTTCGATAAAATCGCTCATGCGCTACGGGGACCCGTCCTGTGCTTGCCAGGCTGTCAATTGCGCCAGTGGCGCGCAAAAAGCAAGGTCAGGCCGCAGCCGCCCGGCGCACCTGCTGGTCGGCGGGTTCGTACAGGCCGCGCAGACGCGGGCTGGCGACGAACTGATCGGTCTGGCCGAGCACGGTTTCGCCCGCGCCGAGCACGAGGAAGCTCTGCGGCGCAGCCATTGCGCGGAGCCGCGCAAACGCCTTCTGACGCATCGGCGCCGAGAAATAGAGCAGCAGGTTGCGGCAAAA
>SEFZ01000131.1 GCA_004173185.1 Sphingomonadales bacterium | reverse complement strand
CTTGGGCGCGGTAATGCCTATCCTCACCTGATTACCCTTGACCCCGAGCACAGTCACGGTGACCGAATCGCCGATCATCAGGGTTTCGCCCACGCGGCGAGTCAAAATCAACATTACTTTGTCTCCTTAATCCGGCAAGGTTAGTGCCGGGTGGGCTTTTACGCGCTCTCGCGCCGTAAACGCTTCCAGATTCATTCATAAACGTGAAACATGGTAGCGGGCGACCTTATGTGCCCGCAAGCACGGTATGCATGTTACGCAGGTCTCGCGAGAAGGTCTGTCACCCAGCCGTGGACGCCTTTCAGGGCAGAAGCAAGGGCGGGCCCGTCATCGCCACCACCCTGGGCGAGGTCCGGGCGGCCGCCGCCCTTGCCGCCGCTGAGACTGGCCACGTGGGCCAGCAGTTCCCCCGCTTTGACCCGGCCCATTGCGGAGCCGTTCACCCCAGCCACCAGCGCAGCCTTGCCATCCACGGTGCCGGCAAGAACGATGACCGAATCGCCAAGCTGCTGCTTGAGCCTGTCCACCGCCTCCCTGAGCGCCTTGGCGTCGAACCCTTCCAGCCGCGCCGCCAACACCTTCAAGCCCGCCACGTCCACCGCCGTTTCGGCCAACCGGGCCGTCGCACCAGAAGCGGCCTTGGCCTTCAGGCCTTCGAGCTCTCGCTCCAGCTTCCTCTGCCGCTCGGTGAGCTGCCTCGCCTTCTCGACCAACTCGCTGGGATTGCCGCCCAGCAAGGCTGCAGCTTCGTGCAACTGCCGCTCCTCGGAGGCCACCAGATCGAGCGCCCCCTGCCCTGTCACCGCCTCGATCCTGCGCACGCCGGACGACACGCCGCCTTCGGACACGAGCTTGAACAGGCCAATGTCTCCTGTCCGGGTCACGTGGGTGCCGCCACACAGCTCCGTGGAGTAACCGCCCATCTTCAGGACCCGCACATTTTCTCCGTACTTTTCCCCGAACAGGGCCATGGCGCCGAAGTCCAGCGCTTCCTGCATGCCCATGTTGTGGATTTCAGCCTCATGGTTGGCCCGGATCTCCGCGTTGACCCGTCGCTCGATCTCGGCCAGCTCCGCCGCCGTCAGCGGCTGGAAATGCGAGAAATCGAAACGCAACTTGTCGGGC
>SEFZ01000015.1 GCA_004173185.1 Sphingomonadales bacterium | reverse complement strand
GCGCATTAGCCGGAGCGCCCGCGGCCTCATTGCCCGGTCGCGCCGGAGCGGCATTGCCCGTGGGTGCCCGAACATTACGATAAGCGACGAAGAAGTCCGAACCACTGTCGCAGCGCAGGCCATAGCCGCCATCGGTTTTGGATTCGCGAAGGATCACGCAGGATTCCCAGCGCGTGCCGATCGGCATCGCTTCCACGCGGTCGCCCACCTGAAAACCGGCCTGCATCAGCAGCGCGAGCGCCATCCCTGACATGTTTGCCCCCAATCATGATCCAACACCTGATTGGATCATGATTGGGAGGCTCGCGATTGTATAAATCCGCCTTCTAGCAGCCGGGCCCAATTACCGGCCGACCCCGATTACCGGCCTACCATGGTCTCCGGCTTCACATATTTGTCGAACGTCTCTTCGTCGACGAGGCCCAGCGCGAGCCCGCTCTCCTTGAGCGTCAGGCCCTTTTCATGGGCATTCTTGGCGATCTTGGCGGCGGCGTCATATCCGATCGCAGGCGCCAGTGCGGTCACCAGCATCAGCGAGCGATCGACCAGTTCCTTGATCCGCGCTTCGTTTGCCACCGCGCCGTCGATCGCGCGCTCCGCGAAGCTCACCATGCCGACCGACATCAGATCGATCGAGCGCAGCACGTTCGAACCGATCAGCGGCTTGAACACGTTGAGCTCGAAATGGCCCTGCATGCCACCCACGGTGACGGCCATGTGATTGCCGATCACCTGCGCTGCAACCATCGTCAGCGATTCGCTCTG
Source organism: Sphingomonadales bacterium (assembly GCA_004173185.1). Lineage (GTDB taxonomy): Bacteria > Pseudomonadota > Alphaproteobacteria > Sphingomonadales > Sphingomonadaceae > Sphingomonas. The sequence continues at coordinate 97,811 of SEFZ01000015.1, read as the reverse complement.
GGTCGGATTGACCTTGCCCGGCATGATCGAGCTGCCCGGCTCATTCGCCGGCAGATCGAGCTCGCCCAGACCCGAACGCGGGCCGCTGCCCAGCAGGCGCACGTCATTGGCGATCTTGTTGAGCGACACGGCCAGCGTGTTGCAGACGCCCGACAGGTTCACGAGCTGATCCTTGGTCGCCAGCGCCTCGAACTTGTTGGGCGCGGTCACGAACGGCAGACCGGTGATCTTGGCGATCTGCTCGGCCACATCCTCGGCATAGCCGGCAGGAGCATTCAGCCCGGTGCCCACGGCAGTGCCGCCCAGCGCCAGCTTGAAGATGTCGATCTCAAGCACCGACTGGAAGCGTGCCTTGGCCGAATCGAGCATCGCGACATAGCCGGAGAATTCCTGCCCCAGCGTCAGCGGCGTCGCGTCCTGCAAATGCGTGCGGCCGATCTTGACGATGTGATCCCATGCCTCGACCTTCGCCTGCAGCGCCGCGCGCAGCCGGTCGATCGCCGGATACAGCTGCAGCGTCACGGCGCGGGCAGCGGCGATGTGCAGCGCGGTCGGGAACGAATCGTTCGAGGATTGCGCCATGTTGGCGTGGTCGTTCGGATGAACCGGCGATTTGCCGCCCTTGCCGGCCCCCATGATCTCGTTGCCGCGGCCCGCAATCACTTCGTTGACGTTCATGTTGGTCTGGGTGCCGCTGCCGGTCTGCCAGATCACCAGCGGGAACTGGTCGTCCAGCTTGCCTTCCGCGATCTCAACGGTGACCTGCTCGATCACGTCGGCGATCTTGGCATCCAGGCCGTGCTTCACGTTCACGCGCGCCGCCGCCTGCTTCACGATCGCCTGCGCATGGACGATGCCCAGCGGCATCCGCTCCTGCGAACCGAACGGGAAATTCTCGATCGAGCGCTGCGTCTGCGCGCCCCAATAGCAATCGGCGGGAACTTCGATGGCGCCGATCGAATCGGTTTCGGTGCGGGTGTTGGTCACGGACATCCTTCCTGAAGATTTGCCCGCGCTCTAAGGTCCAGGAGCACGTACGGCAATGCTCGCGTGCGTCGGCAACGACCCAGCAACAGCCCGCTGGCAAGGGCACCGCGTCATCGGCCAGCATAGGCTGAGGCACTCGCAGGAATAAGGAATTCACAGATGAGCATTGTTCTAGCAGCGGGCTTGTTCGCTGCCATGACAGCGGCAGAGCCGATCCTGAGCCTCGAGCACCGCGCACAGGTCGAGCATGCGAGCGGCACCGTCGATGCCCAATATCGCAGCCGCGTATCGCTCTCGCGCAGCCAGGTCGGCACCCCCGCCAAGCCGGGCATGGCATCGAGCCTGCGATGCGACTGGCGCGCCGACATCGTCGTCGAACGCGAAGCACGCCTCAGCTCGGGCTCGTTGCTTTCGCGCAGCATCGCCGATAGCGGCGTTGTAACTGTCAGCCGCCCCGGCTGGTACACCAAGCAGGATCGCGCATTGACCAAGCAGATCGCCGGCCGCGAAGACGAACTGCGTGGCCATGCCATGCGGATGGCGCAATCGGACGAAGCGCAGTTGCGCGCAGAGATCGAACGACTCGGCACGGCAGGATGAGCGCCCTTCGCGCCTTGCCGATTTTGCTGACGCTGACCGCGGCTTTGCCTGCCGCTGCGCAGGATTCGCGCGGCGCCGGCGTCGAGATCGCCACCGACGAGAAGCGCCGCGGACTCAGCTGGAGCGACGGCCGCATGGCGGCAGCAGCCGATGTCTACGCTTCCAGCGGGCCGGTAGAAGCCAGCGCCCGCTTGGTCTCCACTCGCGATTCGGCGCGGCACGGCGGGGCCGATATGGCCGCCGATCTACAGGCTGGGCTCGTCACCGATGCCGGCCCATTCCGCTTGCGCGGCCAGGTTACCGCCCATCTGTTCGCCGGTGCGCGCGGACGGCTCGATTATGCTGAGGTCGGCGCGAGCGGCAGTTATTCGCTCGGCCCGTTGCAGATCGCCGCCAGCGCCATTTACGCGCCCGATCAATCGGCGATCGGCGGCGACAATCTGTATCTGCATCTCGGTGCCAGCGCGGGTATTCCCGCTTCGCCCTTCACGCTCTCCGCCGCGATCGGCCGTAGCAGCGGCAGCACCGACGATCCCCTGCGCGCCGCGCGTCTGCGTCCTCTGGGCAATTATAGCGACTGGCGAATCGGCCTCGATTATATCCAGACGCCCTTCACGCTCGGCGTCGAATATGTCGGCACCGATATCGACACGCGCGCTTTTGCGCCGTCGCCTTATGCCGATGCCCGCCACAGCGGCGATCGGCTGCTCGCCCGCGTGCGGATCGACTTTTAAGCCGGCCCGTCTTTCAGGAAAGCGCACTTTCAGGAAAGCGCGAGCCGATGCTGCGCCATGCGCTCGTAATATGGCCGCGCGGCTTCGGCGACGGGCTTTAGAGCGTCTGGCAGATCGTCGAACGTCGCGATCCGCGTGGGCGCGGCAAAACCGGTCGAGCGCTCGACGGCATCATACCAGGCGGGTGCCCAGACCCCGTCGCTGTCGCGGCGACCGGCGGGCCAGTTGAGCATCTTCTCGGAAAACGGGATGCCAACCGCGTCGCAAAGCCCGCCCAGCGCGCGGCGCGGATCGGCGGTCACGTCGCTGCCCTCTATCACTGGCGGCGCCTTGCCCGTGCGATCCGCCACCCGATCGAATATCTCGTTCTGCCGCACCACGCCGATATCATCGAGCGTCACCTCGACTCGCTTGACGAGATACGACGCCAACACCTGCTCGGGCGGGCGGATCAGGAATGCGTTGGTGCAGCCATCCATCCAGTCGAGCCCGAAATCGGGCAGCATGTGGTGGCACATCTGCTTTTGATACCAGACCGCACTGCCACCGGGGCCCGGCCCCGTCATCGCGGCAGCAACCGCGCGCCAGTCATTGGGCTGCGAGGCGATCACTTCGTCGCGCATCGGATGGATCGCGCCAGTCTCGGCAAGGAAGGCCGCGTAAAAGGGTTCGTCGCTCACATCGGTGTCATCGCGATTTTCGAACGCGCGCATCATCGCCGTCGAGATATTCCGAGGCCCACTCCACATCGCGATCCGCACCGTCATACGATCGGGTTCGCGGCGGCGTCCGCGTCCTTCATCGCTTCATAAGCAGCAGCGATCTTCTGCGTGACCGGGCCGTTCACCAGCGGCATCGCATGCCCGTCGATCGAGCGCACCGGCGTGATCCCGCCCATCGTTCCCGTCACGAAAGCCTCCTCGGCCGCAAGCACATGGCGCAGCGGCACGCTGCATTCGAGCACGGGCGCAGCCCCCGCGCGGCATGCGGCGATCACATTGTCACGGGTGATCCCGTTGAAACAATAGGTGCCGGTCGATGTCTCGACCCGCCCGTCACGCACCCAGAAGAAGTTGGTCGCGTTGCAACTCGCGACTTGTCCATGCGGATCGAGCATGATCGCCTCATCCGTCTCCGGGTCCACATCCAGCGCCTCGATCAGCGCGCGGATCAGGTTGAGCCGGCTGTGCGAATTGAGCCGCATGTCGAACGTGTCGGGCCGCGACGTGCGCGTCGTCACGCTGCGCAGCGCCAGCCCCCTGGAAGTCTCGGGCGGCTTCACCTTGAACTCGGCCGTGATCGCAATCGTCGGCTTGCCCAGCGCCTGACGGGGGTCCTGATTGATCGATCGCTTGCGCCCGCGCGTCACCATCAGCCGCAAATGCCCGCCATCGGTCATGGTGTTGGCCTCGAGCAGCCGCTTCATCTCGGCGATCAGTTCGCTGCGGGTCAGCCCGATATCGATCCGAATCGCCGCGGCCCCGGCATAAAGCCGATCCAGATGCGCATCGAGGAACAGCAGCGCCCGCTTGTGGAGGCGAATGCCTTCCCACACGCCGTCACCCAGCCCAAAGCCCGCATCGAAGATCGAAACCTTGGCATCCTCGGTCGGCACCAGCGCGCCATCGAGATAGACCAGCAGCCCCGCATTGCGCGGATCGGCCACGAAATCCTGACTGCCTGCCACGGCCTACTCCTGACCTGGAGCGGCACGCGCGCTCACTTTTTGCGCTTGAAGTCCACCGAGACGACGTTCGAGCCGTCATCCACCGGCTTGATCGTAGGCCCGTCATTCTCGGCCTCGTCATGCTGCTCGGGATCGACATCGCCTTCCTGCGCCTGGAAGCGCAGTTCGAAATTGACCGCCGGATCGTGGAAACCCGTGATCGCCGAGAACGGGATGTTGAGCATCGACGGAATCTGATTGAAGCTCAGCCCCACTGCGAATTTCTCGTCATCGACCGTCAGGTCCCAGAAACGATGCTGGAGAACGATGGTCATTTCGTCCGGAAAGCGTTCGATCAGCCGCTGCGGAATGTCGACGCCCGGCGCATGGGTCTTGAACGTGATGTAGAAATGATGCCCGCCCGGCAGCGCCTGGGTCGCGGCGACAGTGCCCAGCACCCGGCCGACAACCGCACGCAGGGCCTCCTGCACGATCTCGTCATAGGGAATCAGGCTGTCGGGCACGGTGGTCGTCGTCATTCGTTCTGGGTAGCGGCATCCGGCCCGGGGTCAAGTTGAGTGCGGCCAAGCAAGGCTATTTTGCTTGTTTGCATGTGGCCGCTATGGGGAGCGCCAAGGAGCAATTGATGCGCACTGCCACGATCAGCCGAAAGACCAGCGAGACCTCGATCGACGTCACCGTCAATCTGGACGGCACCGGCGCGTACAATATCACTACCGGCATCGGCTTTTTCGATCATATGCTCGAACAGCTCAGCCGCCACTCGCTGATCGATCTCGACGTGAAAACGATCGGTGATCTGCACATCGATCAGCACCACACCGTGGAAGATACCGGCATCGCGATCGGCGAAGCCGTCGCCAAGGCGCTGGGCGACAAGGCCGGCATCCGCCGCTACGCCGACGCGCTCTCGCCGATGGACGAAACGCTCACCCGCGTGGCGATCGACATTTCCGGGCGGCCCTTCCTGGTCTTCAAGACCGAGTTCAGCCAGAAGCGCCTCGGCGAAATGGATACCGAGATGTTCGAACACTGGTTCCACAGCTTCGCGCAAGCCGCTGGAATCACGCTCCACGTCGAGACGTTGCATGGCTCGAACAACCATCACATCGCCGAATCCGCGTTCAAGGGCCTGGCCCGCGCGCTGCGCGAAGCGGTGGAGATCGATCCGCGCAAGGCAGGCGTAATCCCCAGCACAAAGGGCGTCCTATGATCATCGTGCTGCTCAGCTATGTGGGCGACGTCACGCCGCACCGCGCGGCGCATGTCGCATGGCTCAAGGAATCGCTCGCCAGCGGCCGTCTGGTCACGGCGGGCCGCCAGCCCGAAAGCGGCGGCGTGCTGATCGCGAACGGAGACCGCGCCGAAGTCGAAGCATGGGCCGCGCAGGATCCGTATCAGAGCGAAGGCGTCGTCACCGCGACCTATGTCGAATTCACCCCGAGCTTTGTCGCGCCGGGGCTGGAGTCGCTGCTGCCGTGAGTATCGCGCTGATCGACTACGGCGCGGGCAATCTCCATTCGGTGCATAACGCGCTCAAGGCTGCGGGCGCGGTGGGCATTGCCGTTACCGCCGATCCGCAAGTCGCTTTGAAAGCCGACCGTATCGTCCTCCCCGGCGTCGGCGCTTTCGGTGCATGCGCGGCGGGCTTGCGCGGTATTCCGGGCATGGTCGAAGCGCTCGACCAGCGCGTGCGTCAGGAAGCCGCGCCCTTCCTCGGCGTCTGCGTCGGCATGCAATTGATGGCGGATCGCGGCGAGGAACTGGGCTCGCATCCGGGGCTCGGCTGGATTACCGGCGTCGTCCGCCAGCTCATCCCCGCCGAGGATGTCCGCGTGCCGCATATGGGCTGGAACGACGTCATCCCCGCAGTCGATCATCCGCTGATCGAAGCGGGCGAGGCCTATTTCCTTCACAGTTTCGCGTTTGAAGGCGAATCCGTGCTGGCCACCACCCATCATGGCGATCCGATCACCGCGGCGATCGGCCGCGACAACATGATCGGCGTCCAGTTTCACCCCGAAAAGAGCCAGCGCTACGGCATCGCGCTGCTGGAGAAGTTTCTCGCATGGCGTCCTTGATCATCTTCCCCGCCATTGATCTCAAGGGCGGTCAGGTCGTGCGCCTTGCCGAGGGTGATATGGATCGCGCCACCATCTATGGCGACGATCCCGCAGCGCAGGCCGAAGCCTTTCAGCAGGCCGGCGCCGAATGGCTCCACATGGTCGATCTCGACGGCGCCTTTGCGGGCGAATCGGTGAACGGCGCGGCAGTGGCTTCGGTGCTCGAGCGCTTCGGTGGCAAGGTCCAGCTGGGCGGCGGCATCCGTACCCGCGAATCGATCGACCGCTGGCTCGATCTCGGCGTCGAGCGGGTGGTGATCGGCACGGCAGCGCTCAAGGATCCCGAACTGGTGAAAGCCGCGGCCCGCGACAATCCCGGTCGCATCGTCGTCGGCGTCGATGCCCGCGACGGTATGGTCGCGACCGAAGGCTGGGCCGATGTCTCCGACGTATCGGTGATCGATCTCGCCCGCCGCTTCGAGGATGCCGGGGTCGCGGCATTATTGTTCACCGATGTCGGCCGCGACGGATTGCTCAAGGGCTGCAATGTCGAGGCGACGGTGGCGCTCGCCCGCGCAGTCGCTATCCCGGTGATCGCCAGCGGCGGCGTGGCGGACATCGCCGACATCCATGCGCTCCGCCCCCATGTCGAGGATGGCGTCGAAGGCGTCATCACCGGCCGCGCACTATATGACGGGCGGCTCGACCTGAACTGGGCGATCCAGGTGGCGAACGGATGACAATTGCAACCCGGCTCACCCTGAGCTTGTCGAAGGGTGCTTCACCGCATCGCGCAAACCGTGCGGCAATGCGACAAGCGCAGCATGAGCGGGTTTTGGGAGCGCACCACCCATGACCGTCCGCGCTCGCGTCATCCCCTGCCTCGACGTTTCCGGTGGCCGCGTGGTCAAGGGCGTCAATTTCGTCGACCTGATCGACGCCGGCGATCCGGTCGAGCAGGCCCGCGCCTATGACGCTGCCGGTGCCGATGAGCTCTGCTTCCTCGATATCGGTGCCAGCCATGAAGGCCGCGGCACGATGGTCGATGTCGTCCGCCGCACCGCCGAAGTCTGCTTCATGCCGCTCACTGTCGGCGGTGGCGTACGCACTGTCGAGGATGCACGCGCATTGCTCCTCGCTGGCGCGGACAAGGTCGCGGTCAATAGCGCCGCCGTCTCCCGGCCTGAACTCGTCTCCGAAATCGCCGAGCGGATGGGCAGCCAATGCGTCGTCGCCTCGGTCGATGCGCGCCGCGTCGCTCCGGGTCGCTGGGAAGTCTTCACCCATGGCGGTCGCCGCGAAACCGGCATCGACGCGGTCGCCCATGCGCTGCGTCTTGCTGAACTCGGCGCGGGCGAGATCCTGCTCACTTCGATGGACCGCGACGGCACGCGCGACGGCTATGACCTCGAACTGATCCGCACCATCGCCGATCAGGTGACCGTGCCGGTGGTGGCATCGGGCGGCGTCGGCAATCTCGATCACCTCGTCCAGGGCATTCGCGACGGCCATGCCTCGGCGGTGCTCGCGGCGTCGATCTTCCATTTCGGCGAAGCGAGCATCGCGCAGGCGCACGCCGCGCTGGCAGCGGCGGGAATTCCGGTTCGCGCCTAGTCCCCCGCCATCCCGGATCACGTCCGGGATGACGGAAAGAGGGCGCTAACCTTTCGCCGCTAAACCTCTCCTTATGCGCTACGTCCTCCCGCTCCTGCTCCTCGCCACCCCCGCGCTGGCCGACGAGCCGCCGCATACCGGCGTGGCCGGGTCGCGCTCGATGCCCGAGCTTTCGGACATCCTCCTCGCCGCCTGCGCCGCCGGGGGGCTATGGTTTGTCCGCAGCCGGATGCGCGCGCGTTTCCGCAGGACGCCTGAGGCCAAGACCAGCAAGGATTGACTTGGCGCGCGGCCTCAAGCAGCCGGAACCCATGGATACCCTCGACAAACTCGAACAGACGATCGGTGCGCGCCGCCTCGGCGATCCCGCTTCGTCTTACGTTGCAAAGCTGACCGCCAAGGGCCGCCAGAAGATCGCGGAGAAGCTTGGCGAGGAAGCGATCGAAACCGTTATCGCCGCGGTCGCGCAGGATAAGGCCGCGCTGACCGGCGAAGCCGCCGATCTGGTCTTTCACCTGCTCGTCCTGCTCGCCGACGCCGGCATCTCGCTCGACGATTTACGCGCAGAACTCGCCCGCCGCGAAGGCACTTCCGGGATCGATGAAAAGGCCAGCCGAAATGCCGATTGACGCCACCCAGCCCTATGACCCGAACAACATCTTCGCGAAGATCCTGCGCGGCGAGATTCCGAACAAGACCGTCTATGAAAATGAATTCGCCCTCGCCTTTCACGACATCAACCCACAGGCGCCGCAGCACATTCTGGTGATCCCCAAGGGCGCCTATGTGTCGTGGGACGATTTCTCCGCGCGCGCTCCCGATGCCGAAATCGCGGGCTTCATCCGAGCCGTCGGCCATGTCGCGCGCGAAGCCGGGATGGTCGAGCCCGGCTACCGCCTGCTTGCCAATGTGGGCCAGCATGGCGGGCAGGAAGTGCCGCATCTCCATGTGCACATCTTCGCAGGCCAGTATTTGGGGCCAATGCTCGCGCGATAACGGCTTGCGCATGCTCGATTTCGCTCTAGGTTCCCCGCCATCTAAACTCTGGGGACCTGTCCCTGGCCATTGGGGGATCATAGATGGCAACAGCACCTAAAAAGGGCATTGTCGGTCGCATGTTTGCGCGAAAGACAATCGCGCAGGTCCAGCGCGAGACTGCCTCCAGCGAACTGAAACGTACGCTGGGTAAATGGAATCTACTACTGCTCGGCATCGGCTGCATCATCGGCGCGGGCATCTTCGTCCGCACCGGCAGCGCCGCAGCACTGCACGCCGGACCGGCCGTGCTTATCTCGTTCGTCGTCGCAGGCGTGGTCTGCGCCTTTGCCGGCCTTTGTTATGCTGAGCTTTCCTCGACGCTTCCGGTGTCCGGATCGGCATATACCTATGGCTACACCACGCTGGGCGAGTTCGTCGCCTGGGTGATGGGCGTGCTGCTCCTGCTCGAATATGGCATCGCCGCCTCGGTGGTCGCGGTCGGCTGGGCGGGGTATGTCGTCAGTTTGCTTGGCGATTTCGGGCTTCACATACCTGCGCAGTTTACCGGTCCCGCCGGTCATCTGCTGATGAAGGACGGCGCACCGGTGCTGGTCGACGGCCAGACGGTCACCACGATCTTCAACCTCCCCGCCTTCCTGATCTGCATCGCGCTGGCATGCCTTCTGGTGGTCGGCGTTTCCGAATCGGCGAAGGTCAACAACGTCATCGTCGCGATCAAGGTGAGCGTGCTCACCGCGTTCATCGTCGTCGGCGGCCTGATCGTCCTCTCGAAGTTCGGTGAGCTTTCGGCGGCCCATTGGGTGCCGTTCATCCCGGAGAACCAGGGTGACGGCAAGTTCGGCGTGGACGGCATCATGCGCGCTGCTTCGATCGTGTTCTTCGCCTATATCGGCTTCGAAGCAGTCTCGACCGCAGGTCAGGAAGCCAAGGACCCGGGCAAGGACATGCCGTTCGGCATCATCGGCTCGCTCATCGTCTGCACCGTGATCTACATGCTCGTCGCATCGATCATGACCCTGCTGGTGCCCTATCAGTCGCTCAACGTGCCGGATCCGGTCGCGGTGGTGGTCGATAGCTTCGGCCCGCAATGGGCGTGGCTGGCCAAGACGATCAAGATCGGCGCGATCATCGGCCTCACCTCGGTTGTCCTCGTGCTGATGTATGCTCAGACGCGCATCTTCTACACGATGGCGCGCGACGGCCTGCTGCCGAAGGTCTTCTCGACCGTGCATCCGAAGTTCAAGACGCCTTGGGTCAACACGCTGGTCGTCGGCATCCTCACTGCGGTTGCGGCGGGCTTCTTCGACATCAACGTGCTGGGCGACATGACCTCGGTCGGCACGCTGGCGGCCTTCTCGATCGTCTGCCTCTCGGTGATCTACCTGCGTCGTTCGGCGCCGGATCTGCCGCGTGGCTTCAAGGTACCGTTCTACCCGATCACGCCGATCCTCGGCATCCTGTCGTGCATCTACCTGATCACGACGGTTCCGGTCTCGGTGCTGATGTTCTTCGTCTGGTACATGATCGGCGGCATCGTGCTCTACTTTGTCTATGGCATGTGGAACTCGAACCTGCAGCGCGATCAGGAGCAGGACGACGTCCCCGATATGGGCGAATATCCTGCGCCAGTGGGCGAGCAGCCCTAACTGGTTGCCAAGCTAAAGAAGGGGCCGGGAGCGCGATCTCCCGGCCCCTTTTCTTTGCCCCTCCCCAACCTAGATTGGCAGCGATGACAAAGCTTCTCCTGGCAGGTGCCACGGGCATGGTCGGCACAGCGGCGCTGGCGCGCTTGCTGGCGGACGCGCGCGTGACGCAGGTCGTCGCCCCCACCCGCCGCGCGCTTGCCCCGCACGCCAAATTGCTGAACCCGATCACGACCATCGCGGATCTGCCGCACCATGCCGATTGGTGGGCAGTCGATGGCGCGATCTGCGCATTGGGCACCACGCGGGCGCAAACGCCGGACCCCTCCGCCTATCGCCGGATCGATCATGATTACCCGCTCACCATCGCGACGCTGGTCCGCAAGCATGGCGCAACCCGCTTCGCTTTGGTCTCCTCGGCGGGCGCGGATGCGCGTTCGCGCTTTGCGTACACGCGGCTCAAGGGCGAACTCGAAGACGCCATCGGCAGCCTCGATTTCCCCTCGCTGACGATCGCGCGTCCCGGCATGCTCGGCGGAGAGCGCAGCGAGCATCGGTCGATGGAAAAAAACCTGCTCACTTTGTTGCGCCTCGCCGCCCCGATCCTCCCGGCCAGCGCGCGGATCAATCCCGCCTCGACCGTCGCCGACCTGCTGGTCGAGGCCGCGCTCAACGGCGCGCCGGGCAGGCACGTCATCACTACCGCCCAGATCGCACGCGCAGCGGACACCCGCGGCTGATGGCGTACTATAATGGCCCGGTCAGCGACCATTTCGACGGCACGCGCTTCTTCAACCCCGGCGAGCCCGACACCGATCGGTCGCTGGGGCAAGTGCTGCGCTGGCGCACCTCGGTGCCCGACAATCCATGGCCTGATTCGATCGCAGTGACGCCAGTCGTCCCCGACGCGCGCGTCGCTGGTCTGCGCATCACGATGATCGGCCACGCCACGCTGCTGATCCAGATCGCGGGGCTGAACCTGCTGACCGATCCGGTCTGGTCCGATCGCGCCAGCCCGCTCGCTTTTGCGGGGCCAAAGCGCATCACTGCCCCCGGCGTGCGGATCGAGGATCTGCCGCCCATCGATGCGATCCTGCTGTCGCACAACCATTACGACCATCTCGACGTGGCAACGCTCAAGGCGCTGCACGAACGGCATGATCCCTTGATGGTCATGCCCCTCGGCAACGATGCCATCGTGCGCCGCCACATCCCCTCGGCGCGGATCGCGGTCGGCGATTGGGGCGATCATTTCGAGATCGCGTCGGGCGCCGAGGTGCATATCGTGCCCGCCACCCATTGGTCTTCGCGCGGCTTCAGCGATCGGCGCAAGGCCTTGTGGTGCGGCTTCATGGTGCGAGCCGGCGGCAGGCTCGTCTATTTCGCGGGCGACACCGGCTATGGCACCGGGAATATCTTCCGGGCGATGCGCGCGCGTTTCGGCCCCACCGATGTCGCGCTGATCCCGATCGGTGCCTATGATCCGCGCTGGTTCATGGCCGCGCAGCACACCGATCCTGAGGAAGCCATCCAGATCATGCGCGATCTGGATGCCCGCGCGGCAATCGGCGTGCATTGGGGCAGTTTCAAACTGACCGACGAACCCCGTGACGAGCCCGCACAGCGCCTCGCCGCCGGGCTCATCGCAAGGGGCATTCCGCCGGCATCCTTCGTCGCGATGGAGCCGGCGGACATTGCCGAGTTCTGATTCCGGGGTTTAGCCCAGCCGGCTTGCCGCCAGCTTCTTGAGATCCGCTTCGGCGCGCGCGCCATAATGCTGGATGATCTCCGCCGCGCAGATCGCACCGAGCGTCAGCGACTCCTTGAGCCCCTTGCCCTGTGCCTGACCGTGCAGGAAGCCCGCGGCGAACATGTCGCCAGCGCCGGTCGTGTCGACCAGCCGCTCGATCGGCTCCGCGGCAACTTCAACGCGCTCCGAACCCTGCAGCGCCATCGCGCCGTGCTCGCCGCGCGTGACGACCAGCAGCGGCACCTTGCCATGGAGATGCGCAACCGCGTCTTCGAAGCTCTCATGCTCGCACAGCGCCAGCAATTCGCTCTCATTGGCGAAGAGGATGTCGATCAGGCCGTCTTCGATCAGTTTGCGGAAATCGTCGCCATGGCGCGAGATGCAGAAAACGTCGCTGAGCGTGAAGGCAACCTTGCGGCCATTGGCGCGGGCGATGTCGATCGCCTTGCGCATCGCGGCGCGCGGCTCTTCGGGATCCCACAGATAGCCTTCGAGATACAGGATCGCGCCGCTGGCGATCACGTTTTCATCCAGCGCCGAAGCAGGCAGGAATTGCGAAGCGCCAAGGAAGGTGTTCATCGTCCGCTGGCCATCGGGCGTCACGAAGATCAGGCAGCGTGCGGTGGTCGGCTGACCCGCGCGCACTTCGGTATCGAAATGCACGCCGGCCGCGCGCAGATCGTGCGCGAAGACCGCACCGAGCTGATCGTCGGCGACCTGACCGATAAATGCGGTCTTGCTGCCCATCGCGGCGAGCCCGGCCACGGTATTGCCCGCCGAACCACCCGAGACTTCGCGACCCGGACCCATCTTGGCATAAAGAGCGTCGGCTTCCTCGGGCGAGAAGATCAACTGCATCGAACCCTTGGCAACGCCGATTTCCTCGATGAAGCTATCCTCGGCCTGCGCGAGAATATCGACAATTGCGTTGCCGATGGCGACAACGTCATAGTTGGGTGCGGTCAAGTCTGTGCTCCAATTGGGTTGCCGATGGCACTAGAGAGGGGCAAGGGATAGCGCAATGATCCAGGCGTTCTTCCTTTCGCTGGGGCAATTGCTGGATGGCCGCATCGCGATGGTCTTCCTGAAGTCGCTGCTGGTCACGCTGGTGCTGTTCGTGGTGCTGGGCTTTGGCCTCTATTACGGCATCCACTGGGCCGCCGCGCGCTGGATGGGCGGTTATTCTGGGCCATTCGCCGATATCGCAGTGATCGTCCTGTTGCTGGCCGCGCATTGGTTGCTGTTCCGCGCGATTGCGATCGGCGTGATCGGGGTCTTCGCCGATGAAGTGGTCGCCGCCGTTGAAGCAAAGCATTATCCGCAGGCGCTGGCCGACGCGCGCGACGTGCCGTTCGGGCGTTCGGTGGCGATGGGCCTCGGATCGGCGGCGCGGCTCATCCTGATCAATCTCGCGCTTTCGCCGATTTACATCATGCTGCTGATCACCGGCGTCGGCACCGCGGTCGCCTTCTTCATCGTCAACTCCTGGCTGCTCGGGCGCGATCTCGGCGACATGGTCGCTGCGCGGCACATGAAGGTCCGCGAACTGCCCAAATGGCGCGGGCGGACCAGCTTTCGGCGGTTCGTATTGGGCATGTTTGGAACCGGGCTGTTGCTCCTGCCGTTCCTTGCCCTGATTGCCCCGGTGATCGGCGCCGCGATGGCTACCCACACATTCCACAGAGGCAAGCGCGTATGAAATATTGGGTCGTGGCTGGCGCGCTGGCGCTGGCAGCGTGCGGGGAAAGCGCCCCGCCGGTCCGCTCGGCCGGCCATGTGCCGCTGCCAAACAGGGTGAGCAATGCGCCCGTTCCCGAGAGCATCAGCGGCATCATTGCGGGGCAGCCTGCCGCGCGCCTGATCGCGCAATTCGGCCAGCCTCATTCGGACATCAGCGAAGGGAGCGCGCGCAAGCTCCAGTTCGTCGGGCCGATCTGCGTGCTCGATGCCTATCTCTATCCAAAGGGGCGCAACGAAGCGGTCGTCACCTATTTCGACACCCGACAGCGCGACGGCAGCCCGATCGATCCGGCGAGTTGCGTGACTGCGCTCGGCAAGCGGCGCTGAGTCCAGGGCAGCGCGCATCCTGAGCCTGCCTCAGGGTTGCAATGTAGGATTTCGCCTGCTTGGCTAGGAGCGCGGGATGCTCTGGCGGCATTCCCGTCCGCTCTTTGAAATCGTCGGTTCGGGAAGGCCATGGTCACTGCGAACATTAGGGAACATTCGCGCCGCGCCTGCCGCGCTTTGGCCTGAACTTCGCCTAAACTTCCAGCCTGGCGGCCGCCCACTCCGCCGCTTCGCGAACCGTCTCGTCGGGATCGACCAACAATGCCCGCACCGGCCCGGCCAGCGCCGCGCTGCCGCTATTCCCCGCCGCGATCAGGCAGTTGCGCACCATCCGGTCGCGCCCGATCCGCTTGATCGGCGAGCCGGAAAAGACCTCGCGGAACGCCGCATCGTCGAGCGCCAACAGATCGGCCAGCGCGGGCGCAGTCAGTTCGGCTCGGGGCGCAAAAGCAAGGTTTGCCCGCCCCGCTTCGGCAAACTTGTTCCACGGGCACACGGCAAGGCAATCGTCGCAGCCATAAATCCGGTTGCCGATGGCTTCGCGGAATTCATGCGGGATCGGCCCCTTATGCTCGATGGTCAGGTACGAGATGCAGCGCCGGGCATCTAGGCGATACGGCGCAGGGAAAGCATCGGTCGGGCACGCGGTCTGGCACGCATCGCAACTGCCGCAGGTCGACGGCGCGCCCTTGTCGCCCGCCAGATCGAGCGTGGTGTAAATCGCGCCGAGGAACAGCCAGCTGCCATGCTCGCGGCTGACAAGGTTGGTGTGCTTGCCCTGCCAGCCCAGCCCCGCCGCTTCGGCCAGCGGCTTTTCCATCACCGGCGCAGTATCGACAAAGACCTTTACGTCGGCATCTTTCGCCTGCCCCACGATCCAGCGCGCCAGTTCCTTCAGGCGGCGCTTCACCACATCGTGATAATCCTGCCCTTGCGCATAGACCGAGATGCGGCCCCGCTCCCCTTCTTCGGCCAAAGCCAGGGGATCGGTCGCGGGCGCATAGCTCATGCCCAGCGAGATCACCGAGCGGACCTCGGGCCACAATCCGGCGGGGCTTTCGCGGTGGTGCGCGCGCTCCTCCATCCAGATCATGCTGCCGTGCCGTCCTTCGGCCAGCCACTGGTGCAGCCGCTCGCCCGCTCTCGGCGCAGCATCGGCGCGCGCGACCCCACAGGCCGCGAAGCCGATTTCCGCTGCCTTCACTTTGATTTGCGCGGCTAATGACTTGTCGAGTTGCACGCCCACCCGCTACCACCAAATCCGGTTTGGGAGATCATGTTTTGAGCAGTGCATTGGCGGTTAGCGCCAGCGGCCTCGTCAAGCGCTTCGGCAATCGCAAGGTTGTCGATGGGGTGAACATCGAAGTTCCCACCGGCATGATCTATGGCGTGCTCGGCCCCAATGGTGCGGGCAAGACCACGACGCTGCGCATGCTGCTCGGCATTATCGAGCCCGATGACGGCGAGCGCAGCTTGCTCGGCGAGAGCAATCCGCGCGATGCCAGCGATTCCGTCGGCTATCTTCCCGAGGAGCGCGGGCTCTATCCCAGCATGAAATGCCGCGAGGCGATCGCCTTCATGGGCGCGTTGCGTGGTCTTCCCTGGAAGGTCGGCCGCAAGCGCGCAGTCGAGCTGATGGAAGCCGCTGGCCTCGGCCACGCCGTCGATGACAAGATCCGCAAGCTCTCCAAGGGCATGGCGCAGCTGGTCCAGTTGCTCGGATCGGTGGTCCATGAACCCGAACTGCTGGTGCTCGACGAGCCGTTTTCGGGCCTCGACCCGGTCAATCAGGAGCGTCTCGAGAAATTGATCCTCGCCCAGCGCGATCGCGGCGCGACGATCCTGTTTTCCACCCATGTGATGGCGCATGCCGAGCGGCTGTGTGACCGGCTGTCGATCATCGCGGGCGGCAAGGTCCGCTTCGAAGGCACCGTCGCCGATGCGCGCGCCACTTTGCCGTTCAAGGCGCATTACACGCCGCGCCATGATGCGGATGGCGCAGGCAAATTGCTCCCCGCCGATGCAACCCGCGAAGATGGCGGCTGGCGCTTCACCATGCCCAGCGAAGGGATCGAAGCATTGCTCGTCCAGTTGATCGACGCGGGCCACGGCATTTCCGGTCTGTCGATCGAGCGGCCGGGGCTGCATGACGCGTTCGTCCGCATCGTCGGCGAACAGGCGCTGGAGGCAGCGGCATGAGCAAGTTCCGCCGGATGCTGCGCCAGACCTCCACCGTGATTCGCCGCGATTTCACTGCAACGGTGTTCACCCCAACCTTCCTGCTGTTCCTCCTCGCCCCGCTCATTTTCCTGACCTTCAGCGTGGCAGGCGGGCTTGGCGCGAATCAGATCGCGGCGAGCGGCGGCGAGAAATTGCGGATCGTGGTCATCGCCCCGCCCGCGCAGGCGACGACGATCCTGCAGGTCGACCGGCAATTGCGCAGCCTGTTCCCCGAGCGCGGCGAACAGACGCCGCCCAAATTGACCATTGTAGCGCCCGATACCGATCCGGCGGCGCAGGCGCGGGCGATGTTCGATGCCAGCGATTTCGAAGCGGCGGCGGTGCTGCATGGTCCGCTCAACAAGCCCGAGATCCTCTCTTCCGGTCGCGGCGGAAGCGAGAGCGCGTATCTGGCGCAACTCGCCGAGCAGACGCTGCGCGCGCAACGCGCCGGTGTCGGTGCCGCCCCGCTCAGCGCCCCAACGCTTACGCCGGTAACGCGCGAACAGGCGTCGTTCAGCGGCAAGGGCCAAGTCGCCTCGGCCGGCGTGTTCGGCATCTTCTTCCTCACCTTGTTCCTGTCGGGTCAGGCAGTCGGGACGATGGCCGAGGAACGGTCGAACAAGGTGATCGAGATCCTCGCGGCCGCAGTGCCGCTGGAAAGCGTGTTCTTCGGCAAGCTGCTGGCGATGTTTGCTGTCGCGGTGTTGTTCGTCGCCTTCTGGGCTACGTTGATCGTCAACGGCGCCAAATTGCTGCCGGATGGCGCGATGCGTCTCTTCGCCGATGCCTCGCCCGCGGTTGGCCCGATCGCTTTCCCGCTGCTCTTCATCGCCTATTTCACCATGGCCTATATGCTGCTCGGCGCAGTGTTCCTGAGCCTCGGCGCGCAGACCAACACGCAGCGCGAGCTCCAGATGCTGTCGCTGCCGATCACCTTCTTCCAGATGGGCATGTTCGGGCTGGCATTGGCGGGCACGGCGTCGCCGGGAAGCTGGGTGGCCTTCGCTGCCGAAGCCTTCCCGTTCAGCTCGCCCTTCGCGATGATCGGGCGCGCGGGCAATTCGCCGCTGATCTGGCCGCATCTGATCGCGCTTGGCTGGCAGGCTTTGTGGGTGGCGATCACCGTGAGCGTCGGCGCGCGGCTGTTCCGCCGGGGCGTCCTGAAATCCGGTAACCCGCCATTTTGGAAGCGAAAACGCGCCGCTATTGACACTACTGTCAATTAAAGCTTTCTTCTCCCGAACAAGGAGAGGGATCGATGGCAACGCTTGCGAATCCACCGGAGGGGATCGTCGATCCGCTCGATGTCAGCCGTGCCGAACTGTATCGCGACGATACATGGCAGGCGCCCTTTGCCGAGCTGCGCGCAAAGGCTCCGGTATATTATACCGAGCATAGCGCCTTCGGCCCCTATTGGTCGGTCTCGACCTACAAGCCGATCGTCGAGGTCGAAAGCCTGCCCGAGATCTACTCGTCCGAAGTGGGCGGCATGACGCTTGCCGACATGGTCGAGGGCGATATCAAGATGCCGATGTTCATCGCGATGGACCGGCCCAAACATACCGGCCAGCGCCGGACTGTAGCACCCGCCTTCACGCCATCTGAGATGGTGCGGATGAACGAGAATATCCGCACGCGTTCGGCCGAGATCCTCGATTCGCTGCCCGTGGGGCAGGAGTTCGACTGGGTCGATCAGGTCTCGATCGAGCTGACCACCCAGATGCTCGCCATCCTGTTCGATTTCCCGTGGGAAGACCGTCGCAAGCTGACCTTCTGGTCAGACTGGGCAGGCGATATCGAGATCGCCCGCGATCCGGTGCGCAAAGAAGAGCGCCGCCAGCATCTGTTCGAATGCGCGGCCTATTTCGGCAATTTGTGGCAAGGCAAGATCGGCAAGGAGCCGACCCCCGATCTGATCTCGATGATGATCCATTCGGATGCGATGAGCCATATGGATCAGATGGAGTTCCTCGGGAACCTGATCCTCCTCATCGTCGGCGGCAACGACACCACCCGCAATTCGATGAGCGCCTATGCGCTGGGGCTCGACATGTTCCCCGATGAGCGCGCCAAGCTCGAGGCCAATCCGGGGCTGATCCCCAACGCCGTGCAGGAACTGATCCGCTGGCAGACGCCCTTGTCGCACATGCGCCGCACCGCGACGCAGGATACCGAACTGGAAGGCCAGAAGATCCGCGAAGGCGACAAGCTCGCGCTTTGGTACGTCTCGGCGAACCGCGACGAGAGCGTGTTTCCCAATGCCGACAAAATCATCGTCGACCGCGAAAATGCGCGGCGGCATCTGGCGTTCGGGCACGGCATCCATCGCTGTGTAGGCGCGCGGCTGGCCGAGCTGCAGATCGGCATTTTGCTTGAGGAAATGGCCAAGCGGCGGTTGCGGGTGAACGTAACCGGAGCGGTCGAGCGCGTCGGCGCGTGCTTCGTCCACGGGTACAAGAAGATGCCGGTGGAGCTGAGCCACTATTGAGCGTCTACGTGCCCAGCAGCGTCTCCAGCGTCCTGAGCAACCGGTCGGTCAGGTAGCCGCAAACGAACCCGATCAGGATCGCGGCGCGCCAGCTGATCTTCGCCTGAAACTGGTCACGCAGCGCAGTGAAATCAAAGATGTTGAAGACGATCAGCGCGGTCAGCCCGGCGAGCAGATAGCCCGATGCCGAATTGAGAACGGTGGCGAGATCGAAAGCGACGCTGTTCGGATTGGTCGCCAGCAGCTTGATCGCCCGACCGATCAATGCGCTCGCCACCGCCACTGCTGTTAACGTCATCGCATTGGGCGTGACGATCAGCGGCGCAGTCTCGGTGCGCGAAATCTGCGATCCGTCCACCGAGCGCAGGCTGATATCGAAATTGACGCTGTAGGACGCAGCATCAAACAAGCCGCGCTTGGCATCTACGATATAGACCGACTTGTGCTCCTGACCCGGCTGGACCTCGGCGCGGGCGCGACGCGAGACGACGAACTCTTCCTGCTGCTCGATATCGCGCAATATCTCTAGCGTGTAGCGCAGCGTGCCGAGTTCGGGCTCCTGCACCCCGGCTTCCTCCACGATCACCAGCGCCCGCTCGGCTTCGCGGACGCATTCGACCGGAATGCGGATCAGATTGGTCCGCGCTGCAACGAGCGCCTGAGGCGTGCGGAGCAGCAGGATGTCTTTGTAGAAGCTGAGGATGCCGCGCACGCTGATGAATTCCTTCATCACTCGCTGCATCATCTGGAACTGGTTGAGCGCATGCTTCTCCGAGGCGGCGACGAGAAAATTGCCGACCATGTTCTCGAACTTCTCGCAAAGCGCGTCGTAGCGCCGGCTGAGCTCCATCTTGGACGCGTCGATCGCGTCATTGAGCGTGACTCCCCGGGGCAGGCGCGGCGTCGTCTCGACAATCTCAAAGGGTTCGGCACCAGTATTGGCGATGGTCAGCTCGCAGGAGAATTGCGACGAGCGAGCGTCGATCTCCTTGGATGCGATAGATATCTTATATTCCATCGATGCATTCCCCCTGCACCAACAATGCCTTTCTGCGCGCAGGATGCAAGTTATCGACTTTATGTGACCTATTGAGCCTGTCGCGCGTTACCCCCACATGGGGAAAATGAACTATAGTCGCCGCACTTTTCTTACCGTCGCTGGGATGGGCGCAGTTTCCACTGTGGTGCTGTGGCGCCTGGGAGTGAGCGAACCTGCCGAAGCAGCGCAGCAGCGCTTTGAAATCACGCTCAGCGATGCCGAATGGAAGAAGAAGCTCTCCCCCACCGCCTATAATGTGTTGCGGCGTGAAGGCACCGAGCAGCCCTATAGCAGCCCGCTCAACAAGGAGCATCGCCGGGGCACCTTCTTTTGCGCCGGCTGCGCGCTCCCGCTGTTCAATTCGAAGACCAAGTTCGACAGCGGCACGGGCTGGCCGAGCTTTTATGCGCCCGCGCCCAATGCCGTAATCACGAAGACCGATCGTTCGCTCGGCATGTCGCGCACCGAAGTTGAGTGCCGCCGCTGCGGCGGGCATTTGGGTCACGTATTCGACGATGGCCCCAAGCCGACCGGCAAGCGCTATTGCATGAACGGCGTGGCGATGACGTTCAAACCGATCTGAGGCGCACAAAGCAAAGCGGCCCGCTCCATGCCGGAGCGGGCCGCTTTGCTTTGCCGGTATCCAGCGATCAGTTGACCGCGGTTTCCATCACCAGATCGCTGAGGTCGAGCTCCAGCGAAGGCTGGGCGGGAAGATCGTCTTCGCTGGTATCGCCGCCATAGATGAAGCCGTTGACCGGATAGATCGTGGTGCCAAGGCCGCCATTGGGAGCGAACCAGACCTGCACCGCGCTCCAGTCACCCGCTGCCGAAACATCGACTGCGCGAACGTTGCGCTCGATGCCGCCGGGGCGCGACCAGTTTGCGTGGGTAAGCAGCACTTCGCGGTCGCTGACGACGCTCGAGACCATGGCGACATGGCCATAGGGGTTACGGGCGGTTTTCTTGAAGGACATCACGGCACCAGCTTCGGGTGCGTTGCCGCGCTCATATTTGCCGGCTGCTTGGCCCCACCAGGTCCAGGCATTGCCATGGATCTTCACCGACGAGACTTCGCGAGCGAAAACTGCGCACTGCCAGAAACGGCTCTTCGAGGCGGAAGCCTCGGCGGTCGTCGCCGTCATTAGGACGCACGATGCCACCAGCGCAAACAGCGCTGCAAATGCTCGGAAATTCATGGACCCCCCGGGTCAGATGATTAGGTGTTGCACTGCACTAAGCAGAGCGATTCCACCGCGTACACCCCAGCAACCTGTCTATGGGATGAACCGTTCAGCTGAGCCGATGGGCCGACGGAACTGGCGGATTAGTGCCCGAAACGAGCGGGCGAATAGCGCGCAGGATCGATAGCCGCGACGACTGGATCGAGCGGATGGCCGAGCAGAACCGCAGCAGCCAGCTTGGCGGCGGCGGGAGCAGTCTGGATTCCGAAGCCCCCTTGGCCCGCGCACCAGAAGAAGCTGGGGACCGCCGGATCGAAACCATAAACGGGCAGCCGATCGGGCGCGAAGCTGCGCAGCCCGGCCCATTTATGCTCGAGCTTCTCGATCTTCCAATCGACGACATGCTCAAAACGATCGATCGCAATGGCGATGTCGATATCCTCGGGTTGGGAGTCGCACGGCTCGCTGTCGATCTCGTCGTGCGGGCTGAGCCAGAGTCGCCCGCCCGCTTCGGGCTTCCAGTAAAAGCTGCCACCGATATGCGCGACGTGCGGGCTTCCCTCGGGCGGCGCGGGATCGGTCTTGAGCTGCATGATCGTGCGGCGATAGGGCTGAATGCCGAGCGGCTCTACGCCGCATAGGAGAGCAACCTTGTCCGCCCAGGCGCCCGCGGCATTGACGAGGATATCGGCCTCAAAGGCCCCTGCCCGCGTCCCGAGCGTCCAATGCCCGTCATGCACCGCAGTTTCGAGCGCGGCGGACAGAATCACTTCACCGCCCGCGCGCTTCACAGCCTTGAGGTAATCGTCATGAAGGCGGCCGACATCGATATATTGGCAGCTCGGCTCCAACAGGCCGAGCGTCCATTCGGGAGCGAGGCCGGGAATAATCGTATGCGGATCGACTGCGTTGAGCGGCACGCCGCTGCCGTCGAACCCGGCGACGAACGCCGCAACCTCGGCAGCTTCGTCGGCGCGCGCGATATGGAGCGAACCCATCGGATCGAGATAGCCACCCGCCGCGAGCAGCGCGCCCGATGCAGTGGTCAGCGGCTGGATATCGGGGCCGCCATAGGTTTCAGACCAGAAGGCCGCCGAACGCCCGGTGCTGTGATAGCCTGGCCTTTCTTCGCCTTCGAGCACCAGCACGCGAACATGCGGTGCGATTTCCGCGGCAAGGCTCGCCCCGGCGATTCCGCCGCCGACAATCACTACATCATATTTCAACGCTGCTGCGCCCTCGCCGCCAGAAAGAGGTCGATCTCGCCGATCGCGCGGTTGCGCACCGGATCGGCTTCGCGGAGGATCTCATGCGCGCTTTCATCGCCGAAGCTGACGATACGGGCATCGCGGAGCTTCGCGCCGATCTTGAGCGCGGCCTTTGCATCGACAAGCCCGTCTGCCTTGGCGACGAGCATCAGCACCGGCACGGCCATCTTCTTCAATCGCGGGCTTTCCCGCAATTCGCGCATCGATCGGAACGCTTCGATCACCCAGCGCCAGCTCGGCGGCCCGGTGACGATCTCGGGCTTCTGGGTCTGCCAGAAGATTTCATCGTCATAGCGACCCGCGTCATGCGTCAGCAGCGATGAGCGCGTGTCGGTGGTGTAGGGCTTCTCGTTGGTCTTCCACGCGGGGCGCGAAGAATCACCGGCATTGCCGAGCAGCCGAGCGAAACGCTCCGCAAAGGGCAAAGCGCTCTTGAAGCCCAGCATCGGCGCGATCAACACCGCCGCATCGGGCACGATTGCGCCTTCCACCAGCGCGCGCAGCACCAGATGCCCGCCCATTGAATGCCCCATCACGACATGCGGGCCCGGCGTGCTCGCCTGCCATTCGGCATAAAAGGCTCTGAAATCGGCAATATAGTCCGCGAAATCCTCGATATGCCCGCAATTGCCGGCTTCGGTCAGCCGGCCCGAGCCACCCTGCCCGCGCCAATCGAACGAGGTGACGGTCCAGCCCTGCGCGTGCCAATGCGCCATCGTCTCGAGATACTTCTCGAAAATATCGCCCCGGCCGCCCTGAAACAGGATGCTGCCGCGCGGCGTGGCCGTGGCGGCGGGCCATGCAAAGGCGCGTAGTTGGCCCCCTGTCGGAGCGTCCCAGACATGGATCTTGGCGCCATCGGGAATCGAACGCCGCACTGAATTTTCTCCGCTCATGGCCGTTGGTTACGTTTTGATAAGCCATCCCGTCTAGGCATTTGCCCACATGGGGGAATTGTTTGCGCCTTTTCTGGTCGTAGTTCTGGGCGTCCTGCTGGTGCTGGCAGGCGTTGAGGACGCGCGCAAACGCGAGATCGCCCATTGGAAAAACGCAGCAATAGCGCTGCTCGCGCTCCCCTGGTGGTGGGCAAACGGATTGAGCCTGTGGCCGGATATGGGCCTTCAGATCGGTGTTGCACTCCTCGTCTTCGCATTTTTCGCGGGAGTCTTCGCTTTGGGTCAGATGGGCGGCGGCGACGTCAAGCTGATCGGCGCGCTGGCGCTCTGGCTGCCGGTGCAGCCGCTGATCTGGATGCTGATCCTGATGTCGCTGATCGGCGGCGGGCTCACGCTTTTGATGATGGCGGAGAAGCGTCTGCGCCGCCGAAGCGGCATGCCGCTGGAGATTCCATATGGCGTGGCGATCGCGATCGCGACGCTGATTGTACTACGCGAACCGATTTTTAACCAATTCCAGTGAAAAGCTTAACGTCGCCGAAACCACAAGCGGCGTGATTTTGAGAAGGCCTGACGCGAAATGGACGCACGCAAGCTGATCCTGCTCTTCGGAGCGCTGGTAATCGCCGGCATCACCGCGTTCATGGCGCGGAACATCGTCATGGGTGCTCCGACGCCGATGGCCGGAGCCGTGCCAGTCAACGGGATGGCCCCCGAAAACACCACCGAAGTAATGGTCGCGACGCGCGAGCTACCGGTAGGGACGATCATCGGTGTCGACTCGGTGAAATACGTCCCCTGGCCGAAGGACCTCGTCGAAGGCGCATATTACCTGAAGGGCCAGGGCGACCCCTCGCAGATGCAGGGCACCGTGGTTCGCTACGCGATTCCCGCCGGCCAGCCGATCACGCAGGGCGCATTGGTAAAGCCAGGCGACCGTGGCTTCCTCGCCGCTGCACTCGGACCCGGCATGCGTGCCGTTACCGTTCCTGTTTCATCGCAGAGCGCCGTTGCTGGCTTCGTTTTCCCGGGCGACCGTATCGATCTGGTCCTGACCCAGTCGGTCTCGGGCGGCGGCGATGGCCCGCCCCTGAAGGCGTCTGAAACGATCCTGCGCAACCTGCGCGTCCTCGCAACCGATCAGCGCACCGACAAGAACACCGACGACAAAGGCAATACCATCGTCACCAATTATTCGACCGTCACGCTCGAGGCTACGCCCAAGATCGCCGAGAAGATCGCCGTCGCGCAGACCGTCGGCAGCCTCTCGCTGTCCCTGCGCTCGATCGCCGACAATCAGGGCGAACTCGAAGACGCGATCGCCCGCGGTGAAGTCAAGGTGCCGGAAGGCGCCGACGCCAAGGCCGAAAAGGCAATGCTCGCCAACGCTGCGGCGCGCCCGCAAGAGGGCAGCCCAACCTTCGCAACCGGCGCCGATGTCTCGCGCTTCCAGCGCAGCTCGGTGCCCGGCAAGGCCAAGGACGGCGGCAACGGCTCGGTCCAGCCTCCGGCCATGGCGGGGAGCCCGGCATTCCCGGGCGGTGCCGCACCGATCCAGACGGGGCCTGTGGTCACAATTACTCGCGGCAACACCGTCACGGTGGTTCCGCTTGGGGGGAAGAACTGAGATGCGTATCCTGGCAAAGCCATTGGCGCTGCCGCTTGCGATCCTCGCCGCCGCTGGCAGCGCGGTCTTCGCGATGCCAGCCGCCGCGCAGACCATGCCGGGCGGCGCGGGCCTTAGTCTGCTCCAGCTCAACACCGGCCGTGGCCGTCTGATCACGCTCGATGCGCCGATCAGCAACGTCTTCGTCGCGAGCGACAGCATCGCCGACGTGCAGGTCCGCTCGCCGACCCAGATCTATGTGTTCGCCAAGACGCCGGGCGAGACCAGCGTGCACGCCACGACCAAGACCGGCCGCGTCGTTTACGCAGCCACTGTCCGCGTCGGCAACAATATCGATTCGATCGATTCGATGCTGCGTCTGGCGATGCCCGATGCGCAGATCGTCGCGACGCCGATGAACGGCCTGATCCTGCTCACCGGCACG
Source organism: Sphingomonadales bacterium (assembly GCA_004173185.1). Taxonomy (GTDB): domain Bacteria; phylum Pseudomonadota; class Alphaproteobacteria; order Sphingomonadales; family Sphingomonadaceae; genus Sphingomonas. The sequence goes on along the minus strand of SEFZ01000015.1, from coordinate 72,518 downwards.
GTCGGTGCTCCCGCAGACGCAGCCGAGGCCGAGCGCCTCGTCGGCGCGTTCGTCGGCAAGGACACCCAGATCATCAGCCGCCTCAAGACGGCGACGCCGCTCCAGGTGAATTTGCAAGTGCGCTTCGCCGAAGTGAGCCGCAGCTTCGTCAAGGATGTCGGCGTCAACATGCTGACCCGCGACCAGACCAGCGGCTTCAATTTCGGGGTTTCGTCGGGCAACCGCGTGCCCGGAACGATCGGCACGCCCGACATTTCGAACCTGCCGGTGCTCGACGCATCGGCGAAGTTCGGCTTCCCGGCGGGCACGGTCAGCCTGCCCTTCGATCCGCGCCGTGGCGACTTCGTCTATCCGGGCACGGGCACCACATCGACCTTTACCAAGGGCACGGCGAACACCACGCTCGGCCTAGCCGGCAAGCTGCTCGGCCTCGACATCCTGGGCGCAATCGATCTGGGCGAGCGCATCGGCCAGGTGACGACGCTCGCCAATCCAAACCTCACCGCGCTTTCGGGCGAGACCGGCACGTTCCTCGCCGGCGGCGAAATTCCGCTGCTGATCAGCCAGGGCCTCGGCACCGTATCGGTCGAGTATAAGCAATATGGCGTCAGCCTGGCCTATACACCGACCGTGCTTTCGGACGGGCGCATCTCGCTGCGCGTGAAGCCAGAAGTCTCCTCGCTTTCCGCGGCAGGCGCAGTGACCATGCCCAACGGCACGGTCGTCCCCGCCCTCACAACGCGCCGCGCCGAAACCACGATCGAGCTGGGTTCAGGCGAGAGCATGATGATCGCCGGACTGCTCCAGAACACTCACAACAACGTCATCGACAAGGCACCGGGCCTGGGCGACGTGCCGATCCTCGGCGCGCTCTTCCGCTCGAACAGCTTCCAGCGCAACGAGACCGAGCTGGTGATCGTGATCACTCCGTATCTGGTGAAGCCGGTCAACGCGAACGAGATCCGCCTGCCGACCGACGGCTATAAGGCACCGGACGACTTCCAGCGCATCCTTGGCGGCCAGCTGAGCAGCAGCACGCCGAACGACCGGCCCAAGCCGAGCATGGCAGCCCCGAGCGGCGCGCCCTCGGTCGGTGCGATGGCGCCGGCTCCGCTCGCGCCTGCCCCGATGCAACAGCGGCAGGAGCGCAGCGAAAAGGCCCAGCCGCCCAAGAAGTCCAAGCCCAGCAAGAAGACCGGTTCGGCAGCCCCTGCCCCCGGCTTCGGTTTCTAAAAAATTGCTCCCGAGGAGATTCGAAATGTCCGCGCGCATCATGCCCCTGCTTCTCGCGCCCGCGCTGCTGCTCAGCGCTTGCGGTAGCTATAATGGCGGGGTCGAATCGGTTCACCAGCCGGTCGTCCAGCGCAACGACTATGTCTTCGATCTGCAAACGCAGGGCTATGGCCTCGCGCCCGGCGAAAGCGCCCGCCTTGCCGGGTGGATGGATTCGATGCGGCTGCGCTATGGCGACCATGTCTCGCTCGACGACGGCGCCGATGGCTCGACCGCGCGCGACGAAGTCGCCGCACAAGCCAATCGCTACGGGCTGCTGCTGGATGCCAAGGCCCCGGTAACGGTCGGCCAGATCGCCCCCGGCACGGTTCGCGTGGTCATCACGCGGATGACCGCAGGCATCCCCGGTTGTCCCGATCATACGCGCGAATACCAGCCCGATTTCTCGGCGAGCACGACTTCCAATTATGGCTGCGCCCTCAACGCCAATCTGGCGGTGATGGTCGCCAATCCCGGCGATCTCGTGCGCGGTGCGCCCGGCGCGCCAACCAGCGATCCCGCAACGGGTACCCGCGCAGTCAAGGCACTGCGCGACGCGACCCCCAGCGGCGCTGGGGGCACGACCCTGAAGTCTGAGAGCAGCAAGGGCGGCGACAAGTGAACGCACCCTTCAATCCCGCGCGAACTGCGCATCGCGAGCCTTTCACGGCATTTGTCTGCGACGAGGCAACGGCGGAGGCTCTCCGCCCGGTCGCTGTCGAACTCGGCTGGTCGCCCGAGAAGGTCAACAAGGGCGGCCTGCGCAACGCAGTCCAGACCTTGTCGGTCTCGGCTAGTCCGCAAATCCTGTTCGTCGATCTTTCCGAATCGGGCGATCCGCTCAACGACATCAACGCGCTCGCCGAAGTATGCGAGCCGGGCACCGTCGTGATCGCTACTGGGCAGGTCAACGACGTGCGCCTGTACCGCGACCTCGTCGCGAGCGGCATCCACGATTATCTGCTCAAGCCGCTCAATCCCGATGCCCTGCGCGACACGTTCGCGCAGGCGCAACACGCGCTCAACGCGCCCAAGCTTGCCGAAACGACCAGTGACCGCCCGCATTGCGCGGTGGCGGTAATCGGCACGCGCGGCGGCTGCGGCGCTTCGACGATTGCAACGTCGCTCGCCTGGCTGCTCAGCGAGAAGCATGGCCGCTCGACGGCTTTGCTCGATCTCGATGTGCATTTCGGCACCGGCGCGCTGGCGCTCGACCTTGAACCCGGCCGTGGCCTGACCGACGCCATCGAGAATCCCAGCCGCATCGACGGGCTCTTCATCGAGCGCGCGATGGTCAAGGCATCGGACCGCCTCTCGGTGCTATCCGCCGAGGCACCGATCCATTCGCCGGTAATGACCGATGGCGCGGCATTCTATCAGCTGCAGGAAGAAATCCGCGGTGCATTCGAATCGACCGTGATCGATCTGCCGCGCGGCATGCTGGTCAATCATCCGCATCTGATCACCGACGTCCAGGTCGCGGTGCTCGTCACCGAGCTGACTCTGGCTTCGGCGCGTGACGCCATCCGCATCCTGAGCTGGTTCAAATCGAACGCGCCGCAGACGCAGGTGATCGTCGCCGCCAATCGCGTGCAGCCGCAGGCGATGCTCGAGATCAGCCGCAAGGACTTTGAAGGATCGATCGAGCGCAAGATCGATATCATGATCCCGTTCGAGCAAAAGCTGGCCAGCCAGGCCGCCAAGCTCGGCAAGCCGCTGGCCGAAGTCGCCAAGGGCAACAAGAGCTTCACGCCGCTGAACGATCTGGCCGATCGCATCACCACGATCACCGATTCGGGCGAGCGCGATGACAAGCCGGCCAAGGGCTCGAAGGGCAAGGGCGATTCGCTGATGGGCAAGTTCATGCTCAAGCTCGGCCCGAAGGCAAAGAAGTAACCACTTCGCATCTAAGGTGCGCGGCATAGTGATGGTTTTGGAGGCACGCGCGGCATGGAATTGATGCCCGTATTGATGATCGGCGGCGGCGCCATGGCGGTGCTCGTCATGATGCTGCTCGCTTTCTCCGGCCCTTCGGCGGAGCGCGCCGGGTCACGCCGCCTTTCCGGCATCAAGGATCGCAACGTCGTCAGCGCCAGCGGTGCCAATGCGATGGAAACCCAGCTGCGCCGCGTAACCCGCGGTGCCAGCAAGGCCGATATCAACATCGCGCGCTTCATGCCCAATCCCGCGCAGCTGCAAAAGCGGCTGAACATGACCGGCAAGGGCTGGACGCTCAGCCAATATATGATGGTGACCGGCGGATTGTTTGCCGTGGTCGGCGGGGGATTGCTGGTTCAAGGTGCGCCGATCTGGCTCTCGCTCGCAGTCGGGCTGTTCATCGGCATGGGGCTGCCGCACAAGCTTGTAAGCTTCTTCATCGCGCGCCGTATCGCCAAGTTCACCGCCAAATTCCCCGATGCGATCGAATTGCTCGTGCGCGGCCTGCGTTCCGGCCTGCCGATCACCGAGACCATGGGCGTGGTTGGCGCCGAGCTTGACGGCCCGGTCGGCGAGGAATTCCGCTCGGTATCTGACAAGATGAAGATCGGCCGCACGCTCGATGCGGCGCTACAGGACACGGCAGACCGCCTCGGCACTCCCGAATTCCAGTTCTTCACGATCACCATCGCGATTCAGCGCGAGACCGGCGGCAATCTCGCCGAGACGCTCGCCAACCTGGCGGATGTGCTGCGCAAGCGCAGTCAGATGAAGCTCAAGATCAAGGCGATGTCGTCTGAATCCAAGGCTTCGGCGCTGATCGTCGGCGCTCTGCCCTTCATCGTGTTCGGCATGGTCTGGTTCATCAACAATAAGTACATGATGAACTTCTTTCAGGACGAGCGCCTGATGATCACTGGCGCCGGCGGTCTGATCTGGATGGCGCTGGGCGCCTGGATCATGGCCAAGATGGTCAATTTCGAGATCTGATGCTATGAATCCTGCCTCTGGTCCTACGGTGCTTGGCATCGACGTTTTGTGGGTTGCGACCCTGCTCGCGGCCGTCGCCGCGGGGGCGGTGTTCTTCGCAATCTATACCGCGACCACGGTGCGCGATCCGATGCGCGGCCGCGTCAAGGCGCTGCAGGAGCGCCGCGAGCAATTGAAGGCGGGCATCACGGCATCGACTTCAAAGCGCCGCGCCAAGCTCGTGCAAAAGACGGAGGCGACCGATCGCATCCGTGCGCTGCTTTCCAACATGAAAGTGTTGCAGGAAAGTCAGGTCAAGATGGCGCAGCTGAAGCTCGCCCAGGCCGGCATCCGCCGCAAGGAATGGGCCGTCGGCGTGATCTTCGGCCGGCTGGTGCTGCCGATCGTGATCGGCGGGCCGATGCTCTATGCCGTTTATGGCACTCAAATGGTCGCCGACTGGAGCCCGATCAAGGCATATGGCCTCGTCGCGGTCACCTTCATCCTGAGCTACAAAGCGCCCGACATCTATCTCAAGAACAAGATCACCAAGCGCAGCCACGCGATCCGCAAGGGGCTCCCCGATGCGCTCGATCTGCTGGTAATCTGTGCCGAAGCGGGACTCACTGTCGATGCGGCGTTCCATCGCGTCGCGAAGGAACTGGGCAAGGCCTATCCAGAATTGGGCGAGGAATTCTCGCTCACCGCGATCGAGTTGGGTTTCCTTACCGACCGTCGCCAGGCCTTTGAAAATCTTGCGAACCGTATCGATCTGGATGCCGTCCGCGGCGTGGTAACCACCATGATCCAAACCGAAAAATACGGTACCCCACTGGCTTCAGCGCTCCGCGTGCTTTCCGGCGAATTCCGCAACGAGCGCATGATGCGCGCCGAGGAAAAGGCAGCGCGCCTGCCGGCGATCATGACGATCCCGTTGATCCTTTTCATTCTTCCGGTGTTGTTCATCGTGATTCTGGGGCCGGCAGCCTGCTCGATCAACGACGCACTGCTGACGTAACGCGCGCGTTAATCATTACGGTAGCATCACGGCCAAGTGCGCTGTACCTTCCCGCCCAAATAGGGGGAGCACGACAGATGCAGGATTTGCCGTTCCAGACGCTTACGCAATTCGCGGCGCTGGGTCTCACACTGATCGCGGGCTGGTTTCTGGGGCTCGCCAGCACCTCTGGCGGGCGCAAGTGGCGCGAGCGCTTTCAGGACGAAGAGATCGAGAACGCCGGCTATCGCGACCGCGCCGAATCGGACCTCCGCGACAATGCCCGCCGCATCCGCGATCTGGAGGCAGAGAACGCCAAGCTGCGCGCTGGAGCGCCGGCCGCGGCGCCTGCGCCTGCCGCGGCACCTACGCCCGCGCCTATTCCTACCCATGACGACCATAAGGAAGAGGGACATTCGACCATTGCGCTGGCGGGTGCAGCGCTTGCCGGAGCAGCAGCCGGTGCGGTCGCGACCCATGCCGCACATGCGCATCATGACGAACCGGCGCCCGCCGAGCCTGCGCATGTAGAAGCTGCGCACGCAGAGCCGGTTCATGCCGAGCCGGTCCACGTTGAACCGGTTCACGCTGAACCTGTTCATGCCGAACCTGTTCACGCTGAGGTCGCACATGCGGAACCGGCGCATGCCGGGCCCGCACAGGATGCACACGGGGATCATCACGCCCCGGCAGACGCGCACCACCATTAAGGCGAGCGCCCGATGGACCTACCTTATCAGACGCTGACCCAGTTCGCCGGACTGGGCCTGACGCTGCTCGCGGGCTGGTTCCTCGGCCTTGCCACCGCGCCCGGCGGCGGCAAATGGCGTGACCGCTTCCATGACGTAGAGGTCGAGCATGCCCGCTACCGCGATGAGGCCGAAGCGGATATCCGCGCCAAGACCAAGCGGATCCGCGAGCTGGAATCGCTGGCGAGGGCACCTGCGGTCGCCGCCGCGGCTGCCGAGCCGGGCACCGGCTGGCGCGGCTGGTTCGGCTGGGGTCGCGACAATCTGGTGCGCATCCGCGGCATCGACGAGCCCCGCGAAAAGCGCCTCAACGAGCTGGGCATCAAGACCTATCGCGAGATCGAGAAGATGACTGCCGAGGACGAATCGGCACTCGAACAGCGGCTGGGGCTGGCAACCGGCACGATCGGCAACGAAGGCTGGCGCGAGCAGGCGGCGTTGCTCGGTGCCGGCAATGAGGACGAGCACAGCAAGCGTTTCAGCTAGTTCGCCAGCATTGCCCGCTGATAGGTTTCGACAACTTCGGAGATCGGGGCACCGCCAGCGGTTAGCACAGCGTGGTGGCGCAGGATCTCGTTCGGCCCCTGCTTTGCCCATTCCTGCTCGGACGAGAGATTGCGGCGGGTGGGCGCGAGCGGGCGCACGGCGACGCCGAACGGGGTCTCGCCGGTCAGCGCGGTGTTCATCTCGGGGGTAAGCCGTGCGGGAACGTACCAGTTATCGGCTTCGGACAGGACTTCCTCGGCACAGGTCAGCTGGACGCGGCGATAGGCGACTTCTGCGCTTTCGCTGACGCCGAGCAGAGCGGCATGGCTGCCCGCCACCACCGCCTCGCGGCGGACCACCACGGCGCGGACCTTGAGGCCGGGGCGGTGGCGGTCACACCACATCTGGAGGACCGCCGTCGCACTTGGATTGGCGAACAGCGCCGCGTTGAGCGCCGCTACATCACTGGTCTGCGCAAAGGCCTGACTGGCACTCAGCGCGGCAACGCCCGCCATCCAATATCCCTTCATCCGCGCCGGAGCGCAGCCTGTGCCGCCGCCAGCCGCGCGATCGGCACACGATAAGGCGAAGCCGAGACGTAATCCAAGCCGGTTTGCTCGCAGAAGTCGATCGAGGCCGGATCGCCACCATGCTCGCCACAGATGCCGAGCTTGATGTCCGGACGGGTCGCACGACCGCGTTCGGCGGCGAGGCTGATCAGTTCGCCCACACCCTCCACGTCGATCGAGACGAACGGGTCGCGGGCGTAGATGCCCTTTTCGACATAGGTCGTGAGGAAGCGCGCGGCATCGTCACGGCTCACGCCGAGCGTCGTCTGGGTCAGATCGTTGGTGCCGAAGCTGAAGAACGCACCGACTTCGGCGATGTCGCCTGCGCGCAAGGCGGCGCGGGGAAGCTCGATCATCGTGCCCACGAGATATTCGATCTCGCGGCCCTTCTCGGCGAACACAGCCTTGGCGGCCTTATCGACCACGGCCTTCATCAGCTCGAGTTCCCGGGCAGTGGCGACCAGCGGGATCATCACTTCGGGGATCGGCGCTGCGCCCGATTTCTCGGCGACTTCGCAGGCAGCCTCGAAGATCGCGCGGGCCTGCATCTCGTAGATTTCGGGATAGGTCACGCCCAGGCGGCAGCCGCGATGGCCGAGCATCGGGTTAAACTCGTGCAGTTCGGCGGCGCGGCGCTTGAGCACCTCGACATCGACATTCGCCGCAGCCGCGACTTCGGCGAACTCGGCTTCCTCATGCGGCAGGAATTCGTGCAGCGGCGGATCGAGCAAACGAATGGTGCAGGGCAGCCCGACCATCACTTCGAAGATCTCGATGAAATCGCTGCGCTGTTCGGGCAGCAGCTTGGCGAGCGCGACGCGACGGCCCGCTTCATCTTCGGCGAGGATCATCTGGCGAACCGCAGTGATGCGCGCCGAATCGAAGAACATATGCTCGGTGCGGCACAGGCCGATGCCTTCCGCGCCAAACTCACGCGCAGTGCGGCAATCGGTGGGCGTCTCGGCGTTGGTGCGCACCTTGAGGCGGCGCTTGGCGTCGGCCCAGACCATCAGCGTGCCGAAATCGCCCGACAGTTCGGGCTGCACGGTCGGCACTTCGCCGAGCATCACTTCGCCGGTCGAGCCGTCGATGGTGATGATGTCGCCTTCGCGGACATCGCGGCCACCGACGCTGAACACCTTGTTGTGCGCGTTGATCGAGAGCGTGCCCGCGCCCGAGACGCAGGGACGACCCATGCCGCGCGCCACCACGGCGGCGTGGCTGGTCATGCCGCCACGTGCGGTCAGGATGCCCTTGGCCGCGTGCATGCCGTGAATATCCTCCGGCGAAGTCTCGACGCGAACGAGGATGACGCCTTCGCCCGAGCGCTTCTCGGCAGTGTCGCTATCGAACACGACGATGCCCGATGCCGCACCCGGCGATGCCGGAAGCCCCTTGGTCAGCACGTCGCGGGGTGCCTTGGGATCGAGCGTTGGGTGCAGCAACTGATCGAGCGCCTGCGGATCGACGCGGAGGATGGCTTCCTCCTGCGTGATCAGCCCTTCGCTTGCCATATCGACTGCGATCTTGAGCGCAGCCTTCGCGGTGCGCTTGCCGCTGCGAGTCTGAAGCATCCAGAGCTTGCCGCGTTCCACGGTGAACTCGATATCCTGCATGTCGCGGTAATGGCGTTCGAGCTGGTCGAACACGGCGGCCAGCTCGGCATAAGCCGCAGGCATCGCTTCTTCCATCGACAGCGGCTTGGCGCCGGCAGTCTCACGCGCGGCCTTGGTGAGATATTGCGGCGTGCGGATGCCCGCGACCACGTCTTCGCCCTGCGCGTTGATCAGGAACTCGCCATAATAGGCATTGTCGCCCTTGGCCGGATCGCGCGTGAACGCCACGCCCGTTGCCGAGGTATCGCCCATATTGCCGAAGACCATCGCCTGCACGTTGACGGCAGTGCCCCAGTCGCCGGGAATGTCGTTGAGGCGGCGATAGACCTTGGCGCGCTCGGACTGCCAGGAGCCGAACACGGCGCCGATTGCGCCCCAGAGCTGATCGTGCACGTCCTGCGGGAACGGCTTGCCCCACAATTCCTCGACGATCGACTTATATTCGGTGACCAGCGCCTGCCAGTCATCGGCAGTGAGATCGGTATCGAGATGATAGCCGCGATCTTCCTTGGCGATCTCGAGCGCTTCCTCGAAGCGGCCATGATCGAGCTCAAGCACCACATCCGAATACATCTGGATGAAGCGACGATAGCTGTCCCATGCGAAGCGGGCATCGCCGCTGGCATCGCACAGGCCGACGACCGTCTGATCGTTGAGGCCGAGATTGAGGACGGTATCCATCATGCCCGGCATCGAGACGCGAGCGCCCGAGCGGACCGAGACGAGCAGCGGATCGGCGGCATCGCCGAACTTCTTGCCGGTCACGCCTTCGATATGCGTCACGCCCGTGGCGACTTCCGCCTTCAGGCTGTCCGGGAAGCTCTCGCCATTGTCGTAATAAAGCGCGCAGACCGGAGTCGAGATCGTGAAACCGGGGGGCACGGGCAGGCCAATCGCCGCCATCCCATCGAGATTCGCGCCTTTGCCGCCGAGCAAATTCTTATCGCCCTGACCGCCGCCCGAAACACCACCGCCGAAGCGGTAAACATATTGCGTCATCTCAGCCCCTTGTCACTGCGACGCGCCTACCGCAGGTGCGAACAAACCGGAAGCTCAGACTGCGTTGTCAGGCACAAGTTTTGGTTTTGCCCGAGCAAGGCACGCCGCGAATGTTCCCTAATGTTCGCACTGCCCAAGGGCGCACTCAGCCGTCGATCTTCGAGAAGTCCGCCACTTTGAGCACCGCGTCGCGCATGCGGGCGAGGAGCGCCAGGCGGTCCTCGCGCTTGCCGGGTTCGTTGACCATCACCTTTTCAAAGAACGCATCGATCGGCGCGCGGAGCGTTGCCAGCGCTGCCATCGCCCCTTCGAAATCCTCACGCTCGATCGCCGCATCGGCCAGCGGCGCGGCGGTGTCGAGCGCCTGGATCAGCGCAGCTTCCTCGGTTTCGGGCGTGTAGGACAGCGGTTTTTGCTCCGCCGAGGTCCAGCCTTCCTTTTTGAGGATATTGGCGGCGCGCTTGTAGCCAGCGAGCAGGTTCTTGCCGTCTTCGGTGGTGACGAAGCTTTGCAGCGCATGGACGCGGGCGAGCAAGCGGACGAGATCGTCCTCGCCACCGAGCGCGAACACCGCGTCGATAAGGTCGTGACGGACGCCGGCTTCCTTTTGCTGTACCTTGAGACGGTCGGCGAAGAAGTCGAGGAGATGCGCCTGCCCAACATCAGCCAACTTAGCGAATCGCTCCCGCTCTTCGGGCGAATTTGCCCGGTCGAGAAACTCCTTACGCGTCTTTTCGAGTTCGGCCGCGCGCATCGGATCACCACCTTCGGCGCGAGCCTTGACGAGAGCGTCGAACTTACGCGCCCATTCCAAGCCCGCTACCTTACCGGCAACGCGAGCCATTTGAAGGCCAACCGGTAGGTTCAACCGAGTACGTATGTCGTTGCGGACAATCAACTCGATCATTGAAATGGCCGCCCTGCGTAGAGCGAATGGATCTTTGGAACCCGTTGGGCGCATATCGCTGAAGAAGAAGCTTGCCAGCGTATCCAGCTTATCCGCCAGCGACACCGCCACCGTAACCGGTGCGGTCGGCACGTCATCGCCCTGCCCGACCGGCTTGTAATGGTCGCGAATGGCCTCGGCGACTTCCTTCGGCTCGCCCTGCGCGGCGGCATAATAGCCGCCCATCAGGCCCTGTAGCTCGGGGAATTCACCGACCATGCCGGTGACGAGATCGGCCTTGGCGAGACGCGCTGCGCGTTCGGCCATGTCGGGATCCGCTTTGACGATGCCCTCTTCCACAAGCCAGCGGGCTAGCTTCGCCACGCGATCGACCTTGTCGGCGACGGTGCCCAATTTCTCGTGGAAGACGATCTTTTCGAGCTTGGGCTGAAGGTCCTCCAGCCGGGTCTTCAAATCGGTATCGTAGAAGAAGCGCGCATCGCTGAGCCGCGCGGCGAGGACCTTCTGATTGCCTTCGACGATCTTCGCGCCGCCATCGGCGGCATCGATATTCGCGGTGCAGACGAAAGCGTTGGCCAGCGCGCCATTGGCATCGCGGCACACGAAATATTTCTGGTTCACGCGCGCCGTCAGCTGGATGACTTCGGGCGGTACGCTCAGGAACTCCGGATCGAAGCGACCGAGCAGCGGCACGGGCCATTCGGTGAGCCCAGCATTTTCAAACAGCAGCCCTTCGTCCTCGACCAGCACAAGCCCGGCCTTGGTCGCTGCCATCTTGGCGCCGACGGCGATGATCGCGCGGCGTTCGGCACCGTCGATGATGACGTGGCAGGCGCGCAGCTTCTCGGCATAATCGCCCGCGCTGCCGATGGTGATGACGCCCGGATGGTGGAAACGGTGGCCAACGGTGCGCGAGCTGCTCTTGAGGCCCGCGGTTTCGATCGGCACCAATTTGTCGCCGAGCAACGCGACGATGCCCTGTAGCGGGCGGACCCAGCGCAGGCTCTCGGTCGAGGCGGAGGCGTCGCCCCAGCGCATCGATTTGGGCCAGGGGAAATTATGGATGACGTGGCTGGTCGCACTGGCGAGCACCGATCCGGCGACCACGCCGGGGCGGTCGATCACGGCGAACAGCACTTCGCCGGCCTTGCCCATGTCGCGCGTAACGAGCTGATCGCGGGTAAGCCCGGTCGAGCGGAGAAAGCCTTCGATTGCCTGTGCGGGGGCGTCGGCGCGAGGGCCTTTGCGCTCCTCGCTCATCGCACTGGTCTGCTCGGCGACGCCGCGCACGATCAGCGCGAGGCGGCGCGGGGTGGCGAAGCTCTCGATGCGTTCGAACGGGAGGTTGAGCGCCTTGAGCCGGGCTTCGAACAGCGACGCGAGATCGGCGCGCGCCTTTTCCTGCATCCGCGCGGGGATTTCCTCGCAGCGCAGTTCGAGAAGGAAGTCTTCGGTCATTTGATTTGTTCACGCAACGACGCGGCGACGCGACGGGAAGAAGAAGGTGGGTTCGCGCGGAGGCGCCGAGACGCGGGGGAGGTTTGCGGTTTGGCGGCGTCAGCCGCCCCATAAACTGCTGGATAGCTGGCACCCGACTGGATTTGAGAGCCGCTGGCGCGGCGGGGCGCTATCTCCGCGCCTCCGCGCCTCCGCGCGAAAACTCCCTTCTTCGTCGCGTCGCCGCGGCGTTGCGTGAACATCATATCGTCCACTCCGGAAACTTCGCTTCCCATTCGGGCGTCATGTGCGCGATCCATGCCTCGCACGATCCCTTCGCCAGATCGCGGACGCGGCCGATATAGGCCTGGCGCTCGGCGACCGAGATGACGCCGCGGGCTTGCAGCAGGTTGAACAAGTGGCTGGCTTCGATCGCCTGCTCATAGGCAGCGAGCGGCACCTGGTTGGCGAGGCAATTCTCGCATTCGGCCATCGCCTTGCGGAAGCCTTCGAACAACGTCTCGGTATCGGCGACTTCGAAATTATACTTCGACATCTGCTTCTCGTTTTCGAGAAACACGTCGCCGTACGAAACGCCGCTATCGTTGAAGGCGAGATCGTACACGCTGTCGACATTCTGGATGTACATCGCCAGCCGCTCGAGCCCGTACGTGAGTTCGCCCGCGACGGGCTTACAATCGAAGCCGCCCATTTGCTGGAAATAGGTGAATTGGGTGACTTCCATGCCGTCGCACCAGACTTCCCAGCCAAGGCCCCAAGCGCCGAGCGTGGGCGATTCCCAATCGTCCTCGACGAAGCGGATATCGTGCCTGGTGAAATCCACGCCGATCGCGGCGAGGCTGCCGAGATACAGTTCCTGCAAGTCTGGCGGGCTGGGCTTCAGGATCACCTGATATTGGTAATAATGCTGGAGCCGGTTCGGGTTCTCGCCATAGCGGCCATCGGTGGGACGGCGGCAGGGCTGGACGAAGGCAGCGTTCCACGGCTCGGGGCCGAGCGCGCGCAGCGTGGTCGCCGGGTGGAAGGTGCCCGCGCCCATGCGCATGTCATAGGGCTGCAGGATGACGCAGCCGCGTTCGCTCCAGTAATCGTGGAGCTTCAGGATCATGCGCTGGAAGCTGAGAGGTTGGGACATATCGCCGTCGCTTTGGCGCAGGCTATCCAGAGGGTCAATGTGCGTTGACAGTGGAAGAGCACCCCCGCACCCTCGCTACATGGGACGAATCGCCTGGGGGCTCGCGGCGGGTGCGCTGGCGATCGCGACCGCGGCCGTGGCGCAGAACGTGCCGGGCCTCGTCCCTGCTCTGCCCTATGTGACCTATTCGCCCGATGAGCGGCTCGCGCTTTCGGGCAAGCCGGTGCGCCCCGAGGCCGATGCCTTATATGACGCGGCGACCAGGAAGGAGATGGCGCGCGTCGCGCTGGCCCAGCCTTATGCGCCGCTCCCGGCAATCTGGAAGATTTCGGACGCGGATACCTCGATCTACCTTTTCGGGACGGTCCACAGCCTGCCGCCGGGGTTCCGCTGGCGCAATCCGGGGCTGGAGGCAGTGATCGTGCGGGCGGACAGCCTGTTGCTCGAATCGATCGACGAAGAGGCTGACGACGTGACGTTTCTGGAGGGGCTGCCCGCAGGCGGAGCCTTGCCGCCCCTGATCGACCGGGTTTCGCACCGCACCCGCGCCAAGCTGGCCGAGGTGCAGGCGATCCTGCCCGCCGAAATGGTGACCGAACTCGACAAGATGCCGAGCTGGATCGCGGCGATGAGCATCGGCACGATCCGCGACATGCTGGCAGGCGATATTCCCAGCCAGGGCGCGGACGACTGGCTGGAGAAGCATTTCCGCAGTCTTGGCCGGCCGGTTCACGCGATCGAGGACAGCAAGGCAGTGGTAACCAGTATCAACGCCGTGCCCGAAAGCGCGCAGCGGATGATGCTGGAGGCGGCGTTGCTTTCGCCGCTGCGCTCGCATGAGCAGCTCGATGCCGTCGCGCATGCCTGGGCACAGGGCAATGTCGGCGCGAATTCGCCGCTGATCATCATGCCCGAAAGCATCGATCCGAACGCGGAGATGGCCGACCCCCTGCTCGTCCAGCGCAACAATGCCTGGGTGGAAAGCCTGATCGATCGGCTGCGGACCAAGCCGGGCGTGATCCTGTTCGCGGCGGGCGCGGGGCATTTCGTCGGAGAGGGATCGGTGATCGAATTGCTGGCCGCCCGTGGCCTCCGGGTCGAGCGGGTCCAATAGGATGCGGCGATTGCTGCCTGTGGCGCTGGCGTTGCTGGCGCTGGCCGGATGTTCGGCAAAGCCGGCGGCGAACGATGCCGATCCTGCGCTCTGGGTGGTCAGGGATGACGATACGACCATCTATCTGTTCGGCACCGTCCATATGCTCAAGCCGGGGATCAGCTGGTTCGACGAGAGCGTGAAGGCGGCGTTCGACAAGAGCGATACGGTGATGCTCGAGGTGGTGCTGCCCGGCGATGCCGAGATGGGCGCGCTGGTGGCGGAGTTGGGGACTTCGGCTTCCGGGCCTTCGCTGCCCGAGCAATTATCCGCCGAGGATGCGCAGAAATTGCGCAAGGCGCTGGAGGGACTGGGCATGGCGCCCACTGCGCTCGACCGCAGCGAGCCCTGGCTGGCCGCCACGTTGCTGGCATCGATGCCGCTGCAAAAGCTCGGCTACACTTCGAAGGACGGTGCGGAAGCCGTGCTGACGGCGGCGGCGAAGAAGGCAGGCAAGCCCGTGGCGGGGTTCGAGACCGCGCGCGAGCAGCTTGGCTATTTCGACGGGCTATCGATGGCGGCGCAGCGGGCCTTGCTGGCGGAGACGATCCGCGGGCTTCCCGATGCGGGCAAGACACTGGAGCAGGCGGTGAGCGCGTGGAGCGCGGGGGATGCCGACAGGCTCGCCGCATTGATCAACGACGATGTCGCCGCGTCACCCGAAGTCGCGGATGCCCTGCTGTTCAAGCGCAACCAGCGCTGGGCGGACTGGATCGCCAAGCGGATGGCACAGCCGGGCACGGTGTTCGTCGCGGTCGGCGCGGGGCATCTGGCGGGCAATGCCGGGGTGCAGGCGGAACTGGCCAAGCGCGGGATGACCGTGGAGCGGGTGGCGTATTGAACGCGCAGCCCCTCCTCCCGCGAAAGCGGGAGAGGGCTAGCACCCCACAGCTTGCCATTTCCCCTTCCCGCGCATATAGGCGCGCGTTCCGCGTCAGGGTCATCCCTGGAGGCCTGGCCGGAGACTGTTTAACTTAACGCATTGGAATCGACATGAGCGATACGCTTACGCTGTCGGCCGAGACGCGCGAACAGGTTGGCAAGGGAGCCTCCCGTTTGCTTCGTCGTGAAGGCCGCGTACCCGCCGTAATCTACGGCAACAAGGCAGATGCTGCCGCAATCCACGTCAACGAGCGCGAGCTCATGAAGCTGCTGATGACCGGCCACTTCATGAATTCGGTTGTGATGGTCAATGGCGAGCGCACGCTCCCCAAGGACGTTGCATTCGACGTTGTTACGGATCGCCCGATCCATGTCGATTTCCTGCGTATCGGCGAGCACAGCAGCGTGCACGTCAACGTTCCGATCATCTTCGCTGACGAAGAAGAAGCCCCCGGCATCAAGCGCGGCGGCGTGCTCAACGTGGTTCGCCACGAGCTGGAGCTGATCTGCGACGCATCGAAGATCCCGGACGACATCACGATCTCGCTCAAGGGCGTGGAAGTCGGCGATTCGATCCACATCTCGGCAGTGAAGCTGCCCAAGGGTGTGACGTCGGCAATCACCGATCGCGACTTCACGATCGCAACCGTCGTTGCTCCGTCGGCGCTCAAGTCGAGCGAAGGCAGCAACGAAGACGAAGCGGAAGCACCGGCCGAAGGCGAATAAGCCTCAAGTCGAACTTCACGGTTCAAAAAATCGCCTCCGCGCCCTAGGGCTCGGGGGCGATTTTGTTTTTGGGATATGTGCGATGCAATTGTGGGTGGGGCTGGGCAATCCGGGGCCGACATATGCGATGCAGCGCCACAATGTGGGCTTCATGGTGCTCGACGCCATTGCCGAGGTACATGGCTTCACGCCGGAGAAGAAGCAGTTCCAGGGATGGACGCGCGAAGGGCGGATCGGTGGCGAGAAGCTGATCCTGCTCAAGCCCGCGACGTTCATGAACGAGAGCGGCCGTGCGGTGCGCGCCGCGCTGGACTTCTACAAGCTTACCCCCGCCGATGTGACGATCTTCCACGACGAGCTCGATCTCGCGCCGTTCAAGGTGAAAGTGAAGATCGGCGGCGGCACCGCGGGGCATAACGGCCTGCGCTCGACCGACGCCCATATCGGCCCCGACTTCCGCCGCGTTCGGCTCGGCATCGGCCATCCGGGGCATAAGGACCGGGTGACCGGCTATGTGCTCGGCAATTACGCCAAGGCCGAGATTGAGGATCTGAGCGACATGCTGGGCGCGCTCGCGGCCGAAGCGCCGTGGCTCGCGGCGGGCGACGATGTGCGCTTCATGAACGATGTGGCGATGCGGATGCAGCGTTGACCCTCGAATTATCTGTCGAGGCGCTGACGTTCCTGATCGCGATAGCCTTTCTGGCGGGTGCGATCGACGCGGTGGCCGGCGGCGGCGGCCTGCTGACGATACCGGCGTTGATGGCGGCAGGCGTCCCGCCGGTCGCCGCGCTGGCGACCAACAAGCTCCAGGCGACGGTTGGCACGGCATCGGCCTTCTGGACGTTCCTGCGCGCGGGCAAGGTCGATGTGCGGCAATTCGCCTTGCCCGCTGCCGGCGCGTTCGCCGGATCGATAGCGGGGGCGACCGCCGTGCAGTTCATCGAGCCCGGCTTCCTCGCCGCCTTCGTGCCGGTGCTGCTGATCGCGATGGGCTTTTACTTCCTGCTCGCGCCGCCGATGAGCGAAGTGGATCGCCGCGCCGCGATAAACCGCCGGAGACTGACCGCAGTGGTTGCGGGAATCGGCTTTTACGACGGGTTTTTCGGTCCCGGCACCGGATCGTTCCTGACCACCGCATTGGTCGCGCTCGGCGGGCTGGGGCTGGTCCGCGCGATCGCCAATACCAAGATGCTCAACCTCGCCACCAATATCGCCGCGCTCGCCGCGATGATCGCAGGCGGCAAGGTGCTTTGGGCGCTGGGGATGGGCATGGCGGCCGCCAATGTGCTGGGCAATCAGGTCGGTGCGCGGCTGGCGCTGCGCTTTGGCGGCAAGGGCGTAAGGCCGCTGCTGGTGGTCATGTCGTTCGCGCTGACGATCAAGCTGCTCGCCGATCCCGCCAACCCCTTGTGGAAGCTGTTTGGCTGAAACGAAAAAGGCCCCGGACGATGCCGGGGCCTTTCGTTGTTTCGAGCCCGCGCGGCCGATCAGGGCTTCTTGCCGACGACCTGCCCGACGAGGCGGGCATTGGCCGACGAACCGGCGAAGCTGATGCCGATCTCGTTGCCCTGCGAACCGAAGAAGCCGCCCGCGATCGTGCCCGTGAGCGGACCGCCGGTGATGCTGCCGGTGAACTGCGTCTGCGACGCCGGGATCGCGCCCTGCGCGGTGACGGTGCCATAAGGCGTGGTGACGCCGCCCGAAGTAGTCTGGGTCAGCGTGAGCGTCACATCGACAACGCCGGTCGCGAAATTGACCGAGACGTTAGCAGTGCCGCCAATCTTGTTGATCGCCGTGGTGGCGCCCGTGACGACGACGACACGGCCCACGACGCGCGACGTATAGGCCACGGTGCCGGTGGTCGGCATATCGGTCAGCACGGTCGGATAGCCGAACACCGTGTAAGCGAGGCGCTTCTGACCCGCTGTCGAATCGCCGCGATACCAATTGCCGTAGCTTACGCGCGTGAGCGTGCCGAGCAGCGCTTCGTTGGTCACCGTGCTCGGGATCACGTTGTTGAGGAACTCAACCTGCGAGAACTTGCCCGCAGTCGCGGCATCGTCGAGGCGGAAGACGAACTCGGTGTTCGTGGCGGCCGATGGCGTCGCCAGCGTCGCCGTGCAGGCCAGACCGGTCGGTACGCAGAGGCGCGTTTCCTCGTTCACTTCGCGGAACACATAGGTGCCGGTGGCGGGCACGTTGCTGGTCGCGAGGCGAACGCGATCGGTGCGCTGCTCGGTTGCTGCCGCGCCGAGCGTGACGCCCGTGGTGGCCGCATCACCCGTAAAGCTGGTGGTCGCGTTGATCGTGGTGAATTCTGCTGCCGCGGCCAGCGGGAACGCCGCATAGGTCGGCGAAGCAGTCGGAGTCGGGGTCGGCGTGACCGTCGGAGTCGGCGTCGGGCTGGGGCTTGCGTCGTTCCCGCTGCAACCAGAAAGCATGACTGTCGCCGCGGCGGCGCCCATGAAGATATGACGACGAATCATTCCCAACTCCTAGATAGTACGTACTACCCCTAAGGGCTTGGCCACCCTGTACTCCAGATGAACGGGGGTGCGTCAAGCGATGCGCGACCATCGTGCTGGAAAAGCAAGGTAGAACGCTCTATCGGGCAGCGCTTCTCCCGTTCACTGACAGGCTTTTACTCATGGGTTTCCGCTGCGGCATCGTTGGTCTGCCCAACGTCGGCAAATCGACGCTCTTCAACGCACTCACTGAAACTGCGGCGGCGCAGGCTGCGAACTATCCGTTCTGCACGATCGAGCCGAATGTCGGCAACGTCGCGGTGCCGGATGCGCGGCTCGACAAATTGGCCGAAATCGCCGGTTCGCAGAAGATCATCGCGACGCAGCTCGGCTTTGTCGACATCGCCGGGCTGGTGCGCGGCGCGAGCAAGGGCGAAGGGCTGGGCAACCAGTTCCTCGGCAACATCCGCGAAGTCGACGCGATCGTCCATGTGCTGCGCTGCTTCGAGAATGACGACATCCAGCATGTCGACAACAAGGTCGATCCGATCGCGGATGCCGAGACCGTCGAGACCGAGCTGATGCTCGCCGATCTGGAATCGCTGGAAAAGCGCGTTCCTGCTGCTGCCAAAAAGGCGATGCAGGGCGACAAGGACGCCAAGGTTGTGGCGGCTGTGCTCGGCCAGGCGCTCGATCTGTTGCGCGAAGGCAAGCCCGCACGGCTGACCGTGCCGCGCGACGAGGAGGAAGCCCGCGCCTTCGCACAGGCACAGCTGCTGACCGGCAAGCCCGTCCTCTATGTCTGCAACGTCAACGAGGAAGACGCCGCCAACGGCAACGCCCTTTCAGCGCTGGTGTTCGCCAAGGCTGCTGCCGAGGGTGCCGAAGCGGTCGTCGTCTCCGCTGCGATCGAAGCCGAAATCGCGACCATGCCGCCCGAAGAACGCGGCGATTTCCTGAGCGAGCTGGGCCTTGAGGAAACCGGCCTCGCCCGCGTGATCCGCGCAGGGTACAAATTGCTCCACCTGCTGACCTTCTTTACCGTCGGCCCCAAGGAAGCCCGCGCCTGGACCGTGCATCAGGGCGCCACCGCCCCGAATGCCGCCGGCGAGATCCACACCGATTTCGAAAAGGGCTTCATCCGCGCCGAGACCATCGCTTATGATGATTTCGTCGCTTTGGGCGGCGAATCCAAGGCACGCGAAGCCGGCAAGCTGCGCGCGGAAGGCAAGGCCTATGTCGTCCATGACGGCGACGTGATGCACTTCCTGCACAGCTAAAGCGGGTTTCAAGTCAACGAGGTGCCGGTACGGTTCGTGGGATAGGATACATTAGATTAATTATAGAAACCTACCTGTTTCATAGTTTCTGTTTATTCACTGATCAGTCTGCGTAAATTCCATCCATCGAAGCAATCGCTTCGCCAAGAGGGAGACACACCATGGCGATGATCACCACGACCGACGGCACCGAGATTTTCTACAAGGACTGGGGGCCCAAGACCGCCCCCGTCATCATGTTCCACCATGGCTGGCCGCTGAGCGCCGACGATTGGGACGGGCAGATGATGTTCTTCCTCGAACACGGCTTCCGCGTGATTGCGCATGACCGCCGCGGCCATGGCCGCTCGTCGCAGACCGCGACGGGCCATGACATGGACAATTACGTCGCCGACGTGATCGCACTTACCGATGCGCTCGACCTGAAGGACGCGGTTCATGTCGGCCACTCGACCGGCGGCGGCGAAGTCGCGCATTATGTCGCCCGCGCCAAGCCGGGCCGCGTATCCAAGGCGGTGCTGATCAGCGCGGTCGCCCCGATCATGGTCAAGACCGAGAGCAACCCGAACGGCGTGCCGATCGACGTGTTCGATGGCTTGCGCGTGCAGACCGCGACCAACCGCGCGCAATTCTATTACGACTTCACGATGGCGTTCTTCGGCTACAATCGCGAAGGCGCCGAAGCCAAGGAAGGCGTGCGGCTGAACTGGTGGCGGCAGGGCATGCAAGGCGGCATCCTGGCCCATACGCTGGGCATCAAGGCCTTTTCGGAAACCGACTTCACCGATGATCTCAAGGCGATCAACGTGCCGACCTTGGTGATGCACGGCGAAGACGATCAGGTCGTCCCCTTCCCCACCACGGGCAAGCTTTCGGCGGAAATCGTCAAGGGCGCGGTGCTGAAATCCTATCCCGGCTATCCGCACGGGATGCCGACCACCCATGCCGATGTGATCAACGCTGACCTGCTCGCCTTCATTCAGGGCTGAGCCTGAGACATACGATGCGCGGGGCGGCTCGCTGCCCCGCGCACAGGCTTAACGCTCGAAGGCCGCGATTATCGGGCAAGGCCCCTTCCCGCCCTTGCCGCATTCCTGCGCCAGCTTGCGCAGCGCCCCGCGCGCGGCATCGAGTTCGGCGATCTTCGCATCGAGCGCTGCAAGCCTCTCGATGGCCAGTTCGCGGGCGCTGGCACGATCGTCGGTGGCGTCGAGCACGAGCAATTCGCCGATCTGCTCGAGCGTGAACCCTGCGGCCTGTGCAGAGCGGATGAAGCGGAGGCGGCGGACGTCCGGATCGCCATAACGGCGCACGCCAGCATAGATCCCGGGGCGCTCGGGAGTCTCCAGCAGCCCGCGCCGCTGATAATAGCGGATCGTCTCGACCCCAACGCCGCCCGCTTCCGCAAGCTTTCCGATCGTCAGCCCGGCCATCGCTTGACTCCGTACTATGGTACTGGGGCTATATAGGTGCGCATGACGACCCAAACCAAGCGCGCTGCGCTCTATCGCATGGTCATGCCGGCGCATGTCTGCCCCTATGGCGTGAAGTCCAAGTACCTGTTGGAGCGCCATGGCTATGCCGTGGACGATCACTGGCTGACGACGCGCGCCGAGGTCGATGCCTATAAGGCCGAGCATAATGTGAAGACCACGCCGCAGACCTTTATTCAGGGCGAGCGCATCGGCGGGCATGACGATCTGCGCCGCTTCCTGGGGTATAATGTGCCCGTGGAGGGCGCGACCAGTTACACGCCGGTGATCGCGTTGTTCGCGATGACGGCATTGATGGCGCTGGCGGCAAGCTTCGCGGTGACGGGCGACGCGTTCACGACCCGCGCGGGCGAATGGTTCATCAGCTTCTCGATGATCGTGCTGGCGCTGCTCAAGCTGCAGGATGTCGAGCGCTTCTCGACCATGTTCCTCAATTACGATCTGCTGGCCCGGCGCTGGGTGCCCTATGGCTACGTCTATCCGTTTGCAGAGGGTCTTGCGGGCGTGCTGATGACCGCGGGTGCGCTGACATGGTTTTCCGCCCCGCTGGCGCTGGTGATCGGCGGGATCGGCGCGGTATCAGTGTTCAAGGCAGTCTATATCGACAAGCGCGCGCTCAAATGCGCATGCGTCGGCGGATCGAGCAACGTGCCGCTGGGCTTCGTATCCCTGACCGAGAATCTGATGATGGTTGCGATGGCCGTTTGGATGCTCGTGCGTCCGATGGGCGGGATGTGACGCGCTGATCTGAGGACTTCCGTCCGCAACAAAGCGGTGTCAGAACATCGCTATGCGTTTGACCACCAAGCTCGCCGCAGCGGCCCTTGCCGCGCTCCTGCAAGCCTGCGCCACCGCGCCGGTATCAGCCCCCGCGCCGATCCCGGCGGCGGAGGTCCGCGCGCCGGTCACGATCCTGATTTCGATCGACGGGTTCATGCCCGAATATCTGGAGCGCGGGGTTACCCATAACCTCTCCAAGCTCGCCGCGATGGGCGTGACCGCGCCGATGCGGCCGAGCTTCCCGAGCAAGACCTTCCCCAATCACTGGACGCTCGTCACTGGCCTGCGCCCCGATCGCAACGGCATCACCGCCAACAAGATGGAAGACCCGGCCCGCCCCAAGGAAGTCTTCACCATGGCGAGCGACGATCCCTTCTGGTGGAACGCCGCCGATCCGATCTGGGTGGATGCCGAGAAAGCCGGCATCCGCACCGGCACGATGTTCTGGCCCGGATCGAACGTGCCGGTGGGCGGCACCAAGGCTTCCGAATGGCCCTATACCATTACCGGCGGGACGCGGCCGACCGACTGGGCGCAGTTCAACCAGATGATCACCGGCCCGCAGCGCGTGCGCGGCACGATCGATTGGCTGCGGCGCCCGGCGGCGATCCGCCCGCAATTCCTGACGCTCTATTTCGACACGGTCGATACCGCCGGCCACACATTCGGCCCCGGCGACCAGCGCACCACCGATGCGATCGCCGAGGTCGACACGATGATCGGCGATCTGATGAAAGGGCTCGATGAACTCGGCCAGCCCGCCAACCTTGTCATCGTATCAGACCACGGCATGGCGCAGACCAGCAGCGAGCGCGTGGTGCTGCTGACCGATTATGTCGCCAAGGACGATGTCCGCATCGTCGAGAGCGGCCCCTATGCCAGCCTGTTCGCCGCCGAGGGCAAGCAGGCCATTGTCGAGAAGGCGCTGATCGGCAAGCACCCGCATATGGAATGCTGGCGCAAGGAGAACATCCCGGCGCGCTTCCATTATGGCAGCAACGTCCGCGTCCCGCCGATCCTGTGCCTCGCCGAAACCGGCTGGCAAATCACCGATCGCGCGCCGAAGCAGGGCGAAGTGGGCGGCAATCACGGTTTCGATCATGCGGCGCCCGAGATGGCGGCATTGTTCATCGCCACCGGCCCCGCGTTCCGCCCGGCCAAGCTGCCGGCATTCGACAATGTCGATGTCTATCCGCTGTTGCGCGACCTGCTGGGCCTCCCGGCAGCGGCGGGCAAGGATGGCAGCGACGCAGTGTTTCGTGGGGTGATGGTTCAGCCCTGAACCATTTCGTCACCCCGGCCGGAGTGACGGATCGTTGGTTGGGACTTGCCAGAGACCAGTTTCTATCCGAAACTAATCGCATGCTCTATCTTGATGATATCACCGTTGGCATGAAGCGCAGCTTCGGCCGGTATGAAGTGACCCGTGACGAGGTGCTCGACTTCGCGAAGAAGTACGATCCCCAGCCCTTCCATCTCTCCGATGAGGCAGCGGCCAAGACGCATTTCAAGCGACTCGCCGCCAGCGGCTGGCACACCTGCTCGATGACCATGGCGATGTTCGTCGAGGAGATGAAGGCCAACCCACAGGCGAGCCTGGGTGCGGCAGGGATCGACGAACTGCGCTGGCTCAAGCCGGTCTATCCGGGCGACGTCCTGCGCTGTGAGACCGAAGTGCTGGAAGTAACCCCCTCGCGCAGCCGCCCCGAAATGGGCAGCATCCGCAGCCAGATGCGCACGTTCAATCAGGACGATGTGCAGGTGCTGGGGTTCATCTCGCTCGGCCTGATCGGACGGCGGCCCGCCTGACTAGCCAAACCCTCTCCCGCCAGCGGGAGGTTCCGCAAAACCAAAAAGGCCGGGGTTTCCCCCGGCCTTTTCTGTTTCAGCTGGTGGCCGAAGCTTAGTGCTTCACGCCCTTCCAGACGGTCCGGTACGCGCCATAAGCGAGCCCCGTTGCGAAGAGCAGGAAGCCGATCACTGCGAAGCCGGCCATCTTGCGCGACTGGGCATGCGGCTCGGCGGTCCAGACGAGGAACGCCGCAACGTCCTTCGACATCTGGTCCACGGTTGCGCGGGTGCCGTCGACATAGGTCACCTGACCGTCGCTGATGGGCGGCGGCATCGAGAGGTTCAGGTTCGCGAAGTACGGATTGAAGTGCATCCCTTCGGCCGGCTTGGCGAATTCAGGGAATTTCTTCAGCGCTTCGGCCGAAGGCTTCTCGTCATAGCCAGTGAGCAGCGAATAGACATATGCGCCGCCATTATGCCGTGCCTTGGCCATCAGCGTCAGGTCCGGCGGGCTGCCGGTGCCTGCGTAATAGGCCTTGGGGAAACGGTCCGAAGGCAGATTGTCGCGCTCGCCCCAGGTGCCCGCCTTGGGATCCTGAACCGGCTGCTTGATCGGCCAATCCTTGGCGATCTTCTTCACCTCGGCCTCGGAATAACCGAGTTGGCCGAGCTCGCGGAACGAGGCCAGGTTGAGCGAATGGCAGACCGCGCAGACTTCCTTGTAGACCTGGAAGCCACGCTGAAGCTGCTGGTTGTCAAACTTGCCCAGAATGCCATCCGAAGCGAGCTTGAGCTCTTTCGGATGCTTATGCATTGCATGTTCGGCGGTTTCGGCCTGGGGCTGGGTAACCAGATCCTTGACCGTGCCGAACAGCGCGAGGCCGAGCACGAAGATGAAGGCTCCCCCGATGAGGAACTTGGTCGAGCGGATTAGAAGCGGAAGCATTGTCCTGTTTTCCCCTTACGCGCTCAGCGCCGTCTCGGTGACCTGCGAACCACCATGCTTAGCCAGCACAGACTCGGTGATCGAGTTGGGCAGCGGCTTCGGTTGTTCGAGGCGCGAGATGATCGGAACGATGATCAGGAAGTGCGCGAAATAATAAGCAGCAGTGATCTGGCTGGCGATAACGATGCCGGGCGTTGCCGCCGAGCCACCGCAATAGCCGAGCACCAGCACGTCGAGCACCAGCACCCAGAAGGCGATGCGGTACATCGGGCGATAATTTGCCGAACGCACCGGCGATTTGTCGAGCCAGGGCAGGAAGAACAGGATCAGGATCGATCCGAACATCGCCACCACGCCCCACAGCTTCGCCGGGATGATGAAGTCCGCGGTGAAGGCGCGCAGGATCGCGTAGAACGGCCAGAAATACCATTCGGGCACGATGTGCGCCGGCGTCGAGAGCGGGTTCGCCGGGATATAGTTATCCGCGTGACCCAGATAATCCGGCAGGAAGAAGATGAAGATCGAGCAGATGATCATGAACACGCCGACCCCGAAGCCGTCCTTCGCCGTGTAATACGGGTGGAACGGAACGGTATCCTGCTCGCCCTTCACTTCCACGCCGGTCGGGTTCGACGAACCCGGAATGTGCAGTGCCCAGATGTGCAGGATGACTGCACCGAGGATCACGAACGGCAGGAGATAGTGAAGCGAGAAGAAGCGGTTCAGCGCGGCATCGTCCGGCGCATAGCCGCCGAGCAGCCACACGCGGATCCATTCGCCGACGACCGGGATCGCCGAGAAGAAGCCCGTGATGACCTGCGCACCCCAGAAGCTCATCTGGCCCCAGGGAAGCACGTAGCCCATGAACGCAGTCGCCATGGTCAGCAGGAAGATGACCACGCCGAGCAGCCACACCATTTCGCGCGGCGCCTTGTACGAGCCGTAATACAGGCCGCGGAACATGTGGAGATAGATGACGGCGAGGAACATCGATGCGCCGTTGGCGTGCGCGAAACGCAGGAGCCAGCCCGAATTAACGTCGCGCATGATGCCGACATTGACCGATTCGAACGCACCGGCGGCCGAGGAGTGGAAATGCATCGCAAGCACGATGCCGGTGATGATCTGGATCATCAGCGCCACCCCGGCGAGCACGCCGAAGTTCCAGAAATAATTGAGATTGCGGGGGACCGGATAGCCGGCGCCGACCGCGTTATAGACGAACCGGGGAAGCGGGAGCTTCTCGTCCAGATACCGCATCAGCGGGTTCTTCGGTTCGTAATGCTTTGCCCAGGGGAAGCTCATGTCTGCCTACCTCAACCGACCACGACGACAGTGTCGGACGTGAATTCATAATCGGGAACCGTAAGGTTCGTCGGCGCCGGGCCCGAACGAATGCGGCCGGCGGTGTCGTATGCTGAGCCGTGGCACGGGCAGAAATAGCCGCCGAACGGGCCGCGATTCTCACCTTCGCCGGCACCCAGCGGCACGCAGCCGAGATGGGTGCAAACGCCCAGCGTAATCAGCCAGTTCTGCTTGCCTTCCTTGGTGCGGTCCGCAAGCGACTGCGGATCACGCAGGCTCGAAACCGCAACAGCATCCGCCTGAGCGATTTCCGCCGGCGTCAGATTGCGCACGAAGAGCGGCTGCTTGCGGAACGACGTTTTGATCGCCTGACCCACTTCGATCGCCGACAGATCGATCTCGGTGCTCGAAAGCGCCAACACGTCGGCCGAGGGGTTCATAGAATTGACCAGCGGCAGCACCACAACGCCTGCACCCACAGCCGCGACGGAAACCGCGGCGTAGTTCAGATAATCGCGGCGGCGCGGATTTTCCGGTCCTGACAGATCGACTTCAGTTACCATGCTTCAGCCCTTGCACTTCATAACTCTCCCACGGCGAAGCGCGGGTACGGACGTAAGAGCCGCCCGGATGCCCCCGGTGGCTTGGGGCGCTGATAGACGCGGGGGGCGCGGTTTGCCAACTGCATTTTGACGCCCTTGTTAGCTTGCCGCCCGAGGCGTTAGGGGAAGCATATGCGTATCGCCCTTTTCCAGCCCGAGATCGCCGGCAATGTCGGGGCAGTTCTGCGCACCGCTGCATGCTTTGGCGCAGGCGTTGATCTGATCGAGCCGATGGGCTTCCCGTGGAGCGACAAGCGCCGCAAACGATCCTCGATGGACTATGAGGATCATGTCGAAATCACGCGCCATGCAGACTGGGACGCCTTTGCCGCGCAGGTGCCCGGCCGCCTGATCCTGTTCTCGACCAAGGGCGACAATTTTCTGCACCAGACAGCGTTAGAGGCCGAAGATACGCTGTTGTTCGGATCGGAAAGCGCAGGCGCGCCGGATTATGTGCATCTGTGCGCCGATCAGGTGGTGCGCATCGCGATCAACCCGGCGGTGCGCTCGCTCAACCTGGGCGTTTCGGCGGGAATCGCGCTGGCGGAAGCGATTCGGCAAACCAATGGCTGGCCTTCCACGGCCGAATAAGCCGCGCCAAGCCGCTGCGAGCTGCATCGCGGGGCACACGGCCGGGGTTTTGGCGCGCATCGTCGATCACAGTGAGACATTCTGTCCGCTCGACTTCGTGGCCCGGCTGCGGATAGGGAAAGCGCCATGAAGCCGCTCGACACCCAACAGCAAACCGCACGCACCTGGTTCGAATCGCTGCGCGATCAGATCTGCGCCGAATTCGAAGCCATCGAAGCCGAAGCCGGATCGGACGCCAGGTTCGAATATACCCCCTGGGACCGCATCGATCCTTCGGGCGAGCCCGGTGGCGGCGGCGTTCGCGGGGTGATGAAGGGCAAGGTCTTCGAAAAGGTCGGGGTCAACGTCTCGACCGTCGGCGGCGCTTTCGAGGGCGATTTCGCCAAGACCATCCACGGCGCGGGCGAAGACCCCAGCTTTTTCGCTACCGGCATCAGCCTCGTCGCGCATATGGCGAACCCGCATGTGCCGGCAGTGCATATGAACACGCGCTTCCTGTGCACCACCAAGCGCTGGTTCGGCGGCGGTGCGGATCTCAATCCGCCGATTCCCTATGCCGAGGATACCGACGAATTCCACGCGGCGTTCAAAACCGCGTGCGACGCGCACGATCCGGCGCATTATCCGCGCTTCAAGGAATGGGCGGACGAGTATTTCTACATCCCCCACCGCAAGGTCCATCGCGGCGTCGGCGGGATTTTCTACGATCACCTCGATAGCGACTGGGATGCGAATTTCGCCTTCACCCAGGACGTCGGGCGCACCTTCCTCGATGCGTTTCCGCGAATCGTGCGGCGGCGGATGGCGTTGCCGTTCACCGATGCCGACAAGCAGCAGCAGCTCGAATGGCGCGGGCGCTATGCGGAATTTAACCTGATCTACGATAGAGGAACCCTGTTCGGGCTGAAGACGGGGGGCAATGTGGACGCGATTCTGATGAGCCTGCCGCCGGTGGCTGCTTGGGCCTGACCGCATGGGCCTGATCCCGGTCCCCGCCGACCAGCTCGCCGCAGTGGTCACTGCGATGGAGATGGCTGAGCGCCCGCGTCCCCGGCCCTTGCCCCAATCGCCCTTCCGCTTGTCGCACTGGATCGCGCCCGAGAGCGCCCGCTACCTTGCGCTGTTCCGCCGCGTCGGCGGGCCGTGGCTCTGGTATTCGCGGCTGGCGATGGAAGACGAGCGGCTCCGCGCGATCATCGACGACCCCAAGGTCGAGATTTACGCGGCGGTGGATCGCGCCGGCATCGAGATCGGCATGATCGAGCTCGATTTCCGAACCGAGGGCACCTGCAATCTCGTCTATTTCGGGCTGGTGCCTGAGCTTAGCGGCAAGGGACATGGCAATTGGCTGATGGGCCATGCTTTGGCCTTTGCGTGGCGCAAGGATGTGAACCGCGTCGCGGTGCACACCTGCACGCTCGACCATCCGAGTGCGCTGTCTTTCTATCGCCGCCACGGCTTCGTGCCGACCAAGCGCACGCTGGAGACGTTTCCCGATCCGCGCCTGCTGGGCTTGCTGCCCGCAGACACCGCGCCTCAGATTCCCTGCCTGGGTTCGGTGCGGCGATAAGCGGAGACGCGAATCAGCGCCGTCGTCACCCAGGCGATGCCGCCGATGATCGCGATCAGCACATAGCCGGTCATCTCGAAGAGCTGGTTGTCGCCCGCCGCTGACGCGACCATGCCGAGCAGGATGCTGCCGAGCAGGATCACGAATATCGCGATGAGGATCGTCGCTGCCGACGCGCCGATCAGCAATAGCCAGCGCAGTCCGTTGCTGCGTTGCCAGCCCTCACGGAACGCACCCAGCATGCCCTGTTCGGGATTGGCGGCGAGCGCAGGCGCGGCAAGCCAGGTTCGCCCGAATGCGAACAGACCGGGCAGCAGGAACAGCGATGCGCCGACCCCGAACAATATCGCCGCGATCACGTCGATCACGATGAACGGCAACAGCCAGCGCAAAGCCAGCATCAGCGTTTCGCCCAGCGTCCGGTTGCCCGGCTGGAGGAACAGGATGAGCACCGCGAAGGTGCCGAAATCGATCATGAGGTTGGCGAGCAGGAACGACAGCAGATTGTCGCTGTAGAATTTCTGCACGGCTTCGTTGAGCTTCACCGGATCGGGATCGGTGGGCAGGCCACCCTGCGCCATCAGGAACAGGATGCCGAGGATCGGAACGACGAAGAACACGCCGGTGATGGCGCCCAATATGTCGCGATGGTTGCGCCACATCGCTCCGGCATCGGCGAACACGCCGGAAAGGGACAACCTCATGCCCCTGCCGGTCGCTCGCCAAGGCCCCAGGCAGCGGTCACCGCCAGATAGAGCTTGGTGGTGAATGCGGGGACCAGCACGGTGAACCCGGTCTGCACCGCAGCCACGACGATCGACGTCAGCACGCCCGAGAGCGAGATGCCCGCGCTGTCACCACCGGCGATCAACGCGAAGATACTGCCAAACACCATATTGGCCGCAAGCATCGAAACCCAGGCGACCATCGCGAACAGGATCATCACGCCGATCACGCGCAAGGCGATGCCGCGGGTCAGCTTCCACGATTGGGTTATCGAACTCAGCCAACGGCCTTCGCGCACGATCACCGGAAGCACGACGATCAGCCGGGCACACAGCCACAACATCAAAGGGAAAAGCACGATCAGGTAAATTGCGACAAACCCGGCAGAACCGGTGCTCATATCGAAATCACGGCCCTGCGCGATCGCCAGCATATCCACGCCACTGGTGGCCAGTGCGATGGTGATCGGCAGAAACAGCAACAGCATCGCAACGAAGGTAACAAGCGAGACGACCAGAGCGGCGGGCAGGCGCTGGCCCGCAAGCTTGCCCGCATTGTCGCTCTGCGCATCGTCGAGCGCCATCGCGGTGACGACAAGCATCCCCCAAAGCGACAGAATTCCGAAAGCGAGCTGGACGAGCTGGAGCGTCAAGATCAGCCCGGTGCTCGCGCCCGCCATTGCTGGCTGGAAACTGCCCTCGATCGATGCGGGCACGAAGAATGCCAGCAACGCGAGCGGCACGAGCGCGGCGATGTTGTCACTCAGAAATTCCGCCGTCCGGTCCCAGACGGTGCCCATTTTCACCATTACCCTGCCCGTCTCCCGTCCGTCGGTGCTATCCCGTGGGCCGTGTGTTAGCCGCCGCGCAATATATTGCCAATGCTTGCGTAAATCCGTGTGAACGCGCAATCGCGAACGGGATGAACGCGGATATCGAATGGCGGGTCGAGCCTGCACCGATCGACTATGGAGAAGCTCTCGCAGCGATGGAGGCACGCGCAGCGGCGGTGACCGCGCGTGAAGCGCGCGAACTTGTCTGGCTGCTCGAGCATCCGCCGGTCTACACTGCCGGCACCAGCGCCAATGACCCGACGGAGCTGATCGATGCGGCGCGCTTCCCGGTGTACAAGACCGGGCGTGGCGGGCGCTACACCTATCACGGCCCGGGCCAGCGAATCGGCTATATCGTAATGGATCTGCGCGAACGCCGCCGCGACGTGCGCTGCTATGTCCATGCGCTCGAAGGCTGGGTGATCGCGGCGCTCGGCACATTTGGGATCGAGGCGTTTCGCGCGCCCGGCCGGATCGGCATCTGGACGATCGATCAAAGCGGGCGGGAGGCCAAGATCGGCGCGATCGGGGTGCGCATCCGCCAATGGGTAACGCTCCACGGTTTCGCCGTGAACCTGAACCCAGACCTAACGCATTTTGGCGGAATCGTGCCCTGTGGCATCCCAGAATTCCCCGTGACCAGCGCCGCCGCTCTGGGACTTGACGTTACGGCAGCCGCGTTTGACGCGGCGCTTTCCGCCACTTTTCCGCCTTTTTTGGACGCATTGTCTGTGGAAATGTCGAAATCGTGACTTGAGACGCAGCCCCGAAACGTCTAATGCCTATCACGGTTTGGGTTATTCACGGCGTTCGCTGTGCCAAATCCATATATCTAGGGAGCTATTCAAATGCGTGCAGTCATCTCCACCGTCGCCATCGTTGGCGCCGCTCTCCTCGCCTCGGCTTGCACCAGCACCGAGACCACGAACGTCACGAACACCACCGAAGTCGTTCCGGTTGAGAACGTGACCTCGACCGACACGATGGTCACGACCAACATCGACGCAGCTGCTCCGATGGGCAACGTTGTCGAGTCGACCACGACCACGACGACCAACACCACTGGCAACGCCATGTAATCACGCGCAAGCGTGAGTTGGACAAAGGGCCGCCCGGGCAACCGGGCGGCCCTTTTCTTTTGCCCGTTGACGATCCTCGGCTCGCCGCACCGCGCCCCATTCTGGCCTCCAACCGATGATATCGCCTTGGTATCGGCCGGGGGGCCTTTGACCCGCACTGTCCAGCCTGTCCCAAAAAAGGGACTATGGCAGCGAGTCGAAAACCCTTAGGCGTGGCGCCACATAGTTAGAGTAGAGGGCAAGATGCTCGTTCCGCGTATTGTATTCGCGTTGACCTTGGGAGCCGGCCTGTTCGCCGCCGCTCCCGCATCAGCGCAATTCTTCATCAAGCCTGTCGATCTGAAGGCAGGCCCCGTCACGGGCTCCGAGCCGGGGATGATCGGGCCAGCAATGCCCGGCGCGACGCAGAATGAACTGCGTGCCGCGCTTGTCTGGAACCTGCGCGCAGCGCTCAATGTCGCGGCGCTGCAATGCCAGTTCGAGCCGACGCTGCTGACGCTCGATTATTACAACACCCTGCTCAAGGATCACGCGATCGAGCTGCGCGATTCCTATAACGTGCTCGAAAAATATTTCGTCCGCGTCGCTCCGAACAAAAAGGCAGGCCAGACCGAGCTCGATAAGTTCGGCACCCGCGTCTATTCGGGTTTCTCGACCGTTGGCGGCCAGCTTTCCTTCTGCCAGACCTCGGGCTCGATCGGCCGCGACGCGCTGTTCACCCGCCCCGGCAAGTTCGGCAATCTCGCCGAGACCCGGATGCGGGAACTGCGCGAGAGCCTGCGCTCATGGGGCGAGCAATATCGGCCCGGCGTCTATCAATATCAGCCGCATATGATTCACGTGACGGGCAAGCTTCCGCCGTTCAGCAACGACAAGTGCTGGAAGAAGGATTCGTACGTCGAGAAGAAATGCGGCCCCTTCCCCAGCAAAGGGTGAACCCTGCGAAGCTAGGGCTAGGTTAGCGCAGCCCGAGCAGCTTGTGCGTCTGTAGTGACAGGCGCCATTTGGGCCGCGCCATCGCGAGCGCGAGCGCGGCCTGAACATTCGCTTCGGCCTCGGCACTGTCGAGCGGCTGGATCAGGAAATGGGCGAAGTCCCAGCTTTCTATATCCTCGATATCGCTGCCCGGCTGTGGCCAGACCAGCTTGAGTTCATCGCCGACCCGCTGGACGACTTCGCTCCCCGCTTTGGGGCTGACGCACACCCAGTCGATGCCGGGGTGCGCTGCGATCGTGCCGTTGCTCTCGATCGCGATGCGAAAACCGCGGGCATGAAGCGCATCGATCAGCGCATCGTCGACCTGGAGCATCGGCTCGCCCCCGGTGAGCACCACGAAGCGGCGCTCCATCCCTTCGCCCCAATGACCGACCACCGCATCGGCAAGCGCTTCGGCATCGGCGAACTTGCCGCCCCCCGCGCCATCGGTGCCGACGAAATCCGTGTCGCAGAATTTGCACACCGCCGCGCTCCGGTCCTGTTCGCGGCCCGACCAGAGATTGCACCCGGCAAACCGCACAAACACCGCGCGCGCACCGGCATTCACCCCCTCGCCCTGTAGCGTGAGGAACATCTCCTTTACGGCATATGTCATCTTCTAAATTCCCTGCGCGTACCGCGTCGGGTCGGCGATTCCCGCTTCCTCAAAGCCCTTGATGCGCAGGCGGCAGCTATCGCACAGGCCGCAATGCACGCCGCCCGGTGCAGGATCGTAGCACGACCAGCTCATCCCCGCGTCGAGCCCCAGCCGGGCGGCTTCGCGGACGATATCGGCCTTGGTCATGTTCTGGAGCGGCGCCTGGATGCGGAAGGGTTCGCCTTCCACGCCCGCCTTGGTCGCCAGCTCGGCCAGTTTCTCGAATCCCTCGATGAATTCGGGACGGCAATCGGGATAGCCCGAATAATCGAGCGCATTGACCCCGATATAGATGTCACGGGCGCCCGCCGCTTCGGCCCAGCCAAGCGCGAGGCTCAGGAAGATCGTGTTGCGCGCAGGCACATAGGTGATCGGAATATCGGATCCGACGCCGCTTTTCGGCACGTCGATATCCGCAGTCAGCGCGGACCCGCCAAATGCACGCAAATCCAGCGGCATCACGACATGGCGCTCGGCACCCAGCATCGCCGAGATCCGCCGCGCCGCCGCGAGTTCGACCTGGTGCCGCTGATTATAGTCTATCGAAAGCGCGAGCAGCCGGTGCCCGTCTTCCTTCGCACGCGCGGCGCTCACCATCGAATCGAGGCCGCCGGAAATAAGTATAATCGCTACGCTATCAGTCATGCGAAGGTCGCTAGACGTTTCTGCGCCCCGAATCAAAATGGGTCGCCCGAGAGCGACCCAGGTTCAGGGGAAAACCGTGCCAGAGAGGAAGGCTCCAAGAAGGAGCGACTCCACGGTAGCGCGCCGGCGATGAAGAAAACGTAAAGCCGGACGCGTTCAGCAAGCGCCGAGCAGACGGCCTTCATATTGATCCGAAAAAGGCGATCCATCGGAGACCCCCTGCGTATCGATGCTCAACAGCCTACCGGTTTCGACGGTCAGCGTCGTGCGGCCATGGCCGTGCCCCGAACAGGTGTAACGGACCGTCGCCGCGCGCGGGCCATTCTCCAGAATGAATTGCTGGCACTGCGCGCTGCCGTGCTGGATCTGGAGCAAAACCGCCGGGTTGGTCAGGCAAAGCTTGCGCACCGCGCCCGTGGCGTCCTTGAGCTGCCACTGGCCACGCTCGATCACGCGCAATGCGGCAACCGGATCGGCCCGCTGCGCAGTCGCGCCGCTACCACCGAACAAGAGCAACGCGCCGGCGATGGCCGGGCGCACTATACGCCAGAGACTCATTTCCAACTCCCGCCCCCGGGCGGGCACAATCCGGCACCGCGCCGAATCATGCCCGTTCTTGATGGGGATATGCTGTGCATGCGAAAATTTACAACGGGGGTGAAACGAAGTCACTCACCCGAACTGGGAATTGCTTCGAACAAAAAGCGCAATCGACGGAGATCACGCCCTTCTCGTCAGCCATCGTCGCGCGATCGGCTTCGGGGAATTTCCCCAATACTTGCCGGATATATTCCCCGTCGCAGCGGCACCCGCGTGACAGCGCCACGCCGGGCATAACGCGGACTTCGGATTCCTCGTTGAACAGCCGCCACACGAGCGTCTCCAGCGGAATGCTCGCATCCGCCAGTTCGTCCGCGCCCATCGTCGATGCCAGCGCCTCGACATGCTCCCATTCGGGATGGTCGAGCCGCGTGTGCAGCCGCTCGCGGCCCACTTCACCCTCGGGAAGATGCTGGAGGAAGATGCCGCCCGCGATGCGCTTGCCCTCGGCATCGCGGCCCAAGCCGATGCGCACGAGGCTGGGAATCTGCTCCGACTGGAGGAAATAGCTTTCCGCCGCCTGCCCGATCGTATCTCCATCGAGCGGCACGATGCCCTGATAGCGCTCCTTGCTGGTCTCCTGATCGAAAGTGATCGCCAGATGGCCCTTGTTGAACAGCGCATAGACCGAGGGATTCTTGCCGAGCTGGGCAAGGCGATCGGCATCGAACTGCACATAGCCGCGCAGCTCGCCATTTTTGTAATCGCACACCAGCAGCTTCACGATGCCGCCCTGCGTCTGCGCTTGGAGCGTCATCTGGCCGCCCGTCTGCTGCTTGAGCGTCGAGCCCAGCAACGCGGTAAGCGTCAGCGCTTCGGCAAGCAGCCGCTCGATCGGATCGGGATAATTATGTGCTGACAGAATCTCGTCGAGCACCGGCCCCAGCCGCGCGATGCGGCCACGGGCGTGGCGATCGGGAATCGTGAAGCCGAGTACGAAATCGAGTTCGGTGGGCGTGGGGGCGGACGTCGCCATGATATTGTCTCCACCGCCCACCCTGACCCTGTCGAAGATTGCTTCGACAGTTCAGCATGCGCGGGTTTTCGGGGTTCTGGGTAGATATATGAAGCGGATTGCCGGCTTCAACTCGCCCGGGTGCTCAGCCGATTTGGCCGAAGCACCAGCGCAGCACCGATTTCTGCGCATGAAGCCGGTTTTCGGCCTCCTGCCAGATCAGCGATTGCGGCCCGTCGATCACTTCGCTGGTCACTTCCTCCTCGCGATGCGCGGGCAGGCAGTGGAGGAATTTGGCGTCGGGCTTGGCCAGCGCCATCAGCGCGGCATCGACCTGGAACGGCATCATCGCCGCAAGCTTGGTCTCGGCATGCGCCTGTCCCATCGAAATCCAAGTGTCCGTGACGATGATGTCCGCGCCCTCGGCAGCTTCGCGCGCAGTGCCCACGACTTTCGCGCGCCCCTTGCCACGGGCAACATCGCTGTCGCTCGGCTGATAGCCCTGCGGGCATGCGGCAACCACGTCGAAATGCATCAGGCCAGCGGCTTCCATGATCGACGCCAGCACATTGTTGCCATCGCCCAGCCACGCGACCTTGAGGCCCGGCAGCGGATGCCCGCTTTCGATGATCGTCAGCAGATCGGCCATGATCTGGCAGGGATGCGACGCATCGGTCAGCCCGTTGATCACCGGCACGCTGGCATATTGCGCCATGTCGACCACCTTCTGGTGATCGTCGGTGCGGATCATGATGGCGTCGACATAGCCCGAAAGGACGCGCGCGGTATCGGCGATGCTTTCGCCGCGTCCGAGCTGCATCGAGCCCGAATCCATCGCGATGCTGGTGCCGCCAAGCTGGCGGATCGCCATGTCGAACGAAACACGGGTGCGAGTCGAGTTCTTCTCGAACACCATGGCCAGCACGCGGCCCGCAAGCGGCGCATCGCTATCCGGCTGCCCCTTGGGAAAGCCCATACGCGCCGCCTTGCGATCGATCGCATCGGCAAGCATCGCCGCGACAGCATCGCCCCCGGCATCGGAGAGGTCGAGGAAATGCCGCATCATCCGTCCCGCTTTGTCGTGCTGAACAACCACGCCGCGCCGACGACCAAGGCAGAGCCTGCTGCAACGATTGCCGTCAGCAGCACACCCAGCGTGTCGCTCAGCGAAAGCTGATCGCTGGGCAGCGTGCTGACCATCCACGTGCCGTAGACCAGCGGCCACAGCCCGCACAGACCGAGCAGCAGCATCACCGCTGCCGCGACGCGCTTAATCATCGCTCGGCGGCGCGAAAGCGCGGGCACCGGCGCTGAGGCGCTCGATGCACTCGGCGATGTGATCCTCGTTGATCACCAGCGGCGGCAGCACGCGGAAGACGTTCTCGCCCGCAGCGACCGTCAGCAGCCCGTGATTGTCGCGCAGATGCGCCACGAAATCGCGGCTGACGACGCTGTCCTTCATCTTGATGCCGAGCATCAGGCCCTTGCCGCGAATCTCTTCGAACAGATGATCATGGTTCGGGATAAGCTGCTCGAAAGCCGCGCGCAGGCGCTCGCCCATCTTGACGACATGCGGCAGGAAATCTTCCTCCAGCATCACGTCGAGCACCGCACTCCCGGCCGCCATCGCCAGCGGATTGCCGCCATAGGTCGAGCCGTGGGTGCCGAACACCATGCCCTTCGCGGCCTCTTCGGTCGCGAGGCACGCGCCGAGCGGGAAGCCGCCGCCAATGCCCTTGGCCACGGTCATGATGTCAGGCGTGATGCCGTAATGCTCATAGGCCCACATCTTGCCGGTACGCCCATAGCCGCACTGGATCTCGTCGAGGATCAGCAACAGGCCGTGTTCATCGCACGCTTTGCGCAAACCCTGGATGAACTCCGGCGTGCCCGCGGTCATGCCGCCCTCGCCCTGCACCGTCTCGACCAGGAAACCGGCAGTCTCGTCATCGATCGCGGCCAGCGCGCCTTCGAGATCGTTGAACTTCACATAATCGAATCCGGGCAGCAGCGGCTCGAAACCGTCGCGCATCTTGCCGTCGGTCGCCGAAATCGCGCCCAGCGAACGCCCGTGAAAGGCGTTCTTGAAGCAGATCAGCTTGTTGCGCTGCGGGTTGCCCGCGACATGGTGATAGCGGCGCGCGGTCTTGATCGCGCACTCGATCGCCTCGACGCCGGAGTTGGTGAAGAACACCGTGTCGGCAAAGCTCACATCGACGATCCGCTGCGCCAGCGCCTCACCCTGCGGCGAGCCGTAGAGATTGGAGACGTGCATCAGCGTCGCGACCTGATCCTGCAACACTTTGGTCAGATGCGGGTGGCCATGGCCGAGCGCGTTGACCGCGATCCCGGCGGCGAAATCGAGATATTGCTCGCCCTGCTCACCGTAGAGATAGACGCCCTCGCCTCGCACCGGTCGCACACCGCACCGTGGGTAAACGGGCATGAGCGGGGTGATAGGCACGTCGCATCTCCTCAAACGAAAAAAAGCGGCCTTCGGGGCCGCCGAAACGTGCTTCTACGGAGGTGTGCAGGGTAGCGCAACACCGCCCCGGCGCGGATCGTTTCGCGGGGCATGCGCATTGGGCAAGGCAAGGAGGCAATGCGCTGTCCGCGCCGCTCGATAGCGGGAAGTCCGCCCGCACACGGCGCTGCGCAAGGTCGATGACGGCATCCGCATCGTAACGGGCGGGATCGCCATGCCACCGGGCAATTTTCGGCAACGGATGCGCTTGGGGCGCTTGCCGACGCATTCGATTGATAAAATGGGACATTTCGTGCCCGTTTAGCCCGCAAATTCGGCATCGACTCCCTGCACCTCGCCGATATGGTCAGCGCCCGAGGGTTTCATGTTCCGTTCGTGCCTGTTCCGGCTCCTGTCCGTGCCGCTCTACATGCTCGCGCTTTTCGGAGCGTATGAAGGCGTGGCGGTATGGCGCGCGCAGCAGCGGACCCCGGCGATCCTCGCTTCGGTGGCGGATCGCCCGCTCAAGCTGGCCGATCTCCCCGAAGGACGCCGCGCCGCGCTGATCGCAGTGGAGGACCCCGGCTTTTACAGCCATCACGGCCTGGACTTCTTCACGCCCGGCGCGGGGCTGACTTCGATCGCGCAGGCTTTGGTCCGGCGGCTCTATTTCGACGAGTTCAGCCCCGGCTTCGCGACGATCGAACAGAGCCTGATCGCGCGCTTCGCCTTTGATGCCGCCGTTCCCAAGGACGAGCAGCTTGAGATATTCCTCAACCAGGCGAGCTTCGGAGCGCCCGACGGCCGCCCGGTGATCGGCTTTCCGGCGGCCGCGCGCACCTTTTACGGGCGCGACGTGGCCGATCTTTCCGAGCGCGAATATCTGAGCCTGGTGGCGATGCTGATCACGCCGGACACGCTCGACCCGAATGAACACGCCGCCGCCAACGAACAGCGCGTCCGCCGGATCGAAGCGCTGCTGGCCGGGCGATGCGCGCCCGCGCATCTGTTCGACGTGCAATATGGCACGTGCCACGGGCTATAACGGCGCATGGCCGCACCGCGATTCGCTTCGATCGAGGAGTATCTCGACAATGGAACGTCCCGACGATTCATCGAGCGGGCAAATATGTCGCGGGGATCGTGGCCTATCAGAAGCATATGACCTTCGCGGTGTTCAGCGAACAGGCGATCACCGATTTCGCGCCGCGACTGACCGCGTACAAGGTTTTCAAGAACTGCTTTCAGGTGCCGGTCGACTGGCAGATCGACAAGGCGCTGGTCATCGACATGGCGCGCGCGCGACTGGCGGAGCTGGACGCTAGCTCTTGATCTTCCAGCCGCTGCGCAGCAGCCAGTAACAGGCAAAACCCAGCACGATATCGATCCCGAGGATCACCACGCTGCCCAGCAGGATCGGCGAATCCGCCACGCCGAGAAAGCCGTATCGGAAGCCCGAGATGATGTAGAAAAACGGATTGAGATGGCTGATCGTCTGGAAGATCGGCGACAATTTCTCGACCGAGTAGAAGGTGCCCGACAGCAGCGACAGCGGCGCGACGACGAAATTGGTCACGGCTGCGGCGTGATCGAACTTCTCGGCCCAGGTCGAGGTCAGCACGCCGAGCAGCGCCAGGAACACCGAGCCGAGCAGCCCGAACCACAGGATCGCCCATAGATGATGCGGCGTAACCGTGACGCCCGGCCACAGCGCCATCGCCAGCCACACTGCGCCGCCAACGCAGAATGCCCGCGTCACCGACCCGCCGACGATGCCCGCCAGCATCTCGGCAGTGGAAAGCGGCGGCATCAGATAATCGACGATCGTCCCCTGAATCTTGCCGACCAGCAACGAAAAGCTCGCATTGGCGAACGCATTTTGCAGCATTCCCATCACGATCAGGCCCGGCGCGATGAAATTGGGGAAGTGGATTTCGTTGCCCTGCAGGGTCACGGTGCGCCCGCCGCCACCCAAAGCGACGCTGAAAATCACCAGAAACAGGAGCGTGGTGATCGCCGGCGCCCAGACTGTCTGGAGCTGCACCTTGAAGAATCGACGCACCTCCTTGATATAGAGCGTACGAAGACCTCCCCAATTTACGTTGCGGATCACCGGAACGCCGGGCTCGGGGAGGTTTTGACCGATTTCAGGCTGGCTGGACATTGTTGGTTCGCGTAACCGCTGCCCGCTAAAGCCGCAAGGTGAAGGAAGACGCGTGAGCTGGACCGACGAGCGTATCGATACGCTGAAAAAGATGTGGGATAGCGGCCTGACCGCCACCCAGATCGCCGAAGAGCTGGGCGGCGTGAGCCGCAACGCCGTTATCGGCAAGGCGCATCGCCTTGGCCTGCCCGCGCGTCCCTCGCCGGTAAAGCCGAACGAAGCCAAGGCCGCGGCCAAGGCTGCCGCCCCCGCCGCACCAGCACCCGCGCCCGCGCCCAAGCCGGCGCCCGTAGCTGCTGCGCCAAGCGCTCCGCCCGAATCGCCGCCTGAACCTTCGCCGCGCTCGAACGCGACGACATCGACCCCCAGCGCGACCGGCGAACTCGCATCCGCTGCCGTGCCCAAGGCCGATGCCCCGGTGATGCGCTCGGTCGGCCCCGGCGGCTTCCTGCGTCAGAACCCCGGCGAGCAATCCGCGCCGAGCACCCCTGCCCCGCCGCGCCGTCTGGTTCCGGCCAAGCCCAGCGAAGCGATTGCTGGCAAGACCGGCCTGCTCGATCTGAACGACCGCGTCTGCAAATGGCCGCTCGGCCATCCGGGCGAGCCGGACTTCCATTTCTGCGGCGACAAGGTGAATCCGGGCTTCCCCTATTGCGTCTCGCATTGCGGCCACGCCTATCAGGCGCAGCTCCCGCGCCGCGATCGCCGCCCGCCGCCGCCGCTGCCCTTTGGCGGCCCGCGCGTCCGCTAAGATAGAAAAGGGCCGGTGGATCGCTCCACCGGCCCTTTTTTTGTTCGCGCCCGTCTTAGAAGCGGTACGCGACCGTCGCGCGGACGGCGTGATGGTCGAAACGCTCGTCGCTGCGGCGGAAATCGGTGCCGCCTGCGCCTGCCAGCAGGAACGGATTGGTTGCCGGAGCCGTGCCAGCGCCCGCGCGCACGACATATTTGTCGTCCTTCAGGCTGGTGTAGAGATATTCCACGCCCACCGAGACGTTGCCGCCGAGCTTATGCTCGATGCCGCCGCCGGCCGCATAGCCCCATGCATCGTCCTTGCCGCGCCCGGTGAACGAGTTTGCGGTGTTGGTCGTGGCGAAGCGGTGGTCGATCTTGGCATAAGCCAGTCCGCCGGTTGCGTAGATCAAAGTCTTGCTGCCCGCGACATAGCCTGCGCGCAGACGGAGCCCTGCGTTCAGATCGAACTCGCGGGTCATGGTGTAGCTGGCCGGGGTGGTCGAATAGGCACTGACGCTGTCGCGCACGCGGGCCTTGCCGATTTCGGCGACTGCGCCGACGACGAAGCTGCCCATCTGCATGTCATAGCCCGCACGCGCCGCGAAGGTGAAGCCGCGCTTGTCCTTGGCACAGCCTCCTGCCGGTGCATTGGTGTTGGCTGCACCACCGCAAAAGCCGGGCGAAAAGGCGTTGGGAGCCCCGGCAGCAGCCGTGACCACGGTATCGCCGAAGCTGCCGTTCAGATCGCGATCGAAGCGGATCGTCTCGTCTTTATCATTGGCTCCGAACGAATAACCGACCGAAGCGCCGACATAGGGACCATCGAATTCGGCATCCTGCGCGAAAGCGGGGGCAGCAATAGCGAGGATGCTGGCGGCGCTAAGTGCAAGCAATTTCATGATCTTCTCCGGAACCGTGGGGGATTGGTTCCTAAGATACGAAAGCGAACGGTCCACGGCTTCAAACGCCGGACCGGAATGGACAGCGCTGTTGCCCATCGGCAACACAGCCTTTTGGGAGTGCGGCCAAAGGCATTACGCACTAACCCGTAGACGCTCAAAGTGGGTAGTCCCGTAGGGCTGGTTTAAGCGCCCGATAACCACTCTGCGCATAGCTGCAAAACGTGATCAACTCTCCCAGATCAGCTGCATCCGGCCTCCGGATCATCGCGCTACAGCTCACCGCCGTGTTTGGCACGGTGGCGGCGCTGGCATTGGCGCCGCCCGCTGAGGGGCGGATGCTGCTCGTGCCGGTGTGGCCGGGCGCCGAACAGGGCATGGTCGCACGCGCCACATCCAGCGGGGCATTGCTGCTCAGCCGGGGGCCGTTGCCGCACAGCATGGTCGTCACCGGAACCCGGGCACAGGTCGCCGGAATGTTCGGCAAGGGCGTTCTCGTCCTCGCCGCTCCCGCGGCCGAATGCGGTGCTACGGCATGAGGCCCGCCGAACTCGATCTTCTGCGCCTGCGCGGCATTCAGGGCCTCGTTGCGGCGAGTTGCCTGTCATGCGCGCTGATGGTGCTGATCGCGCTCACGGTCGGAAGTGACCGGACCGGATCGCTGCTTGTCGCCGGAATCGCCGCAAATGCGCTGCCATTGCTGATGGCCGTGCGTCATCGTTTCGATCAGCACGCACGGCTCGTGGTCGGCACGCTCGCTGCCGCGGTTCCAGCGCTCGGCGTCTATGCGCTCAACGGACATCCGTGGCAGATGGACGCGCATATGTATTTCTTCGTCGCTTTGGCGGCGCTCACGATCCTGTGCGACTGGCGCCCGATCGCGCTCGCATCGGTGCTGATTGCGTTCCACCATCTGGCCTTTGAATATTTCATGCCCGAATGGGTGTTCGCCGGCACCGGCAATTTCAGCCGCGTATTATTTCATGCGCTGGCGGTGCTCCTTCAGCTTGCGGTGCTCAGCTACCTCACCGTGCGGCTCGCCCGGCTGATGGCCGATCAGAGCCTCGCGCGCGGCGAAAGCGAGCGTCTCGCCGAAGTCGCCGACAGCCGCCGTGCCGAGGCCGAAGGCGCCGTAGAGGCGATCCGCGCCGCTGAAGCCCGCGAAAGCGCCGAACGCACCCGCCGCGAAGCCGGCGAGCAGGATGCGGCGCAGATCCGCCGCAGGGAGATGCTCACGCTCGCCGCCGCCTTCCAGGGTTCGGTCGCCGCAGTCGTTCGCAGCGTCAGCGATTCGGCCGGGCAGCTCGATCGCTCGGCACATGAGCTCGCGGGGCTCGCGCAGCGCGCCAGCGGTGACCTTGCCGAGACCGCAACCACCGCCGCACAATCCTCCGACGCCGCCGAGATCGTCGCCGCCGGCGTCCGCGAACTCTCCGCCTCGATCGCTGCGATCGCCGCGCGCGCCGACGAACAGGCATCGCTCAGCGGCGATGCCAGAGCGATCTCGGCTTCGGGCGAGACCACGATGCGCGCGCTTTCGGACCGCGCCGACACGATCAGCGGCTTTGCCGAATCGATCCAGGAGATCGCTTCGCGCACCAACCTGCTCGCGCTCAACGCCACGATCGAGGCGGCGCGCGCAGGCGATGTCGGCCGCGGCTTTGCTGTCGTCGCGCATGAAGTGAAACTGCTCGCCAGCCAGACCGGCTCGGCCACCGACGAGATCCGCAGCCTGGCCGGCACCGTCCAGTCCGGCGCATCGGTTGCGCATCGCTCGCTGGGCGAAATCACCGCGACCGTCGCCAATGTCGCCCACGCCGCCGAAGCGATCCGCGTTCAGGCCGATGGCCAGCGCCAGACTGCGCTCGCGATCGAAGCGCATGCCCGCGACACCGCACTTGGCGCTACCCGCATGGCCGAGCGTATCGGCGCCGTCGCCCATGTCGCCGGTGAAACCGAGCGCCTGTCCGAAGGCGTCTCTACCGCAGCGAGCGCGCTCTCTATGGGCGCAGCCGAACTCGAGCGCGCCACCGCCCGCTTCGTCGAGCAGCTCCACGCCGCTTGATACGAAAACACCGGCGAGCAAGCCCGCCGGTGTAATCTCTTAATCCAGGTTTCCGCGTTAGAACTTGTAGGACAAGGTCGTGCGCAGGCCCGAAAAGTCGAAGCGGCTGTCGCTGCGGCGGAAGTCCGTGCCCCCCGCGTTGGCGAGCAGGAACGGATTGGTGGCAGGCGCGGTGCCGGCACCGGCGCGCACGCGGTAATTCTTGTCGTTATAGCGCGTGTAGATATATTCCAGGCCCATCGACAGACCGCCGCCGAGCTTCTGCTCAACGCCGCCGCCAGCCTGCCAGCCCCAAACATCGTCGCGACCGCGGCCGCTGAACGAGTTGGCGGTGTTCGTGGTGCGGAAGCTGTGCTCGACCTTGGCATATGCGCCACCGCCCGTAGCATAGAACA
Organism: Sphingomonadales bacterium; assembly: GCA_004173185.1. Taxonomy (GTDB): domain Bacteria; phylum Pseudomonadota; class Alphaproteobacteria; order Sphingomonadales; family Sphingomonadaceae; genus Sphingomonas. The sequence goes on along the minus strand of SEFZ01000015.1, from coordinate 28,644 downwards.
GCGTGTTGCCGCCCGCCGCATAGCCTGCGCGCAGGCGCAGTCCGGCGTTCCAGTCGATCTTGCGGCTCATCGAATAGCTGGCCGGCGTGGTGCTGTAGGCGCTGACGCTGTCGCGGATATTCGACTTGCCGACTTCGCCGACGATACCGACGACGAAATTGCCATATTGCTTGTCGAGACCGATCCGAGCCGAATATTCGACATTGTCGCGGTCATTCTCGCAGCCGCCAGCCGGTGCGTTGGTGACTGCCCGACCGTTGCAGAAGCCCGGCGAGAACGCATTGGGCGCACCCGGTGCCGAAGTGACGACGGTGTCGCCGAACGTGCCGTCGAGGTTGCGGTCGAACAGGATCGACTCGCCGACGTCATTGTTCTGAACCGAATAGCCGAAGCTGCCGCCGATATAGACACCGTCATATTTCTCGTCCTGCGCGAAGGCCGGGGCGGTTGTCGCGAGGATGGCGGCGGTGCCGATCAAAAGGGTACGCATGGTTTACTCCGTCTTTCCAAATGGATGTCGGGGGGAGATACGTCTCGCCAATACGATCGGGTCCAACCCTTCGGACGATTGAGGGAACCTGTTGCTGCAGTGCAACACCCCGTTTTTTGCCGGGAACCAAAGCTGCCGTGGATATTTCCGCGCGCGCCTTGCGCCCCCAAGTCTGCATTCCCTATACGTTCCGCATGCCCGTAAATGACGATGGCCTGTTCGCCGCACCCAATGCCGTAGCCGGTGCCTATGACGCATCGTCGATCGAGGTGCTGGAGGGGCTTGAGCCCGTTCGCCGCCGCCCCGGAATGTATATCGGCGGCACCGACGAGCGCGCGCTGCATCACCTCGCCGCCGAAATCCTCGACAATGCGATGGACGAAGCGGTCGCCGGCCATGCCAATCGCATCGAGATCACGCTCGACATCGGTAACCGCATCACCATCACCGATAATGGCCGCGGCATGCCGGTCGATCCGCATCCGAAATTCCCCGACAAATCGGCGCTCGAAGTGATCATGTCGACGCTCCACGCGGGCGGCAAATTCAACGGCAAGGCCTATGCGACCTCCGGTGGTCTCCACGGCGTCGGCTCCAGCGTCGTCAACGCGCTGTCGGTCGATACGGTGGTCGAGGTCGCTCGCGACAAGCAACTGTATCGCCAGCGCTTCTCACAGGGGCACACGCTCGGCCCGCTCGAACATCTCGGCGGCACGCCCAACCGGCGCGGCACCAGCGTCGCGTTCGTCCCCGATCCCGAAATCTTTGGCGAGATGCAGTTCAAGCCCGCCCGGCTCTACAAGCTGGCGCGGTCCAAGGCCTATCTCTTCGCGGGCGTCGAAATCCGCTGGAAGTGCGATCCCAGCCTGACCAGCGACGAAACCCCGCCCGAGGCGACGTTCCAGTTCCCGGGCGGCCTTGCCGATCACCTCAAGGAACAGATTGCCGGCCGCGAATGCGCCACCGCCGACTTCTTCTCGGGGCAGCAGGATTTTCCCGGCGAGAATAACGGTCGCGTCGAATGGGCCGTGGCATGGCCGCTGTGGAGCGATGGTTCGTATAGCTGGTATTGCAACACGATCCCCACCCCGGACGGCGGTACGCACGAACAGGGCATTCGCACCGCGCTGACCCGCGGCATCCGCGCGTTCGGCGATCTGGTCGGCAACAAAAAGGCCAAGGACATCACCGCGGACGACGTGATGACCGGCAGCGAGCTGATGCTCTCGGTCTTCATCCGCGATCCGCAATTCCAGTCGCAGACCAAGGACCGGCTGACCTCGCCCGAGGCCACCGGCATGGTCGAGAAGGCGGTGCGCGACCATTTCGACCATTTCCTCGCCCACAATATGGAGCGCGGCAAAGCGCTGCTCGGCTATGTGCTGGAGCGGATGGACGATCGCCTGCGCCGCAAGCAGGAGCGCGAGGTCAAGCGCAAGACCGCGACCAGCGCGCGCAAGCTGCGGCTTCCGGGCAAGCTCACCGATTGCTCGGCGGACGATCCCGCCGGCACCGAACTGTTCATCGTCGAGGGCGATTCGGCAGGCGGCAGCGCCAAGCAGGCGCGCGACCGCAAAACGCAGGCGATCCTGCCGATCCGCGGCAAGATCCTCAACGTCGCATCGGCCACCGCCGCCAAGATCCTCGCCAATACCGAGATCGCCGATCTGATCCTCGCAATGGGCTGCGGCACCCGCAAGGACTGCGTCCCCGATAATCTGCGCTACGAGCGGATCATCATCATGACCGACGCAGACGTGGACGGCGCCCACATCGCCACGCTGCTGATGACCTTCTTCTTCCAGGAAATGCCCGAGCTGGTGCGGCAGGGGCATCTCTACCTAGCCCAGCCGCCGCTCTATCGCCTGACCGTGGGTGCCAAGTCGCTCTACGCCAAGGACGACGCGCACCGCGCCCAGATCGAGGCCAACGAGTTCAAGGGCAAGAAGGTCGAAGTCAGCCGGTTCAAGGGCCTTGGGGAAATGAACCCCAACCAGCTCAAGGAAACCACGATGGACCCCAAGACGCGCGGGCTGCTGCGCATCACTTTGCCGCAGGAATATGAAGAGCGCGCGCAGGTGAAGGATCTGGTCGATCGGCTGATGGGCACCAACCCGGCGCACCGCTTCGCCTTCATCCAGGAAAATGCTGCGCGGCTGGAGGAAGACGCGATCGACGCGTAAATCTCATGATGCACTGCGACCAGAATGCGACCAGTGCGCTTGCGTGGCGCGCGCTGGCACGTCATTGCCGGACTTACGATTACATCTGTAAACGAGGTTTCCCGATGCGCCGTCTGATCCTTGCCCTCTCCGCCTTTGCCCTCACCGCACCAAGCGCGGCGCAGACGCCGCCCGCTGCGAGCCAGACCGCAATCGAGGCCGCCCCGGCCTTCACTGCGCGCGTGCAGGAACTGCCGGCGATCGTTTCGGGCACGGGCAGCTACGAGACCTATTTCACACCGGGCTTTCAGGCGAAGGTCCCCAAGTCGATGATGACGACGGTCAACGCGCAACTCGCGGGTATGGCCGGCAAGCTGCTGAGCATCGAGAGCGTGGCGCTCACCGCGCCTTATACGGGCACGGTGCGCATCCGCGCCGAAAAAGGCCTGATGGTCTTCCTGCTCGTCGTCGATCCCGCCGAGCCGCATCAGGTTTCCGGACTGCGCTTCACCGGCATGGAGTCGGAGGAAAAGACGCTCGCCGAAGTGACCGGTGCGCTCGATAAGCTCCACGGCGCGACGGGCTATGCCTTTGCCAAACTCGGCACCGGCAAGCCCGAACGCACGCTGGCCCATAATGCCGATCAGCGCTTCGCGGTCGGCTCGGCGTTCAAGCTGGTAATCCTCGCCGAACTGATCCGCGTGACCAACAAGGGTGAGCGCAAATGGGACGATATGGTCACGCTGGATGGCAGCCCGCTGCCCGGCGGCGGCTATACGCTGAAGCCCAAGGGCACGCAGGTGTCGTTACGCGAACTCGCTACCCAGATGATCTCGATCAGCGACAATAGCGCGACCGATATTCTGCTCGCGACGCTTGGCCGCGAAAAGGTCGAGTCGATGCTCAAGACGATCGGCGTCACCCCCGATCCGCGCAACGTCCCCTATCTGGGGACGCTCGAAGCGTTCAAGCTGAAGTGGCTGCAGGACGGCGCACTCGCAGACAAATATAATGCGCTGAGCGATGCCGGGCAGCGCAAGATGCTGGCGGGCGAAATCGCCACTGCCGACATCATACCGTTGCTCCGAATGGCCGGGGTGCCGCGCCTGCCCTCGCGGATCGACACGATCGAATGGTTCTTCTCCAGCGCCGATCTGATCCGCGTGATGGACTGGCTCCGCCGCAACAGCGAAGGCGAAAAGGGCAAGGACGCCCGCGCGGTGCTCTCCAAGAATGCCGGGATTACGATCGACCGGGCTCAATATGGCTGGGCGGGCTTCAAGGGCGGATCGGAGCCCGGCGTGATCAACCTGACGCTGCTGCTCCAAGGCGTGGACGGCGCCTGGTACGCGGCCTCGGCGAGCTGGAACGACACCACCGCCCCGGTGGAGGATATGCGCTTCGCCAGCCTCGTGGCGGCCTTGATCAGGTTCGCGGGGCCGGCGAAGCCCTAACCGCGCATCCGGAGCGCATGGTAGCGCGTCCGCGCGGCAATGCCGGTGATCATCAGCATCACGCCAAGGCCCACCACGCTGGCGGCCGCCCAGAGCGGCACATCGAACCAGTGAAACCGCCGCGCCACCAGCAGACCGCCGCCCGCAGCCGCGAGCCACAGCCCGGCCAGCCGCACACCGCGCGCAACGCCGTGCAACTCGCGCATATAGGCCGCACGCGCCACCGGGTCCTTCAGATCAGGCGGCGACAAGCCATTCCTCGCGGAGCAGGCCATAAAGCGTGGTGTCGCGCACGCCGATATGCGTTTCCCATTCGGCGCGCAGATAGCCTTCGAGCTTGAAGCCCAGCCGCTCGAGCAACGCACGCGAGGCGGTGTTGTCCGGATCGGTATCGGCGAAGACGCGGCGCTGGCCCTCGGCGAATATCTGTTCGACCATCCGCGTCACCGCTTCGGCGGCGAACCCCGATCCCCAATGCGCACGCGCCAGCGCATAGCCAATCTCGGTGACGTTGCCCTGCCGCTTCTCGCCCGCCGCGACAAAGCCGATCGCCGTGTCATCGCCGTGCCGCGTGATCGACCAGCAACGCCAATCGGGCGACTTGTCGGCCATCCGGGTGCGCGTCTCTTCGAGCGTCGCATGCGGGCCATGTGACCAATAATGCATCAGGCGCTCGTCCGAATAGATTTCGTGCAGCGCTTCGGCGTCGTCGGGCCGGCGCGGCCGGAGGACCAGCCGCTCGGTTTCCATCATAATTATCTCCCGCCCGCTCAATTATTGCCCTGCACCCAATTGCCCACCGAGCCCAGGGCCGAACCCTCACCTCGGTTCTGCGGCACCATCGCGATGATGCGCCCGGCAAGACGCCCGAATGGCAAGGATTGGATCCACACTTTTCCGGGGCCGGTGAGCCGCGCGAAGAAGAAGCCCTCGCCGCCGAACACCATGTTCTTCACGCCGCCGGCGGTCTCCAGATCGAAGGTGCAGCTCGGCGTATAGGCTGCAAGACAGCCCGTATCGATATGCAGTTGCTCGCCCGGTGCCAGCGTGCGCTCAACGATTGCGCCGCCGAACTGGACGAAGACCCAGCCATCGCCCTCCAGCTTCTGCATGATGAAGCCTTCGCCGCCGAACAGGCCGGTCATCACCTTTTTCTGGAAATGGATGCCGATCGAAACGCCCTTGGCCGCCGCGAGGAAACTGTCCTTCTGGCAGATCAGCGAACCGCCCAGTTCGGAAAGCTTGAGCGGCACGATCGCGCCCGGCACCGGCGCCGAAAAAGCGACCCGCGCCTTGCCCGAGCCGTTATGCGTGAAGACAGTGGTGAACAGGCTCTCGCCGGTGATCAGCCTTTTGCCCGCGCCGAGCAGCTTGCCCATGAAGCCGCCGCCCTGGCTGGCCGCGCTGCCATCGCCAAACACCGTGGTCATGCCAACGGTCGCGTCCTTCCAGACGAGCGCCCCGGCCTCGGCAACGGCGCTTTCGCCCGGATCGAGCTCGATCTCGACGAACTGGAGCTCCTGCCCCTTAATCTCGAAATCGACGTCGTCCGCTACGCCCGCGGCCTTGCTGTGTTCCCACGGCGAATTTGCCATCTTATCCTCCCCGGATTGCTGGGGCGACGATAGTCCTTTCGCGGGCCTTGGCTAGAGGTTTGCCGCCGATGTTCTGACCGTTGAGGTGCGAAGCGTCCCGACACGCCACGACGACGCGACCATCGCCCTTTTGTCACCCCGGACTTATTCCAGGGTCCACCAAGCCGCACGATTCTACGCCCGAGCCTCCTTTCCAGCACTTGCCGATCAGTAGGTCCCGGAACAAGTCCGAGATGACGGCGGCGTGTATGCGCAAGCGACCACTATCGACCCAATTGCGGCCGTTCCGCAGGTTGCCCTCAAGGGAGCATGAAGGCCGACATTCGAAGTTGCTAGTTTGCGGGGACCAGCGTTTCAATGCCCTTTGCTGCGATCGTCCAGTGATAGAGAGCGTCGGCAACGTAGCCACGGAACTGGGGAGGATCGACCGAGACTTTCTTGGCATTTTGCGTGCAGCGGCTGGTCTTGGCGATGATGGCCGCGCGCAGCGTAGCCTCGTTGCCGCTCCCGAAAGGTGTGCGGATCAGCCTCACTGCGCTTTCGGGCTCGAGTTGGACCATGCAGGCCACGGCGTCATAGTAGCGGCGATCCAGCGGCGTGCGATATTTTCCGCGTGCTGTTTCTCGCGCGTCGAAACGCCCGATGACCGCCTTGTCGAGCGTGTCGGCGCGGCTCAGCATGAAGTGGGGCGCATAGCTTAGGAACGCCTGCTCCACGATTGCCATGCGATCATAAGGCGCGCGGCACATCACAATTTTGAACTGGGGATCAGCCACCACAAGGTTGCAGCGCCCGAAGAATTCCGTCTGGTTTTGGAGAGGCGGTCTGAAACGAGGATAGCAACCCGCGTGCGAGCGTATCAAACGGTCGAGTGCCCGGCGCGTCTTTCCGTCGCTGGGATGGCCCTCCACGACGGTTCGTTCCAATTCCAGCGCAGTGCCCTTCACGCAACGCGCGAAGACTCCCGCATCCGAGGCGATTTGCCGGCTGGTAGCCGCGACACCGGGGGGCAAAGGGCTCGGCGGAGGCTTCTTATCCTTCGCGCCGGTGACGACGATGTTGTCGTTGGGCGCCTTCGCAGCGGGCGCCGTCTGTACGGGGCGGTCCTGCCCGTCAGCGCTGACGGGCATGTGAGCCGGGCTCAGAATTACAATTGGAACGAAGTAAAGGATACGCATCATCGCCTTTGCTCCCACGCTATATATATGCGCATAGTCTAACTGGTGCAAAGGGTGCAAAAATGTCGAGGCTTATTTGAAGCCGCTGCTTCCTTTACTGAACATCGTAGAAGCCGCGAAGCATAAATTACTACACGGCACTGTGGAGGATGCGCAATGGGCCGCTGCATCCTCCGAAACTCTGAGCAGCCATTTGAGATACTTTGACCAAGCGGCAGTTAACCACCAATAGCGGACGCTCTTGAAATGTAGGTTTTCACCTGCTCCACTGCCCGGGCCAGTCACCGCTAGCCGCTCTTTCCACCGTCCAGAACCCAGCGATCCGCCCGCGACAGAAAATATCCCCGCCGCGCAACTTCCAATCACAATTCGCGTGAAAAGTGTGAAGCTAAGCCCCGAAAATCCTACTCGCCCAGCGTCTCGACCAGCGCCTTGACCTTCTTCTGCCGCCACTGCGGCAGCGGCGCGACAAGCCAATAGCCCATGCGCGAAGCCTTGGGTTCGCCGACCACTACCAGTCGGCCACTGGCGATATCGCCCCGCGCGAGCAGTTCCGGGACCGTGGTGCGGCCCAGCCCTTCTGCGGCGGCATCCAGCGCCAGCCCGGCATCCGATACGCGAACCGGCGATGCCACGTCTTCAGCCAGACAGCCCGGCCATGAGACACAGACATCCTGCCCGCCGCCGGGCCGCTCGACCGTGACCATGCCGTCGCTTTCCAGCGCCTCGCCCTCATGCTCACCCGGGCCTTCGCCCCAGCGGATCGCGAGATCGAGATTGGCTTCGGTAAAGTCGATCGTCTCGTCGGCCGGCACCAGCACGAAGCGCAATTCGCCATCGGCCCGCGCGATTTCGGCGAGGCGCGGCATCAGCCATTTGGTGGTCAGATCGCGCGGCGCGGCGATGGTCAGCGACTTGGACGATTGCCCAGCCTGCATCGCGCGCACGCTTTCCTCGAACTGGAGGAAGCCGGCACGCAGCGCAGCGAGGCCCGCCTCGCCTTCGGGGGTAAGCTCCAGTCCCTTGGTCGTGCGCCGGAACAGCACCACGCCCAGCGTATCCTCGAGCGCGCGGATCTGCTGGCCGACCGCCGCGGGCGTTACCGCCAACTCATCGGCGGCGCGCGTAAACGACAAATGCCGGGCCGCCGCATCGAGCACGCGCAGGCCGTTGAGGGGAAGATGGGTACGCTTCACAGTGACACCTGCCCAGAACCGCTCATGCTGAGCTTGTCGAAGCACGACCCTGCGACGCGCCCGGAAAACCACCCTTCGACAAGCTCAGGGTGAGCGGTCTTCGGAAAATGCTTCATCCGATCACCGCAGGCGCAAGCAGCGAGAATTTAGGAATCGCCACATCAAAGGTTTCGCCATTTTCGCCGATCATCCGGTAACTGCCCTGCATATGTCCTGTCGGCGTCGCCAGCGGGCAGCCCGATACATAATCGAAGCTTCCGCCCGGCGCGATCAGCGGCTGTTCGCCGACTACGCCTTCGCCTTCCACGGTGTGTTTGCCGCCGCGACCGTCGGTGATCGTCCAGTGCCGCGTCAGCAATTGCACGGTGACGCCCGACTCATTCTCGATGCGGATATGATAGGCCCAGAACCAGCGCCCGCGATCGGGCTCGGACTGTTCGGGGAGGTAGCTGGCCGACACGCGCACCGTGATGCCGCGCGTCTCCGCTTCCTCGTTGAACAGTGCCTTCATGATCATAAGCCGGCAGCCCTCAGCGCCTGATCGAGATCCGCGATCACATCGTCGGGATCTTCGAGGCCGACGTTGAGCCGCAACAACCCCTCGGTCACGCCCATCTCGATGCGCTTTTCCTCGGCAACGCCATAATGCGTGGTCGACGAAGGATGCGTCATCAGCGAGCGCGAGTCGCCGATATTGTTCGAGATGTCGATCAACTCCAGCCCGTCGAGCAGCGCATGCGCCTGTTTGCGCCCGCCATCGACTTCGAGCGAGAAGATCGGCCCCACCGCCTTCATCTGACTCATCGCCAGATTGTGCTGCTTATGGCTCGGCAGGCCCGGGAAATTGACCTTGGGCACGCGGCCTTCAAGGAAACGCGCAACCTTCAGCGCATTCTCGCTCTGGCGCAGGATGCGCAGGTCGAGCGTCTCGAGCCCCTTCAGCACCACCCATGCGTTGAACGCGCTGAGCGTCGGCCCGGTGTTGCGCGTGAAGGGCAACAGCACATCATTGATGAAGGCCGACGATCCGGTGACCGCGCCCGCAAGCACGCGCCCCTGCCCGTCCATCATCTTGGTCGCGGAGTAAGCCACCACGTCCGCGCCGAAATCCATCGGCCGCTGGAGCACCGGCGTGGCGAAGGCATTGTCGACCACCGTAGTGATGCCATGCTTCTTGGCGATCGCGCAGACTGCGGCGAGATCGACCACGTCCATCGTCGGGTTCGCAGGCGTTTCGAAGAAGAACACCTTGGTGTTCGGCCGCACCGCGTCTTCGAACTGCTGCGGATCGCGCGCGTCGATGATCGTCGTCTGGATGCCGAATTTGGGCAGCAACGTATCGGTCAGCCAGCGGCACGATCCGAATGCCGCCCGCCCCGCCACCAGGTGATCGCCCATCTCAAGCTGGCAGAGCAGAGCCGCAGTCATCGCCGCCATGCCGGTCGCCATCGTGCGGCAGGCTTCAGCGCCCTCCAGCAAGGCGATCCGCTCTTCGAGCATCTGCACCGTCGGGTTTTGCAACCGCGAATAGGTCATGCCCTGCTGCTCGCCGGCAAAGCGCGCCGCCGCGTCGCCCGCGCAATCATAGGCATAGCCCGAGGTCAGGAAGAGCGCTTCGCTGGTCTCGCCGAACTCCGAACGCATGGTCCCGCCCCGGATCGCCTGCGTTGCGGGCTTCCACTTCTGGGTGACGCTGCGGTCCTGGCCGGTATGACGTTTCATGCCGAACGCTTTGCCGGGGTGGAGGGCAAGGCGTCAACCACATCATTCCTTTCCCATTCCTCCCGGTCATAGCGGCGCAAGGGCGGATTTAAGGACATGACGGCAGCGAAACGCTCAGATATTCACGCCTTATGCTCGATCGCATCAAGGCTCTCCGCACCCGCCCCTGGATCGTAGCCCTGCTTGTCGGGCTTGCCGCGCAATTGCTGTTCACGGTCCATCTCGATCGGCCGAGCCGGATCATGTTTGACGAAGTGCATTATGTGCCGGCGGCACAAGCGCTGATCGATCTCGAAGCCCCGCGCAACATCGAGCATCCGCTGGTCGCCAAGGAGCTGATCGCAGCCGGCATGATGGTGTTTGGCGACAATCCGATCGGCTGGCGGATCACCGCGTCGTTCGCCGGCACTGCCACCGTACTGGGCATCTTCGCCTTTCTCTGGCTGCTGACCGGATCGATGCGCGCGTCGCTGGTCGGCGCGGCGCTGGCCATGCTCAACCAGACGATCTTCATCCAGGCGCGCACCGCGATGCTCGATGTGTATCTCGGCGCGTTCCTGATCTGGGGAATCGTGGTGATGCTCTGGTCGATGCAAAGCGAGGGCAAGCAGGTGCAGCGGCGATGGATCGGCGCGGCGATGCTGTTCGGGCTCGCGGTTGGCGTCAAATGGGCAGCGATCCCCTATGTCGCATTCGCCGGGATCACCTTCCTCGTCATCCGCGCGCGCGATGCCCGTATCGCCAAAAAGCCGCTGGCCACGGCGCTATCAGGCAAGGACCAGCGCTATTGGTCGGGGCTCCCGGCGGTGCGCGCGATGCTGTTATTTGGTGGGGTGAGCATCCTCACCTATTTCGTCACCTTCCTCCCCGCTTTCTTTTATGCGCGAGACCCGCTCGACGGCATCGCCGGATTGATCGCGCTGCAATCGGATATGTATGCGCTGCAGACACAGGCGCTCCGGCCGCACACCTATCAATCGAGCTGGTGGCAATGGCCACTGATGCTGCGCCCGATCTGGTATTTTTATGAGTGGGACAATGGCGCGCAGCGCGGCGTGCTGCTTATCGGTAACCCGATCGTGATGTGGGGCGGGCTGCTCGCCGTGCTCGCTTGCTATTGGGCGTGGTTCAAGGAGAAGGCGATCGTGCCATTATCCGCCGCTTTGCTGTGGACGATCAGCCTGCTGATCTACATCGTCATCCCCAAGACGATCGGCTTTTATTATTATTACCATATGTCGGGGATCTTCCTCTGCATCGTGCTGGCCATCGCCTTCCAGCATTTCGATCGAGGCAAGAATCGCGGGCGCGAGGAATGGTTCGCCGCGATAGCGTTGGTGGCGTTCGTCTATTTCTACCCGATCATCGCTGCATCGCCGCTGAGCGACGCCCAGAGCTTCCGCCACTGGATGTGGTTCCCCAGTTGGGCCTGAACTCCCTCTCCCATCGGGAAAGGGCGCTTAATACCGCCCCCAGGTGAACCGCGAAGACAGGGCGAAATTCCAGACCGCCGCCACGAGAATCCCCGCCAGCGCAGACAGGCGCCAATCGCCATGCTGCACATTGTGCAGGAATGCCGAGACGCCGACATTCGCCGCCGCGCCCACCGAGCAGACGATGCAGAAGCTCACCCAGCCGGCCCACATCTCCCTCGCGCCCTTCAACCGCTGGCCGCGATAGGTCAGCGCGTTGTTGAGGAAGAAGTTGAAGGTCATCGCCACCATCGTCGCCACGATCGTCGCGGCGACGAAGGGCAGCATCATGCCCCGGTAAAAAATAGCCAGGATCAGGAAGTGGATGCCCGCCCCCACCGCACCGATCGCGGAGAACATCGCAAAGCGCACCGGAATGATCTTGCCAAACATCCGATCATAGAGCGCGATCAGATATTCCAGCGCGACGACGTGATCGAGCTTGCTCTCGCCCTCGGTCCGGCAACGGAACACATATCCCACTTCACGAAACTTCAGCGGATGCGGCGCCGCGGTCATGATATCGAGCAGGATCTTGAAGCCGATCCCCGACAACGTCGGCACCAGATCGCGGACGATCTGTGCGCGGATCATGAAAAAGCCGCTCATCGGATCGGTCAAATCGGCCTTGAGCACCTTGCGCGAGAGTTTGGTCGCGAAGGCCGATTTGGCGACGCGGTCGCTGTCCCACTCGCCAGTGCCGCCACCGGCAACGAAGCGCGAACCGATAACCACTTCGAGGCTGTCATCGCCTTCCAGCGCATCGAGCATCTCGACCAGCTTGCTCTCGTCATGCTGCATGTCGCCATCGATCACCGCAACGATCGGCGCAGCAGTCGCGCAGATACCCTCGATGCACGCAGTCGATAGCCCTCGCCTGCCGATCCGCTGAATCACCCGTACCCGGCTGTCGCTGCGGCCCAGATCGCGGACCACCTGCGCGGTCCCGTCCGGGCTGTCATCGTCGACGAAGATCGCTTCCCAGTTCCGGCCCGCCAGCGCTGCATCGAGCTTGGCGATCAGCGTGGCGACATTGCCCCGCTCGTTGAAGGTCGGAATTACAATTGCAAGCTCAAGCAAATCGGGCGTCACACGAGTTCCCGAAGCACCGCGTCGCCCATTTCGCTGGTCGTCAGGCTGCCGCCCAGGTCCAGGGTGCGTGCCCCCGCCTGCAGCGCCTTCGCCACTGCCGTCTCGATCTGCCCCGCGCACGTTTCATTCCCCAATGAGTGCCGGAGCAGCATGGCCGCAGAAAGGATGGCAGCGCAAGGGTTTGCCTTGCCCTGCCCGGCAATGTCGGGCGCGCTGCCATGGATCGGCTCATACATGCCGTTTGCTCCGCTCCAATCGCTTAGCGATGCGGAGGGCAACATGCCGATCGATCCGGCACACATGCTCGCCTGATCCGAAAGGATGTCGCCAAACAGGTTGCCGGTGACGATCACGTCGAATTCGATCGGGCGGCGCACCATCTGCATCGCGGCGTTATCGACATACATATGGGTCAGCTCGACCTCGGGATATTTCGCCGAAACTTCGATGACCACGTCGCGCCACAGCTGCGACGTTTCGAGCACATTGGCCTTGTCGACCGAGCACATCTTGCCCTTGCGGCGCTTGGCCATTTCAAAGCCGACGATCGCGATCCGCTCAATCTCATTCTCGGCATAGCTCATCACGTCATAGCCCTGACGCAGGCCCTCGGGCGTCTTGCGATGGCCCTTCTCGCCGAAATAGACGTCGCCGGTCAGTTCGCGGACGATGACGATGTCGAGTCCCGCAACGGCCTCGGGCTTGAGCGACGTAGCGCCCTCCAGCCCCGGAAACAGCGTAGCCGGGCGGATATTGGCGAAGAGCCCCAATTCCTTGCGGATGCTGAGCAGCGCCGCTTCGGGGCGCAGATGCCGTTCCAGCTTCTCGAAACGCGGATCGCCGATCGCGCCGAACAGCACGGCATCGGCGCTCTTGGCGAGCGCCAGCGTCTCGGGCGGCAGCGGGTGGCCCGAAGAGAGATAGGCCGCTCCGCCAACCGGCGCTTCCTCGAACCGGAGATCGAGGTCCAGCGCCTCAAGCACGCGGCGTGCCTGGGTGGTAACTTCGGGACCGATCCCGTCGCCGGGAAGAACTGCGATTAGCGACATGTCCGCTCCTTTATGATTTGCAGGCGCTTTGCCGATCCCGCCCTGCTTACGCAACCGCCCGCTTGAGCCGATCGACCAACCGTGACCTTGCCGCGATCACATCCGCGCTTCGCCCGATCAGCAGGTCGCGCGCAAGGAAGTGCCCGGTGAGCTTTAGCCCATCAAGGATATCGTCCCATTCCGCCGCGCCACCCAGCGTCAGGAAAGGCGGCAATCGCAGCAGCCGGTTCTCATAGCCGATAGCGCCGATCCGGCTGACGGCTGCCCCGCTCTTGGGGCTGACATAATGCAGTTCCTGCGTCACGCCCGTCGCAGCACACCGTTCCAGATCGAGCCCGAAGCCAAGTTCGGCGAGCAGCAGCAGTTCGTAACGCACCAGCGCCACCGCCCAGCCGCGCGCCGCCGGTGCCGCCTCAATCGCGCCCAGCACGCCATCGAGCGCAGAGTGGAGATGCGGATAAGGCTGCGCCTCTGGCAGCACCGAAGCGGTAAGCGCCGTCGCCCATTCGAACGCTGCGGCGGGCAAAGGCTCGCCAAACATCGGCGCGCGGCTGTGGATCAGCTCGACGGTCAGCCCGGGCAATTGCTCCTCAGTCCGCGCCCGCCATTCGCCAAGCACGAGATTCGCCGGCTGGAGGATCGGCCGAACGGCACGCGATCGTCCGCCGCGCACATAGCCCGCCTGCAGCCCATGTTCCTCGGTAAGCGCGCGCACCACTGCGCCATGTTCGCCATGCGCGCGGACGCTCAGGATGATGGCTTCGGCGCGGAGATGCATGGCGAAGGCTTAGCCACCCAACGCGCAACCGTCACCCCGGCCCTGTGCCAGGGCGCACCATGGGAGAGATGCCAGAGGCGAGAGCGGCGCACTCAAGGAAAAATGGCCCCCGGCCCAAGGCCGGGGTGACGAGGGTTTAGCTCCCCCGCCGCACCTTCTTCGCCAGCTTGCCGAGTCCCGCCTTCTCCACGCCGCGCTTCACCAGCGCGACGCTCCGGTTGAACCCGCCAAGTGCCGCCATCGTCACGCGGTTCGCAAGGCTTGGCCGCAGTAGCAGCAGGTCCACGCACGGCACGCCGTCTGTCGCGAACTGGCGCTTGTGCTGGCCCTCACCTTCGGTGAAGTCGAAGCGCGCGAAGCGGTTTTCGTCGAACAGGTCGCGCATCGCCTCCAGTTGGAGCACCGCGCCGGGCGAGAGATCGTTGAACGCCGGATCATGGCCGACATGCGCGTAGATCACATTGTCGCCGACGATCGGGCAATAGAGATAGGCCGCCGGCTCGCCCGCAATATAAAGCAGCCATGCCCGCACGCGATCCTGCGACGCCATCGTCATCATCTCGCGGAGGAATTCGGGGCTATCGGGCAGCCCGGATCCGAGCAGGCGCTCCTGATAGGTACGCAGCGAAATCCCGCGCGCGACATCGTGGAACGCGTCCAGCTCGCTCGGTTTTGAGAAACGGCGCACGTCCAGATCGCCGCCGCTTTCGGCCGCGATCTTCTTAGCCTTGCGCTTCATGCCCTGCCGCGCGTTCGATGAAAGCCCGTTCCACCAGCCATCGAAGCCAATTGCGAAATCGATGAAATAGCGCGTGTAACGCTGCCGCACGAAAGGCAGCATATCGCCCGATGCCGCGACCGTCAGCGCCTGCAAATTCTCGGGCAGCGACGTGATCGCATAGCCATGCGCGTCACGATCCAGCGCCGGCAGTTCGGGCAGCATGCCGATGCGCGCATCCTCAAGGCTCAGCGGAATACGCACCAGCGAACGCTGGATCGCCATCAGCGTACGGGCGCCAATCTCGAACTTGAGCTGGATCGGCTTTGCATGCGCTGCAGGCACCGCAATATCGCTCATCGCATTCACGCTGCACGCTCCTCGATCAGGTTCGACCAGAGTTGCTCGGCCTGCCGCAGCCGCGTGCGCAGCATGCTTGGCCCCAGCGGCTTGTCGTCGCGACCCAGCGCCAGCTTCGGCCGGTCGCCAAAAAATTCAGTCACCAATACCCCCCGGCGATTGGTCAGCATCGCACAAAGCGCTTCAAAACGCTTTACGTGCACGGCGTTAGGCCGCGTACCTGCGCGATTTGCAAGCTCAAACCCGTGGCTGACCACGGTGACGGCGGCATGATCGTTGACCATGGCATGGTCGAGTGCCGCCTTCATCTCGCCTGCCGAGAGCGCGCAGATCTGGAAATGGCGCAAATGGCCTTTCTTATCTTCGATCAACGTCACCGGCACTTCGATCAGTCCCTGATGCTCGATCGGCGCGATCTGCTCGCGGCCCAGCGAGATCGCGCTCGGCCAGGGATGCTCGGAGCCATTATGGCTGCTGTCATATTCGAAGCCTAGCTTGGCCAGCGCACCGAGGGTATCGTCGCTCGCCGAATAGCTGCCGGAACGGAAGGCGATCGGCTCGGGCGCACCTGCGGCCACCAGCATGTCGCTCGCACCCGAGAGCAGTTCGACCTGCTCGTCGAAGCTATAGTCGATCAGTTCGAACCGGCCATGCGTCGCGCCCTTGTCGTCCCGGTGGGCGCCGGTCCAGTTCGGGTGGGCGTGTAATTGCACTTCCTGCCCCGCCTCAAGGATCGCACCCACCACGCGCTTGATCGGATCGAGCCCGTACACCAGCGCCGGCATCGGATCGACGAAGAAGCAGGCCTTCAGCCCATGCTTGTTGAGCTGTTCGAGCTGCCACGCCACGCCCACGCCCGCAGGCTCCAGCGAGCGCTGGACGATGGTATCCATATCGAGCCCCGCGACGTGGTGTCGCCACATGAGCTCGGTATCGATCGTAATAAAGACGCGTGTCGCCATGTTGCGGGCATTAGCGCGTGCGGGTGAAGAAACTCCAAACCTTAGCCATAATCGCTACGGTTTAATGCCCCAACGCCCATAGCGCATGTCCGAAATCGGCCAGATCATCCGCGCTGCGGCCAGATCCTTGTCGCTTCCGGCAATATCGCCCATCCGGCGGCGCACCACGCCGCGCAGATACAGGCTGGCGCCCATGCTTGGTGCCACTTCCAGCGCGGCATTGAGGTCGGCCAGCGCCTCGGCCATCTTGCCCATCCGGAAATAAACCATCGCCCGGCTGTCATAGATATTGGCCGGATTGCTCGCCAGTTCGATGCCCTTCACGCAATCCTTCAGCGCGCCTTCCAGATCGACATTGTTGGTGCCCTTGAACCAGCAGCGCTCGTTCAGCCGGTTCGCGTCGCCAGGCTTTTCGGCGACCAGCGTATCGAGCAGCGCGATTGCCTCCTCCATGCGCCCGCTCTCGGCATACAGATCGGCTTGCAGGATCTGATAGCTCTCCGCCCCGGTGCCGCCCTCGGCGATCCGCTCCTCGAGCATCGCGAGCGCCTCTTCCTTGTCACCCTTGCGGAAGCGGAAACGGATGACGCTGCTGATCGCAGCAGCATTGCCCGAATCCAGCTCAAACGCAGCTTCGGCATCGGCCAGGGCACCGGCATCGTCGCCCAGCGCCTCGCGGGTGCCCGCGCGGCCAAGATAGGTGCGAACGTCGGGCTGTAGCGCCACTGCCTTGTCCTGATCGGCCAGCGCGCCCCGATAATCATAGATGCCGCGCAGGAAATCGGCGCGGTTGCGATAGTGTTTCGCCTCTTCCGGCTCCTCGGCGATGATCTTCGCATAGACCGCGAGCAGCGGATCGAACGCCTTGGTCCGGCGGCTCGCCTGCACATCTTCGTGATAGGCCGGATAGTTTTGCGGCGCGACGAGCTTGAGCATCCGCTGCTTCGCCAGCGCCAACTGGCTCCGCACCGCCGCCACGTCTGCGGGGGCAATCTCGGCACCGATCGGACTGAACCGATCCTCGACCGTCACCACGCCACCGGCAAGGCTCACGGTCCGCACGATCGGCACGCCCGCCAGTACGGGCGGCAGCACCTGATTTCCGTCCAGCGTAAAGCCCTTGCCCTCGCCTGGCAGCCGCACGCGCAGGCGATAGATGCCGGTAACATCGACCGGCACGGCGACCGGGATGGTCCGCCACGCCGTCCGTGCACGATCGGGCGAGAAGCTCATTTCATCCACGGTGCGATCCAGCGGCATCTTGTAGCGCCGGTTCTCGCGCTCGAAGGACGATCCGATCAGGCCCGCCGCGGTGATCGTCGCTGTGGCAGTGGCAGCGTCATACTGCACCGCATTCTCGCCGATCACGACGTTGCCGAGCGTGCCGTTGACCATATTGCCAACGATCTCCTTCAACTGTTCCTTGGTCGCCTGGGTCGAAAGCGGTTGCAGCATCGTCGCCAATTGCCCGCGCGCCACGGCTTTGTACCGGAAGCCCCCCCGCACGCCGAGCCCGGCGCGCTGATCGATCTCGACATCTACTTCCATCGTAGGCCGGCCCGGCTTGCGCATTTCGATTGGCATCAGTTCCGCGCCCCCCGCGCGCAGCGGCAGGACCATGCGGAAAGGCGGCGTATCGTCGAGATCCCCGATACGGCTTCCCGCACCCGTGCCATCGAGCCAGAGCGATTTGCCCGCGATGGTCGCGCGAACCAGCACGTGATCGAACGCCCCCGGCATGGGCAGTCGGCCCGGCACCATTTCGCCCAGCGAGCTATGCGCGACAACCGGCTCCGCTTCGATGCCAAGCTCGTGCAGGATAGCGAGCAGCAGCAGCGTCTTCGCCTTGCAATCGCCATAGCGCAGCGACCAGGTCGCGGTCGGCGATTGCGGGATATAGTTTCCGCCATCCATCGCGTTGAGAAGGTATCGGACCTCGTCCTGCACAAGCTGCAGCGCAGCCGCCGTGCGAACCCGCGGATCCGACGAAGCCTTGGCGATCCGCGCCACCTCGGCGGCAAGCGGGCTACCGCGCGCGATCAGCCCTTCGGTGCGGTAGAGCGGCTCCATCACCTTCGAAACCGCAGCCCAATCGGCGAAGCTCGTCGCCTCGATCAGCGGCAATCGGTTGTAGCGGCCCGGGGCATCGCCGGGCAATTCGGGCTGCTTGGGCAGCGGCAGCGCCAGTTCCACCGTGTCGAAGCCATTCTGGCTTGTCAGCTTGGGCGTCACGCCTTCCGAATAGAGCTTCCACTTCACCGGGTTCCCCGTCGGCCAGGACAGCAGAACCCGCGCGAAACGGGCACGAACGCTATCGGGCAACAGCGGCGCAACCGTCTGCATTTCGCCCTTCAACGCGCGATCCTTGCGCGTCATTGAATAAGCGAAGATCAGCGTGTCGCCGACGCGCAGCCCTTCCACTGCCATCGTCGCGGTCAGCGTGCCGCTGATCTGGCTCTTTTCCAGTTGCTCCTCGCGCTGCAACACCTTGAGCGGTTCGCCCTTCGCCAGCAGATCGATCCGCTCGGCCCCGCGCAGGATCTGCGCGGTGTGAACGATAAGGTCGCCCTGATCCGGCTGCCAGGGTAGCTTGATCGTACCCACCTGCGTCAGCACCTGCGGCGAGACCACGCGCAGTGCCTGGTTCAAATAGACCCACACCTGGCCCTTCTCGATCCGCTGTTGCTGGTCGAACACCACCAGCATCGGATCCTTGTCGGTCAGCTTGGCGAAATCGATTGCTGGCGTGGGCGCGATCCAGGCTGGCGCAGGCGCATAAAGCGGCTTGTCGCCAGCATATGCCGCGCCGCACGCGAGCAGCATCAGGATCGCAGTCAACGCGCGCACTATCATCGGAATCCCCCACTTTTGCGGGCAAGCCTAACGCCTCGCCCACCCCCCACAAGCCATGATCCGCACAGCATGTGTTTCAAATGGTTACGTAGCATGCGCCATTCTGACGCCAGCAAGGAAGTTCCGGCCGTTTTGGCCAATTGCTTCGCATGCGATTCCCCGGCAATTCAGGGTTGGCTGTGCGTTACCTCCGCCAAAAGAGTATAAGAGCATGAGAATTCCGCCTCGGACGCTGCTGCCTCGAACCCTCCAAATCGCCAGCCTGATCGCATGTGCAGCCGCCAGCGGTGCAGCCGCGCAAGACGCCCCGCTTAGCCAGTCCACGCCCGCCGCCCCTCCGGCTCCGGCTGCGCCCAATCAAGACATCACCGTCACCGGCTATAATGCCACCCCGGTCAACAGCGCGCTTCCGGGGCAGGGTGCGCAGGCCAGCCGGATCGCAAACTCGGACTCGCGCGCGTTCTTGCGCTGCATCAAAAAGGTCGATCCCGCGCGACTGCGCCCGATCGTCGAAGGGCATGCCCGCGATCCGAAGACGCATGACGCGCTCGACTGGGTGATCCGCACGCAGCCGGGCTGCTATCGCGGCGCTTATACCTCGCCACTGCCGACTTCGCCCTTTTATGGCGACTGCAATCCAATCCCGATCGGCAAATATACCGTGTGTCGCGCGGTGTATGACCGCGGGTCGCTGATCGAATTCGCGTTCAACAAATATGCCCCGAAGTTCATGCTCACCCGCCGCGACACGCTCGGCAAGCCAGTGATCGAGCGCTTCCGCGCGCGCGAGGCGGCGCGCGGCAAGTTCCGCTCGCCGATCGATCGCAAATTCTACGATGTCGCTGCCTGCATGGTACAGTTGGAACCCGAACGCGCGATCCGCATGCTCCGCGCCGAACCCGGCCTCGAAAAGGAAGCGCGGTTTCGCAAGGAGATCATCTCAAAGACCCCCTATTGCACTGACAATGCCAAAAAGGTTCAAGTCGATCCCTATCAGTTCCGGGTCTATATCGCCGACGCTGTCTATCACTGGACTATCGCGGCGAAGGGTCTGGAGACGCTGATTCCCACCAGCTAAGTATTACCGTAGAAACGCCCAATTCGGATAGATATTGTTCATCCTCAATTCACCAGCCGAATGGCCTTTTCATGAATGCAACAAGGGGTCAGGGATAATGGGAATACTCGTCCGTTCGATGCTGTTTGTCGGCGTGCTGGCATATGGCACCGCCCCTACGTCCGGCTATGCGCAGGACACCCCTGCGCAGACCACGCCCAAGGCGAAACCCGGTAAGAATGACATCCTGGTCACCGGCCGGAAAGGCGAGAAGCCGCGACCTAATCCGATGCCTCCGGCAAGCGCTGTGTTCAGCCGCGGCGTCGCGTCCGACGCGGGCTCCTTCGCACGCTGCCTGAACGGCGATGCGCCCGAGTTACAGCGCATCGTGATCGAAGGGCATGTTCGCGACAAGCCGACGCAAAAAGCGCTCGACAAGCTGATCCGTTCACATGCCGGCTGCTACCCCCGCTTTAGAAAGAACGTGTCTACCAGCAACGAACATTACGGCAGCTGCAACTCGGAATTCGCAGGCGCTACGAACGGGTATGCGAACCCCAATTGGAATCGCAAACCGGGCGGCGGGCTCAAGGGGCAATGGGCCGATTTCAAAGCCGAATTCAAGATCTGCCGAGCGCCTTATGATCGCCTAGCGGTGGTCGAGGAGGCATTCCACACCTACGCTCCCCATTTCATGCTCACCCGAGCGGACACGCTCAACAAGGAAACGGTGGCTCGCTTCCGAGCGCGTGAAGATGTCCGCGGAAAATTTCGCGGGCCGATGGACCGCACTTTCTACACGACGATCGCCTGCATGGTGCAACTCGCGCCCGAGGAGTCGGTCCGCCTGCTTCGTGCCCAGCCGAACTCGGACAGGGAAGTTCAGCTACGCGAACAAATCCTCGCCAAGGCGAGCTATTGCACCGGCGACGTCAAGAAGGTGTCGGTCGACCCGCCGCAGTTCCGCGGATATGTGGCCGATGCGGTCTATCACTGGACTCTGGCAGCGAAGAATGTCGAGACGCTGATTCCAACAGGCTGAAACATAACGATAAAGGGATAATGTAATGAAAATTCCCCTTCGTTCGCTGCTCTGCGCCGCGCTGCTGGGATTCGCCACCACCGCCCAAGCCCAGGACGATCCCAACGCCGCACCCGGCAACGACGAAATCATCGTCACCGGCGATCTTAAAGAGGAGCCGCCGCGGCGGCCGTTGCAGCCTGAGACAGCGAAGACCAGCAAGGCCCTTGCCTCTGACGCCGGCATCTTCGCGCGCTGCCTGAATGATTCCTCACTCGCTCTGCAGCGCTCTGTGGTCGAGGGCCATTTCCGTGACCGAAAGACGCAGATGGCGCTGGATCGGCTGATCCGTTCGCATCAGGGCTGCTATCCACGCTACCACGTACCGATGCGGACCAAGATCGGCCATTTTGGCATCTGCAATCCCGAAATGGCCGGCGCGACCAGAGGATATGTCGATGTCGTTGCGGGAAAGGCCGATTTTAAATCGGAAATGTCAGTCTGCCGTGCCCTTTATGATCGCCTCGCTTTGGTCGAGGAAGTGCTGCACGTGTACGCCCCGCACTTCATGCTGACCCCCGCCGACACGCTCAACAAGGAAACGATCGCTCGCTTCCGCGCACGCGAGGCCGTCCGCGGCAAATTTCGCAGCCCGATGGATCGGCGCTTCTACAACACCATCGCCTGTATGGTGCAATTGGCGCCACAGGAATCGGTGCGCCTGGTGCGCACGCGCTCGAGCACGGAGGGTGAGACGCAACTGCGCAACCAGATCATCGCCAAGGCCAGCTATTGCACCAACAACGCAGAAAAGGTGTCGGTCGATCCGCCCCAGTTCCGCGGATATGTGGCCGACGCGCTCTATCACTGGACGATCGCGGCGAAGAATGTGGAGACGCTGATCCCGATCGAACTCAGCGCGCGTTGAAATAGTCGTGGAGCTGCTGGGCCATCGCCTTGCTGACTCCCGGCGCCTTTTGCAGGTCTTCGAGGCTCGCGCCCCGCACGGCGCGCGCCGTCCCGAAATGCATCAATAGCGCCTTTTTGCGCGCCGGGCCGATGCCGGGAATCTCGTCGAGCGGCGATGCGCTGATCGCCTTGGTCCGCTTGGCCCGGTGTGCGCCAATGGCAAAGCGGTGCGCCTCGTCGCGCAGCCGCTGGATGTAGAAGAGAGTCGGCGAATTGACCGGCAGCATCAGCTCGCGGCCATCCATCATGTGGAAGACTTCGCGCCCGTCGCGGCCATGATGCGGCCCCTTGGCCACGCCGACAAGGCACACATCCTCGATACCGAGATCCTCCAGCACGCCCATCGCCGTGCTCAGCTGGCCGCGCCCACCATCGATCAGCACCAGATCGGGCCAGTCGCCTTGGGTCCGATCCGGGTCCTCGCTCTGCGCACGGGCAAAGCGCCGCGACAGCATCTCGCGCATCATCCCGTAATCGTCACCCGCGATCGTCTCGGGGCGCTTCATGTTGAACTTGCGATATTGCCCGGTGCGGAACCCCTCCGGCCCCGCGACGACCATCGCGCCGACGGCATTGGTGCCCTGAATATGGCTGTTGTCGTAAATCTCGATCCGGTCCGGGCTATCGGGCAGTTCGAACACGTCGGCGATCTCTGCCAGCAGCTTCGCCTGTGTCGTGCTTTCGGCAAGCCGCCGGTCGAGCGCCTCGACAGCGTTGCGGCTCGCTTGCTCCATCAGCCGCCGCCGCGCGCCGCGCTGGGGCACGCTCAGCTCGACCTTATGCCCTGCCCGCTCGGCCATGGCCTCCGCCAGCAGTTCCGCTTCCTCCAGCGCGCGATCGACGAACACATTTTTGGGCGGCGGCACTTCCTCATAGAATTGCATCAGGAACGCGCTGAGCACTTCATCCTCGGGCACGTCATTGGTGTGCGCCGGGAAGAAGCTGCGATGCCCCCAATTCTGGCCGCCGCGAATGAAAAAGGCCTGGATGCCCATCACGCCATTCTTGTTCGCCATCGCGAAGATATCGGCATCGCCCACGCCCTCGGCGTTGATCGCCTGACTGCCCTGAATGAAAGTCAGCGCCTTCAGCCGGTCGCGCAGCACTGCGGCCTGCTCAAAGTCCATCGCCTCGGCAGCAGCGGTCATCGCCTCGCCCAGCTTGCTTTGCACCTTGGTCGATTTGCCCTGCAGGAAATCCTTCGCGTCGGACATCAACTCGGCATAGCCCGCCTCGTCGATCCGCCCCACGCACGGCGCCGAGCAGCGCCGGATTTGATACAACAGGCACGGACGGTCCCGCGTGGAGAAAAACCCGTCAGTGCAGCTCCTGAGCAGGAAGAGCTTCTGCAACGCATTGAGCGTCTTGCGCACCTGCCCTGCCCCCGCGAACGGCCCGAAATAATCCCCCTTCGCTCGCCGCGCCCCACGATGCAGTTGTACGCGCGGATAGGCATGATCGGCGCGCAGCAGGATGAAGGGGAAGCTCTTATCGTCGCGCAGCAATACGTTGTAGGCCGGCCGGTAGCGCTTGATCAGTTGCGCTTCGAGCAACAGCGCCTCGGCTTCGTTATTGGTCGTCACGATCGTCATCGATCGCGTCTGCGCTACCATCCGCTGGAGGCGCTTCGATAGCCGCGAGACCTGGGTGTAATTGGTCACACGGTTTTTCAGCGCCCGCGCCTTGCCGATATAGAGCACGTCCCCGCGCGCATCCTGCATGCGGTACACGCCGGGCCGCGCGGGCAGCGTGTTCACGACATTGCGGATCGCCGCCACGCCCGCATCCAGGTCCGGAATCTCCGAACCGCGCACGGCATAGGTCGCCTTTTCTTCGTTGAAGCGATTGGGGGAATTGGGATCGGACATCTGACTTACGATCTAGGCACGACAGGCGCGCGAAACCACTCCCTTGTCACGCGATCCTTGCCCTGAACAGGGTATTGCGAGCGCAGCCACCCTGAGCAAGATCGCGGCAAAGCTCAGGAATACAACCATGTCCCTCCTTTTGACTGCCTCCGCACTTCTCACTGCGCAGTTTGCCCCCGATCCCGCGTGGCACCGCATCGCCGGCGACGAATATGCCGTATATTATGTCGAGGCGAGCACGATCCGGAACGAGGGCGGCATCAGGACAGCGATGACGCTGACCGCCAATTCCGAACCGAGCGATTCAGGCGCGTACAATGTCATCGTCGCGGTCGAGTATAATTGTGCCGCCGGTTCCTATCGCGACATGCTGTTCAATTATCTCGACAATGACGGGAAGGTCCTGCGCAAGGAAGCAGCCCAGTCGGGGCCGGAATTCCGCACGCCCCGCGCCGGCAGCTTCAACGAAATGATGCTGCGCTTCGTCTGCACCGGCAACGGCGGCACCCGCGTCGACGAACCGCTTGGCGACGCCGATACCTGGTTCTCCAGCCAATAGAACTTTGTGGCGTCTCAGGCCGGCTACCCGGAACAGGGGATGGTCCCCCGCGCTGCAGGTGTTCAATTCGTCAGGCCCAAAGGGAGGGTTCAAAGCCGCCGTTGATCGACGCCATCGCTACGCTCGCAGCAGCGCAACAATGGTACCGCGTCAACGGCGGCAAGCGGCCCCGCCTGAGGCGACACTCCGGCAACCATTTCCCCGCAACGTCTTCGGGCAGATACCCTAACCGGCGCTTGATCCTCCGAACACGCGGTCCATACTGCGCCGAAAGAGGAGAGATGCCATGAAGCTGCTCGTCACCACCGTTTTGCTCGCCCTCGCCACGCCCGTCGCCGCGAACGCCCAAAACGTCCCCGCACATATCACTGCCGCACTCGCCGATCCGGCCCGCCCGGCAGAACAGCGCGCCCGCGATGCCGCGCGGCACTCGGGCGAAATCCTCGCGCTCGCCGGTATCAAGCCGGGCGACAAGGTTGCGGACTTCCTGATGGGCGGCGGTTTCTGGACGCGCATTCTATCGCCCGCTGTAGGCCCCAAGGGGCATGTCTATGCCTATCAGGCCGCCGAGTTCATCGCCTTTCGCAAGGAATATGCCACCGAGCAGGATGCGGCGGTGAAGGACTATGCCAATGTCACGCCGCTGCGCATGGGGCTGGCCGAAGTGGCGTTCGCCGCGCCGCTCGATGCGATCGTGACCGTCCAGAACTATCATGATCTGCATCTGAAAATGGCGCCTCCGGGCGCTGCCGCCTTTATCGCCGGGCGACTGTTCGCAGCGCTCAAGCCGGGCGGCGTGCTGCTGGTGGTCGATCATGTCGCCAATGCCGATCCCGGCTTCGCCGCGCCCGATGCGCTACATCGCATTGATCCGGCGGCCGCGCGCAAGGAACTCGAAGGCGTCGGCTTCAAGTTCGAAAGCGAGAGCGCGCTGCTGCGCAACCCCGCCGATCCGCACACCGCCAACGTCTTCACGCCCGAGATTCGGGGCAAGACCGACCAGTTCATCCACATCTATCGCAAGCCCAAATAAGCCGCGTCAGTGCGAGGCGTCGCGCTCCATCTCTGCGGCGCGCGCCTCGATGCGCTCGATTTCGGCGGCCGTCCGCGCGCGGATTTCTTCGGCGGTGAGCGGCAACGGATTTGCGCTGCGCCACGCGACATAGACCATGAACAGGATCAGCGCGGTGGTGAGGATGGCTGCTGCGCTCAGCCAGCGGTGCGTGGTCATGCACATCCCTTAGCTTGACGCCGCCGCGCGCACCATGTTGATAACGAACCTGAAACCGCCGTGCAGGACAAGGGAGTGGCCCGATGGGCGAAGTCGCCGAAAGGCTGATCGCCGTCGCGGCGCGCGAGTGGGAGTTCTTCCGCCGCACCACCCGCTATCTCGATGACCATTGGGATCTTGGCGCCAATCTGGATGAGCCGCTCCATACTGCCCGGATCGCCGAATATTGGGACGCGGTAGACCGCCCGGACTGGGATGGGCTGACGCCCGAGCCCTGGTCTGCGGCATTCATCACCTGGTGCTTTCGCGAGGCTGGTGCAGGCGTGAACTTCTGGGGTGACGAAACCCATTCGCTTTATGTCGATCGCATCCGCCGCCATGACGGGATGAGCCAGAAGCTAATGCTCCACGATCCCGCGCTTGCGGTGCCGCGCGTCGGCGACCTGATCTGGAACTCGCGCGGCGAACGCGATCCGCCGCAAAGCCATGCCGAGGCGATCACTCAGCTGGAGGTCGGGCGCTTTTTCGACTCTCACGTCGATGTCGTGACGGCCATCGACGGCGGCGTGTGCAGCAGCATCGGCGGCAATGTCTGGCACCACAAGGTCGGCGGATCGGTTACCCGCTCGGATTGGCAACTCGATGCCGAAGGCCGCATTACCGATCCTCGCAAGCTTTGGATCGGTGTGATCAGCAACGATCTCTGATCGCCAAAACTGGGTATTGTAACCATATTCGCTTTTCTGCATCTTCCGCGCCGCGGGTAGGAAGATCAATAAGGGGAGTTTTATTCATGCGTATGATTGCAGCTATTGCAGCGGTGCTGCTGCCGATGATCCCGGCCACTGCGGATGCCACGTCATGGTATCGCGTCGGCGGCAATTCGAAGACGGTCAGCTATGTCGATCTCGACAGCCTTCGCCCGATCGGCGGCAAGATCGTCGCGTTGACCCAGAGCGTCTATGCCGAGCCACTGAGCGGCAGCATCTATGGCAGCGCAATCCGCTCCGAATATGATTGCGCCGGCCGGTATTTCCGCACGCTGGAATATAGCTATTACGGCAAGGGCGGCACCTTCATCAGCACCGAGCCTTCGCAGACGATCAACGAGCAGAAGGTGCCCGCGAAGGACAGCATCAACGAAGCGATGATGGACTTCATCTGCTACAGGAAGGGCGGCACCGCGATCACCAATCCGTTTACGGACGCGCTGAGCCAGTTCCCGATCCTGTAAGCCGGCGAACCGGAAAACAAAAAGGCCTCCTTCCGTAGCACGGAAGGAGGCCTTTTTGTTGCTGCGCCCAACGGTTTAGCGCCAGGCGATATAGGTCGCTTGTCGAAGCACCGTTCGACCGGCTCAGGGTGAGCCGATCAGACAATCATGCCGCTCAGTTGAGGCGGCCGAGTCCGGCGATCGTATGGTCGACCAGCGCCTTGTCCGCGCCCGCATCATGCTTCTGCGCGATGATCGCGGCAGCGGCCTTGGTGGCGGCTTCGGCGGTCTTGGCGCGGATCTCTGCAATCGCGCTGCGCTCGGCGGCGGCGATCTTGTCTTCGGCCATCTTGGCGCGGCGCTTGGTCAGGTCCTTGGCATCCGCCTCGGCCTTGGCCAGCACGCCCTTTGCCTCTTCGTCGGCATGCGCGATCATCGCAGCAGCCTCGGCTTCGGCGCCGGCGATCTTCTTGGCATATTCGTCGCGAAGCGCTTCGGCTTCGGCGCGAAGCTGCTTGGCTTCGTCGAGACGCGTGCGGATCGCTGCGATCTGGTTGTCCAGCCCGCGCGTGATCAGCGACGGCACCTTCTTCCAGAGCAGGATCGCAATGAACACCGCCATTGCGATCGAGACCCAGACGGTCGCGTTGAGCACGCCGAACAGCGCCGGATCGGGGGCATGCGCCGCCCCGCCATGTGCTTCGGTGCCGGCGATGGTCTGGCCTTCGGCGGCGTGACCCTCGGCGGTCAGCGCATCGGCGCCAGCCTTGGGCACAGCCATACCTTCGCCGTGCTTGGCCTCGGAGAGGTTGTGCGCGACTTCTGCGTCACCGGCGGTGAGAGCTTGATTAGCCATTGAGCGCCGCCTTCACTGCAGTCGTAGCCTCTGCCGACGTCACCTTTGCGCCCGAAATGCGCGCAACGATGTCTGCCGCCGCTTCGGCCGCAACTGCTTCGATCTCGGCCATCGCAGCCTTGCTCGCATCGGCGATGCGGGCTTCGGCTTCAGCCAGCTTGGTCTCGTTCTTGGCATTGCCTGCCGAGACCGTCTTTTCGCTCTTGGCCGCACCGGCAGCGCGCGCCTCGGCGATGCGCTTCTGGGCGGCTTCGCGTGCCGCATTCTCCTGAACCCGCCAATTTTCCTCGGCCTGGTCCGCCACGGCACGCGCAGCTTCCGCCGCCGCGAGATCGCCCGCGACCGACTGGTCACGCGCGTCGACGGTCGACAGCACCTTGGGCAGCATCATCTTGCCGACCACGAAGAAGACGAAACCGAACGTCAGCAACAGCCAGAAAATCTGGGATGCGAACGTCTCGGCGAGTTGGGAGATCTGAGGCATTTCAATCCTGTCCGGTTGCGGGCCGGGGCGAACCCCGGCCCGAAACGGAGAAATTTAAGCGACGAAGATCAGGATCATCGCGACGACGAACGCGAGCAGGCCGAGAAGCTCGGCGGCCGCGAAGCCGATGAAGAGACGACCCTGCTGGCCATCGGCCGCACCCGGGTTGCGCAGCGCGCCCTCAAGGAACGAACCGAACACGTTGCCCACACCGATGGCGGCCATGCCGGCGCCGATGGCGGCCAGACCTGCACCGATCAGCTTTGCTGCTTCTGCGTCCATTTCAAAAACTCCTGCTTCAATCT
>SEFZ01000130.1 GCA_004173185.1 Sphingomonadales bacterium | reverse complement strand
GGGTGGCTGATCACGCGATCGCCCGCTCCGTTGGTGTGCTTCGTGTTCACCAGCATTCCGCCC
This sequence comes from Sphingomonadales bacterium, assembly GCA_004173185.1. Lineage (GTDB taxonomy): Bacteria > Pseudomonadota > Alphaproteobacteria > Sphingomonadales > Sphingomonadaceae > Sphingomonas. Next base: position 1,072 of record SEFZ01000130.1, on the reverse strand, counting down.
CAGAGCGCAAAGCTCATCATGGCGTGCTGGAGGTTACGGTCCTTGTCGTTCATCTTGATGTCTCCTTTCGTTGAACGATGAAAAGAGACACGTCGTGCTGATCGGGAGTCTCACCGTCATAGTCGTTTCGCGTCATGGCCAAGGTAGGATAACCATGATCGAATTGCAACCTGTTTTACTCCGCTAGCGGACCATATTTCGTTCAGATGTCATCAACCGCCTCCGAAGCCCCTCGTCGACCCCCGCGCGCCGTGGCCACGCCGTGTGTGCAGGTGTGCATCGTCGACGGCCCGACAGGGCTCTGCCTCGGCTGCTATCGCACCCTGCAGGAGATCGGCGGCTGGAGCGCGCTGACCGACGACCGACGCGCGGAGATCATGGCGGAGTTGCCCTCGCGGCGCGCGCGGATCGATCCGGCGAAGCTGGGGCCGGTCTGAGCCTGCCTCCCCCCTCCGCTTAACCCCCCGTCCACCATCCTCCTTCACCGCATCCCAATCGCTGTGTGCGACTGGTGGGGCAGCCGCAGGAAGCGGTGGTTGTCGCGGATGCGCCTGTCGATGCGTTTCGACCTGTCCTCTCTCGGTGTGCTGGGCCTCGCCGTCGCCTCGTCTCTCACCGTCCTGTGGTGGATGGACCAGAGCGGGATGCGAAACGAGGCGCAGGCGGCTGAGTCCGCCGCGATCAGCGCGCCCGCAACCGGTGGTCCGGCGCAGGTTCTGAAGGCCTCGGACGGGCACTATTGGGCGGATGTCCAGATCGATGGCAGGGCCATCCATGCCATGGTCGATACCGGCGCCAGTGTCATGGTCCTCACCAAGGAAGACGCCGTGCGTCTGGGGCTCGGGCTGACGCCTGCTGATTTCAACGCCAAACTCGTCACCGCTTCGGGCCCGGTCGCGGCCGCCCCGGTGCGCTTGCAATCGGTCTCCGTATCCGGCGCGCGCGTCGCGGATGTCGAGGCTCTGGTGGTGGCGGAGGGGCTGCCCCATTCCCTGCTCGGCATGAGCTATCTCGGCCGTCTGTCCAGCTTCACCGCCACACCGGCGGCGCTGACGCTGACGCCCTGAGGTTT
>SEFZ01000129.1 GCA_004173185.1 Sphingomonadales bacterium | reverse complement strand
ACACGATATAGCCGCGCTGGTCGTTCGCGAACTTGAGTTCAGGATTCTGGCTCAGAAACACGTCGGTGCCGTTGCGCTTGTCGCTGCCGTCGCCGCCGCTGGAGATCGAGGTCGCGACAAACTCCGCGCCGACGACCTTGTCCTTGAGGACGAGGTCGCCGCAGAAATTCTGATGCTCGTCGCCCGTCAGCACGACATTATTCTTAAGCCCTGCCATGCGCGACAGGATGCGCTCGCGCGGCGCTTCATAGCCCGCCCAGCTGTCGAGATTGAGAATCTTCTTCGGCTCGTCGGCTTTCCGCCGCCGGTCGAGCGACATCATCGTGATCTGCTGCGCAAAGGCGTTCCACGTCGCGCCGCCCTTCGACAGATTGCGCCCGAGCCATTCCTCCTGCGGTTTGCCAAGAACGTCCGCCTTCTTGTCGAACACGCCGGGGCAGGCGGGCTTGAAGCCGTCGTCGCACGGTTGGTCGCTGCGATATTGCCGGGTGTCGAGCAACTGCATCGCCATCAGGTCACCGTACCGAAACTCGCGGTTCATCGCGACCATGCCGCCGCGCGGCAGCAGCGCCTTGCGCACCGGCATATGCTCATACCACGCCTGCATCGCTGCCTGCTTCTTCAGCATGAAGATCTCGGGCGAGGCCGCTTCGGGATCATTTCCGTCGAGCCCCATTTTCCAGTTGTCGATGTCTGAGACCCAGTCGTTGCGAATCTCGTGATCGTCGAAGCTCGACAGGAAGGCGTGGACCGATCGCGCTGCCTGCAAGTCGATGTCGCCAAGCTGCTGCGCATAGGCATTGCGGAAATCATCGACGTCGACGAGCGCGCGGAAGGCGTGCTTGCGCACCGGGCGCGTCGGCAGCCCGGTGTTGAACAGATATTCCTCGCTATATTCATAGATGAAATCGCCATAATGATAGACGAAGGCCAGATCTTCGCGCGCTAGGTGGCGATAGGCGCCGAAAAAGCCAGCCTCGAAATGCTGGCAACCGGCGACACCGAATTTCAGCGCGTCGGTCTTCGCACCCGGCGCGGGCAGGGTGCGCGCGCGGCCGCGCAGGCTACGCTCGCCGCCAGCGGTAAAGCGGTAATGATAGGGGCGGTCGGGTTGCAGCCCCGCGACCTCGATATGGATGC
>SEFZ01000128.1 GCA_004173185.1 Sphingomonadales bacterium | reverse complement strand
TTCCATGACGGTGATGATGCCAGATACGGCCATAGTTTTTTCTCCCCCCTCCCGCAAGCGGGAGGGGGGAGAAAAAACTATGGCCGTATCTGGCATCATCACCGTCATGGAACGCGCCGCGCGCAAGGCCGGCACGAAGCTACGCCGCGACTTCGGCGAGGTCGAACATCTGCAGGTTTCGCAGAAGGGCCCCGCCGACTTCGTGTCGAAAGCGGATCAGGCTGCCGAGCGCACGCTATACGACGAACTCGGCCGCGACCGTCCGGGCTGGGGCTTTGTTCTCGAAGAGGGCGGGACCATCGAAGGCGATCCGGGCAAGCCGCGCTTCATCATCGACCCGCTCGATGGCACCTCGAACTTCCTCCACGCCATCCCGCATTTCGCGATCTCGATCGCGGTGCAGGAACCGAAGCCCGGCGGCGGTTGGGGCGACGTCACCGCGGCGCTAGTCTATCAGCCCGTCACCGACGAAAGCTATTGGGCGGAGCGCGGCCGCGGTGCGTGGCTGCACGACCGCCGCCTGCGCGTCGCATCGCGCCGCCACCTCAACGAATGTCTGGTTGCGACGGGCATTCCATATATGGGGCATGGCAATATGGCGCAGTGGAGCCGCATTTTTGGTGCGGTTGCTCCCGAAGTCGCCGGCATCCGCCGCTTCGGCGCCGCCAGCCTCGACCTCGCGTGGGTCGCGGCGGGCCGCTATGATGGTTTCTGGGAAAGCGACCTGCAAGTCTGGGATGTTGCCGCGGGTATGTTGCTCGTGCGCGAAGCCGGCGGCTTCGTCAGCGATTTCCGCGGCGGCGACCGCGCGATCGAACGCAGCGAATTCATCGCCGGCAGCGCCGCGGTCCATTCGAAGCTGCAGAAGCTCGTCGCGGGCGCGCTCCGCAACGCCTAACCTTCTTTTCGTCATGCCGGACTTGATCCGGCATCCCGCTTTGCGACGATGACAATCGGCGCCCCGGATCAAGTCCGGGGTGACGAATGATTGGTCAGCTCATTTCTCGAAGACATACTCGCGGAAGCTGTCCATCAGCGACGCCCAGGTGTTGAACGTTTCGCCGACATTCTCGCGCGGGATGCCCGCGAAATCGAGGTCGACGTCCATCTCGAGCACCGGATCGCCTTCGTCGTCCTTATA
>SEFZ01000127.1 GCA_004173185.1 Sphingomonadales bacterium | reverse complement strand
TATCGCGCCTCGCCGCTCGATTTCCCGGCCGAGGGCCTGCCGCCGACGCTGCTCATCACCGCTGGGCTCGACCCGCTGCGCGATCAAGGCCGCGCTTATGCGGCGAAGCTGATCGAGGCCGGAGTACCGACCACCTATCGCGAGGCGACGGGCACTATCCACGGCTATATCAACTTGTCGCAGGGTATTCCGAGCGCCAAAGAAGATATTCGCGGGGCATTGACCGTATTGAAAGCGATCGTTGCCGAAGCTACCGGGGCGGCATGATCGATCACAGCAACCTTCCTTATCGCCCTTGCGCGGGCGTGATGCTCGCCAATCGCGACGGCCGAATCTTCGTTGGCCAACGGCTCGATACGTCGAGCGAAGCCTGGCAGATGCCGCAAGGCGGGATCGACGAGGGCGAGGATGCCGAAGAAGCGGCGATCCGCGAACTGGGCGAGGAGACCGGCATCCATGGCGGACTGGTCGAGATCATCGCGCGCAGCCGCGAGGAATATTTCTATGACCTGCCCGACCATCTGATCGGCAAGCTGTGGGGCGGTAAATATCGCGGCCAACGCCAGCACTGGTTCCTGATGCGCTTCATGGGCGAAGACAGCGACGTGAACATCCGCACCAAGCATCAGGAATTTCGCGCATGGAAATGGGGCGAACTGAACGAGATCGAGAAATTGATCGTGCCGTTCAAGCGCGCCCTTTACCGCGGGCTGATCGAGGAATTCGGCCCGCTCGTCTGATCCCGTAGAGTTCGTGCTGTGCGGAAGACGTCGGCGAACATTTCCGGCGTTAGCCGCCCAGTATTCGTATTGTAGCGCGAGCAATGATAGCTATCCACAAGCTGCCGTCCGCACGGCAGCTTGTGGATAGCGCCATGGCCGAAGGAAAAGGCAGAGAGTCGTGCGCCGACCGCCCTGAGCGTGGCGTCATGTGCGATCCTCCCCAGCGCAATGATCACGCTGACCTTTGGCAAGGCCGCAAGCTGCGTTTCGAAAAACGGCCGACAGTTCGTAATTTCCGCGGACGTCGGCTTGTTCTGCGGCGGCAGGCATTTGACGCTGTTAACGATGATCGCACCGTCAAGCGTCAGCCCGTCGTCGGTGCGCGCATCATAGCGCCCTCTGCTCAACCCGAATTCGGCCAGCGTCGCG
>SEFZ01000014.1 GCA_004173185.1 Sphingomonadales bacterium | reverse complement strand
CCCATACAGAGGCACCCTCGGGACCATTCCCTCGGGTGCGTGCCTCAGCCCAAAATATGATGCGAGCCCCCGTCTGGGCTGAACCCTGCCGAAGCAAGGTGACGGGGGACGCAGACCCGACACTCCGAAGAGGCCGGCGGTATCCCTATCTCGTTGGCCAGTGCGCCATTGGCGCCCTCACCGTTCCTACCATCGGGTCGGGAAAGACCCTGTCGAGGAACTGCGCGAATCCCCTTTGGGGAGTCGCGAATCTCGTGTGGAGGCGCGCCTTTACGTGAGCGCCGCCTCCCTGTCTACCCCTGCAAGTACAGGAGAGACGAGCCGACCGTTAGGCCAGCTTGATTTCCACATCGACGCCTGCAGCGAGGTCGAGCTTCATCAGCGCGTCCACGGTCTGCGGAGTCGGCTGCACGATGTCGAGCATGCGCTTATAGGTGCGCGTCTCGAACTGCTCGCGGCTCTTCTTATCGATGTGGGGACCACGGTTGACCGTGAACTTGTCGATGTGCGTCGGGAGGGGGATCGGGCCACGGATGAGCGCGCCGGTGCGGCGTGCGGTGTCGGCGATGTCGCCAGCGGCCTGATCGAGCACTCGGTGATCGAACGCCTTCAGACGAATGCGGATGTTCTGCGTTTCCATGGTTTTCCTGCCGATGCGAAAGAGCGGGCCCCGTATTCGAGGCTCTTGCTGTTGAACACTAAAATCTGAACGCGGGCCACTACGCGCAAGTGGCCGATAGATCAAGGGGGTGCGGCGCATTTTGCGGCGACCCGTTAATCGCCAGCTCCTGGCCCCTGCCCCGCGCCTTGGCGGCCGGTAGGCGAACGTACGGCGCCCTACATGGCACGCTCGTGTGCCCACGGCCAATTGGGCGCCCCCTCAGCCCTGCCGCGCCACCATCACGCGCTCCGGCGCACTACCGACAAACGAAAAGCCCGGCTCCCCTTTCGGGAAGCCGGGCTTCGTGTCTCAACCCTTGCGGGATGTATGACTTACTTCGAGATCTCTGCAACGACGCCTGCACCAACGGTGCGGCCGCCTTCGCGGATCGTGAAGCGCTGACCAACGTCCATAGCGATCGGTGCGATGAGCGTGACGCCCAGTGCAACTTCGTCGCCCGGCATGACCATCTCGGTGCCTTCCGGCAGCGTGATCGTGCCCGTCACGTCGGTCGTGCGGAAGTAGAACTGCGGGCGATAGTTCGCGAAGAACGGCGTGTGACGGCCACCCTCGTCCTTCGACAGGACGTACACCGACGACTGGAAGTCGGTGTGCGGCTTGATCGAACCCGGCTTGCAGAGAACCTGGCCACGCTCAACTTCTTCACGGCCAACGCCGCGGATCAGCGCGCCGATGTTGTCGCCAGCCTGGCCCTGATCGAGCAGCTTGCGGAACATTTCGACGCCCGTGACGGTGGTCTTGCGAACTGCTTCCTGGATGCCGACGATTTCGACTTCTTCGCCAACCTTGACGATGCCGGTTTCGACGCGACCGGTGACAACCGTACCGCGGCCCGAGATCGAGAACACGTCCTCGATCGGCATCATGAACGGCTTGTCGAGCGGACGCTCCGGCTGCGGGATCGACTCATCGACTGCCTTCATGAGCGCGAGGATCGCATCCTTGCCGAGCTTGTCGTCCGAACCCGAGAGAGCGGCAGTTGCCGAACCACGGATGATCGGAATGTTGTCGCCGTCGAACTCGCGCTTGCTGAGCTCTTCACGGATTTCCATTTCGACCAGCTCAAGGATTTCCTCGTCGTCGACGAGATCGACCTTGTTGAGGAAGACCACCATGGTCGGTACGCCGACCTGCTTGGCGAGCAGGATGTGCTCCTTGGTCTGCGGCATAGGACCGTCGGTTGCAGCAACCACGAGGATCGCGCCGTCCATCTGCGCTGCGCCGGTGATCATGTTCTTCACATAATCGGCGTGGCCCGGGCAATCGACGTGCGCGTAGTGGCGTGCGTCGGTCTCATACTCAACGTGTGCGGTCGAGATGGTGATGCCGCGCTCGCGCTCTTCCGGAGCCTTATCGATGTTGGCGAAGTCCACTGCTGCGTTACCAGCGACGTTCTCTGCCAGGATCTTCGTGATCGCAGCCGTCAGCGACGTCTTACCATGATCGACGTGACCGATGGTGCCGATGTTCAGATGCGGCTTGTTCCGCTCAAATTTTGCCTTCGCCATTGGTTTCCTACCTTCTGGATTCTGATTCGCGGCCTTCAGGGCTCCACGCGAACGCGGCCCCATAACGCCCTATTTTAATTTACGCCAGCCCGGAGCGGCCAAAGCCGCTCCCAAGCCGATTAAGCCAGCTTCGCCTTCACTTCGTCGGCCACATTCTGCGGCACTTCGTCGTAATGCGAGAACTGCATGCTGTACTGTGCGCGGCCCTGAGTGAACGAGCGCAGCGCATTCACATAACCGAACATGTTTGCCAGCGGGACCATCGCCTCGACCGTCTGCGCGTTGCCGCGGCTATCGGTACCCTGGATCTGACCACGACGGCTATTCATGTCGCCGATGACGTCACCCAGATACTCTTCGGGCGTGACGACTTCGACCTTCATGACCGGCTCGAGCAGCGTGATGCCCGACTTCTGAGCCGCTTCGCGCATGGCGCCACGTGCACAGATTTCGAACGCCAGCGCCGACGAATCGACGTCATGATAGGCACCGTCATACAGGTTGATCTCGAAGTCGATGATCGGGAAGCCGACCAGCGAACCCGTAGCAGCCGTTTCACGGAAGCCCTTTTCGATCGCCGGGATATATTCCTTAGGAATATTACCGCCCTTGATCTCGTCCTTGAAGACGATGCCCGAACCGCGCTCACCCGGAGTCAGCTTGACCTTGACGCGGCCGAACTGGCCGGTGCCGCCCGACTGCTTCTTGTGGGTGTAGTCGATATCGACGGCCTTCTTCAGGTACTCGCGATACGCAACCTGCGGGGCACCGACATTGGCTTCGACCTTGAACTCGCGCTTCATGCGATCGACCAGGATCTCGAGATGGAGCTCGCCCATGCCCTTAATGATGGTCTGGCCGCTCTCATTGTCCGAAGACACGCGGAACGACGGATCTTCGCGCGCCAGGCGGTTCAGGGCGACGCCCATCTTCTCCTGGTCGGCCTTGGTCTTCGGCTCCACCGAAAGCTCGATAACGGGCTCGGGGAATTCCATCCGCTCAAGGATGATTGGGTCGCTGATCGCGCAAAGCGTATCACCGGTGGTCGTGTCCTTAAGGCCCGCCAGAGCGACGATGTCGCCGGCATATGCCACCTGGATGTCTTCGCGGTCGTTCGCATGCATAAGCAGCATGCGGCCAACCTTTTCCTTCTTATCCTTGACCGAGTTGGTGACCTGCGATGCGGTCTCCAGCTTGCCCGAATAGATACGAGCGAAGGTCAGCGTGCCGACGAACGGATCGTTCATGATCTTGAACGCCAGCGCCGAGAACGGCGCGGTGTCGTCCGACGGACGCTCGTCCGGCGTCACGCCGTCGAGCTTAAGACCCTGAATGGCCGGAACGTCGAGCGGGCTCGGCAGATAGTCAACGACAGCGTCGAGCAGGGGCTGCACGCCCTTGTTCTTGAACGACGAACCGCAAAGCACCGGCACGAAATCGAACGCCAGCGTACCCTTGCGGATAAGGCGCTTCAGCGTCGCGGTGTCCGGCTCGTTGCCTTCCAGATACGCTTCCATCGCCGCATCGTCCTGCTCGACGGCGATTTCGATCAGCTCGCTGCGTGCTGCAGCTGCTGCGTCCTTCATGTCTTCCGGAATTTCGCGATATTCGAACTTCGCACCCAGCGACTCATCGAGCCACACGATTGCGCGATTCTCGACGAGATCAACGAGGCCGACGAACTGGCTCTCGAGGCCGATCGGCAGATACAGAACCGCGGTGCGGCAGCCCAGACGGTCCTTGATCATCGCAACGCAGCGATCGAAGCTCGCACCGGTGCGATCCAGCTTGTTGACGTAGCACATGCGCGGCACGCGATACTTGTCAGCCTGACGCCACACGGTCTCGGACTGCGGCTCAACGCCGGCAACGCCGTCGAAGCAAGTGACCGCGCCATCGAGCACGCGCAGCGAACGCTCGACTTCAATCGTGAAGTCGACGTGGCCGGGGGTGTCGATGATGTTGATCAGGTGCTCTTCGCCCTTGCCTTCTTCGGCGCGCCACTTGCACGTCGTAGCGGCGGACGTGATCGTGATCCCGCGCTCCTGCTCCTGCTCCATCCAATCCATCGTCGCCGTGCCTTCGTGCACTTCGCCGATCTTGTAGGACTTGCCGGTGTAATAAAGGATGCGCTCGGTCGTCGTCGTCTTGCCGGCATCGATGTGCGCCATGATGCCAATGTTACGATAGCGTTCGAGCGGATGGCTGCGGGCCATGATCGGTTTCCTTAGCGATGTAGGGAGCCGACAAAATGCCGGCTCCCCATCATATAGTGTAGAATGTTACCGGCAAAAGACCGGCGGCCGCTGTTACCAGCGGTAATGGCTGAACGCACGGTTCGCTTCCGCCATGCGGTGCGTGTCTTCGCGCTTCTTCACCGCGTTGCCGCGGTTGTTCGAGGCGTCCAGAAGCTCACCCGAAAGACGTGCCGACATGGTATGCTCGCTGCGGTTGCGGGCCGAGGTGATGAGCCAGCGGATCGCAAGCGCCTGAGCACGCTCAGGGCGCACTTCAACGGGAACCTGGTACGTTGCACCGCCAACGCGACGCGAACGGACTTCGATGCCCGGCTTGATGTTGTTCAGCGCGTCATGGAAAACGCCGATCGGCTCGCGCTTGGCGCGCTGCTCGACGGTCTGCATGGCCGAATAAACGATGTTTTCAGCGACGGACTTCTTACCGTCGAGCATCACCGAATTCATGAACTTCGAGAGAACCTCATCACCGTAAACGGGATCAGGAAGGATGATGCGCTTTTCTGGGCGACGACGACGTGCCATTTCAAATTCCTTTTGTGCTTCAGCCGGTTCCGGAACACGTCCGGGGCTTACTGTGGCTTACTTCGGACGCTTGGCGCCGTACTTCGAACGCGACTGCTTGCGATCCTTAACGCCCTGCGTATCGAGCACGCCGCGAAGGACGTGGTAGCGAACGCCGGGAAGATCGCGAACACGACCGCCGCGAATCAGAACAACCGAGTGCTCCTGAAGGTTGTGGCCTTCACCCGGGATGTAGCTGATGACTTCGCGCTGGTTGGTCAGGCGGACCTTCGCAACCTTACGGAGTGCCGAGTTCGGCTTCTTCGGAGTCGTCGTATAAACGCGCGTGCAAACACCGCGCTTCTGCGGGTTCTGCTCCATCGCAGGGACCTTGGACTTGGCCTTCTGCGGTTCGCGGCCCTTGCGGACCAGCTGGTTAATCGTTGGCATGAAAGCCCTTCACCTTATGTTGCCCGGAAAATCCGGAGGTTACTTTGCTGGAACAAGAGAAAATACGAAAAGGCCCCGGGTGTCTTTGACCCCCCGGGCCATTGCGTTTCCAGCAACGTTCAGCTCTGTCGCGGAGAGGCCATGGCCATAGCCGGCACTCTTCGAGACGGGGGCGCCTATAACGGCGAGGCCCGATGCGGTCAACAGCCCCAACCCCAAAGAGAATCTCTCGGGAGATAAGGATGCGTCAACGCCTGTCCGCCTAAGCAGTACGGATGATCGTGCGCAACCCCCTTGGCCGCTGGCGCAGGCCCCTCACTGCGCTTGCCGCGCTCGCGGCGACGCTGGTGCTTGGGCTGGCCGGACCGACTCTGCCGGGCGTCGCGCCACTGTTCGGGTGGAGCGGGCTGGGACTGTTGCTCGCCGGCTCCGCCGGAATGCTCGCCTGGCATGTCGCGCGGATGCGGGGGACGCCAGCCGGACGGTCCGGGGATGCAGGAGCCGCGCTGCCCGCCGCGATTCTCGCGCTTTCCGTCCCTTCGCTCGGCGCTGCGGCGCTGATTCTCCCGTGCGTATTGGCGATTCGGTGTGCGCGGCGAGACCCAGACCAACGGGTCGCCGCGCGGGTGGTGCTGAGCGGCGCACTGGCTTTGCTGGTCGGCAGCCTGTCCGGGGGCTTGCTCGGTGCCCTTGCCTGCGCTGCAATCCCGGCAATTGCGTGGTTTTGCAGGCATGGAGCGGCAATGCACGCCGCCAACGACAATCCCTCATTGGAACGGCTGGGAGAAATCTGGTCTCTCCACCGCAAGCCAAGCTATGCTATTCAAGGGACTGGAACTTCCGAATCCGGGACGTGGGGAGTAGCGTAGATGTTTAATGGTAATCGTGGCCGCGATCGTGACGAGCGTCCGGCAATGCCGCCGGCACCGCCGGCACAGGCCAGCAATGCCAAGCGCGGCATGTTTTCGGTGCTCGGGCCCGACGTGATCGTCACCGGCAACGTGACCGCCAGCTCGGACCTGCATATCGACGGTCGCGTCGAAGGCGATGTCAATTGCGGCAGTCTGGCGCAGGGCGCCGACAGCCAGATCTTCGGCAGCGTAACTGCCGAGAATGCCCGCCTTGCCGGCGCGATCGAAGGCACGGTGCGCGTGCGCAACCTGACCATCGAACGTTCGGCGAAGATCAGCGGCGATGTCGAATATGAGAACATCACCATCGAGAATGGCGGGCATATCGACGGCCGCCTGAAGCATATGAGCACGATCCAGGCAGCGCCCGTCGCAGCGGCGCCCACCGGCCCCCGCCCTGTCGAGTCGACTCCGGCCTATCCTGAGGCCGCAAACGAGCACGCCGCCTAAAAGCAGGCGCTGATCGAAGATCGAAAGGCCGCGCTCCGGAGGGAGCGCGGCCTTTTCTCTTTGGCGTTACAGCCCCGTGATCGTGTCGAGGTGCATCTGCACGGTCTTGCCGGCCTCCGCAGCAAAGCCCTTGAGTGCGGGTACGTCGCCCTTCGCGGCATAGGCATTCATCGCGGCCAGCGCCATTTGGTGTGCGCTGATCTGCTGGGCCTTATAGGCTGCGTCGAAGTCCGTGCCCGTGGCATCGCGCAAAGTCGCGAGATTGGCTTCCTGCTCGGCACTCAGCGCCGGATTGGGCGCAATCGCAGGAACCGCCTTGTCCGCCGCGGCCCTAAGCTGCGCGGTCGAGTCGGCATGGACCTTCTCCATCGTTCGGCCGAAATCCTTGAGCGTCTGAGTCGTCGCCTTCACCTGGGCGAGCCTGCCCGCCTCAACCTCGTACCAGTCGCTCGCGGCAACCGTATCGGCGAAGCCCTGCGCGCTCGAGATTGGCTGGCCGGTAAGCATCGCGTTGCTCGTATCAAAATTCTCGACCGGGACCGGGCTTTCCATCGCGGTCGGGCCAGCCGCATCGCCGCACGCGACCAGCGCGAAGAGCGGGAGCAGGCCCAGGGCCATCAGCTTGCTGGTCATGGAGAAATCCTCGGCTAATCGTGGTGGGTCAACGAAGCCCCGAAAGCAGCGTTCCCCTCAATCCTTGAGCGGATCATGGCCCCAGTTCATCAGCGAATAGCGCCAGCGCGACGTGGGGACGCGGAATTCGTCATGCGGCCCCTGCCCGCGATGCCGTTTCACGAAGCCGACGACCTTGCGCATATGCGCGAAATCGCCGCCGTCGAGTTCAGCCTTCTTCGTGCGCAATATCGCCACGATGCGCCGGCCGGATGCATGGCCTACGCTCTCGGTCGCGCCCGGGCGCTTGAAACCGACCTTCCTGCTCTCATCGGTATCGAGCCATTCCTCGATCTCGGCGGGTGCCATGTTCACGGCATCGTGGAAGTTTTTATAGACCTGCGCGTGGTCGTCCTTCGCCTTGCTCACAGAGCGGCGTTCGCCACAGGTACAATGCCCTTGGCGGGCTCGCAGGGCGCGAGCATCGCCAACACCCCGACGGCCGCGGAAAACAGCGTTCGTTTCATCTGGTTAATTCCCCTTTTGCCCGGATAACGCAGGCCAAGGGTCGCTGTTCCCCGTTTCCGCCCGGGTCAGACTTGGCTTGCGCCCATTCTCACATATGCAGCGTGCGCCCATATGCCGAGAGCACGCTCTCATGCATCATCTCGGAGAGCGTGGGATGCGGGAAGACGGTTTCCATCAGCTCGGCCTCGGTAGTCTCCAGCGTCTTGCCGATGGTGTAGCCCTGGATCAGCTCGGTCACTTCCGCGCCGATCATGTGCGCACCCAGCAGCTCGCCGGTCTTGGCGTCGAACACCGTCTTGATGAAGCCCTCTGCCTCGCCCAGCGCGATCGCCTTGCCATTGCCGATGAAGGGAAAGTTGCCGACCTTCAGCTCGTAACCGGCTTCCTTGGCCTTGGCTTCGGTCAGGCCCACCGATGCGATCTGCGGATGGCAATAGGTGCAGCCGGGGATGTTCTTCGGGTCCATCGCGTGCGGATGATTGCCCGCCAGTGCCTCCACCGCGATGACGCCCTCATGGCTGGCCTTGTGCGCCAGCCAGGGTGGCGCCGTGATGTCGCCGATGGCGTAGAGGCCGTCCACGTTGGTCTTGCACATCGGATCGGTGACGAGGAAGCCGCGGTCGTTGACCTCGACGCCCAGTTCCTTGAGCCCGAGATCCTCGGTGTTGGGCAGGATGCCGATCGCGACGATGACGTGGCTGAACTCGGTGGTGGTGGCTTTGCCATCCTTCGCGGTGATCGTCGCGGTGACGCCGTTGGCGCCGGTCGCGATCTTGTCGATCTTGGCCGAGGTCAGGATCGTCATGCCCTGCTTCTTGAGTGCCTTTTCGAGGAAGGTGGAGACATCGGCGTCCTCGACGGGGACGATCCGGTCCATCATCTCGACCACGGTCACTTCGGAGCCCATGTCGTTATAGAATGACGCGAACTCGATCCCGATCGCGCCCGATCCAATGACGAGCAGCTTGGTCGGCATCTCCGCAGGCGTCATCGCGTGGCGATAGGTCCAGACGCGCTTGCCGTCGGCGGGCAGGTTCGGCAGGTCGCGGGCACGTGCACCGGTGGCGAGGATGATGTTCTTGGCGGTCAGCTCGGTCGCCTTGCCGTCCTTGTCGGTGACGGTCAGCTTGCCTTTACCCGTCAGCTTGCCCGTGCCCATGTGCACGGTGATCTTGTTCTTCTTCATCAGGTGCGTGACGCCCTGATTGAGCTGCTTCGCCACGCCGCGCGAACGCTTCACAACGGCATCAAGGTCGGCGCTGATCTTTTCGGCGACGAGCCCGTAATCCTTGGCGTGCTGCATGTAATGATAGATTTCGGCCGAGCGCAGCAGCGCCTTGGTGGGGATGCAGCCCCAATTGAGGCAGATGCCACCCAGATTCTCGCGCTCGACAATGGCGGTCTTCAGCCCGAGCTGCGCCGCGCGGATCGCCGCGACATAGCCACCGGGGCCCGAGCCAAGGACGATGAGATCGTAGGATTCAGCCACCGATATTTCCTTCTTACGCCGCCTCTACGGGGCGTGGTTTCCTGTTTTCATCGATCGCCACGAAGGTGAAGCTCGCTTGCGTCACTTTCTGCACTTCTTCGCCGTGGCGATTCCGGCGCCATGCTTCGACGGCGATCACCATCGAGGAGCGCCCGACCCGCTCGATATGGGCATAGACCGAGACTTCGTCACCGACATGGACCGGCGCGTGGAACTTCATGCCGTCCATCGCGATGGTGACCGCCCTGCCCTTCGCCTTGCGCGCGGCAACCAGCCCGGCCGCCAGATCCATCTGCGCGACCAGCCAGCCACCGAAGATGTCGCCATAGGCATTGGCGTCGGCCGGCATGGCGCTGACGCGGATCGCGGGCTGGCCTTCCGGCTGGCTGTCAGCCATCGGTGCGCGCACCGTCCAGCCTGGCCTTATCCGCGGCATAAGCGCGCCGCAGCGGTCCGATCCCCATCACCACCACCGCCGCCATAATGACATAGGTGACCAGCCAGATATCGGGCTTGGCGATCGGATAGGACCAGGAGCAAAGCGCGGCGATCAGCAAAGCCGCAAGCAGCCCGACGAGGATGTGCAGCACTTCAATCAGGACGCGCATCGCTTGAGGCTCCTTTTCAGGCGATCATGCCCATCGGAGCTTCGACCAGCTCCTTGAACGTCTTCATCAACGCTGCGCCATCGGCGCCGTCGATCGCGCGGTGATCGAAGCTGCCGGTGGCCGACATGATCGTGGCGATGCCGAGCGCATCATCGATGATATAGGGCCGCTTCTCGCCCGCGCCGATCGCCATGATCATTGCCTGGGGCGGATTGATCACTGCATCGAACTGCTTGATGCCGAACATGCCCATGTTCGAGATGCTGGCGGTGCCGCCCTGATATTCCTCGGGCTTCAATTTGCCTTCCTTGGCGCGGCCCGCAAGGTCCTTCATCTGGGTCGAGATGGCCGAGACGCTGATACCGGCCGCATCGCGGATGATCGGAGTGATAAGGCCAGTCGGGGTCGAAACCGCGACCGACACATCGGCGCGGCTATATTTGATGAGCTTGTCCCCGGTGTAGGTGACGTTGCACTTGGGCGTCTGGATGAGGGCGACGCCGAGCGCCTTGATCAGCAGATCGTTGACCGAAAGCTTCACACCGCGCGACTCGAGCGCCTTGTTCAGCTCCGAACGCAGCTTGAGCAGCGCATCGAGGCGGATATCGACCGTGAGGTAGATATGCGGGATCGTCTGCTTCGATTCGGTGAGGCGGCGCGCAATCGTCTTGCGGATGTTCGAGAGCTTCTCTTCCTCGTGCGGAATCGAATCGTCGAACCAGACGGGCTTTTGCTGAGCAGGCGCAGCAGCGGCAGGCGCGGGAGCCGCAGCCTTGGCGGCAGGGGCAGCAGGCGCGGCAGACCCTTCTGCGGCGCTCGGGGCAGCCTTGGCGCCTTCAAGGTCAGCCTTCACGATGCGGCCGTTCGGACCGGAGCCCGTGACGCCCGAAAGATCGACGCCCTTTTCGGCGGCCAGGCGCTTGGCGAGCGGGCTCGCCTTGACGCGCGCACCGTCCGACGTGGGTGCAGGTGCGGCTGCGGGCTTGGCAGCCTCGGCCTTGGGCGCTTCCTCAACCTTGGCGGCAGGCGCTGGCGCAGCTTCCGCCTTGGCTGGGGCAGCTTCAGCCTTGGCAGGGGCAGCTTCAGCCTTGGCAGGGGCTGGCGCTTCTTCGCCGCCTTCGCCCGCCATCACCGCGATCACGGTGCCGACCTTCACATTATCCGTACCCTCGGCGACGGTGATCTTGCCGATCACGCCTTCATCGACGGCTTCGAATTCCATCGTGGCCTTGTCGGTCTCGATTTCGGCGAGCAGATCGCCGGACTTGACGGTGTCGCCTTCCTTCACGAGCCACTTCGCAAGCGTACCCTCCTCCATCGTGGGAGAAAGTGCTGGCATCTTGATTTCGATTCCCATGGGGCTTCCCGTGTTCAGGCTGACCCATGCCCTTTCGCGCCACCCCGCCGTACGGTCAAGCCACTTGCGGGAGAAGCAATCGCACGGCACGTATCAAACGGGAGAGGGAAAGCATCCATGCGCACCTATCTGGTGGTGATCGACGAGACCCCGGAATCCGAGATCGCGCTGCGGTTCGCGGCGCGGCGCGCGGTGAAGACCGGGGGCAATGTCGAGATATTGGCACTCGTGCCGCCGCAGGAATTCGTCGCCTGGGGCGGCGTGATGGCGACGATCGAGGAGGAGGCGCGACAACGCGCCGAGGCATTGGTCACGCGCGCGGCCGGCACCTTGCTCAGCGAATCGGGGATCACACCCTCGATCACCCTGCGTGAAGGCGATGGCCCGCCCATCGTTCGTGAGATGATCGCGGCGAATCGCGAGATCGCGGCCTTGGTGCTCGGTGCCGCCGCCAGCGGCCCGCCGGGGCCGCTGGTCGCGCATTTCTCGGGAGCAGATTCTGGCGCGCTCAGCGTGCCGGTGATGATCATCCCCGGCTCACTGGACGTGGAAGCGATCGACCGGCTTAGCTGATCAGCGGCAGACGCACTTGCAGCAGACCGGCTTCGGCTTGGCGCGGTGGCGCTTCGGCGGCGCGGCGCGGCGGACAACCCGGCGCGGCGCTGCCCGCACATAGGTGGTCGTCACCACTTCTTCGACGATCTCTTCCTCGACAATCGTCGTGGTCGTGATCGTCGGGATGACAATCACCGACGTGGAAGTGACTGGCGCGCCGTAATAATAGCTGCCCTGCTGATAGCTCGAACCATAGCTCGCGCCGTAGCCCTGCTGCGCCGCTGGAGGCCCATAGGCCACCGGCGGTGCATATTGCTGCTGACCATAATAAGCGTTGGGATCGACCTGCTGCATCCCCGCGCTCGAATAGCTGTAGCTGCTGGAATTCGCATGGCTGCCGCCATAGGACGCACTTGACCCTGACCAGGCAATGCCGCCAACCGAATCCCACACGTCGCCGCGATCGTCGATCAGGACGGCGTCGTCATAATAGCGGATCCAGTGATAGCCGCGCGGCGGAGCGGCCAGCCCGAAATTCAGATAATCGGCAATGCCGAACCCACCGCCCATCCAATAGCTCGGCATGCGGTGGCCGCGGCCGAGGCGGCGATACGCGTCCCAACCGCCCGGCGCGCGCGATCCGCCTTCCCAGCGGCCATCACGCTCATAGCCCCAACGATTCGGATCATTCTGCCGTGCGACATTCTGGCTGGGCGGCAGCGCCATCCAGCGGCCATTCTGCCAGACGCGCGGACCGGCAGTGGGCACCTGCGCCTCTGGCGGCAATTGGGGCGCGACGATCTGCTGGCGATATTGCGGTGCGGGCGCACCGTACATCGCGCCGCCGGGCGCCGGAATCGGAGCGCCATAAACCTGGGCTGCAGCCGGCGCCGCAGCACCAAGCGCCGCTGCCGAAATGGCTGCCATCATCCAGAAACGCATCGCAAAAACTCCTTCGCCACCGAGCCGCCCCGCTCTCATGGTTGACGAAAGGTTACCGTGTTGAAGGCCCCGCTACGATTCCGATTGCTGGTTAACGCCGTCCCGATCCGGGATCGGTCCCGCTCAGGCGTTCTGGGCGAGCCTTGGAGCAAGGATGCGGACGAGCGTTTCGCAGCCTGCGGCATCGCCCGCGTCGAAACGCGCGGGCACCGGGCTGTCGAGATCGAGCACACCCAACAATTCGCCCTGATGGACGATCGGCACAACCAGTTCGGACCGGCTGGCAGCATCGCAGGCGATATGGCCGGGAAAGGCATGGACGTCCTCGACCAGTTGCGTCTCCCGCGTCGAAGCCGCCGCACCGCACACGCCCTTGCCGAAGGGAATGCGAATGCACGCCGCCTTGCCCTGAAACGGCCCGAGCACCAGTTCGCCGCCAACATTGCGGTAAAAACCTGCCCAGTTGAGATCGGGCAGATATTGCGAGAGCAGCGCCGATACGTTCGCCATATTGGCGATGGCATCGGGCTCATCGGCAGTCAGCGAATCGAGCGCTGCGGCGAGTTCGCGATAGAGCTCGGACTTGCTCTCGGCGGTGACAGTGAAATCGTACATGGCGCTAATGTAGGCGATGACCCGCCCAAGCGGGAGGGCTGTTGATGAAATGCAGGCGGAGACCTGCTAGGCCCACGCGATGAGCAGCATCCGTAACCTTGCCGGCACCGTCGAAATCGACGGAGAGAAATATGAATGGCAACTCGAGCGCGAGCCACAATGGTCTACCGACGAGGGCTGGCGCGGCATGACCGTGTCGCTGCGGCAAAAGGATATGCAGCGCGAAGCCGTGATGGAATTTCCCGCGCCGAAGCGATTGATGCAAGGCCTGCCCAAGGGCCGCACCCATCTCAACGATGCCATCGCCATGCGCTGCGTTCGGGCGGCATTGTCGGCAGGGTGGGACCCGGGATCGCGCGGCAAGCCGGTGAATTTCATGGTGGATGCGGAAGGCAATTAACGGCAGCTATTTTGCCACGGGCCCCTTGAACAGCGTGCCGAAATAATCGCCCTTCACCCAGCGCGGTCGCTCCGGCGCATCGGCAATCCGGCGCGCCAGCGCTGCATTGACCGCAACAAAGCTTTCGGCCGCCACCCAATCGAACGGAAGGTCGATCTGGTCTGATGGCTTGTGATAATTATCCGTGTGAAACTTCAGTAGCGGGGCCACCCCCGGTCCCCCAGCGCCCGGCGCGAGCGTGACCGACGGCACGCCCTGCTTCACGAAGCTATAGTGATCGGTCCGCACGAACGATGCCTGTTCGGGTGCCGGATCGGGCGAAAGCCGGAAGCCCAGCGACTTTGCCGCAGCGGCAACATGCGGCCCCACGTCCGAACGATCGGCGCCGAACGCGATCAGATCCTCGAAACGATAGGTCAGGATCGGCATATCGAGATTGACGTTCGCGATCAGGCTCGACTTCGGCACGGTCGGGAAAGCGGCGTAATAATCGGAGCCGACCAGCCCCTTTTCCTCAGCCGTGACGGCAACGAACAGGATCGAACGCTTGGGGACCGGGCCTTTGGCAAGTTGCTTCGCCGCCTCGAGCATCGAAGCAATGCCGATCGCATTGTCCATCGCGCCATTGTTGATCGAATCGCCGTTCACCGGCGCGGTGATGCCGATGTGATCGAGATGTGCCGACAGCACGACATATTCGCCGCGTAGCTTGGGATCGGAGCCCCGCAACATGCCGACCACATTGGCGCTCTTCACCGGCGCCACCGTGTAACGCTGCTTCACCTGCAGCGTGGCGGCAAGCCGCCCGGTCGGCAGCTTCTGCCCCGCTTTATCCGCCGCAACCATATCGGCATATGAGAACGCCGCGCCCTCAAACAATTTGGCCGCGCCCGCCTCGCTCAACAGCCCCAATGGCTTCGCACCGCCATCGCGCGGCTTGCCGTCCGGCCCGACCCAGATCATCGCCTTGACGTCCCAGCTGCGCGCCACAAGCGCAAAGGGCGTGCGGCTGCGCGTCGTCTGGATCGTCACTACGCCAATCGCACCGCGTGCGGCGGCTTCGCGGGCGCGGACGATCGGGTGGCTCAGATGCGCGGCAATCTCGCTGTTCAGGCCATGTGGCCCCGCCGACACCAAAGCCACGATCTTCCCGCGAACATCCAGCCCGGCATAATCGTCGACCCCCGAAGCTGCGTCGACAATGCCGTAACCCGCGAACACCACCCCTGCATTGGCGTCGACCTGCGCATCGCCGGGCGTGGCGCGAGTCGCGGTGAATTCCGTGCCGAACGCCAGCGGCGCGGTCTTGCCGCCGATTGTCAGCATCATCACCGGCGGTTCGGCGAGTTTCGCGCTCAGCAGCGGCACCGGCTGGAGCCACGCGCCTTTCGGCCCGCCTGGCTTCAGCCCCGCCGCCTGCATCTGCTTCACGACATAGTCCGCCGCGAGATCATAATCCGGCGTACCCGCCTCGCGCCCGCGCAGTTCGTCCGAGGCAAGATACGCGACGTGTGCGCGGATCGCTTCCTGCTGGGCGGGAAGCGATTGCGCCCATGCGGGAGACGCCGTCAGCACGACAGCCGCAGTCGCCAACATCCACAATTTCATCGTTACGCCTCTCAGCTTTCGGGGAATTGGCGACAGACTGCCCCGGCGACCGGCACCAATCAAGTCAGTCGAAACTGACCTTCCCTCGCCCCGCCTTCACAACGCTGCGGCCCTTCTTCTCGTCCACCCGCCGCGCCTTGGCGCCCTTGCTCGGCTTGGTCGGACGGCGCCTCACTTGCCGCTCCAGCGATTTCTCGATCAGTTCGACCACGCGCTCGCGCGCATCGCTGCGGTTCGCGTCCTGCGTGCGAAATTTGCGCGCGGTGATCACCAGTTCGCCGGCGGTGGTCATCTTGGTGCCCGCCAGCGTCTTGAACTGCTGATAGGCATAAGGCGGCAAGCCCAGCGCAAACACGTTCACCCGCAGTTGCACCGCGGTCGCCACCTTGTTGACGTTCTGCCCACCCGGACCCGATGCGGCGAGAAACTTCTCCTCCACAATCGCGTCCTCGGGCAGTTCAGCCACGCCCGAACCCGATATTGTGGAAGCGCAGCGGAAGCGGCGCCTCCGCCTTGATCTCGGGCTTGCCCTCGCGCGGAATGATGAGTTCGGCGGCGTGGAGCATCACGGCGGGGCCGCCCTTGCCATATACCGGATCGCCGAGGATCGGCAGGCCCATCGCCTCAGCGGCATGGACGCGCAACTGGTGGGTGCGGCCGGTCTTGGGGAAGAAAGCGACCATCGCCTTGCCCTTGATCCGCTCGAGCACTTCCCAGCGCGTGAACGCCGGCTTGCCCTCGGGGTCGCCGGTCATCCGCCAGCCTTCTTCCTCTGACGAAATCTTGATCAGCGGCAGATCGATCTCGCCGCTATCCGCCTCGGGCTCGCCATCGAGCACCGCGACATAGCGCTTGGTGACCAGCCCCTGTTCGAACGCTTGCCCGAAGCGCTTATGCGCCTTGGGATTGCGCGCGAGCAACAGGCAGCCGCTGGTGTCGCGGTCGAGCCGATGGACGGGCAGCGGCAGGCGCTGGAAGCCGAAGGTCAGCTCGCCGAGCATGTCCTCCAGGCTTTGCGAACGGTCGCGCGGCCGATCCACCGGCAAGCCCGCAGGCTTGTCGATGATCAGCGCTTCGCCGTCGATGAAGAGTACACGATCTTTGAACATCGCCGCCCTATACACTTTCAGGCGGAATGCGCGAGGTCAGCGAAAGCGGATCTCGCAGACCGACATGCGGCCCTGCACCGTCGTGCTCCACTGGCCGGTCCATTCGCCGCGCATCTCGCGCGCCTTGTTGGCGCATTTGGTCTCGGCATCGCGCTGGTTCCAGATCGGGCCGACTTCGATGCTGCGGGTGGATTCGCGACCCCAGCCGCTGCCGCCATTGCCGCGATCGGGGCCTCGGTTAGGGCCACGATCGGGACCGCGTCCGCCATTACCGCGATCCCAGCCGCCGCCATTGTCACCCCCGCGCCGGCCGCGCCATCCGCGACCACGCTGGCCGGCGTCGATATCGGTGATCCGGTAGAGCAACCGTGTCGAACCAAAAGCCGGCGCGCCGCTGATCTCGCGCGTGCGCAAATCGATCCACACGCGCACGCCGCGCGACGTATCGAACAATTCGATGCGGTTGGCATCGCGACGGCGCTCTTCGAACTGGTGGATCAACCGGCCATCGTCACCAAATTCGATCCAGCGGCCGTTTTCAGTCTGCTCGAACGATCCGGGGCCGGTGTGAAACACGCGAGTGACGTTACGCCCGTCAACGCCGCGCTGGACGGCTGCGGAGGCGGTCGGCGCGCTGATCGCGAGCACCGGGCACATAAAAAGCGCGAGACGCGCGGCTTGGCTGAACATGATGGGACCCCTCCTTGATTTGTACCCCGTCTGACGATTTCAATACGCTTACGCAACCATGCGGATTGGCAGACGCAAAAACGGCGACCGAAGCAGGAAAGCTCCGGTCGCCGCTAGCGGGACCGCGTCACAGAGGGGGGAGGAGGACGCGGCCCGGGGGGCTCGTGATTATGCGGTGAGCTTGATCGCGGTCTCCGCGATGCGGCGGCCCTGATAGCGTGCGCCGTCAAGGTCGATCGCGCTCGGCTGGCGGCTGCCGTCGCCACCGGCGATGGTCGTCGCGCCATACGGAGCGCCACCAACGATCTCGCTATTATCCATCTGCCCGGCATGGCCATAATCCAGGCCGACAATGGTCAGGCCGAAGTGCAGCAGATTGGTGATGACCGAGAACAGGGTCGTCTCCTGCCCGCCATGCTGGGTTGCGGTCGCGGTGAAGGCACCACCGACCTTGCCATGCAATGCGCCGCCGGCCCACAGGCCGCCAGCCGTATCCCAAAATGCTGCCATCTGGCTGGCCATCCGGCCGAAACGGGTCGGCGTGCCAACGATGATCGCATCATAGTCCTTGAGCGCTGCGGCACCGGAGATCACCGGGTGGCGATGATCGGCGAAGCCAGCCGCCTTGGCGACTTCTGCGGGAGCAGTTTCCGGCACGCGGAACACATCGACTTCGGCGCCCGTAGCGCGCGCGCCCTCGGCAACGGCATCCGCCATCGTCGCGAGGTGGCCGTAAGACGAATAATAGAGAACGAGAACCTTGGTCATTTCTAATTCCTTCTAAATCCTCCTCCCGCTCGCGGGAGGGGTTTGGGGGAGGGCCTGTGGAGAGGAAGACAGGCCCTCCCCAGCCCCTTCCCGCGATGCGGGACGGGCGGTTCGGTCAGTTGGCGTCGACCAGGACGATCTCGGCGTCCTCGATCGCAGTGATCGTGTAGGTGCCGCCGCTCAGGGCAGCGCCGTCACGGGCATCGATGCGTTCGCCATCCAGCTCGATCGCGCCAATCGCCGGGACGAGATAGGCATGCCGCCCCTCGCCCACCGTTTGGGTCACGCTCTCGCCAGCCTTCAGCGTCGCGCCCAGAACCCGGGCATCGGCGCGGATCGGCAAGGCATCGCCGTCATCGGCAAAGCCCGAAGCGAGCGTCACGAACTTGCCGCTGCGATCGCCCTTGGGAAAAGGCTTGGCACCCCAGCTCGGCTGGCCACCACGCTCACGCGGGATGATCCAGATCTGGAAGAGCGTCGTCGTCTCCGGCTCGAGATTATATTCCGCATGACGAACACCGGTGCCGGCGCTCATCACCTGGACATCGCCTGCCCCGGTGCGGCCCTTATTGCCCATCGAATCCTGATGGGTGATCGCGCCCGAGCGAACATAGGTGATGATCTCCATGTCCTGATGCGGATGCGCCGGGAAACCCGAGTTCGCGGCGATCTCGTCGTCGTTCCAAACCCGGATCGCGCCCCAGCCCATGCGCTTGGGATCATGATAGTTCGCGAAGCTGAAGTGATGCCGCGCGTTGAGCCAACCGTGATCGGCATGGCCGAGGGTTTCAAACGCGCGCCGGTCGATTGCTTTGGGTTCGATGGTCTTGGTGTCGATCATTGGAGTGACCTTTCATTTCTTGAACCCAGAGATAGGAGGATGTATCGACGCATAAATAGAAACGTTGGAAACGGATTGTTTCTTATGAAGCTACCTGATTTCGAAGCATGGGCAGTCTTTGCCGCGGTGGTCGAGCATCGCTCATTCAGCGCCGCCGCCGATGCACTTGCCGTTTCCAAGGCCACCGTTTCCAAGGCGATCAGCCGCCTCGAGACGCGACTGGGCACCACATTGTTTCACCGCACGTCACGCCGCCTGACGCTTACCGACAGCGGTCGCTCGCTATCCGAGCACGCCCAGCGCATCCGGCAGGAAGGCGAGGCCGCCGAGGAAGCCGCGTTCGAATCCGCCAGCGCCCCCGCAGGGCTGGTCCGCGTTGCCGCGCCGCTCACCTTCGGCATCAAGCATCTCGCGCCGTTGGTCGCAGATTTCCTTGCCGAGCATCCCGCCATCAGGATCGACCTGCGACTGTCCGACGCGCGGATCGATATTGTTGCGGAGGGCATCGATATCGCGATCCGCATCGCCGAGCTGCCGGACTCTTCGCTCCGCGCCCGCCGTCTGGGGCCGGTCACCGCTCATATCGTCGCCGCGCCCGCATATTTCGATCGGCACGGCCGCCCCCGCCATCCCGCCGATCTCTCCAGCCATAGCTGCCTCACTTATGCCAACCTCGCCAATCCGGACGTGTGGCGTTTCCGCAAGGCGGGCGGCGAGGAAGCCTCGGTGCGCGTGCAGGGTCCGCTACGCACCGACAATGGCGAAGCGATGCTGCCTGGGCTGCGCGCCGGCCTCGGCGTCGCGGTGCTGCCCGGCTTCATCGTCGATGAGGACATCGCCGCAGGCAGGCTGGAAGCGGTGCTGCCCGAATGGTCTTCCGGCGCTACCGGGCTCCATCTGGTCACCCCGCCCGGCACGTTGCGCCCGGCCCGCGTGGAAACGCTGATCGAGTTCCTCTCGGAGCACCTCAAGCGCACGTGCGCGATCGCATAGCTAAGTGACTCGACTCCGAAACGAATCTGAGTCCCTCCCCTACGTAGATTCCCTCGACTCGTGGATTCCTGCGGGTTAGGAAGAAATTAACCTTTTGCCTTCAGACCGAGTTAGGTTAATGAATCGCTCAGGACGCTTTCGCCATGAGGGTAGAAAGGGTCCGGTGGGCTAGGGGAACTGGCATGCGCGTGCTGCTTATCGAGGACGAGCCGACGACCGCCAAGGCGATCGAATTGATGCTCACGACCGAAGGCTTCAACGTCTATACGACGGATCTGGGCGAAGAGGGCTTGGATCTCGCCAAGCTCTATGATTACGACATTATACTGCTCGATCTGAACCTGCCCGACATGCACGGCTATGACGTTCTCAAGAGGGTCCGTGTCGCCCGCGTGCAGACGCCGGTGCTGATCCTCTCGGGCATTAACGAGATGGACTCCAAGGTGCGCAGCTTCGGCTTCGGCGCCGACGATTACGTCACCAAGCCTTTCCACCGCGAAGAGCTGGTCGCGCGCATTCACGCCGTGGTCCGCCGCTCGAAGGGTCATTCGCAGTCGGTCATCCGCACCGGCAAGCTCGCCGTGAACCTCGACGCCAAGACCGTCGAAGTCGATAGCGCCCGCGTGCACCTGACCGGCAAAGAATATGCGATGCTGGAGCTGCTTTCGCTCCGCAAGGGCACGACGCTCACCAAGGAAATGTTCCTCAACCATTTATATGGTGGCATGGACGAGCCCGAGCTCAAGATCATCGACGTCTTCATCTGCAAGCTGCGCAAGAAGCTCAGCATGGCAACCGAAGGCGAGAATTACATCGAGACTGTCTGGGGCCGCGGCTATGTGCTGCGCGAGCCCGAGGGCGGCGAAGAGGCACTCACCGAAGTCGCCTGATACTCGAAACACAGCGGGGGCTGTATGGGGCCGCGGTTCGAAAGAGCCGCGGCCCTTTTCGTTGCGTTGCCGTCAAACAGGTGCAGCGCCACGACGACTTGCTAAATGTTCGGCTCGTGGCACCTGCCCATTCCGTGTAAAGCGCTGACTACGAAGCGTAATTTTCGCGCGTCCGGGGGGATGTGTAAATGGAGTATTTAGAACCGCAAGCCGCGGAACTGGCCGATGTGCCAGATGCCGAGGCGCGTCCGGTAGAGCGAATCGCGCCTCTCATTGGCGTCTCCGCATTGGCGCTGGGGCTCGCGGCGTGCGATTCCGGCGGTGGCAACAGCGGTGGCGGCGGGATCGTCACGCCGGTTCCCACCCCTACTCCGACGCCCACGGCAGCGGTGATCACCAAAACACAAGCCAGTCGCTTCCTTTCGCAATCGACGATGGGTGCGACGAACGTTGCGATCGCGGACGTTCAGGCGCGCGGATATGATGGCTGGATCACCGCCCAGTTCGGCACCGCGCGGGCGACATCGCATTGGGACTGGCTCGTCGCCAAGGGCTATAACGTCGCCGCAAATATCAACAGCGAGACCGGCTTCGACAACACGATGTGGCGCCAGATGATCCTGGAGCCCGATCAGTTGCGGCAGCGCGTCGGCATGGCGTTGCTTGAGGTCATGGTCGTCGGCATCGGCGGCGTGAACCTCAACTGGAAACAGTTTGCGATGGCGGCCTATGTCGACGTGCTGCTCGACAACGCCTTCGGCAATTTCCGCACGATTCTCGACAAGATCACCACAAACGCCGCGATGGGATCGTTCCTCACCTTCCTGGGCAATCGCAAGGCAAACACCACCACCGGATCGGTGCCCGACGAGAATTACGCGCGCGAGCTGATGCAACTGTTCACGCTCGGCGTACACAGACTGAACATGGACGGATCGGTGCAGACGTCGGCCGGGCTACCGCTTGAAACCTATGTGCCGGCGGACGTATCCGGGCTGGCGCGGGTGTTCACCGGGCTCAATGTGGATTCGAGCGACGGCACTACGCCCGATCGCCTTCGCCGCCCGCTCATCGTCACCGCCAGCCAGCACGAGACCGGCGCATCAAGCTTCCTCGGTGCCAGCGTCCCCGCCGGAACTGCCGGCATGGACGCGGTGCGCATCGCGCTCGACACGATCTTTGCGCACCCCAATGTGCCGCCCTTCGTCTCGAAGCAGTTGATCCTGAAGCTGGTGACCAGCAACCCCTCGGCGGCCTATGTCGGGCGCGTATCGGCGGTGTTCGCCAATAATGGCGCGGGCGTGCGCGGCGATATGCAGGCAGTGATCCGTGCGGTCCTGATGGACAGCGAAGCGCGCGCCGAGCCTTTGGGCAATCGCAGCGGCAAGCTTCGCGAGCCCGTGATGCGGTTGACTGGCTGGGCACGCGCCTTCGGGGCGCTCTCTGCGTCTGACCTCTGGGCGTTCGGCGACACCAACAGCTCGACCAACCGGCTAGCCCAGTCGATGGGCCGCAGCGGCTCGGTCTTCAATTTCTTCCGCCCGGGTTATTCGCCGCCCAACACGGCGATCGCGGACGGGGGACTGATTGCTCCCGAGTTCCAGATAACCAACGAACCAAGCGTCGTCGCTTATGTGAACTATATGCAGTCGGTGATCTCCAACACGATCGGCGACATTCGCGCCGATTATGGCCCGTTGCTCGCCGTCGTCACCGATGCCGCAGCGCTGGTCGCCCTGGTAAACGAGACGGTTGCCGGCGGGCAACTGAGCGCGGCGACGGTGACCACAATCGCCACTGCCGTGAGCAGCATCACCGCAGGCACGACGGCAGGCAACAACAACCGCGTTTACACAGCGGTTTTGCTGACCATGGCCTCCCCCGAATATCTGACGCTGAAGTGAGGGCGCAGGCATGAATTCCGAACAATCCCGCCGCGCTTTCATCAAGCGCTCCGCAGCCCTCGGCATCGCCGGTGGCGCCGCACCGTTCGTTACCCAGCTTGCCGGTATCGGCGAAGCCGCGGCGGCGACCGCAAGCGATTACAAGGCGCTGGTCTGCATCTTCCTTTATGGCGGAAACGACTATGCCAACACGCTGACGCCGTATGACGCGGCGAGCCACGCGCTCTACACCAATGCCCGCCCGACGCTGGCGCTTGACCGTGCTGCGCTGGCCTCAACCGTGCTGAACCCGACAACGGCGCTGGCCGGCGGACGGCAATATGCGCTCGCACCGACGATGACTTCGCTGATGCCGGTGTTCGATGCGGGCAAGATGGCGGCGATCCTCAACGTCGGCACCTTGGTGCGCCCGACGACGAAGGCGCAGTATCAGGGCAATTCGGTGCCGCTGCCGCCCAAATTGTTCAGCCACAATGATCAGCAAAGCTATTGGCAGGCATCGAACCCCGAAGGTGCGACTTCCGGCTGGGGCGGACGGCTGGGCGATCTGTTCCAGAGCGGCAATGGTTCTTCCACGCTGACGTGCATTAACGCCACCGGCAACGCGGTCTTCCTGAGCGGACGTCAGGCAATCCAATATGCGGTGGGCACCGGCGGCCCGATCGCGCTGAGCGCCAATAGCTCGCTGTTCGGCTCCTCCTCCGCCTCGGCCGCGCTCAAATCGATCATGGGCGGCACCCGCACACATATGCTTGAGAATGAGCATGCAGTCGTCAGCAAGCGCGCGCTCGATCTCTACGCGCAGGTAAACGGCGCGCTGACCACCGCGCCGGCCGCGAACTTCAACCTGTTCCCGGCGGGCAACAGCCTGGCCGATCAGCTCAAGGTCGTCGCGCGGATGATCTCGGTTTCGTCAGAGCTGGGCGCAAAACGGCAAGTGTTCTTCGTCTCGATGGGCGGGTTCGACTTGCACGACAATCTCGCCACGCAGCAACCGATCCTGATGAGCCGTCTCGCCGATGCGATGCGCGCTTTCTACGATACCAGCGTCGCGATGGGCTTCGCCAATAAGGTAACGACCTTCACCGGATCCGATTTCGGCCGCACGCTCACCCAGAATGACGATGGTTCGGATCACGGCTGGGGCAGCATGCACTTCGTCATGGGCGGCGCAGTCAACGGCAAGCAAATCTACGGGACACCACCGGCGATCGGCAACAATACGGTTGACGATGTAGGCCAGGGTCGACTGGTGCCAACAATCTCGGTGGATCAATATGCGGCGACGCTGGCAACATGGTTTGGCGTAACGCCAAGCAATATGGTCACCGTGCTGCCGAATATCGGCAACTATAATCAATCTACCTGGAATCTCGGCTTCGTTTGAGACCCAAAGGAGCCAAAGCCTGCGGATCGGGAGGTTCGCAGGACTTTTCTCATTATTTTCATATAGATCGTATCGCTCAGTATGAGTGTGCGTATTTTCCCGTAATGGTTAGCCCCTAACCTGGATCAATATAGGGCACGAAATCTGGTGTCTGCGCTTATGTCTCAGCAGGCTATTTTGCAGTGAGGACGATCTTGCGCTTCATATATATAGTCGATGATGATCGGATTTCTCGTAACGTTACGCACGTAATGGTCACCCGTGGTAGCAATACCATGGTTCAAACCTTCGAAAGCGGCAGTGCGTTTCTTAGCGAAGTAGATGAACTCGATAGCGGCGTAGTTCTGCTCGATCTCAACATGCCTGATATGGACGGCAATGCGGTCCTAGAAACACTGAACCGCCGCGACGACCGCAAGTTCGTCACCATCCTGGTCACGGCCAGCGCCTCGGTGAAGCTCACCACGCAGGCGATGAAGAACGGCGCGCTGGATGTGGTGGAAAAACCATTCCAGCCGCACGTGATCGAAGGGGTGCTCGCCGCCGCGTTCACGCAACTCGATGAAAACAATGCGGTCGACGCCAGCCGTCAGGCAGCGCTCCAGAAGATTGCCGGGCTTTCACCGCGCGAGCGCGCAGTATTCGGCATGTTGTTCGACGGCGGCCAGAACAAGGTGATCGCGCAGGCGCTTGGTATCAGCCCGCGTACCGTGGAAATCTATCGCGCTTCGCTGATGCGTAAGCTCGGGGTCAACGATCTCGCCCACGCCGTCCGGCTGGTGATCGCATCGGGATGGGTACCAACGCAATCGGACGCGGCACCCGAAGCGACTATGCGGCCTTCCAGTCAGCCCCGCTTGGCGCGCCGCGCCTCAGCATGACTCTCGGCGCGTTCGAGCAGCGCGTTCAGATCTTCGCGCGAAACGTCGAATGCCTCGCCCAGATCCGCCAGCGCTGCATCAATATCCTCGCCTGACAGGCGCGCGTGCTGCGGCATTGGTGCGGGGCGGTGGGGATAGCGATGCCCGGCCAGACGATGGAAGGCGATGCCCGCTACGGCCAGCAGGATCGCATTGAGTCCTAGCGGCACCAACGCGAAGCCGTAACCATGCGCGACCACCGCCGGTCCACCGACCACCGCTAGCAATGCAGTGCCGCCGCCCGGCGGGTGCAGGCAGCGCAGGAGCGACATGCCGAGTATCGCGCCCGATACCGCAGCGCCCGCCGCCAATGCGCCATGCCCAAACCACTGGGCGGCGGCGATCCCCGCAAGCGCCGAGACGATGTTGCCGCCGATAACCGGCCAAGGCTGACCCAGCGGGCTTGAGGGAACGATGAACACCAGAACCGCCGATGCCCCGATCGGCGCGGCGAGCAGCAGCCCCATGCCCACATCGCCCGCAATCAGGGTGCTGAACAAGCCCGTCAGCCCTATCCCCAGCAACGCCCCGATCGCGCCGATGACGCGCTCGCGCCAATTGGCACCTGCCAGAAGCAGCGGCAAAGCGAACAGCTTGCCCCCCATCTGGCTTATGGCTTCTTCTGCCAGACGCGCTCGCCATTGACCCAGGTCTCCAGCACCTGCGTGGCGCGCAGATCGGTGGGCGAGGCGAGCAGAGGATCGCGGTCGAGGATCAGGAAATCAGCCTTCATCCCCGGCGCAAGGCGGCCGATCTTGTCTTCGGCGAACCCGGCAAAGGCGGCGCCGGTGGTGAAGCCCGCCCAGCCCTGCTCGCGCGTGACTGCTTCTTCGGGCCGCCAGCCACCAAAGGGCTGCGACTGCGCATCCATCCGCGTGAAGCTCGTTGCCCAGCCCGCCCAGGGATCGGGGCTCTCGACCGGGAAGTCCGATCCGAAAGCGAGCTTGCCACCATTCTGCAGGATCGAGCGCCAGGCATACGCACCCTTGAGACGATCCGGCCCCAGCCGGACCTCGGCCATCGTGCGATCGCTGGTCTGGTGGACGGGCTGCATCGAAGCGATGGTGCCGAACTTGCCGAAGCGCGGCAGATCCTTGGGGTCGACGATCTGGGCATGCTCGATGCGCCAGCGGCGATCGTCCTTATAGGTATCCGAAAGCACTTCGATCGCATCGAGTGCCTGTTGATTGGCGCGGTCGCCGATCGCGTGGACGGCGATCTGGAACCCGTCCATAGCCCCGCGAATCATCATGTTGAGTAACTGATCGTCGCTCAGGAAGCCCAGCCCCTTCTGGCCCGGTGCATCGGCATAATCGGCCTTGAGCCACGCGCCCCGGCTGCCCAGCGCACCATCGCCATAAAGCTTGATCCCGCCCATCCGCAGCCGCCCGTTATAGAGCCACGGCGTCGGCCCCTGCCCGCCCACCGCGAGCGCCGTCTCGACGCCGCTGGCATAGCTCATGATGCGAACTTTAAGCAGGCCGAGATCGCCCATGCGGCGATAGGTCAGCCAATCCTGCACGCTGGTGCCCATATCGGCAGCAGAGGTAATGCCGAGCGAGAGCAGCTTGTCCTGCGCGGCGAGGAAGGCGGAATTGCGCTCGCGCGGCGTCGCCTGCGGGATCGCCTTGGTCAGCAGGCCCATCGCGCTATCGACCAGCACACCGGAGGGCGCGCCCTTGGCATCGCGCTCGATGCGGCCGCCATGCGGCTCCTTGCTCGCCGCAGTCAGGCCCGCAAGCGCCAGCGCGCGGCTGTTCGCCCAGCCGGCATGACCATCGACCCGCTCGAGCCATACCGGGCGGTCGCCCACCACGGCATCGAGTTCGGCGGCGGTCGGGAAACGGCCCAGACCCCATTTCTCCTGGTTCCAGCCACCGCCCAGCACCCATTTGGTCGGGTTCGCTTCGGCATAAGCGCGGATCTTCGAGAGCGCTTCGTCCAGCGAATTGGTCGCGGAGAGATCGAGCCGGAGCAATTGATCGCCCAGCCCCATGACATGGCCATGGCCGTCGATCATGCCGGGGACGAGCGCCTTGCCGCCCATGTCGATCTTCCACTCGACCTTTTTCGGGCGCTTGTCCTCGCGCTTGAGCAGCACGCTGACCTTGCCCTCGCGATTGAACAATATGCCGGTGAAACGGACAACCTCGCCCTTCTCGTCCAGCGTCATGCCGTTGACGTTGTCGATCAATCCATCGGCATGGGCAGCGGGCGCGAGGAACAGGAATGCGGCCGCGATCAGGCGGAAGAGTTGCTTGGTCATGCCCAAGCGATAGGCGGTGTTCCCCCGCCGCGCCAGATGGTCTAGGTCGCAACGATTATGACAGCCAAAACCGTTAGCGCAGGCGCGCAGCTACCCCTTTCAATCGATGATGTCCGCGCAGCAGCGGCCCGAATTGCGGGCTCCGTGGTGCGCACCCCCACGCTGATTAGCAAAACGCTGTCCGATCTGACCGGCGCGACCGTCTATCTCAAGTTCGAGAACCTCCAATTCACTGCGGCCTATAAGGAGCGCGGCGCGCTCAACACACTGCTGCAGCTCGACGAGGCATCGCGCGCAAAGGGCGTGATCGCGGCATCGGCAGGCAATCACGCACAGGGCCTCGCATATCACGCCACGCGCCTTGGCATCCCCAGCACGATCGTGATGCCCAAGAACACGCCGATCGTGAAAGTGATGCAGACCGAAGGCCATGGCGCAAACGTCATCCTCGAGGGCGAAACCTTCGATGCCGCTTATGCGCGCTCGCGCGAACTGGAGGCCGAGCAGGGCCTTACCTTCGTCCATCCGTTCGATGATGCCCGCATCATCGCGGGGCAAGGCACCGTGACGCTCGAAATGATCGAGGACGTGCCCGAAATCGACACGCTGATCGTGCCGATTGGCGGCGGCGGACTGATCTCGGGCGCATTGACCGTTGCCAAGTCCGAAGGGCGCTCGATCGAAGTGATCGGGGTTCAGGCCGAACTGTATCCGTCGATGTACAATCGCATCAACCACACCGAAATGCCGTGCGCAGGCGATACGCTGGCCGAGGGTATTGCCGTCAAGGAGCCGGGCGGGATCACCAGCAAGGTGGTCGAGGCACTGGTCGATGATATCGTGCTGGTCAGCGAGCGGCGGCTGGAGGAAGCGCTCAGCCTGCTGCTCCAGATCGAGAAGACCGTGGTGGAAGGCGCAGGCGCAGCCGGCCTTGCAGCATTGCTGGCCGAGCCCGATCGGTTCCGCGGCAAGACCGTGGGCATCATCCTGTGCGGCGGCAATATCGATACGCGGCTGCTCGCTTATGTGCTGCTGCGCGATCTGGCGCGTTCGGGCCGCATGGCGCGGCTTCGCATCCGGCTGCAGGATCGCCCCGGCGCGCTCTACAAGGTCGCGCAAATCTTCGATCAGCTTTCGGTCAACATCCTGGAGCTGTCGCACCAGCGGATTTTCACCAATCTGCCGGCAAAGGGCCTCAGCCTCGACGTCGAGTGCGAGACCCGCGACCGCGCGCATCTCGACCGGCTGATGACCGCGCTGCGCCGCGCGCAATATGACGTGAGCCAGGTCGAACTCGCCTGACCTAATTCGTTCCCCGGAAAAGCTGTTCCGGGGAACGAACAGGTTGAGTGGAATCGCACGCACGGCGAAGCGAGTCGGCGTGCGATTCACAGCCTCGCCGAACCGGCGTATCATCGCATTTCCGGGCTTTGTTTCGCGACCGATATTCGGCCGCGAAATCCTTAACGTGCGCGGGTGTTTCACGAGAGCGGCGGCGTTAACTCTCTTTCATGGTAAAGCCGCTTTTCATCCTCTTTTTTCCGAACCATAGTCCTTTCCAACGAGCCGATTCAGGGCGGTTCGAAAGGCATAGGGGCAACTAAGCGGTGACCGCACTTTCCCGTTTTCCGAGGTTCTTTGTAACCAGCCCCAGCCCATGCCCGTATCTTCCGGGCAAGCAGGAGCGGAAGATCTTTACTGAGCTCAGCGGCCAGCACGCCGGAGAGCTCAACGATGCGCTGGGCCGTATCGGCTTTCGCCGCAGCCAGTCGGTCGCGTACCGCCCGAGCTGCGCGGGCTGCACCGCCTGCGTCTCGGTGCGTGTCGTCGCCGAGCAGTTCGAGCCCAATACCACCCAGCGCAAGCTGATCCGCCGTCACGCCGATCTGGAAATCACTGCCTGCAAGCCCTGGGCGACCGAAGAGCAGTTCGCGCTGCTCCAGCGCTACCTCGCCAAGCGCCACCCCGGCGGCGGCATGGCCGCTATGGACGAGGGCGATTATGCCGACATGGTCGAACAGTCGCCGGTCAGCAGCTATGTGATCGAGTATCGCGAACCTTCGGTGAATGGCGAGCGCGGCAAGCTGGTGGGCGCATGCATCACCGATCAACAGGCCGATGGCCTCTCGATGATCTACAGCTTCTTCGATGCCGATGAGGATACCCGGCCGGGTCTGGGCAATTACATCATCATGGAACACATCATGCGCAGCCGCGCCGCCGGCCTGCCTTATGTGTATCTGGGCTATTGGGTGAAGGGCAGCGAGCGGATGGCGTATAAGACGCGCTATCGCCCGATCGAAGTGCTCGGCCCGAACGGATGGGCGCTGCTGGAAGACGAGAGCCAGGTATTCTCGATGCCCATGCCCGCGCGGGTTACGGAAGCGGCGTAAGCTCTTTTCCAACCCTCCCCCGCAAGAGGGAGGCGTTTCGGCTATTCCTGACCGCCGAGTTGATCGACGTGGAGATCCACGTCGAGCTCTTCTTTGCCCTGCCCGATCCGCATCCCTGCGATCGATGCCGCGCCCAGCGCATCCAGCCCGACCGCGACGCGAACATAGCTGGAATCGGGCGACAGGCCGGTAGCCGGGTCGAAACCGATCCAGCCGAAATCCTCGATATGCGCCTCGGCCCAGGCATGCGGCGCGCTGTGATTTTCTTCGCCATCGCTGCGATAGCCCGACACGTAGCGCGCCGGGATATGCAGGCTGCGCGCACCGGCGATGAACATCTGGGCGACATCGCGCGAACTGGTCGATTTGGCGGCGAACGCCTCCGCCGCAGTCGCGCCGGTATCGGGCGCATCGGGCGCGCACGGGAAGCGCGTATGAAGCGCCGTGTTGAGCAAATGCATCTGCTCGAGCGGATCGCCCTTGCCGATGCTGCTCGCGGTGAAATCGATCAGATCGATATTGGCGAGCGTGCGCGGCGTTGAGCGGCGATAGAATAAGGGCGGAAGCGGATCTACTGCGTCGCGGATCACGCCGACGGCCTCGTTGGTCAGAACTTCGCCCACTACGGTAATGTCGATCGCCTCAAGCGGCCCCTCGGCATAGAGCATCGTGATCGCGTTGCCGAAGCCGTCGGTCGCGTCACGCAGCCGGGCGTCGCAATCGACGCCGATGTGCCAGTTCACCACGGTCTGGTCCTGCGTGTCGCAGGGCGTGAGCCGCAGCATCTGGACGAGACGCGCCTGCGGCTCGCTGAAGCGGTAATGGGTGCGGTGGTCGATTGCTATGCGCATCAGGTAAACCGAAATTGTCGTGCGATGGCAGCGTCGAGCATCGCATTTTCGGCGATGAACGCTTCGAGATATTGGTGCAGCCCGCTGACGATGATCTGCGAGGTCTGGGTCTTTTGCAGCCGTGCCATGCGCGCGCGCGCCATACGGTCTGCCTCCCCCTGCAAGCCGGTGCGCTTGGCGAGCGCGCTGAGCAGGCCAACGGTCTCTTCGACACAAGCGGCAAGGCTGCGCGGCAGCTCGGCCCGACTGACCAGCAGGTCGATCACGTTGCGAGGCTGAAGCCCGTCATTATAGACCCAGCGATAGGCGTTCACCGCCGACACGGTCTGGAGGATCGTCGTCCACTGATCGCGATCGACCACGCCGCCGACCGGCTCACCCTTGGGCAGCAGCAGATGGTATTTGACGTCGACCAGCCGTGCCGTGTTGTCCGCCCGCTCGACCGCTGCGCCGAGCTGGATCAGCAAGGTCGACTCGTTGC
This sequence comes from Sphingomonadales bacterium, assembly GCA_004173185.1. Lineage (GTDB taxonomy): Bacteria > Pseudomonadota > Alphaproteobacteria > Sphingomonadales > Sphingomonadaceae > Sphingomonas. The sequence goes on along the minus strand of SEFZ01000014.1, from coordinate 71,271 downwards.
GCATCATCCGGTGGATCGCGCCTTCAAAGCCCCTCGTCTCACCCTTGACCTGCTCGACCAGATTGAGCGTCGCGGTGGCACCACCGGTCGAGGCGCGGTTCTGGAACAACAGCCAGGCGCGGTTGATCGCAGTCCACGCATCACGGGTCAGCGCAGTGCGCACGGCGCGGGCATTGTTGCGCGCCATATCGAGGCAGCGCACGATTGATCCGGCATTGGCCGGATCGAGCGTGAGGAACCGCGCGACATGCACCTGCGTCAGCGGGTTTCCGGTGAGTGCAAAGGCTTCATCGGTGTAGCTGACCGCGAGAGCGCTTTTCCACGCAGCCTCGCCAGCCGGGCGCGCGGAGAGCGCATCGAGCCGCACGGTGGCCTCGACCAGTCGGGCGATGAAATCGGCGCGCTCAAGATAGCGGCCTAGCCAATAAAGCGCCGATGCGGTGCGGGAGAGCATCAGCATGATGCGGCTCCGTCATCCATCAACACAAAGCTGTCCTTGGTCCCGCCGCCCTGACTGGAATTCACCACCAGCGAGCCCTCGCGAAGCGCCACGCGGGTCAGGCCGCCGGGAACGACCTGGACGCCCTTGCTGCCGGTCAGCACGAAGGGCCGGAAATCGACGTGCCGCGGGGCAAGGCCCGCTTCCACGAGAGTTGGCACCGTGGACAGCGCCAGCGTGGGCTGGGCGATGTAGCGGTGCGGCTCGGCGATCAGCGCGGCGCGGAATTCCTCGATCTCGTTGCGGCTCGCGGTCGGGCCAACGAGCATGCCATAGCCGCCCGATCCATCGACGAGCTTCACCACCAGTTCGGGCAAACGCTCGAGCACATATTTCAGCGCCTGTGGTTCGCGGCAGCGGAACGTCTCGACATTGGGCAGCTTGACCTCGCCGCCCGAATAGAAGCGGACGATCTCGGGCATGTACGAATAGATCGCCTTGTCGTCGGCAATGCCGTTGCCCGGCGCGTTGAGGATCGCGACGTTGCCGGCGCGATAGGCCGCGATAAGCCCGGGCACGCCAAGCAGCGATTCAGGGCGGAACGCGAGCGGATCGAGATAATCGTCGTCGATCCGGCGATAGATCACATCGACGCGGACACGGCCGCCGATCGTGCGCATCCACACCACGTCATCATCCACCACCAGATCGGCCGGCTCGACCAGTTCGACGCCCATCGCATCGGCCAGGAAGCTATGCTCGTAATAAGCCGAATTGAAATGGCCCGGCGTCAGCACGACGCAGACCGGGTCCGATTTGCTGCCGGGCGAGACCGACCGCATCGTCTCCAGCAGCATGTCCGGATAGCTGTCCACCGCCGCAACGCGGAAATCGCGGAACAGTTCAGGGCACAGCCGCAGCATCGCCTCGCGGTTTTCGAGCATGTACGAAACGCCGGAGGGGGTGCGCGCATTGTCTTCGAGCACAAAGAATTCATCGGGCCCGGTGCGGACCAGATCGATCCCGCAAATATGCGCCCACACGCCATGCGGCGGGCGGATGCCGTTTACTTCGGGGCGAAACTGATCGTTGAGCAGCACCAATTCGGGCGGAATAATGCCTTCCTTGACGATGCGCCCCTCACCGTAAACATCCTCCAGAAACGCATTGATCGCCTCAACGCGCTGGACGAGTCCTTCGGAAAGCCGCTGCCATTCGCTTTGCAGGAAGATGCGCGGGACGATATCGAACGGGATGATGCGCTCGGCCGCGTCACTATCGCCATATACGGCAAAGGTGATGCCAAGTTGCCGGAATGCGGTCTCCGCAGCCTGCTGCCGGCGCTGCAATTCGCTGGCGGGCGTATCCGCCACCCATTGCGATAGCGCTGCAAACTCGGCGCGTGGGCTTTCCGGCCCGCCATGCCCCCAAATTTCGTCAAACGCCCCGTTCGCTGCCATGCCACCCCAAGTGCCGGAAATGCCGACTGGTTCCATGCTGCAACGGTTTGTTGCGGCGCACAAGGGGGGCTATTTCGCTGCGCGCTCGGTAAACATGCTTTGGGTAAGCAACTGCGGCAGCACTTCGGGCTCCGGCTGGCCGGGCTTGTACCAGAGATAGAGCGGGACCCCGGCGCGGTTGTGGCGCTCGATGAAGCGGCCAAGCTCCGGATTGCCATCGGTCCAGTCGCCGACAAGCACCGCGACATTACCGTCCTTCAGCGCGCGCTCGACTGCCGAGGTTTCGATAACGGCCTTTTCATTGACCTTGCAGGTGAGGCACCAATCGGCGGTGAAATAGGCGAAGATCGGGCGACCTTCGGCACGAAGCTGTGCGAGGCGGGCTTCGCTGAACGGCTCGCCATAGGCAATCGACTGTGCCTGTGCGGCGGGACGAATAAAAGCGGTGGCGGCGAGCGCGGCGAGCAGCAGCGGCGCGGCGAGCAGCCAACCGCTCACACCCTGCCGCTGACGCCGACCAACCAGCCACAGGCCGACTGCTGCGACTAGCGTGGCCGCGACGCCAATGGCGAGGCCCGTCGCGCCCGACTGGCGCCACAGCACCCAGCCTAGCGCCAGCGCGGTGAGGAACATCGGCACAGAGAGGATATGCCGCAGCCGCACCATCCACGCGCCCGGCTTGGGCAAGCGACGGCGCAGCGCCGGGATGAAGCCCAATGCCAGGAATGGCAGCGCGATGCCGAGGCCCAGCCCGCCAAACACCGCGAGCGCGGCGGGCCATGGCAGGATCAGCGCCGCGCCCAATGCCGCGCCCATGAACGGGCCGGTGCAGGGCGTCGCGACGAAAGCGGCAAGCGCGCCGGTGGCGAATGCGCCGCCCGTGCCCTTCGATGCAGCGCGATTGACGAAGCCGGGGGCGGACAGCTCGAACAGGCCGGCGAGATTGAGCGCAATGCCGGTGACCAGCAGCAGCAGGACCAGGATCACGCGGGGGTCTTGCAGCTGGAACGCCCAGCCCAGCGTCGCCCCGCCTGCGCGAAGCGCCAGCAAGCTGCCGCCCAGCACGAGGCAGACCAGCACCACGCCCGCCGTATAAGCGAGCGCCTCGCCGCGCGGATTGCCAGCGCCGTCATTGGCCTTGGCAAGGCTGAGCGCCTTGAGGCTGAGGATAGGGAAGACGCAGGGCATGACGTTGAGCAACAGCCCGCCCAGCACCGCGCCGAAGAATGCCGCGAGCGCCGCCGCCCATGGGAAAGCGGTATCCACCGGGGGCACAGTGCCCGGCTTGGCCGAGACGATGAACCCCTGCCCGCCAATCGCCAGCACGCCTTCGATCGCGGTGGGGGTGCCCTTGGCGGCAGTCTCGATCACCACACGATCGCCGTCGCGAACAGCCTTTTGGGGCGCGGCATGATCGATCATGTTCTGCGCGAGCGGATAGAAATAGAGATCGCCACCGGGCGCGCTGGCCGGATAGGGAATCGCGATGCGGATGCGCTCGCCTTCGATCTGGTAGCTGCCCAGCGAGCCGAGCGGCTTGGGCAATGCCTGGCGCCAGCCATCGAAGCGCGTGCGCCGATCGGCGGGGATCGCACCGTCGCCGACGGTCAACAGCGTCGAGAGCTTCGCCTTTTCCGGAACGCAGATCGCATCGGTGCAGACGAGATAATCCAGCTCGACCGCGATCGGAATCTCGCCCTTGGCATCGGCGGGCAGCTTGAGCGTCACGAGCTGTGCGAAGGGGGCTTCGTAAACATAGTTCATCAGCCCGGCGATCGTCAGCCGCTCCGGCACGGGATAGCGGATCGGCCCGGCGGTTACACCGTTCGGCACGCTCCATTTGGCGCGCGCGGGGAAACCCGCGTCGCCGGGGTTTTCCCAATAAGCATGCCAGCCCTTATTGGGCACCGAAGCAAAGGCCAGCGTGACTTCGCTGCCAGCCGCCGGACGGTCGGTCTCCGCCACGAGCTCGATCTTCACATGCGGCCCGGGGCCCACCGGCTGCGCAATTGCGGGGGTGCCGAACAGCGCCAGCATGAGAGACATCAAAGCGAAACGAAGCCAGACCATGCAGCGTCCTTGCCCACGAACGGCGCTTGGACAATAGCTGCGCGACGTTTTTCGATCAGCAGGAGCTGGCTTGATGAGAATGATCCGACCAATCGCAGCCGCACTGGCGCTGCTCGCCGCGCCCGCCACCGTCGCGCAGGAAGCGCCCGTGCCCACGCCGCCTGCCCAGAAACTGCCTGCCCCCAAACTGGTGGTGGTGATCTCGGTCGATCAGCTTTCCGCCGATCTGTTCGCCGAATATCGCGGCCAGTTTCGCGAAGGCTTTGCCCGGCTGATGTCGGGCGCGGTGTTCCCATCGGGCTATCAAAGCCATGCGGCGACCGAGACCTGCCCCGGCCATTCCACGATCCTGACCGGCGCGCGCCCCGCCCGCACCGGCATCGTCGCCAATGACTGGACCGATTTCAGCGCGCCGCGCGAGGACAAGACGGTTTACTGCTCGGAGGACACCAGCGTCCCCGGCAGCACGTCGAACAAATACACCGTTTCCGACAAGAACCTGAAGGTGCCCACGCTCGGCGAATGGATGAAGCTCGCCAATCCGGGCAGCCGCGTCGTTTCGGTCGCGGGCAAGGATCGCGCCGCCGTGATGATGGGCGGGCACAAGGTCGACGAACTATGGTGGTGGGGCGGCAAGGGCTTCGTCTCCTATGCGGGCCGCGCCGAGCCGGGGATGGTGACCCGGATGAACGCGAACGTCACCGCGCGAATCGCTGAGGCGCAGGAACCGATGGAGCTGTCGCCGTTCTGCCAGGCGCGCAGCCGCGCCGTCTCGATCGGTGACGGCAAGACCGTGGGCGATGGCCGCTTCGCCCGCGCCGCCGGCGACGCCCGCGCGTTTCGCGCATCGCCCGAATTCGACGAATCGATCGCAGCGCTGGGCGCTGGTCTGTTCAGCGACATGAAGCTGGGCCAGGGCGCAAACACCGATCTGCTCATCATCGGCGCATCGGCCACCGATTATGTCGGCCATTCGCTCGGCACCGAAGGCAGCGAGATGTGCCTCCAGATGATGGCGCTCGATCATACGCTGGGCCAGCTCTTCGCAGTGCTCGACAATAGCGGCGTCGATTATGTCGTGGCGCTGACTGCCGATCATGGCGGCCACGATCTGCCCGAGCGCAACCAGCAGCATGGCCAGCCGGGTGCCGCGCGGATCGATCCGAAGCTCAATGCCAACACGATCGGCAAGGAAATGGCTGCGGCGATGGGCATGGCCAAATCGCCAATCGTCGGCGGATCGTTCGGCGACGTCTATATCATCCCCGAGATCACCGGCGCGCAGCGGGCCAAGGTGCAGGCCGAAGCGATCAAGCGCTACCGCGCGCATCCGCAGATCGAAGCAGTGTTCACCGCTGCCGAAATCCAGGCGACGCCTTCGCCAAAATCGCCGCCCGAGACATGGTCGCTGATCCAGCGCGCACAGGCTTCGTACAGTCCCGGACGTTCGGGCGATTTCGTCGTGGCGCTGAAGCCGCGCGTCACGCCGATCGCCAATCCGGGCAATGGCTATGTCGCGACGCATGGCAGCTTCTGGGATTATGACCGCCGCGTGCCGATCCTGTTCTGGCGCAAGGGCATGACCGGGTTCGAACAGCCGCTGGGCGTAGAGACGGTGGACATCGCACCGACGCTTGCCGGCGTGCTGCACCTGCCGGTGCCGGTGGAGATTGACGGGCGCTGCCTCGATCTCGATTCGGGGCCGGGCGATAGCTGCAAGTAAGGGCTTAGCTTCACAGTTTTCCCGCCTTTTCGGCAATTTCGTTGCGCGGGTAGGAAATGTTCGTGCGCGGCGGGAGACTGGCTTCTCGACGGTTCAAAGAGCGCCGAGGAACGGTGGCAGGCGATTTCCTACATTGCCACCCTTCCCGCCGCCCGGGACACGTCCGGAGTGACAGCCGCATTCGGCCTTAGCGGCGCTCAAACTCGCGCATGCCGGTCACGCGATTGCCGGACATCTTGATCTGCGAGCGATTGAGATCCGCGACAAAAGCGGGGTTGCCCGGTGCACCGGGGGCCATGGTAGCGATGTTATCCGTGATCGTCAGGCCGTTCGAGCCATAGGTCTTGGCCTCGGCGGCGACCACGATCAGCCCCGAGTGATTTTCCTTGTTCGGCCCCTGCACAAAGGTGTTGCGGCTGATCAGCCCGGTGCCGCCTTCGGACATATCGATCATGTAATTGGTGCCCTTGCCCTGGCTGTCGTCGAAGCTGTTGTCGACGATCTCCACCTCGGGCGCGCGAATCTTGACGTAATGGCCGCCGGTGCCGCGCTCGAAGCGCGAATTGCGCACGGTGACCTTGCCCTGCAGCCCCAGATAGATCGAATGGCTGCAATTCTCGGTCTCGCACTGGCCGAGACCGGAGAAAGTGGTGCGATCGATCGTGATGTTCCGCACGGTTTCGTGCCCGCCGCCCAGAATGCCTTCCTGACTGTCCAGGAACATCGAATTGGTGACGAGCAGATCGCCCATTTCGATGCGGATGCCAGCGCCATTGCCGTCATTCACGCTATAGCCGCGAAAGACGATGCCATCGACCACCGAGCCGCGCCCGCGCAGGACGAAGGCGGCTTTCTCCTCACACGCCACGCCTTCGAAGATCGCGGTGCCCGGCTGGACTGCCTTGAACGTGATCTTGCCGCCCTGTTGCACGGTGCATTGGCGATAGGTCCCCGGAGCGATCAGGATCGTCGCGGTATCGTCGCGGATCGCGGTGACCGCCTCGTCCAGCGTGGCGAAACCCTGGCCGGTTTCGGCGATGGTGAAAGGCGCGCGCGTTTGCTGCGCAGCGGCGGGAGTCGCGAGGGCGAGGAGAAGGATGAGCGGGCGCATGCGGGGAAGTATGCGCGCGGTGGGTTAACGTCTCGTCATCTCCCCTTCTTCGTTTGGGAGACTTGCGCCGCCCAATATTATTTCAGCGTCTCGATAATCCCCGAGAAATCCTTATCCGCGCCTTCGCCCGCGACATAGGCTTCGTAAAGTTCGGCGGCGCGCTTGCCCATCGGCACGTCCGCACCGGCGCTGGCTGCCGCTTCCATCGCCAGACGCAGATCCTTGAGCATCAAGGGTGCCGCAAAGCCGCCGGTATAGCCGCGATCCGCTGGCGTTTCAGGCCCAACGCCGGGGACCGGGCAATAGCTCGTCATCGACCAGCTTTGCCCGGAGCTTACCGAGGCGATGTCATAGAAATTCTGAAGATCGAGGCCGAGCTTTTCGGCTAACGCAAAGGCTTCGCAGGTGGCGATCATCGTCGCACCGAGCAGCATGTTGTTGCAGACCTTGGCCGCCTGCCCCGCGCCTGGAGCGCCCGCATGGATCACCGCCTTGCCCATGTCCGACAAAAATGGCTCAGCGCGATCGAACGCCTGTTGCGAGCCGCCGACCATGAAAGTGAGCGTGCCGGCATTGGCCGCAGCGATCCCGCCCGAGACCGGCGCATCGACCGCCATCAGCCCGCGCGCAGTGGCCGCCAGGCCGACGCGGCGCGCAGTATCGACATCGATGGTCGAGCAATCGATCAGGATCGCGCCTGCTTCGGCACCGTCGAACAGCGTCTCGGTATAGACGGCTTCGACATGTTTGCCCGCCGGGAGCATCGTCACGATCGCTTCGGCACCGACAAGGGCTTCGGCAGCAGTGGCGGCGGGCAGGCAGCCTGCGGCCTTGGCGCGATCGAGCGCGTCCTGGCTGAGATCGAAGGCGCGGACGTCATGGCCGTTCTTGGCGAGGTTCGCAGCCATGCCGCCGCCCATATTGCCGAGGCCGATAAATGCGATGCGAGCCATATCTTACTCTCCAATTCGTCATCCCGGCGAACGCCGGGATCTCGTGCCGCAGACGGCTTGCGCCGTCGCCTGAGACCCGGACTTTCGCCGGGGTGACGGTTGCTCTTACTTCCCCGTCCAGTTGCCCGGGCGCTTCTCGACAAAGGCGGTCATGCCTTCCTTCTGATCGGCGGTGCCGAACAAAGCGTGGAACAGCCGGCGCTCGAACTGGACGCCCTGCGCCAATGACGTCTCGAACGCAGCGTTGATCATTTCTTTGTTCGCGAGGATCGAGAGCGGCGCCATCGATGCGATCAGCGCAGCGGTGTTGACTGCGTCCTCGACCAGATCGGCCGCCGGAAGAATGCGGCTGACCAGCCCTGCGCGCTCTGCTTCGGCGGCGTCCATCATCCGGCCGGTGAGGCACATTTCCATCGCCTTGGCCTTGCCCACTGCACGCGCGAGGCGCTGCGAACCGCCCATGCCGGGGGAGACTCCCAGCTTGATCTCGGGCTGGCCGAACTTTGCGGTGTCAGCCGCGAGGATGAAGTCGCACATCATCGCGACTTCGCAGCCGCCGCCCAGCGCATAGCCCGCCACTGCGGCGATGATCGGCTTGCGGGTGCGGCAGAATGCGTCCCAGCCCGCGAAGAAATCATGGCCGTACATGTCGGCAAAGCCCTGTGCCTGCATCTCCTTGATGTCGGCCCCGGCGGCGAACGCCTTTTCGCTACCGGTGAGCACGGCGCAGCCCTGAGTCGGATCGGCATCGAACGCCTTCATCGCCTCGAGCAGTTCGGACAGGATCTGGCTGTTGAGCGCGTTGAGCGCCTTGGGCCGGTTGAGCGTGACGAGCGTGACGGCGCCGCGCTGCTCGACGAGGATGGTTTCGTAGTTCGACATCAGTCTCGTTCCTTACACAACCGTCACCCTGAACTTGTTTCAGGGTCCAACCCTCCACGGGCTATGCCGTCGCTTGCGGCACATTGGATGCTGAAACAAGTTCAGCATGACGGAGAAAATTCAAGCGGGCACCCATGCCTCATCCTCGCTCAGCGGCGCGAATATCTGATCGATGACATGATCGGTGACGCCCTCGGGCGATGCGGGATTCCAGCGCGGCGCATTGTCCTTGTCGACGATCAGTGCGCGAACCCCCTCGATGAAATCGTGGCGTTGCACAACCCGGCTGGCGACCGCGAACTCCTGCGCCATTTCCTGCTCGAAACTGTCCATATAGCGACCATCGCGAACCAGCTTGAGCGAGACTTTCATCGCCTGAGGCGATTTGGTGGCGAGCGTGGCAAGCTGGGCGGTGGCCCATTCGCCGGCATCGGCTTCGAGACCGGCGAGGATTTCCTCAAGCGTGTCCGCCGCGAAGAGCCGGTCGATCTCGGCCTTATGATCGAGAATGTTCGCGCGCGACGTGGCGGTGGCATAGTCCGCGATGATCGCCTGCGCTTCGGCCGGCATTGCGCCGATGGCACGTTTCACCTCTTCGAGGCGATCGCTGGGCACATAATGCGTCGCCAGCCCGAGCGCCAAACACTCCGCACCGTCGAGCCGCGCGCCGGTCAGCGCGAGATACTCACCCATGCGGCCGGGCAGCCGCGCCAGATACCAGCCGCCGCCGACATCGGGGAACAGGCCGATGCCGGTTTCGGGCATGGCGAATTTGGTGTTCTCGGTCGCGACCCGATATTTGGCGGGCTGCGAAATGCCGACGCCGCCGCCCATCGTGATGCCGTCCATGAAGGCGATGATCGGCTTGGCGCAGGTGAACAGCTTATGGTTGAGCTGATATTCGAGCCGGAAGAAATCGCGCGCCTCCGCGCCGTCGCTGGCCCCGCTTTCGGCGAGCATGCGGATATCGCCACCCGCGCAGAAACCCCTGCCCTCCGCATGATCGATCAGGATCGCTTCGACTGCCGGATCGGCTGCCCAAAGCTGGATCGCATCGAGCATCGCGGCGCACATATCGGCGTTGAGCGCATGGATCGCCTTGGGCCGGTTGAGCCGGATGCGGCCCAGCTTGCCCTCGACCGAAATCAGAACGTCGTCGCTCACGCTTGCTTCGGCAAAGGTCACTGGCGGGTAAGCTCCCGGCCGACGATCATCCGCATCACCTGATTGGTCCCCTCGAGGATCGAATTGACCCGCAGATCGCGCCAGAATCGCTCGATCGGATAGTCTTTGAGATACCCATAGCCACCATGCAATTGCAGCGCGCGATCGGTCACCGAACTGGCGGTGTCGGTGGCGAAGCGCTTGGCCATGGCGGCGAATTTGGTCTTGTCGGGCGCGTTGGCGGTCACCTTGGCGGCGGCGAGATAGAGCAAAGCGCGGGCGGCTTCCAATTCGGTCGCCATGTCGGCGAGGGTGAATTGCGTGTTCTGGAAATCGGCGATCGCCTTGCCGAATTGCTGGCGATCCTTGGTGTAGGCGATGGCTTCGTCGAGGCAGCGCTGCGCACCGCCGAGCGACGTCGCGCCGATGTTGAGGCGGCCGCCATCGAGGCCCATCATCGCGATCCGGAAGCCCTCGCCTTCGCCGCCGACGATGTTTTCGGCAGGCACGCGGACATTCTCAAAGGTCACGCCTGCCGTCGGGCTGGCGTTCCAGCCGAGCTTGCGCTCCTTCGCGCCGAACGACACGCCGGGCATGTCCTTCTCGATCACGAGGCAGGTGATGCCCTTTGGCCCATCCACGCCGGTGCGGACCATGGTGACGTAGAGATCGTTGACCCCCGCGCCCGAGATGAACTGCTTGGTGCCGTTGACGACATAATGGTCGCCGTCCTTGACGGCCCTGGTCTTGAGCGCGGCGGCGTCCGAACCCGATGACGGCTCGGTCAGGCAATAGCTCGCCATCAATTCCATCGAGATCAGGCCCGGGAGATATTTATCCTTCACCGCCTGCGACCCGAACCGATCGATCATCCAAGTCGCCATGTTGTGGATCGAGATGAACGCACTGGTCGGCACGCAGCCATAGGCCATCGCTTCCATGATCAGCGCGGATTCCAGCCGCCCGAGGCCGATGCCGCCCGATTCCTCGGAGACATAGATCGAGGCGAAACCCAGTTCGGCGGCGGATTTGATCGTGTCGCGCGGGAAGATGCTGTTCTCGTCCCACTCCGCCGCATGGGGGGTGATCGCGTCAGCGGTGAACTGGCGCGCCATTTCCTGAATCTGGAGCTGCTCGTCGGTGAGTTCGAATTGCGTGGTCATTGGTTACTTCTCGTGGAGAACGCGCTCGGCGAAGAGCCGGTTGGCGACATCGGTGTTGTTGCGGTCGTACCAACGCGCGCCCTTGATGCCTTTCTCCCACGCCAGCGCTTCGGTCAGCGTGCCGGCGGCGAAGGGCGTGTTGGGCGCGAGACGATAGATCGGATCGGCGAAGGCACCGTCGGCGGAGATGATCTCCCAGCCATCCGCCCGCAGCGCATCGATCAGGTCGCCGAGGAACAAAGCGGCCATGTCGGTCTCGTGGAGGAGCAGCATGTGCGCCGGGCTGCGGCCCAAAGTGCGGACCATCAGCGCATCGGAGAAATCGGCGGACTGGACGTGGGTTTCGACATAGAGATCGCGCAGCGCATCCATGTCGATCGTCTTGCCGGCCTTTTTCGCCCGCAGCGCCTGATCCTCCATGTTCCAGTCCGAACCATCGACGGTCACATAGGCATTGAGCAGCCCGCGCGCCTTGAGCCCGGCGCGCACCGCGTCACGCTTGGCCATGTCCTTGCCGCCCTCATCGAGAAACGGATAGCGGAACCACGCGCGGTGACCCGGCTGCCTGGCGAGCCACGCCTCGGCGGTGTCGATATTCGCGAGATACACCTCGGCGCTGGTGCCGCCCAGCCGAGGATGGGTGTTGCTGTGGTTGGCGAGGACATGCCCCGCCGCGACATAATCGCGGATCCGCTGCCCCGCGCCCTTGGTGTCGCCATATTCGGTGAGCTGGCCGGGATTGAGGAAGAACGCCGCCTGATCGACCTGCTTGTCCTTCATGATCGCGATCAGCCGCTCGCCGCGCTCCTGCGGTGTCAGGAACGCACCGTGCGCGCGGGGGATATCGTCGAAGCTCAGCGCGATCAGCTTCTTGGGTTGCTCCACCGCAGCCGCGCCTGCGTTCGTGATCGGCTCAGCGCGGACCACGAACATCAGGGCGACGATGAAGAGGAGCAGACGGATCATCCAATTACCCCATGGTCGGGATGATGAAGGCGCTGTCGCCCGCGCCTGCGCCGCCATCGGGCCAGCGCTGGGTGATTGTCTTGACCTTGGTCCAGAAGCGGACGCCTTCCATGCCGTGCTGGTTGGTGTCGCCAAATGCCGAGCGCTTCCAGCCGCCGAAGCTGTGGTACGCGACCGGCACCGGGATCGGCACGTTGATGCCGACCATTCCGACATTCACGCGGGCCGCGAATTCGCGCGCGGCATGGCCGTTGCGGGTGAAGATCGCGACGCCGTTGCCGTACTGATGCTCGCTCGGGAGGCGCAGCGCCGTCTCGAAGTCGGGCGCGCGGACCATCTGGAGCACGGGGCCGAAAATCTCTTCCTTGTAGCTCTCCATATCGGTCGTCACGCGATCGAACAGCGACGGCCCGATGAAGAAGCCTTCTTCATGGCCCTGTAGTTTGAAGCCGCGGCCATCGACCACCAGCTCTGCGCCTTCGTCCACGCCGGTCTGGATCCAGTTCTCGACGCGCTGCTTGTGCGCGGCGTTCACGACCGGGCCGTAATGCGCCTCCGCATCGGTGCTGACGCCGACGCGCAACGCTTCGATCGCGGGGATCAGGCGTTCGCGCAGCGCGTCGGCGGTCTTGTCGCCCACCGGGACCACGACCGGCAGCGCCATGCAGCGCTCGCCCGCCGAGCCGAATGCCGCGCCCGCGAGATCGGCGACGACCTGATCGAGATCGGCATCGGGCATGACGATGCCGTGGTTCTTCGCGCCGCCCATCGCCTGAACGCGCTTTCCGGCATCGACACCGCGACGATAGACATAATGCGCGATGTCCGAGCTGCCGACGAAGCTGATCGCGGCGATTGCCGGATGATCGAGGATCGCATCGACCATTTCCTTGTCGCCATGGACGACCTGAAAAATACCCGCAGGCAGGCCGGCTTCGAGGAAGAGCTCACCCAAGCGGACCGGCACCGAAGGATCGCGCTCGCTGGGCTTGAGGATGAAGGCGTTGCCGCACGCAATCGCGACACCGCTCATCCAGAGCGGGATCATCGCCGGGAAGTTGAACGGAGTAATCCCCGCGCCGATGCCGAGCGGCTGGCGCATCGAATACACGTCGATGCCGGGGCCTGCGCCCTGGGTGTACTCACCCTTGAGGACATGCGGGATGCCGCAGGCGAACTCGATCACTTCGAGGCCGCGCTGGATGTCGCCCTTCGAATCGGCAACGACCTTGCCATGCTCGGACGAGAGCAGATGCGCCAGCTCGTCCATATGCTTCTCGACCAAAGCCTTGAAGTTGAACATCACGCGCGCCCGGCGCTGCGGATTGGTGGCGGCCCATTCGGGCTGCGCGGCCTGCGCGGCGGCGACGGCGCGATCGAGATCGGCCTGGGTGCCGAGATTTACGCGGGCTTGAACCTGACCGGTATTGGGATCGTAAACGTCCCCCGTGCGGGCGGCTGAACCACCCGATGCACCTGCGATGACATGGTCGATAATACGCACAACGCTCTCCTATCACGCACCGGCAGGGCCGACTCGCGCTTGTAATTAAATTACTTTGGCACAGCGAAACCGCTCTGTCAGCGGTTCCTGCCGATAGGCACGGAGAGGATTCGTCCCGCTTCGTCACGAATTCGCAGCACCTCTACGCCGAATGCCTCGCGAAGATTGTCGGGCGAGAGCGCCTTGGCGGCGGGGCCGAAGGCAACGACGCGGCCTTCGCGGAGGAGGAGGATGTCGTCGGCAGCGCGGGCGGCCTGGATCAGATCGTGGAGGACGATCACCACGCCCATCCCCTGCCCCGCCAGCGTGCGAAGCTGATCGAGCAGGCCGAGCTGATGCACCGGATCGAGGCTGGCGAGCGGTTCGTCGGCGAGCAGCCATTGCGGTTGCCCGGCGAGAACGCGCGCGAGCAGCACGCGAGCGCGTTCGCCTCCGGAGAGTTCGGCAACGAGGCGGCCTGCAAACTGCATGCTGTCGGTGGCGGCCATCGCAGTGGTGATTGCATCGCTATCTTCGGACGAGAGACCGGCGAAGGGCGCGCGATGCGGCAGGCGGCCGAGCGCGACGAGGCTTTCGACCGTGACGTCCCAATGGACCGCCCCGTCTTGCGGGAGATAGCCGATCGCGCGGGCGCGCTGGCGCGGGTCCATCTTACCGATGCGCTGGTCGCCGAGGCGGATGTCGCCGGGTAGCAGACCCGCCAGCGCCTTGACCAAACTGGTCTTGCCCGAGCCATTGGGGCCGAGGATGGCGGTGACCCGGCCGGGGCGCAGGGTGGCCCTGACATCCTCCAGCACCCGGCGCTCGCCGAGGCTGACCGAGAGATTGGTGACGGTCAGATCCATGCCGACCTCCGCATCCTGATAAGCAGCGCAAAGAAGAAGGGTGTGCCGAGCAGCGCCATCGCGACGCCAAGCCGGATTTCGGTCGCGCCCGGCCCCAGCCGCACAAGGCTGTCCGCGGCCAGCACGAGGACCGCACCACCCAGCGCGGAGGGCAGCAGCAATGCCGAGGGCCGCGCGCCGGTGAGCGGGCGGAGCAGATGCGGCACGATCAGCCCGACGAACCCGACCACCCCGGTCACCGCGACGCTCGCGCCGACGGCCAGCCCCGCCCCGAGGACGATCAGCATCTGGGTGCGCTGGAGGCGGATCCCGAGCGAGCGCGCGGCGTCTTCGCCCAAGGTCAGCCCATCTAGCGCTCGGCCGGTAAACAGCAGCAGCGCGCAGCCGATGGCGATGAAGGGCATGGCGAACTGGACTTCGCTGAAGCTGCGATCGGTGAGCGATCCCATGATCCAGTCGATGATCTCGGCGGTCGCATAAGGATTGGGCGCAATCGAGATCAGGAAGGCGGTGAGCGCGCCCGCAAGGCTTGCGAGCACCGTGCCCGCAAGGATGAAAGCGACTGCGCTTTGCGAGCGCCACGCCAGCCCCGCCAGCAGCGCCATGCCCCCGGCGGCCGCGAGCATCGCGCTGCCGAATACAATCAGCGGTGCGCTGGCGGAAAGCAGGACGATCGACGCCACCGCACCCAAAGCCGCGCAGGACGAAACGCCGACCACCGAGGGATCGGCGAGCGGGTTACGCAGGAAACCCTGTAGCACCGCGCCGGTGAGGCCGAGCGCGGCCCCTACGCCCAGCCCGAGGATCGCGCGCGGCAGGCGCAGTTCGGCGACGATCCACCAGCGGGGATCATCACTGAACCATATGCCGAACGGCACCCACGCCTTACCCGCCATCAGCGAAGCGACGAACAGGATCGCGACAAGTGCGGCGAGCGCGAGATTGAGAGGAAGACGCTTCATGGGCCGACACTCCGGCGGATTTCGGCGAGCCGCGTCACCGCCTTGGCGATCACCGGGCCACCGCAATTGACGAGATCGCGCGAGAAATGCGCCTCGGTCACATTGCCGCCGAGCCGCGCAATGGCGTGGCTGCGTAGTTGCGCTGCGCGCGAGGACGCCATGCGGCCGGGCGGATCGGGAACGAGCATCACGCGGGGCGGATCCACGATGACGTGCTCCATCGGCAGCGTGCCGGTGAATTGCAGGCCATAATGCGCGGCGTGATCGGAGAAGCCGGCTCCGGTCATCATCTCATCGAGCAGGTTTCCGCCGCCCGAGACGAGATTACCGCCGATCCAGATCAACGCGGAGACTTGCGGCCCGCTCCACCTGGCGGCGGTCACTGCCTGATCGATCCGCGCGTTCATCGCGTCCCCTGCCCCGGCTTCGCCAAGCGCACCGGCAAGCTCCGTGATCTGCGCCTTGCTGGCCGCAATCGTGACGGGGGAATCGAGGTACACGGTCTTCAGGCCCGCGCGACGATAAGCCTCGCGCGTCGAAGGCGCGGTGAAGGCGCTCGCCACCACCAGATCCGGGCGCATCATCACCACTTCTTCGGCGCTGCCGGTCGTGGTGCGGAAACGGCGGGCGACATCGAGGGGAATCGAAGTCGCCCCCGGATCCTGAGAATAATGGCTGATCGCAGCGATCCGCTCCGGCGGCACCAGCTCGACGAGCATCGCATCAGCACATGGATTGGTGGAGACGATCCCGCCGCCGCCCTTGCCCTGCGGCTGGGCGCAGCCTGCAAGTGCAAGCGCCAGCCCCAAAGACGGCAGCAGGCCCAAAGCGGGCGGCAGGATCGTCCGGTTCACTTACCCAGTTTCACGCGCACGCCGGCATATGCTGCGCGACCATAGGTGTCGAAGCCATAGGCCGTGCTGTATTGCTCATCGAACAGATTATCGACGCGGCCATAGACCTCCACATGCTCGCCGATCGGCATCGAAGCACGCAAACCCGCCAGCGCATAGCCCGGCAGGCGACGCGCGTTCGAAGCATTGTCGAAACTGTCGCCGACATGCGTGAGCGTCACGCCGGTCGAAAGGCCGAATGCCCAGTCATAATCCGCCGAAACGCTCACCGCATGCTCGGCGCGGCGCGCGAGGCGCTTGCCGTTGTTAGGCGAGCCCACCGAACGATCGAATGCGTCGATGTACGAATAGGCCGCGGTGAAGCTCAGCGCGTCGGTCGGCCGCAGGGCAAAGGACACTTCGGCACCCTTGGTCTTGGTGCGATCGATATTGCCGTAGGTGAAGGTCGCGTTGTCATAATTGATCTGGTTGTGGGTATCGCGCTTGAACAAGGTGACCGACGCGCTGAACTGACGCCCGAAATTCTGGTCGACACCGATGTCGTAGCTCTTCGAACGCTCCGGGCGCAGCGCCGCATTGCCGCTGAAGCTGTCATAGAGCTGGTACAGCGACGGCGCCTTGAAGCCCTCGCCATAGCTCAGGCGAACATTGGTCGCGCCCTGGTTGGGCGAGTAGTTCGCATTGGCACCCAGCGTGGTCGCACCGCCAAACTGATTGTGCTCGTCACGACGCACGCCACCGGTCAGCGAGAGGCCGGTGACTGGCTGGACCACTGCGAGGCCATAAAAGCTGTCGAGCGTCGCCTTGGCAGTGCTGGTCGATCCGAAGCCGAAGAAATCATATTCGGGCTTCTCATGCTCATAGCCGAAGATCAGCTTGGCCTGCTCGATCGGCTGGAGCACGCCCTGATATTCGAAGCGCAGCGTCTTGCCTTCATAGCCGTAATCCGCCGCGGTGCCGCGGACGAAGTAATAATCGCGCTCGTGCTTGAAATAGGTGAGCGCAACGCGGGTGTTCAGCACACCGTCGAACAGCCCGGCGTTGAGCCCGGCATAGCCGACATATTGCCGCGACTTGCTGACGTCCGCCGTGTCGGCCGGTGCGCCGAAGAAGCTGTCGAGATCGAGATCGGCATCGATATAATAGCCGCGCAGATCGAGGTTGATCGCATCAGTAAACGCCACCTTGAGCTTCGCATTGCCGGTGACGTTGCGATAGCCGTCCTTCTCGGTCGCGCCGAACGCGCGCGCTGCCGATGAGATGCCGTCGGTATCGAAATAAGAGATGCCGGCCGATCCGGAAAACATGCCGCTGCCCGCAGCGATATTCGCCTTGCCGTTGACCGTGTTCGAATTGCCGTAATCGGCCGATGCGTTGGCGGCGATGCCGTCGACCGGAGTAGAGGTGGTCACGTTGACCACGCCACCGATCGCCTGGCTGCCATAAGCCACCGAGTTCGATCCGCGCAGCACTTCGATGCGGTTGATATTGCCGACCAGCAGATTGCCGAAATCGAAGCCGTCGCCGATCGCGCTGGGATCGTTGACCTTCACGCCATCGATCAAAACGAGAGTCTGGCTGGTTTCGGCGCCGCGCACCGAGATGCCGGTGACCGAGCCGGTGGTGCCGTTGCGGCTGAAGCGTACGCCCGGCGTCGTCGCGAGCAGATCGGCGACGTTCACTTCCTGGCGGGTGCGGATCGTATCGGCGTCGATCACGGTGACGGCCTGGCCGACCTGATCGATCGGCTGCGCTACGCCGGTTGCGGTAACGACGATCGTGTCGTCGTCATCGGCGCGGTCCTGCGCGAATGCCGGGAATGCGGGCAGCAATGCCGCCGACGCGCAGAGGAGGAATTTGGATTTCATAACAAGACACCCATAGCTTGGGCCACTTGCCGAAATTGGCGTGCGCGACCCGGTTCGGCGTCGCTCACACAAGGGATTTCACCCCTCGTTCGCTCGGTACACCCCGCCCGCGCAAAGGAATCGACTGTGACGGGCAGGTCTCCTGGCTCCCGGATCACCGCTGGCGTGCCGCCTTCCCGAAGTTTCCCTCAGTGGCATGATGGCGCGCCGGCTAACCGGTTACAGTTGCGGGGGCAGCCTCGGTATCGAACCGAGTTCCCTTTTCATCCCCGTTGCCGGGGAACCTGTCACGCGGCGGCCTCTAGGCCCGCATGCTGCATTGCGCAACGGGGAACAGCGAAAGCCTGCTCGGCGGACAAGGATCGAAAATGCGCGCCGCATTCATCCCAAATCTGGGACACGCGCGCGCAGCCGCCGCTGCTAAGACTGGAGGCGTCACAATTCACACGCGGGGAACGCTGTGTCTTCAGGGGGATATTCAATGAAGCTTGCAATTTTGGCTGCCATCGGAGCAGCGGCAACGGTGTTGGCACCGACCGAAGCCGAAGCACAGGTGCAACGCCAGTTGCAATTCTTCAATTCCTGCCCGGTTCCGGTCCGCTATTTCATCGCCATCCCGCGCAACGGCGCGTGGCAGACGTTCGGCTGGTTCAACGCGACGGGCAGCAAGCCGGTCCATGATCTCCTCGATCAATATCGCAACCCGATCTTCATTCCAGAGGGCACGCGCGTACATTATTATGCCGAGACAACCGGCCAGCCTTCGGTCCGCTGGTACGGCACCGTGAACATCAACATGAATGGTGCCAGCTATCCGGCCAAGGTGGCGGGATTGAGCGTTCGCGGCGGCAAGTTTCAGTTCGGGCTCAACTGCGACAAGGAAATGAACGGCGGATATGCCGCACCGCGCCAGGCCCCTGCTCCCAATTATGGCGGCGGCAATCGCGGTGGTGGCGCGGGCTGGACCGTAGGCAAGCGCGTGTCGTGCGATTTCAAGCGCAGCGGCATGTATTTCCCCGGGCGGATCGGTCAGATCCGGACCGGCGACTCGATCTATATCGAGTATGACGATGGCGATCGCGAATGGACGACGACCAGCGCCTGCCGCCCCGGCTGAGTTTTAGCGAATATCGAAGTCGCGGATGATGGGTAGCCCGCGCAAAGACCCACCCCATTAGCTGTGCGACCGGCCAGAATTCTTTTTGGCCGGTCGCATTGCCGTGAGGCGTTCTGCCCCTTGCGACCCGGCCCTCATGCGCATTCTTTATCCGGACGCCGTTTTACTGCGATGAAGCGTGGCTCCGACACTGTCGATATGTCATGTTTTCAACGGGATGACTGCGATCGTTCAATTTGCTAGATAGCGGCCTGCGTAAAACGCAGCGGAGCGACAGCGTATCACTGCCCACTTTCCCTTGACCCTGGCCTGGTCCGTTTCCTCAGAGCGACAGAAGGATGCGTTCGACACCTATCGGGAGTCGCTCGCCGATATGTATGACGTGCGGGACGTTGCGAACCAGGGGCGCACCGGCTTCACCAGCCTGACGAAAGTGGTTCGTTTCGGCGCCAGCGTGCTTGGGCGCGGGCGCTCGGTCGGGCAGACATTCGTGCGGGACGCGCAGCTTGTGCGCCGCTCCGGCCTCGATCATGTCAGCATCACCGTGAACCTTTCGGACGGCGTGGGAGATTTTAACGGCGTCTCGGCACGATCGGGTGGCGGATCGATCCAGTTCCGCGATCTGGCGCGGCCTTCCATCTCCACGACCAGCGCGGTCGATCTCATCAATCTGGTCGTGCCGCGCCATGTTCTTCCCTCCTGGCTGCTGGGACGCGGCTTTCATGGGCTGACGCTTTCAGGCGAGAGCGCGGGCGCGCGGCTGATCGCCTCTCACCTAGGCACGCTTGCCGATGTCGCGGACGAATTGACCGACGACGAAGGCATTGCCGCCGTGGAAGCCACCTTTGTTATTGCTGAAAGGTTTCTGGGCCAAGGCCGCGCCGTCGCGCCCCCGCATTCCGATGCAATCCAGCGGACGATACGAAGGCGCGCAATGCACCTGTTTGATTCCGCCGCTTTGTCGCGTTCCGCGGGCGTGGACGATATCGCGGTTAAGATCGGCGTGTCGCGCAGCAGCCTGTATCGCGCATTCGAGCCGATGGGCGGCGTCATGGCCTATGTCCGACACCGCCGTCTCGATCGGGTCTATGCCGCCTTGCGCGCGCCGACGAGTGCCTCGCGATCGATCGACGAACTCGCATTCCGTCACGGGTTTCGCGACCGTGCGCAGCTTGTGAGCGCGTTCCAAAAGCGGTTCGCATGTTCGCCGCAGGATGTTCGGCCATCGACGCTCGGCAACTCTGTCGGATCGGGGGTCAACGCTCGGGGCGAAATGGATCGCGCCGCGCATGATGTGTTCATCGACTGGCTGCGCGTCGGCGAAGCCGTCTGACGAATTTGCTCCTGTTTCCCTGACCCAGCAATATGTGCTGTTTCGGGCAGCAATGGGCTGGCGCGTGGCCGATATCGTCCATCCGGCAAATGGCTCGATGATCGAGGGACTGAACGCGCGCTGAGGCCCCGCCATGCTTTGGCCGTCCCAAGATTGGGACGAGGATGAAGCGGCCATCGCTTACATCGTATCCGACACATTTCGGTCCGGGGAAAATCATGATTGGCAAGCACGCATTTCTGGCACTGACGGCACTTACCTTCGCTGCAGGCGCGCAACCGGCGCTCGCGCAGGAAAGCATCGTCGGAATTCTCGAGGATCAGCCGAGCGAAACCGAAGCCAAGCCCACGCCATTTATGCGCGCCGTTTTCCACAAGGCCGGCAGCGGCTGGGCGGCTTATGATCCGGCATGCCCGAAGGGCAGTTGCTTCCCGCGCGAGACCAACTGGACCGTTGGCTTCGATGGCAAGTCCGTGGGGCAAGTGCGCGGCATCACGCCCTCGAGCTGGAAATCGATCAGCGATGTCGGCCGGCAGTCGCTGGCACCGGGCGCGCGTGCGCCATTCGTCGGGCAGCGATCAAACAAGTTCGTCGGCTGGGCCGGCGGGCCGGTTTACCGCCCCTTGGTGAGCAGCTCGACGGGCCATGTGGCCGATCCCGAGAGCTGGAAAGCCGCGCCGCTTCCGGCAGCGACCGATGCCGCGATGCGCCAGCGGATGCGGGCGAAGTTCGCCACCGCGATGCGCTGCAAGAATGCCGAAGAGAATGTGCCCGCCGCCTGGGCCTATGCCGACAAGGATCTTGTCGTCGATGGGAGCTACGCCTCCGCCGCTGGCTGGCGGGTCGCACGCGTGGGCCTGAACGGTGACGACTATCGTTGTGACGGTCCGATCGAGGATTCGGGCACAAGCGCCTTCTCCGTCCTCACGGTCGCCATCTCGCCAGACGGCACGATGACGGACTTGGGCTTCGACATGCATTTGCTGGATGCGGGCGATTATGACGCGGATGGCAAATCCGAGCTGATCTTCATGTACTCGCACTATAATGCCGACGGCTACAAGCTGTTCGCAAACGGCTTCACCGAGAATGCGACGTTCGGCTTCTCGTTTCACTGATGAAGGGGTGAGGGTCGAGCGCATCCCAGGCGCGCTCGGCCCGAATAGAGGGCCAACCCTCAGCCGAGCGCCTTGCCCCAATGCGCCCAAATCGTCTCGGCGATCAAAATGCCCAACACCGGAACGCGGCCGGCGAGATCACGGGAATCTTCCGGCATGTCGGGAAGCGCGGCGACCGCCACTCGCTTCGTCCGAGCATGCGCATTGGAGAGCGAAGCCCCGAAAATAAAAACCCCGCCAACCCATTGGGTCAGCGGGGATTTTAATGGTGGGCGTGGCAAGGATTGAACTTGCGACCCCTGCGATGTCAACACAGTGCCTAGACTAGAAATCCGCAGATTTCCGAGAGTTTCCGCGTTCCGTCTTAGCGAACATCTCAGGAACATAGCCAGTTTTTGCGCGAAATACGCAAATCTCACGCAAGCTCCGGAGCGTCTCATCGCGCTTTAGACATCAGCGAAAGCCGGCTGGGAGCAATTCGAATCGGCACCAGCGACGATCGGCTATCGAACGTTGCATTTCACCGTCAGCAGGAGCCATCACCATGGCGACTTCGCAGGCGCAAGAAAGGAGTATCAAATGACCGAAGTTGATTTCATACTAGGCCTTCTGGATGTGAGGGCCGATCACTACTTCTCTTCCAGCTCCACCACTGCCGACAGCGATGAACACGACTGGACGGGACTGCGACCATTATACCAAGCTCAGGGTGAAGCCCTGCAAGCACTCGCCGAAGAGATTCGTGCTTCGATGGCCACATCGATCGGTAGGACCGAGCGTGACACGAACGATCAACGAATCATACGTTGGCTCGTCGTCACGGAAATGGGGGGAGCGATGTCCGTCAGAATCTTCAACGACCTGCACGCTGCGACCGAAGAAGAGGAACGCTTCCGCGCTGATCATGGGCTCGGTGAGGGCTGCGATTCACACTCCCGTTGTGCGCTCGACCCCATCGTTCTGCCGCCGCGGAAAACCCGGCTGACGGGTGCGATCGATGGGCGATTCGCATTGATCATCTATGCAGATGGCAGCGTTTGGGCTGAAATTCACGAGACCCTAGAAGAAGTCGAACTTGCGCTCGATGAGGCCCGACAGCGGCATGGCGACGAGGGGATGTATGGGTGCCACCGTATCCTCATCCCGCGGCAAGCCTAGTTGAACCAAGCGGCGAGCGATGTTTTTCCTCCACTAATGCAAACGGCAGCAACCGGGCCGATCAGCCTAGCAAGTTACGGGCGCCCGCCGCGCAAACTGGGCAATAGTTTCGGAAATCCCACGGCTAAACGACCGAATCGCGGGCGTTCCGGTCGCCCTTCCCGCTTCCCAAAAACGGACACTGGTTTATCTCGGCCCAAGACGGCCGCTTAGCGCCCCATAATCAGCCGCTTGCAGCTCGAACTCGCTTACCTAAAAGCCGACATTGATTCGGCCAGTAACGAAGCTCCGTTAAAGAGCAGACTCCCGACATCCGCTTTTGAAGACCGCTCGACTAAGGCTAACCTGATCGAACCGACTAGCCCAACTTAGACATCATCGTCCCAGCCGCTGTCCCACTGGCCCTCGCGCTCAATCCAACCAACCAGCCGACGGATTGTCAGGACAATCTCGCATAGCTGAACCGGATCGACCGGGCGGCTGTGCATAGTGGGACGTCGGCTGGCGTTGAGCCGCTCCAGATCGACCTTCAGCCACTCGGCGCGGTCGAAGACCGCTTCGAACAGCTCGGTCCAGTTGTCCTTGCGCGTGATCACCGCGATCATATCGCCAAGATCGATATAGTGGATCAGATCCAGCGCGATTTCGCCAGCACGCATCGCTTCGCGGCGGCGGTCCTTGGCGCGGCCGACCACATCGCCGGGCACGCGTTGCTTGAACCAATTCGGACCTTGTGCCGCCAGGAGCTTTACCGCGACGAAGGTACGCAGCGCACTCTCGAACGAGTCGATTGCGCCAAACGCGCCAATCTTCGGCCGGCTCGCCATGATCCGAACCCTAACCGGACCGGCCTCGACCACGGCGGTCATCGTGCCCGCGCGCGTGCGCTTGCCCTCGACCACGCCGCTATCGATCAGCACGGCGACGGTGGAGGCGTTGTCGGCGTCGATCAGCCCTTCGTCGACATCCTGATCGCGATAATAGCGAGCGCGCTCGCGCGAATCTCGCCAATATGGCCGATCCAGCATCGCCGGTGTCGCATACCCTCCAAGCAGCGCGTTATAGGCAGCATGGTTGCCGCCGGCACCCGGACCAAGGACGTCGAGCGAGCCTGCGAAAAGCGACATCTTGGTCGCTGTCACTGTGAGGCCGGCCAGCTCCGCGCTGCGCGATGTGGCGATCGCAGCAAGGCTATTTCCGCCGAACCCATTTGTCGCCGACGCGATACTGCCGGCGGCGAGATTCAGGGCCTCGAATTCCTTGCGGTAGCGATCACCGGTGCCGAGGATCGCGGCATAATCGCGCGCCGTCGAACCAGTCAGTGTATCAGCCCAGTGCCGTGTCCGCGCCAGCGCGCCAACGGCATCGCGATCAATTCCGAGCAGCGCCTCCTGGCGCGCGGTCAGCGCCACATAGGGTTCGTTTATCCGTCGGATCGATTCCGCGATCCGCTCGTCGAGCCCGCTTCCGAACCGGTGCCCCCCGACCAGCGCGAGTTTCGCGGCGGCATCGTGCGCGCGGCCAAATCCGGTCGTTTCGAGCGCGTTGATCTTTCCGATCGCCGCTTCCACCGAGCTGCGCATCGCGCCGTATTTTTCGAGAGAATCATAGAGCCGAAACGTATCGTGTTGGGTTCGGTCGAGCAGCGAGCCCTGCGCGAAGGCGTTGTCGAGCCCAGTCAACTTGCCGCTGGCTATCGCTATGGCCTTCTCCATCGCGGGGGACGGCAAGCCACGTGCGATGCGGCTCAAACGGTCATTGCCGAGCAACCGGAACGCGGTCAGCTTGTCGATCTTGCGTTGCATGTCGAGTGCCGCTTCCTGCGCCGCGCTGAGCGTGCGGAGGTTGCCGAACGTTCCGCTCGCCAGATCGCGCAATGCCTTCCTTGAGTCGCTCATGATTTCAACTTCCGCCCTTTGCTATCGAATGTAGGAAGTGCATCCTCCGGTTACATCTGACTTCGTGACCTCATTTGCCTCACTATATGCGGCCGCCGTTCCCTTGAAAGCGTGCCCTCCAGCACCAGCACTAAGCGTGACCAATTTGGATCAAGTTCGTTCTTTGTTCTAGCACGGTGGAAGTCGAGATGGCATCATTGAGCTATGAGCGTCTCTGCAAATTTCATCGCCTTTCGCAGTCAATATCTGATTCCCTCATCGACGGTGAGCTCGATCTGCTATCGCTACAAGCGCATCACGAAGCGGCTGAACAAGGATTTCTGGAACACTGAGTCCGAGACTGCGCATAGTCTCTATGTCGGCTCCTATGGACGCGACACCGCAGCCAAGGGGGTGAGCGACCTGGATGTCGCGTTCACCCTGCGTTATTCGGTATACCAGAAGTATCATGCCTATGAAACGAATGGGCAGTCGGCGCTCCTTCAGGCGGTGAAGACGTCGATCAACAAGACCTACGCCAATTCCTATACCGGCGCCGACGGCCAGGTGGTGGCATTGAAGTTCGACGATGGCATCCGCTTCGAGATCCTGCCCGTATTCGAGAATACGGACGGTAGCTTTACCTTTGCCGACACCAACGGCGGCGGAAGCTGGAAGACCTGCGATCCACGCAGGGAGATGAACGCGTTCGGCGCACGCGATACGGTAACCGCGAACGGCAATTTAAAGGCGATCGGTCGCATGGCGCGGATATGGCGCGACCGCCACACGGTGCCGATGAGTGGCATGCTGATCGACACCCTCGCCTTTCAATTCATCCTGACCTGGGCGTATTGCGACAAGTCATATCTATATCATGATTATCTCGTGCGCGACTTCATGCTGTATCTCTCCCAAGTCGATCGGTCGCAGAGCTATTGGCGCGCGCCTGGAAGCGGCTCCTATGTTTTCAAAACCGACAACTTCCAGGATGCCGCAGCCACCGCCTATCGCACTGCATTGAGCGCCATCGAGCACGAAACCGGGAACCGGCGCGCAATAAGTGGCGAGAAATTTTCGGGCCGACCTACCCTTGACGCTCGAGGGTCCGCCCTGTCTGTTTATGGAAAGTTCGGTGCAGATTGGGGAGGTTTCTACTTTGGATAGATTCAACCATCCTTCAGGCGGGACAGCGCCGTCCTGATGGAGGATAATGCGACCCCGCCCTCCCCTTGCGTCCAAATAATGCCGCAAGACAGCGGTTGGGCAAAGGCATGCAGCGCTGAGATCGCCGCGATCCACGCCGCGAACGCGCCTGCGCGCATGTTCATCGATCATGTCGGCAGCACGGCGGTGGCCGGGCTCGAAAGCAAGCCGGTGATCGACTTGCTTCTGACCCTTGTGGACTGGGAGGATGCCGGCCGGATCGTCGCTGGGCTCGCGGCAATCGGCTATGCTGAGGAAGAAGCGCACATCGAGCTGCCCAGGCATTTCCTCGCCAGAACCGCCTCAAGCGGAGCGTCGGTGACCTTCCATCTGCATCTGGTGCCGCTCGACAGCAAATGGGGCCGGAACATGCTGGTGTTTCGCGACGAGCTTGTCGCGGACCGAGAGCTTGCCCGGCGTTATGTCACGCTCAAGCGTCAGCTGGCAGCGGCTCATCCGGACGATCTCGAGGCCTATACGAATGGCAAGAGCGAATTCGTCACGGAAGTTTTGCGCAAGGCCGCTGGAACGTTCGGCAATGAGCGGCTGCTGACCTATCAGCGTGCCGAGCTCGATTGCGCCCGGGCATTCCAGGATAAGGCACTAGCGGCGCAGCTCGCCGTAGCGATCGTGACGGCGATCTCGGTCTATTCCGACAACAATACGACCCAGCTAAATTTCGCATTGGCCGGATTTCTGCTCGCTGCACTTTGGCTCGCGCTAACGCGTAAACAGCGCGCGCACCGCGCGGCCGGTGATCAGGCACGTCGGGTCGTGTTGCTAGCAAGCGGCCTAGGCGAGCATTTCTCGGCCGAGCAAAGACTGCGGGTCTTTGATGGGTTCAAGGTATCAATCGCGGACCGAGCGCTAGTTCGCGAGGAGGAGCATTTCGCAAGCCGCGCGCCGCCGGGCTATCGGCGGCTTGCCGAGCTGATCGAGGAGTCCGCTTACTGGACGCGCGACCTGCAACAAGCGAGCGCGACCTGGCTTCAGACCACTTTGCTTATTGCTGCCTTGGCGATCGCTGGCTTGTTATGGGCCGGAATCCTCACCCTCTCCGCCGACCAGGGCGTATCGTTCGCGCGCGTCGCGGTGGCGCTGCTCGTTTTCCTGCTCTCGTCCGACTTGATTGGTGCGATATTCGCGCATCGCGAAGCAGCGGCGACGATCGCGGTGATCTTGCAACGGGTCGAGACCGCGGCGGCGAGGGACTTTCCACAGGCGGACATCTTGCTGCTGATGTCGGACTATAACGCCGCGGTTGAAAGCGCGCCTTTCGCTTTGCCCTTCGTATATTGGTTCAGAAGCGCCGAGCTCACCCGCCGCTGGCGCAATTATCTCGAAAACAAGCGCGGATAACGCGCGCTCAGGCCTACGCCGTCACACGATGTTGACGATGAAAACGCCGCTGCGAGCGACGCAGTAACCCTGTTTTACGATGAAGCATTCGATGCTGTGCGTGCCGGGATATTCGGCGGTTTCATTCTTGGTCAGCTTGCCCGCCTCGACCACCACTTCGTCAAATCCGCCGCGCAGATTGCGAGCGTCGGTGGCGGCAGCGCCAGTGTTCACGATCTGCCAATAGACCTTGTACGGGCGCTCGACATTGGTGCGCGCAGTGAAGCAGAGCCTGCTGCCGCGATGGATGCCGGGTTCGTCACTCGCAAATTGCGTAGGCCTGAATCCTGGTTGCTCGGCGACCGCCGAGGCGATGCCGACTTCGCCGCTCGCGACCACCGGCCATTCGGGCGCCTTGCGGTGGGATGCATCAAGGATCCGCTGCAGCGAACGCCCGACCGTGCGGAGCACTCCCGTCACGCCGCTGCTTTGCTCACGTGTGTGCGCGACAGCCTTTTCGACGAGCAAACGCCCGAGACCCGGTGCCAATGCATCGGTCAATTGCACAGAATCGCTGAGCACCGCCGCATTGTAGAAATCGCCCCGGGCAGCCTCGAGCCATGCATAGAAAGCTTCTCGGCGCTCGGGCTCATCGTTCCAATGATCGGCGAAGTTCTCGCGGGGATCGGAGGGGTTTGGAATCCAATAAGCGTCGCCGCGCCGCTCGATATGTGCGTCCATCCGCTGCAGGATACTGAACAAGGCACCCGAGATGGTCGCTTCCTGCTGATAGGCGTGTGCGGCGAGTGTCGTAATTACGATCGAGGCGGGCTTCACATCAGCCGATTTGGCAAAGCGCTGATCGCGATGATGCTTGAGGATCTGGATTGCCGACTGAAGCGGCGTCTTGACGCGAAATGCCGGAATGTCGGCGACTTCAGCCTTTGCCTCGTCAAGCATCATTGACTTGCGCAGCGCCTCGAAGACCGGCTTCATCCGGTCGTAGAACCATTCCGCATAGCCGTTCGGATTGCTGGCCGGCCACTCCTGGCTGAGCGTGCGATAGTGTCGGTGCTGGCTGTCGGTGATCGAGATCGACTGATCGACATGGTCTAACGTAAGCGACAAGGCCTTGCGAAGCTCACGCTGCCGCGCGCCATCGGGAATGGAAGGCAGCACGTCCATATGGAATTGCGCCTCATCGGCGTAATTGAGCGTCCAGCACCGCCGCCAAGGGCTCGGTGCTTCCATCGAGTGGCGCTCGGCATAGAGCCCCAGCTCATAGCCGAGATCCTTGTGCAACGCCGCCTGGGTGCAATCCCATTTGTCCCGACCGAACTCGCAAACGATGTCGAGATCGTAATGCTCGTCCTCATCGACCGGCCGTATCGCTGTGCCAAGCCGAAAGGAGCCTTGGGTGTAGACGTGGATCGATTTGTCGGCGAAGCGCGACCCCTCGCGCTCGAGCCAAGCGCATACCGACTTGTAGCTGCGATCGGCCGACAAATACCGCGCCTCAGAGACCTCGAGCGAGCGCGCCAGCGCTTCGATGGTCTGTTCGGCCGCCGATGTAAGACTGATCAAGCCGACGTCTTTCTGAGCGACGCAGGCAGGAATGCATCGATCTCGGCGTCGGAGAATGTTAGGTCTTCGCGGTCCTTGAGCGCCGCCTGCGCATCGCCATAAGCCTTGCCGTTGGTCTGGGGCGCCGCTTTGTAGATCGCGGCCAATCGCTCTTGGAGCGCATCGCGCCGTCGCATGGCCTCGGCGGCGTCGATTGAGCCCGAACGAAGATCGGTGAGCAACGACAGATAGGATTCTCGAACTGGCCAGATATTGGCCGCGGCGTCGCGATGCTTTTGCGCCGTCGCTCCGGGATCGAAGCCTTTCATGTAACTCGAGATCCACAGGCTACCGAGCGAGAGAAGCGCGGTAACCAGCTTGATCCAGATATCGTCGATCACGATCGACGACACCACGCCCGACGCGGTCAGCGCCGACACAGCTATCTGACCGAGCTTGTATCTGCGCAAGGTTTCAGCGCAGCGGTCTGCGGTTTTCTCATGCGTCTTATGAGTATAGACGACACGGCCGAAGCACTCGCGGATTTGATCTTCAAGCGGGCCTATCGGCATCATTTGCCCTCCTTTTTATGTTCCCTCTTTGTACACTTACAGTGAGGCCGGAGCCGAAACAAGGATTAGAGAATGAATCCTGTGGACCATTCAATGACATTGCGACTGCGTTCGCATGGCCCGGAAAAGGACATCTTCTACTAGCGGCCCAATTTGCCAACGTCCGGTATGGCGGCCCGCCCGCCGAAAGCCGCCAGGCCGCAACCGGCCCAAGAGCGGATGGGCCACTCTTGGGCAAGCTGCCGGACAGCAATGCGCCCCGTTTCAGTCATTCAGCCTTATCGCGTGGATGCTCGAAAGCGGATATGGCCGCACGCATGTGCTCGCAAGTTCCGTATCCTAACCATCATCGACGAAGCCAGTCGGGAGTGCCTGGCGCTCATCGTGGCACGCCAGCTCAAACATGAGGATGTGCTGGTGGCTTTGGCAGACCTGTTCGTCACGCGAGTTCCGCCAGCACATATACGGTCGGACAACGGCGCCGAGTTTATCGCCAACGCGGTGCAGAATGGCTCGGCCAGATCGGCGTGAAGACGCTCTACATCGCACCGGGATCACCATGGGAAAATGGCTATAATGAGAGCTTCAACGGGTCGCTGCGCGACGAACTGCTCAATGGCGAGATCTTCTACAGCCTCGCCGAGGCCAAGGTGCTGATCGAAGCCTGGCGGCGGCATTACAACACCATCCGTCCGCACAGCAGTCTGGGCTACCGACCACCGGCCCCGGAAACGCCTTCACCGCCATATCCGGCCTCCGGTTCCGCTTCGCTCCACCTCCGCCCGGATATGGCGGCGGCGAGCATAATCCACTAACAATAAACCCGGTCCACTCGCCGGGGGCAGGTCAAACCGTGGGGCTGCACTGCACGGGTCAGGACGACTCAATTTACCTACTGCCTACTGTGACAAGCACCGGCGCCGGCGGAACTCGTATCGGATTCCGCAGCCCGCCAGTCCAGGGCGTCCTGGCATTTCCGAGGTGGCCGCTCGAGGCATTATATGCTCCGGGTCTCAGCGCCCGTCCAACGGCCGCATATGCGGCGACGAAATTCGCCCCATGCGTCCGCGGACCGCAGCGATAGCTGCGCTTCCTGCGAATTTAGAGGTCGCATGCGCGTGTCGCTCCTGGTGCGTGCGCCCAGCCACGACATCCTCGGCAATTTCGCGATCACGATTGAGACGCATGCCCGAGGAAGATCGGCCAGCGCTGTGTCATCACTGATCTGATCAAATCTGAGTGCCCGTTGACCGGACGGCTGCAGCGTCGCCAAGGCAGCCAAGATTTGACGCGTGCTGTTACTCGATCGCGTCCACGGAGGATCAGATGAAGGTTCTGGTGCCGGTCAAGCGGGTGCTTGACTATAATGTGAAGCCCCGCGTGAAGGCGGACGGGACGGGCGTCGATTTGGCGAACGTCAAGATGAGCATGAATCCGTTCGACGAGATCGCGGTCGAAGAGGCGATCCGTCTGAAGGAAAAGGGCGCGGCTACCGAAGTGGTCGTTGTGACCATCGGCGTCGCCAAGGCCGAGACCGACGTGTTGCTCACCGCGCGTGCGATGGGCGCCGATCGCGGCATCCTGATCACCACCGACGACGAAGTCGAGCCGCTCGGCGTCGCCAAGCTGCTCAAGGCGGTGTGCGACGAGGAGCAGCCTGGGCTGGTCATCCTCGGCAAGCAGGCGATCGACGACGATTCGAACCAGACCGGCCAGATGCTCGCGGCGTTGCTTGGCTGGCCGCAGGGTACCTTCGCCTCGAAGCTCGAAGTCAATGGCGAGCGCATCCTGGTGACGCGCGAAGTCGATGGCGGGCTCGAGACGGTGGACCTCAAGGCCCCCGCGATCGTGACCACCGACCTGCGCCTCAACGAGCCGCGTTATGCGACGCTGCCCAACATCATGAAGGCCAAGTCCAAGCCGATCGCGAAGAAGACTATCGCCGATTACGGGGTGGATGCTTCGCCGCGCCTCACCACGCTCAAGGTCGTCGAGCCGGCCAAGCGCACCGCCGGCGTCAAGGTCGCCTCGGTCGATGAACTGGTCGAGAAACTCAAGGCCCTGGGAGTGGCGAAATGAAGACGCTGGTTTGGGTCGAGCACGACAACGCCTCCGTCAAGGACGCGACGCTCGCCGTCGTCACCGCGGCTTCGCAGCTGGGTGAAGTCCATCTCCTCGTCGCAGGCGCGGGCTGTAAGACGGTTGCCGACGAAGCCGCGAAGATCGCGGGCGTGGGCAAGGTCCATCTCGCCGACGACGCGTCGCTCGGCCATGCGCTTGCCGAGAATGTCGCGCCGCTGATCGTGTCGCTGATGGGCGATCATGACGCGGTGCTGTTTCCCGCGACCAGCAACGGCAAGAACATCGCCCCGCGTGTCGCGGCGTTGCTCGACGTGATGCAGATCTCGGACATCCTCTCGGTCGAGGGTCCGGACACGTTCACGCGTCCGATCTATGCTGGAAACGCCATTGCCACGGTGCAGACCAGCGACAAGAAGCTGGTCATCACGGTGCGCGGCACGGCGTTCGCCAAGGCCGGCACCTCGGGCGGCTCCGGCACGGTCGAGGCTGTCTCGGGCGCCAGCGACACCGGCATCTCGAAGTTCGTCTCGGCGGAAATCGCCGAATCGACGAGGCCAGAGCTGACCGCCGCCAAGGTGATCGTCTCGGGTGGCCGCGCGCTGCAGAACTCGGAGAACTTCCACTCGATCATCGAGCCGCTCGCCGACAAGCTCGGCGCCGCGGTCGGCGCATCGCGCGCCGCAGTCGATGCCGGCTATGTCCCCAACGACTATCAGGTCGGCCAGACCGGCAAGATCGTCGCTCCCGAAGTCTATATCGCGATCGGCATTTCGGGCGCGATCCAGCATCTGGCGGGGATGAAGGATTCGAAGACGATCATCGCGATCAACAAGGACGAGGATGCCCCGATCTTCCAGGTCGCGGACATCGGTCTGGTCGGCGACCTGTTCAAGATCGTGCCCGAGCTGACCGAAAAGCTGTGAGAGACCCCATGTCCAATGACATTGTGATCCTGTCCGCCGCTCGGACCGCCATCGGCACATTCGGCGGCGCGCTGAAGGCTATCCCCGCCGCCGAACTTGGCACGATCGTTTTCCGTGAGGCGATCGCACGTGCCGGGATAGCGCCGGGGCAGATCGGGCATGTAGTGCTCGGTAACGTCATCCCTTCGACGCCGCAGGACGCCTACATTGCCCGCGTGGCTGCCGTGCGCGCGAGTGTTCCGGTTTCGGTGCCTGCCCTCACGGTAAACCGCTTGTGCGGCTCCGGACTCCAGGCGCTGATATCGGCGGCGCAGACAATCGCGCTGGGCGAATGCGGCATCGCGTTGGCGGGAGGCGCGGAGAATATGAGCCGCGCGCCGCATTATGTCACTAAGGCGCGCTTCGGGAACAAGATGGGCGACGTCGAGATGCTGGACGCCTTGACGCGCACGCTGAGCGATCCGTTTGAAAACTATCACATGGGCGTGACTGCGGAAAATGTGGCACGACAGTGTGGAATTGGTCGCGAAGAGCAGGACCTTGCAGCCGTCGAGAGCCACACCCGCGCTGCGCGTGCGATTGCCGAGGGGCGCTTCCGCGAGCAGATCGTCAGCGTGCCGGTCAAAGCGCGCAAGGGTCTTATCGATTTCAATACCGACGAGCATGTCCGCACCGACGCGCGTATCGAGGACATGGCTGCGCTCCGACCGGTGTTCGCAAAGGACGGGAGCGTCACCGCCGGCAACGCTTCGGGGATCAACGATGGCGCCGCCAGCCTCGTCCTCGCCTCGCGCGAGGCGGCCAGTGGGCTTGACGCGAAGCCGCTCGCGCGGATTCTATCCTGGGGCCACGCCGGCGTGGACCCTTCGCTGATGGGCCTGGGGCCAATCGCTGCCGTACCGATCGCGCTGCAACGCGCCGGGCTCACGCTTGACCAGATCGATGTAATCGAATCGAACGAGGCATTCGCGGCACAGGCATGCGCCGTCAGTCAGGAACTGGGCTTCGATCCCGCAAAGACCAATATCAACGGCTCGGGAATATCGCTGGGGCATCCTGTCGGGGCAACAGGTGCGATCAATACGGTCAAATGTCTCTATGAGCTTCGGCGAAGCGGCGG
The DNA here is from genome assembly GCA_004173185.1 of Sphingomonadales bacterium. Taxonomy (GTDB): domain Bacteria; phylum Pseudomonadota; class Alphaproteobacteria; order Sphingomonadales; family Sphingomonadaceae; genus Sphingomonas. Next base: position 37,900 of record SEFZ01000014.1, on the reverse strand, counting down.
TCGGTTCGGCCTGATCACGATGTGCATCGGCGGCGGACAAGGCATCGCCATGGTGGTGGAAAATCTCTCATAAAGGGGCATTCCCAACTGGCCGGTCGGGGCGATCACCGAAACCCCGAAGCGCTATTCCTTGAACTGATAGACAGGCGGTGGGGGCAGCCCGGTTCCACGGCGGAGCCGCGATACCAACGCATCCGCCCCCTCTCCGTCCCACGGCAACCCCTCCGCTGCGCGCCAGAAGTCCGCCCAGGCGGGAAGTGCATCGTGGAACCCGGTTGCCGCAGCCGGCGCGCCGGGCCAACGTAGCTTGGCCTCCCCCACCGGCGGATCGTCATGGGCGGTCGCGTAAAGCCGGGTCTGCACCCGTCCACGAAACAGCCATGTCCCGCCACGGCGAATATAGCGATCATGGTATAGCAGGCTGGCGGTGACCCAATCCGGGCCGACCTCATGCTCGATCCGGCAGCTGACCAGACCGATTGCGTTCTCGCTGTCGAGAAATTCGATAAGATGGTTGGTCACGTGATGTGCGCTGGCGGTGAATTGGCGCAACGAAGTATCGAACACCGCACGCAGCGCCGCGCGCCCCTGCTTGCCGCCACCGACCCGCACATCATCGACATAGAGGCCGACAACCGCATCCAGATCGCGCGCATCCACGGCGAGCGCATAGCCATAAGCAAGCTGGCGGATTGCCTCTATCGCCTCAAGGCGGTCGAGCCTTGCGGCGCTATCCAAGGCCGACTGCCCGGAGATATTGGGGAGGCCAATTGCCCGGGACGCCCAGCGCCCTGGCCGCATGCAGCGCCCAATAGGGATCGCGCAGCATCTCGCGCGCGAGCAGCACGATGTCGCAGCTTCCGTCCGCGATCAGCGCCTCCGCCTCTTCAGCCTTGGTGATCCCGCCCACCGCCATGGTCGGCACGCCGCATTCCCGGATCGCGCGTGCGAAATCGCGCTGGACAGCCGGGCCATCCGGCGGGTTCGCGCCCGGTGCGATAGAGCCGCTGGAGCAATCGATCAGATCCGCGCCCGCATCCTTGAGCAGCAACGACAATCGCATCGAATCGTCCAGGCTCCAGCCGCCTTCCATCCAGTCGACACAGGAAAGGCGGACCGAGACCGGCGTCTCGGGAGCCGCGACACGAACAGCGCGAACGATTTCCAGCGCCAGCCGCGTGCGGCCTTCAAAGTCCCCGCCCCAGCCATCATCGCGATGGTTGCTGATTGGCGAGAGAAACGAATGCACCAGATAGCCGTGCGCGAAATGGCATTCGATGAAGCGAAATCCCGCAGCAACCGCCCGCATGGCTCCGGCTGCAAAGGCAGCGATCACGGCGTGGATCTGCAAGTCGCTCATCGCGAAAGTGAGCGCGCTATTCTTGCCGAAGGGCAATGCGCTCGGCGCGGGCACCGCCCAGCCACCGTGCTTCACTGCCGCCCGGCCTTCCCAAGGCACCTGCGTGCTCCCTTTTCGCCCGGCATGCGCGAGCTGGATGCCGGGAACAGCACCCGCCGCCGCGATCGCCTCGGTTATGGGGCGAAGGGCATCGGCATGTGCATCCGACCAGATGCCGAGGTCGGCGGGGCTGATCCGACCTTCAGGAAGCACCGCAGCGGCTTCCGTGATGACCAGCCCCGCCCCGCCTACCGCGCGGCTGGCGAGATGCGCCAAATGCCACGCGTTGGCGAAACCGTCGATCGACGAATATTGGCACATCGGCGACACGCCGATCCGATTGGGCAGCGTAACGCCGCGGATCGTCAGCGGCGCGAACAGCCTGGCGCCGGAACTAGCGGATGAACTGCTTGATATAATCCGCTCCAAAGCCGTTGGCCTGATAATATTCGTCGCAATCGCCCAGCAATGTCAGGCAGTTGGAGACGCTGATCGGATTATCATTCTCGTCGAGCGAAGTCAGCCCGCCGTGCATGACGTAAAAGGCCATCATCGATTCCTTCACCGTCAGCGTGTGCATCTCGCCTGGCGGCTCCCAGATGAAGGTGCCGGCATCGGCGACCCAGTCATGCTCGGGATAATACCAGGCGCCCTCGATCGTGTAGCTGAACACAGGCCCGTCATGGACGTGACGGCCGATCACGCCGGGGATCGGATAGCGCAGGATATTGACGGTAATTCCGGCCGAGATGTTGAACATCAGCGGAAGGTAATAATGGCCTGCGGGGCGCTTCACCCACATGTTGAGATCCTCGGGGACCTTGAACACCATGTCCTTGGGCAGATATTGCCCGCCAAAGCCCTGCGGCCGGAAATCCTTGATCACTGTGGTCATGCCGACTCTCCAATCCTGATCCGAATAGCCGGTGCCATCGGGTTCACGATAGTGGCCGACCCGTGAGCATCACCGATGTGATGCGTCACGCGATTGCCCACCCACCATCGACGACCAGCATATGGCCGATCACGTTCGATGCCGCGTCCGAACAGAGCCAATACACTGCTTCGGCGATCTCCGAAGCCTCGCCCCGCCGGCCGTTGGGCTGGGGACTTGGGCGCTCCGTTTTGGCCCGCAACGCCAGCGTCATTGGCGTGACGATCGCGCCCGGCGCCACCGAATTGATGCGGATGCCCGACTTCGCATATTCGAGTGCGGCATGTTCGGTCAGGCCCTGCACGCCGCGTTTCGACGCAGTATAAGCAGCGGGACCGGCATTGCCCTTGAGCACGGTTTCGGATGCGGTGTTGACGATAGCGCCAGTGCCTTGTGCCGCCATCACGGCGAGTTCGGCGCGCATGCACAGAAAGATACTGCGCAAATTGACGGCGACGACCCGGTCGAATTCCTCGGCGCTGGTGTCTGCGATCCCGGCAATTGGGCCGATGATCCCGGCATTGTTGAACGCCCAGTCGATCCGGCCATAAGCGGCGAGCGTGGCGTTGATCAGCGCCGCTACGTCCGCTTCCTCGCTGACATCGGCGCGGTGGAAATGCGCGGTGCCGCCAGCGGCGACGATCATCGCGACGGTTTCTTCGCCGCCTTGTGCATTGACGTCCGAGACCATCACGCTCGCGCCCGCCTGCGCGAAACGCAATGCGGTGGCGCGACCGATGCCGCCGGCCGCCCCGGTTACCAGCGCGGCGATCACGCCAGCGCTTCGATGCGTTTAATCGCGGCGGCGATTTCCTCGGCCGAAGCCGCAACGATGATGCGGCCGCCCTTCGGCCCGATCGCCGTCAGCCGGGCGATCTCTGAGATCTCGTCGGCCACGGGCGCCTCCATGCCCAGTTCGGCGAGCGAGGCAGGCAATCCGACGCTATTGTTGAAACCGATCACGTCGCGAATGAACGCATCGTCACGCCCCTCGATCGCGAACTGGACCAACGTGCCGTAAGCGACATGATCGCCATGCGGCGCGGCAGCGGCACCGCGCGCCTTGACCAGCCCCCGCACCACGGCATGCGCATAGGAAAGCCCACCGCTCTCCCACGCCAGCCCCGCCATCAGCACATTGGCCTCGACCACTGCTTCAAACGCTTCGTCGGGCACATGCCGCTCGGCCGCCGCCATCGCCGCGACGCCATGTTCGCGCAGCGTAGCATAGCAGGCGTCTGCGATTGCCAGCGCGATTCGCAAAGGCCGCGTTCCAAAGAAATTGGATGCTCCATCGGCAAAGGCGCGTTCTGCCTCGAATTTCTTGGCCAGCGCGTCGCCCATGCCGGTGCGCAGGAAGCGCGCGGGCGCATTGGCAATCAGCGCAGTATCGGCGACGACGAGCAACGGGCTGTCCGGGATGCTTTCGATCGCGACCAGCACATGCTCATCGTTGTAGATCGCCATCGAGCGGCCCGTGGGCGAATCATTCGAAGCGATCGAAGGCACTGCGATAAATGGCAGTTCGAGCCGGAAGGCCACGCCCTTCGCCGCATCGAGCCCCTTCCCGCCGCCGATACCGATCACGCAATCCGAAGCGGAAGCCTGGGCGACGAGCGCGCCGATCGCATTTTGCGTCACCTCACCGCGAAACGCCAAAATCGTGTGCGGGCGGCTGCCGAACGACGCGGCCAGGCTCGCCTCGACAAACGGCAGCACGTCGGCATCGACCACCAGCAGCGGACGCTGGGTCAGCCGCTCGGTCAATTCGCCCAGCCGCGCAATCGCGCCCGGACCCTGCACATAGCGGGTCGGCCCGCCAAATATCCTGATCATGGCTCAGGATTGCCGCAGCGCGCGGCCGCGCGAAAGGGGCGACTACATTCATCCCATCCGCGATGCGCTCTTTGATTGTACCGCGCGGCCCGCACGCGCACATTCAGATCATGACCAACGAAGAACGCCAGACCCGCATCGATCTCGCCGCCTGCTATCGCCTCGTCGCGCGCTACGGCATGACCGATCTGATCTTCAACCACATCACCGCGCGCATCCCCGGCACCGATCACGAATTGCTGATCAACCCGTTCGGCCTGCTCTATGAAGAGATCACCGCAAGTTCGCTGGTGAAGATCGATATCGAAGGCAATGTGCTTGACGCTGGCAGCACCGATTACGGCATCAATCGCGCCGGCTATGTGATCCACAGTGCCGTGCACGGTGCGCGCGACGATGCGCAGGCAGTGATCCACACCCATACGCGCGCCGGGGTCGCAATTTCATGCATGCCGCAGGGGCTGATGCCGATCAGCCAGACCGCGCTGCGCTTCTTCGGTCGCACCGGCTATCACGACTTCGAGGGGCCGGCGATCGACGACGGCGAGCGGGTGCGCCTGATCGCCGCGCTGGGCAGCAACGACGCGCTGGTCCTGCGCAATCATGGCCTGTTGACCGTGGGCCGATCGATACCCGAGGCATTCCTGCTGATGCAGCGACTGGAAACGGCATGCCAGATCCAGGTTGCGGCGCTGGCCGGCGGCGCCCCGATTATCCCGAGCGCAGAAAGCCAGCAGCGCACCGCCGAATTGTTCAAGCCAAAGACTGGCAGCAGTGACGTATCAGTCGATGGCGGGCTCGAATGGCCCGCCTTGATCCGCCAGATCAACCGGATCGATCCCGGCTATCGCGACTGATCAGACCTCGACCATGACCGCGCCGGCCTGACCACCGCCCGCGCACATTGCGGCAACGCCAATACCGCCGCCGCGCCGCTTCAGGTCATGGATCAGCGTCGTCAGCATCCGCCCGCCCGACGCTGCGATCGGGTGGCCGATCGAACAGCCGCTGCCGGAGATATTCACGGTCTCCTCGTCGATGCCCAGCATCCGGCATGCCGCCAGCGGCACCGATGCGAACGCCTCGTTGATCTCCCACAATGCCACATCCGACTGCTTGACCCCGGTACGCGCCAAAAGCTTGGTGATCGCCTCAAGCGCGGCCAGCCCGGTATTCTTCGGATCCACGCCGATCGCCGTCCAGCCGCGCAGCTTCGCCATCACGGCCAGGCCCTCGCCCGCCGCGACGGTGTCGGTGGTGATCATCAGCGCCGAAGCGGCATCGTTGATCCCGCTGGCATTGCCGGCGGTGATCGAAAAGCCCTCGATCTCGGGATGCAGAATCTTGAGGCTGGCGAGTTTCTCCAGGCTCGAATCGCGGCGCGGATGCTCGTCGACCTTGAACTCTACCGTCGAGCCATCCGCCATCAGCGCCTGCACCGGCACGATCTCGTCGACGAACTGGCCTGCATCGATCGCGGCAACCGCGCGCTGGTGCGACCGGACTGCCCACGCATCCTGATCTTCGCGAGTGAGGCCGGCTGCCTTGGCAGTGTTCCAGCCCACCGTGATCGACATATCGAGATTAGGCGCCTCGGCGCTGTCGGGATGCGTAGGCGGCATCCAGAATTCCTTCACTTCCTCGGTGCCGGGCACGCGGCGGCTCATCTTCGGTCCGGTCGAGATCGACATGACGCCGCCCGCCACCACGAGCCGCTCCATCCCCGACATTACCGACGCCGCAGCGACGCCAACCGACGAAAGGCTGCCCGCGCAATGACGATTGAGCGCCATCCCGCCTGCCTTGAACATCCCCGCCTCAACCGCCGCATGCCGCGCGAGCGCGCCGCCGCCATATAGTGACTCGGCAAAGATCACGTCGTCGACCAGATCGGGATCGACACCCGAACGGGCGACCACGGCCTTCAAGATGGTAAGCGCGAGCGTCTCGCCGCTGGTGTTTGCGAGCGTGCCCTTGCGGGCGGTGGCAACCGCGGTGCGGACTGCGCTGACGATCACGGGTGAAGACATGAACAGAATCCTCTTGGGCATCGGAGCCATGCCGGCCCCTGTCATACGTCTAAAACCGACAGACCGTCAGTTTCAAGAGCCGACCGGATTGCGCAAGCATGTGCTGCGCTCAGCCGCGCCTTCCATCGCATATATATTGGCTCGGTCGCGATACTCGCCTCGTCCATCCATGCGGCTATCGTCTGGCCGCGGAGGCATTGCGAATGACGGCGAATGGATATTGGCGGATGAGAGGGCGAACGGAGACGTTGACGCTCGACGATTTTGAAATCGCGCCCGCGGAGATGCCAATTCCCGGCGAGGGCCAGATACTCGTCCGGACCCGTTTTCTATCGCTCGACCCCTATCTCAGCCGACCGATGCGCACCTGGATCGGCGAGGTCAGCGGCTGGGTGGACGGCACCGTATATGGCCGCATCGTCGGCGACGTGATCGAGTCCCGCACAGCTGAATTTTTGCTCGGTGACGTCGTTACCGCGGTGGCCCGGTGGCAAAGCGTGCAGGCGATCGACGCGCTCCAGGCCGAGCGCGTGCCAGCCGATCTGGATCCCGCCAGCCTGATCCTCGGCATTCTTGGCCGTTCGGGGATCACCGCCTGGGTCGGACTGCATCTGGCCCATCCGCAGCCGGGCCAGACGCTGCTCGTCTCCGCCGCCAGCGGGCCGGTCGGCAGTGTCGTCGGCCAGATTGCCAAGGCACGTGGATTGCGCGTGATCGGCATGGCCGGAGGCCCGGACAAATGCGACCATGTGATCGGCGTGCTGGGTTTCGACGCCTGCCTCGACCATCGCCTCCCCGATCTTGCCGGACGCATTGCGGCGGCTGCGCCCGATGGCATCCACATCCTGTTCGAGAATGTCGGCGGCGCGGGTCTGGACGCTGCGCTAGCGTCGATGGCGCAGGGTGGCCGCATCATGCTCTGTGGGCTCGCCGCGCACTATAATCATGAGCACCCGCTGGCGTTGAGCAACTTCAAGGCGTTGCTGTATCGCGGCCTGACGCTGCGCGGGTTCATCACCGCCGAGCATCCGCATTTGTTCGCGCCCGCACTCGCTGAACTGCGCGAGGGCGTGGAGCGCGGCCGGATCAAGCATAGCGAAACGATCGTCGACGGCCTGGAGAATGCGCCCGCTGCCTATCTCGACATGCTGAAGGGCACAGGCATCGGTAAACGGCTGGTCCGCCTCCCTTAATCTACCGCCATACGGACTATCCGCTGGCTGTGATCGAGAGGCAGTGCGGATCATGTCCGAGCGGTGCCCATCACTCATCACAACCACGATCCGCTGGACGGCACGCTGCTGATAGCATTGGCACCAGGGAGAGACGCGTGACAGATCAGTCATTGAAGGGCCGCCGCATCATCGTGACCGGTGGTGCCAGTGGAATGGGCGAAGGCATTGTCCGCGCCTTGACCCGGCTGGGCGCGTCGGTCGTCTCGCTCGATCTCAACGCTGTTATGGGCACCTCGGTCGCGACCGAGGCGGGCGCGGGTTTCATCGCGGTGGATGTATCCGACAAGCACTCCGTGGACGCTGCCGTCGAGCAGGCGGTGGCGCTATTAAGCGGGCTCGACGTCTTGATCCATGCGGCCGGGGTTGCACCGGGCGCCGCCGCCGAAGCGATCCCGCTCGACCAGTGGCAACAGGTGATGACGATCAACGCCACCGGCACCTTCCTGATGAACCAGGCGGTATTCCCCCATCTGAAGGACAAGGGCGGCGCAATCGTCAACTTCGCTTCATCGGCGGGCGTGAAGGGTTATCCCAACAAGGCCGCTTATGCCGCGTCCAAGGGCGCCGTTGTCGCGTGGATCCGCTCGATCGCAGTGGAATGGGGCCGCTACAATATCCGCGTCAACGGCATCGCCCCGGCAATCTGGACGCCAATGTACGACAAGACGCGCGCCGCAATGTCCCCCGAGCAACTCGCGGTGCACGACGCGGCGCTTCGGGTCGGCATCCCGCTTGGCGGCAAGCTTGGCGATATCGAGACGGATCTGGTGCCCCTGATTGCGTTCCTGGCTTCCGAAGATTCGCGCTTCATGACCGGCCAGATATTCCCGGTCGATGGCGGCGTGCTGCAAATGCGCTGAGGAGCGTGGGATGACTGCATTGTCCGGCGGAAATTTGTCATGATCGCCTTGGTCGGCCTGGGCGAAATGGGCATGGCGGTGGCCGAGCGGCTTATCGCAGCCGGGCATCCGCTGGCGATCCATCCGCGCGGGCCGAAACATCTCGCATGGGCCAGCGAACGCGGTGTCGCGATCAAGTCATCCGTGATCGATGCAGTGCGCGACGCCAGATTCGTCATCATCTGCCTGTTCAACGATCAGCAAGTGCGCGAGGTGATCGACGATCGGTTCCTCGCGGCGCTGCCAGCCGATGCGACGATCATTCTCCACACCACCGGACGACCGGACACCGCGATTGGCATCGGCCATCGCGGCGCGATCATCGACGCGCCGTTCAGCGGCACCGCGCGAGACATTGCGGCTGGCACGGTCACGCTGCTGGTCGGTGGTGAGGAAGCCACGCTCGAGCGCTGCCGCCCTGTGCTGGAAGCCTATGCCGATCCCATCCTGCACACCGGGCCGCTGGGGGCGGGGCAGCAGGTCAAGCTGGTCAACAATCTGCTCTTCGCGGCGCATGTACGGCTGGCCCGCGACGCCGCTCGCCTGCTCGACGGCAAGCTCGGGCCACTGCTCCAGTGCAGCGGTGCCAGCCGCGCGATCGAATTGATGTGCCCGGTGGGCGCGGAAACCTTCGCGGCCCATGCGGAGCGATTTATCCGTAAGGACGTGGCGGTCTGCCTTGACGTCGCCGCCAGCGCCGGCATCGACACTGGAGAGCTGGGGCGCGTTGCCGGTCTGGAAAACTGACCCTCAATCTTCCTTGGCGATCGACACGCGAAGCCCGTCGAGCGCATCGGAAAATGCAAGCTGGCAGGCGAGGCGCGACAATTGGTTGCGATCCGACGAGCTTTCCAGCAGGTCATTCTCGTCGTCGCTCATCGATGGAAGCTCACCGGAAAAATCCGGATCGATATGCACATGGCAAGTCGCGCAGCTGCAACAGCCCCCGCACAGCGCGAGCAATTCATCGACACCATTCTCGCGAATGATTTCCATGACGCTCAAGCCGGATTGGCCTTCGAGCACTAGCTCCTCGCCTTCCCGCGTGACAACGATCAGTTTTGGCATCGGCCTCTCCGGCTTTTATTGATTGGGAAGGAAGGTGGCGCGTCCGCGATCCAGCACCGTGACATCGCGACTGGGCACACGGGCACGGAACGCAACGCCGTCGCTTTCCTCCCAGAGATCGACTGCGAGCGTTTCACCGGGAAATACCGGCTTCGAGAAACGCGCTTCCACGGCGTGGAGCGACCGTTCCGGAAATGCCTTTGAAAGCGCCACGCCGGCCACGCCATAGGTCGCGAGACCATGCAGGATCGGCCGCGAAAAGCCGGCTCTTGCGGCGAATGCAGGTTCGGCGTGGAGCGGATTACGATCATTGTTGAGGCGATAAAACAGCGCCATGCTTGGCTCGGTCGGCATTTCGATCGATCGATCCGCTGCGCGCTCCGGCACCGCCAGGAATGCATGGCTCTCGCCCGATGGTCCGCCAAAGCCGCCATCGGCGCGGCAGAACACGCTCGAATCGCTGCGCGCGATAAGATCGCCGCTCGCTTTATCAAAGGTCTCGCGGCGCATATCCATCACCGCGCCCTTCTCGCCCTTGTCCCAGATCTCCGTCACTTTGTTGGTGGTGACCACGGTGCCGCCAACCGGCAGATCGCGGAACGTCGTCAGCCGCTGTGCGCCGTGGACCACCATCGTCCGGGTGATACCCGTCGACGGATCGACCATCCAGTTGCCCGGATGCCCCACCACGATCGGCATCGTTGGAAAAACCCTGAGGTCCTTCTCATAGACATAGCGCAAATCATGCGCGTCCATCGGATCACGCCCCAGCCCGATCGACAGGGCATAGAACATCACATCGCGATCGGGGATCGCGGTCTCGACCGGCTCGAAGCTGCGCGCCAGGACATACTCTGCATTCAACGGCATCAGAGTGTCTCCGCCGTACCAAAGATCGTCACCGCCTGGCTGGACAAGGTGCCGCCATTGCCATGCGCCAGCGCCAGTTTCGCGCCAGCCACCTGACGATCGCCAGCGCTTCCGCGCAACTGGGTCACTGCCTCGACCATCGTGAAGAGCCCGTACATGCCGGGATGCACGCAGCTAAGGCCACCACCATTGGTATTGACTGCCAGCCTTCCGCCGGGTGCGATGCCGCCATCGGCGACGAAGCGCCCACCCTCCCCCTTCGGGCAGAATCCCAGATCCTCCAGGAACAGGATCGTGTTGATCGTGAACGCATCATAGACTTGCACGACGTCGATGTCGGAAGGCTTCACCCCGGCCTGCTCATAGGCGCGTGCTCCCGCCTCGGTCGCGGCAGTAACGGTGAGATCCTCGGCGGACGAAATGTTCTTGAACCAAGTCGCCGATGCAGCTCCGAGCAGATACGCCGGAGGTTGCGGCAGATCACGCGCACGGTCAGCCCGCGTCATCACCACCGCCGCTGCGCCGTCCGTCACCAGACAGCAATCGCGCACCGTCAGCGGATCGGATACCATCCGCGCGCCGAGCACATCCTCTATGCTCAACGGATCGCGCATAAAGGCATCGGGGTTGCGCTGCGCCCATTTCCGCGCTGCCACCGCAACTTCGGCGAGGTGTTCGCGCGTCGTGCCATATTCGTGCATGTGGCGCGCCGCCGCCAGCGCGTAGGAGCTCGGCGGATTCCGTGGCTTGTAAATCTGTTCGTACGGGAACGGTGCCGCCCCGCTCGACATCAGCCCGCCTGATGCCGAGCGCTGGTTGCTGCCATATGCGATCAGCACCGCGTCGCAGAGCCCTGCCTCCAGCGCCAGCGCCGCCCACATTGCGTGAATCTGGAACGACGAACCACCGGTCCTGGTCGTCTCGGTAATCTTCGGGCGGATGCCCAGATATTCGGGCACGCTCATCGCCGTGAACGGGTCTTGCGGCATGATTGCGAACACGCCATCGATATCGCTTACGCTCAGCCCTGCATCGGCGATCGCCGCGAGCGATGCCTTGGCGAGCAATTCGGTCGCCGAATAGCCGGGTGCCGATCCCATCCCGAAGGTTGCTGCACCGACAATGGCGGTCTTTCCGCGTGGGAAGCTCATGCGACCACTCCCGTAAAGATGACCGCGGCAACGCCGTCTATCTCGCCGATCTTTGCCTTCACCTTCATCCCGATCGTCACGTCAGCAGGGTCCATATCGACGACGCGGCTCATCATCCGCACGCCTTCGGCCAGATCGATAATTGCGACATTATAGTCTGGCGTCGGCGGCTTGTTGCGCACCACCGTTGTCGAATAGACGACGCCATCGCCCGACGCCTCGACCCATTCGAGATCGGTCTCGCCCATGCCCGGCACGAGCACGCGCGGATAATATACGAACGCGCCACTGCTCTTCGATCGCTGGAGCATGAAGCGACCCTCGGCAACGAAGGCGGCGAAATCCTGATCGGGTTGCATCAATGGCCTCCGGCTACGGGCTGGCCGGCGACGATCAGCGCGTCGACCGCGACGACGCCCTCGCCCGCCGGATAGACAAACACAGGGTTGAGATCGAGCTGGTCGATATTGCCCTCGGCCCGCGCCAGATCGGCGACGCGCGAGACGAGCGCGGCCAGCGCATCCACGTCGCCAGCCGCCTGCCCCCGCGTGCCCGCAAGAATGGGCGCGGTCTTCAGTCGGGCGATCATCGCCTTGGCATCGTCGGGAGTGATCGGCACGGGTGCGAACACCACATCCTTCAACACTTCAAGATAGATGCCGCCAGAACCCAACATAACCAGCGGCCCGAAATCCGGGTCGCGGGTCACGCCGATCACGATCTCATGCCCCTTGGGCATCATCTTCTGGATCAGCACGCCCTCAATCCGCGCGTCGGGTGCATAGGCCTTCGCGCTGGCGATGATGCGATCGAATATCCCTTCGACCTCCCCCGCTCCGACATTCAACGCGACGCCGCCTGCCTCGGTTTTGTGCGCGATGTCGGGCGACTGGATCTTGAGCACCACCGGAAAGCCCATCGCCGCGGCTTGGGCGGCGGCGTCTTCGCGCGTGCTGGCCAGCGCGTTCGGCGGCACGGGCACGCCATACGCATTGAGCAATCGCGCGGTATCAGCCTCAGTGAGAACCCCGGCGGGCGCATTATCCATGATGGCAGTCGCGACCGGAGCAGCCGGTGCGCGCTGCTTCCACCCTTCCAAAAAGACGGCATGCCGGTCGAGCGCCGCCAGTGCAGAGGCGCATCCGCGGAAACTGGCAAAGCCCTGCCCCCCCAGTCGAGCCAGCGCGGCCAGATTATTGGCATGCGGCAGGATGTGCGAATGGAACAGGATCGGCTTTGTCGCATCCGCATAAAGCGGCCCCAGCAGATCGCTGAGCGACTCAATCCGGCCCGGCACGTGGAGCCCCATATTGACGACGATCGCATCGATCTCGTCGCTATGTTGCAGCTTCTCCAGCACCTGAACCAGCGGCCGTCCGCCGGCTTCCACCGCTTGTGCGGTAACATCTACCGGGTTGGCGGGTGAGCCGAATTCGGGAATGAATTGCTGCAGGCTTTGCTGCAATTCCACAGATAGCTCAGGCACATCGATAGATGCTGCACCCAGAAGGTCCGCCGCCCAAGCCCCGGCACCGCCGGACGTGCTCACAACCGCCGCGCGCTTCACCCGTCCTCGCGGGAAACGCGCAAAGGCAGCAGCCGCAGCCAGCATTTCTTCCATGTCGGAAACCCGGATCACGCCATACCGTTCGAAAACCGCATCATATGCGGTGTCCGCGCCGGTCAGGTGCGCGGTGTGCGACACCGCTGCGCGCTGCCCTGCCTCCGAACGGCCAACCTTCATCACGACGATCGGCACGCCCTTGTCCGCCGCCTTGGCGGCAACGGCGGCAAAGCGCGCGGGCGTCTTCAGCCCCTCGATGAACATCAGGATGACGCCGCTCTCGCCCTCGTCGAGCAGATGCTCGACGAAATCGAGGCATTCCAGATCGCCTTCATTCCCCGTGGTGATGATCGAATGAAAATCGAAATTTTCGGCCAGCCCGCGCCCGAACAGGCAAAAGCCGAGACCGCCCGATTGCGATACGATCGAAACCTTCCGCCCCGGCCTTGGTGCGACGCCATCCATCGCCAGCGCTTCCTGGACGACCGCCGCGAACGTGCCTGCCACGCCGCCGACATCGAAATAGCCCTCGGTGTTCGGGCCCATATAGCGCAGCCCGCTATCGCCTATGGCGTCGGTCAGGTCGGCCATATCGACACCGGACGACAGGATCACTGCGGCTTTCGCGCCCGCCGCGATCGCATCGCGGATCACCGCCGGCACGGTCGCGCCCGGCGTCGCGATCAGCACCAGTTCGGCCCCGCCGGGAATTTCGGCGATGCTGGCAAATGCCGGCCGACCCTGGATCATTTCCGCTTTGGGATGAACCGGATAGACCGGCCCGGCATAGCCGCTGTCTATCGCAAGTTTGAACAGCTTGCCGCGCAGCTTGGCGGGATCGTCGCCCGCGCCCACCACGGCGACGCTGGCGGGGGAGAAAAAGCTCGAAAGCACAGCGTTTGCGGCCCTTGAAGAAAATTGAATGATCATCGTCGGTCCCAGCCTCGCGCAGCAATGGCAAGCCGGCCCGGCAATCAATCACATAGGCGCTAGGGTACGAAGCTGCGGGACCGTGTCGAGAAAACGGATCAGTCCGGCCGCGAAAACATCGTTCTCGTCACCGACGATCATATGCCGTGCGCCTGGAATTATCTCGACAACCGTCTGCGGGACAAGTGCCTTGAAAGCATCGACTCCCTCGTCGCTGGTCACCGGACTCATCTCGCCGCGGCCGAGCAGAACCGGGATCTCCAACCGGGCTGCGGCAAGCTCAAGATATTCGAGCGCAGGCAGCATGCCGAGGCCGTGATCGCGGTCCATCAGCACCGGGTCCCAATGCCAGTGCCACCGTCCTTCCGCATCGACCCGCAGGTTTCGCCGGAGCTTTTCGCCCGCACCGGGCTCGGGATCGCGCCCGCGATTGCGCGCTACCGCCTCCGCGGCGGCGTCGGGCGACGCGAAGCCACTACGATCCTGCATCGGACCGATTACTTCCCGCACTCCGGACGGCCGCGTTCGCGGCGCTGTATCCACCATCGCAAGTGCGCAAGCCACGTCTTGACCACCATAGCCAGCCGTCGCGAGCGCGACCTTTCCGCCCAGCGATGCGCCGACAAGCGCAGCCGGCCTGCCCAATTGCCGAACCACTGCCACCAGATCCTCGACGAGCCGGGGATAGTCATACACACCATCAGGGGACCAACCGCTTTCGCCATGGCCCCGCAGATCGAGGGTGATCGCACGACGTCCGCCTATCGCGAGCAAATCTGCGGCCCGCTTCCAACTATGACGAATCTGTCCCAAGCCGCCGATCAGCACCACCGGCGCGCCTTCTTCGGGGCCGTAGCAAGTAGCGGCCAGCCGGATGCCGCCCGCCCCTTCGAACCACTGGGTCATGCCGCCTTGACGACCTCTCGCTCGATCAACGCCGAGCGCGCCGCCGCGTCCACACCGAGCATCTCCAGAATGTCATCGCTATGTTGCCCGAGAAGCGGCGGCGGCAGGTCCAGCGGCGTCGCCAGATCGCCGAAGTTCCACGGGGTACCGACCTGATCATATCCGCCATAAATCGGATGCTCGAACGACGCGACCAAGCGAGCCGCCCGATTGTCCGCGTTCGCCAGGAACGCGTCGCCATTATCCAGCGCGACCGCCACGGCGGGATACTCCTGTGCCGCCAGCGCTGCCAGTGCCTCGACCTTCGCCATGGCCGCAAGCTCAGCCTCACTTAGCCCATCGGGCATCGTATCCCGGCCCGGGGCATCGACCGCGATCCAGCCATCCGCCACCGCGAACAAACGCTGCGTCGGCGAAACGCCCATCTGATCGCGATCCAGTTGGATGACCGGCGCAAGCGTCCCATCGGGCAGCACCAGCGTCTCGGACGAAGCAAGGCTCGCTCCCAGCAGAGAGGCTGCGACAAACTCGCTTCCCCCCGTCGAATCCCGGCGCAGCAATCCGAGCAACGTCGCCACGCATGAGGCGAGCGCACTCAAATGATCCATCATCCCGTAGCGGCACCACATCGGGCGATTGCCCTCGCCGGCATTGAGCGTTTCCCAGCCCGCCGAGGCCTGAAACAGCTGGTCGTAGCCCGGCCAGTC
Source organism: Sphingomonadales bacterium (assembly GCA_004173185.1). Taxonomy (GTDB): domain Bacteria; phylum Pseudomonadota; class Alphaproteobacteria; order Sphingomonadales; family Sphingomonadaceae; genus Sphingomonas. Next base: position 22,371 of record SEFZ01000014.1, on the reverse strand, counting down.
CTTGCGCGGCCCTTTGGGGCCATAGGAACTGACATGGCTATAGATTAACGCAGGGTTGATCGCCCGGGCGGCCTCATAGCCAAAGCCGAGTTTTTCCGCGGCAGGCATGCGCTGATTGTGATGCAGCACGTCCGCCCAGCCGATCAGCCGCTCCAGCACGCTGCCTGCATCTGGATGTTTCAGCGCCAACGCGATGTCGCGCTTGTTTCGCTGGCAGCCATTAAACGCCCAGTCGGCATGACGCAGCGGATCGCCGGTCGTCGCTTCAACCTTGATCACGTCGGCACCCATATCCGCCATCAACTGCGGCGCCAGCGGGCCAGCAAGGAAATTGCCGAAGTCGAGAATCTTCACGCCATCGAGCGGCGAGGCCATTTCCCGTGGGGCGACCACCGGCGCGCGCAACGGGCCTCCGGTGCCGACCTGCATCGGCGCCCCCGGCTGGCGGGTGGTTCCGAACCGGGGATCCTCGACGTCGACGACATAATCGTTCGCCGCCGCCTGTTCGTCGAAATAGAGTTCGCCCATCGGCAATACCGGCTGCACCGGCACGTCCGCAGCCCAAAGCTCATCCAGCCATTGCTGGCGCGGCCGAGTCTTGAAAATCGCCTCGATCGAACCGCGATCCTCGATATATTTGATGACGGCCCCGGCATATTTGGCGTTGAGCTCGCCACGCCGCACCGGATCCATCTCGGCCAGCGCCTGCGCTACCGAGGGTGCCTTTACCGGCTGGCCCATCGTGTGCATCCACAGTCCATCCGCGCATTCAAACAGCGTCGCGCCCGCATCCTTGGGAAAGCCGAAGCGTAAGGCCGGCGTGGGATTATCGGCCCGGTGCCACAGCAAGCCGGTCGGGATCAGTGCACCCTGCAACAGGCTGGTGTGCACCGGCCCGCCTTTGCCGGTGCGCCGTAGCGCATAGAGGCGCGCGAGCACGCCGATCGCCGCGAGATAGGCGGCATGTGCGCTCCCCAGCGGGAAGCGCAGCCAGATCGGTCCCTCGCGTCCGACCGCTTTCTGCTCGTCGAGCAACCCCGCTTCCGCCAGCACCATCGCATCGCTGACCGGCCGGTTCGCATGGGGATGCCCCGCCGGCCAACCACCGATGGCGACATGTATCAAGGTAGGAAACCGCGTCGACAGGCTTGCCGCATCCAGCCCCAGCGTCGCGGCTTCGTCGGGAATGAAATCATGGATGAGCGCATCGGCAGCCGCGATACGCGTATCGAGCGTTGCCGGATCGAACGGTTCGCGCTGCTTGTACCGGTTCCAAAGCGCGTCCTGAACCTTGCTCAGTTTCGCATCGTCCCGGTCGAGCTTGATGACCGTTGCGCCACTTTGCGCAAGCAAGAGCCCGGCGACCGAAGCGGCCTGCCCCGCTCCCAGATCAAGGACTCGCAGCCCCTTCAATATGTCGGTCATCGCTCTCTCCGGTCAGCATTTTTTCTGGTTCGTTCGAAAAATCCCGGATCGTATCCGCAACACGCAACGCCGTGTCGGCACGTCCGGGTTGATAGGTGAAGCAGGCACCGATCATCTGGGTCATGGCGCCCGCCGCAGCACCCACCGGGAAGTCGAAAAAGCGCGTGCCCGAGACCAACGCGCCACGCCGCAGCATCCGCCCAGCCTCCTGAAGATCGTCGGTGAGGGTCCGCGTCCACGCATCCAGTTCGCGCAAATTGCCTCCGGCAATCCCGTCAACGCCGGTCGGATCGCCAAGCCGCCAGCGCAATATGGTTTCGCCATTCAGGTCGATCTCCGCCAGGCGGATACCAGCGGCCCCGCCACCGTCGACGGGGTCCGACACGCGAATATCATAGACGGTCGGCGCATGATCCGGCGCGTGCCGCGCAGCAAGGACGAACAGGTCGTACATATGCGTGCAATGGTCGCGCTGGTTCTGCACATCCGCGGCATCGGCGAGCAGCACGCCGGTCATTTTCGACGCGAGGAACACGCCCGCTGCCGGACAGGTCGTCCATGGATAGCGTGGCGCGCTCGTCTCGACTGCCAGGATCGTCGTGCCGTCATGGGTGAGCGTCACGCCAAAGCAGTGGGCGTCGTCCTCCATGTCGACATCGACCCGGCCGATCTGGGGCACGATCCGGACGCGCCGCCTATAGCCGGTGAACGCGCCCGCCACGTTCTCAGTCCCCTATGAAGGTCGGTTTGCGCTTCTCGCCGATCGCATCGATCGCTTCGGCGTGGTCCTTGCTGATGTTCGACAGACCCTCATAGGCCATGCCGGTATCCATCATCGCATGGGCGAGTTGGCGCAGCGGCTGGTTGATCGTCATCTTGGTGCCGTAGATTGCCTGGCTGGCGCCATTGGCAAGCTTCTCGACCCAGCGCTCGCCAATCGCATCCATCTCTTCATAGGTCGGCGCGGATTCGGCGATCAGACCCAGCTCGGACGCTTCCTTGCCGGTAATCGGCTCACCCAGCATGAGGAACTTGCGAGCCTTCGCGTATCCCATCATCTGCGGCCAGACCAGCGCGCCGCCGTCTCCGGCGACCAGCCCGATATTGACGTGCGGATCGGCGATCTTGGTATCATCCACCGCTACGACGAAATCGCACAACAACGGTAAGGTCGCACCCAATCCCATCGCATGGCCGTGCAGCTTGGCGACGGTCGGCTTGGGGCAATCGAGCACGGTGTAGACCAGCCGGCGCGAGTTCCAGATACCCTTGAAGAACAGTCCGGGATCATCGACCTTACGCTTCATCTGCGCGAAATCGCCGCCCCCGCAGAACGACTTTCCTTCGCCCGACAGCACCACGCAGCGCACCCGATCGTCGAACGTCGCGTCGTTATACACGTCCGAAAGCTGCGCATTGACGGGATCGTCGATGATGTTGCGCTTCTCGGGATTGTTGAGCGTCAGGCGCAGCACGGCGCCGTCCAGCTCGACCCGAAGCTTGTCGTAGCGGCTGTAATCGAAGGTCATGCGTCAACTCCTGCCGCGGCAAAGCGGCGCAGGTGGAAAGCCATGTCGCCGAACAACTGGTTCAGCGTCGTGAGGCGGATATAATGGTGCCCGATGTCCAGCTCCTCAGAGACGCCCATGCCGCCGTGCAGCTGGACCGCCTGATAGCCGACATATTTGCCGGACTTGCCGATCTGTGCCTTGGCAGCAGACAGTGTGCGGGCGCGTTGGGCGGGTTCGGCATCGAGCGACAACGACGCGACATAGGCCATCGAACGCGCGGTTTCGGTCTGGATATACATGTCCGCCATGCGATGCTGGAGCACCTGAAACTTGGCGAGCGGCGCGCCATATTGCTGGCGCGTGCGCGTATATTCGGCGGTCGTCGGCACCAGGTAGCTCATCGAGCCCAATGCTTCGCCGCAGGCCCCGGCAATGCCGTGATCCAGCGCCAGATCGACCAGCGGCACCCCGCCGCCGATCTCGCCGAGCACTGCGTCCGCACCAAGCGTCAGGCCGTTGATCACCACTTCCGCGGCACCATGCGCGTCGATCATCCGGAAGCTGCGTCGCGCAACACTGCCCGCATCGACAAGAAACAGCGTGATTCCGTCACGGTCGCCATTGATGCCCGAAGTGCGCGCCGCGACGATCAGTCGATCCGCGCTGTCGCCGCCGATCACTACCGGCATCCGCCCGTTTAGTACCCAGCCGCCACCCTCAGGTTCGGCAGTAAAACTGTGATGCTCCGGGCTGCGCAGCACGTGCGTCGATCCCGCAGCCAGCGCGATCCGCATCTCACCCGCAATCACCTGTTCGATCAGATCGGTGCGGCCGGCCGCGACGAGCAATCTTCCGCACACGATCGCGGTCATCAGATAGGGCGCGGTGACGAGATGGCGGCCGAACCGCTCCATCACGATCATTGCATCCACCGGCGAGGACGAATAGCCGCCCGCCGCTTCGGGAAACGCCGCGCCGATCCAGCCGAGTTCCGCCATCTCGCGCCACAGCTTCGTCTGCCCCTCGGCATCGTCGAGAAGCTTCGCGCGGGTCAGCAGGTCATATTTGTCGGTCAGGAACCGGTCGACACTGTCATGCAGCATCTGCTGGTTGTCGTCGTAGGTGAAATCCATTGTTCCCGGCCCTCAGACGTTCAGCAACCGGCGCGCAATGATATTGCGCTGGATCTCGGAGCTGCCGCCATAGATGGTCAGCTTGCGCCGATCGAAATATTGCTGGCTCATATTCGCCGTCTCGAAGGGAAGAACGCCATCGGGCAGCGTATAGGGATGCGCGAGCGACTGGATCTCGCCCACCTCCATCAGCAGTTCGGTGAGCGCTTGCTGGATCTCTCCGCCGCGGATCTTGAGCACCGAAACCTCGGCCCCCGGAGCCTTGCCCGAAAGTTCGTCAGCCAGCACGCGATAGGCGGTGTACCGCAATGCCATCAGGTCGGTCTCGACCTCGGCGACGCGCTGGCTCAGGATCGGATCATTGCCGATCGGCTGACCGTCCGCGCCTTCGCGATCCAATCCCGCGCGCAATTGCCGCGCCAGCGCCAGGCTGGGCCCGATCCCGGCACCCACCAGCCGCTCATGCCCCAGCAGGAATTTGGTAATGTTCCACGCATCGCCTTCGTTGCCGAGCAGATTCGTCACCGGAACGCGCACGTCCTCGATCCGCACCTGATTGACCGCGAGCATCCCGCCCAGCGTGTAAATCGGCGTAACCTCGATGCCCGGCTGCTCCATATCGATAAGCAGGAACGAGATGCCGGCCTGTTTCGGACCATCGGTGGAGGTGCGGACGAGGCAGAAGATCTTGTTCGCCATGTGCGCCCAGCTGGTCCACAGCTTGGTGCCGTTGACGACATAGTCATCGCCGTCGCGAACCGCGCGCATCTGAAGCGCCGCGAGATCGGAACCGGCCTGCGGCTCCGAGAACCCCTGACACCACCAATCCTCGCCAGACAGGATGCGCGGCAGGAATTCCGCCTTCTGCGCCTCGGTGCCGAATTCGACGATTACCGGGCCCAGCAGGTCAAGCGACGGAATGTTGGCACGCGGCGCACCCGCCAGCGCCGATTCCTCGTCCCACAGGAACCGCTCGAGCGGGCCCCAGCCGGTGCCGCCATATTCGGTCGGCCAGCTCGGCGTGAGCCATCCCTTGGCTTCGAGAATGCGCTGCCAGCGCTGATGATCGTCCTTGGAGAGCTTTCGGCCATAAAGCGTCGCCTGCGCCAATTCGGGCGGCAACTCGTCACGCAGAAACGCACGCATTTCCTGCTGCAATTTCTCTGCCTCGGGAGGGATCGTCAAATCCATGGTCAGGCTCCGCGGAAGACCGGCGCGCGGCGTTCCTTGAACGCGGCGCGGCCCTCGACATAATCTTGGCTGAGCGTCAGCACCGGCTGGGCGTCGCTCTCGGCATGAAGCACGTCTTCGAGCGAATTTGGCCCGCGCGCCAGCACGCGCTTCATCGATGCGATAGCGAGCGGGGCGATATTGGCAAAGCCATTGGCAATCGCCTTCGCCTCTTCCAATGCGCCACCGGCCGGGACAACATGGTTCGCCAACCCTATCTCGCCTGCCTGGGCAGCATCAACGACCCGCCCGGTGAGCATGATCTCGCGCGCCTTGGCCGGCCCTACCCGCTGCGGCAGCGACCAGATCAAACCTGCATCGGCCATCAATCCGATCTTGCCGAACGATGCACAGAAGCGCGCCGTGTCTCCCGCAACCAGCACATCGCATGCGGCCGCAAGCGATAAACCGGCACCATAAGCATAGCCTTCGACGGCAGCGATCGTCGGCTTTGGTCCCGCGCTCAGGATGCGCACAATGTCTTGCAGCATCGCAATGTTGCGCCGTGTCCGCTGGGCATCGGGCTTGAGCGCAGCCTGGCCGTTGATCGGCTGCAACGCGCCACCCGAACAGAAATTACCCTCCGCCCCGGTTAGAACAATCGCGCGGATCGTTGGCGAGTTCGTCGCCTCTTTGAGATAGCCAAGTAATTGCTCGCGCATCTCGAGCGAGATCGCGTTGCGCGTCTGTGGTGCATTGAGCGTGAAGACGACAATGTCGCCATGCTCCTGCCGAAGAACGAAATCGGACATCCAACCCCTGTCAAATTCTGGGCGCAAGACACAGCTTAACTGCGCACTTCCTCGCCAAAGTCGAAGCAGGATGTATCCCGTACCAATCGGGGCGTACACCAGTTCGCTGCCCGTTGAAGGGCTTAGCATGGATGTGTTCGATTCCCGCAGCCGGTTGGAAGCTAGGCGGGTTCGCGTCAAAGGCTCGGCTACATGGCTACGATGATTTCAGAATCCCAGGCGGACCTCGCGTCCGAGAACCTCACCGCGCTTTTCGCGCCGCGATCGATCGCGGTTATCGGAGCATCGAGCGACCAGCGGCGCTTCGGTGGCCGCCCGATCCAATATTTGCTCGAAGCCGGGTTTGACGGCCCCATCTATCCGGTCAATCCGGGCCGTACGGAGATACAGGGCCTCACCGCCTATCCGTCGATCAGCGACGTGCCGGGGCCCGTCGATTGCGCATTGCTTGCGATCGGCGCGGACGTAACCCAGCAGACCATCGAGGACTGCATCGCCATGGGCGTTCGCTCCGCGGTGCTATATGGCGCGGGCTTCTCCGAAAGCGGCGAAGAAGGACAAGCCAAGCAGGACCGGATCGTCGCCACCGCGCGCGCTGCGGGTCTGCGTATTCTAGGTCCCAATTGCATGGGGCTGATGAACACCCATGCCCGCTTCTATGGCACCTTTGCATCGGCGCTGGAGGAAGGCGTCCCCGCTCCCGGCAAGATCGCCGTCGCCAGTCAGAGTGGCGGCTATGGCGGCTATCTGATGAAGCATTTGTTCCGGCGCGGGCTCGGCATCAGCCAGTGGGTCACGACCGGCAACGAAGCCGATGTCGATATCGGCGATGCGCTCCACTGGATGGCAGGCCAGGAAGAGAGCGAAATCCTGCTCGCTTATATCGAGGGTCTGCGTGACAGCCGGAAGCTGATCGCCGCGCTCGACCGCGCCCGCCGCGCCTGCAAGCCGGTAGTGATGATGAAAGTCGGCCGCACCGCCGAGGGTAGCGCCGCCGCAGCCAGCCACACTGCCTCGCTCACTGGCGAAGACAGCGTCTATGACGCAGTGTTCGATCATTACGGCGTCCACCGCGCCCGCACGACCGACGAGATGCTCGACATCGCTTATGCCTTGTCGAAGGGCGTGCTGCCCAAGGGCCCGCGCGTCGGCGTGATCAGCATCTCGGGCGGAGTCGGCGTGCAATGCGCCGATTTCGTCAGCGATGCCGGGCTCGAAATGGGCCAGGTTCCCGCCGATACCCAGGCTGCGCTCAAGGCACTGGTGCCGCATTGCTCGCCCGCCAATCCGATCGACATGACCGGGCTGGTTACGACCAATCACGACATCATGGAGAAAACCCTCGACGCGGTGTTCGCAAGCGAAGCATTCGACGCCACGTTGATCTTCCTCGGCATCGCCGGCGCGGCACCATCAATGGCACGCCCGCTGCAACAGGCGATCGCCAACGCGCATTCCCGCGCGCCTGAGCAGCTGGTGTTCGTCTCGGTCACCGCGGATCCGGAAATGGTTCGCGAATATGATGCCAAGGGCCTGCTGGCGTTCGAGGATCCCTCGCGCGGGATCGCCGCGCTCTCCGCACTGGCCAAGTATCGCGAAACCTTCGCCCAGCCTGCGCCCGAGCCCCTGACGCTCCCCGCCGCCGCGCCGCTGGCAATCGAAGGCAAGCTTAACGAAGCGCAGGCGAAGGCGCTGCTCGCCGACGCGGGCGTGCCGTCTCCCAAGGAAGCGCTTGCCACTTCGCCAGAAGACGCAGCGCAACGCGCGTCCGAGATCGGCTTCCCGGTCGTCGTGAAGGTGGTTTCCGCGGACATCCTGCACAAGACCGAATATGGCGGCGTCGCGCTCGGCCTCGCCTCAGCGGAAGCGGTCCGCGATGCGGTGGCGAAGATGGCGGCAAGCATCCCACAACAGCTGCCCGATGCGAAGATCGACGGCTATCTCATCTCCGAAATGGTGAAGGGCGGCGTCGAGACGATCGTCGGCATCCACCATGACGAAGCCTTTGGCCCGGTCGTCACCTTCGGCCTCGGCGGTACGCTCGTCGAGCTGCTCAAGGACACCGTATGCGCACTGGCCCCGGTCAGCGAAGCCCAGGTCCTGGAGATGATCGGCAAGCTCAAGACCGCGCCGCTCCTCACCGGCTGGCGCGGCTCGCCCCGCCACGACATCGAGGCGCTGGCAAAGGCCGTATCGGGTCTTTCGATCCTCGCGGTCCAGCATGCCGACCAGATTGCCACCATTGAAGTGAACCCGCTCGTCGTCCGCACCACTGGTGTCGTGGCGCTTGACGCCGTCATCGAAACGAAAGCCTGAACACATGGATTTCCAGCTTACTGATACGCAGCGCGACCTCCAGGAAACCGCGCGCAAGTTCGCCCGTACCGAGCTGATGGACCTCTCGCGCGAGATGGAAGAAAAGGCGATGCCGCTGCCCGACGCGATGCGCAAACGCTATGGCGAGATGGGCTTTCTCGGCATCAACCTGCCGGAGCAATATGGCGGCCTGGGCCTGGGTCATCTCGAAGCGCTGGTAGTCCTCGAACAGTTCGCGATGATCTCTCCCGCCGTCGCCTGGCCGATCTTCGAAAGCGCGACCGGCCCGGTGCGCACCGTCGAGCATTTCGCGAGCGAGAGCCTCAAAGCCCGCATCCTTCCCGAAGTGATCAAGGGCGAGAAGATCGTTGCGGTCTCGATGTCCGAGCCCTCGGCCGGCACCGCGCTCACCGATCTCACTACCGCCGCGCGTTATGACGGCGACGAAATCGTCATCTCCGGGCAGAAGCGCTGGTGCTCGGGCGGCGGGCATTCCGACGTCTATATCGTCTATTGCCGCTTCGATGGCGAACTCGGCGCCAAGGGCATCGGCGCGGTGCTGGTCGAGAAGGAGCGCGCAGGGCTCAGCTTCGGTCGTCCGGAGCAATTGATGGGCTTTCGCGGCATTCCTTCGGCCGACATCTTCCTCGACGAAGTCCGCGTGCCGAAGGACAATCTGATCGTCCCCAAGGGTGGCTTCGCCAAGCTGATGACCGCGTTCAGCCTCGAGCGTTGCGGCAACGCCACGATGGGCCTCGGCATCGCCGCTGCGGCGCTGGAGGAAGCCACCGAATATGCGCAGGAGCGCACCCAGTTCGGCAAGCCGATCGTGGATTTCCAGGCGATCCAGATGAAGCTCGCCGAAATGCAGATGAAGGTCGAGGCATCGCGCCTGCTGATCTATCGCGCCGCGGTGAATGCCAGCCAGGGCCTGCCTTCGATCATGGAATCCTCGGTCGCGAAATGCTTCTCGAACGAGATGGTTGTCGAGGTGGCTTCCAAGGGCCTGCAGATCATGGGCGGCTATGGCTATTCGAAGGAATATCGCATGGAGCAGCGCGTCCGCGACAGCTATGCATGGGGCATCGCCGGCGGCACCACCGACGTGCAAAAGACCAACATCGCATCGGCCCTGGTCGGCCGTCGCTTCAACCAGCGGGCATGACCATGTCGACGGCCTATCACCACCTGTTCTCGCCCTTCCGGATCCGCGATGTGGAGCTGCGCAACAGGCTGGTGATGGCCCCGATGTCGACCGAGCTCGGCGGCCTGAACGGCGAAGTTACCCCCGCGATGATCGCTTTCTATCGCGAGCGCGCGCTGGGCGGGATGGGTCTGATCGTGGTCGAATATACCTGTGTCGATCCCGACACGGGCCGAGCGCACGAATATCAGCTGACGCTCGACAACCGCAAGAATCTCGACGGTCATCGCCGCCTTGTCCGCACGATCCACGAAGCCGGCGCGAAGATCTTCATGCAGATCCAGCATGGCGGCCAATATGCGAATCCAAAGGTGCTGCCCGGCGGCATGCCGGTGGGACCGAGCGACATCTTCTCCAAGCGCGATCCGGCCAAGATGAACTGCCGCGGCCTCACCGCCGATGAAGTCGTGAAAATGGTCGCCTCGTTCGGCAACACCGCCGCACTCGCGATCGAGGCTGGCTATGACGGCGTCGAGCTGCACGGCGCGCACGGCTATCTGCTAACCCAGTTCATCTCGCCGCTGGGCAACAAGCGGGACGACGCCTGGGGCGGAGACCCCGAGCGCCGCCTCGCCTTCCCGCTTGCCGTCATTCGCTCGGTTCGCGACGCGATAGGCGATCGGCCCCTGGTCTATCGCCTCTCCGCCGACGAGTTCCGCACGGGCGGCCTGACTATCGACGACATGGAAATCATTGCCCCCCGTCTGGTCGAAGCGGGTGCCGACGCACTCCACATCTCGACCGGCTGGGGTGTCGGCACCGCGTTCGAGAAAGTGGTCGAGCCGATGTCCACGCCCGAAGGCTGGCGCATCCCCTATGCGGCCCGCATCCGCAAGGCAGCCGGCGTACCCGTCATCGCCGTAGGCCAGATCCGCTGGCCCGAGACGGGCGACAAGGCGATCGCGGACGGTGACGTTGACCTGATCGCGCTGGGCCGCCCGATGCTGACCGACCCCGAATGGGCGAACAAGGCAAAGGCCGGACGCCGCGACCTGATCCGCCCCTGCACCTCGTGCAACTGGTGCATCAGCCCCCATCCCGGGCGCGTTCAGGTCGGCTGCGCAGAAAATCCGCGCACCGGCACCGAACTCGATCCGCCGATCCCATCCGACATGGGCACTGGCAAGCGCGCTGTGGTTATCGGGGCAGGTCCAGGCGGCGCTTCTGCCGCGCTGCTGCTCCAGCAGAGCGGCTTCGAGACGCATATCTTCGAGACCCGCAGCTTCACCGGCGGCGGCATCATCGCCTCGGCCACGCCGCCCGGCAAAGAAAAGTTGTTCTGGTATTCCGATTATCTCGGCAATCGCCTGTCGGAAAGCGCAGTCATCCGCCATTTCGGCAAGGAAGCGCAGCTCGCCGACATTCTGGCGCTCAAACCCGACGTCGCGATTCTCGCAGCGGGCACCCGCCGCATCGACCTGCCCATCGAAGGAAGCGACGACCCCATCGTCATGGACGCCTATGACCTGCTGATGCGCGAGCGCGACCTCGGGCTCGCCGAAGGGGCGCACGCGATCGTCTATGGCGGCGGGGAGACCGGTTGTGAGACCGCGGAATTCTGCGCGCATCACGGTATCCGCGTCACCCTCGTCAGCCGCTCACCGGCGGACAAGCTCGCTCGCTCCGCCGACTGGGTCTATCGCATGGGCCTGCTTCGCCGCCTCCACGAAAACCCGCTGATCACGGTCCTCGACAACAGCCATGTCCGCAGCGTGGCGAACGGCAAGGTCATGATCGAAACTGACGGCACCGTGGCTGAAATAGAGGCCGACCGCCTCCTGCTCGCCCAGGGTCGCCGCCCCGCCGATCAACTCGCCGAAGCGCTACGCGATGCAGGCGTCACCGTCAGCGTGGTGGGCGACAGCCAGCAGGTTGGCCGCATCGGCGATGCCGTCCACATGGCCTATCGCGCGGTTCAGGGCCTGAGCGCGCAATATGCGAACGTGCCGAAGCTCGCCTGCTAGCGCGCCATCAATACGCCGCCATCGACCGAGAACATCTGTCCCGTCATGAAGCGCGCGCCGTCGCCGGCAAGGAACACCGCGACGGGCGCGAAATCGCGATCCGGATCGCCGAACTTGCCGCCCAGCGGGATCGCCGTCGCCAGCGATGCATCGTGCGCGGCGAGTTGTTCGGGCGTCATCGCGTCGCGCGTCGCCTGATACATGTCGGTGCTGATCACCGGGCAGATCATGTTGACGGTCACATTATGCTTCGCCCAGGCATTCGCGATCGAGCGGCTCCATGCCAGCACCGCGCCCTTCGACGCAGCATAATCGGCCTTGATCGCCGAACCGGTCGCGCCGGTGGACGATGCGAAATTGAGGATGCGCCCGCCCCCATTGGCCTTGAGGAACGGCAACACCGCCTGATTGGTCAGCATGGTGCCGCCGACATTGACGCGCAGCACCTCCATCATCTGCTCGATGGAAATATCTTCCGCCGCGGTGGTCGGACACACCGCTGCGGCATGGACCAGACCGTCGAGCCCACCCAGCCGCTCGGCCGCAGCCGCCATCGCGGGATCAACCTCGCCCTTTTCCGACACATCGACCTTTACGAAATGCGCACTGCCGGGTTCGTCCTGCAATCGCTCGGCGAGCGCCTCGAATCCCCGGCTACGATAAAAGCCGATCACGTCCGCCCCTTCGCGCACGAACGCCGCGGTGGTCGCCGCCCCCATGCCGGTTGCAGATCCGGTGATGACGAATTTTTTGCCCTTCAGCTTCATTGCGCTTTCCTTTCCGGCCAATACGCGAAGCACGAGCGTAGCGCTGCAACGAGCGCAAGCGGCTGGTCCGCCATGATGTGATGTCCCGCTTCCGGGATGCCGATAAACGGCGTGCCCTCAGGGTAAATGCCGCGCATATAGGTCGCGATCTCGTCGCGGATCAGTTCGGAAGCTTCGCCGACGATCAACGCCAGCGGGCAGCGCGCTTTGCGCGGCAAATCAGAGAGAAGATCGCCACTTCTCGTCTCGATATCGCGCCAGATCTCTGGGTCGAAACGCCACTGCCAGCCGCCCTCGACCTGGGTCATCCCTGTCCGGGCGATATGATCGATAGCGTAATGCTGGTCACCCACGGTGGGTGGCATGAACCGGAACCGGGCCAGCGCTTCTTCCGGGCTGGTATAGACACGGTGCGGGCGCGGCACCGGGCGCGGCACATCTGCCATCAGTGCCTTGGGAATGATCGCGCTGTCGAGTGCAACGATCCCGCGCACCCGCTCGATGCGTTCCCCCGCGATCAGCGCCGGATAGCCGCCCAGCGAGTGCGCGACGATCATGACACCCTTTCCATCCTCATCAAGCTGGGCCGCGTCGATCGCCGCGATGGCTTCGCTCGCCCACTCTCCGAAGGTGTAAGTAGCGCGTCGCCCCGAGCTCCCCATCCCGCTCCACGAAATCGCGGCACAGCGCCATTCCTCGGCAAAAAATGGCGCGATGAACGCCCACCAATCGGCATGCGCGCTGTCACCGTGGAGGAACAGCAAGCCGGGCTTACCAACCTGTCCCCAGGTGAGCAGTTCGATCTCGACGCCGTCCACATCGAAGCTCGATCGTTCCGGAACCTGCGCCAGAGCCCGGTCGAACCATGTCGGCGCGGGCGGTTTCACGCCGCGATAGGGGGCCAGTATGCCAGCCGATTTGATGACTTCCATTCGCTCATCTGTGCGCACTCCAGGGCATGCCTGCAAGCGTGCCGGATTTGATCAGGTATGTGCGCGAAGCCCGATCGACACTGCGCTAAGCCACACGAAAGGAGAGTGGCATGGCAAGTGAACTGAAGATCGAGGGGCGCGCCGCGCTGATCGTCAACGAATGCCAGCTTGGCGTGGTCGATGCCGCGTACAGCGGCTTCCCGCAACTGGCCCAGCAGGTCGCCGAACGCGGCATTCTGGATCGCATCGCCACCCTCGCCGCCGCCTTTCGGGCACATGGCCTGCCGGTTATTCATGCGCCCGTGATCCACCGCCGCGACCTGGCGGATATCAAGCCAAATTCGCTGATCAACGCGCTCACGCTCAAGCACGGCAAGATGAAGGTCGGCAGCCCGGAAGCCGCTTATGTGCCGCAGCTGGTGCCGCATGCGGAAGATATCGTGCTCGATCGTCCCGCGGGCCTGATCGCTTTCAACGGCACCAATCTCGACGCGACGCTGCGGCGGATGGATATCGCGACCGTCGTGCTGACCGGCGTCTCCACCAATATCGCGATGCCGGGAAACACGATGACGGCGGTGGATCTCGGCTACCACGTCGTGATCCCCGAAGACTGCACCGCCGGCGCCGATCCGCACACGCATAAGGTTATCGTCGAACAGCAGCTCCGCATGATCGCGCGGATCACCACCGCCGAAGCGGTGATCGCCGCGCTGGGCTAGCCGCCGATCACCTTGTTCACCGCAGTCGCCGTGAACTGAAGCTCGCCGCCGGCAAACGCCTGCGCGTCGACAAAGACCAGGCTGCGGGTTCGCCGTGACGCCTGCGCGCGCATTTCGAGCAATTGGCCCAGCTTCGGCGCGCGCAGGAATTGCGTGTTCAGCGAGATCGTGACCACCGGCGGGCCGGCAGGATCCCACGCCGCCGACGCGGTCGCGACTTCGGCAAGGAACGCGATCAACCCGCCATGCGCCATGCCCCAGCTGTTGACGTGGTGATCCGCGACATAGAGCGCGACCCATTTTTCCGGCTCGCCGCCGGGTACCTCGACGGTCTTGTGAAAGATCCGCCCGACATGATTCGGGAATGCGCTGGGGGACGGAGCGTAGGTGTAGCCCTCGGGAATTTCGTCGGTCATGCTGGCCATACTTTCTCTGCCCATTGGATAATGTCTTCAGCGAATGCAGCAGGCTGCTCCATCGCCGCGAAATGCCCGCCCTTTGCTGGCTCGCTCCAGTGCATCAGGTTGAAGCACAGATCGATCCGGCTGCGTGGCGGGGGTGGTTGAAGCTGGTCGGGAAACGCCGCAAACCCGGTGGGGGTCTCGCACCGCTCACCCGGCTTGAGCGTAATCCGGCCTTCACGGATCAGTCCGTGATAGAACCATGCCGACGAAGCGAAGCTATCGGTCATCACATAGAGCATCGCGTTGGTGATCAGATGATCCATCCCGAACACGCTCTCGATGTCGCCCTCGCGCAGGTCTGCCCAGTCGTGGAAGCGCTCGAGGATCCACGCAGCCTGGCCCAGTGGATTGCCCGCCGCCAGCCAGCCGATCGACAGCGGCTTCATCATCTGCACCGAAGCATAGCCGCCAAGCATCTGCTGCTTGCCCGCGCCGATCTGCGTCCATGCCATCTCGGCATCGTTCTGCGGGGGCTCGGCGCTGCGCAGTCCGGCCATGTTGAGGTGGATGCCACGCACCCCCCGCCCGGCATGATTCAGGCCGATCTGCCCGGTGACGAGACTGCCCCAATCTCCCCCTTGGGCGAGATATTCGGGATAGCCCAGCACATTGACCATCAGCTTGTGCCAGAGCACCGCTGTCCCGGTCGGCCCGATCGGCTGGCTCGGCTTTCCGCTGAAACCATAGCCTGGCAGGCTGGGGATCACGAGATCGAAGCCCGCGTCGCTCAGCCGCTCGATCACGCCCCAAAACTCGTAATATGACCCCGGCCAGCCATGCGTCAGGATCAGCGGGCGCGGATTGGCTGTCTTGCTCTCGAGATGGACAAAATGGATCGCCTGTCCGTCGATTTCGGCGATGAATTGTGGATAGCGGTTTAGGTCGGCCATCGCGGCGTGCCAGTCATAGTCGTTCAGCCAATGCGCGCGAAACCGCTCCAGGAAATCACGATCGCATCCAAGCGCCCAGCCCGCCCCATCGGGCGCCGGGGGCAACGGGCAATCGGCAAGACGGCGCTTGAGCGCGTCAATCTCGCCTTCGGTCCACGCAACCCTAAATGTTTGCACCATCATGCTCTCCCTTGCCCAACAACCATTCCCGCTCGCCCGCGCCGAGGCAATCCCACACCCAGCACCCATGCGATGCTTTGCCCAAAGCCGCTGGCGATCCGCGCTGCCAACCGGCACTGAAGGCTGGAGAGGAGCAAAGGCGATGGACCTGGCACTGACGGGTAAAAGAGCGCTGGTGACCGGCGCGACTTCCGGCCTTGGGGCCGAAATCGCACGAACCCTGGCGGCGGAAGGGGTCGTCGTCGCAATCGGCGGTCGGGACCTCGCGCGCGCGAAAGCGGTGGCCCAGTCGATCCGCGATGCCGGGGGGATTGCCGTGCTGGCACTCGGCGACCTGACCGACGACGCAGCGGCAGATGCATGCGTCCACGCCGCGGCGGATGCGCTCGGCGGGATAGATATTCTCGTCAACGCGCTCGGCTACAGTCCCACCATCGGACGCGGCCTTCCGGACGGCGACTGGGCAGCGGCCTATCGCGCACTGACGTTACCCGGCGTCCGCATGATCCACCGCGTCGCGCCGATGCTCAAGGAATCCGGCTGGGGCCGCATCATCCAGATCGCGAGCGCCGATGCACTCACCCCCGCAGCCGTTCCGCAATCCTATGCCTCGGCCAAGGCGGCGATCGCCAATATGAGCCTAGGTCTCGCCAAGGCGTTTTCGGGGACCGGGATCACCGTGAACACGCTTTCGCCCGGTCTGATCCACACCCCGGCTTATGCGCTCGAAGACGCCGCCGGGTTGATCGACCGCCATGGTCGCCAGCCGGTCGCGGGCCTCGCTCCGCTCAAGGGCGTCGCAGCAATGGCAGCGTGGCTGGCGAGCCCCCTGGCCGATCACGTCACCGGCGCGAATATCCGGATGGACGGCGGCTTCAGCCCCGCGATCAATTGATGCGCCAGATCCAGCTTCAGCGCGCGACCAACTTCCGCGATGCAGGCGGTTATGCCACCCGCTTCCGTCGCGCGGTTCGATGGGGCCGCATCTATCGCTCTGGCGAACTGACCAAAATCACCGACGCCGATATTCTCGATCTCGAAGCGCTGGGCCTCAAGCTAATTTACGATCTGCGGACGTCGGGCGAGCGGAGCAATCGCCCGTCACGAGCATGGGGCACAGTGCGCCGCCTCCACCGCGATTATAGCTATAGCGGCGCAGACCTTCCCTCGATCGTCGCGCGCACCGATGTCAGCAGCGAACGCCTGCGCGGTAGCATGCTGGCGCTCTACGGCGGCCTGCCGTTCGATCAGGCGGAAGCCTTTCGCTCGATGTTCATGGCACTGGCCGAGGGCGAATTTCCGCTGTTGTTCCACTGCGCGGGGGGCAAGGACCGCACCGGCGCGTTTGCCGCCTTGCTTCATGATCTGCTCGGCGTGTCGCGCGAAGACATCCTCGCAGATTATCTGCTTAGCAACGACAGCATCGAAGCCGCCCGGGCGCGCTTCCTGAGCCATATCGGTCGCGACGATGTGGATCCATCGATCTGGGACCCGATGCTGCTGGTCACCCCCGATTATCTCGACGCCATGTTCGCCGCGATCGACGCACGCCATGGAAATACCGATGCCTATTGGTCCTGGCTCGGCCTGTCCCCCGAAACCGTCGCGGCGATCCGCGAAAATCTCCTGGAGCCGGCATGAGCGACGAAAACCCTGTATTGGTCGAACATCGCGGTCCGGTCAGCATCGTCACTCTCAATCGCCCGGACGCGCTCAACGCCATGTCGCGCGCGCTGTCGAAAGGCCTGACCGATGCTTTCGCGAACATGCCCGGCGAAACGCGCGTCGCGATCCTGACCGGCAATGGCCGTGCCTTTTGCGCGGGCATGGACCTCAAGGAACTGTCCAGCGGCCAATCCAGCCTGCAATCGGCGGACGAAGCGCACGGTGCCGGTCATCGCCGCTTCGGCATGGCCGCATTCGACCGCCCTGTAATCGCCGCGGTCAACGGGTTCGCGATCACCGGCGGGCTCGAATTGGCGATGTGCTGCGACATCCGGATCGCCGCGCGCGGCGCGAAGTTCGCCGATACCCATGCCCGTGTCGGTGTGATCCCCGGCGGCCGTATGACCGCCCTGCTCTCGCGCCTGATCGGCATCGGCCGCGCCAAGGAAATGTCGCTCGGCGGCAATCCGATCGACGCCGACACTGCCGAACGATGGGGGCTGGTAAATCGCGTCGTCGAACCCGAAGACTTGATGCCCACCGCGCTTGGATTGGCCGACGCGATCGCCGCCAACGACCCCCGCATCGTCCGCCGCCTCAATACGCTGATCGATGAGAATTACGGCATGACCTATGCCGACGCGGTCGACCACGAACACCATATTTCGCGCGACGCGAACCAGTCGTTCCGGAAGGAAGCGTTCGACCGCGAAGCCATCGCGGAAAAGGCCCGCGACGCCTAGAGCGAACGCTGTCCGTCGCCGGTAACGATCGCAGACTTGTCCGCGATCATGACCGGCGACTGGATCGCAAGATCCATCAGATCGAGACGGGCTTCAGGTTATACTTCTCGACCGGCATGTTCTTCTCGGTCTCCGCGCGGCCATCCTCGAAGGTAAGGCCCAGTTCGTCGAGGATCGGCTTGAGCTGCTGTTCGGCCCACGCCTTTTTGAGGAAGATCGTCTCGCTGGGCAGGTTGCTGCCTTCGCGCGGCTTATACTCGCGCAGCAATAGCTTCGAGACGTTGGCCAGATGCAGTTCGGTCACGCCGTCGGCCGCGCCCTCGTGCAGCGCCACCGCCAGATATTTGCCGAAGTTCATGATGTTCGAAAGGCCGTGCGAGCCATGGAGATGGACTGCGCGCACCGTTACGTCCTGCGCGATCTTCGCCATGGCCGCCTTGATCGCGCTGATCATCTTGCGGCCCTCGGCGCCATGCTCCTTCTGCTGGTCAAACATCCAGGCAGTGTAGAGAACCAGCAAGCGGAACTGGACATACTCGATATAGCTTTCGGCGATCATCGCCTGGACCGCCTGCTTGGTGGCGATCGGCTGACCGCCCGTGGTGCGGCTGATCGCACGTTCGGCCATCATGTCGATCAGATGCTTGACCAATCCGATCGTGCGCTGGGCATGATGAAGCCGCCCACCGCCAAGGCGCGATTGCGCCACCTTGAAGCCCTGCCCTACCGGCCCGAGCCGCGCCGTATCAGGCACGCGCACGCCGTTGAAGCGGATCCAAGGATGGCCGCCGGCATTGGGCGTGTCACTCCAGAAGCCGATGTTGCGAACGATCTCAAACCCTTCGGACTTGGTCGGCACGATGAACATCGTCGCCCGGCCGTGCGGCGGGGCATCGGGATCGGTGGCGGTCATCACGATCATGAATTCGGCATGGTTGGCGTTCGATGCGAACCATTTGTCGCCAGTGATCACCCAGTCGTCGCCATCGCGAACCGCGACGCAGCGCAAATTGGTCGGGTCGGAGCCGCCCTGCGGCTCGGTCATTGCAAAGGTCGAGAACATGTCGCCATCGAGCACCGGGCGAAGATATTTCGCCTTCTGCTCCTCGGTACCGAACATGGCGAGGATCTCCATATTGCCGGTATCCGGCCCCTGGCATCCGAACACCACTGGCCCAAAGGCGGAGGTGCCAAACATCTCGTTCATGTAAGTCAGCTTGATTGCGCCGAAGCCGTTGCCACCCAGATGCTCGGGCAGATGCGCGGCCCACATGCCATTATCCTTCACCTCCTGCTGGAGGCGCTTGATCACCTTGCGCAGCGCCAGATTCTCGATGTCGTAGGCCGCGTCCTTGTCATAATCGTAGATGAATTCGAGAGGACGAACCTTGTTCTCGACAAAGTCCTTCATCCAATCGAGCTTCTTCTGAAACTCTGCGTCGACGGTGAAATCCATTTAAATTCTCCTGAAAAGGGGGCGCGTCAGCCAGCGGCGCGCGCGAGGGTTTCGGCTTCGGTGAGCAGGCCGCGGACCAGCCCGTCGAACCGCACGCCCTTTTCGGGCGGAGCCAGTCCGACAGCCGCTTCGGCGACTTTATATTCGATGATGCACGCCATCCGGTATTTGGCGAGAATCTGGTAGTAATCGATGCACGAGACGTCCCGACCGGTCTTCTCGCCGAAATAGTCCAGTGCGTCCTCAAACCAGGGAAACAGGGCCGGATCGAGATAGGATCGCGCCGGTTGTGGTCCCTTGCCGCGCCGCAGCTGTCCGACATAGCTGGCGAGGTCCATCATCGGGTCGCCGATCGTCGAGGTTTCCCAATCGATGATCGCCGCCAGCCGCGCTGGCGGCCGGTTGGCGAACATCACGTTGCTCATTCCATAATCGCCATGCATCAGCCCGGATCGACCGGTGCCGGGTATATTGGCGCGCAGCCAATCGGCGATGTAGCTCAGCCCCGGCAGATCGCGGCTCTCGAAACCAGGATAGCGCGTCGGATAGCTGGCCAGCTGGCTGCCCCAGCGATCGACCTGCCGCTCCAGAAACTTGTCGGGTTTGCCATAGCCTTCGAGGCCAGCCGCCGCGTAATCGAAATTCGCCATCTCGATGATCCCGTCGACCATCGCATAAGCAAGATAATGGAGGTCGCCGCCGATGAAATTCTCCCGGAAGCTCATCTGGTTGGTGACGGGATCCAGATCGGCCGCCCAGCCATCCACCATGTCCATGACATAAAACGGCCCTCCCGCCACGGAGGCGTCGTCGCAATAGCCGTGGAAGCGCGGATGCGGCACCCGCGACCCGCCCAGCCCCTTGAGCACCGTAGCCTCGCGCTGAATCGATTTGGCGCTGGCGGGCGGGGCCATAGCCGGAGCCTTGCGCAACACGACCCGATGCCCGCCGCGCGTCAGCTTCACCACAACATTGGTCGTCCCGCCGGTGACGAAACTCGCCTCCAGCGCGCCTTCGCCCAGCACTGGCACATGGCCTGTCAGCCACGCATCGAGCGCTTCGAATTGTTCCGGTGTGAAAAGCTTGGTCATGGCATCCTCTCGATCTTCAGCTAGTCGCTTGGCTGGACATATGTCCAGCGAACTGAGAGGGTCATCACAAGCGTGATCCGCTGGACACCGTCTCCTGCGGCGAGCGCCAATCGAGCAAGTGGGTGATGGCTTGCGCCCAATGCTTGCGCGCCCGTCGTGCAGAGCTTCTCTTTGGCTGCAAAAGGAGAGGCACATGGACTTGAAGGGCAAGGTCGCGGTGATCACTGCGGGTGCCAACGGCATCGGCGAAGGCGCAGCGCTCGCGCTCGCGGCACTGGGATCTGATGTGGTGATCGGGGATATCGATGCGGAAAATGGCGAGCGCGTCGCCGCCGCCAGCCGCGCGCTGGGGCGCCGCGCTGCCTTTCACCCAGCCGACATGATGCAGGCCGATCAAGCCCGCGCGCTGGTCCGCTTTGCCTACGCCGAAATGGGGCGTGTCGACATATTGGTGAACAATGCCGGCGGGGTCCGTCCCCGCGCCTTCATCGACCAGACCGATGGCAATTGGCGGCGCGTAACGGACCTAAACTTCACCTCGATGCTCGCCGCCACGCAAGAGGCTGCCAAATTGCTCGAAGATGGGGGTGCGATAGTCAACATAGCCAGCACCGAGGCCCTGCGCGCCGCACCCGGCTTCAGCGTCTACGCTGCATGCAAGGCGGCGATGGTCGAGTTCACCAAGACGATGGCACTCGAACTCGCGCACCGGAACATCCGGGTGAACTGCATCGCGCCCGATCTGATCGATACCCCTGGCCTGCGCCCGCACATGCCGACCGATCCGGTGGGCATCGACAAGCGCAACCGCAACGTGCCGCTGGGTCGTATGGCATCGATTCACGAAGCCGGATCGGTGATAGCGTTCCTCTCCTCTCCCGCCGCATCCTGGGTTACGGGCGTGACGATCCCGGTCGATGGGGGGATCACCGCCGCGGCGGGCTGGCACCGCTCAACGACGGGCAACTGGAATCTCGCATCATGAAATATACCGAAGCGCGCAGCGACATCCGCCACCTCCACAGCGTCTATAACAACGCAGCCGATCGCGGCCGTATCGCAGACGTGATCGCGGTGTTCATGCCGGACGGCGCGCTCGAGGTTCCCGATGCGACCTATGTCGGTCACGAGGCCATCGCCGCCTTCCTCACCGGCGTCGGAACGCCCTCCGCTGACAGCGTCGATCTGCGCGGTTCCCGCCACCATCTCTCCACCAGCCGCATCGAGTTCGAGAACGACGATGCCGCGCAGGGCTGGACCTATTTCTACGTGATGCGCGCGGGACAGGTGATCCAGGAAGGCACCTATATAGACCGCTACACCCTTGCCGCTGGGGGCTGGCGCATCGCGCACCGCCGGGTAAAAATCCTTTGGACGTTGGGTCGGGCCTGAGCCTTAAGGAAGCAGCCCGGTCGGCACTTCACCGCGATCGGGCGTTTCCGCCGCCCAGCGAACCGACCCGACCGGCCGTTCGAGCAGCCGGGTGATCCGCAATTCGCGATCGCCAAAGCGATCCACGATCGCTTGCAACACGCCAAGTTCCTCCGCGGTCAGCCGCGTGCGCTGGCGCAGATAGTCGTGCCAGGTGGAGCAGTGATACCGTTCGACCCAGCGCTTGGCATTGGCGACGTCGCGCGCCAGCGACCACGCGCTCGCGCCGTTGCGGCGGCGAATGCGGCGGACCTCCAGCATGGCGTCGTAAAAGTCGCGGGCATGCGGCTCGCGCACCATATACTCGATCTCGATCACGATCGGCCCGCTGCGTCCGGTAAGCGCCAGATCAATCTCGGGATCTTCCATCTCGTGCGACGCAGCAGCGGGGTCGGGAATGTCATTGGCGGAACGAAGGCCACGGCCAACGAACGAAAAGACGAGCAGGACGATGCCGGATGCGATCAGTGCCGGTTGCAACGAACTCTTCTCGAC
>SEFZ01000050.1 GCA_004173185.1 Sphingomonadales bacterium | reverse complement strand
CCCTTCGACAAGCTCAGGGTGAGCGGGGAGAGGGTGTGCAGGTACAAGCTAATTTGGTGACGGATCGCGGGCTGCTCTGTCATCCCGCGTCTCCCGCGCGGAGCGTAGATGCGGTCGCTATTTCAGCCAGCATCGGCCGCGGGAAAAGCGTGATTAGCTACCGCATTATCGGCAACGCGATGATGGCCGCCGCGGCAGAAGCGCGGCGCGCGGACGGGCTTTGGAAGCATACTTGCTTCGAGCTGTTCGTGTGGCCCGAGGGAGGCTCGGAATATTTCGAGTTCAATTTTGCGCCTTCAACCGAATGGGCGGCGTATCGTCTGTCCGCGTATCGCGCGGACCTTGAGGCGTTGCCGATCGCGGCGCCGGGGATCGAGCGGCTGGAGGACGGGGTGCGCGTAACCGTCGATCTGAGCGGGCTAAGCGAGGGTGCGTGGCGCGTGGGGATCAGTGCGGTGATCGAAGAGCCGGACGGCACGATCTCATACTGGGCGCTGGCGCATCCGGACGGGAAAGCGGATTTCCACGATCCTGCCTGCTTCGCGCTGACGATCTAGGCGCGCGCCGCGGCCATTGCGGTCGATACGATTACGGCATCCTCGACCAGACCGGTGGACATCTGGCTATGCTCTTCCATCGCCTTCATCCGCGCAGTGAAGGTGACGTAGGATGCGACGATTGCAACTGCGCCTGCGACCAATGCCGCCGGAACGCGCTGGCGGCGGGGAGCGAGGACTGCGCCTGCGAACGCGGCGTTCATGCTGCGGATCACGATGGCCGGCCAGATGATCCGATCGGGCGCGGTGCGCTGTTTGTCGCCGACCAGCTCATAGGTCGCGAGCGCGGTCGTGCCGAGCGATACCAAAGGATGCGACAGGAATTTGGGGGCGTTGTTGTCGGCTGGCAGCGTGCCGTTTCGGGCGGCGTTGGCGACCACGGCGAGCGGGGTCATGGCGCGGGCGCCTGCGGTGAGGGCGATGAGGATGGATCGGATCATATGGGGATAACGGGCGAGACCATGTTTGGTGCCTCGCTTCAGATAAGGAGTTGAAGGGGTTGCGTCCTTGGCCAAGTCCCGGCACCTCACGCCCCATGAAATTCGGTATCGATCGCCTTCTCGCCGACCCCGCATTGCTGGCCCAGCTCAAGGACCAGCGCGTTGCCCTGCTCGCCCATCCGGCTTCGGTGACGGCGGACCTCACCCATTCGGTCGATGCGCTGATCGGGGCGGGGCTCAAGGTTTCGGCGATGTTCGGGCCGCAGCATGGCGTGCGCGGCGACCTTCAGGACAATATGATGGAGTCGCCCGACTTCACCGATCCGACTTATGGCATGCCGGTCTTCAGCCTGTATGGCGAAGTGCGGCGGCCGACCGGGCAATCGATGGGGACGTTCGATACGATCCTGATCGACCTGCAGGACGTGGGCTGTCGCATCTACACGTTCGTGACGACGCTGTTGTACGTGCTCGAAGCAGCGGCGGAGCATAAGAAGGCGGTGTGGGTGCTCGATCGGCCCAATCCTGCCGGGCGCCCGGTAGAGGGCACGACCTTGCTGCCGGGCTGGGAGAGCTTTGTCGGCGCGGGGCCGATGCCGATGCGGCATGGCATGACGCTGGGCGAAATGGGCGCGTGGTTCATCGATCACTTCAAGCTCGACGTGGACTATCGCGTGATCGAGATGGAGGGCTGGGCACCGACCAGCGGCCCCGGTTATGGCTGGCCGCAGGATCGCGTCTGGATCAATCCAAGCCCCAATGCCGCGAACGTCAACATGGCGCGGGCCTATGCCGGCACGGTGATGCTGGAGGGGACGACGCTCTCCGAAGGGCGCGGGACGACGCGGCCGCTGGAGCTGTTCGGCGCGCCCGATATCGACGCCAAGGCAGTGATCGCCGAGATGCAGCGCTTTGCCCCGCAATGGCTGGCGGGCTGTGCGTTGCGCGAAATGTGGTTTCAGCCGACCTTCCACAAGCATGTCGGCCAGCTTTGCTCGGGCGTGTTCATCCATGCCGAGGGTGCGGCCTATGACGATGCGGCGTTCCAGCCGTGGCGGGTGCAGGCGCTGGGCTTCAAGGCGATCCGGACGCTGTATCCGGATTATGATCTGTGGCGCGATTTCCCGTATGAATATGAGTTCGACAAGCTGGCGATCGACGTGATCAATGGCGGGCCGGGCCTGCGCGAATGGGTGGACGATGCGAGTGCGGTTCCGGACGATCTGGATGCGCTGACCAAGCCGGATGAGGCGGCCTGGGTCGATCTGCGCGCGAAGTATCTGAGGTACTGACATGCTGGCCGGACTGATCTTTGCCGTTGAGGAAGCGACCGACCGGCCGGGGACGCTGGTTGCGACGCTGCCGTTCGGGGGCATGACGCTGCTCGAATACCAAATTCGGCTGCTGGCCGGTGCGGGTGCCGAGCGGATCCTGATCGCAGTCGGGAAGATGACGCCGCAACTGCTGACCGCAGTGAACCGCGCGACCAAGAAATATCCGATGGTGGAGGTCGTGCGCTCGGCCGAGGAAGCGGCGGAGAAATTCGCCGAGGGTTCTTGCGTGCTGGTGATGGCCGATGGGCTGGTGACCACCGATCCGGTGATGGATCGCATGGCGGCGGAGGGCGGCGAGGCGCTGCTCGTCACCGACGATGCCGATTCGCCCGCGGCGATCGAGCGGCTCGACATGCGCGATAGCTGGGCGGGGATTGCGCGCATCTCGCTCACACAACTCGGCCAGATTGCGCAGATGCCCGAGGATTATGATTTCCAATCGGCGCTGCTGCGGATCGCATCGCAATCGAGCGCCGAGCATGTGCCGATCACTGCCGGCTGGCTGAAGAGCGGTCATTCGGTCGAGCGCAGCGCCGAGGGGCTGGCCGCGCGCAATACGGGCGTGCTCGCCGCGCTGACCGAGCGCCGCGTCGATTGGGCGGATCGCTGGGTGTTCACGCGGGTTGCCCGCGCGGCTCTGCCCGAGCTGGTTGGCCGCAATGTTGGCGGCTGGGTGTTGATGGTCGCGGGGGGCGCGGTGTCTTTGCTCTCGCTGATGGCGATCGGGATGGACTGGCAAGGCATCGGGCTGGTCGGCTCGCTCGTCGCGGCGGCGACGCTGGCGACGGGGTCGGCGATGGCGGCTTTGCGCGGCGAGGAACGGCGCGGGCGGGCGCTCGAATGGGCGATTCTCGCATTATTTGGCGCAGTGGTGTTGCTGTGCGGCTGGGTGGAGCATGGGCGGCTGTTTAGCTGGACGCCGATGGTGTTCGCCGGTTTCGCGCTGGGCGCGCAGATTTTGATCGAGCGGGTGCAGGTGCGGCACAAGCGCTGGTGGGCCAGCCCATCGGCGCATCTGCTGCTGCTGACGCCGCTGGCGCTGACCGGTTTCACTGAGTTCGGGCTGGCCGGAATCGCACTTTATGCGTTCGCGACACTTTCCGCAGCAATTGAGGCGACACGCGAAAAGGCTTAGCTGTCTCTTAAGGACAGTTCCGCTAGAGTTTCCGAGATGTCGGACAATCCCGTCGAAACGCGCGACAGCAATGCTGCCGGCGCTGATAAGCTGATCGCGCGAGCGGCCGCTGCGGAAGTGCGCGCCTATCGCGGACTGACGGTGGCGATCGATGATTTCTTCCTCCCCGAAGACGCGCGGCTCGATGAGCGCACCCGCTCGGGGCTTTCGGCGCTGCTGCGTGGTTTGCTTGAGACCGTAGAGGGCGAAGTGCGCGAGCATGCGGTGCGTTTGCTCCATGGACGCGGCGAATCGAAGCTGGTGGTGGCGCTCAACGATCCTTCGTCGATCCTCGCGCGGCTCTGGCAATCGGGGCTGCTGCGCGATCCTGAACTCATGACGGAACTGGTAGCGCGGGTGCGGCAGGAACTGCTGGGCGCGGCGCTGCCGATGCATGCGCCGGACGATCCCGAGCGGCCGAGCCTGATCAACCGATTCGTTCAGCATCCCGATCGCGTCGTCGCGGCGGGGGCGATGGCAGTGCTGATCGCCGAGAGCCGCAGGCGGGGCAGTCCCGATGCGGGACAGTTTACCCGAACCGATCTGCCCGCCG
Source organism: Sphingomonadales bacterium (assembly GCA_004173185.1). GTDB lineage: Bacteria > Pseudomonadota > Alphaproteobacteria > Sphingomonadales > Sphingomonadaceae > Sphingomonas. The sequence goes on along the minus strand of SEFZ01000050.1, from coordinate 18,958 downwards.
AATTGCATCACCAACTGGTCTGGTGGGTTGCCGCCGCCCTGCGCGAACGCGTGGGCGAGGGCGGCGACGCGCTGGATCGAGCGCTGAGCGAAGCCGCCGAGCGCAGCCTTGCCGCCTATGACGAAGGCGATCGGCTGGAGGCGACGGCGATGCGCTTTGCCGCCGCGATCGACGCGCAGCCGCAGGAACTCGCCGGGCTGCTGGTCGAATCGCTTTCGGACCGGCGGATCGTGCTCTTCATCGCGTTGCTCGGCCATGCGCTGGGCGTGGGCTATGCGCTGGCGCGGGACATCGTGCTCGACCCGGGCGCTGACCGGCTGTGGCTGGCGCTGCGCGCGCTCGATCTGGGGCGCGAGCCGGTGGCGCAGATTGGCTATGCCTTGTGCGAAGCCGATCCGCGCCGCGATCTCGAAGCCTTTGCCGATACGCTCGATGCGATCACTGCCGTCAGCGCGCCCGATGCGCGCGAGGCGCTGGCGCCGATCCGGCTGCATCCCGATTATCGCGCGGCGATTGTCGCGCTGGCGCGTTCCGCTCCGCCGGAATGAACGCGATCGATTCCTCGATGCCGCTGGCGATCGGCACGCTCGATGGCGAGGGCAAATTGCTCGACGCCGAATCGCGGCTGTTCGAACTGAACCAGCGCGCGGGCGGTCTGATCGGTGCGCCGCTCGCCGTGCCGCAAATCGCGACGCTCGCGCGGCTGGCGCAGCGGCTGGGGATCGCGATTTCGCGCAACGTGATTGCCGCCGATGGCGAAGACGATCTGGAACTCTGGGTTCGCGCCGAACCGCAGGATGGCGGAGTACGCCTCGAAGTCAGCGGATGGCGGCCGCGCCCGGGCTGGCGGGCGGTTGCAAGCGAGCCCGAGCGCGACGGCGATTTCTTCCGTTCGGCGGCCGATTGGCTGTGGGAAACCGATGCTTCGCTGCGGATTACCTTCCTCTCGATCGAGGCGGGCGCGCGCTACGGATTTGATACGTCATCGATGCTGGGTCAGCCGCTGACGCGCTTGTTCAGCCTGGAGCAGGATGAGAGCGGCAATCTGCCGATCCTGAGCGCGGTGGCGGCGCAGGCGCGGTTTGACGGGCAGAAAGCGGAAATTCGCGGGACCGGACGGATGGTGCGGCTCGATGCGACGCCGCGTGCCGATCCGGGCGGGCGCTTTGCCGGTTTTGTCGGCGCGGCGCACATGCTCGATTCGCTGCCCGCTGCGCCCAAGGTCGATGCGCCTTTGCCTGCGCCGGCTGCGCCCTTTGGCGGCTTCCCCGATTCGTTCAGCCAGCGGCTGGATCGTGCGCTGCGCGGGCCGCTGGGCACGATCATCGCCAATGCCGATTCGATCAGTGCGCAGACCGAAGGTCCGTTGAAGCCCGATTATGCCGAATATGCAGGCGATATAGCCAGCGCCGGGCGGCATCTGATGGGACTGGTCGACGATCTCGTCGATTTGCAGGCCATCGAGCGCGACGATTTCAAGATCGATGCCGAGAATATCGACCTCGCCGATGTCGCGCGCCGCGCGGCTGGTTTGCTGTCGGTGCGGGCATCCGAGGGCGAAGTGCGGATCGATCGGCCAGCGTCTTACGAGATTTTGCCGGTGACGGGCGAGTTTCGCCGGGCATTGCAGGTGCTGGTCAACCTGATCGGCAATGCGGTGCGCTATTCGCCCGCAGGGGGCCAGGTGTGGATCCGGCTCGAGAAGGATGGCGACCGCGCGCATGTGATCGTCGCCGATCAGGGCAAGGGCATCGCGACCGAGGATCAGGCGCGTATCTTCGAAAAATTTGGCCGGGTCGATCAGAACGAGCCGGGCGGTAGCGGGCTGGGGCTGTACATTGCGCGCCGCCTTGCGCGGGCGATGGGTGGCGATCTCACCGTGGATAGCGCGCTGGGGCAGGGCGCCCGCTTTGTGTTCAGCTTACCGCTCAGAAACTAAAAGAGCGCCCGCATCGCTGCGGGCGCTCTTGTTAGCTTTCAGCCATTAGCGCCGACGGCAGACCGTTACCGGGCGACGGTGATGGCGATATTCCTTCCAGCAGACCCGGCCGCGATTATAGTGGCGGCGGTTGTAGCGGCCGCGATCATAGCCGCGATGGCGATTGCGATCATAGCGACGGTCGCCGCGATGACGCCAATCCTGTGCAGCGGCAGCAACCGATACGCTCAGCACGCTGGCGCCTGCGTTTACACTGGTTGCAGCGATCGGTGCGGCCTGTGCAGCCCCGGCCGAACCGGCGATGCCGGCGACTGCGAGCGCGGCGGCGGCGATCAGTTTCTTGATGCTCATCTCATCTCTCCTCTGTGTTCGTTCCCGCAAGCACCGAGATAGCCCAGCGATTCGGTCGCCAAGCTGAATTGCTTTGTTCGCTGAGGTTAAGCTTCGTGAACGGTTGCCAGCGCGGCGCGAGGACGTGAGGATAGGGGTCAGGGAGAATCGACTTGATCAAATCCATTGCCATTGCCGCCGCCCTTTCGACCGTATCCATGCCTGCGGTCGCCCAGACTGCCGCGACTGCGCAGCCCGCGCCTGCCGCGCCCGTGAGCGTTCCGGCGGCCAGCATCGAAGCGATGGAGCCGGAGATTACCGCCTATTTCGAAGCCTATATGAAGGCAGGGCATATCCCCGGGCTGGTGTTTGGCATCGTCAAGGACGGCAAACTGGTGATGGTGCGCGGGCTGGGCGTGCAGGATACGGCCACCAACAAGGCGGTGTCCGCCGACAGCCGCTTCCGCATCGCTTCGATGTCCAAGGCTATCACGGCGCTGGCGATCCTGAAGCTGCGCGACGAGGGCAAGGTGTCGCTCGATGCGCTGGCCGAAACCTATGTGCCCGAGATGAAGGGGTGGAAATATCCGACCAGCGATTCCCCGCGCATCCGCGTCTCCGATCTGCTGCATCACACGGCTGGTCTGGTGGAGGACAATCCCTGGGGCGATCGCTTCCAGGGACAGAGCGAGGCGGAATTCACCGCGATGCTGAAGGGCGGCATGGCATTCGCGCAGGCGCCGGGCATCCGGATGGAATATTCCAATTATGGCTATGCCACGCTGGGGCGCATCGTGAAGAACGTGACCGGCATGCCCTATCAGCAATGGATCGGGCGCAATCTGCTCGCGCCGTTGGGCATGAAATCGACCGGCTATGACGTGTTTGCCGGGCCGCAGGAGGCGCGGGCGCTCGGCTATCGCTGGCAGGACGATGCCTGGGTGCGCGAACCCGATATGGCCGATGGCACCTTTGGCGCGATGGGCGGCATCCAGACCAGCGCGAACGATTATTGGCGCTGGGTTTCATTCCTGCTCTCGGCTTGGCCGGCGCGCGATGGCGCGGATGCCGGGCCGGTGAAGCGCGGAACGGTGCGTGAGATTGTCGAGGGATCGAACTTCGTGACGATGCGGGATCGCCCTCCGGTGCTGGGTGCGCCGTGCCGCATGTCGGTTGCCTATGCCAAGGCATGGAGCGTGATCGAGGATTGCGATCTGGGGCGCTACCTCCAGCACGGCGGCGGCTATCCTGGCTATGGATCGACCGTGATCCTGATGCCCGATGCGGGCGTGGGCATTTTCGCTTTCTCCAACCGCACCTATGCCGGGCCGTCATTGCCCGCGCTGCAATCGCTGATGGCGATCCGCAAGGCGGGGCTGTCACCGGTTCGGGCGCTGCCAGTGTCCGAAGGGTTGGCCGCAGCCTATGGCTTGGCGAAGGCCGCGTGGACGAGCGGCGATCCGGCGACTGCGCCGCTCACGGTGAACGTAGCGCTCGATCGTGATCTGGTGCGGCGCAAGGCGGATATCGCGGCGCTCAAGACGAAGGTCGGGGCTTGCACGATGGACGAGGCGATTACGCCGATCTCGGCGATGGAAGGCGTTTTCAACTGGACCTGCGCGACCGGCAAGGTGACCGGTCGCGTCCAGCGCGCGCCGACCGTTGCGATGGGCCTTCAGGTGTTGAGCTTTAGCGCGGGGCAGTAGGTAATAGTCACTTTGTCAAGTGAAGGTGCCTATATCAAGATTATATAGGTCACATAGTTGTGGTATGTAGCCGATAATAAAATTGGCTTTGTGGTGGGCATCGGGGCGATGGAATTAGTGGAGTTTTCGACACAACTTTCGCAAACTGCTGATATTGTTGCGCTTGTCGCTTCAATTCTCTCATTTGTCGGGGGCGCGGTAGGGCTTCTTATCGCCGCTAGGCTTTTGCGAAAGCGGCCGACAGAGATGACGTCAAGCGATGTTCGTGCTATACAAAGTCCGGGCGATAGCGGAGCACTCGATGCGCAAGCTCCTGCCTTCGAAGTTACCGCGCTTGCGAACTATTACAATCAAGCTCTAAGCGCGGCGAAGATTAGCTTCTGGTTCAGTCTTGGTTTTGCATCAATCGGCTTTGGCGTTATCATTTTTGCTTTTGTGTCACATAGTGCGGCGGATATGGCTGGAACGGTGTTGAAAGTGGTCAGTGGAACAATTATCGACGCTGTGGCCGGGCTATTCTTCGTGCAATCGACTGCTGCACAAAAATCTATGAGTGAGTTCTTCGACAAACTTCGCCTTGATCGTCTTAACGTGGAAGCGCGCGACTTGATCGCTCAGATCGAAAATTCGGAGCGGAGGGACCAACTGCGAGCTCAGCTCGTCCTGAAATATGCCGGGATCAACCAACTGCTACAGGGTTAAAGGATAATGCCGCCGTTGCACGGTGCGCACCTCTAGACCTTATTCCAACGTTCGCCCGTCGCGCTTGGCGGCTCTGCGCTCGGCGCGGGTGGGGACGAGGCGGACGCCGCCGACGAGGATCGCACCGACCACCGCGAGCGCCAGCCCGCGCCAGAGCCAGACGCGCTGGTCGATCATCGTGCTGCTGGCGGGCCAGCGGACGATGCCGAGCCCCTGAAGCATGAAGAGAACGCCGAAGAGAATGGCCGCGATACCGGCGAAGATCAGGAGGTTCTGGCGCATTTTCGTCCTTCCGCGTGGCTAGACAGGCAATCACTTTAGTGCGCGCGCGTTCCAATTGTCGTGGAGAAAATTGGCGACGGGATAGCAAGCGGGCGGGCTGACATTGGCGAGGACCACCATGATCTCGCCGGTTTCGGGATAGGTGCGCACATCGGTGCAGATGCCGTCGGCGCTGCCGCCATGCCCCCAGCGGAAATCGCGGCTTGGCACGCCATCGCCATAGCCGGTGGCGAAAAAGCCCAGTCCCATGAATTTCAGATGCGTTTTGGTCGCGTCGGCGAGGAGGGGGAGGGGGACGAGCTTGCCGGTCTGCAAGGCGCGGATGAAACGGTGCATGTCGCGCGCGGTGGAGACCTGGCCGCCCGCCGGGAAGCCGCGATTGGGCAGGACCTCGCAATTGGTGACCTGTTTGTCAGCGACGGTTACGTAGCCGCGGGCGAGATCGGGCGCGGGATCGGTGCAATCGATGAAGCCGGTGCGGGTCATGCCCGCGGGCGTCAGGATGTGGCGCTGGACATAGGCTTCGTAGGGTTCACCCGACAGGATTTCGACCATGCGGCCGAGGATCACATAAGCGAAATTGCCATATTCCTGCTTGCTGCCCGGCGGGAATGCACCGGGGCGCTGATCGTGCAGCGCGACCATATCCGCGACGGTTTTGACGCGGGCGCGGTTGGTGGCGTTTTCGGCCTCGAACAAGTCGATATCGCCTGCGCCCGAAGTGTGCAGGAGCAGTTGCCGCACCGTGACGGCGTTGGCGAATTCGCGGTTGCGATAGGTTTTGAGCACCTGGCCGACCTTGGTGTCGAGCGTCAGTTTGCCGCTGGCGATCTGTTGCAGGATCGCGACGCTGGTGAACATCTTGCCCGCCGAGGCGAGATTGTACCGCGTATCGATGGTGGCGAGGGGGTCTTTGGCGGAGTCGATCGCGCCATATGCACGCTCGAACACCACATCATCGCCGCGCGCGATCAGCACCACGCCAGCGAACTGGCCCGCGCGGGCCATGCCCTGCGCGAAGCCATCGAGCCGGGCCATCGAGATGGCATCGGGCTCAACCGTCTGCGCCGCCGCCGCGCTCGAGAAAAGGAGCGTGGCGGCGAGCAAAACGGCGCGCATTGGCTTAGCGCTTGTCGACTGCGACGTAATCGCGCTCGGTCGGGCCGGTGTAGAGCTGGCGCGGACGGCCGATCTTCTGCTCCGGATCCGAGATCATCTCGTTCCACTGCGCGACCCAGCCGACAGTGCGGGCAAGCGCGAACAATGCGGTGAACATCGTGGTCGGGAAGCCGATCGCCGAGAGGATCACGCCCGAATAGAAATCGACGTTCGGGAAGAGCTTCTTCTCGATGAAATAGGGATCGCTGAGCGCCATTTCCTCGAGCTGGATCGCGACTTCGAAGACCGGATCGGTGACGTTCAATTCCTTGAACACTTCGCGCACGGTCTGCTGCATCACGGTCGCGCGCGGATCGTAGTTCTTATAGACGCGGTGACCGAAGCCCATCAGGCGGAACGGATCGTTCTTGTCCTTGGCGCGCGCGATGAATTCCGGAATGCGATCCGGCGTGCCGATCTCGTGCAGCATGTTGAGCGCCGCTTCGTTCGCGCCGCCATGCGCCGGGCCCCACAGGCAGGCGATGCCGGCCGCGATGCACGCGAAGGGATTGGCGCCCGACGAACCGGCGAGACGCACGGTCGAGGTCGAGGCGTTCTGCTCGTGATCTGCATGGAGGATGAAGATGCGATCGAGCGCCTTCTCGATCACCGGGTTCACGACATATTCTTCCGCGGGCACGCCGAAGGTCATGCGCAGGAAGTTGCCGGTGTAGGACAGGCTGTTGTCCGGATAGAGGAACGGCTGACCGACGCTGTACTTATAGGCCATCGCCGCGATCGTTGGCATCTTGGCGATCAGGCGGTGCGACGCGATCATGCGCTGCTGCGGATCGGTGATGTCGGTCGAGTCGTGATAGAAAGCCGAAAGCGCGCCGGCAACGCCGCACATAATCGCCATCGGATGCGCATCGCGGCGGAAACCGCGATAGAAAGTGGCGAGCTGCTCGTGCAGCATCGTGTGGCGGCTGATCGTGTAGATGAACTTGTCGAGTTCGGCCTGGTTGGGCAGTTCGCCGTTCAGCAGGAGGTAGCTGACCTCCATGAACGACGATCCCTCGGCGAGCTGGCCGATCGGATAGCCGCGATGAAGCAGAACGCCTTCGTCACCATCGATATAGGTCAGGCCCGATTCGCACGACGCCGTGGAGGTGAAACCCGGATCATAGGTGAACATGCCAGTGTTGGCGTACAGCTTGCGGATATCGACGACATCAGGGCCGGTGCTGCCCGTGAGGATCGGGTATTCGACTTCTTTCCCCGGAACCTGAAGCTTTGCGGTATCGCTCATATTCGTCGTCCTTAGTCTGGGCTGGCCCTTCAGGCCGGCACGTCTGTTCGCCCTAGCCAGGCAGGGGCATCTGATCAGCGATGCGACCCAGGCTTTCCTCACGCCCCAGCAATGCCAGAACGTCGAAAATGCCCGGGGATGTCTTTCGCCCGGTGAGCGCCGCGCGCAGAGGCTGCGCAGCCGCGCCGAGCTTAAGCCCCGCATCATCCGCAACGGTGCGTACCGCTGCTTCGAGCGCTTCCGTATCCCAGCTTTCGACCGCGTCAAGCGCGGCGTGCAGCTGGGCCAGTCGCGCCCGCCCGTCGCCCTCTAGCAGAGCCAATGCGTCTGCGTCCATTTCCAGTGGGCGAGTGCGAAACAAAAAGGCCGCGCCCTCAGTCAACTCAAGGATATTAGCGGCGCGCGGCTTCAACACAGCCATGCTGCGGCGCAGAAGATCGAGCTGCGATTCGCTAAGTTCGAAAGGCAGACGGGCCGCGACGAGACCGGCGAGAACCGCATCGTCGGTCTGACGGATATAATGACCGTTTAGGTTCTCAAGCTTCTTCTGATCGAACCGGCTTGGTGATTTTCCGACGCCTGCGAGGTCGAACCATTCGGTCGCCTGTTCGCGGCTGATGATCTCGTCATCGCCATGCCCCCAGCCCAAGCGGAGCAGATAGTTGGAGACGGCTTCCGGCAGGAGCCCCATGTCGTCGCGATAGGCATCGACGCCCAATGCGCCGTGGCGCTTGGAAAGCTTGGCACCATCCGATCCGTGGATCAGCGGGATGTGCGCATATTTGGGCTCGGGCCAGCCCATCGCGCGATAGATCGGCAATTGGCGGAACGCGTTGTTGAGGTGATCGTCGCCACGGATGACGTGGGTCACGCCCATATCGTGATCGTCGACCACGACCGCGAGCATATAAGTGGGCGTGCCATCCGAGCGGAGCAGGACAAGATCGTCGATCTCGCTGTTCTGGACAGTGACTTCTCCCTGGACGAGATCGTGGATCGTCACCGCGCCTTCGGTCGGCGCCTTGAGGCGGACGACGAAGGGCTGATCGGTATCGTTGGTCTTGTCGCGCCACGGCGAGCGGATGCGCAGCGGCTTCTTGGCGGCCTGGGCCTCTTCGCGCATCGCGGCGAGTTCGTCCTGGGTGAGATAGCAGCGATAGGCCGCGCCCTTTTCGACCATCGCATGAGCCACTTCGGCATGGCGATCGGCGCGGGCGAACTGATAGGTGACGTCGCCGTCCCAATCGAGCGCGAGCCAGCGCATGCCATCGAGGATCGCGTCGATCGCTGGCTGAGTCGAGCGAGCGCGATCGGTATCCTCGATGCGCAGCAGGAACTTGCCGCCGTGATGGCGGGCAAACAGCAGATTGAACAGCGCAGTGCGCGCACCGCCAATGTGCAGAAAGCCCGTCGGCGACGGAGCAAAGCGGGTTACGACCGGCGTGGCGGTATCTTCAATTGCGCTCACGCACGCGTGCTCCCAGACATGAAACTTGATGGCCAACTCAGCCACCGAGGGCGCCCCTAGCACGGGGCTTTCCTCCCTACAAATGGGGGCGCGAGGTGGATTCCGCCAGTGGCGGGACGGGCTGGAGCGCTGGCTGGAGGCCGAACGCGAGCAACTGGTGCTGTGGCTGCCGGTGATGCTGGGCGCGGGGGTGGCGGCATGGTTTGTGCTGCCCGATTCGGGCCGGTGGATCGGGTTTATCGCGGGGGCTGGCGCGCTGGCGCTGGCGGGGATCGCGGTTGGGCGGAATGGCCGCGCGGCGCGCGTGGTTGCGGTGGCGGCGCTGGCGACGGGTATTGGCTGTATCTTGGTGTGGTGGCGGGCGGATAGCGTGGCGGCACCGGTGCTGGCGCGGCCGGCTTTCGTGCTGCTGGAGGGACGGGTCGAGCGAGTCGAAAGGCTTCCGGCGCGCGAGATGGTTCGGGTGACGCTCGATCTGGAGCGGGCGGATTTGCCGCCGCGCGTGCGGGTCAATCTGGCGCAGGGCGATGTGCCGGCGGGGCTGGCGCGGGGTGCGGTGGTGAAGCTGCGGGCGCGATTGATGCCGCCGCCGCCGCCTTCGGTGCCGGGCGCATATAATTTTGCGCGAGTGGCGTGGTTCGGGAAACTGGGCGCGACCGGGAAGGGCTTTGCGCCGATCGAAGTGGTGAAGCCGGGCGAGGAAGCGGGGGCGGACCTGCGCGCGCGGCTTTCGGCGCATATCCAGAGCAATATCACGGGCAGCGCGGGCGGGATTGCGAGCGCGCTGGCGACGGGGGATCGCGGCGCGATTACCGACGCCGATTCGGAGGCGATGCAGCGATCGGGGCTCGCGCATCTGCTTTCGGTGAGCGGGCTGCATGTGACGGCGGTGACAGCGGCGGCGATGCTGCTGGTGCTGCGGCTATTGTCGTTGAGCCCGACGCTCGCCTTGCGCTGGCGGTTGCCGTTGATCGCGGCGGGCGCGGGGGCCCTAGCGGCGATTGGCTATACTTTGCTCACGGGCGCGGACGTGCCGACGGTGCGTTCGTGCGTCGCATCGCTGCTGGTGCTGCTCGCGCTGAGCGTGGGGCGCGAGGCGCTGACGTTGCGGCTGGTCGCGGCGGGCGCGATGATCGTGTTGCTGCTCTGGCCGGAATCGCTGGCCGGACCGAGCTTTCAACTGAGCTTTGCGGCGGTGACGGTGATCGTAGCGCTGCACGAAAGCCCGAGGATGCGGGCGTGGTTCTCGCGGCGGGAAGAAGGCTGGGGCAAACGGCTGGGGCGGGCGCTGGGTTCGTTGCTGCTGACCGGCATCGCAGTCGAACTCGCGCTGATGCCGATCGGAATGTACCATTTCCACAAGCAGGGGCTTTACGGCGCGCTGGCCAATATCATCGCGATTCCCCTGACGACCTTTGTGACGATGCCGCTGGAGGCGCTGGCGCTGTTCCTTGATCTGGCGGGGCTGGGTGCGCCGCTGTGGTGGCTGACCGCCAAGTCGCTCGAATTCCTGTTGTGGCTGGCGCACGTCGCGTCCTCCGCGCCGGGTGCGGTCGCTTCGCTCCCGGCGATGCCCGATGGGGCGTTTGCACTGATGGTGGTCGGCGGACTTTGGATGGCTTTGTGGCGGGCGCGGGTGCGCTGGGCGGGTGGCGTACCGCTGGCGATCGGGGCGGCCTGGGCGTTGCTGACGCCAGCGCCCGATCTGCTGGTGACGGGAGATGGGCGGCATCTGGCGATCCGCATGCCAACGGGCGGTATGGCGCTGCTGCGTGATCGGGCGGGGGATTACACGCGATCGATGCTGGGCGAGAATAGCGGAGCCGACGACGAACTCGCGGCGCTGAGCGAGGAGCCCGGCGCGCGGTGCAGCCCCGATTTGTGCGTGATCGAGCATCGTTCGGGCGCGCGGCGCTGGATCGTGGCGGCGACGCGGAGCAGCTATCTGGTGCCCTGGAGCGAGATGATGAAGCTGTGTGCTTCGGCCGACGTGGTGGTGAGCGAGCGGCGCTTGCCGCCGGGATGCACGCCGCGCTGGCTGAAGCTGGATCGCGAGGGGCTGGCGCACACGGGGGGCGTGGCGATCAGCTTTGCGAGCGGGCGCGTGACGACGGTGCGGCGCGGCTCGTCGCATCCATGGATTGACCCGCCGACCGTGCAGCCGCCATTCGTGGGCGCAAGGGAGAGACGGAATGAGACTGGCAATCGCAGCGGCGCTGCTGATCGGAACCGCGCTGCCGGCCGCGGCGCAAACTGATTGGGTGCAGGTCCGCAAGGATTGGAACGAGCCGGTCGCGCCGTTCACGATTGCGGGCAACGTCCATTATGTCGGCACCGCGGGCATCGCGGCCTATCTGATCACGACGCCCAAGGGGCACATCCTGATCGACGGGGCGATGGAGGAGAGCGTTCCGCAGATCGTGGCGAACATCGCGAAGCTCGGCTTCAAGCTGCGCGACGTGAAGGTCATGCTGATCAATCATGCGCATTGGGATCATACCGGCGGACTGGCTGCGCTGAAGCGGATGACGGGCGCGAAGCTGCTGGCGAGCGCCGGGGACAAGGCTGCGCTGGAGGCGGGCGTTGCTGACTATCGGCCCGATCTGGAGGCGTTTCCCAAGGTGGCGGTCGATGGACTGCTTGGCGACGGGCAGGTCATTGCGCTGGGTGGCACGACGCTGACCACGCTTTTGACGCCGGGGCATACCAAGGGCTGCACGAGTTGGACGATGCGCGCCGGGGGCCTCGATCTGGTGTTTGCGTGCAGCATCACGGTGGCGGATCAGCCGCTGGTAAAGGGCAAGGGCTATGACGCGGCGTTCAACGACTTTCGGGCGACCTTTGCCAGGATGAAGGCGCTCAGGGCGGATGTGTTTCTCAATTTCCACCCCGGCGGGTTCGACATGGAAGCGAAGCGCAAGCGGCTGGTGGCAGGGGACAAGCGCGCCTTTGTCGATCCGGGCGAACTGCGCCGCCGGGTAGAAGCGGCGGAGGCGGAGTTCGAGAAGGAATTGGCGGCGGCGAAGCCCTGATCGGGCCTGTCCGGACACGGTTTTGCTTGGCGTGCCGGGTGATGCGTGGCTGATTGGCGGCATGACCAGCCCCAAGAAGAGCGAGACCATCGAGCTGCGGCTGCCCTTTGCGGCGAAGCTGGCTTTTGCCGAGCGTTGCCGCGCCGAAGGCATCACGATGAGCGCCGCGATCCGGAGGTTCGTCGAGGCACCGCAGCGGCGGTGGCTCGGTGCCGCCGTACCGGTGATGATGGCGGTGACCGGGGCGATTGTGTTGGGGGTGCTGTTTAGCCCGTTCGGCCGGACACCGGATTATGGCGCTGGGTTCGAGGCGCTCGATCGAAATGAGGACGGTGTGGTGACGCGGGCAGAGGTGCCGGGGGGCGGAGTTGCTTGCCAATGGCCGCTGGCGCTGCCGCACAAGCGCGGCTGGCTGGACAGCGGGCCGCGCGTCTTTTCGGTCTGCCTGGACGAGCCGGACTTTGCGACGCTCGACTGCGACGGCAACGGGCTTGCCACGCGGCAAGAGTTTGCGGCGCACCGGCTCGATCTATTGCGGCGCGGCTATGATGTGCTGGACCGGGATGGCAGCGGATCGCTCGATTCCGCTGAATATGCGGCTGCGTCGAAGATCGGGCTCAGGGGCACGCCGCCCGAACTGGCCCGTTTCCGCGACCTCGACAGCAATGGCGACCGCCGTGTCGAGTTCGCGGAGTATCTGCGCTAGACCCTTCGACAGGCTCAGGGTGAGCGGACGGGGCGGCCACCGCCTAGTAGCGGCGCAGCAGCCCAGCGAGTTTGCCCTGTACGCGCACCTGATCGGGGCGGTAGCGCTGGGGGTTATAGTCGCGGTTGGCGGGGTCGAGGCGGATCATTGCGCCTTCCTTGCGGAAATACTTCAAGGTCGCTTCGGCATCGTCGATCAGCGCTACGACGATTTCGCCGTCACGCGCAGTCTCGGTGCGGCGGATCAGCGCGTAATCGCCGTCCAGAATGCCGGCTTCGACCATCGAATCGCCCGCGACTTCGAGCGCGTAATGCTCACCCGAGCCAAGCAGGGCGGCAGGCACCGGGAGCATCGTCGCGCTTTCGAGCGCTTCGATCGGCGTGCCAGCGGCGATGCGACCGTGAAGGGGGATTTCGATGACGTCATTCGCCGGGACATAATCCCTCTGCGGCGCGGAAGAAGTTGACGCCGAAGTTTGCACAGGCGCACTCGAAGGCTTCCCGGTCGCGCCACCGCGCTCAGGCATCTTGAGAACTTCAAGCGCACGCGCACGATTGGGCAGGCGGCGGATGAACTCGCGTTCCTCCAGAGCCGAGATCAGCCGGTGCACGCCTGACTTCGACTTGAGGTCGAGCGCCTCCTTCATCTCCTCGAACGACGGCGAGACGCCGGTCTCGTTGAGGCGGTCATTGATGAAACAGATCAGCTCGTGCTGTTTGCGCGTGAGCATCCAAATTCTCCCGTCTGGAACAGACAAGGAACGTTTATGCAATGTTCCGCGCCGCTGTCAAGCGATGTGTAGGATTTCCGCCGAGTCGCCGATTTTTGCCTCGGGCGCATGGGGGGTGCGCACGATCAGGCATGCGGCGCGGGCGAGGGTACGCAGCATCGAGCTGTCCTGAATTGTCGAGGCGAAGGCGCGGCCGTCGCGGATTTCGGCGCGTAGATAATCGGCGCGGTGATCATTGGCGGGGAGCGCTTCGCCGAGCGGGATGGTGTGCATAAGCGGTAGCGGATCGGCGGCCCCGGAGAGATGCGCGATCAGCGGGCGGACGAACAGCAAGGCAGTGACGAAGGCCGAGACGGGGTTGCCGGGCAGACCGAGCACCAGCGCTTCGCCGAGCGTGCCCGCCATCATCGGCTTTCCCGGACGCAGCGCGATGCGCCAGAAATCCACGGTGCCGCCTGCGGCTTCGAGCGCGGGGCGGACGAGATCGTGATCGCCGACCGAAGCCCCGCCGCTGGTGACGAGCAGATCGGCCCGCACCGCTCGGAAGGCAGCGGTGAGCGCGTCGCGATCATCGGGGAGGATGCCGAGATCGATGATCTCCACGGGGAGATCGGCGAGTTGTGCGGTGAGCATCAGCCGATTGGTTTCGGGGAGTTGCGCACCGGCGAGGATCTGGCCGGGGGGAATGAGTTCGTCGCCGGTCGCGGCGATGGCGACGCGAACCTTGCGGCGCACCGGCAGCAGGGCGTGGCCCGCGATCCCGGCGAGCGCGAGACGGGCGGGGGTGAGGCGCTCGCCCGCGTGGATTAGGATCGCGCCCGACGTGAAATCGAGGCCGAGCGGGCGGATGTGGCGGCCGAGCGTGGCGGGGCCTTCGCCGGTGAGGGTGAGGCGGGTGCCGTCTCGTGCGGCTTCTTCCTGGATGAGTACGGTGTCGGCACCATGCGGGACGGGTGCGCCAGTGAAGATGCGGGCAGCCTGGCCGGGGGCGATTGCGCCGGAAAAGCCATGGCCCGCGGCGCTTTCGCCCACGACTTCCCACGGGCCGGGGAGATCGGCGAAGCGGATCGCGTAGCCGTCCATCGCGGAGAGATCGGCGGAGGGCTGGCTGCGCAGCGCGAGTATGTCTTCGGCGGCGTAGCGGTTTACCGCCTGGGCGAGGGGGATGGATTCTGTGGGGACGGGTGTCGCCAGCGCAAAGAGGCGCGATTGGGCTTCGGGGACGGGGAGGAGCGGGGCGGACATGCACCAGGATTAGGGGAGGGGCGCGCGGGCTGAAAGGCGAAATGCCGGTGGGATAATGTTTGCCGCACCGCTAGCAGTGGTTCGCGCAACTTCAGGCGGTTTAGATACACATGGCTCGCAAACATCCAAAACACGGTTCCTATGACGATTCGTATGACGCGCAGGACGAGGCTCCGGTGGAAGTGCCCCCGTGCTGGCTCTGCGGCAGGCCCACGGGCAAGACGATCATCTGGCACCATCCCGTTCCCAAGAGCCGGGGCGGTCGGGATGTGGTGCCCATGCACTCCATCTGTCAGCAGACGCTGATTGCCAATTTCACTAATTCCGAGCTGCAACGCCATGGGATGGATGTGGAAGCACTGCTCGCGAACCCGAACGTGCGCAAATTCGTCGATTGGGTCGCGAAGAAGGAGCCCGATTTCACCGCGACCATCGCCAAGAAGCAACGATGAGCGAGTTGCCGAAAGCATGGGATGCGGCGCTGGTTCGCCAATGGCTGGAAAGCCGTTTCGAGGCGTCGAAGCTGGATCAGGCGGCGGCGGACAGGCGCGGTTATGAGGCGCAGGACGATTATGACAAGGCGGCCGCCGCAGAGTGGGTCTGCCGAAGCCTCAAGACCGGGGAATGGGCGGAGGATCAGGCCGGCTTCGCTGCGCGCATCAAGCACCTGATCGCTCAGGACGAATATCGCGTAACCGGGATATATGACGACATCCGCTTTGAGCGGCATGTTCGGGGGAATCTTCGGAAGATTGCCAAGATGGCGAAGGCCAATAGCGGGTTTGAGAACCGGCTGCGGTATCAATAGCCTGACGGCGTGCGCATGCGGGCTAGCCCCTCCCGTGAAGGGAAGGGCCGGGGACGTGCAATCAGGGCTTCTTAGCGCTCCATGCCTTGACCGCAGCGGCCATGCCGGCGGTTTTGGCCCGCTCGCGATCGGGGGAGAGGCGCTCGGCGCGAATTTTTTCGCCGAAATACATATAGGTGGTCGGCGCAAGGCCTGGATCGAGCTGGCGCTGTGGTCTGCAAAGTATCAATCGGGCGCGGTTGTGGAAGGTTGAGTCGTTTCGCAACTATCCGTCCGAAATGGATAAATGGCACCTCTTTATGGATAAATTATCTGCTGATAGCTTGATCCCGATTTCGAGGGGATTACGAAATGAAAGTCTTGCACAGCGCTATCCGGATGCTTGCGGTCAGTCCGCTTATACTAGCGGCTCCGGCGCTCGCCCAATCCAGCGTATCGAGTGGCGGCGACGGGGCTGCCGAGATTGCGGCCGCCGCCAATGTCGAGGGGCCTTGCCACTGGACGCGATCACTCAAGCAAAGCGGGTATAGCGACGGTGACAAGATCAAGCCGGGCAAATATCTCTTTTATGCGCGGCCCAACGCATCGCTCGACATCGAACTGATCGGGGCGGGCGGAAGCGGCGGTGGCACGACGATGGGCACGGGTCATCCGAAATGGGGCGCCGGTGGGTCTGCGGGTGAAATAAAGCGTTGGGTCGCGCATAAACTGGAGCCGGGCGTCTATTTGCTCGAAGTGGGTGCGGGCGGCGGCGAAGTTCAGGGCAGGCGGAGCTGGCAAGATTACGGGGTGCGGGCCGTGAATGGTGCACCGGGCGGCGGCACTGCGATCAAACGCTGCGCTTCCGGCTTTCGTATCATCGGCGCGAACGGAGGCGCTGGCGGCGCAGGCGATTCGTCCAAGGTCAGCTCCGAAAGAGCGAACCAGCGCGCCGGAAAGGGATCAGACCTGATCGATCTGGAGAATGGCCAGACAATCGGCACCGGTGGCGCAGGTGGGAGATGGCAGCAGAGCGGCGCCGATGGCAGCGGCGTGGGCGCCGGTGGCGGCGGGCAAGGCGCTTATGACGGTTCGAACAAGAAGAGCGGACGAGGCGCTGGCGGACAGGCGCTGATTGTCGGCTTATGATCGTGAAGGCGTGACGAACCCGGAATGATTTCTCGCGGCCTTCAGGTGAGGACTCACTTAGCGGCGCGATCTTCTTAAGGCCTCCCCTTTGCTGGGGGAGGTTGGGTGGAGGTGACGCGGGGCGCTAGGCTACTGCGCTGCCCGTGATCATCCGCAACTCGCTCGGGCGGAGCGGCAGGCGGAATTCGCAGAGGTAACGGTTATGGTCGCGCTCGATCACCGAGGCGGGGGCACCGCCGATATGGGGGAGCGCGATCCATAATTGGGTGCCGTGCGCGAACGGGGCGCGGGTCTCGAACTCGACGAGTTGCGAGGTGAGGCCGCGAAGCTCGACGTTCCACCAGCGCACCCCTTCGCGAACGCGAGCGGGGGCGTTTAGCTGGATCGCGTGCGGATCGGGGATCATGCCCGGCACGGGGAAAGTGCCCGAGCGGATCGGATGCGCGGGGGTCTGTTGGACCTGGCGCAGCCACGGCATCAGCATCTGCCACGGCAGCGGCTCATCGAACTCGATGCCAGCCTGACCCTGTGCGGCCCAGCGGATCGTGCCATCGATCGGGCGCAGGCCGTCAAAGCTGATCTGGACGGGATCGCCGGGGAGCAGCACGCGGCTGCTCTCGATCGCTGCACCGCCCTGAGAGAGATTGCGGCTGCGGGAGAATTCGATCGCGCCCTTGTGACTCATGCTGACGGTCTGGTGCAGTTCGATACGCGGCATCTGGCGGCGCTCGGCGGGGAGAGCGACGAGCGAGCGCGCGACAGTGCTGACCACGTCGATCGGCGTATCGAACATGAAGCCGGCAGTGTCGGCGGTGGTCCAGGCGATGGTGCCCGGGATGCTCTGGCCGCTGGCGAGGGTGAGCGAGAGCACGTCGCCTTCGGTGAGGCCGGCATCGTGATGGAGGGTCGCGCCTGCCGTGTTGAGCCGGCGGATCGAACAGGGGAGCGCGATGCCTTCGCCGGTGAGCGTCGCGGCATCCAGCTCGGCATGGCCGAGCGCAAGCGGCTCCACCTCCGGCGGATCGGACGCGAGGCTGAAAATTGTGGAGGACGCAAGTCCTTGTCGCATAGCCCTAAAATTTCCCACCCGGCCTAAACACAACTCTGTGCGCGTGGGGATAAGGCCGCGTTAAGCGGGAGGGTTAATCGCGATCTGGGGCACCTAAGGGGAAATACGACCGATATGGCCGGGCTTCGTCGACTGCGCGGGCGACGCTGGGGCGGGCCAGAAGCCGCGCGCGATAGGCCTTGAGATGCTCGAATTGCGCGGGGATTGGGTAGGCCCAATCGGCGTAGAACAGCGACGGGGCGGCGGCGCAATCGGCGAGGCTGAACTGATCTGCCGCAGCCCATTCGCGGCCATCCTGTTCCCGTTGGGCCATATGCGCGTCGAGCCAGGCATAGGATTTGTCGAGCGCGGCATGGACGCCCTCGGCAACATAGGGATCGCGCTTCTCTTCGGGGCGGATCGCATTGTTCACCAGCGGCTGCATCGCGTTCATCACATAATTGTCGAAGATGCGATCCATCATGCGGACTTCGATCGCCGCATCGGGGTCTGCCGGGATCATCGGGACCGGGCCGGGATGGTGAATCTGGAGATGTTCGATGATCGCGCTGGTCTCGACAATCGTCTTGTCGCCATCGCGCAGCACCGGGAATTTGCCGATCGACCAATAGCCGGCGAGTTCGGCGAAGACGCCTTCATGCTCGATATGGCGATATTCGAACGCCGTGCCGTTCTCGTAGAGCGGGATCAGCACCTTCCAGCAATAAGAGGAGAAGGGGTGGGCGAAGAGTTGCAGGGTCATGCATGCTGGTTTGGCTTGTCGTCATGGGCTTGTCCAGATAAGAACGTTTCATGAACGAAATCACCCGATGCGGATGGCCCGGCGACGATGCGGTGATGCAGGCGTACCACGATAGTGAGTGGGGCGTGCCGATCCATGACTCGCGGACCCTGTTGGAAATGCTGATGCTGGAGGGGTTTCAGGCGGGCTTATCGTGGCGGACGATCCTGCATCGGCGTGATAGATTTCGCGCGGCATTTGCCGGGTTCGATCCGGTGAAGGTCGCGGCATTTGGCCCGGCGGATGTCGAGCGGTTGATGGGCGATCCGGGCATCATCCGGGCGCGGGCGAAGATCGAGGCGACGATTGGCGCGGCGCGGATCTATTGCGCGATGGCCGACGCCGGCGAGGATTTCTCGGGCTGGCTGTGGGGTTTGGCCGGGGGTGAGACGCGGGTTGGGGATGGCGTGAATGTGCCTGCATCGACCCCGGTTTCTGAGGCTATGTCGAAGGCGCTGAAGGCGCGGGGTTTCAAGTTTGTCGGGCCGGTGATTGTCTATGCGTTCATGCAGGCGGTGGGGATGGTGAACGACCATGCGCCGGGGTGTTTTCGGCGGGAGGCGATCTGATCTCCCCTCCCTTCAAGGGAGGGGCTGGGGGTGGGGCAAGTGCTCGCGATATGGAG
>SEFZ01000072.1 GCA_004173185.1 Sphingomonadales bacterium | reverse complement strand
TGAACGGGCTCTCGTTCGGATACCGGGTGCGCGAGGCGCGGCGGGGGCGGGTGCGCGAGATCCGGGCGCTCGATCTGGTCGAGGTGAGTCTGGTGGCGAACCCGATGCAGAAGCTGGCGCGGATTCACGCGGTGGCTTGTGCCGGAGCGAGCGAAGGGGCAACGCAGGCGGCATGACCGATCAAGAAGAAGAATATCGCCCGTCCTCGCCGTTTCTGCAGCGGCTGATCGACGATGAACCCGAGCTTTCGGGCAGCCCCGAGGCCGATGCGCTGGCAGTGGAGCTGATCGCGCTGACTCGCGACGAGGACGAGACCAATCGCGATTGGGCGCTGATGATCCTTGGCCAATCCGAGCTGGAAACGCCCGAGGCGCTGGCGGCTCTGGTCGCGGGGATGGATGATCCCGAGCATGAGGCCGGACTGGAGGCATTGATCGGCGTGGCGATGCGCGCGCCCGAACTGGCGCTGCCACGGGTGCGTGCGCTGCTCGACGAGGATACCGTCGATTCGATGACGCTGGAAGCGGCAGCCTATGTTGCCGATCCTTCACTGCTGCCGCTGCTGGAAGCGATCGGGCGCGAAGTGGTCGATGACGACGATTTGTTCACGACCGTTCTGGCCGAAGCGATTGAGAGCTGTTCGCGCGGGAGCCCTCCCGAGGCACTTTGAGCCGGGTCGGGCGGATTGAGCCGGGGCGCGCCGAAAAGCGCGCGCTGGTTTCTAAACTACACTCAGACGGTGCGTGCCGTTGATGTTGGGGCGGTGCGGGACCGCCACAGCAGCCACGCCCCTGCGCCGATCATCGGCAGGCAGAGCGTCTGGCCCATGGTGAGGTGCCAGGCCAGATTTTCGAGGCCAGCATCGGGCTGGCGCGTGAATTCAAGAGCGAAGCGGGTGACGCCGTACAGCAACAGGCCGGTGCCGAGCAGGCGGCCGGGATGATACCGGGCGTCGGTCTTCCAGAAGAGATACCAGAGGACGAGCATCGCGACGCCGCCTTCGAGAAACGCTTCGTAAAGCTGGCTGGGATGACGGGCGATGCCGTCTTCGCTGCCGGGGAAGACCATCGCCCAGGGGAGATTCGACGGGCGGCCCCAGAGTTCGCCATTCACGAAATTGGCGAGGCGGACGAGGAACAGGCCGAAGGGCGTGCAGCAGGCGATATAATCATAGACGCGGAGCAGCTGGAGCTTGTTGCGGCGGCAATACCACCAGAGCAACAGCATCACGCCGGCGAGGCCGCCATGGAGCGACATGCCGCCATTCCAGAGTTCGAGCACTTTCCAAGGCGTGGCGAAGATTTCGGGCTTGTAGACCAGACAATAGCCAAGCCGGCCGCCGGCGATGACGCCGATCATGATCCAGGTGACGATATCGTCGGCATGCGCGCGCGACATCGGCGCACCGGGACGGGCGATCAGCTTGCGCAGATACCACCAGCCGATCACGAGCATTGCGACGTAGCTGAGCGCATACCAGCGCAGTTCGAACAGGCCGAGATCGAGGGCTATTGGCGAGAGGCCTAGATCGGTGAACTGGATGGGCATGGCGAGACGATAGCGCGGCGTGCCGGAAGGGCAATGTGGCCCAAGGCGGGAACATGGGTTCGCGCCTTCGCGTGAACCTCTGCATTTTACCGAATGCCGAGACCTAGCCGCCGAACATGGCGGGGGCGAAGTTGCCGTAGAAATAGATGAAGAACAGGCTGATCGCGCCGAGCGCGGCGGCGATGACGGCGCGCGGACGGGCGAAGAGCGCCGTAAAGATCAGCGCGAGCAAGAGGCCGTTGACCATCAGATAGCGCGTTACCGTCGCGGTCTTGCCGTTGGCGACGAGCTCCACGACCATCGGCATCTCATAGCCGATGATGAGCAGGTTCACCGCCAGCAGGAGCCCGATGCTCCAGCGGCGGGTGCTGTAGAAATAATCGTCCAGCGAGGGCCAGTCCTCCAGATCGCGGGGGACTGCGACGGTGCCGAGGACGAAGAAGCACAGGCCGATCAGCGTGGGGATGGCGAGGCCGCCGAAATTGAGCGCGACGTCCTGAAGCTTGAGCCAGGCATCGAGGAACGTGGCCATGGCCTGCAGGAAGATCGCGACGCCGAGCAGGGGCGTGAGCAGGCCCAGCCGGGGCCGCACCTTGGCGCGAAGGATGTTGGCGAAGCCCAGCATCAGCTCCGCGACCCCGAGGCCGAGCAGCAGGCTGTAAAAGGTCATGAAGAATTCGAACTGGCTCACGCGGCGCTCCCCCTGAGGGCGGCAGAGTAAGCGCGGCGGCCTTGAGTGCAATCGTGAGTTTTGGCGCCCGGCGGGTTTCCCCGTCCGGGCTTTTTGGCGTGGGAACGGAGAAAGCGATGATCGAAGTGAAGGCAGACAGTCTCGAGGCGAGCTTTGAGGCGGTGGAGAAAATGGGCCTGCCGGCGGCGCGGCCGATGCTGATGGGCGGACGGCCGGTGGCGAGCGCGGCGTTCGAGACGTTTCTGCGCGCGGGCAGTGGCGCGGTGGAGATGAAGGCGCTGTCTGGCGCGAGCGATGCGGCGGGCGGCTATGCGGTGCCGCAGGAGATCGACGCGCTGATCGATGCGACGCTGAAGAGCGTCTCGCCGATCCGGGCGATCGCCAATGTCGTGACGGTGGGCTCGAGCGGCTATCGCAAGCTGGTGACCAGCGGTGGCTTTGCATCGGGCTGGGCGGCGGAAACGGGCACGCGCGCCGAGACCGACACGCCGGTGTTCAACGAGATCGCGCCGCCGAGTGGCGAATTGTTCGCCAATCCGGCGGCGAGCCAGGCGATGCTCGATGACGGCGCGTTCGACGTCGAGGCGTGGCTGGCGGGCGAGATCGCGCGCGAGTTTGCGGCGGCGGAAGGGACCGCGTTCGTCAACGGCAATGGGACGAACAAGCCCAAGGGGTTTTTGCAGGCGACTCTGTCTTCGTCAGGCGATGCTTCGCGGACGTTCGGCCAGTTGCAATATGTGGCGACGGGCGCGGCGGGTGCATTTGCCGCCAACCCCGAGGAGAAACTGATCGACCTCGTTCAGACGCTGCGCAGCCCGTATCGGCAGGGGGCGAGCTGGGTGATGAATTCGGCGACTTTGGCGAAGATCCGCAAGTTCAAGACGAGCGATGGCGCGCTGCTTTGGGCGCCTTCGCTTAGCGCGGGGCAGCCGGCGACGTTGCTGGGCTATCCGGTGGTCGAGGCTGAGGACATGCCGGATGTGGCGGCGAATTCGCTGTCGATCGCGTTCGGCAATTTCAAGGCGGGCTATCTGATCGCCGAACGCGGCGAAACGCAGATCCTGCGCGATCCCTATTCGAACAAGCCGTTCGTGCATTTCTACGCGACCAAGCGGGTGGGGGGCATGGTGAGCAATTCGGAGGCGATCAAGGTGCTGAAGTTCTCCGCCACCTGACGGCGGCGGCAAGCTGCTGACTTTCGCGGCTTCGTAAGAAGGAATTTGTTCGCGCGACGACGCTGCGACGCAACGATGTTGGCGAGGAGGCTTTGTCCTCGCTTCCCCGTTGCGTCGTCGCGTCGTTGCGCGAACCTGTTTCCGAGCATCGCTTTGCGGCGGAATGCTGCGCAACATTTCTGGGAGAGACGATATGGATGCTCCGCCCTTTCCGGCGGCGGCGCTGGAGGCTGCGCGCGATGCGGCCAAGGCGCAGCTGCGTATGGCTGGCGATAGCGAGGACGCGCTGATCGAGGGCTATGCGGCGAGCGCGCTGGCGTTGTGCGAGGCGTTTACCGGGCGCGCGATGGTGGCGCGGGAGTGGCGCGCGGTGTTGCCGGTGGGCGGCGGATGGCAGGCGCTTTCGACAACGGGCGTTTCCGCGATCACCGGCGTGACCGGGCTTTCGGCGGATGGCGATACGATCGCGCTGCCGGTGGAGGCCTATGCGGTGGATGTGGATGCCGAGGGGATCGGCTGGGTTCGGGTGACTGCACCGGGAGCCGCGGGGCGCGTGGCCGTGACTTTTTCGGCGGGTCTGGCGGAGGATTGGGCCGCGCTGCCGGCACCGATTGCGCAGGGCGTGGTGTTGCTGATCGCGCATCTGTTTGAAGCGCGCGCGGGGGCCAGCCCGCCAGCGGCAGTGAGTGCGCTGTGGCGACCCTGGCGGCGGCTGCGGCTGGCAGCGGCGGAGCGAGCGGCATGAAGGTGCGCGTGGACGCGGCGGTCGAGCGGGTCGCGGCAGCGGTGCGCGAGGCGGCGCCGGAGGTTCGGGTTTCGGTTGAGGGCAGCGAGGTGCGGATCGAGGGGCGCGGCCTTTCGAGCGACGCGCGGCTGCGCTGGATCGGGGGGCTGGTTCGATGAGCGTGCAGGCTTTGCTGCAGGCAGCGGTGGCGACGGCGCTGGAGGATCTGGCGGTGACGGGCGTGTTCGATTGCCCACCAGTTCGCAGCAGCCGGCCGTTCGCGGTGATCGAAGAGGCGGTGTTCGCCGATTGGGGGACCAAGGACATCGCCGGGCGCGAGGGGCGGTTTGCGGTGCGCGTGCTCGATACGGGCGAGCGCCCGGTGCGGCTGCGCGGGCTGGCGGGCGATGTCGAGGACAGGATCGAGGCAATGCCGCGGACGCTGGGCGAGGGCTGGGCGGTGGCGAGCCTGGTGTTCCTGCGCGCGCGCATCGTGCGGGATGCTGAAGGCTGGGCTTCGATTTCGGAATTTCGGGTGCGGATGCTGCGCACTGAGCTTTGAGGGAGAACGAACATGGCGGCGGAAAAGGGTAGCGCGTTCCTGTTGAAGGTCGGGAACGGAGCGGTGCCGGTGGTGTATGCCACGGTGGCGGGGCTGCGGACGACGCAGTTGAGCGTGAATGGCGAGGCAGTGGCGATCACTTCCAAGGACTCCGGTGGGTGGCGTGAGTTGCTGTCGGGCGCGGGCGTGCGATCGGTGAGCGTGAGCGGCGCTGGCGTGTTTACCGGATCGGCGGCGGAGGCTCGGGTGAAGGCCAATGCGCTGAGCGGCGTGCTCGATGATTTCCGGCTGAGCTTCGAGAGCGGCGATACGATGACCGGGCGGTTTCTCGTCACGCGGCTGGACTATGCCGGGGATTTCAATGGCGAGCGTTCGTACACGCTCTCGTTGGAAAGCTCGGGCGCGGTGGTGAGCGCGTGAATCCGGCGCGGGGCGAGGCGGAGCTTTGCGTGGGCGGTGCGACCCTGGTGCTGCGGCCGAGCTTTCAGGCTTTGGTGGCGGCGGAGGCCGAGCTGGGGCCGTTATTTGCGCTGGTCGAGCGGGCCGCTGAAGGTCGGCTGGCGCTGGGCGAGATGGTGGCTTTGTTCTGGCATTGCCTGCGCGAGCGGCCCGAGGGGCTGACGCGCGAGGCATTTGGCGAGGCGGTGACGGTGCGCGGGCTGGCGGCGGCTACGCCTGCGCTCAAGGTGCTGATCGGCCAGATCTTGGCGGGGCGGTGATGCACTTCGCCGAGGCGGCAGCGAAACTGGCGGGCGCGGCGGGGGTGATGTTTGGCTGGGCGCCCGAGGCTTTCTGGCGGGCCACGCCGGCCGAATTGGGCGCGCTGATCGATGCGCTGAAAGGCGAGGCCGGGGTGGAGGCTGCGGATGCGGCGACGCTCGCGCGGCTCAAGGAGCAATTTCCCGATGGATGAAGAAATCGAGCGGCTGATCGTATCGGTGCGCGCCGATACGGCGGGCTTTGCGCGCGACGTGGCGGAGATGCGCGGCAGCCTGGAAGGGCCGATGGAAGCGGGGGCGAACCGGGCGGGGCTCGACCGGAACAGGAGGAG
>SEFZ01000126.1 GCA_004173185.1 Sphingomonadales bacterium | reverse complement strand
CCCACACTGAAGGCGCAGCCCGAGGCCGCAATCGTCAATGTTACATCGGGCCTTGCAATTGCGCCGTGCGGCAGCGGCGCAGTCTATTGCGCGACCAAGGCGGGGCTGCGCGCCTACACTCAGGCGCTGCGCTATGTGCTGAAAGACAGCAATGTCCGCGTCATCGAAGCGCTGCCGCCCGTGGTCGCCACCAACATGACCGCCAAGCGCGACGGCAAAAAGATGACCGCCCGTGACTGCGCCGCCGAAATCGTGCGCGGTATCCGCACCGGCAAGTCCGAGATCAACGTCGGGATGGTGAAGATATTGCAAATCGTCCACAGCATCTCTCCAGCGCTCGCGCGGCGGATCATGATCAAGTTCTGACCGGGCTGGCCGACAGCCATCTTGGGGCGGGAAGCTATCCGCCATTCCATCCCCAAACCCCGCATATCCCAAAGCAAAACGCCCGCGGAAATCCGCGGGCGCTCTGTTGTCGGCGATGTCGAAAGGCTCAGCCCTTGGCAACGCCCGCGATGGCCTGATCCACCAGCGCCTTGTCGGCCTTCGCGTCATGCTTCTCGGCGATCAGCGCCGCAGCAGCATCGGTCGCCGCCTTGGCAGCCGCCGAGCGGACTTCGCTCAGCGCAGTGGCTTCGGCCGAGGCGATGCGGTCTTCGGCCATCTGCTTGCGGCGGCCGATCAGCGCAGTGGCATCGGCCTTGGCCTTTGCAACCAGCGTTTCGGCTTCGCTTGTCGCACGAGCGCGCATGTCATCGGCTTCCTTCGCCGCGTCTGCAAGCTTCGCCTCATATTCGGCCTTCAGCGATTCGGCGTCGAGGCGGAGCTGTTCAGCTTCCTTGAGCTGCCGCGAAATCTCGGCAATCTTGTTGTCGAGCATGCCCGCGACCATCGCCGGCACCTTCTTCCACAGCAGGATAGCGATGAAGATCGCCATTGCGATCGAAACCCAGACGGTCGCCGTGATGACACCGAAAGACGCCGGTTCAGCCACGCCTTCCGACAGGATGAGAGCAAAATTAGCCATGGAGCACCGCTTTCACCGCTGCCTTGGCATCTGCCGAAGCAATTTTAACACCCGACAGCTTGGCGACCAGATCGCCCGCAGCTTCCGCTGCGACCGATTCGATTTCGGCCATCGCCGACGTGCGCGCCGCTCTGACATCGGCTTCAGCCGCCGAAAGCTTGTCGGC
>SEFZ01000125.1 GCA_004173185.1 Sphingomonadales bacterium | reverse complement strand
TCGGCTATCTGAAGCATCGCCCGCCTGTTTCGCAACTCTTTGTTAACTGTTGCGATACCCCGTCGTTTCCCATCATCGCAAGCGCCACACGGACGCCGTGCACAGGATAGAAGACCGAAGTCGGGCGCATGCTGCGTTACACAAGAGACAAGTGGATGCGCTGCAGTGGATGCCCTTGCCCCACAGGCAGTCTTCGTCTCTCCTTTCGGCGACTTCTTCCTACGCTGCTGGCGGGTAGAGAAGATCGACGATGTAGCGGGCATCAAAGCGGGCATCGAGCATGCCGTAGGTCGAGCGCCAGCCGCCGGCAAGACGGGTTTCGAGGAAGGCATCGGCGATCTTGCCGGCACCGAGGCGCGCAAGCTCTGCGGCACCGGCGGCCAGCGCCAGCTGCTCGATCAGAAGCCTTGCAGCGCCCTCGTCGCGTTCGCACAGCGCCATCGCGGCACGCAGAACTTCCACGGTCTTCTTGCCCGATGCGCCGAGATCCCGCTCGAAACCGGCCAGAACCGTATCGAACAGATCGCGGCCTCGCGACAGCACGCGCAAAACGTCGAGCGCCATGACACTGCCCGAGCCTTCCCAGATCGCGTTGACCGGAGCTTCGCGGTAGTGCCGGGCAATCGGACGCTCCTCGACATAGCCATTGCCGCCCAGGCATTCCATTGCCTCGGCGATCAGCGATGGCGCGATCTTGCAGTTCCAGTATTTGATGACTGGCGTCATGACGCGCGCATAGGCCGCATCGCCGGGGTTGCCGCGGGCGCGATCGAACGCGTCGGCCAGCCGGAACGACAGCGCCGTTGCAGCCGCGACATCCAGCGCCATATCGGCGAGCACGCGCGTCATCAGCGGCTGATCGATCAGGTTCTTGCCGAACACGGCACGACCGCGGGTATGATGGACCGCTTCGGCCAGCGACGCGCGCATCATGCCGGCAGACGCGACAGCACAATCGAGACGGGTCAGAGTCACCATATCGAGAATGGTGCGGATGCCGCCGCCAGACTCTCCGAGCAGATAGCCGAAGGCGTCGGTGAACTCGACTTCGGACGATGCATTGGAGCGGTTGCCGAGCTTGTCCTTCAGCCGCTGGAAGTTCAAGCCATTGGCCGAACCGTCCTCAAGAAGCCGCGGCACGAGGAAACAGCCGATTCCCTCATTTGTCTTTGCCAGCATGATAAAGCCGTCGCT
>SEFZ01000124.1 GCA_004173185.1 Sphingomonadales bacterium | reverse complement strand
AAGGCCTTCATCGAACGACGTGCGATCGGGAGCTTCGTACACAGGCGTATACCTTCCAAAATGAAGCGACAGAAGGCCTCACCCCAATAGATTGATGATTTTGGGACGTGCGGCGAGCCACTGTGCGTCCGGAAATAGAACCAATTGGCGCGCCTTTGGTTCCCCCCGACCCGCGCTTCACGCCGACTCGGCAGGACGCTCTAACTGCGGAAAATTCGAGTCTTGCCAAAGCACTCGCCTGCGCGCGAACCGCCTGTTCAATTGACCAAAGCGCGCGACGACAAAAAAAGGTTCATGCCCCCCAACCAAAGATTGGCCGATTGAAAGCTGCCGGCGCGTGGAAATCGCTCATGCCCGCACCATATCCCGGTCGTGGCGGCATCTCCCCTCCCCCGTGCCGCCCGCGGGGCGTCGCTGATGCGATGCTTTTAGAGAGCGAGCCGGTTGTCCCCCCTGCCGGCTCGCCACCCGCCTCGCGAAGTCAGGAGACTGTCGATGACGCGCTTCGAACAGGATGTCTTTATCGCCGCTGGCCTTCGCACCCCCTTTGGGCGCGGCGGCGGGCCCCTGTCGGCCTATGACGCGATCGGCCTGTCGGTTCCGGTCGTGCTCGCCAATATCGCCGCGCTGGAAAAGCCGCGCTGCATTGCCGGAAAGACCGGGATCGCCAAGGACTTTGGGCGCTTCCCGCGCGAACGCGTGAATCCCAATGGCGGGTCTGTCGCGATCGGCCATCCCTTCGCCGCCACCGGCGCCCGCGACCTCAGCCAGGCGGTGAAGGAATTGTGGGCGATGCCGGTCGGGTCGCGCGCGATCGTCAGCGTCTGCGCCGACGGCGGCGAAGGGACGGTCTCGCTGCTGGAGCGGGTGTGAGACCGTCTTCACCATGCCAGGCTCTTCGCCCGGACGGCCTTGCTGGGCCTATAGATATCGACCTTGAACATGTTCGCGAAATTGAAAGAATGATGCGATGACGGAAAACAGGGGCATCGAACCCGCGCGCATGGCGGCGGCGCAATATCTCAAGGCACAGGGCTATGAGCAGGAAGCCAAACTCATTGCTGAAGGCCAAGGCGACGATTTTCGCGAGGTCGGCATTGCGCTCGCGCTGTGGAATATCATGAATGTCCGCCCCTCCCCGCCCACGAAACGGCTCGGCCGCCGCATCGTCGGAGAAGAATGCTGAAAGTCACCTCGTCGATATCGATGCACCGGCCCTGCTGAGCCCCCTGATCACACGGTAGGGATGGT
>SEFZ01000123.1 GCA_004173185.1 Sphingomonadales bacterium | reverse complement strand
GTCGATCGAACATATGAGTGTGCAAGGCGAAATCATCGCGTTCATATCGTGGGTTCAAAGGCCGAGAGCAAGGGCAGATAACAGAGCGATCTCGCAGAGTTGTTGTGTGGCGCCGATCGTATCGCCGGTATGCCCTCCGAGTTTCTTCGCCACGTAGCGGGTGAAGCCCCATGCGGCGGCGGCAGAGAGGCCAAGCGCGATCAGCGCATGCAGCAGCCCGAAACCGGGGATGAGCATGACGAGGCCGGAGGCAGCGCCGATCAAGAGCGCGAGATTGCGGGCGTTGTCATCGGGCATTCCGGCACCGGCTGCGACACCGTTGTTTCGCGCGGGGGGCAGGGCGCGCCAATGGGCAACCAGCAGTGCGCGGCTGACGGCGGCGCTGGCGAGAAGGGCAAGAGCCGCCGCTTCGGGTGAAAGCCGCGCAATGCCGGCCAGTGCTGCGGCACGCAGGCCGAAGGAGAGGATAAGCGCGACGACGCCGTAGGAGCCGATGCGGCTGTCCTTCATGATAAGAAGCGCATGATCCGCATCCCGTCCGCCGCCGAGACCGTCGGCTGCATCGGCAAGGCCATCTTCGTGCAGCGCGCCGGTCAAGAGGGTGATCAGTGCGAGTGCGATCAGGACCGGCAGGAGCGTATCTCCAGCGGTCGACTGGATGCTGCAGAGGGCCAGCAGAATGAGAGCGGGAAGAAACGCGATCAGCAATCCGGCGACCGGAAAGGCGCGCACGGCACGGGAGACCGTGCCGTCATAGCCGGCAAAAAAGCGATCCGGCACGGGCAGGCGGCTGAGGAACCCTACCGAGCGGGCGAGATCTGCAACGAAGTGGTTTGCGTATAGCAGTTTTTCTCTCCTGGCTTTGCGAGGCCTGTTTTGAGAATGGCCTTTTCGGCAGCAGCCTTTTTGGCCTTGTCCCGTTCGACCTGACCTTGTCGCGTCGCTGATAGCCGATTATGAGATGGCGCATAAAGTATGATTTGCTGAATGATCAATCCCTACCCGATCCAGCGTCAGAAGACGATACCGCCCGAAAGTACCGAAGAGAGTTTTCCATGAGCATGACCGGCCTGCCGTTCGACGATTTCCGCACTCTGATGCAGAACCTCCCGGGTCCCGATGCAAGGGCATTGGTGGCGGCCCGCGAACGCGACGCGCAACTCACCAAGCCGGCGGGCTCGCTCGGACGTCTGGAAGAGATCGCCTATTGGCTGGCGGCCTGGTCGGGGCGGGCGCCGAGCGTCACGCGGCCGCT
>SEFZ01000122.1 GCA_004173185.1 Sphingomonadales bacterium | reverse complement strand
GTCGCGGCGACGTTCAAGCGCACCGGATCGTTGATCGACACGATCGAGGCGCTGCGCGGCAAGGGGCGGTCGCTCGAACTGCTCGATCTCGTGCCGCCGGGGCCGATGGACGAGTTCATTGCCGATAATGAAGTGCTCGATCCGACCAGCCCCGATGCCATGTTCGAGGGTTTCACCGAACGGGGCCTCAAGAAGAGCTGGCACCTTGGCCGCAACTGGATGAAGCACCATCGGCCATTCGGGCGCAAACCGTCCTGATTGCCTTGTGCGCTTAGTCACTTGCGGTCGTGGGTCAGGCTCATATGATGCCCGCAATGACCGACGCTGGACCACCGCCGATCACGCCAAAGCGGCTTTCCGCTTTCATCAGCCATCACAGCTCGCAGGTTGAGACGGCCCGGCGGTTGAAACGCTTGCTGGCTGCGCGCGGGATCGACAGCTGGCTCGCGCCCGACGACATTGCGGCGGGCACTGCGTTCGACCAGTCGATCGTCGACCAGATCGAGCGTTCGGACGCGATCGTGCTGCTCTTTTGCCCGCAATCGGACCAGTCGCGCCATGTGAAGCGCGAACTGATGCTGGGCGAGGACAGCAACAAGATCATCCTGCCGGTCCGGCTGGAGGATGTGCGCGCGCAGGGGCTCGCTTACTGGCTCAAGGATTATCAGTGGATCGACTGGTTTGAGGGCGAGGAGCAGGCTGTCGAGCGGATCGTCGGCGCGATGACCCCGGGCGCCGCGTCCGCGGTGTCGCCCGGTACGACCGCGCGGCAAATGCCGATGGCGTTTGCGCGGCGTCCCAAGCGGCTATGGATGGTCATTGCTGCGGGCGTCGCGCTGACGGCCCTTATTGGCGGCGGCCTTTGGTGGCAGAACCGTGCCCCGGCGGCGGGCGATCCGGGTTCGGCGGTCGCCGACAATCCGATCGAGCCCGGTATCTGGACAAGCAAGCGCGAGGTCGTCGAAATTCTGTTCCCTGAAATGGCGCCCGAGTTCGTCGCGCAGTTCAAGGAAGTGCTGGAAACCGACCCCGATCCCGAAGACTGCATTGCACCAAAAGTCGCGGCGAAACCGGACGTTTTGCTGTTCGATCCTGACCATGAAGCGAAATGCACGATCGGCGCGTTCAAGATGAACGGCGGCCGGATCAGCGGTTACCTCAACTGCAAGCCTGCGGGGGAGGATCCGAACGCCAATCTCCAGATCACCGTTCGCGGAACCTACACGCGCACCAGCATGGAATTCGACAATCTCGTCAC
>SEFZ01000071.1 GCA_004173185.1 Sphingomonadales bacterium | reverse complement strand
ACGAGCACGAAGCTCGCAACGCCGAGCGAGAGTTTCTTGATCATCCGCCAAACCTTTCCGCCTGTGGGCCGAAGCTGTTGGATGATTGTTTAGGCTCGCAAATCTAACATTCAGTTAAGGACGGGCGCCCGATTCCGGCAAAAAACCATTATCGAAACAGATGCGTCAGCGCGCGGTGATCGAAATCGAGATGACATCGCTGTAAGTTCCGGCGCGGCGATCGGAGGTGTCGCCGATCAGGAACTGGATTGGCAGCGCTTCGCGGCGAAGCCCGCCTTCGGCGGTACCCGATATCGTGCGTGCGCCCGCCAAATTGACCGAGTTGCCGCCAATCGCCACGCTGTACGGTACATACCAATCGCTCGAACCCAGCCGCAAGCGGCCCGAATTAGCCGACGTGACGTTCAGGTCGTAAGAACCTGTGCTCGCGAGGCGAAGTTGCAACGGCACGGGCGCGACGCCGGGCCGCAAATCGCCAAGGTCCACCACCGCATGTCCGTCGTTCATCGTATAGGCGCCCGCAAGCCCGATCCGGGCCGACGGCAGAACATTGATGCCTAGGACGATCCGCGTGCCGCCGAGCGAGCGGAAGCTGTCGTCCTGCGCCTCGATCGTCACATCCTGCGTGAAGATACCGGAATCTCTCACATCGTCGGGATCTGCGACCAGCTTGTACAGCAATGTGCGCGATCCGTTCGCGCCGAGCTTCAGCATACGCTGAGACGGATTGCGCTGCGTCCGCCCCGCGCGCGGCGTCACATCCTGTGTGTCGGTCAGGTTGAGCAACGCATAGCCGATCGGCTTTCCGGAGCCCTTCGACAGGCCGAACGGCGGCTGGACGAGCTCGAACGTCGGCGTGAACCGGCATTCGCCCATACCCTCGTTGACGAAGGTGACGCCAAAGGTTCCTTCGGGGATGGCCCCGTCGAACGGGTCATAGCCCTGGATCAGCCAGCTTGCCGGCGCAGCATTGGCGCGGATGAGGCATTCGGCACCGCGCGCATCGGGACCAACCGGAGCTTGCGCGTGGAGCGGCATCGCCAGAAATGCCGCGGCGAGGAACAGGGTTGGGCGCAGCATAATGCCTCCTAATTTTTCGAACCGGGACGAACGGTGCCAAGGTTCAATAGACCATCGGTGTCCGCCGGCACCGTGAATTCGAAGCTTCGGTCGATCGTACCGTTGGGTCCATAGGTTTCCACGAGATAGCGGCGACCCGGCAGCAGGGTGGTGATCGCGAAACGTCCGACCGAATTGGTGAAGAACGGAATCGGCTTGGGGCTTTCAGACTCTTTGACGTCGAGCAACGTCACGCGGCCGCCGATCAGCGACACGGGAACGTCGGGAGCAAGGACCAGCGTGCCCATCACGCTGGCAAACGCGTCGGTGCCGATGCGCGCCGCATAGCCGCTCTTGTACGGCGGATGGACCCGGAACACGCCCGGTCCGGTATCATAGCCCGTCGGAGGATTTTCGACGTCATATTGCACCGATTGGGTGGAATAGGAGCCGAGGAAATTATTGACCGCCGCGCCCAGCGCACCGCTCTTTCCGATATAATTATTCTCGGCCAGCGACTGGCCGGCGACGACGCTGCGCTTGCCCAGATTCTTGTGCGGCGAAAGCAGCATGAAGCTGTCATTGATCCGCCGTCCGATACCAAAGCTGCCGTCGGCGAAGGCCAGCGAGGTGCCGACGCGGACCGACGTCGCATTGACCGCGGTGACGTCGGACAAATTGGGACCGAATGTCGCGTGACTGACCGATGCATCGAACCGATTGCCCGAATAGCTGGCATAGCCAAGCGCGCGTGCGCTGCCGTCCTGCCGGGTGACGACCCCGCCAAAACCGACGCTGTTCAGCTGGTTCAGTCCGCTCTGGCTGTATGACAATTCGGCCTGCGTATCGCGGCTTTCAAATCGTGCCTCCGCGCGTCGGCGATAATCGGGCTGGAATACCAGTCCGATGTTGAAGCTGATACCGCCGCCCGAGAAGGCCGACGGGAATTTGGTGTAATCCACCCCGGCCTGTAGCGTCCACTTTCGGTCGATCCGGTAATAGCTGGTCGCACCGAGGCGATACCGATTGCCGAAATTGCCCCGCCCCTTGAGGTAGGAAGCGGTCGAACTGATCATGAAACGCTGCGTGAACTGATGCGTATATTGCGCCGACGCGGAGTAGGAGGTCGAATTGATGGCGTCGAGATTGCCGAGCGTCGCAAATTTGGGCGATACATAATCGGCGCGAACCGTGAGGCTGTCGGTCAGTCCGCTCCGGTCGAAGAAGTGCTGATAGCTTACGCCGCCCGCAAAACCCTCGCCCGCCGTCTTGGCATTGCTTCCGGCGGCATCGAGAAGCAGCCGCCCGCCATTGGGCAGAACGAACTGGGTTTGTCCCGTCAGCGTTTGCACGTCTTCGCTAAGCTGCACGCCCACACCGATCGCGGGGCGATTCAGGAAGGCCTTGCGAAAAAAGCCGCTGAAGGCCAACGGGCCGCGATAATCGGGCGAGCGCCCGAAACGCTGGCTCGTCGGACCAAAAAAGGCGCCATATTCATAATCGCCCGGATCGAGATCGATCGGGTCGAGATATTGCTGATACGACAAATTCTGTACCGCGCCGCTATTGTCGGTCACGACGATATCGACATCGTTGCTGCCCGCTACGAGCGGTAGCGAACTGAAGTCATAGCGCCCCGGCTGGAGCCGCACTTCGCGATAAAGTGAACCGTTCCGCATGAAGCGAACGGTCGATTCCCGCTGGAGGACGAGCTGGCGGTTCGACTGAAGGATCGCCGCACGAAAGGCGTTGAAGCGCCGTTGCTGCCGCAACACCCCGATACCGCCCATCTGGACGTAGGACTGCTGACCCCGTACTTCAGGATCCAGATCGCCCAGGAACCAGCGGCGGTAATCCTCCGGTTCGTCGTAAACCAGCCGGGCATAGTTACGATTGAACTCATATTTGCTGCCCGCCAGGCCGAATTGCTGCGCGAATTGGGCGTCGCCTTCGAACACCACCCGCCCCAGCCGTACCGCGCCGTCGAAACTAACCGTCGGCGGATCGGCCTGACTGTTATTCCAGATGTAGGACTGGATCAGGCTGAGATTGAGGAAGCCGGACAGTCCCGCGGGTTGGAGCGTCACATCGCTCAGATCGTCGCGCGGCGGGGCAAACAGGTCTTGTGTCGCCCGCTGCTCCGGGCTGACATCGACGACGACGACCGCCAGCGAATTGGGATCATAGGTCAGCTTGACCCCCGTGCGGTCGAGATCGTCAGGACCAAAGACCGGCATGGATGCAAGCCGCTTTTCAAGGCTCGCCTGCGCCTCGTCGTTCAAAACGGGTCGCATCAATCGGACAAAGGTGGGCGAATCGATTTCGAAACGATCGTCGGCCGTCAGGCGCAAGGGAATATCGCCGAGACTGTTCGCCTGGAAGGTCAGCGGCACCGTCATGTCGATGTCGCGGTCATACGGGTTGATGTCAGGCCGGCCGTGCGGACCCATCGGTGTTTGGGGCAGCATGGACGGCGGCGCGGGCGGCACCGGTCCCGGTAACGGAATCGTCGTCGAAGGCGCATCGGGACGCGGCGCTTCGCGCTGCGGCAAGGGAATGGATACCTGCGCAGACGCCATGCTCGCCCACATCGCGGGCAACGCGACCGAACACAACGCTAGGCGGGTTCTCACTGTTTGAAGGTCAAGGCGATGGGACCGGGACCAAAGCCCGGAACCGGCAGGTTGAACTTGCGCTGCCCCAGCGCCGGGACATATCCCGTGCCGACGGCGCGGTTCAATTCTTCGGGCGATATGTCAACGCGGAGGAACTTGCCCTGAGGGTCGGTCCCAACCAGTTGCCAGCCGAAATTCGCCATCATCGCATGACGCTGCCCTTCGTTGCGCAGGACGACCTCGACGCCGTCCTGAAGCGGCGGAAGTGTGTTGGAACCGGGCGCTGCGGGGGGTTGGTAATTGACCTGCCGCGCCGAACCGACTGTGACGTCGGGCTTCGCGCCAGGCGGAGCTACGACGACCAGCGCGCGCATATTATAGAGAATCTGGACCTGCGCCGCGATGGTATCGGTTTCGCCGGGCTCCAGCTTGACCGGGAGCTGCTCGACGGAAACATAAAAAGCTTCCGATGCCGCAAGATCGGGATTTCCGACCCATTGCAGCCGCACGACCTGACGCCCGCCACCGGGCAGCACGCCTTGCGGCGGAAAGATCAGGAACTGATCGTCGGCCGGGGTTTCGATCATTTTGCCATTTTCGTCGATAGTCATGCGAAAGACGCGGGTCTGGAACGCCAGACTTCCGGGATTGATATTCTGGACCTCGATCCGGGCGACGGCATTGGTGCCGCGCGTTTCCATTTCGACGACCATCGGCGATACACGCATCGCCCACGCGGGCAGGGCCACTGCGGAAAAGGCTGCAAAAACCGCCAGCAGCACAAGGCCGCGACGCTTCAGTTTCGTCCACACGGTAAAAATCCCCTTACCCTTTTTCACTCCCGGCACCGCTATGTCATGCCGTTATGAAGAAAGGGGAAAGATTTCTCTTCCCCCTTTCCCATATTTGAAGCGCGAACTTAGAGTGCGCGCAGCGTCAGGCGGGTGGTGCCCGTGTAACGACCCGCGACCAGTGCCTTGCTGGCAACCGGAGCGTTGAAGTTGATCGTCATGTCCGAACGCCATGCGCCCTGCAGCACCGACGCTTCGTCATCGTTCAGGGCGACGGTAAGGGTCTGACCTTCACCTGCCGATGCCCCTGCACCGGCGTCCACGCCGGTCCAGCTGGCGGTGACGCGATACGGAATGTTCGCCTGGAACTCGTCCGAATCATAATCGCTGGCGCCTTCGTTGACGAGGCCGTTGACGCTGCTCTTCACGATTTCGACTTCGTTGTTGAAGTTGCAGCCTGCGGTCAGCGTTTCGATTTCGGCGGTTGCCGGGCCGACCATGTCGAACGCCTGATTGACGTTTTCGTTGTTGCCGGTGCGAACGCCGATCACGCCGAAGTCGATGTCGCGCGCGCCATTGTCATTGCCGGCGTAGAACGAGCAATCCTTGTTCACGCGACCCGACAGACGGAACACGACGTTGACGCGGCGGGTAGCGGTTTCGCTGTCGGCGGGCGCATCAGCCTGCGCGGTGTAGCGCGTGCCAACCTGAAGCGCGACGCCAAGTTCGCCTGCGATCTGACCGGGGTTGGTGGTGATCGGACCGATGAACGGAATGTTCACTGTCACGGGCTGGGGATTGGTGATGGTGTAACCGCCCAGTGCCGTACCGGCATAATGCACTTCGTTGGTCTGAGCGACGGCCGGCGTCGCGATGAGTGCGATGGCGGCAACGGTGCCGCTAAGGATCTTCTTCATAATCTTCTTCCCTCTATTATAACGCCGCCGCCCGGATGCCGGATGGGACGCGATATTTGCACCGTCTGGTCGGAGAACCGGGAGGGCATCGGTGCCTACCCTTCCGGCTTAATTCCGCCCGCGATCAAGCCGCAGGCGAATCTTCAGATCGGAGAGACCGTGATCGTGATCGTCTCCGAATAATCGCCGGCGAGCAGCCCGGCCTCGCCCGAAGGCTGGCCAAGCTCGATCGCGAGGACCATGTCGTCCGTCGCGATGCCGCCGTTGCTGGAAATAACGCCGCCAGCCAAAAGCTCGCGGCTGTTGAACGACTGGCTCACGACCTGCCGCGACGGAAGTCGCACGGGCATTTCGACAGCCAGATTATAAGGAAGGACGCCGCTATACGGCCCCTGCCCGTTCGGCATCTCGGTGTGGGTCAGCCCGCCGCGGGCACCCTTGATCGTCATCGTGAAGGGGACGTTGCAATCGAAC
Source organism: Sphingomonadales bacterium (assembly GCA_004173185.1). Classification (GTDB taxonomy): domain Bacteria; phylum Pseudomonadota; class Alphaproteobacteria; order Sphingomonadales; family Sphingomonadaceae; genus Sphingomonas. Next base: position 245 of record SEFZ01000071.1, on the reverse strand, counting down.
GCCACCTGCGTTCGCACGCCGAGGCCACGTCGTTCGAGATTGCCGAAATCCATGTCGCCGATGCTGCCCATCGCGCAATGCTGGCGGATGGATCCGCTGACCGCGATGTCGAGCGATTTGACGTTTCGGATCTCTTCTGCGTTCGCGGGCACAGCAAAGGCCGCCGCGGCAAGCGCAAAAAGCATGAACCTCATGACTCGAACCCCCAAAAATCGGGACGGTTTCGGACCCTGCTTTGCAGCTAG
>SEFZ01000121.1 GCA_004173185.1 Sphingomonadales bacterium | reverse complement strand
TGATACGATAATGCTTCGAGTATCGGGCCTTAACATAGGCCTCTTTCAGCTTTTCAAACAGCGCGCGGTCTTCACGGCGCTCACGAGGCCAAGCGTCAAAGCGGATATATAACTACGGCGCTGGCTATGATTTTGAATCCATCCGCGCACGGGCTCTTTTCGGAAAACGCCCAGGCAGGTTGAAAAAAGAAGTGCAGGCTCAGGACGAGGCTTGGCGGGCGTCAAAGCCTGTCTGCTGCTCATGCCGCGAACCTCTAGACGAGGCTGCGCAGATGGCAGGCTGGAAAGCGTTTTTTGCGCCGCTCATGATCGCGCCGCCTCGGTTTCACCAAGACTTCGTTTGCCACGCATGTTTGAGTGACGAAATCCACGACTTCCCAACCCTTACCATCCCCGCCAGTCCACCTTAGAGTGATCAATGTGCGACGGAGGAAGGGCTCTTGCCGCATTTTTACGTCTCGCCTGCGCCGGCAACCTTTACCCCGCGCCCGACCCAGACATGGGTCCCCAACTCCCAAATCCGTATTCTTTCAGCCGTCCATTTACCGAACTTCATTTGACTTTCTCGCGCCGTCAATGCGATGAACCGGCGGCACGGTCGATCTGGGTCAAACGGCCGGCACGGAGACAGTAATGGCAGATGAGGACGTCGCCCCGGAACAGGGCGAGCTGGCGATCACGCGCACCGGCGATCGTCTCCGGCTGGCGCGGGAGGCTGCAGGGCTGTCTCTTGCCGATGTAGCGACCCGCACGCGGATCACCCAGCGCCATCTCGCCGCGATTGAAAAGTCCGATTATTCGGAACTTCCGGGCCGGACTTATGTCACTGGCTTCGCTCGCGCCTACGCGCGCGCCGTCGACCTTCCCGAAGCCGAGATCGGTGCCGCGATACGCCAGGAACTCGATGAGGACGCATATGGATCGCGTCCGCTGTACGAAGCCTATGAGCCAACCGATCCAGCGCGCCTGCCCACCGCCCGGCTGACCTGGACGCTGGTCATCGTTACCCTGCTGCTGGCATCGGCTTACGGCGTATGGCGCTTTCTGTCGGTCGAGCCGGACGAGGCACTGATTGCGGCGCAGAACCGCGCGGCCGATGCGTCCGAAGCGCCGCAGAACGACTTAGCGGCGCCCGCGGCCGGCAAGGCTGGCAGCCAGGCTGCCGTGGCAACGAATGCCCCCGTCGTTCTGACCGGCATTTCGGAAGTCTGGATCGGTTTCGACGATGCAAAGGGCAAGACCGAGAATTGGCGCACGCTCGA
>SEFZ01000120.1 GCA_004173185.1 Sphingomonadales bacterium | reverse complement strand
CTTGCGATACCTATGGATTTTGCCGCCGCCGCCGATGTGATTGTTGAGGGTCACAGGCGACAGATCGACGTTGGCACGGTCAATGGCCATGCCTTCTTCAATGTGGCGAGCATCGGCCTTAGCAGCGAACTGGCGCAGAAGCTCGAACCGGAGATCAAGAAGAAGTTCGGCCGCCTAGGCTATGCCGTGGCCGCGCTTCGCATCCTGGCGGGGGCCAAACGCTTCCGAGCAAAAATCACCGAGAAGGGTCGTAGCACGCACGTCGGAACCTATCAGATCGCGATCGGGAACGGCCGTCTCTATGGCGGAGGAAATGTCGTCGAGGAAAAGGCCACAATCGACGATGGCAACCTCGATCTTTATAGCCTCGAAATGCGCAACCTCTGGAAACTGGCGTTGATGTTGCGCGCATTCCGGTCAGGAACCCATGGCGCTTGGGAAGAGGTCCGCACCGCAAAGTGCGTGGAGTTCGACATCGAGACGCGCCGCCCCATGCCGATCAATACCGATGGAGAGATCGTGACCGCGACCCCGGCGCACTTCCAGGTGCTGCCCCGTGCGATATCGGTCCTGACACCATCCAACGGCCCCTCGCCGATGCGCCACTTCCCCCTCTATCATAGCTGACGCCGCATAGCCGCCGCCACTATTTCCGACCCCCAGCTATGGTCCTTCGCCCCTGCTTCGCCGAACCGCGCGCAGACCGTTGCGAAATCCTTATCTCGGTGTGTGGTTTCGACCGAGCAGCACCTCCCCAAGGCGCGCCCATCGAAAGGCGCGATTACGGAGACCGGCTTCGCAACCGATCATCTAGAGTCGCAAGTCCGCGGCTTGCGGCCGCACCCGCTTTGCCAAGTCCGCCAGATCATGGGGGCAGGAAACGCGAAGCCGCCGTGCAATGCGCTAGGCGTTGGCGACCGGCTGCAAAATGTCGTGGGTCGACGAACCTGCGGCATGAATTTGACACGATCCCACACCGAATCGCTCCCAATCCTTCTAATACCTAGCGATCCGATATTGGGCTTTTTTGGCAATTGGACAGAAACCAAAAAATTCCGACTTCCTACCCGCACTCCTGCCTTCAAATGCGATATGCCGGAGATATCGCAAAGACATGCTAAGGAGACGTCGCGGGACGATCCGGGACAGCTTGAGCGCATTTTACCGCGGGTTTTGCTGCTGTAATGAGTGGGAAGCTGTAGGGCGTCATAAGACGTTCTGGTCCGGCCTGGCAGGGGCAGTAGGACTCGAACCTACGACCCTCGGTTTTGGAGACCGATGCTCTACCAACTGAGCTATACCCCTAGGCCGGAGTGCGCCACTAGCGGGAATGAAGGGGCGGGGCAAGAGGGATGACGGGTTGCGCGCGCGGGCCGGGCTGATATGCGCAATTTCGCATGACAGCCGCGCCGTCCCCCGCCCCGTCCACCGCCGCGCCGCAGAATTATCTGGGCGGCATCGGCCTGCGGTTGCTGGCGATGGTCAGCCTGTCGCTGATGTTCGTGCTGGTCAAATATATCGACGCCGCGGGCATCCACATCGTCGAAAGCCTGTTCTGGCGTCAGGCGCT
>SEFZ01000119.1 GCA_004173185.1 Sphingomonadales bacterium | reverse complement strand
GCGTCGCCGCCGAACAAATGCACCATCGTCGTCATCTTATGCTCCTGCTGCCCCGGGGAGGAGGTTGCGGCTGGATAGGGTTGAGAAGGCTTATCGTCGATTCAGTTTTACTTCGTTCGTTCCAAATGGCCCCTACTCCGTTCGCATCGAGCGAAGTCAAGATGCCTATCGGTCGTGCTCGCCTTCCCGGTGTCTCGACTTCGCTCGACACGAACGGGAATGGAAGGTCGGTTTACCCCTCGATCTTCGAGAAATCGGCCACGCCATGCACTGCGCCGGTAAATCGCGCGAGCAGGCCAAGGCGATAGGCGCGGACCGCTTCGTCGGGGTCGTTGACCATCACGCCGTCGAAGAAGGCGTCGATCGGGGCGCGGAGGCTGGCGAGCGCGGCCATGGCGTCGGTAAAGCGTTCGTCGGTCACGGCAGCGAAGGCCGTGGGTTCGGCGGTGTCGAGCGTCGCGAGCAATGCGGCGTCCGCATCGGTCGGCGGCGTGACCGCAGCGGTGACATTCACCTCGCCAGCCTGCTTCAGGATATTCGCCGCGCGCTTGTAGCCCGCAAGTAGGTTCGCGCCGTCTTCGGTCGCCATAAACGCCTGCAACGCGTTCACGCGCGCAAGCAAACGGACGAGATCATCCTCGCCGCCGAGCGCGAACACCGCATCGATCAGGTCGTGACGGACCCCGGCTTCTCGCTGCTGGACCTTGAGGCGGTCGGCGAAAAAGGCTGCCAGCTTCTTTTCGGTGTGGCCTTCCCAGACAACCCCGAACTTATCGAGATCATCTTCAACAGCCTTCAGCAGCACTTGTTCCAAGCGGAAACGCAGGTCGTTCCGTAGAATGATAGCAATCACGCCCAAGGCCGCACGCCGCAAAGCGAACGGATCTTTCGATCCGGTCGGCGCTTCATCGATTAGCACGAAAAATTGGGTGAAAACGTCCAGCTTATCCGCCAGCGCTACGGCCACCGTCACCGGCGCCGTCGGTACATCATCGCCCTGCCCGACCGGCTTGTAATGATCGCGGATCGCGTCGGCGACCGCATCGGGCAAGCCTTCGGCGCGGGCGTAATAGCCGCCCATCAAGCCTTGCAATTCGGGAAACTCGCCGACCATTTCGGTGACGAGGTCGGCCTTCGCCAGTTCGGCCGCCTGCCGCGCGAGCGCGGGGTCGCATTTCGGGACGATGCCTTCGCTCGCCAGCCATTCGGCGAGCTTCGCGACACGCTCGACCTTATCGGCGACCGTACCGAGCTTTTCGTGGAAGGTGATGCGGTCGAGCTTTTTCGCGTGGTC
>SEFZ01000118.1 GCA_004173185.1 Sphingomonadales bacterium | reverse complement strand
TCGACGGCTTGGCAAGCAATCTGAAGCCCGTGCAGCCGCGGCGTGTCGTGCGCGGATCCTTGTGGGTCGCCGCGGGATGGCTGGGGGCCGGTGCCGTACTGGTCGGACTGTTCGGGGCGCGGCAAGACCTCGCTACGGGCGCGATGCCGCCGCTTTCTATGCTGGCCTTCTGGCTGATCGCCGCCGCGGGCATCGCAGCGGCATGGAGCGCGCTGCGCATGGGCCTGCCCGGCGTGGGGCGGGACTATGGCGGCTGGCGCTGGGCGATCGGCGCATTGCTGGCGTTGCCGCTCGCGGCGCTCTTTGTGTCCTTCGGGGATACGCATGCTCCTACAGAGGCGGCGCGGCTGGGTTTCGATGTACATTGTCTCTTTCAGGGCATCGTTTCAGGGCTGGGCGTCGGTGCGGCACTGTTGCTCTGGCTCAGGTCGAGTGCGCCCACCTCCCCGTCGCGGGCCGGTTGGGTTATCGGCATCGCGGCAGGGGCGGCCGGGGCAACGATTATCGCGCTACTGTGCTCGAGCGACGACCTTGTTCATATCACGCTGTGGCATGCTTCGGCAGTGCCGCTGTCGGCGATCACCGGTCGGCTGCTCCTGCCCCGGTTCCTGCGTTGGTGAGCGCCGCTCTCCCGAGATAGTTTGCCGGGCTTGGCGGCGTGCCGTCGGTTTGCCCGCTAGTACCGTACCGAGCATCGCAACATGACCAATTCCGGCCGAAACGCGAAATTTTGATCGCGCTAAGCGGAGCAAAGGAAACTCGACCAGGGCTCGATTTTTCTCGCTTCATATCAAAGAGGCTGGTGGCGACCCTGACGGGTCGTCACCTAGACTTGAACGGAATCGTGCCAGAAAAATCTAAATCGGACGGTCCGCCAGCCGCCATTAGGGGCAGTTCTTGCCAATTGTTCCGAGCACATTGCCCTGCTACAGGCCCAGACGAGATAGCATAGCTTTCGAAGGGAAAGGCGCATGGAGGATACCGAAACGCTCGTCACGCTGACTGCGGACATCGTTGCCGCGCATGTCAGCAACAACAGCGTAGCAATATCGGACATTGCGCTGATCATCCGCTCGGTTCACGATGCGCTTGCGGGTCTTGGCACGACCGACGTTCCCGAAGTCAGACAGGAACCCGCTGTCTCCATCCGCGCCTCGGTGAAACCCGATTATATCGTCTGCCTCGAGGACGGGAAGAAGCTTAAGATGCTGCGCCGCCACCTCATGACGGCGTATGGCATGACGCCGGATGACTATCGCGCGAAATGGAACCTGCCCAAGGATTATCCGATGGTCGCTCCCAATTATGCCGAAAAACG
>SEFZ01000049.1 GCA_004173185.1 Sphingomonadales bacterium | reverse complement strand
TTCGTCACCTTCTTGCCTGAGCCCCTGGATGAGCTGGTGAGCATCCGGCTGATGCCCGTCTTCCTTGCCAAGGTGTGCGAAGCACGCAAGGCCAAGACCTGCGAGGGCTGGCTGGATGTGTTCCCCGGGGTGGGCGTCCGTTTGCTGGGCGAGTACTACCTGACCGTGACCTGGAGCGACGGCTTCTCCACCGTGGGACGGATACGGCTGGAGTATCCGAAGGACCAGCAGATTCCCCTGCGCAAGGTGCCGTTCGTGACCTACGACGGTCCTGGGGAACGATGAACCTGCGAAGGGCGGGGATCGCTGTCCGTCCGCACATCACTTGCCAAGGTAGGCCACCAGCCGGTCGGCCAGCTCCGTGGGATGGCTGAGGGCCACGCAGTGGCAGCCGGGGATCTCGTCCGCGCCAATGCCCAGGCGCTCCTGGGCAAGGCGGCGCAGGAAGCCGGGCGGGAAAAAGTGGTCGTCCTGGCACAGCACGAACTTCGTCGGCACGTCGGGCCAGGCGTCGAGTGGCCACGGGGTGCGGTAGGCGGTGGAAGACTCGTCGCGGGACCGTCGCTGGGCTTCCTCGGCCAGCGGGCGCGGCACTCCGTTGTAGTAGGCGACGAGCGGGTCGTCGTTGCCGGTCTGGCCGCCATCGCGTGCGGCCTGTTCCTGCGCGGCCTGCTTGTAGCCGGTGTGGGTCCACCAGTCTTCCGGGGTTTCGCCCGGGGACGGAATCATCGCGGCCAACAGCACCAGCAGGTCGACCGGGAGCCGGTCGTCCACCAGCGGCGCGGTGAAGCCGCCATACGACTGGCCCACGACCACCAGGTCCCTGCGGTCGCCGACCGCCGCGACCACGGCGTCCGCGTAGTCAGCCAGGCCCGCGGTGTCGTCATCGCATGGCAGGTCGGGCGCAGCCACGTCGTGTCCCCGCGAGCGCAGCTCCGCCTCCAGCAGATGCCAGTACCAGCCGACGTCGCCGGCGCCGTGGATCAATACGAAGGTCGCCATGTCCCCCCATCCTGCATTCGATGCCGTTATCCGGCTGGAAAGGCATCAGGAACAAGTTTCTCCCGTCGCAAGTTGTCCCTGGCACCTTCTTCCGTGGCCGACCATGCGCTCCACGGTCTGTGTCCCGTTGGGTTCAAGCCCTCGCGGGCCCTTGCCGTTGCGCCGGGGACCTGGGCATTCCATGCTAATGTCCGGCTGCCCCGAAGGGCGGTGCCGTGCCTGCCAACGCGCCGGGGCGATTGCCACGTGGAGACCGCGTCGCCTGCGGATCGCAGGCGTGCGCCGACCGTTACCTGATTGATTCCCAAGGAGATGGACATGTCGAAACTGCTTGAACTGATGAAACAGCTCGGAAGCGACGCCGCACTGGAAGCGGAATACCTGAAGAATCCGCAGGCGGTGTTGGATCGCGCCGGGGTCTCCGATGAAGAGCGCAAGGCGATGCTTGCGAGTGACTACGCGGCGGTCGGCAAACTCACCGGCCTGGCGGAAGGGCAGTACGCCACCAACCACACCATCAAGACTTACGACGCGTAGGCGTCGGCCTCGCTGGCCAGTCGCCTGCACATGTTCCGGCCAGCCGCGATCGCAGGGCTGTGGCTGGCCCTCGCCTGCGCGCCGACTGCCGTGGCCCAGTCGCCTACGGACGCCATGGCGCGGGAGGCGCAGGTCAAGGAGATCGAGCACCTCTCGATTTCGTGCGCCTGCGCAACCGCGCCCTGGCCGGTGACCAGCCCGCGGCACTGAAGGGCCTGGCCGAGCTGTTGAAGCAGGACCTGCCGGTACCGTTGCGCGTGCGCGTCTACACCACGGCCACCAGCGTCGCCGCCAACCTCGAGGACTGGGCCCTGGCGTTCGCCTGGCTCAACGAGGGCCTGAAGTACCTGCACGAAACCCCCACCGAGTCGGCCAAGCTGCTCGGTGCCGCCAGCTACCTGCATACCCTGGTCGGCGAGACCGGGCGTGCGCGGGAGCTGGCGCTGCAGGCCCTGCGGATCGTCGAACAGCAGGACGACCCGCGCGCGCTGTGCCTGGCCCTGAGCGACGTGGGACTGGCCGAGGACCATGCGGGCCATTTCAGCGAGGCGGAGAAATGGCGCCATCGCCAGATCGAGGCCTGTGTCCGGGCCGGCGATCCGGTCTTCGTCGCCAATGGCAAGTACGGCGTGGGCAAGATGGCGGCCGCGCAAGGACGGCATGCCGAGGCGTTGAAGTGGGCGAGCGAGGCGCTGGCCGAGTTCAAGGCGGCGGGCTTCGAAGTCGGCGCGTACAGCGCCCGGCTGGTCATCGCCGAAAGCCTGGTCGCCTCCAACCTGCGGCTCGACGAGGCCCAGGCGATGCTGGTCGACACCCTCCGCTACTACCGGCAGCAGGACTCGGAACTGGCCATCGCCGAGACCGAGCGCCTGCTCGCCAGGCTGGCCGAGAAACGTGGCGACGTCGCCGCGGCACTGGCCCACACCCGGCAGGCGATGAAGGTCTCCGAAGCGGTCGAGGTCGTCGCCCGCGAGCGCCGGCTGGCCTACCTGCAGGTCCAGTTCGACACCCGGCTGAAGGAACAGCAGATCGCCCTGCTCGAAACCGAGAAGGCGCTGGCCGCAGTGCAGGTCACCGCGAACAAGCGCCGGCAACTGTTGCTGGCCTTCGGCATGGCCGGGTTCCTGGTCACCGCCATCCTGCTTTCCATCCTGCTGCGCCGGTCGTTCCTGCAACGCCGGCGCTACCGGTGGCTCTCCGAGCACGACAGCCTGACCCGCCTGCTCAACTACCAGCAGGTGCGCAAGCTCGGCGCGGCGGCGTTCGCCCGCACCCGCGCCAGCGGACAGCCGTTCACCGCGATCGTCACCGACATCGACCTGTTCAAGCAGGTCAACGACCGCCACGGCCATGCCGCCGGCGACGAGGCGCTGCGCTCGCTGGGCGCGTGGATCAGCGAGGCGGTCGACGGCCGCGGCATCGCCGGGCGCAGTGGCGGCGACGAGTTCACGATCCTGCTCGAGGGCAACGCGGCGGAGGCCGAGGCGTTGTTGCAACGCCTGCGCGAGCGGATCGAACCGATCACCGTGTTCGGGCACACCTTCCGCTTCAACATCAGCTCCGGGGTCTGCCAGGCCGAGGGCCGCGTCGCCACGCTGGAGCAGTTGATCCACGAGGCCGACCAGGCCCTGTACCTGGCCAAGGGCGAGGGCCGGAACCGCGTGGTCCGCGCGGTCCGCGGCGGAGATGCCGCCGTCGTCTCGGCGCCGGCGGCCGGCCTGGTGGTGGTGGGCAGCGGCATCCAGTTCGGCCGCCACGCCAGCGAGCGCTGCCTGTCGGAAATCCGCGAGGCCCAGGTGGTGTTCTGCCTGGCCGACCCGTTCGCGCTGGCGATGATCCAGCGCCAGCGCCCCGATGTGGTCAATCTCGGTGCGCATTACGCCCCCGGCAAGGACCGGCGCGAGACCTATCGCGAAATCGACGAGGCCATCATGACCGCGGTCCGCGCCGGCAAGTCGGTGTGCGCGGTGTTCTACGGCCACCCCGGCGTGTTCGCCGACGTGCCGCACCAGGTGATCCGCAAGGCCCGCGCCGAAGGCATCCCGGCGCGGATGGAGCCGGGGATTTCCGCCGAGGCCTGCCTGTACGCGGACCTGGGCATCGATCCGGGCCATCGCGGCGTGCAGTCGATGGAGGCGACCCATTTCCTGGTCTACGACCGCGAACCCGACACCGCCGGCCTGGTGCTGCTGTGGCAGGTGGCCTTGTCGGGGGATCTTTCGTGCACGCGTCTGCACGCGGAGCGCGAAGGCGTGCAGGCGCTGGTCGACAAGCTGCTGCGCTGGTACCCGCCCGATCACGAGGTGATCCTCTACGAAGCGGCGCGGCTGCCGATCGAAACCCCACGCAGCGACCGCCTGGCCCTGCGCGACCTGCCCACGGCGCAGTACCAGGAATACACCACCCTGGTCATCCCGCCCCTGCGCGAAGTGCGCGACGACCCGGGGCGCGCGCTGGGCGCGTAGGGTGGGCCTTGGCCCACCATCGCGATGCATCGGATTGCACTGGTATCGGAACGAAGTGCGGTGGACTCAAGCCCACCCTACGGGGCGTCGATCGCCTGGCAACGCATACGGCTATTCCACCGCCTCGGGTACCTGGATGCTCGGGGATACAATGGACCGGCACTTTCCACCTTCGCCGGGAGACCAGGCCGCTTGGATCACGCTGACAGCCTGCTTGATGCGTTGCGCCAGCGCATCCCCTCCTTCACCTGCATCGTGGGTTGCCACGACTGCTGCGGGCCGGTCACTGCCTCCTCCGAGGAAATGGCCAGGCTCCCGGTCAAGACCGAGGCCGAGCATGAGGCCGCACTGGCCGAGCTCAGCTGCCCGCACCTGGGCGCGCATGGTTGCGAGGTCTACGGCGAGCGCCCGCTGATCTGCCGCCTGTTCGGCACCACGCCGCGGCTGGCCTGTCCCAACGGCATGCGCCCGGTCTACATGATCGACACGCGCACCGAGGAGGAAATACACCGCTACCTGGCCCGCACCCGCCAGGTCCTGGTCTAGGCGCAAGCGGCGGCGCTATTTCCGCCACCCTCAGGCCGCGCGGCCGCCCGCGTGCGGTAAAAGGGAAATCCCATGAATGAACTTGCCTCCCTTTTTTCAAGACCCATTTTTTTCGATCCCCGGTGCGTCTTCGGCTTTACCCGTGCTACCGGTGTCAGGCAATCTGGAACGGGAAACACAGGGGACCCGTTGCCATGAAAGTTGCAGCCTTCGTCGTCTTCGCATCAGCCATCACTTCTTTCCACGCCGATGCGGCCGCGCCGCAGGGATCGGCCGCTTCGGCCGCGGGGGTGTCGGGGGTGGCCGTCGCCGGCGTCGCCGAAGCCGCATCGCCCGCTGCGCAGGGCCCGGGCAAGGTGCTCGTCGGGCTGGCTGGCAGGACCTTCGGCCATGTCACCGACGACCCGGAGGCCTATTCCATGCTGCTGCGCTTCGAGCAGGACCCGGGGGGCAGCTTCCGCATCGTCGAGGTCGCCGCCTGGGACACCCAGACCACCCACATCGCCGCCGGACAGCGGGGGCCCAACTGGCGCGGCACCACGGTGTATGAGCGGCTCGACACCAAGGTCAAGGATCGCCTGAGCGTGGCTGCGGACGGCTGGCTGGACCTGACCTGGACCAGCTGGGGAAGTACCGCCGAGCGTGGCTTCCGCCTGCTGCCAGATGGCCTGCTGGAGCGGCGCGGCCGCAATCCCGCCGAGGGTCCGCAGTGGAGCCTGACCCGATTGCGGCCGATGGACGCGGCGCAGGAGCGGCTGCTGATGGAGCAGATCGCGATCGAGACGACCGCCTACAAAGCACGGGTGGATGCGCAAGTGCAGGTGCTGATGGCCGAATCAGCCGAGCGGCGGCGCCAGAACCGCGAGAAATTCTGGGAGGGCGTGGGCCAGGCGGCGGTGGTGTTGGGTGCCGCGGTGGCTGAAGTGGCGGCCGAGCGTGCGGCCACGGCAGGCGCCACGGGCGCCGCCACGGCCATGGCGTATCCTTCCACCCCGACTCCTGGCGCTTCGCCCGGCGACCCGACCCGGGAGGCCGGTCGCGCCGGCACCGGTATAGCCGCCGCGGCGGCGCCCGGGGCGCCGTTGCGCTTCGTGATGACGATCAGCCTGTTGAACAAGCCCGGCGATACGGTCAATCCCAACTGCTACTCGAATGTCGTGACCCGCCCGGGTCCGCCCGGCTGGGGCGCGCCGGGCTGGCTGCCCAGCGGGTCGGCCGAGCGGGCCACCCAGTCGGTGCAGGCACTCAAGCAGCGCTTCATCGCGGCCTGCCGCGCCACCGGTCGCGAGATCACCAGCGAAGGCAACTTCACCTGGCTGTGGAACCAGTCGCCCGGCGACGAGGACAAGGTCGCTCGCGCCCGAGCGCGCTATCGGGAAGACGTTACCGTCAGCGTGGACTGAGGCACGGCGTGCAGGAGTTTGGGCAAATAGGAGCAAATAGGGTCAGGTTCATTTGCTACACCCCGGCGCGCACGATGCCGATGGCCGCGCCGCCTTACACGCACGACACTGTGGCCTTCACCACGACCAGAGCCATGGATGGCCCGCCTGCCACGCCTCGATCTCCCCGGTATTGCCCGGCACATCGTCCCGCGTGGCAATGACCGCCAGGCGTTCTTTGCCGATGACGCCGACCACCTTCACTACCGTCAGGAACTGGGTGGGGCCGCCCACAAGCACGGCTGCGCATTGCACCCCTACGTGCTGATGACCAGCCACGTGCTCTGCTGGTCACCCCGGGCGGGCCCGGCGCGGCCTCGCGGATGATGCGGGCCATCGGTCGGCGCTATATGCCGCCTGTTTCAACGCGCGCTACCGGCGTACCGGTACACCGTGAGAGGGACGATTCAAGTCAGCGTTGGTCGACAATGATCGCCACCTGCTGACCTGCTATCGCTAGATCGAGCTCAATCCCGTGCGGGCAGGCATGGCAGTCCAGCCGATGGACTACCGATGGTCGAGCCATCACTGCAATGCCCAAGGAATAAACGAAGCACGCATCACGCCACACACGCGCTATCTCGATCTGGGCTTCTGTCCGACAGAACGCCAGCAGATCTACCGCGCCCTGTTCCAAGACGCTCTGCCCACTGAAGACACCGAGGCACTACGGGCGCACACGCATCAACAGCGCGCACTTGGCAGCGACCGCTCTCGCGCGCAGGTCGAGGCCCTGACCCGACGCGCCGACACCCTGAGGCCGCGCGGCCGCCTGCGTGCGGGCAATAAATGAACCTGACCTCTGCGCCCCTTCAGCAGGTTGAACTTCTGGTCCGTGCCGCCCAGCTCCACGTCCGCCTTGAGCGCCACCGAATCGTAGCCCTGCACCAGCGGGTAGAGGAACTCGTGGATGGCAATGGACTGCTGGGACGCGTAGCTTGAGCCCACCCTAAGGGCTGCATTCCGTCCGATGGTTCGCCCAGTAAAAGAACGCGGCGGACTCAAGCCAACCCTCTATGCCTTGGGCAGCCGTCGCAATCCGTAATAGCCATCGACCCGGAACGGCGGTGGACTCGAACCCGCCCTACTGCCCTAGAATGGCGGCGACTTAGGGGATTTCGAATGGCCGCCAATCGCATCGTTTTTTCGTGGGTCGTTATGGTCATGGCCGGCCTTGCCGCCTGCAGCCAGCAGCAGCCCACAAGCAAATCCGCCGACGCAGAAGACAGGCCTGCATCCGATGCCCCCATCGCGCCCGCCTTCGGCTCGCGATCGGCCTTTCCGGCAACACTGGCGAGCTCCGTGCAATCCGGCGCAACGCCCGCGTTCGGGTTCAGGGCCCATCGTCAGTACATGCGTCAGCAGGGGCCGTCCATGATCGTGTACGAGGCTATCGCCGCCGCGGACTACACCGGCGATGGAAGAACCGATCTTGTAGCCCTTCCCCACACCCACAACCAGATCGAGCTTTTCGTGCAGCAACCCGATGGCGTGTTGGCTCCGCCGCGCATCTTTCCATTCGGGGGCGAGAACTCCTACGTCGGCCGACAGATGGTGACCAACGATTTCAATGGCGACCAGATCAGCGACGTCGCTTTCCCGACGGTCAGCGCCAGCGGTTCTTCTGGAGGAATAGGCCTGTTGCTCTCCACCAAGGGTGGGGCGCCGGTCTACAGGCAGGGATACCCTGATGGTGCAGTCGGCGGAGCCGCTTCCATTGGCGCCACCCTGGACGTGGATGGAGATGGTCGCCAGGATATCGTCGGGGCGCACAATGTACGCGTGGATGAAGAGCATGAGAGATGCGGCGCTCCACCCGAGCTGTATTGCCCGGGCTACAGCGTTTCTTACGGAGACGGCCGTGGAAATTTCAGTGCGCCGCAGGTCTTCCAACTGCGCATGCCATTTTTCGTCAGGGAGTTGGCAGCCCATGACCTGAATTCGGATGGCACCACCGACCTGGTCATGGCCATGGCCGCCCTGAACGATCCGACCAGTTCAGGCCAGCTCATGGTGGCGGATCGCCTGCCGGGTGGCGGCTTGGCCGCACCGCGGAAACTCTACTCAACCCCTAGCATCCTGGAACCCGTCGTATTCGGCGACATGAACGGGGATGGCCTGGACGATACGCTTACTGGCGGGTTCGAGGTGCACCTGCAATCAGTGGACGGAAGTTTCGGCCCTGCGCTCTACCTGTCCACCGCCACCATGGACCCACGATCGGCGATCGTGGCGGATTTCGATGGTGACGGGTACAAGGATGTGATCAACCACCAGTTTTCCGGCTTCGGTACCGTTCCCTTCCTTGCCGTCTACCTGCAACGGAACAAGACGCTCGCTGCGCCGTTCCTGATCCAGGACCCGGCCTGGAACTTTGCATTTCATGTCTCCAACCATCCCTTGGCTTATGCGGCCGGCGACCTGAACGGCGACGGCTGCAATGACCTGGCCGTTGCCGTGGGTGCTGATGGCATAAGTTTCCTGGATGGCATCAACTGCACGAGGCGCGTGATCCCGCGCCCTGACGAATCACGGTTCTACCGGACGCGCCCTGCCTCTTCTCCAGGAAAGACCCAGCCGGGAAAAGCTGGAAGCAGAGTCCGCCTAGTTCTTGACGGCGTTCCGCAATAAGCTGCAATCCCGTAACGCCGTAACACGATGGAAAGAACCATGCTTTTCTGCCGGAGTTGCGGCGAATCGCAACAGCCGCAGGGTGGGCCTTGGCCCACCATTGCAATCCGTCGGAGGTTTCGCCCGATGAACGAAAGGCGGTGGGCTTAAGTCCGCTCTTCGGGTTTACTGTGGCACCGAACGCATTGCTTGCAATGGTCTCGCTGCGAGCCGCAGGTACCTGGCCAGCCGGCCGTCTCCCGACTCGGGAAGGTCAGCCCAAGCGCATGGGAGCAGTTCCGACTTCCCTTGCCCGTTCATCCAGCGCCTGCGCTGGAGATTGGCCTTGCAGACCGTCGTTCAACCGCTGCAGTTGCGCCACCGACTGTTCAACCGGCATGGCAATGGCGTCGTGGGCCTTCATCACCGCCCTGCGGTGCGCCGGATCACCCGGATCACCCTGTATCACGAACAGGTTCTCGCCCTGGCCCATCGCCCCCCGCGCCTCGCTGAGCAGTACGTGGTCGATCTGCGACAGACCATTGGCCTTGGCCATGCAGGCGACGCTTGCGGCCATGCAGGCGCTCTGGTCGTCGTACTGCCGGCCCCGACCCTGTTCCAGTTGGCGAACCGCGCGCTCTGCCTGTGGCAGCAAGAATTCCACAGGCGAATGTGATGCCGGATCGGCGGGTCGTACCGAGCCGTGGGGTAGATCGTCCAACACTCGAGCAACCATGGGGTCCTCGGACGATGGCTCCTGGTATGCAAACCGGACTCCTAAAGGCAACGCGTGATCCAGATATTCAATCTCCGCTCGGCGCTGCGGTGTCGGACGCAAGGGCGCGGCACGCGGGTCAGCATGCATCAGCGGCACCGCCAAACCGTTTTGATCAATACTGAGGTCGACACTTCCGTCGCGATTGCGAACCCGGCTCAGGTCATCCCGCTCGATGGGCGACCAGCTGTCATTGATTCTGGCATGACCGACCCCATCTAGAGACCAGACAATGAAATCGTCGCCCGACGAGTAAAGACCTGCGGTGGCGGCGCCACGCCCTTCCGGGCGCGGCCGCCCGTAGGCATACCCCGCGCCGCGCTCCATAGAATCAATGAAGTCAAGGGCCTGGCCATGCTGCAGAAAAAGGGTCTTTATGGTCGCGTATTCGGCGACTAGATTCGGACGTGCCATGTCGGCGTTCAAGCGGGTTGGGTCAACCAGCGGATTATCGAGTATGTTTCGCCAAGCATCGTAGAGGGGGTTGGTGTCTTCCATCCTACGCAGCGCGTTGAACACGTGAGCGCCACTGACAGCATGATTGCGGCCCGACTCGATGTAGTCGCTGGCACCGCTAGGCGCCCTCAAGCCATCTATGGCTCGGCTGACATCACCTACATTCTCATACTCACCATTTGTCATGCTGCGCACCAACCGCGGTGCCCAACGATTATCGCTCTGGTTCTGCAGCTTCACCATCATGGTGATTAGTTCAGCTCGTTCGTCCAGGCCGGACTGCTGATAAAGCGGCGTCTGCCTTACATTGCGCACTATACCGTTCATCAGTTGGTTGACCTGGTTGACGTCGTGCTCATGAACGAAACGAATGCCGTCGCCGGAGTGCAGGAACTGGTCAAGATGCTGCTTTACCATCGCATCCAGGGGTCGCCCTTGATCGGCTGTGATCGCACGGCCATTGCGGGACAAGTCGCGCACAGTCTGCGCATACTGCGCCTCTGACAAACGCCAATCGGGATGCTCGCTGGTAGCCCAGGCCTGGTATGCATCCGTCAGCGAACGGGCTACTGCCGGACGTTGCCCCAGGTCGATCTGCAACGTGCCAATCGAGAATCCACTATTGCCCACCGGCATCATCACCCCGTTTGGGATATTGCCGGCAAAAGATAGGCGGTTGGACACGTCTCGTCCTGCCTTACTTCCTTCTGAGCTGACGCCCACAGCGAAGTAAGCCAACGCGCGCAACTCGGCATCCGTCAGGTCGGGCTGAATCGGTGCGCGTGCGTTCATTCGAACTGCGGGTACGTTCATTGGATAATCCCTTCCCTGGTGAAATGTCTACTCGTCTTCCAGGACGCAATCGCTATCGTCGATCGGAACTGTTCTGCCCGCTCCGCCAGGATGCAGGGTGATGTAAACGGAGGTCCCGCGGTACCAGACCAAGGTGTCGCCTACTCGCTCGAGATATGCCTCTTCACGGCCGAAATTCGGACAGGTGTGACCAGCATCGTCGGAAGACTCCGAACAGAGCCAAAACCGGGCCCGCCGCCCGTCGACAAACCCCTTGAGCAGTCCGCTCTCACCCCTGACCCGCGTTCCGTCGCCCCAAGCGCCATTTATCACATTGCCCTTCTGCTGTAGTTCAAGGTTAGCAATATGGCCGAAACCGCATTCTTGCCTGTAGACCCACTGTCCATCGAAACCAGATCCGGCCGTGGCACACGATGTGCAAACCAGAGCCAATACGGCCATCAAGACCTTCCCTTTCATTCGGACCACTCCTTGGGGTGGAGATCTATCTTGTAGCGCAGTGGAATATGGGAACCACGATCAAAGTCTAATTCCTAGCCTAGGAAACTATGGGCTTATGCCGCGGGATATCGGGTCAGCCTAATCCTCCACGAGGCCCTGACCCAGCGCACCCTACCCTAAGGCCACGCAGCCGCCCGCGTGCCGCGGGATAGAAGGACCTGTCCCTTTCCCTTTTGCAGTGCAAGGTTGGCGATATGACCGAGGCGGAATTCTCGCCTGTAGACGCATTGCCCATCGAGTCGAGAACCACCCTGTCCTGCGCATTCATCTCGCCCATGTCCATACTCCTTATGGATAGATCTGCTCTTCCTGGTCCGCGTGCACCAGAATGACTTTTCCTGCATAGGGCAGTCGAACATCCGCGATCTTATCCTGCAGTATCGGCATGGCCCGCTTCACCATTTGGGTGCAGGCGTCGTTGATACTGCACCGGTCGATAGCGACGCGAAAAGCTTCTCGCTGCATAGCGCGATTCTGGTCCTGGCCGCTTTCACTATCGCCAGATACCTATCTGCTAGCGCAGGTGTCCACCCCTCCAAGACTGAGTCATCATCTTTGTTCGCATCCTCGGCGTACGGACTCAGCGTCTGCATGCATTCTTCATACAGACCGATTTCGTATTGGACCATCGCAAGCTCGTTGCGAATGCTGCCCTCCTCTTCCCACCCCAGCGTAGCCAAGCAATCAGTCAGTACCGGTGAAAGCTTCTCCAAAGCGGATCCATAGTCTTTGGCCCCGTATAGCTGTTCAAACCCTTTCTGTGCTTGCTCTGATTCCTCCTGGCTACACCCGCGCTGGACCTTCTGGTAGGCGCCCTCGAACCCTCCGTTATGACCGCAAAATTTCCTGCATTCCGCCTGGCTCACTGCTGAAACCTCGATGCCGTGGCCCTGATTCGAGAATCTGATGGCGCATGTAGAAGCAATCGAATTTTTCCATGACTATGCCATGGTCGCCATTGAACTCTCCGGTCAGGACACAGGCGCCATCTCCCGTTACCGAATCAAGCGAGAAAAAAAGATTCTCGTCTTCCCTTGTGATCTGAAGGTGACCCCACCCCTTCTCCGTGACATATTCGCCAGGTTGAAGACCGCTGTCGACGATATCGTGCGCGCCCAGCGGAGGAACTCCTGAAGCCGGATTCCGACTCGACCCATTGGGACCGCGAGTCGAGCACGCCGCAAGAAGTAGCAAGGCAACGGCGAGGCAGTTGCGGAATATTGTTGCTGAAGCGGTGCAATAAGCGCTACGCGCAGGTACTGACTCATAAAGGTTCCATTCCTTGCATCGCGATCTTCCCAGTATCACGATACTTCCATGTCAAGAGACGACGCGACCAGGTGATGTCCACAAATTGGACAATCGGCCACCATTGGTAACCAGATCGAGCGGGGCTTGGTGACATCCAGCGCTCTGGCGAGCAAGCCTTATGTCGTCCTGCGAACTCCTGGTCGGCTTGGTCGGATCCCTCCATTGACTGACCTGCTGGTAGCCGCGGCGCGACCTGTGTAGCCCTCAGTCGCCTTATCAGAGGCCGGTTCGATGTACATGCCATCCAGGATATTTCCGCACTTGAAGAACGCGCGCACGTGCCTGGTTCCATCCGCGGCGTTCTCTTCATTCATTGAAAGAACCCCGTTTGACAAAGTCAGTCGAAAGGTTTCCCTGGAGCCTTCCATACCTTCTTCAGGCATGGAGTCCACGCCCACCAGGGCGTCAACATCCCAGCGCTGGCTGTCCTGTAAGATCACGCGCTTGACCACGTAGAAATCTCCTTCCCCGTAATCCGAGTACGCGTGTAACAACTTGCTTGTTATCATCAGCGCGCCAACAAGACCTCCGGTTTCTTCAGTGATGTCGCGCGCGGACTTGATTTTCCGGTAGGCCTTGCAGTCCAGCCGACCGTCATCGTCATCGCTGTGCCAAGCCCCGAGCAACGTGTCGGGCATTCCAATCAGGACGCGTTTCGTTGCAGCTACGGTTTGCGCACTTGCGGCACCACAGAACAGCAGGCCCGCAAGCATCGCAACACCCACAATCAATCGCTCCCGGCATTCCCTTCGGATCCCCCCGAAGTCGCCGGCACTTCCATCGCAATCTACTGCCATTTCTGCGTTACTTGCACTTGAAAAAATCCTTGCGACGGCTTCTCGACCGTGGGACGGATACGGCTGGAGTATGCAAAGGACCAGCAGATTCCTCTGCGCAAGGTGCCTTTCTTCACCTACGACGGTCCCGTGGAAAGGTGACGTTGCGGAGGGCCTGGATCTTCTCCTGGCCCTGGGCAACGTCCATTCCCCGGGAGATCGGGACGCTCAACCGAAGTCGGCGTCCAGCACGATCCGGTAACGCGCCTTGCCAGCGCGCAAGTGTTCGATCGCTTCGTTGGCGCGGCTCATCGGGAAGTGCTCGGTCTTCGGCGCCACGCCGTGGCGGGCGGCGAAATCCAGCATGCTGTCGATCGCCCCACGCGAGCCGGTCGGCGAGCCCGAGAGCGCCTTCTGGCCCATGATCAGCGAGAACGCCGGCACCGGGATGGGCTCCAGTACCGCGCCGACCACGTGCAGTTTGCCTTTCGGCGCCAGCGCCGCCAGCAGGCCGTTCCAGTCCAGCGGCACGTTCACCGTGTCGATGATCAGGTCGAAGCGTCCCGCCAGTTTCTCCAGCGCGCCGGCATCGCCGGTGGTGACCACGTGATGGGCGCCGAACGCGCGCGCCTCTTCCTCCTTCGAGGCACTGGTGGTGAACGCGGTGACCTCGCAGCCCCAGGCGCGGCAGAACTTCAGCGCCATGTGGCCCAGGCCACCGATGCCGACCACCGCGACCCGCGCGGTGGGTGAGATGCCCAGTTCCCGCAGCGGGGCGAACACGGTGATGCCACCGCACAGCAGCGGCCCGCATTCGGCCGCGTCCAGGGCATCGGGCAGCGGCATCACCCACACCCAGTGCGCGCGCACCTTGTCGGCAAAGGCGCCATGGCGCCCGGCCAGGGTCGGCTGCAGTTCCCGGCACAGGTGCTGGTCGCCGGCCAGGCAGCTGTCGCAGTGCAGGCAGCTGTGCGCATTCCAGCCCAGCCCGACCCGCTGGCCCATGACCACGCCGCGGGCATTCGCGCCCAGCGCGGTGACCCGCCCGACCGCCTCATGGCCCGGCACGAACGGGTACTGGGTGAAGCCCCAGTCGTTGTCCAGCATCGACAGGTCCGAGTGGCAGATGCCGCAGTGCTCGACGGTGATCTCGACCTGGTCGTCGGCCAGCGGGCCGGGGTCGTATTCGAAGGCTTCCAGGGCGGCACCGGGCTTCGGGGCGGCCCACGCGCGGTAGGTGGTCATGGGGGTCTCTTCTGGCAACGGGGGTGGGGTCCACACCATACCCGCTCGGGGCGTAAGAACATGGGTACGCGAAAACGGCCCCAAGGCGCGCGGTGGGTGAGTCCGCCCAGCCTGTGGACCTGGGCGATGGCAGGTTTAAGAAGATGGTGGGATACATTGAAACCACCTGCTCTCCACCGGCCGGGCGGCCGGCCTGGGGCCATGGACGAACGCGACCATTTCTTCCCCCTTCCGGGACCTCAACCGATGAAGTCGCTACTGGTCTTGCCGCTGTTGCTCGTCTCCCTGTCGGCATCCGCCGCGATGCCGGAGGTCGACCGCTACGTGCAGGAGAAAATGGCCGATCACCTGGTTCCCGGGCTGGCCCTGGTGGTCATCCGCGAGGGCAAGGTCGTGCACCGGCGCGGCTTCGGCGAGCTTGGGACTTCGGACCCCATCATCATCGGTTCGCTCAGCAAGGCATTCACGGCGACGGCGGTGATGACCCTGGCCGAGGAGGGCAGGATCGAACTCGACGCGCCCATGCAGCGCTACCTGCCCGCCAACACGTTCGATGACCCGGCCATGGGGAGGGTGACCGTGCGGCAGCTGCTGAACCAGACCAGCGGGCTGCCGGCAGAGGCGCCCCGGGCCGAGGCCCATGACGCTTCGCTGGCTGCGCACGTGGCGGCGTTGCAAGGCGTTCGGCTGGTCTCGACCCCGGGCACGCAGCATGTGTATTCCAGCCCGAACTACCAGCTGCTGGGACGCATCGTGGAGGTGGTCAGCGGCGAATCGTTCGCAGACTACGTGCAGCGCCGCGTCCTGGATCCGTTGCAGATGACCTCGAGTTCCACGAAGGGTGCCGGGCACGTGGCGCCGGGACACAATCTCTGGTGGGGTTGGGCGGGGCCGTCGACCTACCGTTGGGAGCCGGGCCGCCTGCCCACCGCCTCGATCGTCGCCTCGGCCGACGACCTGGCCCGTTTCGTCCTCTGGCAGCTCGGTGACGGGCCGCCGATCCTCAGCGACGAATCGCGCGCCCTGCTGCAACGCGGCGCCGGCAAGTCGGAGTATTTCTCCTACGCCATGGGCTGGCGCGAAGGCACCACGGCCGGTGTGCCGTCGCTGTGGCATGGAGGCGCGGTGCCGTCCTATCGCGGCGCGGTGGTGATGCTGCCGCAGTCGCGCAGCGGGGTGATCGTGCTGACCAACATGTCGACGATGTTCGCCGACCACACGCGCGAGATCGCCGCCGGCGTGGTCGCATCGATGGAACAGCGCCCGCGTCCAGAAGGGTTCCGCCCCCTGCGCCAGGTGTACGCCGTGGTGGCGGCAGGCTCGCTCCTGCTGCTGGGTTTCGCCGTGCGCGGCCTGGTGCGCGCGGTGCACAAGCCAGGCGGCAGGAAGTGGAAGATCATCGGCTTCGACCTGCTGCTGCCGCTGGCGGCGATCCTTGCCGCGCCACGCCTCTTCCACGTGTCCTACCGCGCGATGTGGGAAGGTGCGCCCGACATCACCCTCACCGTCGCCCTGGCGGTGCTCCTGGGAGTGGTCGCAGCGGTGTTGAACCTGGTGCGCGGGCCGGACACCGGGGTCGGGAGCCAGCGTAACCCGGGTTAGGCCAACGGCCGCACCCGGGGCTCCTGCAGTTCCGTGGTGCAACGCACCCCGGGTGCGCTTCGCTTACCCGGGCTACGGGATTTGCGTCCCTCTCCCCGCCTGCGGGGAGAGGGTGGCCGACAGGCCGGGAGAGGGGCTGCCGGAGCCGACTTGCGTTTCAACGCCATGGTCTGATCGAGCGGCGTAGGCTGGGTTGGCTGCATCAACCCAGCATCCAGGAGCAAGGCAAAGGAGCTGGGTTGGAGAACCCAACCCAGCCTACGGTCCCGCGAGGATTGCGTGGCCGACAGGCCGGGAGAGGGGCCGCCGGAGCCGACTTGCGTTTCAACGCCAGGGTCTGATCGAGCGGCGTAGGCTGGGTTGCGGCATCAACCCAGCATCCAGGAGCAAGGCAAAGGCGCTGGGTTGGAGAAGCGCGAGGCGATCGCTTGCCACATCGTGGCTGCGACCCATGGAACTATCCAGGCGTTGCACAGCCGCTACGCTCTGCTCATGCAACGGCAGGAACTGGACGGGAATGCCCAGGTGGCGGTCATACACGCCACCAAGGGATGAACTACTGCCTCGGTGGCCTACCGACGCCGCCCGGGCGTGCTGGTCCGTCGGCTGCTTCTTCTCGAGCTTCTGGATCTCGTCGATGAGTTCTCGCGGCGTTTGGATGAACAAGAACTCAGTGGCGTCGATCCGGTGGCCGGTGACGTCCTTGACTGTGTCGCTGGCCCAACCCGCGCAGGTGGTGGTGGGTGTCCACGTCACGTCTTCCTTCAATTCCGCCTGGAATTTTTGCAGCTGTTGTGGAGACAGCTCGTAGTACCTACTTGCCGTAGGCCGGATCTTCTCTTCAAGTCCGGCGCGGATGTCGCTTTTTGAACCGTTGTCCTCAACAAGGGGGTGGCCGTCAGGCCATAGGCCGTAGTATTCGGTCTGGCCATTGGCCGTAAGCGACAACCACGCGTGGCCGTCCATGAACCTCCTGCGGAATTCCCTGGATCAGGACCTACCCTGCTGTGGATTCCGAGCACGACCTTTTCCTGCGCATCCTTGTCGCCCATTTCCATACTCCTTATGGATAGATCTGCTCTTCTTGGTCCGCGTGTACCAAAATGACTTTGCCTGCATAGGGCAGTCGCAGTTCCGCGATCTGATCCTGCGGCATAGGCATGGCCCGCTTCACCATCGGGCTGCAGGATTCGTTGATACTGCAGCGCTCAATGGCGACACGCAAAGCATCGCCTTGCACCTCGTAGTTGACGCCAGCAGCGTAGTACAGGCTTTCAGCCGGGACGAAGAAGCGCAGCTTCAATTCGTCGTCCGAAACCTTGGATACCTCGAGCGACTCCACCCAATCCTTTGGATAATGCGATTTCATTCTTCCTCCTGCGCAACTGACGAGCATCATCATCATCGGGATAAGCGCGCTCATCAATGCGGCGCTGCTTCTTTTACTTGCATTCAAGCGATCCATCAACTTCGCCTCCTTGATATATGTCCTGGCTATCGCCCCCTCCTTCGCTACCCACGCTACCCACGCTACCCACGCTACCGGAATAGAGCATAGGCTGCAGACTCGTGAATTCCGTTTGCATTACCTGCATCGAGCACAGGTCGCAGAGTGGCTTCGATCTACGACCGTAAGGGTCCCCTTGTCGGATTCACTGAGCACATAGATCTGGTACTGGTCGTAAGCTTGTTCGTCGATATGCAGGCGGGACTATATTTTCCATGCCTGCGGCTTCTTAGACATTTGTAGAACAACCAAGGGTTCGTTCCACTGCTCATAATCGATAAGCTTGGTTGGCGTAATTTCCATCCTGCTGTCGCTATCCAGATTGCCTGGCAAACGGCACGTGCTGCCGCCGCCTTGCCAGATTCCAAGGATCTGCCTTGGATAGCTCGCTTCCGGCTGCTTGGCATTGGCAGGCAGGTCGCCGATCGAAAGTGCTCCTGCAAAAAGCATGAAAAAGGCGTTCCTTGGTTTGTAACCCATATGGATGCCTTCCGTTTTTGAGTGACTTCCTACTGATGCTTCAACTGCAGCCTTGCAGGCCGGAGTTTCCTACCGACTCGCTCAAGAATAAAGGGCGGCACTGGGCCGCCCTTCACAACTCAAGCAATCAGCTACCGCAGGTCACACCCCAACTGGATTAACCTTCTCCACATCAATCTTGTCCTGCTTGATCGCCCTGGCCACGTCCTTGCCGCTCATCTTGCCTTCCTTCGCCAGCGCCTAGATCGCCGCATGGGCGATGTAGTAGCGATCAACCCCGAAGAACCTCCGTAGATTCGCGCGGGGTGTCCGAATGGCCGAAGCCGTCGGTGCCCAGGGACCGTGTAGTGGCCGGGGATGAAGGCGCGGATCCGGTCGGTGAAGCCGCGGACGTAGTCGGTGGCGGCTGGCGCGGTGTTCACGCCGCCACCTCGATGTATTCCACCTGGCTCGATGGCGGCGGCACCGTAGCGCCGTCCTCGCGCAGGCCCGCCAGGTGCAGCGCGATGGCGTCATGGATCAGGCCTTCGACCTCGACCTTGCTCGCCCCCGTGGCGATGCAGCCCGGCAGGTCCGGCACGTAGGCGGAGTAGCTGTTGCCTGCTTGCTCGATGACGATGGCGTAGCGCATGGCGGTTACCTCTTCAGCCCGGCTTGTTTCAGGATGCTGTTCAGCGTACCGGAGGCCACATCATCGCCCGGTTTGCCTGCCACTGTCACCCGGCCCGGATGGGCCGGGTGCTTGAACTGACGATGGCTGCCGGTCTGCTGCACCTGTTGCCAGCCCGCTTCCCTGAGTTGCTGCAGCACGTCGCGGATCTTCGGTGGCATGGGATCGCATCCTTGCGATGGGCCTTGTTGTTGCGGCGGACGGCTCAGGCGCCTGCTGCCTTGGTCAACTCATTCGCACCTGTGGGTCCGCTTGCCGCACGGCTTCGTCCATATGCAGGGATTGTTGGGGTTGCGGTATCTCGTTCAACGCGCGCAGTTGCCCCAGCGATTTTTCGACAGGCATGTCGATCGCGTCCTGCGTTTTCATCTGCGCCCTTAGATGCGCCGGGTCGCGCGGGTCGCCCTGCACCACGAACAGGTTCTCACCCTGGCCCACCGCGCCGCACGCTTCGCTGAGCAGCACATGGTCGACCTGCGACAGTCCGTTAGCCTTGGCCAGACAGGCGGCGCTGGCGGCCATGCAGGCGCTTTGGTCGTCATATTCGCGGCCGGAGGTAGCGCCCTGACGGCGCACCGCTGCCTCGGCTTGGTCGAGCAGCGGGTCATTCTCTGGTCCTGCAATGGCCTGGGTGTATGCCTTCACCCCACCGACGTGTGCGAACGGCTGGTCGTTTTCACCCAAGGACGAATCCGCTCGTCGCGCAGCAGGCCGCAACTGCGGAGCATTGGGGTCCACATGAAGGAGCTGCGAACACGACGTAGGCGTATTCATGTCGATGTCGACTATTCCCCGCGATCCGACCGTCTTTACGAGGTCGTCGCGATCAATCGACTGCCATGTGCCGTCAATATAAGCATCGCCTTTCCCCGATGCGTTCCAGACGACCAGGTCATTGCCAGCAGCATAGAGACCCGAACCGGAAAACCTCGAAGCATCTTCGCGTGACGTATGGCCATCTGCGTAGGTCCCGCCGACGTTCAATGCATTTATGAAATGAGGTGCGCGATCGTATTCGACAAACAGGTTGCGCACGGCCGGGTAGGCGTGCGCAAGCCGCTCACCATCGGGCTGCTGATCAAGCTGCGTGGGATTGGCCATCGAGTTATCACGCACCAAGCCCCACGATGCCCGAAGAGGGCTTCCTGGATCGGCGTTCCGGAGTGCATTGACTACGTCCGCACCGAGCAGCGCATGATCGCGTCCAGTCTCAAAGTAGTCGTTCGTACGGCGAGACATGCCATCCACGGCGGCACTCAGGTCATTGAAGCTCTGATATGAATTACTCCTCAACCCTGCCAGCAATTGCGCACTCGCTACCTCGTTCTGGTTGAAAGCCTTGCTAACTACTACGGCCAAACGCACCTGTTCATCCAATGACGAACCCTGGTATAGCTGACTCTGCTGCAGCGCCGGTATCGCGTTCCGCATCAATTTGTTGACTTGTGCGACGTCCCTCTCATGAACCCACGAGATGCCATCCTCCGAGGCAAGGAACGCGTCGATGTTTGATTTTACGGCGGCGTCAAGTGCTCGACCATTCTGGGCCTTGATCTGGCGACCAGTGCGGCCGAGGTCGCTTACTGTTTGCGCAACTTCAGCCTCGTCCAGTACTCGGGTGGGTCGATCACGCGCGGCCCATTGCTGGTAGGCATTCACCAGGTCACGCGGAACGTTCTCGCCACGGGGATTATCAGGTTGGTAATGCTGACCCAAGTCGGTTTGTATTGTCCCTATGCTGTAGCCGCTATTATCAGCAGGCTCCAATCGGACGGTAGCGGTGCGGTCCCCCGCCACCGCCAGCATGTAGGCCTTGTTTCCACTTTCTGAGGTTACCCCTACGGCAAAATATATGGTTGCACGCAGTTCGGCTTCGGATAGGGTTGGATTGACCTCTTGTTGCTCCCTTCTTTGCTGATTCATCGCCAAACTCCTTAGCTGTCTTCATCGCATGCGTTCGTGGATCGATGCGGTTTGTTTCCTTTCGTAAGAACAACGTACTCAGAATATTCCTGGCCGTACTTCTGATACCAGACAATCGTTCCATCACGCGCTACCAGGTAGTCTTCTGACCATTCGTAATGCGGGCAGAGTGCAGGAGCACCCGCTTCCTCATACGCGCTGCACCACTCCACGATCAGCCGACCTTCATTGACTCTACCTTTCAGCAATCCTTGCGATCCACGCAGCAGGGTCCCGTCCGACCACGAACCGATCAGCTGATCGTTCTCCCTTTTGAGTTCCAAAGTAACGTAATGGCCGCGGTCGCAGTCATCGCGATACGACCAATCACCTTCGAATGCCTGCGCGCTATCGACATGGATTGGATGAACCGCCGAAAGCTCATTCGCGCTCGCGTTCACGGGACGATCGATTGCGCCTTTCGAAAAATCGGACTGCATGGAACAGGCCGCGAGTTGACCCGACAAAGCAAGCGGGAAAACAACGCAGGCAAGCCCGCGCAGAATGCGCGCATTGCCCAGCCGCTGACTATGCTTTTTTTTCACATGATGCCGCGACAAGATGATCGCTTCTTGCATTGGCTCTTCCTGATCCATGTCAATCTCCTCGCACCTTAGCAATCCTCATGCAGCTGCAATGATTCGATTGGATTACGACCCGGTATAACCGGATTTGAAGTACATCCATCCAGCACTCTTCCACACCTGAAGAAGCCGGGTGCCTCGGCGGTTCCCTCAGGCATGCCCACTTCATTGTTCATTGACAGAAACCCGGAATCGGCGACGCAACGGAACGCTCCGTTGAAGTCACCAACTCCTTCACTCGGCATCGAGTCGATACCGACCCAGGCATCGACTTCCCATTGCTGATTGCTCAGCCCGGCGACACGCTTCACTGGATAGAAGTTGCCTTCCCCGTAATCCGGGTAGGCGTGTATCGAGTGGCTAGTGATCATCAGGCCTCCGACACGGCCGCTGACCCGCAGTTTCCTACCGCCTCCCCATAAAAGAAAGGGCGGCACTGGGCCGCCCTTCACAACTCAAGCAATCAGCTACCGCAGGTCACACCCCAACCGGATCAACCTTCTCCAGAAGATCGGGGACGGAGGCAGTTAAGCCGGCTATTCCTACAAGAATGGTAACCAATCACCGATCGCCGCCCTGGGCCGTGCATGCACCGTCAGCACTCTGGTCCGGAGCTCACCATGCCTCGCCGCGCACGCCTCGTACTTCCCAACCAACCTCTGCATGTGACCCAGCGCGGGGTCAACCGCGCTGCGATCTTCCTGGACGACGAAGACCGGCACAACTACCGCCGGCTTCTGCGCCTGGCGTGCAGCGAGTATCAAGTGGCCGTTCACGCCTTCGTGCTGATGGACAATCACGTGCACCTGCTGCTCACACCCGAGACCACCGACTCCCTGGCCCTTGCGATGCGGCTCAGTGGGCAATGCTACGTGCAAGCCTTCAACGCGCGGCACGGACGCAGTGGCACCCTGTGGCAGAGTCGCTTCAACTCCTGCCTGGTGGATTCGGACCGCTACCTGCTCACGGTCTGCCGATACATCGAGCTCAACCCCGTCCGCGCTGCGATGGTCGAAAGGCCGGAGGACTACCGTTGGTCCAGCGTGCATATCCATTTGGGCACGGCACGCGACCCTCTGATCACGCCGCATCCCCTGTACCTCGCCCTCGGGTCAACCATGGAGGCCCGAGCATTGGCATACAGGCACTGGCTTCAGGCCGGCGTAAGTGAGGAAGACCTGGACGCCATCAGGCGCTACATTGCCCAGCAACGGGCGCTGGGCGATGGCAGGTTTCAGCAAATGGTGGAGAAGACATTGAACCAACCGGCTCTCTACCGACCAGGTGGTCGGCCTAGGGCCAAGGGCGTTTAACTGCCTCCGTCCCCGTTAGTCGCTTGCTACCTCGATCTTGGCCTCTGCCCGACAGAACGCCAGCATATGTACCGCGCCCTGTTCCAAGACGCTCTGCCCGCTGATGACACCGAGGCACTACGGGCGTACACGCACCAACAGCGCGCCCTTGGCAGTGATCGCTTTCGCGCGCAGATCGAGGCCCTGACTCAGCGCGCCGCTACCCTGAGGCCGCGTGGCCGACCGCGTAGGGGGGATAAATGAACCTGACCCCTTTTTTAAAGCCAATTTCGAGTTGCAAGTGTGGATTTACCAGCGCTTTATGAGAATAGTCGGATCGTTGATGCTTGTGATATCTCAAAAGCAAGCTAGCGGGTAGATAACGATTACGCAGAGCTCGTAGGCTGGGTTAGCTCCACAAACCCAGCATTTCATTCGGATTGAGGTAGACCGGAGTGCATGGCCTCGACTGGGTTAGCTCCATCAACCCAGCATGGCAGAGCAAGTCTAAGGCCTTGAGTTGGGAAGCTAACCCAGCCTACGGCCCTGCGCCGCCACCATACGGAGATTCAAGGCGTTTTTAGCTGTAAAACCGGCGAAGCCCTAGATCGCGGATTGCCCGCATATATGCTGTAGCTGACACGCTGACCGGGTGTTGGTCTAACAGTTCCGTAAAAATCATCGCCATGGAAGAAGCATTCCCCATTAGTCTCGGAATCACGAATAGACCCACTTCTACTAAAGCCTCCGCTGGGATACCTAATCCCAAAGCTCGATATCGTTCCTTCCTTCCTAATAGCAGCCGGGTAACAGAAAGCATCTGTCATGTCACGAAGCTGCGCCGCTGTTGGCCTTAGATTCTGGTTCGGTTGAATACACGCCGTAATAAAGCTCCACAAATCGTCCTCTAAAGGCCGCGTCGCTGCGTGATAGCCAAACCAAGCAGGTTTGGTCAAAGTCACATTCCCTGTTTGACCTGCTCTAATTACATGACCAATTGCCGCTGCGCCTGATCCAAACGGAAGATTGCCAGATAGCAGTTGATAGCCAATACAACCTACTGCCCAAATATCCATTGGCTTTCCAGCCAACCGCCAATCTTCCCAACACTCCGGCGCCATATAAGGCACTGCACCTAACAACGTGCTAGATGCAGATGCCGTGAGCGTTGAGTTATCGTTTCCGAATCTACCGATTTCAGCCCCGATTTCGC
The DNA here is from genome assembly GCA_004173185.1 of Sphingomonadales bacterium. Classification (GTDB taxonomy): domain Bacteria; phylum Pseudomonadota; class Alphaproteobacteria; order Sphingomonadales; family Sphingomonadaceae; genus Sphingomonas. Next base: position 3,335 of record SEFZ01000049.1, on the reverse strand, counting down.
TCTCAGCCATTTTTGCAATGCCGAAATCGGTCAACTTAATGACCCTAAGGCCAGGATCGTCCGAAACAATTATGTTGCTCGGCTTGATGTCGCGATGGCAAATGCCAACGCTGTGGGCCTCATGAAGCGCGCGAGCAAGATGATGCAATACGTGTGCAGTCAGCGCTGGATCCATAAAATGGAAGTCGTCGCTAAATCGCTTACCCAGATCCCTTCCCTGCACGAACTCTTCGATCATGAAGGTTAAGAGTTCATCTTCGTAGTAGTCGTAGGTCGCTGCGGCATTCTGATGATGCACTCGAGCACCCATTTCAGCACCCCGCCTAAAACGACGGTCTTCAATTCCGGCCTTTGGTGTCTTCAGCACAACCGTTCTATCAAGAGCCAGGTCACGGCATAAGTAGACTTGCTGCATGCCGCCAGCGCCATGAAAATCTATAAGTTGGTATCTATCAATCAGGGTTTGTCCGGGCAAAAAGGCAGCACTCATACCACTACCTCCGGATGAGACGATGAGAAAGATACATATGAACGACCCGCCTGCAGAGCCGGGCTTCCGAAAGTTAGAACGCAGGCTTCCGGCAGCAACGCGCCTACCGTGGCTGTTGCATTGTTTATGAAAACATCGCCAGTCTGCCCTACCACTTTAAAAGCAAAGGCATCGTACTGAACTTCCAAAGTTCCCTTTCCCGCAATAGATATGCGAACAAAAGGATTCGCTTGAGACAGCTCGTATACCTCTCGTAAACCTTGTACAAAACGCCCTCGATGCCGAGACCTCACGAGATTTAGGCCTAGAACATCTGACGCTTCCTGCGCGCTCGGCCGCTGAAGCGGATTCGGGGACAAACATCTATCGATGATATCGATCACACTGGGGTCTAACCCCGTCAATACAGTGGAAATACTGGGAGTACGTCCTGACGTTTGGGGTGGCCGTTCATGAAGCGTTGCCGGCAAGTTATCCGACGCCAATGCCCAACACGTCACACCAAAAGCGTACAAATCCATCTCAGGAAGAATCTGCGCACCCTGTGCATACAGCTCAGGCGCGGCGTACAGCAGCGTGCCTCGATTTAGCAGGGTACAGTATCCAGAATCGACTGAAGACAAACCAAAATCAAAAAGCTTCAGTACGCCAGATGCGGACTGCCTCATGTTGGCGAGCTTTATATCGCGATGAACTACCCCGGCTGCATGGAGGTCTCGAATCGCTGTCGCAAGTTGATAGGCGATCCGCAGAAATTCGTTTGCGCTACGCCGTGCGTCCAAACAAAGGGCTGGATGGTCTTTCCCAGTCAATTGCTCAATGATAATTCCCAGCAAATTCCCGTCAGCACTCTTCACCACATCGTAAATCTCGATCACATGCTTAGAACGCGCTTTCGACAAACCCTGAACTTCGTTCAGTAGCTGCGCGTTGTTTCCTCTGTCTTGCATGTACTTGAACAGAACATCACGATCTAGAAACGAGTCGTGGACAGCAACAACTGCTCCAAAACCACCCGGCATAACAGCGCCGCTGGACAATACATAGCGTGGCGGCAGCATGACTAGGTCGCTTTTCGATCAGTCGTAACTTTGAGACTGTCGCTCTTCTCAGCTTCGCCAGGCTTGTTCTTTCCTTCACCACCTAACTCAAGCTGGGCCGGTCGTTCAGGCGATGGAGGTAGCTTTTTCTTGGGATATTTTTTTTTCTTCTCTTTGACAAATGCTGTATCAGCATTCGCTTCGTTACCCGCAGAAATCTCTAATGTTTCAGCTACCTTGGAATCTCCTATCCAGACTACACACGTCCCTGCCAAGTATGAATCAGACTGGCTATTGCAAGCGCGCGCAAGAAGTTGAATATCAGGAATCGCAACTATGGAGGCATTGTCAGCACCCCCAATCCAATTCGAGAAAGCTATCGTCCTGCGGACCAAATCTATAGGGTTAGAAGCATTCTTAACTATAGAAAAGAACGCAACTTCGTTTCCTCTCCACACTCCATCGCTGGCAAGGATTGCGCCCGCCCCCTGAAAGTCATCTTTTCTGAGGATGGTCAGTCGAAGATCCTTCGACAATCTTCCAGGCTCACCTATGGCTTGCGACAAGCTTCCTCTCAGTCCATGAGCATCAAGTGCAGCGCCACCCGCAACAGCCAAGTCCTTCAGCTCGTTCTCAAGAGTGTCATCAGTGCTGACTTGTCTAATTGAGCTGCGCGCTGCATCCCACGAGAATATGCGACTGTCTCCCACATTTGTTGCCACGAATTGCTCTTTCTGATCGATCAGCAAGACGCTCAGAGTTGTGGCACCCTTTCCCTGTAGCTGCTTACGCACAGCGTCATCTGCTTGACGAACAACACGATCGAGCACGAAGGACAAATCTTCTGACTTTCTATTCGCCGCTAAGAAGGTGACTAGATAGGCCACGGTGAGCGCGCTTGCCTCATCGCCCATCTCTGACCCGCCCACTCCATCACACACTACGGCTAGTGCGTATGCCTGCCCGCCGTTCGATTTCACATGCGCGACTACAGCTTGATCCTCGTTCCGTTTTCTTTTGAGTCCAGGATGTGTGCCAAATGCCACATTTTGCGCATCGATCAATCGACTTGATGGCCGAGCTGAAGACATCGCCCTCAACTCGACCAAAAGAGTTGTAGGTATGCGAGGAAATGCTACTTCGTCATATCCTTTTTGACTTTCTACCATCAGCTTTTCCTAAGGAAGTTCGTTCAAATCTTCTGAAACCCAAGCATGCCAGCTGACAGGACGTAAGGCTCAAACCCCAACCGGATTAACCTTCTCCACATCGATCTTGTACTGCTTGATCGCCCTGGCCACATCCTTGCCGGTCATCTTCCCTTCCTTCGCCAGCGCCGAGATCGCGGCGTGGGCGATGTAGTAGCGATCAACCTCGAAGAACCGCCGCAGGTTGGCCCGCGTATCTGAACGCCCGAACCCGTCGGTGCCCAGCACCGTGTAGTGGCCGGGGACAAAGGCGCGGATCTGGTCGGCGAAGCCGCGGACGTAGTCGGTGGCGGCGATGGCCGGGCCCTGGCGGGCTTCAAGCAGTTCGGTGACGTAGGCCTTGCGCGGGGCCTTGGCTTCCGGGTTGAGCCGGTTCCAGCGCTCGGCGTCGAAACCGTCGCGGCGCAGCTCGTTGAAGCTGGGGCAGGACCAGATGTCGGCGCTGACGCCGAAGTCCTTGTCCAGCAGCTCGGCCGCCGCGATCGCCTCGCGCAGGATGCTGCCGCTGCCCAGCAGCTGGACCCGCAGCTCGCCCTTCTTCGGCTTGCCCGCGTCCTTCAGCAGGTACATGCCGCGGATGATGCCCTCGGCCGAACC
>SEFZ01000117.1 GCA_004173185.1 Sphingomonadales bacterium | reverse complement strand
CTCACCCTAGGGGCAATGCTCGACCACGGCACTGAGGTCCGCGCGCTCTGCACCGAGTCATGCGGCTACCGGGATCTGGACATAGCTGCACTGTGTGACGCGCTGGGCCGGGATTACTCGCTTATCGATCGACGGTGTGCCTGCCGGATTACGCCGGGGTGCAAGGGGCTCAATCGATTTTACTACCGGCAGGCCACGTTTCGGCCTCTGTGGAGTGAGGCGCGCGGGAATGTTTGGTTGGTGGAGCGCTAAACGTCGATGTTCCGCTCTTCGCACGCTCTAGCCAAGGCGTCGGCTACAGGATCGCCAGCCTCGCCCTCGCACTCAAGATAGGCCCGGCGAAGTTCATCATCTGACATCGCCGCGATCTGCTCGTGGAAGGTGTCTTTCCATTCGATCATGAGGGATTGTAATCCGGCTCGCCGAACGTCTGAGCGGCCAACGCCAAATCCTCATCGCCAGCCACCCGCGCGGCGTCCTCCAGGCGACCCCATGCATCAGGCGCCATGTCGGTAGCGGTCTCGATGTCTCGCGCGGTGTCGCCAAATATGGCGGTCATCGCTTCTACGTCGAATAAGGCGCGGGCTCGGGCAATCGCTTCTGCTTTGGTCATTCCCATATCCTACAGCTTCATAGCCCGAAGGCTAGGGGTTGGGGGTTAGGACGCATGCCTTCGGCACCGCGCTACCCATGAACGGAGCCAGCTACGCCGTCTCCGCCCTTCGGGTGGGTATCGACTTGCGCAGTCAGGTGAAATATTGCCACTGGAGCGGCATTATGTAGCAACTGCACCAAGCCGGGGATAGATGTAACCGCTTACGATGCGTAATGTCATCGTATGGAAGACGGCTACAAACAGACGGTGTACGGCCTCCTGCGAAAGCACAAGGAGTTGTTGGGCGACATAGCCGAGGCCACGGAAGCGCTCGCGGTCAAACAGTCCGCACTAGCTGCGATAGAGGCGGCAATCCGTGTGTTCGATCCCGAGCACGTTCCCGCGACAGAGCATCAACGGCGCGGCGCTGGCACCACCGGGCTATACCGCTTCATCGCGGAATCGCTGCGCAAGGAAGGCGCTGTAACGACGCTAGGGGCTGCTAAGGCGCTAATCCGCGAACGGGGCTGGGATGACCGCGACAAGGCGCTGGCGACCAACGTGCGCAAGCGGGTTGGCGATGCGCTCCACAAGATGCGGACGCAGGGGCGCGTGACTGGCGAGCGGTACGGGAATGGGGGGGAGTTGCGGTGGCGGCTGTCATAAGCCGGAACGGACCCAGAAACCACAACAGATTGTGCCGCAGACGATTGGCTCGGCACCATATAAAGAATTCTTGAATTTTTGCGCATATGACACGGTGCTCGAATGTTCTGCGCATCGAGGGCGCGAACTGACTCGACTCTTACCGTCGCGTTAAGGATGAGGGCTGCTGATATGGCTCGGGCCGGGAGTTGGTCGCTCCCGGCCCGGATCATCCGCCAAACGAACTGCAATCGTCGGCGGACTAAGCTTTATGTGCACGGTCAATTAGGCCGGTTTAAGGCAGACGGTCAAGGCGATTGCGCATCCCTGAAAGGGAAAGCAATGTCGCATTATGCAGTTAGTTTTGAAATCAAGTCGGGGCCCGGGTACGGGGACCGCTACAGCAGCCTTGTAGCGCAAATCCGCAAGAGCCCCAGCAAGAATGTGTGGGAAGAAACCACATCGTTCGCGCTGGTGGAAACTACCGAGAGTTTGGAGACCTTCGCAGATCGGCTCTACTATCAGAGTACGCTGAGCGCGGCGACCGACAAGCTGTTGGTCATGGACCATCTGAGTGGAAAGGCCATCGTGCGAGGCCCAATCCAGTACCCCAACACGCTGAGCGGCCACTTCTACTCCTGCGTCAAGAAGTATATCATAATACCCGTCATGCGGCTCTGTCAACCCCGCTGCCAGTACCCAGCCCACTTGCGCGACACCGGCGAGGCCATCGCGCTTTCGGCTACCAGCATCGCCTGCGAACCGTTGGCAATGCGGCGGTTATCCTCGCGCCACGAAGCCTCCTGCGCATAGGCGTTCAGGTACGGGCCTGCGATGTGGTGGTGCGTGCCAACTTCCATGCGACGAAGGCGCGAGAAATAGCTTTCAGCCTGATTAGTGCAAACGCCCTTGTCCATGAACTGGACCGAGTGATTGACGCGCTTCGTGTCCCAGCCAGCGTGCAGAGCGTCCCAGCCCGTGCCTTCGTCGGCGTGGATAGTGGCGAGCGTGCCAACGTGGTCGCGAACGAACGGGACTGCATCGCCTTCCGTGCGAACCACGAAGGGAAGCGACTTGCCGCCGCGCTCGCGCATGATGACAACGCACTGGCGCTTGCCGGTACGGTTCTGGACTAGGCGGCGGTCCTTGCGATCGGCCTTAACGTTCTCCTGCTTCACGTAGCCGCCAAAGTACCCGCCATCAATTTCCACGACGCCGTTGAGGGTGCGGTTCTGCTGCTCAAGCGCCATGGCCTCGCGCAGCTTGTGGGAGAGGACGAATGCGGTCTTGTACTGAACGTCCAGGTCGCGGCTGGACGACATCCTCGGCATCATGGAGGGCGACTGCCGTGACAGGCGTGCCTTCTGCGGCTTCGTCGCGGAGCATCGCCCGCCACAGCGTGTTGAGACAACCGGCCTTAGTGGAAGGACCCGGCTGCGAGCCGACCACGAGGCGGACGCGCGCATCCGTGGCGGCGACTTCGGCCACTGCGGAGATCGTTGCCGGGTCGTTGGGATACGTGCCGACATAGAGAATGTAGTCCTGGTGATCGAAGCGCGTGAGCGCGGCGCGCAGCATCCGGCCGATCACCGCCGACTCGTCCCATGCGGGAATGAATACGGCGATCCGGCCGGGCGGGGGCGCATCTTCGGGGGAGGG
>SEFZ01000116.1 GCA_004173185.1 Sphingomonadales bacterium | reverse complement strand
ATCCGCGCGCGCCTCACCGCCGACGGCGAGTTGATGCAGCGCGTTCTGGCGTCCGAAGGCTATTATGACGCGGTCGTCGATACGCGGATCGACCGCGGCGAGCGCGAAGAAGGGCAGGAACGCCAAGGCCAAGACGGACAGCGCCGATCGATTGCCGCGGTAATCGATGTGAAGCCGGGCAAGCGCTATACATTGGCGGACATCATCATCAACGCCGCGCCGACAGTTCCGCCGACGCTGATCGCCGACAATTTCCCGCTCGCCATTGGCGAGCCGATCGTAGCCCAGCGGATCCAGGGCGCCGAAGCCGCGATCGCGCTCAAGCTGCCACAGGAAGGCTATCCGTTCGCCAAGGTCGGGCAGCGGGACATATTGCTCGACGGCGCGACGGGCGATGGCGTCTATACTCTGCCTGTCGATATCGGGAAAAGATCACGCTTTGGCGGGATCGAGACGACGGGCGACCTGGCTTTTGACGCAGAGCATGTCGAGGTGCTGGCGCGTTTCAAGCGCGGAGACCTCTACGACAGCCGCATGGTCGATGACCTTCGACAGGCGCTGGTCGCAACAGGACTTTTCGCAACCGTCGCCGCAGAACCGCAAGCGACCGGCGAAAGCGCGGGGGACGATACCGAATATGTGACGATGCTGGTGACCCAGCAGGCCGGCCCGCCGCGCACGCTGGCCGCTAGCGCGGGCTATGGAACCGGCGAAGGGATCAGGCTGGAAGGCAGCTGGACGCATCGCAACCTGTTCCCGCCCGAGGGCGCGCTGACCTTCCGCGGTGTATTGGGCACGCAGGAACAGGGGATCGGGGCGACACTACGCCGCTCAAACTCGGGGCGCCGCGACCGCACCATGGAGCTTGTGACGGAGGTCACGCGCAGCAATTATGACGCGTTCAATGCGATCACGGGCCGCGTCGGCGTGCGCGTCAGCTATGATTCGACGCCGATCTGGCAGAAGAAATTTACTTATGCCTATGGCGCCGAGTTGATCGCGACGCGTGAGGATGACTATGATTTCACGACGGGCGGGCGCTCCTATGACTTCTACACCATCCTCGGCCTGACCGGGCAGGTCGGGATGGATCGCACCAACAGCCTGCTCGATCCGACCAAGGGTTTTCGCATCACATCGCTGATCCAACCCGAAGGGTCGCTCGCGGGAAGCTTCTCGCCCTATGCTCGCCTCAGGACCGATGTCAGCGGCTACTACCCGGTGACCGACAGCATAGTGGTCGCGGGGCGCGTGCGCGTCGGATCGATCCTCGGTGCCGCGCGCGAGAAGTTGGCGCCGTCGCGGCGTTTTTATGCGGGCGGCGGCGGTTC
>SEFZ01000115.1 GCA_004173185.1 Sphingomonadales bacterium | reverse complement strand
TTTCGGCCCATTGCAGACCAAAACCTCATCTGAGCTTTTGCGACATGACGCTGAAGTCAGAAAGGGCTGCTTCCCGGCGGCAACTGAAGCGTGAGCGTCATGCGCCCCTGATAGATCATTCTTCTCCCCTCTCCTCACGGTCGAGCCACCAGCGGGCAGTTTCAAGTTGCCGGTCCAAGTTTCGCAGCGTGGCGTTGAACGAGCTACTGGAGCAGTTCACCCTTTCCACGATTGCGATTTGCTCTGGGGCGTCTTCGTTCCGAAGTCGCCGATAGCGAGCTTTTAAGAGGTCAAAAGCGGATTGCCTGGCAGCCAACCTGCGGGTCTCCCGAGGCGAGTGGCAATCTCCAAGGGAGAGGACGAAGAAAATCTCGTCGATGTGACCCATCTGGTCCTTGAGAGAGTCTCGCTCGGGGATTGATTGGGCCGACGCTGGCGTAACAAACAGAATTACCGACATCGCTGCGGCGGCGAGCGGATGGTTCATCGGTCACTCGTTGTGAGGTTGGAAGATGATAGGCAAACCTATCGGCCTTATGTTTGGCAGAGAAAACCCCGGTCGTTAAGAGCTACACACCTCGCGCCAATGTCCGCTTTCCACCCATAGCGGACGCCCGGAACGTCTCCTCCGGAGCGGCGCCCCGCTCCGCTATCCCGCCACCTTCTCCGTAATGAAATGCCGCCCCTGCCGGTCCTCGATCTCGACGATCCAGAGGTCGGGGTCGTAGCTGATCTGGCGCTGCAGATAGGCGTCCAGCTCGCTCTCGAACTCGCTCTCGACCGGCTGCATCCACAGGCGTTCGCCGTCGGGGCCGAAGGCCTCGCTATAGAGTCTGGCGCGACGGTCCGAGGTGTCGAACACCTTGACGATCACCGTGCCCGCGCGCGCGTCGCCCTTGCGCGCGACCGTGGCGAAACCGCCGCCGATCTCCGCGCGGCGGATCAGGGCCGAGACCCAGACATCACTCGATAGAAGCAAATTGCTAACCCTGCTCGGACACCGGACCTGAACGCTCCATGCGTAGGGTGCGGGGCATGACGATACGGCAAATCGCCCTCCGCACACAGACCCGCGCCGTGGCCGCCCTGCTGGCGGTCGCGACCTTGGCCGCGCCCGGCGGCGCCTTCGCCGGGCCCGCCGACACCTATTACGAGCGCGCCTTCGTGGTCGCCGCCGACGCCCGCTGCAACCTGTTCCAGCCCCGGATCGGGAGCGCCCTGGGCGCCGCCACGGCCCAGGCGCGGGGCGCGGCCCTGCGTTCGGGCGTCGCCGCCGCCGACCTGACGGACGTGGCGTACCGCGCCCGCGCCCGCGCCGACGCCGTCGCCTGTGGCGAT
>SEFZ01000048.1 GCA_004173185.1 Sphingomonadales bacterium | reverse complement strand
GGGGAGCAACAGGGGCACGCGACCGGGGGTGCGCACCGGCTTGCCATCAAGCGCGATGCCGCCATTTTCGACGGTCACATTCTTCCAGAAACGCTTCATGCTTCGGGTGATTTCCAATGGCGTGCGAGTGCGCGGGGCACCACCGCCATCACATAGAGAGCAGCGAGGATCAGCCCGGCGCCGATCACGGTCTGGTAGGTCGTGTGCGAACGCGCGGCGATTACCAGCCCGAACACCGCCCCGGCAGTCGCGGCGACGTTGGTCGCCTGAATCAGATAATAGCGCTTGCGGGCGAGGCGATCGGCTTCGGTCATAGGCTCTCCAGAACCGCAGGCAGCGCGCTTGCATGGACGACGACCTGATCCGCGCCCGCCGCGAGCAGCTCTTCCGGCGTGTGGTATCCCCATACGACACCCACGGCGCGAACGCCAGCGGCCCGGGCCATCTCGATGTCGAAGCTGGTGTCGCCGATCATCACGCTGGTCTCTGGTGCAGCACCCGCTTCGCTGATCGCCAGTTGCAGCATCGAGGGGTGTGGCTTGGAGGGGTGGCGGTCTGCGGTCTGGAGCGTGACGAAGCGGTTGAACAAGCCGTGATGCTCGAGCAGCAGGCGCAGGCCGCGATCCGATTTGCCGGTCGCGACGCCGAGCAGCCAGCCCGATGCCTCGAGCGTGTCGATTGCTTCGCGGATACCGTCGAACAGCGGCTCGGGATCGAGCGCGTTGGACGAGCGCATCGCGAAAAAAGCCCGCTTATAGCCTTCGGCCATTTCCTCATGCAGGGCGAGTTCGCCCTGCGGGTGGAGCATCGCGATGGCCGGCACGAGGCTGAGCCCGACAATGCGGCGGATATCGGCGCGGCTGGGCGAGGGCAGGCTGGCGGCCGCAAAGGTGGCCTCCATCGCGCGGCAGATATTGGCCTGCGAATCGACGAGCGTGCCGTCGCAATCGAAAACGGCGAGGCGGTTCATAGCGCGCCGGCTCGCCCGCAGCTTGTCGAAGGGCCGGTTGCCGCAGGGGCTTCGCTTGAGGATGGCAACCCTTCGACAAGCTCAGGGTGAGCGGGTGAAGGTCTCACTTCTTCTTCGCTTCGCTCCGCTTGGGCTTTTCGACCTGTTCGCCGCGCCCGCGACGCTCGCCACGACGCTCCTTGCGCATCGATTTGGCATGGGCGCGGCCCGCGGCTTTCTTTTGCTCGCGGGTCATGGGCGGGCGATCTTCAAACGCGGTGCTGGCGTCGCCCAAGGCTTCCTCAAAGCCCAGCGTTTTCATCGATTCGGCGAAATGCTCGGGCAGCTTGGCAGTCACGTCGATCTTCTCGCCACCGCCATCGGGATGGTCGATGCGGATGCGGCGTGCATGCAGATGCATCTTGCGGCTGATCCCGCCGGTCAGGAACGCGTCCTGCAGGCCGTATTTGCCGTCGCCGACGATCGGATGGCCGATAGCCGCCAGATGGACGCGCAACTGATGCGTGCGCCCGGTGAGCGGCTGAAGCTCGACCCAGGCGGTGCGGCTCGCGGCATGCTCGATCACGCGATAGCGCGTGCGCGCAGGGCTGCCTTCCTTGGGATCGACCTGCATCTTCTCGCCGCCGGTGCCCGGCTGCTTGCCGATCGGCAGATCGATCATGCCGTCTTCGATCTCCGGCACGCCAACGACGAGCGCCCAATAGATCTTCTTCGCGGTGCGACCCGAGAAATGCTTCGAGAAATAAGCGGCTGCACGGCTGGTGCGCGCGACCAGCAGCGCGCCCGACGTATCCTTGTCGAGCCGGTGGACCAGCTTGGGCCGGCCCTCATTCTCATATTGCAGCGCATCGAGCAGACCATCGACATGCTCGGTGGTCTTGGTGCCGCCTTGCGTCGCGAGGCCCGGGGGCTTGTTGAGGACGAACGCCTGCTCGTCCTTGTAGATCACCATGCTCTCGGCAAACTCGATCTCGTCGTCGCTCAGCACTTTGCGGACGATCTTGGGCTTGGCGGCACCCGGCTTGGGCGGATCGGCCGGTGGGACGCGGATCGTCTGGCCCTGCAGGATGCGATCGCCCGGCGTGGCGCGCGCGCCATCGATGCGCAACTGCCCGGTGCGGGTCCAGCGCGAGATCAGGTTGAAGTTCGCGTCGGGAAGGTGGCGCTTGAACCAGCGGTCCAGCCGGATGCCGTCATCGTCCGCCTGGACGATGAACTGGCGGACGTCTTTGCTCATTTCGCTCATGCGACTGCCCTCGCGGCGTTAAGGCCGATGGCCAATGCGGCCACCGAACCGATGACCGATGCGGCAACATAGCCGAGTGCGATGCCCCAGTCGCCGCGCTCGATCATCTGGATCGTATCGAGCGAAAAGGCCGAAAAAGTGGTGAAGCCGCCCAGCGCGCCGACGCCGAGGAGCAGGCGCCATTGCTCGCCGCCCTGATCTGGACGGGCGAGGGCACCGACAAGCAGCCCCATCAGCAGGCCGCCGACGAGGTTGACGGTGAGCGTGCCCCAGGGTGCGAGCACGAGGCGGCCAATCAGAAATCGCGCGCCGGAGCCGAAGGCACCGCCGAGCATGACGAGAAGTAGTGAAGGCATAAGCGAGCCGGTAGCGCGGATTGGCGGAAAAGGGAAACGCGGGCGCAGGTCGCTACTTTGTGCCACCTTGACGTTAGCGCTAACAGCAGGGATGAAATGGCCATGTTCCGCTGGCTCGTCGCACTCCTCCTGCTCGCCGCCGCTCCGGCCGCCGCGCAGATTCCCCACTTCAAGGACGGGCGGCTGATCGTCGATGGCAAGCCGTTCCTGATCCTGGGGGGCGAACTGGGGAACAGCTCTGCCTCGCACCGCGACTGGCTCAAGCCCAAGTGGCAGCGGCTGAAGGATGCCAACCTCAACACCGTGCTCGCGCCGGTGAATTGGGAGTTGATCGAGCCAGTGGAAGGCAAATTCGACTTTTCCACGGTCGATTGGCTGATCGAGGATGCGCGGGCCAACGACATGCGGCTGGTGCTGCTGTGGTTCGGTGCGTGGAAGAATTCCATGTCGACCTATGTGCCAAGCTGGGTGAAGCGCGACGGGAAGCGCTTTCCGCTCGCGGTGGATAGCGACGGCAAGACGCAGGAGATCCTGTCGGCCTTTGGCGACAAGACCCGCGATGCCGATGCGCGGGCCTTTGGCGCGCTGATGCGGCACCTGAAGCAAGTGGATGGCGACCGGCACACGGTAATCATGGTGCAGGTGGAGAATGAAATCGGCTTCCTGCCCACCGCTCGCGAATATGGCCCGGCGGATGCGGCGTTCGCCAAGTGGAAGGGCGGCGAGGAGCAATTCACCGCGCATCATTATGCCCGCTTCGTCGAAGCTCTCGCGGCCGCGGGGAAGCGCGAATATGATCTGCCGCTTTATGTGAACGGTGCGCAGGGGCGGCCGGGCAAGAAGCCGGGCGAATATCCAAGCGGCGGTCCGCTGGCGCATCTGATGTCGATCTGGCGCAAGGGCGCGCCCTCGATCGATTTCATCGCGCCCGACATTTATTTCCCGAACTTCGGCGAGATTTCGCGCGGCTATATGCAGCCGGGCAATCCGTTCTTCATTCCCGAGGCGAACAATGCCGGGGACAAGCGCGCATCGGCGAACGCGCTGCACGCGATCGGCGCGCTGGGAGCGTTTGGGTTCAGCCCGTTCTCGATCGAGAATTTGCCCGCGGGCGACCAATTGGGCGCGCTATATGCGACGCTCGACGGGCTGACGCCTTCGCTGTTCGCGGCGAAGGGCAAAGCGGGCTTCGCGCCGCCGGTGACGTTCGACAATGCGGTGGATGAGACGCCGCAGGTGCAAGTGCTCGGGGACTATCGCTTCACGGTGAGCTTCGTCGATCCGTGGACGCCCAAGGATAAGCAGGCCCCCGCCGAACATGGCGGGATCATCCTGTGGATGGGCGGCGAGGATTATCTGATCGCGGGCGGCGGGATCACGGTCACGGTCGAGCCCGTCAATGGCAAGGGCAAAGCAGGGCTCGATCTGGTCGAGGAAGGCGCGTTCGTGGATGGGCGCTGGGTGCCGGGACGCCGGCTTAACGGCGATCAGACGCATCAGGGCCGCCATATCCGCATGCCGCCGGGCAATCAGGGTATCCAGCGCGTCCGGCTATATCGTTTCGGATAGGCAACCACGGCCGATCCCAGGCGTTTGCCGCAGATGAAAAATCTGTGGTTTATCACCAATCCCAATTCCGGCACCGCGACCAAGGCCAAATGCGAAGCATTGGAAGCCGTGTTCGATGAAAGCGGGCTCAGGCTCGCGGGGCGGACGGAGTTTCCCAACGAGAAACTGCCCGAGGGCAAGGCGCTCGATGCGGCGAAGGTCGATACCGTCGTGCTGTTTGCCGGCGACGGGACGATCAACGCGGCGCTCTGTGCGCTGGCGGAGTGGGAAGGCGATTTCCTGATCCTGCCCGGCGGGACGATGAACCTGCTCGCCAAGGAACTGCATTCCGAACTCGATCCGCACAAGATCGTACAGGCAGCGCACAACTCCAAGCGCCGGATGGCATTGCCCTATGTCGAGGCGGGCGAGGATCGTGCGTTTGTCGGCCTCATCCTCGGGCCGGCGGCCGCATGGGCGCGAGCGCGCGAGGCGGCGCGCAAGGGCAGGATCGGGCGGATGTTCGGCGCGATCCGATCGGCGTGGCGGCGGACGTTTGATCGCAAGGGCATCCGCGTTTCCGGCGCGCCTGCGCTGGGCGATCACTATCAGGCGGTGTTCGTGTTCCCGCATCTCGATGGGCTCGATGTGGCCGCAGTCGATGCGCGCGAATGGCGGGCGATCGTCAAGCTTGGCTGGGATTGGGTGACGGGCGACTGGGTTGCCGGCCATTCGGTGACCGAAGCGCGGACGCAGGAATTGCGGCTGATGGGCGACAAGCCGGTGCTGGCATTGTTCGACGGCGAGCCGGTGAAACTCGATCCGCGCACCAAGATCGTTGCGGGCAAGAGCATGGAACGCTTCATCACCACGCGTGGTTAGAGTTGCATGACCCGTTTCTTCCACGTCAGCGACGTCCATTTCGGGCGGGAAGATCGCGAGGCGGTCGAGTGGTTTGCCCAATGCGTGCAGCAGGAACAGCCCGACGCGGTAGTCGTGACCGGCGATTTGACGATGCAGGCGCATCGCAGCGAATTTGAAGCGGCGGCGGTGTGGCTGGAGAGCCTCCAGCGGCCGACCACGGTGGAGGTGGGCAATCACGATCTGCCCTATTTCAACCCATGGGCGCGCTTCGTGACGCCGTATAAGCGCTATCAGTCGCTCGAGCGGATGATCGAGAAGCCGCTCGACATCAAGGGCGTGGCAGTAGTGCCCTTGAAGACCACGGCGCGGTTCCAGTTCCGGCTCAATTGGTCGAAGGGCTATGTGAGTCTCCGCGCGCTCCAGCAGTCGCTGGCGTTGGTCGAGGCAGTGCCGAAGGGCGACACGATCTTTGTAGCGTGCCACCACCCCCTGATCGAAGGCGGCACGCAGATGCGCAGCGAGACGAAGCGCGGCGTGCGGGCGCTGGAAGCGCTGTCAGCCGCGGGCGCGCATGCGGTGCTCACCGGCCATGTCCATGATCCGTTCGATATCGCGCATGAAGTGAACGGGCGCATCGTGCGCCTGATCGGGGCGGGGACGCTATCGACGCGGACGCGCGCCGATCCGCCTTCGTTCAACGCGATTACGGTGCACAAGGATGGCAGCTTCGAAACGGTGGCGCGGTTCCTGGGCGAAAGCAGCGTGCCGCTTTAGCTCGAAGCACCCTTCGACAAGCTCAGGGTGAGCGGGTTGGGCCAAGGTCATCCCGCTCCAACGCCTCTGGCGCATTCTAGCGGATGCGCGTGCCCACAAGCGTGCCGCTTTAGCGGATACGCGTGCCCACAAGCGTGCCCTTGGTGCCGGCGGAGACGAGGCGGAAGCTGAAATCCTTCCATTTGCGGCGCCAGCGGCCGGCGACTACGCGCTCGCCCGGCCGTGCTGCATCGTCGAGCATCACCACGCCGCCGACCGGGATTCGATCGAACAGGCAATCCGCCGCGCCGCGCACAAAGGGGTGGATCGTCCAGGGTGGCCCGTCGATCACCAGCAGATCGATCTGATCCGGCATCGGGCCGGTATCGTACCAGACCCCCGGCCAATCGCCCTGCGTCGTGCCGAGCGGGGCGTGGCGCAGATCGGCGTCTACGCCGTGCTCGCGCAGCCATTCCTGCGTGGCGTGGATGAAATCCTCATGCTGATCGAGGCTGAGCAGCTTGCCGCCGCCATGCAATTGCAATGCGCGGCCCATCACCAGGCTTGATGCACCGGCACCCAGCTCGACCACATTTTGCGGGCGCTGCGACTCGATATGATCGACGATCAGATGGAGGAAGCCGGTATCGGCCTTCCAGCTGCCGAGATTGGGTAGCGCATCCGCAGGGAGCGCGAGTCGATCGAGCAATGCAGCCTTGGCCGCCTTGGTGCCGCCCGAGAGACTCTTGAGCAGCCATGGCCAGCCAATGCCACCGTACAGGATGACCATCCCGATTTCGGCCAGGGATTTTTCCGTGCCGTGTCCGGAGAGCGGCAGAAACGACGTCACTTCGCGCGAAGTCATGCGATACCCGATATTCTCACCGCCCCCGCGGCTTTCAATTCCGCTTTATCGCGATGTCTTGCCCGAATACCAGCAAGTTTCCATCGGGAGCGACGATAAGCCACTCACGCTGCCCATAAATCTGATCCACGGGGCCGTAGACATCGCCATCGTCGAGCCCGGCGAGGCGCGGGCCTATTTCGGCAACCACCGCATCGAGATCTTCGACATCGATATAATAACAGCAGCGCCCATTGCCCGGCGGCGCGCCATCGTCGCCCTGGTTTTGGAGCAGGCGAAAGGCCGCAGCCTCGCGCTGGACATAGGCATAATTACCCTGCCGGAAATAACAAATGAAGCCGAGTCGATCGGTGAAGAACGCCAAAGCGTCATCGAGATCGGGCACGTGCATGAACGGCGTGATGCGAAAGAGATTGGCCATCGATTCGCCTCCCCGAGGGAGCATAATATATGCGCGTGAAGACCCGCGAATGACCAGAGAGGGTTAAGTTGGAAGCAACCCATCTCTCCCGGCGCGTTCAATTAACTGGAACGTGCCTGCACCGTATGTTTTTGTAATGACGAAGTCAGCGTCGAGCGGGGTGGTGTTGCGCTGGGATTGGCGGTCATTATTGTTGAGCGAACTGAGCCAAATGTGCGGGGATTTGGTGCGCTACGCGCGCTGGCTGGTGCGCGGGTGATGCGGGGGCGGCTTGGAGCCGCGGGCGGCTATGGCTTCTTCCGTGCGTTACGGCGTCTGCAACCGGCCGACGAAGCCGAGCTTTAGCGCAGCCAGCGCTCCATGGCCGGGAAGGCGCTGGTCATGCCGTAATAGCGCAGCATCGGCACGCCGATGCCGCCGCCATCGGCATAGCTGTCGAGGAAATTGCTCCCGCCGCCTTTATAGCCGCCGTCGTGGAAGACGATTGCCGGGGCGACGCCGCTCGCGAGCGCGGCCGCATAGGACCATGCCATCGCGGCCATTTCCTCGGCAGGATCGTGGACGATCTCGGGCAGGGTGGCGCGCACTGCCGGATCGGTGACTGCGATGTGCCCGGCTTCATGGAGCAGGTCGCCCGGCCAGGGCAGGCGTTCGGGATCATAGACCAAAGTGCCGTGGCGGACGGTGGCGCCGGGAAGCAGCGTGTCGGTTACCGGCTCGGCGATCACCGGGATGCCCACTTGATCGAGGAAGGCGAGGATGCGGGCCGTGTCGCTCATGCCGCGAGTGTAGCGCATCGCTCCAATAGCAAAAGGGCGGCCCGTTGCCGGACCGCCCCTTTGTTTGTTCGTAGAACCGAAACTTAGCGCTTCGAGAACTGGAAGCTACGACGGGCCTTCGCCTTGCCGTACTTCTTACGCTCGACTGCGCGGCTGTCGCGGGTCAGGAAGCCTGCTGCCTTGACGGGCGCGCGCAGGATCGGCTCGAAGCGGGTGAGCGCCTGGCTGATGCCGTGCTTCACTGCGCCGGCCTGGCCCGAAAGCCCGCCGCCCTTGACGGTGCAGATCACGTCATACGCACCGGTACGATCGGCAACGCCGAACGGCTGGTTGATGACGAGACGCAGCGTCGGACGTGCGAAATACACTTCCTGGTCGCGGCCGTTGATCGTGATCTTGCCGGTGCCCGGCTTGATCCACACGCGAGCGACGGCGTCCTTACGACGGCCGGTTGCATAGGCACGGCCGAGGCTGTCGATGATCTTCTCGCGGAGCGGCATCGTCGGCGCGGGCGGTGCCGGCGGCGCGTTCAGATACTCGTCTGCGCTCGAAGGTGCGCTTGCTGCGTCGGCAGCAGGAGCAGCGGCAACGGCTTCAGGCGTTTCACCTGCGGCGATCGCACCCAGATCGGAAAGGGACTGGCGATTGTCGGACATTAGTTGCCCACCTTGTTCTTGCGGTTCATCGACGCGATGTCGAGAACTTCGGGGTTCTGGGCGCCGTGCGGATGCTCAGTGCCGGCGAAGATGCGCAGGTTGCGCATCTGCTGGCGGCCGAGCGGACCGCGCGGGATCATGCGCTCGACTGCCTTTTCAAGCACGCGCTCCGGGAAACGACCTGCGAGCACCTTGGCTGCGGTGATTTCCTTGATGCCGCCGGCATAACCGGTGTGCTTGTAATAGACCTTGTCGGCCAGCTTCTTGCCGGTGAACCGGATCTTGTCCGCGTTGATGACGACGACATTGTCGCCGCAATCTACGTGCGGGGTGAAGCTGGTCTTGTGCTTGCCACGAAGCACGTTGGCGATGATCGTAGCTGCGCGACCGACCACAAGGCCGTCGGCATCAACGATATGCCACTTCTTTTCCACGTCGGCCGGTTTTACCGACTTTGTGGTCTTCATCAGCGCCTTCATGGCGGGTGACCTTTCGATTGGAACTTGGTCGAGGTTGAAATGCGAGCGCGCCGACCTTTCGGCCAGCGCGGATGCGGCTCTTTGATGATTCGGGCCTCAGAAGTCAAGCAAATGCGTGGGTTTGCTGACGGGTATTGGGATACCCTAGCCCGTTTCGCGAGCGATCCACGCGGCCGCGGCGTCGGTGGGCGTCACGGGCCAGCTCTCGATTACCGGCAGATCGTAGCTGTGCAGTTCGGCGATCCGGGCGATCAGGTGGCGGGCCGCCATCGTGCGGGTCTTGAACAGCGCCGGCACTTCCTCGGCGTGCTCGACCCGGCCTTCCCAGCGATAGAGCGAGGTGCAGGGCGCGAGGATGTTGACGCAGGCGGCGAGGCGCTCGGCGAGCAAGGTCTCCGCTACGCGCTCGGCTTCGGCCTTGTTGGGGAAAGTGACGTAGACGAGCGTGGTTTCGCTCACCGCGCGCGGCCGAGGCTGTGCATGCCCCAGACCGTGGCGATGACGAGCAGCGCGCCGACCAATTGGTGGAGGGCTGCGAGCGGGATGTTCATGCCGCTCATCACCGTGGCGATGCCGAGCAATATCTGCGTGCCGAACGTGATGTGGATCGCGATCGAGGCGCGGCGATCGATTGGCTTTACTGCGCGGGCCAGCACCACGAGCGCGGCGACCGCAACCCATGCCCACCAGCGATGGACGAAGTGGACGATCGCCGGATCGTTGAACAAGGCCCCGAAGAAGCTCTGGCCCGTGGTCGTCACGCCGGGGAAGAATGCGCCATTCATCAGCGGCCATTGATCGGTGACCAGCCCGGCATTGAGCCCGGCGACCAGCGCGCCGAACAGCAACTGGATGAACAGGATGACGCTGACGATCAGGCTGAGCCCGGTCAGCCCGGCAGGTCGCGCACCGGAGCGGCGAGCGAGCGCGCGCAGATCGAGCGCGGTCCAGACCACGCCGGCCATCGTGAGAAGCGCGACGAGAAGATGCACCGAGAGCCGCACATGGCTGACATCGGTGCGCACGCTGAGGCCGGATTGCACCATCCACCAGCCGATCGCGCCCTGCAGCCCGCCCAGCCCGAACAGCGCCAGCAGCCGCCAGCCATAGCCGCGCGGGATCTGCTTTTTGATCCAGAACCATGCGAGCGGCACCGCAAAGGCGATCCCGATCAGCCGCCCGAGCAGGCGGTGGATATATTCCCAGAAGAAGATCGCCTTGAACCCGGCGAGCGTCATGCCCTGATTGAGCTGCGTATATTCCGGGATCTTCTTGTAGTTCTCGAACTCGGCCAGCCACTGCGCTTCGTTGAGCGGAGGGATGGTGCCGGAGATCGGCTTCCACTGGGTGATCGAGAGGCCCGATTCGGTCAGGCGGGTAATCCCGCCGATCACAATCATCAGCACGATCAGCCCGGCTACGAAGAACAGCCAGTTGGCGATGGCGCGGGGGCGGGTAAAAGAGTTTAGCACGCCCGCGATCTAGTCCCGGTTCGGATCAATTGCCAGCACATGTGCATTGCAAGACGGTGTAACTCACTTGTTCTTGCGACAGGCCGATTGGTCCGCGTTGCGCTGGCTGCCCAGCACTTTGATGCCCGCTCCCAGGCGCGCGGCTAACTCAAGCCCGCGCGCCGCCCTCGACCACGGTTTCATTATAGCGCAGCGCCTTCAGCACCGTATCGACAATGCCCTCCGCATCCAGACCGGCATCGGCATATTGTACCTCGGGCTTGTCCTGGTCCTGGAAGGTGTCGGGCAGGCGAAGCGTGCGCAGCTTCAGGCCGCCGTCGATCAGGCCCTGATCGCTTGCCATGGTCAGCACATGCGCCCCTAGGCCGCCTACCGATCCTTCCTCGATCGTCACGGCGACTTCGTGGGTGGTGAGCAACTTGCGGATCAGCGCTTCGTCGAGCGGCTTGGCGAAGCGGAGATCGGCAACGGTCGTGCTGAGGCCTTTGGCTTCCAGCGTTTCGGCCGCCTTCAATGCTTCGGCCAGACGGGTGCCGAGCGAGAGGATCGCGACGGTCTTGCCTTCGCGCACGATGCGGCCCTTGCCGATTTCGAGCAGTTGCGGGACTTCGGGAAGCGGCACGCCGGTGCCGTTACCGCGCGGATAGCGTAGCGCGATGGGGCCGCTGTCATGCTCGACGGCGGTATAGGTCATGTGGACGAGTTCGGCTTCGTCGGCCGGGGCCATCACCACGAAATTGGGGAGCGTCGCCAGATAAGTGACGTCGAAGCTGCCCGCGTGCGTTGCGCCGTCTGCGCCGACAAGCCCCGCGCGATCGATCGCGAATCGGACGGGCAGGTTCTGGATCGCGACGTCATGGACGACCTGATCATAGGCGCGCTGAAGGAAGGTAGAGTAGATCGCGCAGAAGGGGCGCATGCCCTGTGCGGCGAGGCCGGCTGCGAAGGTTACGGCGTGCTGCTCGGCGATGCCCACGTCGAAGGCGCGGGTGGGGTGCGCCTGCGCGAATTTGTCGACGCCCGTGCCCGAGGGCATTGCCGCAGTGATCGCGACGATGCGGTCGTCGGTCTCGGCGAGCTTGGCGAGGGTCTCGCCGAATACGTTCTGATATGCGGGCGGGCCGGGAGGCGCCTTGGCCTGCGCGCCGGTGATCACGTCGAACTTCTGGACGCCGTGATATTTGTCCGCCGAAGCCTCGGCCGGGGCATAGCCCTTGCCCTTCTTGGTGACGACATGGACGAGGATCGGGCCATGCTCGCTATCGCGGACATTCTCCAGCACCGGGATCAGATGCTCGAGATTATGGCCGTCGATCGGGCCGACATAATAAAAGCCCAATTCCTCGAACAGCGTGCCGCCGGTCGCCATGCCGCGCGCGAATTCCTCGGCGCGCTCGGCGACATTATGGACGCGGCGCGAGAATTTGCGGATCGCGCGCTTCGCAAGGCTGCGCAGCCCGAGATATTCGGAGGACGAGACCATCCGCGCGAGATAGGCCGAGAGCCCGCCGACGGGCGGCGCGATCGACATATCATTATCGTTGAGGATGACGACCAGCCGGTTGCCCGCGGCCTCGGCATTGTTCATCGCCTCATAGGCCATGCCCGCGCTCATCGAGCCGTCGCCGATCACTGCGATGGCCTTGCCGGGCTTGTCGTTCAGCTTGTTGGCGATGGCGAAGCCCAAAGCCGCGCTGATCGACGTCGACGAATGCGCCGCGCCGAACGGATCATATTCGCTCTCGCTGCGCTTGGTGAAGCCCGAAAGCCCGCCACCCTGACGCAGCGTGCGGATGCGGCTGCGGCGGCCGGTCAGGATCTTGTGCGGATAGCATTGATGGCCAACGTCCCAGACCAGACGATCGTCGGGGGTGTTGAAAACGTAGTGGAGCGCAGTGGTCAGTTCGACCACGCCAAGGCCCGAGCCGAGATGCCCGCCCGTAGTGCCTACGGCAGAGATCGTCTCCAAGCGCAGCTCGTCGGCGAGCTGGCGGAGTTGCTTGGGATCAAGCTTGCGGAGATCGGCCGGCGTGTCGACAATATCCAGCAGCGGCGTGTTCGGAAGTTCGGCCATTTGTCTCCACTTACTCCTGCGTTTTCACAGTGTCGATTGGCTAACGCACGAGACGCTGTCTCGCTGCCAATTGGACTATTGCTGTGCAGAAGTGATGAGGGAAAGCTGAGATTTCGGTGGAAAAGCCGGTTTGGCTTAGTTGCAGTCGGAGCATTTGCCCCGGACTTCGATCACCGGGCGGACGGGCGAGAAGCCAGTACCCTTGGCCGCCGAGCGCACCGACTTGGTGATCACGTCGTCATCGAGATGCGTGGTCTGGCCACACGAATCGCAGACCAGGAAGATGCAGTCGTGCAGACAATCCGGGTGCGTGTTGGCCATATAGGCGTTCGCGCTCTCCACCCGGCGGGCGAGGTTCGAGCCCACGAACAGGTCGAGGATGCGATAGACGCTGTTGGCGGCGACGCGGCGCCCTTCGGCCTTGGAGACCGCTTCGGCGATGTCATAGGCCGAGGCCGGCTTGTCGAAGCTGGCCAGCGCTTCGAACACGCGCTCGCGCATCGCCGTCCATTGCTCGCCGGACTTCTCCAGCGTGGTCTGGGCGGCGCGGGTGAGGTCGTTGCCCTCATGCTCATGATGATCGTGCGCGTGCATCAAAAGGATTTAGGGACTTGAGGGGCTTGCGGCAAGCGCCGCGCCCGTGCTGCTTCGCCGGCAGCTAGCTCAATAGGTCGCGCGCCGGTTCAGATCGTGGCCCAGTGCGACGATGCTGACACCGACCAACGTCCAGAATATCTCGAAATCGCCGTGCGGCAGGCTGAGTGCGCCGGTCATGATGCCGATGCCGAACGCGCCGACGACTGCGGGCATCATATAGCCGTGCATAAAGATGCCGCGGCCCAGCCCGAAGATCGCGAAACCGATCGCCAGCGTCAGGCCGACCTCATGGATCACCGGGCTCAACAGGCCGCCGGCCGAGGAGATAACGGTGAGCAGGACCGTGGTCGTCACGCAGTGGACAAGGCACAGGCCGCTAAGCCCGATCGCGATACGATCGAAGCGCGTGTCTATCGTGCCCCAGAAACGGGAGAGCGCAAGACTCACTGCCATGCGCGCCATATAGACCCGGACAGGTAAAGGTACAACATATCATCGGAAGATATGTTGGGGGCTGTTTCTAATCGATCAGCCCGTGCGACTTGGCCCAGGCGAGGAACAGTTCGGGCCATGCATGGACGGGCTCACCCTCGGTCCGCTTGCCCCAGCCAAAGCCGTGGCCACCTTTCTCGAAAATGTGGGTTTCTACCGGAATGCCCGCCGCCTTGAGCGCGGCGCGGAAGCGGATCGTATTGTCGACGGGGACGGTCTCGTCATTCTCGGCATGGAGGAGGAAGCAGGGCGGGGTGTCGGCCCCCACTTGCAACTCGGGCGAGTGCAGGCGTGCCGCCTCGGCGGTGGCATCGGGGCCGAGCAACAGGCTGCGCGATCCGCCATGCGCGATTGCCGGGTCCATCGAGACGACCGGATAAATCGGTGCGGCGAGCATCGGGCGCGCATCGAGCGCGTCGGCAGCGTCCACGGGTTGATAGGTTCTGCGGGCATGCGACGTGGCGAGGCTGGCGCAGAGATGTCCGCCAGCCGAAAAGCCCATCGCGCCAACGCGCTTCGGATCGATGCGAAATTCGGCGGCGCGCGACCGGATCAGCCGCATCGCGCGCTGCGCATCGGCGAGCGGCGCGTTCATCCGGTCGTGCCAGCCTTCGCCGGGCAGGCGATAGAAGAGAACGAAGACGGTGATGCCGCGGGCGGCGAGCAGCGGGCCGAACTCATAGCCTTCCTTGTCGAGCACCACGCGCTGGTATCCGCCACCGGGGATGACGAGCATCGCCGCGCCATTGGGCTTGGCGGCGCGGAACACATCGAGCCGCGGATTTCGGATGCGGTCCACCGCGCGATCGGGCCATGCCGGGTCCTTCGACCGGTCCCAGACATGATCGTCGAGCGCTTGATTGGTGAGGCCGGGGGCCTCGCCGGGCCAGAGGTTGAAGCTGGTATCGGGCTTTACCGGGCCGCCTGGCGCAGAGGCCTGTGCGGCATTTGCGGCGTTGGCAGCGGCAGGGGCCAGCAAGGTGCCGGCAATCCCGGCGGCGAGGAGTTCACGACGATCCATGCCGTGCTTGTGCCGCTCGCGCGCGCCCCGCGCAATCGCTATGACCGGGGCAAAGGAAGATGATTATATGCTTTTGGCTCTCGCGCTCGCCGCTTCGATCGCTCCTCTGGATGAGGGCTATGACGCCTGTATGGAGATCGCGAACACCAGCCAGGATTTTGTCGCGTGCGGTACCAAGTTGCTCGAGCGCCGCGATGCCGAGCTGAATCGGGTCTGGAAGGCGCAATATAACGACTTCGACGCCCAGACGCAGGCGGCATTGCTTGCCGAGCAGCGGCTATGGCTCGCGTTTCGCGACAAGAGCTGCCTCTATTGGAATGCCAGTCCCACATTTGGTCGCGAGGGACAGGCTGTGCATTTCTACACCTGCCGCGCAGCCGTTATCGACTCGCGGATCGCCTATCTCAATGCGATTGGAAGCACCGGGGCCGAGTAGGCCGGGTAGCGCTCTAGGGTACGCCACCCGGCCATGCCCGCTATCTCCTAGATAGGAGATCGTCCGCGGGTTTCCAGAGTGTCACGCAGGACTGCCCAGATAATGCGATTGGGCGGCATCGGTTGCATTGATCGCCAGCACCGAGCGGGCATCGGCGGCGGAGCGGAGGTTGCCGCGCCGATCCGATGCAGCGTCGAGCACGCGATCGAGCAATTCCTGCCCCTCATGCCACCAGCCGATCCCGCTGGCGGCGTTCAAATGCCCCTGCGCGCCGGCATCGACGAAGAAGCTGCCCCAGCCGCGCGCCAGTTCATTGGCGCGCTCGGGCGCGATCCACGGATCGTCGCTGCTCGAAACCACGATCGAGGGGAAGGGCAAGGGTTTGGTCGGGGCAGGGCGGAAGCCGCTCAGTTCGGGGCGTGCGCCGGGCCGGTCGACATCGGCGGGTGCCACGAGCAAGGCGCCGGCTACCGGCCAGCCGAACGGCTGCCCCGAAAGCTCCGCCCACCACGCGACCGCGAGGCAGCCGAGGCTGTGTGCGGCGAGCACCACTGGTGCCTGAGCCTGGCGAATCGCCTGATCGAGCTTGGTCACCCAGGCGTTGCGATGGGGCGTATCCCACATACCCAGCTCGACCCGACTGGTATCGGGGCGGGATTGCTCCCACAGGGTCTGCCAATGCGACGGGCCTGAGCCGCCGAGCCCGGGAACGGTCAGGATGATCGGCGAATGTTCGTCATGGGGCGTAAAGATCGTCATAAATCCGCTCTTTCAAGGAGAGGATGGCCGGATCTCCAATGTATTCCTACTAGATTGATAGGCAATAGGCCTGCGCCGGATTGCCGCACGGGCGCGGCGGTCCGATTTTGCGGCTAGCTGGAATAGAGCGCAGCCTCTGCCGCGCGGCGGCGCGTGAGGCCGGGAAGCACCTGTGCGCACGCGGCACTGGGTGTCATCGCACGTCCCCCCGCGCCGGTTGCGCATGGCGGGCGTGCGGCTAATAGGGGTGGATGGCAAAACAGCGCGTCGATCAGATGCTCGTAGATCGCGGGCTGGCCGAAAGCCGGACGCGCGCGCAGGCGCTGATCATGGCGGGCCTGGTCTTTGCGGGCGACCGCAAGGTGGAGAAATCCGGCCAGACCTTTCCCGAAGAAATGGTGCTCGACGTGCGGGGGCGCGACCATCCCTGGGTCTCACGTGGGGGGATCAAGCTGGCGCATGCGCTGGAGCATTTCGGCTGGGACGTAACCGGGGCGGTCGCGATCGATGTCGGCTCCTCCACCGGCGGCTTCACAGACGTTCTGCTGACGGGCGGCGCCGTGCGCGTCTATGCGGTGGACAGCGGCACCAACCAGCTTGCGTGGAAGCTTCGTCAGGATGAGCGGGTGATCGTCCACGAGCAAACCAGCGCCCGCGTGCTGACTGCGGCGCATATTCCCGAGCCTATCGACCTGATCGTCTGCGATGCCAGCTTTATCGGCCTTGCCAAGGTGCTGGATGTGCCGCTCGGTTTCGCCAGACCGGGCGCGCGGCTGCTGGCGCTGATCAAGCCGCAATTCGAGGCCGGGCGCGAGGAAGTGGGCAAGGGCGGGGTGGTGCGCGATCCCGCGATCCATGACCGCGTATGCCGCGAAGTCAGCGACTGGGTGACCAGCCGAGGCTGGCGGGTGGACGGCGTGGTCGAAAGCCCTATCAAAGGCCCTGAAGGAAATGTTGAATTCCTGATTGCTGCGGTGCGGGAAACATAGCCGACACTGCTTGCGTTTAACTTAGGCGATGATTAGGCATCCGGAACCCATGCAACATTTACTCAGACTAATGGCTCTCGCTGCGTTGACGGCGGGATGCTCCGGTGCCGGGGGAACGCAGAACAAGGGTGGCCGCGAGGCACCTCTTGTCGCTGTCGCGCCGGTTGAAACCGTGCATTTCGTAGAGCGGATCGACGCGGTTGGCACTGCGCGCGCCAATGAGCAGGTAACGCTGTCTGCGCCGGTTACCGAGCGCATCGTCCGCCTGAATTTCGACGATGGCGATTTCGTGCAGCGCGGGCAGATCATTGCAGTGCTCGCCACCGCCGTGGAAAATGCGCAGCTTGCCGAAGCTGGCGCGCGTGCTCGCGAAGCCAACCAGCAGCTCAGCCGCCTCCAGCAGCTAAAGGAGCGCGGCTTCGCGACCAACAGCGCGGTGGATAGCCAGGTTGCGCTTGCGGGTCAGGCCGGTGCGCAGGCTGCGCAGGCGCGCGCCTCGATCGGCGACCGCATCATCCGTGCGCCGTTCGCTGGCTGGGTTTCGCTTCGCAACATCTCTGCGGGCGCTGTGGCGACTTCGGGCACCGAGATCGCGCAGATCAGCGACATTTCGCGCATCAAGCTCGATTTCGCTGTGCCGGAGACGCTGCTGGCGCAGGTCAAGCCGGGCCAGGCGATTGCCGCGCGCGCGGCGGCCTATCCCGAGCAACCGTTTAACGGCACGATCGCGACCATCGATCCGGTGCTGAACGCCGAAACCCGCGCCGCGACCGTGCGCGCGGTCCTGGCCAATGGCGATCGCAGGTTGAAGCCGGGGATGCTGCTGTCGGTGACGATCGAAAGCGCAGCGCGCGATTCGCTCGCGGTGCCCGAACTCGCGGTGGTGGGCGAAGGCGATAAGAGCTTCGTCTTTGTGATCGATGGCGAAAAAGTGAAACGCATACCGGTTCGCATCGGGCTGCGGCAGGGTGGCAAGGTCGAGATTCTTGAAGGTCTGCAGGCCAACCAACGGGTCGTGACCGAAGGCGTCGTCAAAGTCGCAGACGGCCAGAGCGTCCGGCTCGCGGGCGCGCCCGCCGCGAAACAGGCTAAGTAACCTAGTGGGAATTTCGGACCTCTCCGTCCGCCGCCCGGTATTCGCGGCGGTGATGTCGATCCTGCTGCTGATCGTCGGCGTCGTTGGATTCATGTCGCTATCGGTGCGCGAATATCCCGATACCGATCCGCCGATCGTCTCGGTTCAGACCACCTATACCGGCGCCGCCGCCAGCGTGATCGAAGCGCGCATCACCCAGGTGCTCGAAGAGCAATTGTCGGGCGTCGAGGGGCTGCAGACGATCACGTCGCGCTCGCGCGATGGCACTTCGGACATTTCGGTTGAGTTCCGCCCCGGCCGCAACATCGACGTGGCGGCGAACGATGTGCGCGATCGCGTTGCGGGTGCCGCCAATGATCTGCCCGAGGACGCGCTGGCACCACAGGTGCGAAAGGTCGATGCGGACGCTTCGCCGATCATCTTCATCACGGTCCGCCGTCCCGGCTGGTCACGGCTTGAACTCTCCGACTGGGTCGATCGCAACCTGACCGACCGTTTCGCGAATATCGACGGTGTCGCGCGCGTTTTCGTCGGCGGTGAGGCGCGTCCGTCGATGCGCGTATGGCTCAATCCCGGCAAGCTCGCCGCGTTTCGCCTGACGCCGGGCGATGTCGAGAACGCGCTGCGCACCCAGAATGTCGAGCTGCCCGCGGGTCGCCTCGAATCCAGCCAGCAAAACACCACCGTTCGCGTCAGTCGTCCGTTCCAGACCGCAGAGAGCTTTGCGAAACTCGTCGTTGGGCGCGGACCCGATGGCTATCAGGTGAAGTTGGGCGATATCGCCCGTGTCGAGCAGGGGGCGGAGAACCCCTATTCGCGCTTCCTCGTCAACGGCGCACAAGCAGTGGGCCTGGGCGTCGTCCGTCAATCGGGCGCGAATACGCTCGCGGTTGCCGATTCCGTCAAGGCGTTGATGGAGGATCTGAAGCCCACTTTGCCACAGGGCCTGGAGCTTCTGGTAGGATCGGACGATTCGCTGTTCATCGGCCGCGCGATCGAAAGCGTGTGGCACACGCTGGGTGAGGCCGCGATCCTGGTGGTGCTCGTCATCTTCCTGTTCCTCGGCAGTTGGCGCGCGACGCTGATTCCAGCGGTGACGGTGCCGATCTGCCTGCTCGGCGCCTGCGCGGTGCTTTGGGCATTCGGTTTCTCGATCAATTTGCTGACCCTGCTCGCGCTCGTGCTCGCGATCGGACTTGTCGTCGATGACGCGATCGTCGTGCTCGAAAACGTCTATCACCGGATCGAAGAAGGCGAGGACCCGCTGGTCGCCGCCTATAAGGGCACGCGCCAGGTCGGCTTCGCCGTCATGTCGACCACGCTGGTGGTCTGTGCGGTATTCGTGCCGGTATGCTTCCTTTCGGGGCAAACCGGATTGCTGTTCCGCGAATTGGCGGTGGCGATGATCGGGGCCATCGCGTTCTCCGGCTTCCTCGCGCTCACGCTTACGCCGATGCTCTGCTCGAAGATGCTGCGCCGCGAAAAGCGCGGCAAGTTCACCGGCTGGGTGGATGATCGCTTCCGCAGCCTGGAGAACTTCTACGGCCGTCGTCTCGATTCGGCGCTGCGCAAGCCGCTGGTGCCGATGGCGGTCATTGTCGCATTCCTTGGCTTGTCGGCACTCACCTTCACCATGCTCCGCTCCGAACTGGTCCCGGCGGAGGATCAGGGTATCGCACAGGTCCAGATCAGCGCGCCCGAAGGCACCAGCTTCGAGCAGATGAACCGCTATATGGACGAGGCGGGAGCCAAAGTGCTGACGCTGATCGAGGGCGAAGATGCCGCAGTCCGCGGCGCAATCGCGCGCACCCCGGCCGGTTTCGGCTCGAGCGACGATTTCAATAACGGCGCCTTCATCGTTTTCCTCAAGCCATGGGAAGAACGCGAAAAAACCACGCAGGACATCGCGACCGAACTCAACAAGATCCTCGCCGACATACCTTCCGTGCGCGGCAATGCGCAGGTGCGCTCGGCATTGGGGCGCGGGCGCGGCCAGCCGATCGGCTTCGTCATCGCCGGCACCAGTTACGAGGATCTGGTCAAGGCGCGCGACCGCATCATTGCGGCTGCCGCGCAGAACCCCGGCATCGTCAATCTCGATTCGGATTATAAGGAAACCAAGCCGCAGCTTCGCGTCGATGTGGATACCGAGCGGGCGGGCGATCTGGGCGTATCGGTTTCCGATGTCAGCCAGGCGCTCCAGTCGCTGCTCGGCTCGCGTCGCGTCTCCACCTATGTCGATCGCGGCGAGGAATATCGCGTGATCGTTCAGGCCGAGGATAGCGACCGCGAGAGCCTTGCCAACCTTGCCTCGATCTTCGTCCGCGCGCGTGACGGCGGACTGGTGCCGCTGTCCAACCTTGTCACGACGAGCCAGGCGGCGGGCCCGCGCGATCTGGGCCGTTTCAACAAGCTGCGTGCGATCACGCTGCAGGGCGGGATCGCGCCCGGTTACTCGATGGGCGAGGCGCTTACCTTCCTTCAGCAACAAGCCGCGGCGTCGCCCGAGGTGCTGGCGGTTGGCTATCGCGGCGAGAGCCAGGCCTTTGTCGAGACCGGCGGATCGATCATGGTGGTGTTCGCGATTACGATCCTGATCGTTTACCTGCTGCTCGCCGCGCAGTTTGAGAGCTTCGTTCACCCCGGCGTGATCATCATGACCGTGCCGCTCGCCGTGGGCGGCGGATTGATCGGACTGTTCATCGCGGGGTCGTCGCTCAATCTCTACAGTCAGATCGGCATCGTCATGTTGGTCGGGCTGGCGGCCAAGAACGGCATTCTGATCGTCGAATTCGCCAACCAGTTGCGCGATGAGGGCGCCGAGATCGCCGATGCGATCCGCCAGGCAGCGCAGCGCCGCCTGCGCGCGATCCTGATGACGTCGATCGCCACCGCCGCGGGCGCCGTGCCGCTCGCCATCGCTACCGGTGCGGGCGCTGCTGCCCGCTCGTCGATCGGCGTGGTAATCGTTTTCGGCGTGTCCTTCTCTACTGTGATCACCCTGTTCCTAATTCCGATTCTCTACTCTAGGCTTGCGAAGAGAACCGGCTCGCCCCAAGCGGTGGGCCGCAAGCTGGATGCAGCACTCGGGCAATCGCCGGAGGCGCAGCCAGCGGAATAGGCCAGAAGAATACGGAGGTCGCGAAGTTGAGGGAAATCGCATCGAAGGGCCAGTTGCGGCTCGCCTTCCTGCGCTGGGCGGTGGTCACCGTGCCCTTCATCTTGCTGCTTGGCTTCGCATCGGCACGTCTGGCGCCCTCGGGCAGCGAGAATCCGTGGTTTATGCGGCTGATCAAGCCGGAGATCATGCCGCCCAATTATGCGTTCCCGATCGCCTGGATATTGCTTTACGTGCTGATGGGGCTGGCGCTGGCGATGATCATCAACGCGCGCGGATCGACGCTGCGCGGGCCAGCACTGGTCGTCTTCGCGGTCCAGATGGCGGTGAACCTCATCTGGTCGCCGGTATTTTTCGGGATGCATCAGGTCGTGCCCGCGCTGATCATCATCTGCGTGCTGTTCGTACTGGCGCTGATCACGACGATCCTGTTCTCCCGGATCCGCCCCGGCGCGGCGCTGCTACTGGTGCCGTATCTCGCCTGGATCGCGTTCGCCGGTTATCTGCTTTTCCAGATAAACGAGCTCAATCCGAACGCAGCAAGCCTTGTACCTTCGCGGTCGGCTGACCAAATCCAGATCCACTGAATTCAATTAGGATAGCCGCAATGCAGAGCGATAACCGCGTGTTTGACGATTTCGTAAAGTTCGTGAACGGCGCTGCCGGCACGATGGCCGGCATGGCGCGCGAAGGCGCGGACGGCGCCCGTGACCGCGCCAAGGAATGGCTGGGCGGGCTTGATTTCGTTGCCCGTGACGAATTTGAAGCGGTGAAGGCCATGGCCGCTGCCGCGCGCGACGAAAATGAAGCGCTGCAAAGCCGGATCGCCGCGCTTGAGGCGCAGATGGCTGCGAAGCCGAAAGTGGCGAAGAAGCCAGCGGCAGGGAACTGAACGCCTTTTCCACAGCTTTTCGACAGGGTTGTGAACGGCGATGTTGTGCCGTTCCCTGCCGGTTGGCAGAATCCCGCTCAGGCAGTTCGTCTGGGGGAAGGTCGTAATGTTGGACGAAGCCGAATACGAACGCGACGACGCCGCGCCGATCGACATGCTCGAAAGCTATTTCGCTGCGCATGGCTGGACCTTCGAGCGCGAGGACGAAGAGATCGTCGCGAAGGTGAAGGGCAGCTGGACCGAATATGAGCTGCGCGCGATCTGGCGCGATGACGATGGCGTGCTCCAGTTCCTGGCGTTCCCGGACATCCGCGTGCCCGACGAGCGCCGCGCGGCGCTCTACGAGACGATTGGGCTGGTCAACGAGCAGTTGTGGATCGGCCATTTCGAGCTTTGGTCGGCCAGCGGAATCCTGTTGTTCCGTCACGCCGCGATGATCGATGGCGACCAGCCGACCCTGAGCCTCGCTCAGGCCGAGTTGCTGGTCGAAAGCGCGGTCGATGAGTGCGAGCGCTTTTACCCGGTATTCCAGTTCGTCCTGTGGGGCGGCAAGACACCTGCCGACGCGATGGCTTCGGCGCTGATCGAGACGCAAGGCGAAGCATGAGCGAGCCTGCGGCCCTCCGTCTCTGGCTGGTGGGCTGTGGCAATATGGCCGGCGCGATGTTGTCGCGTTGGATCGCGAGCGGCGTCGTCGCGCCCGCGAATGTGTTCGTGCTCAATCGCCACGATCGCGAACTGCCCGAGGGTGTTCGGCAGGGCAGGGCATTTCCCGAAGAGGCCGCTCCCGATCTGATCCAGCTTGGCATCAAGCCGCAGCAGATTGGCGATATTCCGCCGCTGCCCGCGGGCGAATATGGGCTGATCTCCATTCTTGCCGGTGCGGAGCTCGCCACGCTCGAAGCGCGCTTCCCCGGCCATCCGGCGGTGCGCGCGATGCCCAATCTGCCGGTTGCTTTGGGCAAGGGCGTCGTCGTGCTGCACGGTGCACGCATAGCCGGTGTGGACGCGCTGATGGCGCCGCTCGGTCTGGTCGAATGGACCGACGAAGAAGCGGTGTTTGAGCGCGCGGGCACGCTTTCCGGTTGTGGCCCGGCCTATGTCTATCGCTTTATCGATGCGCTGGCCGCCAGCGGCGTGGCGCAAGGACTGCCTGCCGATCAGGCGCAGCGCCTCGCGCTCGCGACGGTCGAAGGGGCGGGGCTGCTCGCGGCTGGGGCCGATGCGTCGCCCGCTACATTGGCGGACCGTGTGGCGAGCCCCGGTGGCTCGACGCGGCAGGGGATGAACGTGCTCGATGCGGACGATGCACTGCGCACCCTGATGCGCGAGACGCTCGCCGCATCGGTACGGCGCAATGGCGAGATGGCGGCCGAAGCGCGCAAATAGCGGGAACGTGCACGCGGTCTGACGGTTATTCCCTCCGAACCCATTCAAACGGAGGCGGAAAATGACCACCACTACTGCCACGCGCGGCAAAGACGGCCGCTTTACCGGATCGAAGGCAACCAGCGCGAGCAGCAATTTCGGCGTGATCGCCGGTGCTGCCGCTGGTGGCGCTGCGCTCGGCCTGCTCGCTCTGCTCGGCCGCAAGGCCGCGATTCAGGCACCGACTGCCTTAGCCGGAAATTGGGATGAAGCGCTCGCCGCCGAACATGCCGCTACGCTCAAGGTCTTCGATGCGCTCGAAGCGACCGACGAGACCAACACCACCAAGCGATCCATGCTGCTCTCCCACCTCAAGCACGCGCTGATGAAGCACGCGATCGAGGAAGAGAATGTGATTTACCCTGCGCTCCGCGAAGCCGGCCAGCGCGAAGCTGCCGACGCGCTCAATCAGGAGCATGGCTATGTGAAGCAGTATCTCTACGAGCTGGAGAATATTCCCAAGGCCTCGCCCGATTGGATCGTGAAGCTGAGGGAATTCCGCGCGGATATCGAAACGCATATGCGCGAGGAGGAGGATGAACTCTTTCCGATGCTCCGCGCGCAATTGAGCGAAGAGAAGAACAAGGCGCTCACCCTGACGATGAACAAGGAAGGCTTCAAGGTCGCCTGATTGGTGCGGACGGCGGGACTCGAACCCGCACGCCCCGTGGGGCAGAAGATTTTAAGTCTCCGGCGTCTACCGGTTCCGCCACGTCCGCATGCCAATGACGCAAGCGCATGGGCGCGCTTGGGTCAAATGATTCCTGCGCTCCTGCGTCTCAGTCTGTGTCCTTCCCGGCATAACGATCGGTCGCGCGCACCAACTGGTCTAGGATGCCCGGCTCGGAATAAGCGTGGCCTGCGCCTTCGATCAGGTGGAAATCCGCCTCGGGCCACGCCTTGTGCAGCGCCCAGGCATAGCGGGCGGGGCAGGGCATATCGTAGCGCCCATGGATGATCGTGCCGGGGATGTCGCGCAGCTTATGGGCATCGCGCAGCAACTGATTGGGTTCGAGCCAGCAATCGTTGACGAAATAATGCGATTCGATCCGGGCGAAAGCGAGGGCGAACTCGCCGGCATCGTGCTGCGCGGTGGTCGCGGCATCGGGCAGCAGCGTGATCGTCTCGCCTTCGAACAGGCTCCAGATGCGCGCCGCTTCGATCTGCTCCTCGCGCTTGCCGGTCGTCACCCGGCGATGATAGGCGCTTAGCAGGTCGCCGCGCTCCTCCTCGGGGATGGGCGCGATGAAGCGCTCATATTTGTCGGGGAACAGTTCGGAGACGCCGAACTGGTAGAACCAGTCCAGCTCCGATTTGGTGCACATATAGATGCCGCGCAGGACGAGTTCGGTCACGCGCTGCGGATGGGTCTGCGCATAGGCCAAGGCCAGCGTAGAACCCCAGGATCCGCCGAAGACCAGCCATTGCTCGACACCGAGAATCTCGCGCAGCCGCTCGATATCCGCGACCGAATGCCAGGTGGTGTTCGCCTCCAGTTCGGCATGCGGCGTGGATTTGCCGCAGCCGCGCTGATCGAACAGCATCAGATCATAGAGTGCGGGATCGAACAGGCGGCGATGCGCGGGCGATATGCCGCCACCGGGGCCGCCGTGCAGGAATATCGCAGGCTTGGCGCCCGGCGTGCCGCAGCGTTCGTAATAGAGGGTATGACCGTCGCCAACGTCGAGCGTGCCGGTCGCATAGGGTTCGATTTCGGGATACAGGGTTCGAAGCATCGCCCGTCCTCGCGCGATTGCCGGCAAAAGAAAAGGCCGGGAAACCCGGCCTTGTCTGAAATTCCGATAGGGTCAGCGCATCACACGTTCAAACGTGCGCGCATTTCCTTGCCAGGCTTGAAATAGGGCACGCGCTTGGCGTCGACTTCGACGGTTTCGCCGGTGCGCGGGTTGCGGCCGGTGCGGCCATCGCGCGCGCGGGTCGAGAATGCACCGAAGCCGCGCAGTTCGACGCGGCCTTCGGATGCGAGCCGCTCGACGATCTCATCGAAGAATATCGCGACGATCTTTTCGACTTCGCGAATGGACAGGCCGGGATTGTCCTGAACCAGCAATTGAACGAGTTCTGAACGAATCATCCCGCATCTCCCCTTTGCACGCGCGAACGGCGGTGTATCCGCGCAGCTATCCCGATCAAACTCTAGCGCCCAAATGCGAATAGCATCAAGGCGAAGATGTTACGTTTACGCAATTTTTTACGGGAAAATGGGGGAGCAGCGGCTGCTGCTCCCCCAAATGGTCTTACTTCTTTTCGTCGCGAGCCTTGAGAGCCTCGCCCAGGATGTCGCCCAGCGACGCGCCCGAATCGGACGAGCCGTACTGCTGAACAGCCTGCTTCTCTTCGGCGATCTGCATCGCCTTGACCGAGAAGGTCGGCTTCTTGGACCGGTCGAAGCCCGTGACCATCGCGTCGAACTTCTGGCCGACCTGGAAACGCTCCGGACGCTGCTCGTCGCGGTCGCGGCCGAGATCGGTGCGCTTGATGAAGCCAGTCGCGCCATCGTCGCCCGCCTGAACTTCGAGGCCCGCATCGCGGACTTCGAGAACGGTGACAGTGACAACTGCGTTCTTGTTGAGCTTGTCGCCCGAAACCGGCGAGGCCGCCGACGACGGACCACCGCGCTCGAGCTGCTTCATGCCGAGGCTGATGCGCTCCTTGTCTGGCTCGATTGCGAGCACGACGGCCTTAACCGTCTCGCCCTTGCGATGCAGGTTGAGCGCGTCTTCACCCGAAATGCCCCATGCGATGTCCGACATGTGAACCATGCCGTCGACGTCGCCGTCCAGACCGATGAACAGGCCGAATTCGGTGGCGTTCTTGACTTCGCCTTCGACTTCCGAGCCAACCGGATGGGCTGCTGCGAAGGCATCCCACGGATTGTTCTGAGCCTGCTTGAGGCCGAGCGAAATGCGGCGCTTCTCGGGATCGACCTCGAGCACGATGAC
>SEFZ01000114.1 GCA_004173185.1 Sphingomonadales bacterium | reverse complement strand
GAATGTTTCCATCGCGGCGGGGGCCCGTCCCTCGACAGGCCCTCCCCTAACCCCTCCCGCAAGCGGGAGGGGAACTCAATCAGTCAGCGCGGCGGACATATTCGCGGTCGTACACATGCACGACGATCTTAGTCCCACTGGTGATATGCGGCGGCACCATCACGCGCACGCCATTGTCGAGGATCGCGGGCTTGTACGACGACGAGGCCGTCTGGCCCTTCACCACTGCGTCGGCCTCGACGATCGTCGCTTCGATCGTTTCGGGGAGTTCGACCGAGATCGGGCGCTCTTCCCAAAGCTCGAGCACGACGTCCATGCCGTCCTGCAGGAATTCATGCGCGTCGCCGACGACATCCTGGCTGATGTTGATCTGCTCGAACGTGTCTTTGTCCATGAACACCAGGTCTTCGCCCTCGGCATAGAGGAACTGGAAATCCTTGGTGTCGAGGCGGACCTTTTCGACCGTGTCGGCGCTGCGGAAACGGTTGTTGAGCTTGCGGCCGTCGATCAGATTCTTGGCTTCGACCTGCATATAGGCGCCGCCCTTGCCCGGCTGGGTGTGCTGGATCTTGGTGACCTTCCAAATCCCCTTTTCGAATTCGATAATATTGCCGGGACGGATTTCAACGCCGGTGATTTTCATCGCGCACACTCACTAGACAAGGATGGAAAGAGCAAAGCGGCGCCCGCCGGGCACAGCTGTCAGGTGCGCGCCTTTAGCCGCGACAGCGCCGAAGGGCAAGTCAGCGCGTTTCGACAACCATGCGGCGCGTGCGCTGGTAGCTGAGCCAGACAAGCCCGGCGAACAGCAACAGGCCGACCCACGGCGCATACGGCGCATAGCCGTCGCCGACCACCGCGAGCGGCGCATCGCTGCCGCTGCCCGCAACGATGCCGGCGTAGAGCACGCCAAACAAGCTTTCGCCGACGATCATGCCCGTTGCCGTCAGCACCCCCATACGGTGCGCAAAGTTTGCGTTCGGGCGCTTTGCTGCCCAGCGATCATAGAACCAGCCCCCGACGGCACCGATGACGACCGGCAGAATCACCGCCATCGGCAGGTAAATGCCAATGCCGATTGCGAGCGCCGGCAACCGCAGCTTGCCCGCGCGGCCCAGCAGGCCGTCGATCATGATGAAGCCGACGCCCGCAAGCGCGCCGTAGGACAACATCGTCCAGTTGAGGTTGCCGCCAAGCACGCCTTGCGCAAGCGACGAGATCAGGCCGGCCTGCGGCGCCGCAAGCGCGTTCGGCCCAGCGCCCGGCGCGCCAACGAAACCGAGCGTTTCATTGAGGACATTCAGCACCGGCGGAACGATCAGCGAACCGAAGATGACGCCGATGATCAGCGCGACCTGCTGCTTCCACGGCGTCGC
>SEFZ01000113.1 GCA_004173185.1 Sphingomonadales bacterium | reverse complement strand
ACGGTGCCCGCGACGAAATCGGGATGATCGAGTGCGTTGATCAGGAAGGCCGAATTGGTTTTCACCGGCCAGATCGCGCTGTCCTCCAGCATCTCCGACAGCAATTCGCGCGCTTCCTCGCGGTCCTCGCCCCACGAGATGACTTTGGCGATCATCGGGTCATAGAAGGGCGAGACCTCGGCGCCTTCATAGACGCCAGTGTCGACCCGGCCGATATGTTCGGGAAGCTGGAACAGTTCGAGCGTGCCGATCGAGGGCAGGAAACCC
The DNA here is from genome assembly GCA_004173185.1 of Sphingomonadales bacterium. Classification (GTDB taxonomy): domain Bacteria; phylum Pseudomonadota; class Alphaproteobacteria; order Sphingomonadales; family Sphingomonadaceae; genus Sphingomonas. Next base: position 1,110 of record SEFZ01000113.1, on the reverse strand, counting down.
TTTGCGGGATCTTCGGCATAGAGCCGCGCTTCCATCGCCCAGCCGTTGATCGAAAGCTCGTCTTGCGTCAGCGGCAACCGCTCCCCGCTTGCCACCCGCAGCTGCCATTCGACCAGGTCGACGCCGGTGATCTCCTCGGTCACCGGATGCTCGACCTGCAGCCGCGTGTTCATTTCCATGAACCATATGCGGTCGGCGCGGAGGCCCTCGCTGGCGTCGGCGATGAACTCGATCGTTCCCACGCCGACATAATCGACCGCCTTCGCTGCGCGCACCGCTGCGGCGCAGAGGTCGGCGCGCGTCGCTTCGTCCATGCCGGGGGCGGGGGCTTCCTCGATCACTTTCTGGTGACGGCGCTGTAGCGAGCAGTCGCGTTCGAACAGGTGGACGACATTGCCGTGCGTGTCGCCGAACACCTGCACCTCGATATGGCGCGGGGTCAGGATATATTTCTCGATCAATACATGGTCGTTGCCGAACGAGGCCGCGGCCTCGCGCTGGCACGAGGCGAGCGCGTCGATGAAGTCTGCTGCCGCATCGACCTTGCGCATGCCCTTGCCGCCGCCGCCCGCAACCGCCTTGATCAGCACTGGATAGCCAATCTCGGCTGCCCTTTCAGCGAGGAAGGCGGGCTCCTGATTTTCGCCCATATAGCCGGGCGTCACCGGCACACCGGCCTCCGCCATCAGCCTCTTGGCGGCGTCCTTCAGCCCCATCGCGGTGATCGACGACGGCTTGGGGCCGACCCACACGAGCCCGGCGTCGGTCACGGCTTGTGCGAACTCGGCGTTCTCGGACAGAAATCCATACCCCGGATGGATTGCCTCCGCACCCGTCGCCTTCGCGGCGGCGATGATCTTCTCGCCAATCAGATAGGATTCGCGCGCCGGCGACGGCCCGATATGCACGGCCTCGTCGGCCTCACGCACGTGCAGCGCCTTGGCATCGGCGTCCGAATAGACGGCGACGGTGCGAATACCCATCTCGCGCGCGGTGCGGATGATGCGGCAGGCGATTTCGCCGCGATTTGCGATAAGCAGGGATTGAATCATGGGTGCGGTTCCGGAAAGCCGTGACGGGTATGGAGCGCCTCAAGCAGCGGCTTGATCT
>SEFZ01000112.1 GCA_004173185.1 Sphingomonadales bacterium | reverse complement strand
GCGTCGCCGCCGAACAAATGCACCATCGTCGTCATCTTATGCTCCTGCTGCCCCGGGGAGGAGGTTGCGGCTGGATAGGGTTGAGAAGGCTTATCGTCGATTCAGTTTTACTTCGTTCGCTGCAATGCAGCTGGTGCGTCAGCCCTCGATCTTCGAGAAATCGGCGACGCCGTGCACCGCGCTTGTAAATCGGGCGAGCAGGCCGAGGCGATATCCGCGGACTGCTTCGTCGGGATCGTTGACCATCACGCCGTCGAAAAAGGCGTCGATTGGAGCGCGAAGGCTGGCAAGCGCAGCCATCGCGTCGTTGAAGCGTTCGTCGGCGACGGCGGTGGAAGCCGCGTGTTCGGCGGCGTCGAGCGCCTTGAGCAAGGTCGCGTCCGCGTCCGTCGGCGGCGTCGCGGCGACGGTGCCGCTCACCTCGCCCGCCTGCTTCAGAATATTCGCCGCGCGCTTGTAACCCGCGAGCAGGTTGGTGCCGTCCTCGGTGGCCATAAACGCTTGCAACGCCTTCACGCGGGCGAGCAGGCGAACGAGATCATCTTCACCGCCGAGCGCGAACACGGCGTCGATAAGGTCGTGACGAACGCCGGCTTCGCGCTGCTGGACCTTGAGACGGTCAGCGAAGAACGCCATAACTTGTTGTATTTTCTCATTGAGTCCGCCAACGAGCTTGAATCGATCAACCACGTTTTCGGCGGTGGCGTCATCGACCGGCACCTCTATTATCCGGCTACCCACCTGATAAAGCTGGCGCACATTACCCGTGGGACCCGACACTACTCCCATCGCCTGAATCGGCTCCGAGTTATCGTTGTACGTCGCAATCTTCGCAGCGGGTCCACTTTGCATTCGCTGGATGATAAGTCCGGAAATCGCACCATTCGTCAGCTTCGCTAAGTCAAATCGAAGCCCGCTGGTCGCGATCAATCGGATAGCACCAAGACATTGCCGCCTAAGAGCGAACGGATCCTTTGAACCGGTCGGCGTTTCGGCAATCGCGAAGAAACAAGCCAGGGTGTCCAGCTTATCCGCCAACGCCACAGCCACCGTCACCGGAGCGGTGGGCACATCATCACCCTGCCCGACCGGCTTGTAATGGTCGCGGATCGCATCGGCGACCGCATCGGGCAAGCCTTCGGCGCGGGCGTAATAGCCGCCCATCAGGCCCTGCAATTCGGGAAACTCGCCGACCATTTCGGTGACGAGGTCGGCCTTCGCCAGTTCCGCCGCCTGCCGCGCCAGCGCGGGGTCGCAGTTCGGGACGATGCCTTCGCTCGCCAGCCATTCGGCGAGCTTCGCGACACGCTCGACCTTATCGGCGACCGTACCGAGCTTTTCGTGGAAGGTGATGCGGTCGAGCTTTTTCGCGTGGTC
>SEFZ01000111.1 GCA_004173185.1 Sphingomonadales bacterium | reverse complement strand
TTCGTCCGCGCGACGTCTTCGCCCGGCACCAGTGCCAGGCCCAGTGCGCCAAATGCGTCTGCGAAATGCGCCAGATGATCCAGGACACGCAGCAGGCCTTCGCCCTCGCGGCTGAGTAGAGTTCGCAGCCCTTGGTGCGGGCGTCGAGCCTGAGCGCTCCGACGCCGGATAGCGGATGGTCCGCCCGGGCCTTTCGTTCTCGACCAACCCTACGCTTTGCCGGTCTGCGCCTCTGAGCCGGCGGCGGTCTGGCGATCAGGGTCGCAATCACCGTCTTGTGCCCAGTAGACCCTGCGGGCGCGCGAGGCCGTGCCGAACTCTGTTTCAATAGCCTCACGCTGTCGGGCGTTTGGCGGGTCATATCGGTCCAGGCCAGGTACGCCCGCCGCTTCAAGGATGGCTCGAGGGAACCACACCATCTCATAGTCCACTTCAGTCGTGACCCGATCATATCCCTGAGGGTAGGCGAGAATGGTATGTCGGGGGTTCTGAAGCCGGCTGGCGCACTGAAACAACCACGGTTGCACGCCCGTCTCGGTCAGAAAATCGCGGAAGGCGTCGTGTTCGGCTTCCGCCCACGCAACCTCTTCCGCGCTGAACTGATCCCGGTGGGCGGATATCCAGTTCCATCCGCTGATGGGATTGCCATGGAAGGTCGCCGCGCTGAAACCATCAGCAAGGCGGTCCCGGGCCGTCGCCCACACGACGGCGCACCCGGAGGCGCATTCGCCAGAGATTCTGACGCGAACCCCTTGCGAACGGACCAGGCGGGCCATCCGGAGGCTCGCCCTCATATCCCCGCCAATGCTTTGCAGGTCCAGGATGACGCCCGGCTTCAAGAGCCGGGCGACACGATCAACGTTCTCGTCGTCGATCTCCTGGTGGAACATGACGTAGTCGACCGGTCGGATCGTCGCATCGCGGATGAAGCTGTCGTCCGCAGGGGCCAGACCCACGGGCGATTGCTGCACGAGAAGCGCCGCGGCGAGAAACAGGTCAAGCATCATGCCGGGACTTATCCTCCGCAGCCGCCGCCACGGCGGGCTTGCTCTGCGTCGATACGATTAAGGTTGGCTTGGTCGGCGAAAGCGGACTGGACCATGAACAGCTGATAGGTGGTGATCGTCAAATTCACGCCCGCAGCGTTGCAGCGATCCTTGCGCAGTTGAAGGCGGTGGGGGGCGCTTTTTATTCGCAATTTCAATGTCGTGATAAGTGTTCGCAAGTGAACACAGGGGTCACGTTCGTGTTATGAACGGCGGACCAGAAGGCGACTCCCTCTCCCGGAGGCGCCGCTACCGCAAGGACGACGGCCATGAAGGGCGACCCCGCGATCATCCGGACGCTGAACGCGATCCTCACCAACGAACTGACGGCGGT
>SEFZ01000110.1 GCA_004173185.1 Sphingomonadales bacterium | reverse complement strand
CTTGGGAGGTTTCCTTGCGACGCGCCATCTGATCGATCTGGGTCATCGCCGCATCGGCCTGATCTCGGGCCCCCTGGACGCGTCGAACGCCGTGGGCCGGGTCGAGGGTTACCATCAAGCCATGCGCGAGTCGGGCCTCGAGCTCCGGCCGGAGTGGATCGCCGCGTCAACATTTGGCCTGGACTCGGGCCATCAAGCTGCGCGCAGGCTGATGGACCAGGTCGACCGCCCGACGGCAATCTTCGCGGTGAACGACAACACCGCCATCGGCGCCTTGTCGGCCTTGGCCCAGCTTGGCCTGTCCGTTCCCGGCGACGTGTCCGTCGTGGGCTATAACGACATTCCGATCGTCAGCCATCTGGCGACCCCCTTGACCACAGTCCGCATTCCGTTCGAGCAGGTCGCGTCCCAGGCCTTAGACCAGCTCCTGTCGGCGAATGCCGGCAAGGGCCCGACTATCTCACGCGCGGCGCCCACTCTGATTCCCCGCCAGTCCACCGGACGGCCCGCCAAACACTCATGACCAGCCTGCCAACCGGCGCCTGGACGGTGAGCTTGTTGCCGCGGAACGATCAAAGACGATGCGGCGAGCCGATGATCACCGAAGCGTTCACCCCGCCAAACCCCAAGCCGTTCGAAAGCGCATAGTCGCAAGACATCCGACAGGCCGTCAGCCCGCCTGACGTCGCGACCCCTCCGGTGGCGCTGCCGGTCGCCTCCCTGCTTCAGGCCGGCGCGCTTGATCCCGAAATCACCGACAACCGTGACACCCGCCGCTATGAGCTGACCATCGACGGCCAGACCTCCGTGGTCATGTACAACGAGGTCGGCGGCGGCCTTCTGATCACAGAGACGGTTGTGCCGATCCCGCTGGAGGGTCGAGGCATCGCAAGCCGCATGGCGAAACATGTCCTCGCCGATATTCGCGAGCGTGGCCTCGTCATCCTGCCGACTTGTCCATTCTTCGCGGGCTATCTGAAGAAGCACGCGGAGCACTACGCCGACATCGTCCATCCCAGCTACCGGATCGCGCTGGGCATCTGATGTGACCAGCGGCTCCTCCGCACCAGGATCGGGTCTTGGCAGGCTGCCGAACACACGACCCGATGGCCCGCAGGCCGCGCGCCGGCTGCTTCTCGCCACCGAGATCGCATGGCTGCCGGAGCGACGCCGTCGGCGCCCGGTCGGGTGACGGCGCGACGATAAACCCCAGTTTGCAACGATTTGCGACACGCATGAGCGTGCGCGTTCGCGCAGGCTGGGGTGAGCTTAAAGGCCCAGCCGGCGCGACCCTGTGTCCATGTCGTGTGTCGAAGGGGTTTCGCTCGACAGGAGAAGATCATGCCCACACTGGCCGGCTTTTCGCCCTCGATCACGTTCCTCGAGAATACGGTCAACGCGACGCCGCAACTCCTGGACAGCGAGGTGGTCTTCACCGAC
>SEFZ01000047.1 GCA_004173185.1 Sphingomonadales bacterium | reverse complement strand
ATGCGCGCGATATACCGCGCCACCCATTCGCCCGGCCGCCGGGCGAATGGGTGGCGCGGTATATCGCGCGCATCCTGCCCGCGGAGGCGCGGCGTATCGATTATGCGCTGCTGTCGCATTTCCACGGCGATCATATGGGCACGGTCGTCAAGGATTCGCCGGTGTCGCGCGCGGGTGGCTACCAGTTAAGCGGTATCACCGAGATCGCGGAGCATCTGCCGATCGGGCGGGTGATCGATCGCGCCTGGCCGGATTATGCCTGGCCCGAGCCGCTCGCCAGCCGCAACATGCTCAACTATCGGCGCTTCCTCGAATGGCAGGTCGCCAATCGGGGGATGAAGGTCGAGCGCTTCGAGCCGGGACGCAACGATCAGTTGCGGCTCCTGCGCACGCCCGACGCCTATCCCCAGTTTGAAATCCGCAACATCGCCGCCAATGCCAGCGTCTGGACGGGAAAAGGCACGGCCGCGCGTAGCGTTCTTGCGTCGCCCGCAACCACCAATCCGGGCGAGAACAAGCTGAGCATCGCCTTCCGCGTGAGCTACGGAAAGTTCGACTATTTCACCGGCGGTGACCTGTCGGTGATCGGCGAGGATACCACGCCACCGGGTGAGGATCTGATGAACGTCGAGGGACCGATCGGTCGGGCGACCGGCCCGGTCGATGCGATGAAGGCCAATCATCACGGCAGTTGGGACGCGAATAGCGGGCCTTTCCTGCGAGCGTTGCAGCCACGGGTGATCGTGGTCGGCACGCGCGCAGAGGGGCACCCGGCGGTCAACACGCACAAGCGCATGACCTCCAAAGCCGCATGGCCCGGCCCGCGCGACATCTTCGTGACCAATGTCTCCCCCGCCACCTTCAAGACCACTTATGGCATCGAGGAGGCTGCCGGCACGCAGGGGCATGTGGTTATCCGCGTAGCACCGGGCGGCGCGAGCTACCGGGTCGTCGTGCTCGACGACAGCAACGAGTCGATGCGGGTGAAGGCCGTGTTCGGGCCGTACCAAAGCCGATGAACCTGCGCGCAGCCCTGCGCTCATCCCCTGATCATTCCGAGGATCGCTTCCATGTCCATCTATCGCCTTGCTCTCTCCGTCGCTCTTGCGGCGACCGCCGCCGCCCTGCCGCTGTCCGCGCAGGCGGAGGGCTATCGTGACGGCCAGTGTGGCCCGTTCACGATCGCGGTCATTCCCGACACGCAGAACTATATGGATTACAGCCATCAGAAATGGTCCGGCTTCGCGTTCGACGCGACCGAACTTTATTATGACCAGATGCGGTGGATCCGCGCCAATGCGCGCAGCGCCGGTGGCGACATCGTGTTCGCCAGCCATGTCGGCGATGTCTGGCAGCATTATTCCGCGTGGATGGATCCCGGCCACGCCGCGCGCGGCTTTAACTGGGTGCCCAACGCGGGATCGACTGTCGCGGTGTCACCCAAGGTGCACACAAAGGCCTTTGAAATACCGGCCGCGAAATTGGGGTTCGATCTGATTTCGGGCGCGCTGCCGTTCTCGGTTGTGCCGGGCAACCATGATTATGACGCGCTGTGGACCGATCCGCGCGATCCGCCGCGCCCCGCCGAGAAATATAACGGGCGGCGTCATGTCGGCGGACTGACCGGCTATCAATCGGCATTCTCGGATCAATCCGGCTTCTTCAAGGGGCGCGACTGGTATGTCGGCGCGCATGACGGCGGCGCTGACAGCGCACAGGTTTTCACCGCCGGCAAATGCCGCTTCCTGCACATCGGCCTGCAATATCACGCCCCCGATGCATCGCTGCGCTGGGCCGCCGAGATCGTGAAGCGCCACCCCGGCCTGCCGACGATCGTGTCGACCCACGACTATCTGGCGCGCAACGGCAAGCGCAACCACGCCTCTAACCCGACCAACAGACTTGCCGATCCGATCGACAACGAACCGCAGATGATGTGGGACGAATTCATCAGCCAGCACGACCAGATCATCATGGTGCTGAGCGGCCATGTTGGCGGGCAGGGGTTCAGCACCGTCAAGAACCGCAACGGGCGCGACGTCTATCAGATCATGGCGGATTATCAGGGGCGCGGGCAGACCGCGATCGACGCCGGAGCGCCGCCTACCAGTGTTGGCGATGGCTGGCTGCGGCTGATGCAGTTCAACCTTGATGGCGATAAGCCGCAGGTTCGCATCCGCACCTATTCGACGCATTATAAGGGGTTTTCTTCGGACCTCCCGCAATATGCCGAATGGTATAAAACGAAGGACGGGCAGAAAAAGCTGACCGATGCGGAGTATCTCGCGCGCGACGAATTCACTATCGCGCTTACGGAATTCCATGCGCGCTTCGCCGCGGCTTCGGCACCGAAGGTGGCGAAATGAGCGGTGAGCGGCTCCGCGGCTTCGAGCGCCGCGATCTGATCAAGTCCGCCGCTGCTCTGGCGGTATTCGCCGGATTGTCGCGCTTCCCAGCGATGGGTCAAATCGCGGGTGCCTATCCGTTCAAGCTTGGCGTCGCCTCGGGCGATCCGTGGCCGGACGGGTTCGTGATCTGGACGCGGCTGGCCACCCAGCCGCTCGCGCCGGCGGGCGGGATGCCGATGCGCGCCGTGCCGGTCAGCTGGGAAATAGCCGAGGACGATAGCTTCAAGCGCATCGTGCGCAGCGGCGACACGCTGGCGCGCCCGGAACTGGGCCATTCGGTGCATGTCGAGCTGAACGGCCTCAAGCCGGGCCATCGCTATTGGTATCGCTTCCAGGCGGCCGGCGATGTCAGCACGGTCGGAACCGCGCGGACCGCGCCTGCCGCCGGAGCGAAGCTCGACCGGCTGCGCATCGCAGTGGCGGGCTGCCAACATTATGAGGCCGGGCTGTTCACCGCCTATCGCCACATCAGCCAGATACCCGACCTCGACGCCGTGTTCCATTATGGCGACTATATCTATGAAGGGGGCGGGCGCCCGCTCGCCGACGACCGCGTGCGCGAGCATGTCGGGTCGGAGATTTACACCATCGACGATTATCGTCGCCGTCACGCCCAATATAAGACCGACTCGGATCTGCAGGCCGCTCACGCCGCTGCGCCGTTCCTGTCCTCTTGGGACGATCATGAGATCGACAACAACTGGGCAGGGCGCGAGGACCAGGACGGCACGCCGCCCGAGCTCTTCGCGCTCCGCAAGGCCATGGCGATGCAGGCCTGGTACGAGAATATGCCCGTGCGCCAGGCGCAGTTCCCGGCGGGCGCGTCGCTGCGCCTCCATCGCCGTATCGACTATGGCGATTTGCTGCGCATCCATGTGCTCGACAGCCGCCAGTATCGGACCGGCCAGATTTGCAACCCGGAGGACACCAACAATTGCATTCCGATCAGCGCCGAGAATACCATTCTAGGCGCTGAGCAGGAGCGCTGGCTGCACGAAGGGATTGGCCATAAGGGCCGCTGGAACCTGCTCGCGCAGCAGGTGATGGTGATGCCGTTCCTCTATTCCAAGGAACGCGCGGCCGGGCGGGCCAACACCGATTCGTGGAGCGGCTATCCCGGCACGCGCGACCGGCTCGTCTCGGCCATCACCGAGCAGCGGCTGAGCAATGTCGTGATCGCGACCGGCGATGTGCATCGCCACCATGTCGGCGCCGTGCCGCAGCGCGCCGAAGCGTTTGACGGACCGGCGGTGGCCACCGAGTTCGTTTGCACCTCGATCAGCTCGGGCGGCGACGGCAGCGCCAAGCTTGCACGCGCGTGGCGCGACGTGCCGGCGGACAACCCGCACTGCAAGCTGATCAGCAATCAGCGCGGCTACCAGCTATTCGACATCGGCCGCGAGCGCTGGGACACCCATGTCCGCGTCGTCGATAAGGTTACCACGCCGGGCGGAGCGGTCTCCACCCTGAAGACCTTCTCGGTCGATCCACGCAGGCCGGGCTTGTTGTAATTGGAGGCGGGCCGCAAGCGGCCCGCCTTTGAGGCGCGATCTCGGTTACAGACCAAAGCGGAAGCCGTAGCCAAGCCCGACCGTGAATTGGGTCGGCTGGCCACGGTCGCGCACCAGTGGGGAATCCGCCGCCTGATCGCCGAGCCGTTCGAGGCTGGTGAACATCGTCAACGCGCTGCGGCGATCGAGCGGGCGAATGAGCGTGCCGCCTAAGCCATAAGAAAGGATCCCGCTGTTGGCGTTATAGCGCGTAAGCCCGGTACGCAGCGATTGGCCGGCGTCGATCCCGTAATAGGTCTGCATGAAATCCCGGCTCGCCCAGGTGGCGCGCGGGCCGATGCTGGCGCGTACCCGGCCCACACTTGCCCGGTAGCTTAGCGACGCATCGACCAGCACGCCTTCATGCCCGCCAAACCCGCGCCGAACCTCGCCGCGGATGCGCCATGCCGTACGCGGACCGAAGCCCTGTTCGACGAAGCCGCCCGCTTCGACCGCTGCTTTCACGTTGCCCATGCCGGCCAGCGCGTTGCTGCCGCCGCTGATCAGGAATGGCGATCCGCCATCCTTCTCGTCGCGGCCAAAGCGCAGCTTGGCGAGCGGACCGGCGCGCAGGCCGTTCTGGTTGACGGCGTTCAACCCGATGCCTTCCGGCACAGAAGCGAAGAGAAGGTCGCCATAGCTGATCCGCAAATCGGGGAAGAGCGACAGCGAAGAATCCCGCGATCCCTGCCACGCCGGGCTGAGAATTGTCGCCACGCCTATCGTGATGCTCACGCCCTCGGGTGCAGGCGGGCGCCGCGCCGCCTCGGCCGTCGGTTCCTGTGCCACGGCCGGGCTTGCAAGCACCATCGTCAGCGCCGCCATCAAAATTCGCATCTTCGATTCACCCCAGGAAAAAGCCCGCCGCCGCGCAGCGTAGACATGGCCAGGCATTTTGGGAAACGAACGATTCACGCGCGGTCGGTGCTTGGTCGGCGGCTGCAATCATCCTATGTCCTCTGGAATGCGCAACATTCACACTGCCGATCGGGCGACAGGGGCATTCGGTTGAAGCGGCGTAGGTTGCTGCTGATCGTCGTCGGATTGCTGGCACTGGTGCTGGTGGCGTGGTTTGCTTGGCCGCGCCCGCGCGAAGTCGATCTCGTGCAGATTCAGCTTGCCCCGGCAACGCGCACGCTGGCGGTCAACGGCACGATCCGTCCGCGGCTTTCGGTCGCGGTGCAGTCGCCCGTTGGCGGAACGCTGATCGAGCTTGGCTATGACGTTGGTGATCGCGTGGCGGCGGGCACACTGCTCGCGCGCGTCGATGATGCGCCGCAACGCGCAGCGATTGCCGAGGCAGAGGCTGCGGTAGGCGCACAATCGGCGACGCTGGCGCAAGCGCGCCGCGATCTGGCGCGCTACAATGCGATCGGCGAGTTCGTTACCCGTCAGCGGCGTGAAGAAGCGCGGCTTGCGGTAGAACGCGGCACACTGGAATTGCGCCGGTTACAGGCGAGCCTCAGTCAGGCGCGCGAGGTGCGGGGCAGGCTCGAATTGCGTGCGCCGTTTGCGGGCGTGATCCTCGAGCGGCCCGTCGATCCCGGTCAGACGATCGGGGTGGAAACGATCATCTATCGCCTCGCCGATCTTGCCGTGCCCGAAGTGACTGCCGAAGTGGACGAGCTTTACACGACTGAGTTGAAGCCCGGCGGCGCAGCGCTGATTGCGCTACCGGGCCGTGAGGCGCCGTTGCGCGCCGCGATCACGTTTCTCGAGCCGCGCGTTGACCCGACTACCGGAGCGCGCGAGGTGCGGTTGCGCGTGCTCGATCCGCTCGATCAGGCACCGTCCGGGCTGACCGTGACCGTCAATCTCGTGGTCGAGCGCCGGGAAACGGCGATCAGCATCCCGCGCAGCGCGATCCTTCAGCCGGATGGCGGCGCAAAAGTGCGAGTGGTCGATGGCGATGGTCGCGTGTCGGAACGCGGCATCCGTTTCCTCGATTGGCCCGCAGGCGAGGTCATCGTGACGCAGGGGCTCGCGCCCGGCATGCGCATTCTGGCCGATCCGCAGGCGGCGGAACCGGGCGCGCAGGTGCGGCCGCGCGGCTGAACCGATGCGCTATGCCGCCAAGCTTGCACTGCGCCATCTGGGCGCCGCCCCGGGGCAGACCGTTTTGCTCACGAGCGGCGTTGCGCTGGGCGTTGCGATCTTCATCTTCATGAGTGCGCTGATCGGCGGGCTGGCGACATTGCTAACCCAACGCACCGTTGGCAGCATCGCGCATGTCACGCTGGAACGGCCCGATCGCGATCCGCGTGCGCTCCCGGGCCTGACGGCGGCGCAGGTCGCGGTGCAGCGCGACCTCAGCCGGCGCGAGCAGATCGCGGTGTGGCAGCCCCTGGTCGAGCTGACCGATCGCACCGCCGGGGTCATCGCCGTATCGCCCCAGATCCGGGGCAGCGCCTTTGTCGAACGCGGGCAGGCCGTCGCGCCGGTTGGCGTGACGGGCGTCGATCCCGACAAGCTATCGGCAATCGCCGACATTGGCGGCGCGATGGTCGCTGGCGATGCCACGCTTCCGATCGACGGCATCCTCATCGGCAGCACGCTGGCGAGGGATCTTGGGGTGCGCGTGGGGCAGGTGCTGCGGCTGCGATCGGATCGGGCGCGCGAACGCAGCTTCCGCATCGCGGGCATCTTCACGCTCGGCATCGCCAGCGCGGATCGCCAATCTGTCTATATGAACCTCACCGCCGCACGCGCGCTGTTCGCGCTGCCGAGCGGGGTCTCGCGCATCGAGGTCAAGCTCGCCCGCGCAGGCGACGCGCCCGCGGTCGCCGACACGCTGCGCCGCGCCACCGGCCTGAAGGCGACACCCTGGACCGAGGAGAACGCGCAATTGTTCGACGCGCTCGACGCGCAGGGCAGGACCGGTACGATCATCAAGGCGTTCGCGCTGATCACCATCGTGGTCGGGATCGCATCGGCGATGCTGCTGTCCGCGGTGCGACGCCGGGCGGAGATCGGCATCATGCGCGCGGTTGGCGCGAGCAAGCGGCTCGTGCTGTCCATCTATGTGATCGAGGGGACGCTGATCGGCGTGACCGGCGCGCTGGGCGGCGCGGCGCTGGCCTGGCTTGCGCTCGCCCCGTTCCCGCCGATCGCCGAGGTAGGGCAAGGCGGGTTGCCGATCGATCGCGGGCAGGGGAATTTCCTCGCGGCGATCGTGCTGACGACACTTTGCGCTGCGCTCGCATCGATCCTGCCGGCACGCCGTGCGGCCAGCGTGGATCCGGTCGAGGCGATCGGGCAATGAGCGCGCCGCTCGTCGCGATCCGCAGCATCACCAAGTCGTTCGGCGAGGGCGATGCGAAGGCGACCGTGCTGCACGGCATCGATCTCGACCTTAAGACGGGTGAACTTGCCGCGCTGCTTGGGCCATCGGGCTCGGGAAAGAGCACATTGCTCACCATCCTCGGCACGTTGCTGCGGCCCAGCGCGGGCAAGCACCGCATGCTCGACGTGGATCTGGAAGGCGCGAGCGATGCCGAGCGCACCGCCTTTCGCAGCAAGAATATCGGCTTCGTTTTCCAGTTCCACCATCTTCTCCCCGATCTGACAGCGACCGAGAATGTTATGATGCCTGCCGCCGCGGCGGCAGGGCGCGAGACGCGCGCGATGCGCAGCCGGGCGCAGGAACTGCTCGACGCGGTTGGCCTTAGCGAGCGCCGCGATTACCGGCCTGCTGCGATGTCGGGCGGGCAGCGGCAGCGCGTTGCGGTGGCGCGTGCGCTGATGAACGAACCCGCGCTCGTGCTGGCGGATGAGCCGACCGGCAATCTCGATCGCGAATCCGCCGATCAGGTGATGGCGCTAATCGACACCATCAATCGCGAAACCGGGACGTGCTTCCTGATCTCGACCCACGATGAGCGCATTTCGGCGCGGTGCCAGCGGCGGATCGAACTGCTGGATGGCCGGCTGCATTCCGCGGACCTGGAGCCTTAAGCGATACCAGGCCCGTAAAATTCTGCCCTAATGGCATCGTTGGCATAGCCCAGACACGAATTTTCACCAGCGCGTCATGGATGTGTCGGCGAACGGTAACTTCCCCGGCCTAGCCGCCCAAATAACCAATTAGGGGAACAACATGACTCGCCACCTGCTGCTCGCGACGTGCGCCGTCGCGGCATTCGCCACGCCCGCTTTCGCTCAGGACGCTTCCGTCGATGACAGTGCCGAGATCGTCGTCACCGCGCAGTTGCGCGAGCAGGACGCGATCGACGTGCCGATCGCCGTTACTGCGATCACCGAAGAGCAGTTCCGCCGCCTCGGCCTCAACGAATTCGAGCAAGTCGCGCGCTTCGTGCCGGGCCTGTCCGTGCAGAACCAGTCGCCCAACAATCCGGGCTTCGTGGTGCGCGGGATCACTTCGGATAGCGGCAGCGCCTATAACGAGCCGCGCGTCTCGGTGTATCAGGACGGCGTTTCGATCGCGAAGTCGCGCGGCTCTTATGTCGAGCTGTTCGATCTCGAGCGCCTCGAAGTCGCCAAGGGCCCACAATCGACGCTGTACGGCCGTGGCGCGCTGATCGGTGCGATCAACGTCGTGCAGAACAAGGCCGATCCGACGACGACCGAAGGCTATGGTCGCGCCAGCTACGGCAATTTCAACGCCTATATGCTCGAAGGCATGGTCAACCTGCCGACCGGCGATGGCGGCGCGATCCGCGTGGCGGGTCGTGTTCGCGAGCGTGACGGCTTTATCGACAATCTGACCGGTGGCCGCGATTTCGCATCGGCGCGCACCTGGGCGGTGCGCGGCAGCATCCATCAGGAATTTGGTGGCCTGAAGGTCGATGTTATCGGCAATTATCAGAAGGACACGCCGGCTGGCACGCCGTTCAAGTCGATCGCCTATCGCCCGACCGATCCGGTTAGCGGCGTCGTGCTCGGCAATGCGGGCCGCAACAGCGGCGCTGCGCTCGTCGCCGGTGCTGGCTTTGAAGGCGACCGTCCGCTGGGTCTGCGCCGTGAAGTCGGCGGCCTGACGGGTATCGCCAATTGGGATCTGAACGATAGCGTGCGGCTGACCTCGATCACGGCCTATCGCGAGTTCGACGCGCTCGAAATTTTCGACGCGGACGGCATTTCGCTTCCGGCGCTGACCGCCGGGGAAGACGCGCATGGCAACCAGTTCAGCCAGGAAATGCGCCTGACATTCGAACGCGGCCCGATCACTGCCTTTGTCGGCGCGAGCTATTTCCATGAGGACGGCTATCAGCGCACGCCCACCCAGTTTGACGAGCGCGTGTTGCTCGCCCGCCTGACTGGCCAGCTTGCCGGCCCGATCCCCGGCCGCCCAGCGACCGATCCGGCCCCGCTCGCCATCTTCTCGAACACGGCCTTTACCGGTGCGCTGCTTCAGGGCGTCGCGGGTGCCAGCGGGGTGGCACTGGGTTCGGCCCAGGCGCAGGCGATCGCGGCAAATCTGCGCGGAAATTATGCCGAGACCAGCACCAACAGCGCCAGCACCAAGGCGATGGACGTGTTCGCCGACGCGACCTTCCGCGTCTCCGACCGGTTCGAAATCGGTGCGGGCCTGCGCTACAGCCATGACGACAAGACCAGCAGCCTCAGTTCGGCAACGCTCAACGGCCGTTCGGTGCTTGGCGGCTTCATCGCCGCGCTGTCGCTTCCCGCTGCGCAGCGTACCCCGCTGCTCGGTGCTTTGGCGCTGCCGGGTGCCGCGACCTCGCTCGCGCTGCCGATCCCGATCTTCGGCCTTGCCTCGCAGCCGACCGCTGGCAATGGTTCGGTCCAGAGCGCCAAGCTCGACAATGGCGGCTTCTCATGGCGCACGGTCGCGCGCTTCGAAGCGTCGGATAACGCCAGCATCTATGCCAGCTACGCCCGCGGCCGCCGCCCGCAAATTCTTGCGGCTTCGGCTCCCTCGGCACCACTGGGCGCGGCGCGCTTCAACCTTCTGCCTTCGGAGACCGTCGACAGCTTCGAAATCGGCGCCAAGACTGCGATGATGAACCGCCGCTTCTTCCTCGATGGTTCGGTGTTCCTGTATAATTACAACAACTTCCAGACGACCGAGCAGCAGGGCGTTACGTTCGTCACCACCAATGCGGGCAAGGCGCAGAGCTATGGCTTTGAAGGTCAGGCGCGCTGGGTGCCGAGCCGCGATATCTCGCTGTTCGCGACCTATGCGTACAACCATAGCCGCTTCAAGAGCGGCATCCGCGAAAGCAATCGCTTCCGCCTGTCGCCCGATCATGGCGCGTCGTTCGGCGCGATCCTCGGCCTGCCGCTGGGCGATGCCGGGCGGATCACCTTCACGCCGAGCGTGACGTATCAAAGCAGCGTGTTCTTCGACGACGATAACGATCTGCCCGCGCTCCAGCAGCCGCCGCGCGCGCTGGTCGCGGACAATATCCAGGACGAGAAACAGCCCGGTTACGCGCTGTTCAACGCGCGTATCGGTTTCGAAGCCAAGAGCGGCTGGCAGATCGAAGCCTTTGTCGAGAATGCCTTTGACAAGAAGTATATCAACGATGCCGGCAATACCGGGGATGGGCTTGGCATGCCGACCTTCATCTCCGGCAATCCGCGCTTCTATGGCGTCGCCGCGACGCTGCGTTTCGGCGGTAACCGCTAAGCGATCTCGCGCCGGTCAGCCCGCAAGCTGATCGGCGCGGTCCCCGCCGCGCGGAGCCACGGCCACACCGAACGCCACGGCGCTGCCGATGCAGAGCTGGAACGGGAAGGCGAGGTGGCGCAGCGCTTCGGGCAGGCCGATGGCGGTGGCGACGGTGGGCTGGAGCAGCAGCACCGTGACGAACCCGGCGATCAGCGAAGCGATCACCGATGCTTCGCTGCCCCGCGTCGTGAAGATCGCGGTGAAATAGACCCCGATCAGCCCGGCATAAGCGAAGACCATCACGCTCAGCGCAAATTCGAGCAGGCCCATCTTGGCGTAATGCTGCCAGTAGAAGGAAAGCACTGCGACGATCAGCATCGCGACGCCGATGATCCCCATGCCGGCGCGGCCGGCCTGCACATAATGTCGCTCGGGGCTCGCGCCCTTCTTCTCGCGCCACGGGCGGTAGAAATCCTCGATCAACACCGAAGACATCGCGTTGAGCGCCGAATTGGTGGTGGCGACGGCAGCGGCGATGATCCCGGCGGTCACCAGCCCGCGCAGGCCCGGCGGAAGCTGGGTGAGGATATAATGCATGAAGATGCTGATCTTCTCGCCATCGAACAGGTGCGCCGTGGCGGCGCTCGCACCGCCCATCAGTTCCGGCCGGTCGTAGAAGATGTGGAGCAGCAGCCCGATCGTGATGAAGATCGAGACCACCGGCACCGTCGCGAATACCGATACATAGAGGCTTCGCGCGCCGGTTTTGGCGTCCTTGCACGCCAGCAGCCGCTGGGTGGTGTCCTGATCCAGCCCTGAAGATGCGATGTAGAGCAAGGCGATACCGGTCACGATGGCGAACAGCGAGAAGGGCTTGGAGAGATCGGTGGTGAGATCGAACAGGCGCAGCTTGTCGACATCATTGGGGGCGTTCGCGAGGGCTTGCAGAATCTCCGCATTGCTGGCGGGGATCGAGAGCCGGATGAAGATCAATACGGTGATTGCCGAGCCGACCATGATGACGAACTGGACCAGATCGATCCACAGCACCGAGCGCAACCCGCCGACAAAGGTGGAGAAGAAGGCCGCCGCGACCAGCAGCGTGGCGGCGATCAATATGCCCTGCGCGCTAACGGTGGAGGCCATCACCATCGAGACGGCAATCGCCGCGAGATAGATGCGCGCGCCGCCCGCCAGCACGCGCCCGAACAGGAACATGCCGCCGGTCCATTTGGTCGCGAGCACGCCAAAACGCTGGGTGAGCAACTCGTATACCGTCGTCACGCGCGCGGCGTAGAAGCGCGGGATCAGCACCTTCGCCACGAAAATCGCGCCGATCAGTCCGCCGAGGTTCGTCCCGAGATAGGTGAAGTCGCCCTTATAGCCGAAGTCCGGGCCGCCGAGGAACGTCGCCGCGGATTGGGTGGCGGAAAGGACCGAGACGGCGGCCAGCCAGACGGGGACATTGCCGCCCGCGAGGAAATAGTCCTTGGCGGTGTCGGTGCGCTTGGGAGTGAACAGCCACGCGCCTGCTGCGAGCAAGCCGAGATAAGCGAGGATAACCACCCAATCGAGTGCGCTGAACGGCAGTGACATTTAGATCCCCCCCAGGATTGCGATCAGTACAGCAGATAGCGTGCGCGGCGCAGCTTGAACGCCTTGAGCCCCGGCTGCCAGCCCGTAGCGATCACACGCGGATCGGTCCCGGCCTTGATCTGATCGAGCACGACGCGATTGCGCAGCAGCCGATCGACCTTTTCGATCTGGAATTTGTCACCATAAAGCTTCCACAATGCCGCGACGGCCTCCACGCCGAGCGCGGGGGCGTCGAGCGTGTTGCGGTCATGGATGATGACCTCGACGCCCTGAATACGCTGGCCTGCGAAGGGATAGAGCTTATCGCTCGCCGCTATGTAGGTGACGGGCAGGAAACTGACGCCGGGGATGCGGCGCGCGTTGAGATAGGCGGCAAGCTGCGTGCCCTTGATCCACGGTGCGCCAAAGCGAAGGAAAGGGGCTTCGGCCGGGCCCTTGATGTTGACGTTGGTGCCTTCGATCAGCGCGGTGCCGGCATAGGCTGTCGCCTGCGTGAGACTGCGCAGATTTGGCGAGGGATTGATCCAGAGAAGCCCGGTATCGTCATACCAGTGGTTCCGTTTCCAGCCGGTCATGCGGATCACAGTCAGCTTCGCGCCGATCTTGTCCTCGGCATTAAACATCCGGGCCAGTTCTCCCATCGTCATGCCCGGGCGCATCGGCTCGGAATGGACGTTGGTGTAATCCTCGGTCCCCGGCGTGGAGACAGGACCCTGCACCGCGAGGCCGCCCAGCGGATTGGGCCGATCGAGGATGATGATCTCGACATTGTTGGCCGCCGCCGCTTGCAGGAAATATTTGGTCAGCGTCTGGAAGGTCCAGTAGCGCACGCCGGCATCCTGCAGATCGATCACCACGGCATCGAGCCCGGCAAGCTGCGCGGCGCTGGGGCGCTTATCGGCATCGGTGCGGCCATAAAGGCTGGTGATCGGCAGGCCGGTCTTGGTGTCGATCTTGTCGTCGATATCCATGTCGTCGGTCGCGGCGTTGATGCCGTGCTCGCCGCTGAACAGCTTGACGACCTCGACGCCGGGAATGCGCGCCTCACGCAAAATGTCGATGGTCCTGCGGCCATCGCCGTCCACGCTGATCGGATTGGCGAGGATCGCGATCCGCAATTTGCCGCCGTTGCGCTTCGCCATTTCGCTGAGCGGCGCGAACTTCTGGTCCTGCAACACGTCGATCCCGGTGCGGACCTGCGCGGCGGCGGGCAGGGCGATGAACAGCGACAGGAAGAGCAGAAAAATGCGCATCATTATTCCTTGTCCAAAGCGGTCAGCACCGCGCTGTGGATCGCCGGTCGCGCCTGATTGATCAGCAGATTATCGCGCGTCGGGTTCACGCGGTTGGTCAGCAGGATGACGAAGGCGTTGCGCGTCGGGTCGATGTAGATCGAGGTGCCGGTGAAGCCGGTGTGCATGATTGCGTTGGGAGACGCGAAGGGCCCGGCCCAGCCGGTGCTGGGCGGCATATCCCAGCCCAGCGCGCGGGTGCTGCCCGCCGGAATGCCCTGCGCCGTGCTGAAGAGCGCCACGGTGCTCGCACGCAGCAGACGCTTGCCGCCATAGGTGCCGCCGTCGAGGTAAAGCTGCGCAAGTCTCGCGAGATCGCCGGCGGTGGAGAACAGCCCGGCATGGCCGGCGACGCCGCCCATCAGATACGCATTCTCGTCATGCACGACGCCGCGGATCAGCGCGTGACGAAGCGTGTCGTCCTGCTCGGTCGGGACGATGCGTGGCGACAGGCGCGGATTGAAGCCGGTGTCCTTCATGCCCAGCGGATGGAAGATTTCCCTCCGCACGAACCGATCGAGCGGGTGCTTGGTGATACGCTCGATGATCTCGCCGAGCAGGATGATGTTGAAGTCCTGATATTTGTAGGCGGTGCCCGGCGGATCGCCTGCGGACAGCGCATAGATCTGCTTCAATATGCCCTGCCGGTCCCTGGCCTTGCTCCAGAACACGCCCGATGGCTTCAGGCCCGAACTGTGGGTGAGCAGATGCCGCACGGTGATGCCCGGATGCGTGAACTCGGGCAGATAAAGCTGCACCGGGGCATCGAGATCGAGCTTGCCGCGATCGTAGAGGATCGCCGCCGCCGTGGTCGTCGCAACCACCTTGGTCAGCGATGCGACATCGAAGATCGCATCCTCGGGCATCGGCGGCGCGTCGGCGGACGCGTCCATTCGCCCGAATGCCTTGCGTGCCAAGATGACTCCATGGTGTCCAACCACCAGCACCGCGCCGGGGAACGCCTTTTGCGCGATCCAGCTATCAATCTCGGCATAGGCTGCGGCGAAGCGGTGCGTCTGCACGAAGTCCGGCGCAGTAATCTGGAAATCGGGGGGCGTTTGCCCGCACAACAGCAACAACCCGGCGGCCGCCAGCGCAACGCGACCGCAGACGGTCCTGCCCGGCGCGGCCGTTACCAGCGCGTCACCTTGCGGTTCTGGCGGTCGATCGACAACAGGATGCCGAAGCAGATCATGAAGGTCATCGTCGCGGTGCCGCCAAAGCTGACCAGCGGCAGCGGCACGCCCACAACGGGGGCGAGGCCCATCACCATCGCCATGTTGATCGCGACATAATAGAAAATCGTGGCCGAGAGCGCGGCGGCGGTCAGACGCGCGAAGCGGCTGGTCGAGCGGACGCTCACGCCGATGCCCCATTTGATCAGCAGCCCGAACCCGATGATCAGGAACAGCCCGCCCATCAGGCCCCATTCCTCCATCATAGTCGCCAGCGCGAAATCAGTATGCCCCTCGGGCAGATAATCGAGGTGGCTCTGCGTGCCTTGCAGGAATCCCTTGCCGAACCAGCCGCCCGATCCGATTGCGATCTTGGATTGGCTGATATGATAGCCGGTGCCCAGCGGATCGCTTTCGGGGCTCATGAAGGTCATCACGCGCTTGCGCTGATAATCGTGCAGCACAAAGTTGACGATGATCGGGATCGACACCGCCAGCGCCAGCGCCCCGCCGATGAAGAGCCGCAGCGGGATGCCCGCGAGGAACATCACGGTCACGCCGCCCGCGACGATCATCAGCGCGGTGCCCAGATCGGGCTGGAGCATGACGAGGCCGGCGGGCAAACCGATCAGCACCACCGCCGGCCAGATCGCGCCGAAGCGGCGTATCTCGCCCGCGGGCAACATCTCGTAGAATCTCGCACAGGCCAGCACGATCACCGGTTTCATCAGCTCGGATGGCTGGAGGCGGATGAAGCCAAGGTCCAGCCATCGCTGGCTACCGCCCGCGACTGCGCCGAGCAGCTCGACGCCGATCAGCATCACCAATGTGGCGATATAAGCGGGGAAGGCGCCCAGCGCCCACCAACTCTCCGGAACCCGCGACAGGACGATCGCCATTGCGAGGAAGATCATGAAGCGCGTGCCCTGGCTCAGCGCCCAGGGGCGGATATGCCCGCTCGCTGCCGAATAGAGCACGAGCAGCCCGAAAAAGGCGATCGCCATGACGAGCAGAATGATGCGCCAGGGAAGCTGGGCAAGCTGCGCGGGGACAACACTGGAGGGGCCGATATTGCCGGTTTTCACTCAAGCGTACCCGTCGAATTGAGGTTGGCGGCGTCGGGATCGATCGCGTTGACCGTGGCGCTGGTGGCGGCGGAGGCGACGCTTTCCGCAGCGGCTGCGGGATCTTCGGGGACGATCGCGGCTGCTGCTGCCGAAGCCTGCTCGGCTTTCCACGTAGCGGCGCGGCTGGCCATGCGCTGGTTGATATTCCCGCCCCATCCGGCTTCGAGCGCGTGCAGCCGCTTCATCGCTTGGGGGCGATCGAACATGAAGGTGAGCACGTCCTTCGCAATGGGTGCTGCGGCGCGGGCACCGCCCATGCCGTGCTCGATCACCACCGATGCCGCGTACCGTGGATTGTCGACGGGTGCGAAGCAGATGAACAGGCCGTGGTCGCGATACTTCCACGCGCCGCCCTGGCCGCGATTGGCGTCCATGATCCGGCGAACCTGCGCAGTGCCGGTCTTGCCGCCCATCCGAACGCCCTCGATCTGGAGC
The DNA here is from genome assembly GCA_004173185.1 of Sphingomonadales bacterium. Classification (GTDB taxonomy): domain Bacteria; phylum Pseudomonadota; class Alphaproteobacteria; order Sphingomonadales; family Sphingomonadaceae; genus Sphingomonas. Next base: position 11,079 of record SEFZ01000047.1, on the reverse strand, counting down.
TTGGACGCGCCGGCGGTGCCGCGGCCGTTGACCACTTCGTCCATCCCGGCGCGCACGATGGCGACATGCTCGGGCGGGAAGGGGAGCGCGGGATAGCTGGTCGGCCCGCCAAGGATCAGCGACGGCTGCACCGAGTGGCCCGACGCCAGCCGCGCGGCCGAAAGCGCGAGCTGGAACGGGCTGACCAGCACATAGCCCTGACCGATCGCGGCGTTGAGCGTGTCGGACTGAGTCCAGTCCTGTTTGTAGCGCTTCTTCTTCCACGCCTCATCGGGAATGGTGCCATAACGCTGCGAGGGCAGCGGAAGCTCATATTCGGCGCCAAAGCCAAGCGCGCGCGCCGCCGTGGCGATGGGATTGATCCCGATCTCGCGGCCGACGGTGTAGAAATACGTGTTGCAGCTTCGCGCGATTGCGGTGTGCATTGTCATCGGCCCGTGGCGGCCAAGGCAGCCATAGCGGCGATTGCCAAGCTGATACCCGCCATTGCAATAGACGACGCGCGACGGATCAATCCCTGCGCTCAGCGCCGCGAGCGCCGTCGCTGGCTTGAAGGTCGATCCCGGCGGATACAGGCCCTGCAGAGTCTTGTTCATCAGCGGGATGTGATCGTCTTCCGACAGCATCCGCCATTCGGTGCGCGAAATCCCGTCCGAAAAGGCATTGGGATCGTAGGACGGCATCGAGACCATCGCGAGGATTTGGCCGGTCATGCAATCGAAGACCGTTACCGAGCCCGATTCCTCGCCCATGCGCCGCGCTGTATATTCCTGCAGTCCCGCGTCGATGGTGAGCTTCACGGTCTTGCCCGGCGCATCGGGCCGCGTCGCCAGTTCGCGCACCAGCCGGCCGTGCGCCGTCACTTCGACGCGCTTGGCGCCGGGCGTGCCACGCAACTCGTCTTCGAGCTTCTTCTCGATCCCGTCCTTGCCCAGCTTGAAGCCGGGAGTGACGAGCAGCGGATCCTTGTCCTTCTTGAACTGCTCAGCCGACGCGGTGCCGACATAGCCCACCAGATGGCCGACGCCGGCGCCCAGCGGATAGTTGCGCGCAAAGCCGCGCGTCGGGGCGACACCGGGCAGCTCGGGCAGGCGCACGCTGACGGCGGCGAAGCGCTCCCAATCAAGATTCTCAAGCACCTGCACCGGCTGGAAACCCGCGGCGCGCTTCAGATCGGTCTCGATCCGTGTGCGATCCTCGGGCGTCAGGCGCAGGATACCCTGCAGCATGTCGAGCGTCTTAACCTTGTCTTCCATCCGATCGGGGATGAGATCGACGCGAAAATCGGTGCGGTTATTGGCGATCGGCGCGCCATTGCGATCGACGATCCAGCCGCGGCGCGGCGGCGTGAGCGTCAGATTGATCCGGTTGCTCTCGGCCATCAGCCGGTAGCGCTCATTCTCGAACACCGAGAGATAGGCCATCCGCCCCGCCAGCACGAGCGCGACGCCACCCTGCAATCCGCCGAGCACAAGTGCGCGACGCGAGAAGCTATATGCCTGCGATGCTTCGGTGATGCGGACCATTATCTACGCTTTGTATCGCGATCGAGCCATGTACAGAAGCGGGCAATCACAGGAAAAAGCGCAGCCGCGATTACGATCTGGAATAGCAGGGCCGTATCGACATGCGCATAGAAAGGCGCGGCGACCAGACGGCCCGCAATGAGGCAGAATGCAATCGCGCCGCTTGCGAGCAACCAATCCTGCCAGAAATCGCGCCACACCAGCCGGGTGTCGAGCACGTCGATAGCAATCGAGCAGAGTGCCCAGAGCAGCATCGCGCTTCCCAGGGGCTGACCGCTCATCATGTCATCGAAAAAACCGAGCGGCACCGGCATCCACACCTTCATCGAATCGCTGCGCATCAGCCGCCAGCCGAGCAGCATCATCAGCCCGAACGGCGGCAGGAACGGCACGGTTGCGACGAAGGGCAGCAACGTCAGCATCGAGCCGAGCATCACCGAAAGCGGCGCGAGCCAGATCGCGCGCGGACGCTTTTCGCTGCGACCGAGCGGGACCCACTCGATCGGGCTCATTGCCCCTTCTTTTCTTGGTCTTTGGGCTTGGCTGCTGATGTGGGAGTAGGGGTGGGCTCGGGCAGGAAGCTCTGCTGCACCAATGCGAAATCGAGCGCGTCGGGATTGGCGGTGGGCTCGGCAATCGCCAGATCGCCCGAATTGCGGATCACGCGCGCCACCGGGATATTGGGCGAGAAGATTCCGCCGGTGCCCGATGTGACGAACGTATCCCCCGGCTTGAAGATCATCGTGGCGACGCTGGCCGAGCGGATGTCCATCAGCCCGTCGCCGCGCCCTGCGGCAATCGCGGGCAGCCCGTCGCTGATGCGGCGCACGGGAACGATGCTCTCCGGATCGACGATCAGCAGCACGCGCGCGGTGTTCGGGCTTGTCTCGATCACCTGGCCGATCAGGCCCGAAGCTTCGCGCACTGGCATGCCGTGCTTCACATTCTGCCAACTGCCGGCATTGAGCGTTGCGTAGCGCCGCGTGCTGGAGGCAGAGCTGGCAACCAGCCGGGCGATCACCACCGCGTCGGTCGTCACGTCGCGCAGCTGGAGCATTTCGCGCAGCCGCCGGTTTTCCTGATTGAGCGCGCGCGCACGCGCCACCAGCGTTTCATTGTCCGCCAGCTGCTTCTTCAGCTTCTCATTCTCTGCGCGCGCGTTGACGTAGCCGGAGATGCCTTCAGGCGCACCGGTAATGCCGCCGCGAACCCAGGCGAGTGCCGAGGAGATCGGCGTGGTGATCTCCGCGAAGAAGCCGCGCACTGCCGAGAAGGCCGTGGGGTTGAACGTCGAGAGCAGCAGCAAGCCTGCTCCGATCGCCGCTCCGCCGACCAAGCCCACATATCCCAGAAATAGGCCGTATTGCGCCCGCCGCGAAAAACCCGGGCGCCGGTTTCTTGGCGGCGCCATACCCCCTTGCCCTTCTTAGACCTGAATCAACACGCCACGGAAAACCGGATCTTCCAACGCACGGCCCGTACCGAGGGCAACGCACGTCAGCGGATCTTCTGCGATCGTCACCGGCAGGCCGGTTTCGTCGCGCAGCACTTCGTCAATGCCCTTCAGCAGTGCGCCGCCGCCGGTGAGCACGATGCCCTGATCGACGATGTCCGCCGCCAGTTCGGGCGCGGTGTTCTCAAGCGCGATGCGCACGCCCTCGACGATCGTGCCGACCGGCTCCGAAAGCGCTTCGGCGATCTGGCCCTGGTTGATCTGGATTTCCTTGGGCACGCCGTTGACGAGATCTCGACCCTTGATGTGGATCGTCAGGCCGATGCCGTCGAGCGGCGGCTTGGCGACGCCGACTTCCTGCTTGATCCGCTCAGCCGTGGCTTCGCCGATCAGGAGGTTGTGGTTTCGGCGAACGTACGAGACGATCGCTTCGTCCATTTTGTCACCGCCGACGCGAACCGAGTTCGAATAGGCCAGGCCGCGCAGCGAAAGCACTGCGACTTCGGTGGTGCCGCCGCCGATATCGACGACCATGCAGCCGATCGGCTCGGTCACCGGCATGTCTGCGCCGATTGCGGCCGCCATCGGCTCTTCGATCAGGAACACCTGCGATGCGCCGGCATTCGAAGCGGCATCGCGAATTGCGCGGCGCTCAACGCTGGTCGAACCCGAGGGTACGCAGATCACGATCTGGGGCCAGCGCATGAAACGGCGCTGTCCATGAACCTTGCGGATGAAGTGGCTGATCATCTGCTCGGCCACGTCGATGTCGGCGATCACGCCGTCACGCAGCGGGCGAATCGCTTCGATCGAGCCCGGCGTTTTGCCCATCATCAGCTTTGCGTCTTCGCCGACGGCCTTCACGCGCTTCACGCCGTTGATCGTCTCGACCGCAACAACCGACGGTTCATTGAGCACGACACCCCGGCCGCGCAGGTACACCACGGTATTCGCGGTGCCCAAATCGATGGCCATATCGTGAGACATCATACGGAAAAAGCGGGAAAAAAACGCCATCGAGAAATCCGTCCCTGCCGCAAATTGTTACGCGGCTGTTCGTACAAAAATTTTACCCTGACCCATCCGTGGCGGAAATAAATCCGGCCTCGGCCATAGCGGTTCTAGGTCGCGGGATGCTGTCGCTTGGGCTAGAGCGACAGGCATGTCAATACGCCGTCTCCCAGAGCATCTAGTCAATCGGATCGCAGCCGGTGAAGTGGTTGAAAGACCCGCCAGCGCGTTGAAGGAACTTGTGGAAAACGCGGTAGATGCGGGTTCCACGCGGATCGCGATACGGCTTGGCGCGGGTGGAACCGAACTGGTCGAAGTGATCGATGACGGATGCGGCATGTCGCCCGCCGAAATGGCGCTGGCGCTGGAACGGCATGCGACGTCGAAGCTGCCCGATGACGCGATCGATCAGGTCACCACGCTTGGTTTTCGTGGCGAGGCTTTGCCTTCGATCGCCAGCGTCGCGCGGCTGACGCTGGAAAGCCGGGTGCGCGGGCAAGAGGGCTGGGCGCGCACTGTCGACAATGGCGATGTCATCGCGGAAGGCCCCGCCGCACTGCCGCCGGGCACGCGCGTGCGGGTCGAGGATCTGTTCGCGCGTGTGCCGGCGCGGCGCAAATTCCTCCGCTCGGCGCGCTCGGAGTATGCCGCGTGCATGGATGTGGTGAAGCGGCTCGCGATGGCGCGGCCCGACATCGCTTTCTCGATGGAGCATGACGGTCGCAAGGTGTTGCAGGTGCAGGGCGGCGAGACGCGGCCCGAGCGCGTCGCGGCGCTGACCGATCGCGCGTTGCAGGAGAATAGCGTCGCCATCGATTTCGAGCGCGAGGGCATCGTGCTGGGCGGGGTTGCCGGCCTGCCGACCTTCAATCGTGGCGTGGCGGATCATCAATATCTGTTCGTCAACGGCCGCCCGGTGAAAGACCGCCTGCTCGCGGGCGCGGTACGCGGCGCCTATGCCGAGATGCTCGCGCGGGATCGGCATCCGGTGGTGGCGTTGTTCCTCGAGGTTCCGGCGGACGCGGTGGATGTGAACGTGCATCCGGCCAAGACCGAAGTGCGCTTCCGCGATCCAGCATTGGCGCGGGGGATGATCGTATCCGGGCTGCGCCGTGCGCTCGATGAGGCCGGCCATCGCTCGGCGCAGCGCCCCAGCGAATCCGCATTGGGCATGTGGACTAGCGAACAGAGCCCCGGCGAAAGCCGGGACCCAGCGTCACAAGCGACGTCCTTCGAAACCCTCGATCCCGGCTTTCGCCGGGATGACGATCTATGGGCGCGTCAGGGCGGCGCTTCGGTTCACGATCGCCGCCCGAGCTTTATGACGCCTTTGCCGCAGGGCCGGGCAGAACCCGCTTACGCTCCGGTTCCGGAAACCATCGACTACCCCCTTGGCGTCGCCCGGGGTCAGGTAGCGAAGACCTATATCGTCGCCGAAGCGCAGGACGGCCTCGTGCTGGTCGATCAGCACGCCGCGCACGAGCGGCTCGTCCTCGAACGGATGCGCCGCGCGATGCAGGGCGGAGGCGTTCCCAGCCAGGCTTTGCTGCTCGCCGAAGTGGTGGAACTCGACGAGACCGCTTGCGACCGCCTCGAATCCCGCATCGAGGAACTTGCCGCTTTCGGCCTCGAGCTCGAGCGCTTCGGCGCGCGCGCGATGCTGGTCCGCGCAACGCCCGCAGCACTCGGCACCGGGGATGTCACCGGCCTCGTCACCGATCTGGCCGATGAACTCGCCAGCTTCGATGAGGCGCTGTCGCTAAAGGAGCGCCTCGATCACGTCGCATCGACCATGGCCTGCCACGGATCGGTGCGGGCAGGGCGTGTGCTCTCGGTCACCGAGATGAACGCACTGCTCCGCGAGATGGAAGTCACGCCGCATTCGGGCCAGTGCAACCATGGCCGGCCGACCTGGGTGAAGCTGGCGCATGGCGATATCGAGAAGTTGTTCGGGCGCAAGTGAGTGAGTAGCGTGTTCCGATGTTGCGCTGATGGTGCCCGGATGCCGTTATCGGAGCGGTGAGTCACCGCATATTAAGGGATTCGATAGGACGGTCTATTTACCTTTTGTACGATAGGATTGTGGCCAGGAAAGCCCTGGAGCCAATCTTGTTGAAGCGTTGTTCTATCGCACTTTGCGCGTTCATGACGATCGTTGGTGCGCCTGCTGCACAGGCCTGTACCGCTACCACCGCGGTCACCAGCAACCTGGGCAGCTATTCGCCGCCGGCCGCCGCCGCCGGGGCGATCCCCGCGCTGCGAAGCGATGCCGGGCTCAGCTGCGTGCCCAGCGTGATCGTGCTGCTGGGCATGAATTATATCAATGCCACGTTCAGCAGCGCGAACGTTCTGAAGCTGAAGCGCGACGGCGGAACCGAGACCATCGCCTATACCGCCTCGGCCGATCCGGGCCGCACGGTGCCGTTCGTCCAGAACACCACGGTGGATTACATGCAGAACAATCTGCTCGATCTGCTGGGGCTGCTTAACGCCAGCACCGCGAATTTCCCTTTCTACGTGAAGCCAACAGCGGGCGCATCGCCCCCGATCGGCACGTATCGCGACGTCGTGACGATCAAATGGAACTGGTATCTGTGCCAGGGCATCAGCGCGATATTCCTGTGCATCGGCACGCCCAACAAGGGCACTGCGACCACCATTATCACGGTGACCATGGATGTCGCCGCCAAGGGGATCACCGTTTCCACCAATTCGGTGACGACCTGGGATCCGCTGAATGGCACGGTTTATCCCAAGGCGCTGCCCGGCAGCCGCCGCCGCACCACGATCGGCGTAACCAATCCCGATATCGTGCCGCTGACCAGCAACTCATTGATGCTCAACCTGCCGATCGAGCGCACCCAGCGTCTCGCGCTCGATGGCGATGGCACGCTCTTCTCCCCGGTCTTCGGCTTTTCCGAGGGCAGCCCGGCATCGGCGCTGAGCTTCGCCTATCAATCGCCGGGCAGCACCACCGACGACGTGGAATTCTCGAACGACAATGGTGCGAGCTGGGTGTTCGCGCCGGTCGCGGGTGATACGGTATCGCAAGCCGCGGTCACCAATATTCGCCTCAAGCCAAAGGGCGCAATGGCCCCGGGCTCGTCCTTCTCGGTCTCGGTGCCATTGATGGTGAAGTAGGCGTTCCGCAGCGGCGATGTCGCGGCGATGCTCGGCACCGCCGCTCACGCAACCTACCCGATCGGGGAGGTTGCGAGAGCGAACGAATTCCCCGCTCAGTCCACCATCTGTTGATGCCCGACAAACCCCAGCTTGGTAATCCCCGCGCGCTTCACCGTGGCGAGCACGTTGTTGAACCGGGCATAGGGCGTATCGGGATCGGTGTTCATCTGGAGCACGGCGCCCGGCCGGTCGCGGATCGCGGCCAGCGTCGTGGGGAGCGCGGCATCGGCGATGCTGCGGCCATCAAGCATCAGCGCGCCGCTTTTCTCGATCCGCAGCATGTGCGGCTCCTCAATACCTGAATTCGTCTTTCCGTTAGGAAGCTCGATCGGCACCTGATGCGTCGCGAGCGGCAAGCTCATGATGATCGTGACGATCAGCACCAGCATGACGTCGATAAACGGCGTTACGTTGATATCGCTGAAATAGGAGGGCTCTGAAGCGCGTGCATGTGGCATGACATCTCTCCTCTGCTTGTTATGATGCAACATATCATCAATTTTCCGGATCCCGCAAGTCGCTTATTGGTCGCGCGCCGCTTGCGGGCTTTGGGCGTGCCGTTAGCCATGGGCGCAAAGCCTTGGAGATCGCTGGATGAAGTTTTGCCTGTTGCCGCTCGCCATCGCCCTGATCGCATTGCCCGCCTCGGCGCAGGATCAGCCGGATCAGGAAAAGCAGATCTGCCGCCGGATCATGGCGACGGGCTCGAACATGTCCAAAAGGGTTTGCCACACCGCCGCCGAGTGGAGGGCGCTGAACGCGCGCCGCTCGGGCGATAAGGACACGCTCCGCGAGCGGCCGATGAACCAGCAGCCGCTGGGGAACTGACCGGCGCCGGAATTACTTGGCCGTAGCTGGCACGCGAACCGATTGCGTGCCGCGCGCTTTGGCTCCGGCCGGAAGTTCCGGCCCGCCATTCTCGGTTGCGGAGAGATCGACCACGCACATATGGCCATGGCGGCGATGCTCCGCACAGCCGACACCGGCGAAGCGGAAATTGGCGGTGAACAGCAAAGCGCGGTGGCCGCGGCGCGCCACGCCGTCATCGATAATCAGGCTGCGGACGACCATATCGGGCTGGCCCACGCCGTAATAGATGCTCTCACCAACATAGATATCGCCGCCGCGCTTGCGGACGCGGTCGCCCGGCCCCGTGCCATTGCGCGAGGCATGGCCGGTCGCGCCGGTTGCGCCCTGTTCCTCGGCATGATCGAGCGCCGCCAGCATCAAGATGTCACCTGCGGACAGGGCGGGTAGGGGCGCCTGACGCTCAAGAAACGCGATCGCTTCATCGACGGCGGCGACGCCTTCATGGGTGTAGATGCCGTTTTGGTCGCCGGGCAGAAACACGATGCGGCCGTCGAAATACTCGCGATATTCGCGGAGTTGCTCGGCATATTGCTGCGGATGCTGGCGGGCGAAATTGATCTCGTCGAGCACGTTGTTTTGCAGCGCACGGCGGCTAGCGGCCGCGTCATTCGCTTGCGCGGGTGCAATCGCGAGCCAGAGGGTTGCGGCGACAGCGGAGGCGAAACAGCGAAGGATCACAATATTCCCCCCACGGGAAAAGGGGTGCGACATGCACGGCCTTCAGTGCAGCAATGCGATGTTGGCACTTAACTGCTTGAAAAGGGGCGGGGATACTCGGGGATTAACCCTATGCCGCCGCGGAAGTCGCGAAATTCAGGGCTGCCCGTCCGGTTTGCGCCCGAGTTCGGCCACGCACATCGTCCGATACACCCGATGGGGTCCGCAGGCGACGCCGGCAAAGCGCATTTCGGCGGCGAACAGCGTCTTGCGATGTCCGCGTCCGGGGACGTCATCGTCCACGATGAACTGGCGGACGACCTCGGTAGCGCTGGGCGGGCCATAGGTGATGACTTCCGCGACATAATTGCCGCCACCGCGCTTTTGCACGCGGTCGCGCGGATTGGCGCCGTTGGCGGATAGGTGCCCGGTCGCGCCACGCGGCCCCTGTTCGGTGACATGGTCCGCGGCGGCGCGCGCAAGCAGCCGCGATGCCTCGATCGGTTCGAGCGGCGCTTGTCGGTCGAGGAAGCGGATCGCCTCATCCACCGCTTTCACGCCTTCCGTGGTGCGCAGCCCGTTGGGATTGCCGGGATAGTAAACGATCCGGCCCTTGAAGTAGGTGCGATAGACGCGGAGCCGTTCCGCATAAGCGCTCGGCCGGGTGCGGGCGAAGTTGATCTCGGCAAGCACCTGCTGCTCCAGCGCGGGCTGTACCGGCATCGCGATCGACAAGAGCATGGGCATCAATGGCATCGTCGCATCCTAACCCCTGTGGCCGCATGAACACAGCCCGAACAAAAGATTAACGCTGCGTGCAACCAGCACCCGCGGCGCACGTTTGAACTGGCAACTGCACAATCAAGGTTTCTGTCCAATGGCGAAGATGTTTCCCGTGATTCTCGCGCTGATCCCGCTCGCCGCCGTTATCGGAGCGTGCGTCACCTGCCCATAACGGTCAGGCGCATCGCAAGATAAGACAAGGGCCGCTCCGGATTGCCGGGGCGGCCCTTTTTTTCTGTCTTGGTACCAAGCGCACAAAGCAAAAGGGCCGCCGGATATGCTCCGGCGGCCCATTCTGTTTCGCTCGAAAGCGCGTTGGGCTTAGCCCTGTGCGTTCTCGTCGCTGCCTGCGTCGGCGGCAGGCGCTTCGGCCTGAACCTCGGCGGTGGCGCCCGGCTCGGCGTTGGGGTCATATGCCTCAACGAAACCGGCCTCGTCCTTTTCGAACATCGTCGCCATCACGTCGACGCCCGAAGCCTGCATCTCTGCCTCTTCAGGCGAGCGTGCGACGTTGACCTTGACGGTCACCGACACTTCGGGGTGCAGCTGCACGCGAATGTCGTACAGGCCGATCGACTTGATCGGCTTGTCGAGGACGACCTGCGCCTTCGTGACCTTGTGCTTGTCGGCAACCAGCGCTTCGACCAGATCGCGCACTGCGACTGAACCGTAGAGCTGACCGGTGTTCGATGCCTGACGGATCAGGGTGACCGAAACATCGGTGAAGCTGCCAGCTTCGATCTCGGCTTCGCCGCGACGCGACGCGTTGTCGGACTCGATGCGAGCGCGATTGGCTTCGAAGACCTTGCGGTTGGCTTCGTTGGCGCGGAGCGCCTTCTTGTTCGGAAGCAGGAAGTTACGGGCAAAGCCGTCCTTTACCTTCACCACGTCGCCGATGGCGCCGAGCTTCTCGACGCGTTCCAGCAGAATGACATCCATTGGGTGCGCTCCTTACTTAACGATGTAGGGCAGCAGGCCCAGGTGACGCGAGCGCTTGATGGCCTGGGCCAGCTCGCGCTGCTTCTTCGCGCTCACCGAAGTGATACGCGACGGGACGATCTTGCCGCGCTCGGACACGAAGCCCTGGAGCAGACGGACATCCTTATAGTCGATCCGGGGAGCGTCCTTCGCGGAGAAGGGGCAGCTCTTGCGACGGCGGAAAAAGGGTCGTGCCATGATCTATATCTTCCTTATTCGCCGTTGCCGCCGAAGCCGCCTTCGTCGCGATCGCGACGACGGCCGCGCTCACGCTCTGCACCCTTGCGCATCATCACGGTCGGACCTTCTTCCAGCCCATCGACCTTGACGGTCATGTAGCGGATGACGTCTTCGTTGATCTGCGTCTGGCGCTCGAGCTCGGCGACGACGCCGGCAGGCGCATCGATCTCGAGCATCACGTAATGCGCCTTGCGGTTCTTGGCGATGCGATAGGCGAGGCTGCGCAGGCCCCACGACTCGGTCTTGACGACCTTGCCCTTGTTGTCGGTGATGATCTTGGTGGCGGATTCCGCCAGTGCGTCCACCTGCGCCTGTGCCAGATCCTGGCGCGCAAGGAACACGTGCTCGTACAGAGCCATGCTGCTTTCTCTTCTCTTG
>SEFZ01000070.1 GCA_004173185.1 Sphingomonadales bacterium | reverse complement strand
CCACGACTTCTTCAGGCGCGCCGAAGTTGAAGGTCAGGCCGCCCAGGATGCTGTGCGAACGGAAACGACCTTCGTTGCGACGGCCGAGTGCGTCAACCAGCGTCACGCCGTCGGCGCTGAAGAAGCGATACTTCAGCGAAACGTCGATCGAGTCGCTCAGCGGAGCGCGGATACCGGCGATGCCCTGATAGGCGAACACCGTGTCCGAGTCGTTGATGAAACGGGTGTTGGCACGCAGGCCATACTCGCTCTTCACGCGAGCAACGCCGACACCGCCGCCGACGAACGCCTGAACGCCGTCATCGTCGCCGAAGTCAAACATGCCGTTGACCATGAAGCTCAGAGCCGAGCTGCTGCCGCCGGAACGCGGATAGTTACCAGCAGGCGCAATCACGGCGCCGTTCGGCAAGGTGACAGTCGACTGAACGCCGATAACGCTTGCCTTACGATAGCCGACTTCCGCTTCGGCGCGGAAACCGCCGAAATCGTAACCGACCGTCATATCGACGTCGTAACCGGCCGCGGGCGTGCTGAGCGCGGTGGTCGCAAGTGCCAGAGTAATGGCGAGCTTCCGCATCTAAAATCCCCTTTCAAAGTTGTCCGTTAGGACAGCGACAAACTCACTACCGAAACGATGGTTTCCACGCAAGCGCACAAATCCCGGCACTGTTGCATGAACGCCACAGGTTCAGTCGGCTTCGACCAGTCCGTGTGCGCGCATCGCATTCAGCACTGCCAGGATCGTGGCCCGCGCTTCCGCATCAACTACCGCGCCGCCCGCCGGTTCCGCGATCGCCGCGCTGCGTGGCCCGATCACTTGCTCGCCCGCCACGAACAGCCGGCCATGCGCTTCGCCCAGCCGCCATTCATCGCCGGAAAAGATAGCAAAACCAGTATCTAAGCCCGACCATAGCTGCATGCCTTCGCAGGGCCTCACGAAGCGCCAGCCCCCATCGGTCCACCCCGCAATTTCGCCCGCATGCCCCGCCCAATCGCCTTCCGGCGTCTCGCCGATGATCCAGCACTGGCCCGGCTCCGGGTCATCCGGCGGCACTTCGGCGTTATTGCCCATTATGTTTCCATGAAGTGTCAGGTCGATGCGTGACAGCGCCTCATTATGAGACAGCTCCTTTTGTGCCTGCCCTGCAGCAAGCAGAGGCAGCGCCAGCCGGGGCGTGAGAGAATCGGTCATCAAGCGTCTCCAATCGCTGGAAGTGAGAGAGTCGCGGGAAGCGAAAGCCCGTGCGTTCCGCTCTGCCGCACCGCGACATGCAGCGCGCTGGTGCGGATCTCCGGGGGAAGCAGCATGCCCGGCGCCGCCAGCTCCACAGTCCACGCATTCCCCTCCTCCGGGGTGACGAATATGCGGTAACGCTCGCGCTCCTCGCCCAAGGGCGCATCCATGCCGTCGCTCCATCGCCAGCCGATTCTGCTGCGCCGCACCCAATTTAGCTGCACCGATCCGTCGCCCAGAATTTCGGCACCAAAATGCGCCGGAGAAGGTGGCACGATCCCGCGCCCGGTGATCGGCGCTTCGCTCTCCGCAGCATCGCCGCTTTCGCCCACGCCCTGCGCCAGCACCCGGAAGGTCGATCCGATCGCCCCCATAGACAATGGTCGCACCGCCAGCGCCCGCGCATCGATCAACACAAACCGTTCGCCCGCTGCATGGCCGCCGATCGCAGCCTCGGTTCCGCGTCGCCCGCGCCACAAGCCGCTCAGCCGCCAGCGGGCCCCGCCCAGCGGTGCCGCCCGCGCAAATTGCACCAGCTCCTCGCCCACCATTGCCAGGTTCGCGCCCGCATCCAGCGCCATCGCATCGGCATCGCCCAGCAGCATCGCATCATGCGCCAGCGCGACTTCGATCGCATTGACCCGATCCTCGAGCGCCGCGCTCCCCACGCCCGGCGCCACCACTACCTCCCCGAGCACCGCCGCCGGAGCCGTCGCGCCTTCCTCGGTCCAATGCGCGCCGTCATCCACGCTGGAGAGCAACGCCGCGCTCCGCCAGCCCGCCCCGGTTCCCGCCGCCGCAATCGCCAGTCGCGGCGCACTGCTCAGCACCTCGTCGATCGCCGGCAGTTCAAAAGCGTGCAGTACTGTCTCACCGATCGTGACATCCGCCGCCGCCAGCACCCGCCCGCCACTCGCCACCGCTGCGGGCGCACCCCAGTTCACCCGCACGCATTCGAGTTGCAATACCATCGCCTCGAGCGACCAGCGGTCCACCCGCCACAGCCCCGCCGTGCCCGCTATCGTCACACGCTCGCCGGGCCGCACGCCGATTCGGTCCCACCCCATCGACACGCTGCGCCGCTCGCGCTCGCCGTCCATCCGCGCCAGCGCCGCCTCGGCAATGGTCTTTGCCGCGCCCGCATCGATCGCGGCGGGTAGCTCCAGCCGTGCCTCGCGCGTCCCCGCACCCGGGCGTCCGGCGCGCTGCATCCCGCTCTGATACTCGCGCGCCGGATCATAATGCGTCAGCGTCAACGTGCGCGGCGCGCTGTCCGCCGCCGCAATCGCGCGCCTGCCCGCGCCGCCTTCTCGCGTACGCGCGCGTACGGAAAGATCGTCCAGCGCTGCCGCCTCGCCTTCGCCGCGCAGCAGCGCCAATGGCCCCGCATCGCTGCGAAACCATGCCCCCGTCGCCCCCGCCAGTGTCTCCGCCACCGCACGCACGCTCGCACCATGCGCCGAAAACCCCGCCAGCGCCGTGGTCGTATCCCCACTCGCGACATCGCCCCCGGCGAGTTCCACCAGCACTGCGCCCGCCGAAACCGCCCCGGTATCGGCACGCACTTCAAAGGTCAGCGACGGTATCCGATTGCCGAAATCCGCCAGCTCCAGATTCTCGAACACCGCATAAGCGATCCCGCGATGCGCCGGCGCCATGCCCACGCCTTCCGCCGCCGCGATCAGCGGGTCCGCCGCCTGATCCTCATCCCCCAGATGCAGCCGAAACCCCGTCCGCGCCTTCCAGTCGCCGCCCGCCCCGCGCAGCAACTTGCCGTCCGCCCATATCCGCCCGACGCTCAAGATCGCCCGTGCTGAAAGCGCCACGGCAAAGCTCGCCGTATAGGAATAATTGGTGGTGCCCGGTCGCCCCTTGCCCCCGCCCGTCGTGCTGCGATGCTCGATCAGGTCTGTCGCCCAGATCACCGATCCCGCCACCCGCATCGTGCCAAAGAGCTTGGGGATCTGCGTGCCATAGCTGCTCGTCTGCAGCTTGAGTTCGCTCAGCCGCGGCCCTTCGCGGCCCTTGGGCTTGAACAATATTTCCCGGTCGATCGCATTGCCCAGCATCCCGCCGATCGCGCCGCCCACCGGCCCGCCGATCAGAGTGCCCGCAACTGTCAGCACCATTGTCGCCATGTCAGTTCCCCAGGTAAAGTCGTCCAGACGCGCAGTCCTCAAAGGCGCCAGCGCCCGATCACCGGCCACGGAATCTCGCCCGGCCGCTCGACCACGCGGCGCAGCATCGCGTCGGCATGGATAATCCCGTCGCCGCTATCGATTGCGAGGTGCATCTGCCCCGGCCCGGCCCGCATCAGCAGCAAATCCCCGGCCCGCCGATCCGGGACCTCCACCAGTCCCAGCGCCGCGATGCCCGCGCGCACCCGCGGCACATCGCCGCTCCGCAGCGCATAGCCGCTCGGAATGTCGCTCAGTCCCATCCCGATCGCCGCCAGCCCCACGCAATCGAGCCCCGTCGCCGGATCGCGCCCATGCAGCCTGAATCGCGCACCAATCGCGGCGCGCGCATCGGCCAGGCTCATCCCCCCGGATACCGCGTCAACAAATCGGTCCCCGGCAGATAAGGCTCCCCGCGAAAGTTGAGGACATTGCCAAAGCGCCCCGCACAGGTCGCAAGGCTCTTGTCGCACCCCTCGATCAGCTCGACCAACCCGCCCGCATCGAAACGCGGGGGCCGCCGCAGCGTCACCGTCGCGCCGCCAGATTGCGCCACCGCATCCTCAAGCCCCGAATTGGCTCCGTCAAACCAGCGCAACCGCCCGCCGCCATAGCAACCCGCCACCGGCTCTTCCGCATCGAGCGTCAGCACCGCGCCGTCGACCGCCGTCACCGACACAAACCGCCGCCGCCCCGCCATCGCCACACGGCAGCGCCCATCGCCCAGTTCCGCCCGGCACTCCGGCGAAGTCTCCTCCACCACCGGCCGCTCCAGCCCCGCCGCCACGCCTTTCAGTTCCGCCGTCAGCATCCCATCCGAAGTCTCGATTGCCCCGATCGTCCCCGCGCCCAGCGCCACCTGCTCGCCCGGATCGCGCCAGTCGGTCGCAAACACCGCCACTCGCGCGCCATCCCAGCGCCCGGCCAGCAGATCCGCCTCGCTGATCGCCGCGCTGCTCAGTGCTCCGGTCACGTCCATGCTGTCCGCATCGAGCGAAGCCCCCCGCGTGATCGCGCTAGGTGTCATCCCCGGTGCCGCGCGATAGACCAGCCCGTCGATAAACAAGTCGCGATCATGCGCAGTCAGCCCGATCGCCACTCCATCGCGCCGCTCGATCCGCCAGCACAAGGCGACGGTCGTCAGCGACCCTTCCAGCCATTCCATGTGAATTTCCTAGATCTTGCCCAAAGCGCGAGAGAAAAAACTGGTTCACGCGGAGGCGCGGAGGATGCGGAGATTGAAGCACCTCTTCTCCACGTCCTCCGCGCCTCCGCGTGAAACACCTTCTTCGTCGCGTCGTCGCGTGAACTCAGAATCCCTCACGCACCTCGACCAACGGCACGCTAGCCGCCGCCCCCGCCAGAAACGTCGCCCGGCTAACCGTCAGCCGATCCTCGGCAAAGCGCACCGGCACATCGAACACAAAGCTCGCAGTCACCTCGGCCCCGTCCGCAGGTGGCAAATCCAGCGTAACCAAGCCCCCCGCGCCCAGCGCGAACGCCTCAGTCTCCACGCCCCCAACCGAAACCCGAACCGTCCCGCTCACCGGCCGCGTGATCCGCCGCGTCACCCCGCCATAGCTGCGCACCAGCTGGAACGCCGAAGCCGTCCCATCGCCCACCCCCAGCACTTCATCCTCGCCCTGCCAGTCAAACGGGTCGCGCAATCGAAACCCCCGCGCCGGCCCCATCCGCGCGCGGAAGAACCCCAGCAACGCCGATATGTCCGCCTCGCTGCGAACCCCCGGCCCCACATCATAATGCGTCCGCGCCTCGGCCCATTCTGCGTTGCGCGCCTCGGCCCCGCTCGCGCTGGTCACGATCGCCGTCGAAACCTCGGGTGCCACCTCCGCCTCGCGCCCCAGCGCAATCGGGAACAGCACGTCGTCAAATGCTTCCACGTCGCTCTCCTGATCAAAGTGCACAAAGCCATCGCGCAACACCTGCGGCAGCGCCCAGACAAACGTCTCGGCCACGCCTCGCCCCCGTGCGCGTTCGGCGGCCGCATCGATATGCAGCCAGGCCGCGCGACCCTCTGCCGCCAGCACGAACCCGCTCAGATAATGCTGCGCACCAACCGGATAGCCCAACCGCGCCTCCGCCAGCCCCAGCCCGCGCTCGCCAGCCGCGACATTCCCCGCCGCCGCCCAGTCATAATCCTCCAGCTGCAACACATCGAAGGCGGGCGCGGCCCAGCCCAACGGCATGTTGGCATCCGGGTTCAGCTCCACCGTCGGCAGATAGACCAGCAGCAATATCTCCGCCCCGGCATGCGCGCTCTTCACCGCATCGCGCAGCGCCAGCGTCGAACCGGCAAGCAACGCCCCCGGATCGCGCCCGTCCACCGCAGCATCGTGGATGCACAGGCTGCCATCAGGCAGCGTCCACCACCACGGCTCGCCGATCTGAAACCGCACCGCCAGCCCGGCCTCCGCGGCAATCCCGCAAAACCCCAGGGCCACCGCATGCAGATAGGCCATCGCCCCCTCATGCGCCGGAGACAGCAATGCCGAAGGCGGTTCCCAGCCGGTAAGTGCCGGCGATCCATCCGCAGCGCGCTGCTTCCAGTCGCCCCAGCAATGCGCGTCGAACAGCTCATAGCTAAGCGACCAGATCACCGAAAATCCCAGCGCCTTCGCGCGCTCGGCAAAATCGCGATGCCACGCCGCGCACGCCACATTCAGCGCACTATCCCCGATGCGCACAAACCCGTCATCGAGCCGGAAATAATGGCTCATCCCCACATAATGGAGGATGCTTCCACGATAACCGAGCTGCACAATGTTGCGCAGCAAACGCGCCGGCGTCAGGTGATAACAATCGTCATAGCCGTTCGCGATTTGCAGCCCATGCGCCGGTACCACGACATCGCCGATACCCAGCACCGCCCCCGGCCCCTCGCAGATAATGTCCGAAAGCTCGGCCCAGGCCTCTACCAGCGAACCCAATGCCGCATCCGCCCCCGAATAGCCCTCGGGCACCAGCGATACGAACATCCGGTCGACATCCCCGGCCCACACCGGATCCGCCTCCCCCGGCAACAAAAACCCGCCTTCGACCGCCGCAAAGTCGATCGAAACAATTGCGTCCTCGCTCGACCCTTCGGCATAATTCCAAAGCCGCACATACCAGGCTCGCGCCGCGCCGGCGGCATCGCGCCCCTCGATCGTCAGCACCGGGCCATTGATGGCATCCAGCCCCAGCAACCCCGAAGACCGCCAGCGAAACCGCAACCGGCACCCGCGAAAATCCCGGCTCGTCTCATACGAAAGCAGCGGATGATCGTGCACGTCCTCCGCCTCCCAGATCAGCCCGCCAATCTGGTCCGCCCGGTAGAACACGGCATCCACGCGCAGTGCGTCATGCGCAGTCGTGGTCACCGCCGCCATCATCGGCCGCGGAAAATTGACCGTCCAGAAAGCCGGATCGAACCGCGAAACCACACTATCGATCTGGCCCCGACGTTCCGAGGCAAGCCACCAGCCCATTTCAACCCCCGTGATTCGATGTTAGCGTACGACAACCAGTCGAGAAGAAACCCGCCCCATGCTCGCTGCCATCCTGATGCTCATCACCGCGCAGCACTGCGCAGAACCAAGCTTCTGCCCGACCCGCGAAGAGTTGAAGATTGCGATCCAGGTTTGGAGAGCGAAACGCGATTGGGAAATGATGTCGGCCGCGAACGAAGCTGATCCGAACAATATCACGCTAATCACGCCATTCAGGCTGCTGCGTGTCACCGACGTTTACTGCGACGAACCTTGGGGCGAGCCTCGCTCGATCAATTGCCATGCCATGCTCCATTATTCACGGAGCCGCATCAATCAAATCTCCCGCCTTACCCGCAGTGCGGATGGTTGGCAGATCGAGGAAAGTACCGAAGTTTCGCGCGACCGATAACCTAATCCACCCCAGCCAGCGCGGCCTTCACCGCGCGCGCCACTTGCCGGCTCGATTGCGCCAGCGCCCGCGGTGCATCCCCGCCAGCAGCGTTGACGGTAATCGCCACGCGCACGTCCCGCGCCCCGCCGCCGCCCGGCACCGAAACTTGCCCCGCGCTCGTCGGCACGAACAGCTCAGGCCCCCGCTCGCCCACCCAATAGGGTCGCATCGGGCTAACCGGTCC
>SEFZ01000109.1 GCA_004173185.1 Sphingomonadales bacterium | reverse complement strand
AAAGCGGCACGATGAAGCGCCGCATCCGCAAGGTGTTCGGCAACATCCACGAAGTGGTGCAGATGCCGAACCTGATCGAGGTTCAGCGCGAATCCTACGAACAGTTCCTGCGGAGCGATGCCTCGATCGGCTACGTATCCGGTCTGGAAAAGACGCTGCGTTCGGTATTCCCGATCCGCGACTTCGCCGGCACTGCCGAGCTCGATTTCGTGACCTACGAACTCGAATCGCCGAAGTTTGACGTCGAAGAATGCCGTCAGCGCGGCATCACGTATGCGGCGCCGATGCGCGTTACCCTTCGCCTCATCGTATTCGAGGTGGATCCCGATACCGAAGCGCGTTCGGTTCTCGATATCAAGGAGCAGGACGTCTACATGGGCGACATGCCCCTGATGACGGGCAACGGCACTTTCTTCATCAACGGCACCGAGCGCGTGATTGTCTCGCAGATGCACCGTTCGCCGGGCGTATTGTTCGATCATGATCGCGGCAAGACGCATGCCTCGGGCAAGTATCTCTTCGCAGCGCGCGTGATCCCGTATCGCGGTTCGTGGCTCGATTTCGAGTTCGACGCGAAGGACATCGTCAACGTTCGTATCGATCGCAAGCGCAAGCTTCCGGTCACCAGCCTGCTGTACGCGCTGGGCCTGAACGGCGAGGACATCCTCAATTTCTTCTACAACCGCGTGACCTATGTCCGTGGTCCGAACGGCTGGCAGATTCCGTTCGCCGCCGAAAACTGGCGCGGCGCGAAGCCGATGTTCGACATCGTCGATGCCAAGTCGGGCGAAGTGATCTTCCCCGCCGGCACCAAGATCAGCCCGCGCGCCGCAAACAAGGCGCAGAAGGATGGCCTTGAGACGCTGCTGATCCCGACCGAGGAAATCTATGGCCGCTATTCGGCCTATGATCTGATCAACGAGTCGACGGGCGAGATCTACATCGAAGCCGGCAACGAAGTGTCGGCCGAGAACCTTGAACTGCTCGACGCTGCTGGCATCGAAAAGCTCGAGCTGCTCGACATCGATCACATCTCGACTGGTCCGTGGATCCGCAACACCCTCGCCGTCGACAAGGCGGAAGAGCGTGAGCAGGCACTCAGCGACATCTATCGCGTCATGCGCCCCGGCGAACCGCCGACGCTTGAGACCGCGGAAGCGCTGTTCGGCGGCCTGTTCTTCGATCCCGAGCGCTATGACCTCTCGGCCGTGGGCCGCGTGAAGCTCAACATGCGCCTCGATCTGGACGCAGAAGACACCGTCACGACGCTCCGCACCGAGGATATCCTCGCGGTGGTCAAGACCCTCGTCGATCTGAAGGACGGCAAGGGCGAAGTCGACGACATCGACAACCTCGGCAACCGTCGCGTGCGTTCGGTGGGCGAGCTTCTCGAGAACCAGTACCGCGTCGGCCTGCTCCGCATGGAGCGCGCCGTTAAGGAGCGTATGTCGTCGGTCGACGTATCGACCGT
>SEFZ01000108.1 GCA_004173185.1 Sphingomonadales bacterium | reverse complement strand
ATCGAATATCGCATCGCTCCGGACAGGGTTTCCGATTTCTTCGTCGCCATTCAGGAGATGCGCCGCATTCGCCGCCGCGACGGCGCGATCCACTGGGGCGTTTACGAGGATACGGCGCAGCCGGGCACGGTGGTCGAGACCTTCACTGTCGAAAGCTGGCTCGAGCATCTGCGACAGCACGACCGTGTTACAAACGCCGACCGCATCCATCAGGACGCGCTCGCGGCTTTCCAGTTGGACGATAGCCAGCCCGTGGTGCGCCACTTCATCACCCGCCGGTGATGCGTGCGCTGCTGCTCCTTGCGGTGTTCGCCTCGGTCGCGGGGCACGCACAAGAGGTCGAGAGGACGAACCTGCGCTATGACGAAAATTGGTCGGTCTTGCGCGGTGCCGACGCTGCCGATGATCAGCCGGGAAAATATGTGCGGCTCGATCGGCAGGGGGACATCTATCTGACGCTCGGCGGCGAGGCGCGGGCGCGGTTCGAGGGATTCGACGACAATCTGTGGGGTGATCCGCCGGCACCCGACGACGGCTATCTCTGGCTGCGGGTCATGCCGCACGCCGACCTTCACGCCGGTCCGGCGCGCGTCTTCGTTCAGGGAATCGCGGGCTATGCGCGCGGCGTCGGGACAGGGAAAGGTCCGGCGGACGAAACAGGGATCGACTTTCTGCAGGGTTTCGCCGACGTCCGCATCGCGTTGGGCGATGACGCTAAGCTGACCTTACGCGGCGGCCGCGAATTGATGGCGCTGGGATCGGAGCGCCTCGTCGGCATCCGCTATGGTCCCAATATCCCGCAAGCCTTCGACGGCGGCCATGTCATCGCCGAGCATGGGCCGTTGCACGTCGATGCGTTCCGTTTGCGCCCGGTCGCGATCGGCGACGGCGACTTCGACGACAGGACGTCGAAAACGCGGCGGCTCGACGGCATCTATGCGACCTTCGCTGCCGCCAACGGAATTGGGCTTGATGCCTATTGGCTTGGATATGAGAATGACGAGGCGCGCTTCGGCGGCCGCATGGCGCGCGAAACGCGTGATAGCTATGGGCTGCGATTTTTCGGTAGCCATGGAAATCTCGACTGGAACTGGGAGGCGATGCTTCAGCGTGGGCGTTTCGGCGGGGATCGCATTCGTGCCTGGTCGATCGCGACCGAAACCGGCTGGCGTTTCGTCCATGCACCGCTGAGCCCGCACGCGCGCCTCCGCGCCAATATCGCCAGCGGTGATCGCGATGCGAGCGACGGCCGGCTCGGCACCTTCAATGCGCTGTTTCCCAAGGGCAAATATTTCGGCGAGCTTTCCCCGATCGGCCCGCGCAATATCATGAACATCCAACCGAGCGTCGATTTCGATCTCGCGTCGGGCGTGACGGTCGAACTGCTCGCGGCCTCCTTCTGGCGGCACCGCCGTGGCGACGGAGTCTACGACATCCCGGGCGGATTGATCCGCGCCGCTGGCACGAGCCGTGTGCGCC
>SEFZ01000107.1 GCA_004173185.1 Sphingomonadales bacterium | reverse complement strand
CAGGTGCAGCGCCAGCAGCGCAGCGAAGTTCGCCAACAGCAGCAGCGCGGCAATGACCAGCAGCGTCAGGCGCAACGTCAGCAATGGCAACAGCAGCGTGGCACCGATCAGCAACGTGTTGCACAGCAGCGCCAGACCCAGCAGGCTCAACGCCAGCAGGCTCAGCGCCAGCGCGGCGGCACCTATGATCGCAACAATGACGGCCGCATCGACCGCCAGTGGGATCGCAACCGCAACGGCCAGGTCGACCAGCGTTATGATCGCAACGACAACAACCGCGTCGATCGGCGCTACGACCGCAATCGCAACGGCGACCTCGACCGCCGCTGGGATCGCAACAACAACAACCGCATCGACCAGCGCGACGGCCGCTACGATCGCAACCGCGACGGCCAGATCGACCGCCGCTACGACCGCAACAACAACAACCGCGTCGATCGGCGGTATAACGACAATCGCAGGAGCAGCTGGAACCGCGACTGGCGCAACGACCGCCGCTACGACTGGCGCAGCTATCGCAACCAGAACCGCAGCCATTACCGGATGCCGCGCTATTACAACCCGTATCGCGGTTACGGATATACGCGCTTCAGCATCGGTTTCAGCCTGAACTCGCTTTTCTATAGCTCGCGCTACTGGATCAACGACCCCGGCTATTACCGCCTGCCGCCCGCCTACGGCGGCACGCGCTGGATCCGCTATTATGACGATGCGCTTCTGGTCGACACCTACTCGGGCGAAGTGATCGACGTGATCCACGATTTCTTCTGGTAATATTCCTTTCGGTTATCAGATGACAAACTAGGGGCCGGCTCGACCGGCCCTTTTTTTTGGGCGGCCGCTAACGACCAATTGCGGACGTTCAGAAATTCAGCTGAATGGAGCGATGCAACCGTTCGACCCCACCAAAACACTGGAAGGTCTTACGGGCCTCCGTGCTGATGATCCTGATGTCGCGAAGACACCACTGATCGAGTGGATCATTAGATCGTGGAAGAAGCCGTTGTGCGATTTGTCCGACGACGAAATTGGTCGCCTCGTGGTTCAACGCGATGGGTTTCCCTACGTCCTCGATCTTGTTTGGCCGAAGCTGGAAAATGACCCCTTGTTCGATGGCGGCTATTATCCGGGTGACGTCCTCTCCAGCCTCATAAGATGCGATCCGCAAGTATGGGCTGCCCGCCCAAATTATCAGGCACGACTAGATACACTTTATCAGCAAGCGCTAGGCCGGAATCCTGAGGAAAATGATGCTTTTCGAGATAGCTTCGACCTTCTCAACAGAGGCACTGCCATATCTTGAGGCTTAGGTCCGCTCCCTACCCCATATTCGGTCTTTCACATTCAATCTGGCTGCGATGATTCTCATATTTCGTCATTCCCGCGAAAGCGGGAACCTAGGGCCAGGCCCGCCGACGGCCGCTCTGGGTCCCCGCTTTCGCGGGGATGACGAAAATGGGGATGGCAGCTAACCACCCCAATGCGGAAATTGGCGACCCATAAAATACCGCTGTCCTACATTATCGCACCATGCCAGCTTCGACTTCGCTGTTTGAAATCGTCCGCTTCCGCAAACCGATCTTAAAGCGACAAAGGAGACATCTTGCGCGTGCGCATGCGTATCTTTTGTCGCGTTAAGGCTGTCCTGAGCATGTCGAAGGGCCGCAAAGGACACAAAATCGACGCCCGCATGCGGGGCTTTTGTGGCCTTAAGCGCCGACGCACCGACAAGGGACTTCGTGCGACGCCACTCCCCGCTTGCCCTCCCTCGCCCGCCGCGCCACGGTGGCGGAAACAGACAGGGGAGATTTTATGCGTAAATTGGAACTGGTCGCCGCCGCGACGCTCGCGCTGCTCGGCACGACGGCCTATGCGAAAACCACCATCGTCTATGCCGGCCGCGTCATCACCGACGCCAGCAAGCCGGCGCAAGGCCAGTCGACGATCACGATCACCGATGACCGCATCACCTCGATCGCGCCGGGTCGCACCGAAGCGCCCGCGGGCGCCGAAGTCGTCGATCTCGGCGACAAGACCCTGCTCCCCGGCCTCATCGACCTGCACGTCCATCTGACCGGCGACCCCGGCGACGATTATCGCGGCGCGGCAGTCGATCCCAATGAATGGGGCGTCGTCGTCGGTGCGAAGAACGCCGGCATCACGCTGCGCGCGGGTTTCACGACCGTGCGCGAGGCCGGTTCGGCGCAATATACCGCATACTCGCTCCGCCGCGGCACCGCAAACGGCTTCATCGAAGGCCCACGCATCGTCGCCGCTGGCCCATCATTGTCGATCATCGGCGGTCACGGCGACGTGACGGGCTTTCGCGAGGATATTCATGCCGTCCTCGATGAAGGCTATACCTGCACCGGCGCGGTCGAATGCGCCGAAAAGGTGCGCAAGGCATCGCGCGCGGGCGCCGACGTCATCAAGAT
>SEFZ01000046.1 GCA_004173185.1 Sphingomonadales bacterium | reverse complement strand
GAGCCGGCGCAGCGTTACTGTCCGGCAGGCGTGTATGAAGTGGTGGGGGAAGGCGATGATCTGCGGTTCCAGATCAACGCGCAGAATTGCGTGCACTGCAAGACCTGCGACATCAAGGACCCCACCCAGAACATCAACTGGGTGGTCCCCGAAGGTGGCGGCGGTCCCAATTATCCGAACATGTAAGCACCTGTTGGGGGCTGACCGTGCCGCGCTCGCCGCAGCAGCATTGCTGCTCGCGGCACCGGCATTTGCGCAAAGCTCCGGGGCTGGCAATTCGGCCTATGTCCGCGCGCGCATCGCCGATGCGGCGGGGCTCGCAGCGCCCGCTTCGGCGGGATATAGCGCGGCGCTGGCCGCCGATCCGAATGACGAGATCCTCGCGATGCGCGCGTATCGGCATGCGCTGGCGGCGGGGGATTATAACCTCGCCAGCCGCGCCGCGGCGGTTCTGGTCCGCGCCGGCACCGCGCCCCCTGATACTGCGTTGCTCGCGTTCGCGATCGCGCTCAAAACCGAAGACCGCAAAGGCACTGAAGCCGCACTCGCGCGCATGTCCAGGGGCCCGCTCAACTTCCTGCTCCCCGTGCTGGAAGCGTGGGTCACCCTGGATCGCCGCGAAGACCCGATGCCGCTGCTGGCAAAGGCACAGGGCAATGCGCTCGCCATGCGCTTCGCCGGGCATCACCGCGCATTGCTGCTGATCGCGACTGGGCAGCATGACGAAGCGGTCAAGACGGTGGCCGAGTTGCTGGGCGAGGGGGATGACGATCTGCGGATCGATGCCGCGGCTTTGTTCACCGGCATGGGCCAGCGCAAGCTTGCCGACATGATGATCCCCGGCGACCGGCTCGATTATGCGCGGCTCCGCAAGCAGATGGGCAAGGGCATTAAGCCGAACGCGGCATTTGGCGCTTCGCGGCTGTTCCTCGGCGTGGCGGAAGATATTGCGGCGCAGGAAATTCCCGTGCTTTCGATCCTGCTGACCCGAGCGGCCTTGCTGCTCGATCCCGCTGACGATCGCGCCCGGCTCTATCTCGCCGAAGCCCTGTCGCAGAGCGGAGCCACCGCGATGGCGCTCGCCGAACTCGGCAAGGTCTCCAGCGCCAGCCCCTATCGGCGCGGCGCGCAGGTGGGGATGATCGCGGCGCACCAGCGCGCGGGGCAGCCTGCCGATGCGCTGCCGCTCGCCAAGGCGCTCGCCGCCGGCCCCGAAGCCACGTCGGCGGACGAGCGAACCTATGGCGATGTGCTTTCCGCCAATACGCAATATGCCGCCGCCGCCACCGCTTATGGCGCGGCACTCGGCAAGAGCGACGGCGATAGCGATTGGGAACTCCATTATCTTCATGGCTCGGCGCTGGATCGTGCCGGGGCGTGGAGCGAGGCGCTGCCTGCGCTTCAGCGCGCGGTCGCGCTCGGTCCCGATCAACCTACCGCGCTCGAATATCTCGGTTATGCGCAGGTTTTGCGCGGCGAGAATTTGCCCGAAGCGCAGGAATTGCTCGAGCGCGCGAACAAGCTCAAGCCCGATGATCCCGGGATTTCGGCGTCGCTCGCCTGGGCCTATTTCACCCGCGGCGATGTCGAACGGGCGGTGCCCCTGCTCGAAAATGCTGTGCAGGGCGATCCGAACGACGCGATCACCAACGAGCATCTCGGCGACGCGTATTGGCGGCTCGGGCGGCATTATGAGGCGCGTTATGCGTGGAGCGCAGCGGTGATCCAGGCCGATAATGATGCGGTGCGCCGGATCGAAGACAAGCTCGCAAAAGGCCTTTGAGGATGCACGCGTGATCGAGCAAGCGCCCGCCAAGCTCAATCTGGCGCTGCACGTCCGCGCGCGCCGGGCGGATGGCTATCATGAACTGGAGACGTTGTTCGCGTTCGTCGCGTTCGGCGATCGGGTGACGGTCACGCCTGCCGATGCGGACAGCTTCGCCATGACCGGGCCGTTCGCGGCAGGGTTGGCGGGCGAGGGCGATAACCTCGTTACCCGCGCTGCCGCCCGCTTTGTCGAGCGCTTCGGCGGCGGTGCGCACGCGATCACGCTCGACAAGCATGTGCCGGTCGCATCGGGCATCGGGGGTGGATCGGCCGATGCGGCGGCTACGCTGCGCGCGCTGGGCCGGCTCCATGGTGTCGCGGACGAGAAGATGTTCGACATCGCCGATGCGCTGGGATCGGACGTGCCCGCCTGTCTGCTGGGGCGAACGGCAATCGGGCGGGGCAGGGGCGAACAGCTCGAAGTCGTTCCCGGCATGCCCGACACGCCGGTGCTGCTGTTCAATCCGGGCGTCGCGGTCTCCACCGCCGAAGTGTTTCGTCGCTGGGACGGCGTGGATCATGGCGCGCTCGGCTCCGATCCGCTGGCAGGCCGCAACGATCTCGAAGCGCCGGCCCGCGCGATTGCTCCGGTGATCGGCGACGTGCTGGAGTTGCTGGCGGCCCAGCCGGGCGCGACTCTGGTTCGCATGTCCGGCTCGGGTGCCACGTGTTTTGCGCTGTTCGACAGCGAAGCCGCCTGCGCTGCGGCGGCCGTCGCACTCGCCCGTCCGGGCTGGTGGGTTCAGCCGACAAAGCTCACATAACCTGCCAGCATCCCGACGCCGGTTAACCACCCACCGCAACCGAACCTTCGCATTTCACCTTTATTCGTTACGGTAACGGATCAGACGCCAGGAGCGGGACGTCCGTTGGTGGCCCTTGCTTCGGCAAGCGCCATCCCCGCAACTTGCGCAAGCAAGCTGAGCCGTCCGCTTACGCAAGCAAGCCGAGTCCCCCGCTTGCACAAGCAAGCCGCAAGCTTCTAATGCCGCTCGCATGATCCAAATGGACCGCGACGGCGCCATCGCCACCATTACGTTATCGCGACCCGAGGCCCGCAACGCGCTGCCCGTCGCCGGCTGGCTCGCGCTCGCCGAAGCCGCGCGAGAGATTGCCGCCAGCGATGCCCGCTGCGTCCTGCTCCAGTCCGATGTGCCCGTGGTGTTCTGCGCAGGCGCGGACATCGGCGAATTCGCCACCTTCGCCGGCATTGAGGACGCCACAACGTTTCGCGAAGCGATGCGCGCCGGGATCGAGGCGGTCGCCGCGCTCCCCATGCCCGTAATCGCGGTGATCGACGGCGGATGCTTCGGCGCGGCGATCGCCCTGATCCTTGCAGCAGACCTGCGCGTGGCCGGAGACGGCGCGCAATTCGCCTCGACTCCCGCCAAGCTCGGCATCGGCTATCCCCGCGAGGATGTCGCGCGCCTGATCGCGCAGCTGGGCAAGGGCAATGCCGCGCGGATGCTGTTCACGGGCGAGATCGTCGATGCACAGGATGCCCTCGCAATGGGGCTGGTCGAGCTGCACTGGGAGGACCCCGCGCCGTTGGCCCGCGCCTTCGCCGATCGCATCGCCGCCAACGGCCCGCAAGCGATCCGCCTGCTCAAGCGCACGCTGCGCGATCCGTCTAACCCGGCGCTAGACGCCCAGTTCGACCAGGCGTTCAGCGGTCCCGAATTTTCGGAAGGGTATAAGGCTTTCCGCGAACGCCGCAGGCCCGAATATACATGACCGAGATCATTCAAGGCGACGCGCAAGACGTCCTGCTCCTCTGCGATCACGCGTCCAACGCGGTGCCCGACGGCATAGACCTTGGCATCGCGCCCGAACTCCTCGATCTCCACATCGCCATCGATATCGGCGCGGGGCCGCTCACCCGCAGCCTTGCGGCGCATCTCGGCGCGCCTGCGATCCTCGCCACCGTCTCGCGCCTCGTCATCGATCTCCATCGCGAGACCGATCATATCGGCCTGATCCCGCACCGCAGTGACGGCCATCTGATCCCCGGAAACGAAACCGCCAACCGGTTCGATCGCATCGCCCGCTTCCACGCCCCCTATCACCGTATCCTGCGCGATCGCATCCGCGCCCAGCGGCCCCGGCTGATCCTCTCGATCCACAGCTTCACGCCGCGTCTTGAGCACGGCGGCACCGATCGCCCTTGGGAAGTCGGCATCCTTTACAATCGCGACACGCGCGCTGCGCACCCGGCGGTGGATTTCTTCCGGTCGCGGGGCATCACCACGGGCGATAACGAACCCTATTCGGGCCGCCTGCTCAACGCGACGCTCAACCGGCATGCAGAGGGGCAGGGCATTCCCTCGATCGCACTCGAAGTCCGCAACGATCTGATCCGCGATCCCGATGGCGTGGCCGAATGGACCCAAACTTTGGCCGACCTGACAAATTCTTTGCGCAATAGTCTTGCGCAAAATGGCCTTCCAACGACATAGGCTTGCGCAACATGACCAACCGATTCGACAAATCCAAGCTCCCCAGCCGCCACGTTTCCGTAGGCCCCGAGCGAGCTCCGCACCGCAGCTATTATTACGCGATGGGCCTCACCGAAGAGGAGATCGCCCGGCCGTTCGTGGGCATCGCCAGCGCCGGCAATGACAGCGCGCCGTGCAACACCACGCTGGATGTGCAGGCCGATGCCGCGCGCAAGGGCGTCGAGCAGGGTGGCGGCATGCCGCGCCGCTTCAACACCATCACCGTGACCGATGGCATCGCCATGGGTCATCAGGGCATGCATTCGTCGCTCGCCAGCCGCGAAGTGATCGCCGACTCGGTCGAACTGAGCGTGCGCGGCCATTGCTATGACGCGCTCGTCGCCTTTGCGGGATGCGACAAGTCGCTGCCCGGCATGATGATGGCGATGCTGCGGCTGAACGTGCCCAGCATCTTCGTCTATGGCGGATCGATCCTGCCGGGCCGTTTCCACGGCAAGGACGTGTCCGTGAAGGACGTGTTCGAAGTCGTCGGTCGCTACGCCGCCGGCAATTGCCCGATCGAAGAAGTCCATGAGCTTGAGCGCGTTGCGTGCCCGGGTCATGGCGCATGCGGCGGGCAATATACCGCCAACACCATGGCATGCGTTGCTGAGGCGATTGGTTTATCCTTGCCGAACAGCAACATGGTTCCCGCACCTTACAGCACACGTGAGCAAATCGCGGTGGCTGCGGGCGCGCAGGTCATGGAGTTGCTGGCAGCGAATATTCGCCCGCGTGACATCTGCACCCGCGAAGCCTTTGAGAACGCAGCCCGTATCGTCGCTGCGACCGGAGGGTCGACCAACGGCGCGCTCCATCTGCCGGCAATGGCAAGCGAAGCAGGCATCGAATTCGATCTGTTCGACGTCGCCGAGATCTTCAAGACCACGCCCTATTGCGCCGATCTCCAGCCCGGCGGCCAATATCTCGCGCGCGACATGTATGATGCCGGCGGCGTCTATATGCTGATGAAGTCGCTGCTGGCAGAGGGCTTCCTCCACGGCGATTGCATGACCGTAACCGGCAAGACGCTCGCAGAGAATATCGATCAGGTGACCTGGAACCCTGACCAGAAGGTCATTTACGACGCCAGGACGCCGATCACCCCCACCGGCGGTGTGGTCGGTCTGCGCGGCAGCCTCGCGCCCGATGGTGCGATCGTGAAGGTCGCCGGCCTGCATAATCTGGTGTTCGAAGGCCCCGCACGGGTATTCGATCGCGAGGAGCCCTGCTTCGCCGCAGTCGAAGCACGCACGATCAAGGACGGCGAAGTCATCGTCATCCGCTACGAAGGCCCCAAGGGCGGCCCCGGCATGCGCGAAATGCTCTCCACCACCGCCGCGCTTTACGGGCAGGGCATGGGCGAGACGGTCGCACTGATCACCGATGGCCGCTTCTCGGGCGCCACGCGCGGTTTCTGCATCGGCCATGTCGGCCCCGAAGCTGCCGATTGCGGCCCGATTGCACTGATCGAGGATGGCGACATCATCCGCATCGATGCCGAGGCGGGCACAATCGATCTGCTGGTCGATGAGAGCATCATGGCCGAACGCCGCGCCAAATGGGAGCCGCGGACCAATAACTATCAGGCGGGTGCATTGTGGCGCTATGCGCAGAACGTCGGCCCGGCCTATAAGGGCGCGGTAACGCACCCTGGGGCCAGCGCCGAAACACATGTTTACGCCGATATCTGAACGGAACGCCCCGCTCGCCCGGCGCTTGGCGAGGGGCTGGTAAAATGCTTCGAAAAACTCAACATAAACGATGGGGCGTCGCCGCTTTAGCGGCGATTCTTCTCAGCGGATGTGAAGAAGTCGAACTCGTGCCCAATCGGGTCGCGGAGGCGAAGCAGGAGGCGCACAAGGAAGCGGTGAAGAACGCCGCGGGCCGGATCGAGTGCGCGCTGCCCAGCGCTGATACGTTCAGCTATGCCTGCGCGATCGACATGGTTCAGTCGCAGGACGGGCTGTTCCTCACGCTGCGGCACCCCGATGGCGGGTTTCGCCGACTGCTGGTCACCAAGGATGGGCGCGGCGTGGTAGCGGCCGATGGCGCCGAGCAGGCTAAGGTGACGACGCTCGCTCCCAATCTGATCGAAGTCGCCATCGGTGGCGCGCGCTACCGCTTGCCCGCAACCGTCCGCCAATCCACACCGGCCAAGTGATTCCTCCCGGCGCCCCGATTGTAACCGCAGCGCAGATGCGCGCCGCCGAGGCGGAGGCGTTCCGCTTCGCCACCCAGCTTGAGGTAATGGAGCGGGCAGGCGCGGCTGTCGCGCGCGAAGCGGCGCGCTTTGCGCTGGGCCGTCCGATCCTCGTGCTCGCAGGCCCCGGCAATAATGGCGGAGACGCCTATGTCGCCGCGCGCCTCCTGAAGGCCCGAGGCCATGACGTCACCGTCGCCGCTTGTGGCTTGCCCGCGACCGATGCTGCCAAGGCGATGCTCGATGCCTGGGATGGCCCGGTGTCTTCGCTTTACGAAGCCCGCCCGCGCCCGTTCCTGATCGACGGACTGTTCGGCACGGGCATGACTCGCCCGCTCGAGCGCGGTGTCGTCGCGGTATTCGCCGAACTGGTCAGCGCCGCCGAATTCAGCATGGCGATCGATCTGCCCTCTGGCATCGAGACGGATACCGGCGACAATCTCGGCGCGCGAAAGATGAACGCCACGGTCGCGCTGGCAGCGCTCAAGCCCGCCCACGTTCTGGGTCGCGGGCTCGAATGCAGCGGCCATATCGTGCTCGCCGATATCGGCATCCCGGTTCAGAGCCAGTGGCAAACCGTCTCGCGCCCGGCTCTCAAAACCCCCGGCGCGCAGGATCACAAATATAGCCGTGGGCTGGTCGTCATAGTCGAAGGTGCGATGCCCGGTGCCGCACGGCTCGCCGCCCGCGCTGCGATGGCGAGCGGGGCAGGCTATGTCATGCTCGCCGGGCCGGAGGCTTCCGATGGTCCCGATGCGCTGGTTCATTGCGCGGTAAACAGCGGCGACGATCTCGGCGATTTGCTGAAGGACGAGCGAATCGGCGCAGTCGTGATCGGCCCAGGCCTTGGCCGCGATCGCCGGGGAGAAGGCATGTTGAAGGCCGCTCTGGCCTCAACTCGCCCGCTGATCCTCGATGGCGACGCCCTCAGCCTGCTCGGTAAATCCGCAGCCGCCTGGCTCCAGCGGCGCACCGCGCCGAGTTGGCTCACGCCCCATTCGGGCGAGTTCGAGCGGATGTTCGAGGGTGAAGGCAGCAAGATCGACATGACGCTGGCGGCCGCCGCCGCGGCGCGCTGCATCATTCTCCACAAGGGTGCCGATACCGTTATCGCTTCGTACAAAGGCACGATGCAGGCCATCCCCGGCGGCTCGCGCTGGCTTTCCACTGCAGGCACTGGCGATGTCCTCGCCGGCATTCTCGGCGCACAGGTTGCCGCGAACCAGACGCACTCCACCTCTGCCGCCGCATGGCTTCATGCCCGCGCCGCGCAACTCGCCGGCCCGGCCTTCATCGCCGATGCCCTGATCGACCATATTCCACAGGCCCTGTCCGAATGTCTGTAACCGACGACACCATCGTCCGCGTCGCCGGGCGCGGCGAGGGCGTAACCCTCGATGGCCGCCACGTCCCCTTCACCGCGCCGGGCGACCGCGTCAGCGCCGAGGGCGTCGTCACGAACGGCCCGCACCATCAGTCGCCCCCATGCCGCCATTTCCCGACATGCGGCGGTTGCCAGCTTCAGCATCTCGATGACGAAAGCTGGAGCCAGTATCTCGTCGATCGCATCGCCGGGGCGCTCGCCGCGCACAAGCTCGAGACCGATATCCGCGCGCCCTTGCTCTCGCCGCCCAAGACACGCCGCCGCGCCACGCTCCATGCCGAGCGGCGCGGGCGGCAGGTGCATCTGGGCTTTACCGGGCAGGGCAGCCACCAGATCATCGACCTCGCCGAGTGCCATGTCCTCGCGCCCGAACTATTCGCGCTGATCTCTCCGCTGCGCGGCATGCTGGGGGCGCTGTTGCCCAACACGCGCCGGGTCAACGTCCATCTGGTCCAGACCGATCAGGGTCGGGATGTGCTGATCGATGGGCTCGATGCCGAAGGATTGGCCGCTGCCGAAGCGCTGACTGCCTTTGCCAGCCGCCACAAGCTCGCGCGCCTCTCGATCGACGAAGGCTTCGGCCCCACTGCGCGCTGGGAACCGGAACCCGTGACCGTCACGCTCGGCGGTGTGCCCGTGCCGTTCCCGGCGGGGAATTTCCTCCAGGCGACGCCGGAGGGCGAGACCGCTCTGGTGGCCGCAGTCCGCGAGATCGTAGGCGATGCGGGCGCGATTGCCGATCTGTTCGCGGGGCTGGGCACCTTCACCTTCGCCTTCCCGAACGCGAAGGTTTATGCTGCCGAAGCGGCGCGCGATCCGATCATGATGCTGAAGGCGGCGGCCGCGCTGGTGAAGCGTCCGGTGTTCGCCGATCACCGTGACCTCTTCCGCCGCCCGGTGAGCGGCGCGGATCTGGGCAATTTCGGCGCGGTGATCATCGATCCCCCGCGCGCCGGTGCCAAGGAACAGGCGGCCGAGATCGCCGGATCGAAGGCGCCTTTGCTGGCTTACGTCTCGTGCAACCCCGGCACTTTCGCGCGCGATGCTGAGATTTTGTGCGAGGGTGGTTATAAGCTCGAATGGATCCAGCCTGTGGGGCAGTTCCGCTGGTCAACGCATGTCGAGCTGGCGGCGAAGTTCAGCAAATAGAGTTTGGGTGAGCTAAAGCTCCTTCAGGGATAATCCGCTCGCAGGAAGAACAGCCCGTCCGAAGGCGCATTCAGACCCAAAGCCGCGCGATCCCGAGCTTCCAGCGCCACGGTCATATCCTCGACCGACCATTTCCCCTGACCGACCAGCGCCAGACATCCCACCATTGAGCGCACCTGATGGTGCAGAAACGACCGCGCCGAGGCGAACACGCTGATCCGCTCGCCGGTTCGAACCACATCGAGCCGATCCAACGTCCGCAGCGGGCTATCCGCCTGACAATGTGCCGACCGAAAGGTGGTGAAGTCATGCCGGCCGACCAGCCGCGTCGCCCCCTCGGCCATCGCCTCGGTATCCAGTTCGGCAGGTATCCGCCACGCCAGCCCCTTTTCCCAGGTCAGCGGCGCGCGTCGCTCCACAATCCGATACTCATAGTGCCGCGCGAGGCAGGTAAAGCGCGCATGCCAGTCATCCGCCACTTCGACGCAATCGAGGATCGCCACCGGATTGGGCCGCAGCCGCGCATTGAGCGCCTCCATCAGCCGAAACGGCGCAATCTCGCGCTCCACATCGATATGCGCGCGCATGCCCTGGGCATGCACCCCCGCATCGGTGCGCCCGGCGGCATGGCATGCCACGCGCACGCCGGTGATCGAGAAAGCGGCATCCTCGATCGCCTGCTGCACGGTCGGCCCATGATCCTGCCGTTGCCAGCCCATGAAGGTCCGGCCGTCATATTCCACCGTCAGCGCAAACCGCGTCAAAGCTGGGTTCCCGCAGGTATCGCGAAGCCGCGCAGCAGTTCATCCGCCGTCATGACGCCACGTCCCGCACGCTGGACCGAGAGTGGACGGATCGCGCCCTCCATGCATGCGATGGTGAACCGGTCGTCCAAAACCAGCCCCGGCGCACCCGTTGCGTCGAACACTTCAACGCTCAGCACGCGGATGCGCTCGCCGCCAAATTCGAAATAGGCCGCCGGATGAAAGGCACGCACCTGTCGATCGACATCCACGGCCGGAAGGCGAAAGCGCAGCCGGGTCTCTTCCTTGGTGATCTTGCTGGCATAGGTGATGCCCTCTTCGGGCTGCGGCACCGGATAATAGCTATCCGGATCGGCGAGCACCTGCACCATCAGCCGCGCGCCCATCCGGCTCAGTTCGGTGGTCAACTGGCCCACGGTCTTGCCCGCGATCGCGGTCGTACCTTCCAGCAGCACCGGCCCGGTATCGAGCCCGGCCTCCATCTGCATGATCCCCACGCCGGTCTCAGCGTCTCCGGCCAGTATCGCCCGCTGGATCGGCGCAGCACCCCGCCAGCGCGGCAATAGCGAGCCATGTACGTTCAGGCACCCCAATCGCGGGGCCTCCAGCACCGGCTTGGGCAGGATCAGGCCATAAGCGGCCACCACCGCCACATCGGCTCCGAACGCCGCAAACTCGGCCTGTGCCTCGTCATTCCGCAGCGAAACGGGCGTGCGCACCGCGATCCCCAGCGCCTCGGCGCGCGCCTGCACCGGCGAAGGCTCGGTCTTGCCGCGATTCCCGCGACGGGGCGGCTGGCTGTACGCTGCCACTATGTCATGCCCGGCATCCACCAGCGCTTCGAGCACCGGCACGGCAAATTCGGGCGTACCCATGAAGACTATTCGCATGCGGGTGCTTTCGTGATGCGAGCGAGCCGGCGCAACAAAAAACCGCTCGCCCTGCGCTTGTCGACGGGTGCTTCGACAAGCTCGGCATGAGCGGTTAGAGGGATGGCATGGCCTCCCACGAGATCGAAGCACTCACCCAAGCCCTGTCGCGACTGCCCGGCCTCGGCCCGCGTTCGGCGCGGCGCGCTGTGCTGCATCTGCTCAAGAAGCGCGAGACGGCGCTCGATCCCTTGCTCGCGGCGCTGGGCGCAGTGAGCCAGAAACTCAGCACCTGCGCCATCTGCGGCAATGTCGACACAACCAGCCCCTGCTCGATCTGCTCGGATCCGCGCCGCGACGCGCGTTCGCTCTGCGTGGTCGAGGAAGTCGCCGATCTCTGGGCGCTCGATCGCTCGCGGCTGTTCCCCGGCAAATTCCACGTCCTCGGTGGCCGCCTGTCCGCGCTCGAAGGCGTCCGCCCGGAGGATCTGCGCATCGACAGCCTGGTCGCGCGCATATCGGAGGGTGGGGTGGATGAAGTCGTCCTCGCGATGAACGCCACGCTGGAGGGCCAGACCACCGCGCATTACGTCGCCGAGCGGCTCGAAGCGTTCCCGGTCCGTATCACCCAGCTCGCCCACGGCCTGCCGGTAGGCGGCGAACTCGATTATCTCGATGAGGGAACGCTGGCACAGGCATTGCGAGCGCGCCGTCCCGTCGCTTGACGCTCTCGGATGCCATACCTAAATCCCCCCAAATGGCCGTTCTGCAAATTCTCGAAGTACCCGATCCTCTTCTGCGTACCGTCTCGACCCCTGTGGACGAGGTGACTGACGAAACCCGCGCGCTGATCGATGACATGTTCGATACGATGTATGACGCGCCCGGCATCGGCCTCGCCGCGATCCAGGTCGGCGTGCCCAAGCGCATCGTCGTCATGGACCTGCAGGAGCAGGAGGACGAGGAAGGCAAGTCGATCCGCGAGCCGCGCGTCTTCATCAATCCCGAGATTCTCGATCCCGCCGAAGAACAGTCCGTCTATCAGGAAGGCTGCCTCTCGGTCCCCGATCAGTTCGCCGATGTCGAGCGCCCTGCGCGCTGCCGGGTGAAGTGGCTCGATGAGAAGGGCGCGGCGCATGACGAGATATTCGAGGGCCTGCTCGCCACCTGCATCCAGCATGAAATGGATCACCTTGAGGGCATCGTCTTCATCGACCATCTCTCGCGGCTCAAGCGTGACATGATCATGAAGAAGCTCAACAAGGCCCGTCGCGCCGCCTGATCTGGCGCGCGCGGCTCAGCCGCGCCGCGCGTTCCGTCAGAACAGCCCTTCGACCACCCCGTCACCGCTCAACCGGATCGATTCCGCCGCCGGCACCCTCGGCAAGCCCGGCATGGTCATGATCTCTCCGCAGATCGCCACCACAAAGCCTGCGCCTGCCGCCAGCCGCACTTCGCGGACATGGACGACATGCCCCGTCGGCGCGCCCAGCAGGGTCGGGTCGGTGGAAAAGCTATATTGCGTCTTCGCCATGCACACCGGCAGATGGCCAAAGCCCGCATCCTCCCAGCGCTTGAGCTGTGCGAGCACTGCGGGCTCTGCCACGGCAGCCTCGGCGCGATAGATGCGCGTGGCGACGGTGTTGATCTTCTCGAACAGCGGCAGATCGTCGGAATATAGCGGCGCGAATTGCGAGGTGCCGTCCGCCAGCGCGACGATCTCGTTCGCCAGTTCCTCCGCGCCCGCGCCGCCATCGGCCCAATGCGAGCAGATAATCGCCTTCGCGCCCTGCGCCGCTGCGATCTCGGCAATCACCGCCAGTTCCTCGTCGCTGTCGGTGACGAAGCGGTTGATCGCCACCACCGCCGGCACGCCGAACTGCCGCACATTCTCCAGATGCCGCGCCAGATTGACGCCGCCGCGCCGCACGGCTTCCACGTCGGTCGCGCCCAGATCGCTCTTCGCCACCCCGCCATTCATCTTGAGCGCGCGCACGGTCGCGACCACCACCGCGGCATCGGGCTTCAACCCCGCCTGACGGCATTTGATGTCGAAGAACTTCTCCGCGCCCAGATCGGCGCCGAACCCGGCTTCGGTCACCACATAGTCCGCCAGCTTCAATCCGGCCCGCGTCGCGATCACCGAATTGCAGCCATGGGCGATGTTGGCAAACGGCCCGCCATGCACGATCGCGGGTGTGCCCTCCAGCGTCTGCACCAAATTGGGCATGACCGCGTCCTTGAGCAAAACCGCCATCGCGCCATCGGCCTTCAGATCGCGCGCGATCACCGCAGTCTTGCCCCGCGTGCGGGCCACTTCGATCCGGCCCAATCTTGCTTCCAGATCTTCAAGATCGGTCGCAAGGCACAGAATTGCCATGACTTCGCTGGCAACGGTGATGTCGAAGCCGCTTTCGCGCGGGAAGCCATTGGCCGGCCCGCCCAGCGATTGCGCCACGTCGCGCAACGCGCGGTCGTTCATGTCGAGCACCCGCCGCCATGCGATCCGCCGCACGTCGATATCGAGCGCGTTGCCCCAATAGACATGGTTGTCGGTCATCGCTGCGAGCAGATTATGTGCGCTGGTGATCGCGTGGAAATCGCCGGTGAAATGGAGGTTGATGTCTTCCATCGGCACCACTTGCGCATATCCGCCGCCGGCGGCGCCGCCCTTGGTGCCGAAGCAAGGCCCCAGCGAAGGCTCGCGCAGGCACAGGGCCACGCGCTTGCCGATCCGGCTCAGCGCATCGGCGAGGCCCACCGAAGTGGTCGTCTTGCCTTCGCCCGCCGGGGTCGGGTTGATCGCGGTGACGAGGATCAATTTGCCCTCGCGCGAAGGCTGCTCGGCGATCCATTGCAGATCGATCTTTGCCTTGCTCCGCCCATAAGGATGGAGCGCCGTCTCCGGAATATCCAGCTTCGCCGCAATGTCTGCGATGGGCTGGAGCGTGGCGGCGCGCGAGATCTCGATATCGGTCAACATAAAGCGGATCCTTAGCGGCGTGATCGGCTGTGGCAAAGGGCCAGAAATCGCTGTCCACGCGCATATGTTCGGGCTATGTTCCTTTCATTGATTTGCCGGAGGCCGAATTGGATCTGCTCGTACTTCTCATCGCGATCGCCGGGTTGGTCACGGCCTTCACGGTCGGCCTCTTTTTCGGCAACCGCCCCGCCGCGCAGATGCGGCAGGAGCGTGATGCGCGGGAGGCTGATTTCAAGGCGGCGGTCACCGATCTGCATGCTGCCAAGGTCGAACTCGCGACGCTGAAGGCCGAGACGACAGGGCTCGAATCGCGCTTTTCGGAACTGGCCGGACGTGCGCTTAGCGATGCGCAGGAAGCTTTCCTCAAGCGTGCGGACGACCGGTTCAAGCAATCCGAAGCCGCTTCTGGCCAGAGCCTCAAGGCCATGCTCCAGCCGGTCAGCGAGCGGCTGCAACGCTATGAGGAAGGCGTCGCCAAGGTCGAGGCTGAGCGCCGCGATGCGTTTGGAGAACTCAAGGGCCAGATCGAACAGATGCGGGTGGGGCAGGAGCGGGTGAGCAGCGAGGCTGCCAAGCTCGTCAATTCGCTCCGCAACGCGCCCAAATCGCGCGGACGCTGGGGCGAGCAGCAGCTCAAGAACGTGCTCGAGACCTGCGGCCTGTCCGAACATACCGATTTCAATCTCGAAGTGAGCGTTGCGGGCGACGATGGCGGGCGGCTGCGCCCCGATGCGATCGTCCGGGTGCCCGGCGGACGCGCACTGGTTATTGACGCCAAGGTGTCGCTCAATGCCTATCAGGACGCATTCGGCGCGGTGGACGAACGCGAGCGCCAGGAGGGCCTCACGCTGCATGCCGCCTCGATGAAGGCGCACATCAATGCGCTGGGCAACAAGGCGTATTGGAGCCAGTTCGACGATGCGCCGGATTACGTCATCATGTTCGTGCCGGGCGAGCATTTCCTCTCCGCCGCGCTCGAACATGAGCCGGGCCTGTGGGACTTTGCTTTCGAAAAGCGCGTGCTGCTCGCGACCCCGACAAACCTCATCGCCATTGCCCGCACCGTCTCGGCCGTGTGGCGGCAGGAGCGTCTGGCGGCGGATGCGCGCCAGATCGGGGAACTGGGCAAGGAAATGCACGATCGGCTGGCGGTCGCGGCGGAGCATATGCGCGTGGTCGGTGGCGGGCTGAGCAGCGCCGTCAATCGCTACAATGATTTCGTGGGATCATTCGAGCGTAACGTATTGAGCACTGGTCGTAAGTTTCGCGATCTCAACATCGAGACGACGTCGAAGGAAATCCCCGAACTGCCCCCGGTCGAATCGCTGGCGCGCTATGGGGATGGACCCGGCCTGATCGCCACACGGGTGGACGAAGCCGCCGAATAGCCATGGCGCGACCCCGCCATACCACGCTGCCGCCGCCATATCTGAAACGGGTATGGCTCGATCCGGAAGCGAGCGGCGATCGCGATGCCTATCCCTTGTCGCTGCCCTTGTTCCGCAATGGCGATTTCGAGCTCAGTTTCGATACGCCGATAACGATCATCGCCGGTGAGAATGGCGTCGGCAAATCGACGCTTCTCGAGGGGATCGCCGTAATGGCCGGTTTCGATGAATCGGGTGGCGGGCCGGGCTATCGCGCAGTGGACAATTCGCGGGCGATAGAGGCGGGCGCAGAGCCGTTGGGCAAGGCGCTCAAGGGAAGCTGGCTGCCCCGGATCGGCCAGGGCTGGTTCTTCCGCGCCGAAAGCTTCTTCTCGGTCGCTCGCTATCTCGATGAGGCCGGGTCGCCCTCGGCCGATTATCTGTCCCACTCGCATGGCGAGGGATTCCTGCGCTTCTTTCAGGAGCGCTGCACCCGGCCCGGCATCTTCCTGTTCGATGAGCCCGAGTCAGCGCTTTCGCCAACGCGGCAATTCGATTTCCTGAAAGTGCTCCGCGACATGCAGCGCGCGGGCCAGACACAGGCGATTTTGGTCACCCATTCGCCCATCCTGATGGCGCTGCCCGGCGCGCGCCTGCTCAGGATGGGGAAATATGGGCTTGAACCGGTAGAGCTCGAAGACACCGATCATTTTCGCATGACCCGGCAGTTCGCGCTCGATCCGCATGGTCTCGTCGCGGATATGCTCGACGATTAGCGCGGCCGGCGCGGCACCAGGGTCAACGACTGGCCCGGCCGGCCGGTCAGGACCAGCTTGCCACCGCGATTGCTGGTGACCTGCATCCGCTGACCAAGCACCTTGAGTATATTGTTCTCCTGCACATTCTGAACGCGCAGCCCGCACATCATCCGCGTGGTGGCGATCGGGCTCGCGGTCAGGTGCCCACGTTCGAAGCGAAAGGTGGCGTTGAACCGGTTGCAGCTCGAATTGCCGCTCATCCGGCCGTCGCGGAACGTGATCGTGGGTGTGGTCTGCGGCGAGACGGGGCGGCCGTCGATCATCTCGATACGCCATTCGCCGTCGAGCATCGAAGCGCGCGGCGGCGTGGTGACGGTGAATGCGCCGCCGCAGCCCTTATAGGTGCGTCCATCGACATTGACGGTGACCGTATCGGCATAATTGCGGTCGCTCATGCCGTCGGTGCAGCGCACATGGTTGGTGTTCACGTTGATCCGGCGCGTTTGCCAGATCTCGCCGGCAAAGCCGTGGATCACGCGCGGCGTGGCGACCTCGACGGTGCGTTGCCCCGGCGCTTCAAACTTCATCGTCTTCGCGCCAACGGTCAGCGACCAGAACGGTTCGGTGCCGCTTGCGCGATAGCTTTCCTGCGCCAGCGCGGGTGTCGCGGTCGAAGCCAGCAACAGCGTGGCGGCAATCAGCTTCTTCATTGTGAACTCTCCTTGGGCATTCCCAATCGGACACTCCCGCTGAACGCACGGTGGCCGTATTGTTTCGCAGGGGTTCAGGAAATTGGAATACCCGGGAAAGGGGACCGCGACGAAGTTGCGGCAGAGTTGCAATGTTGGATTTCGTCGGCCAGCCTCGCGATTGTTCTTTGAAGCGTCGATCCCCAGCATATGGCCGCCCGGCAATATTATTGCGCAGGTAGGAAACGAAATTGCCGAATTCCCGGGAAAAGTGTGAAGCTAAGCCCGCCGCCGTTGGTTGAGCACCTCATAGGCCATCACTGCCGTCGCCACCGCCGCGTTCAGGCTGTCGGCCTTGCCCAGCATCGGGATCTTGACGGTCACGTCGCATGCCTTGGCCATGAAATCGGGCATGCCCTGTGCTTCGTTGCCGGTGAGCAGGAAGGTGGGCGCCGCATAGCGCGCCGCCTGATAATCCAGATTGGTATCGAGGCTGAGCCCCACCAATTGCCCCGGCCCCTTCCGCAGCCACGTCGCAAACTCGGCCCATTGCGCCCGCGCCACCGGCACCGTGAACAACGCGCCCATGCTCGCGCGCACCGCTTCAACGGAGAAGGGGTCCACGCATTCGTCGAGCAGGATCAGCCCGCCGGCGCCAATGGCATCGGCGGTGCGCAGGATCGTCCCGAGATTGCCAGGATCGCGCAGACGCTCGGCGACCAGCCAGATCGGCGAACTGTCGCGGTCCAGATCCTCCAGCTTCGCCTCGAACTCGGCGAACACGCCGACGACCGCGCCGGGATTGTCCTTGCCCGATAGCTTGGAGAGGATGTCGGCATTGGTCTCGACTGCCCAGCCGGTCTTTCCTTCCACCGCATCGATCAACTCGAGCACGAGCGGATGGTTGGCGCTATCCTTGGTGTAGAACAGATATTGCGGCAGCCGCCCGGCTTCGCGCGCTTCGGTCAGGATGCGCAGCCCTTCGGCGAGGAATAGTCCTTCCTCGCGCCGATGTTTCTTGTCGCGCAGATTGCGCACGCGCTTGATGAGCGGGTTGGAAAAGGCGGTGATTTCGCGAGGCATGACGAGCGCTCTAGCGAATAAAATCGCCTCCGCCTATCGTCGCTCGGGTCCGCTCGTCTGGTCGCGCGCCGAGCCGCAGGTCCAGGGCTTCAGGCGCAAGAACCCCTCCAATGCATAGGGGCAACGGGCGGGGGCTATTCCTCTCCGAACCGGTCCTCGACCAGCGCAACCAGCGCCTGCACCGCATCCTCGGCTCCGTCGCCCTCGGCGCTGATCGTGATCGTGTCGCCACGCGCGGCGCCGAGCATCATCAGATCGAGGATCGAGGTGCCCGATGCGGCATTGCCGTCCTTCTCCACGGTGAGTTCCACCGGGTGGCTCGTCGCCAGCGTGACAAAGGCCATGCTGGCGCGCGCATGCAGACCGCGCTTGTTCTCGATGGTAACGGACCGCTGGCATCGGCTCATGCAGCAGCCTCGCCGAGCACTTCGGATGCCACGGTGATGTATTTGCGGCCCGCATCGCGGGCGGCGGCAACCGCTTCGGTCACCTTCATCGCCTTGCGCGCGCTGGCCAGCCGGATCAGCATCGGCAGGTTGATGCCCGCGATCACTTCGATCTTGCCCGCGTCCATCAGCGAGATAGCGAGATTCGAGGGTGTGCCGCCGAACAGATCGCTCAGCACGATCACGCCCCTGCCGTCGTTCACCTTGGCGATGGCGGCCGCGATATCCTCGCGGCGGCTTTCCATATCGTCCTCGGGCCCGATGCAGATCGGCTCGATCCGTTCCTGTTTGCCCACGACATGCTCCATCGCGACGACGAACTCTTCTGCGAGTCGCCCGTGCGTCACGAGTACAAGACCGATCATTCCAACTCCGCCCTCATCATACCAACAGCGGCGCCCCCTCAAGCGAGTCCTGCGGCGCGGTTTGCAGGTCGCGATGGGTCACCGTGGGCGAAAATCCCTCGTCGCGCAACCGCGCCGCGATCCGTTCGGCTACGTGCACAGAGCGATGCCGCCCCCCGGTACAGCCGAATGCGATCGTCACATAGGATTTGCCCTCGGCCTGATAGCGCGGAACCAGCAGCAGCAGCAGCGACTCGATCTGCTCCATCGCCTCGGGATACGCGGGATCGGCGGCGATATAGGCCGATACGTCCGCATCCTTGCCGGTGCCCGGGCGAAGATTCATGTCCCAATGCGGATTGCGCAGGAAACGCATGTCGAGCACGAGATCGGCATCGCGCGGCAGCCCACGGGAAAAGCCGAACGACATCACGTTCAGCACCGATTTTCCGAGCCCATCGCCGGAAAAGGTCGATCGTATCTGTTGGGCCAGTTCGTTGCTGCTCAGCGTCGTCGTGTCGATCAGCCGGTTCGACCATATTTTGAGCGGCGCGAGCAATTCGCGCTCGCGGATGATCCCGTCGCTGGCCGGCCGGTCCTGCGCCAGCGGGTGGCGGCGGCGGGTTTCCGAATAGCGGCGTTCGAGTTCCTGCCCGGCGCATTCGAGGAAGAGCGTGCCTACGTCGTGCCCATGCTCTTCGCGGAGCCGCTTGATGCGCTGGACGATGCTGTCGGCATCGAAGCCGCGCGTCTGGCTGCCGATGCCGAGCGCCAGCGGCCGATCATCGTCGCTATCCATGCCCTCGGCGGGCGCGGTGTCGAGCAGACGGTTGAGGAGGAGGAGGGGGAGGTTGTCGACCGTTTCCCAGCCAAGGTCCTCCAACGTGCGCAGCACCGTCGATTTGCCTGCGCCGGACATGCCGGTGACGAGCAGGATGGATTTGGGCCGCCGGCTCATCGCGGTTGCACTGCCTTGGGTAATCGCACCACGAAACGCGCTCCGCTCAATCGATCTTCTCGCGATTCCACCGCGATGCTGCCCTGATGGGCTTCGACGATGGTGCGCGCGATAGCAAGGCCCAGTCCCGAATGCTGGCCAAATGCTTCGCTCTCGGGGCGGACCGAGTGGAAGCGGCGGAAGATGTTCTCGCGCGCATCCTCGGGCACGCCGGGGCCTTCATCCTCGATGCGGACCGTGAGCATCTCGCCTTCGCTGCGCGCCGAAATAGCGATCAGGCTGCTTTCCGGCGAAAAAGATATCGCATTCTCGATGAGATTTTCGAACACCCGCTCCAGACGCGCGCCTTCGCCGAGTACGGTCAGCGGCGTCTGTGGCTGGCGATCGAAGGCGATACGGATGCCGGCCGGAATCCCGCGCGCCTCGCGACTGTCGAGCAATGCCTGGATCAGCGCACCGACATCGACCGGCTCAAAGGTCGCGCGGCTAAGCTGAGCGTCGAGGCGCGAGGCTTCCGAAATATCGGTAATCAGCCGGTCGAGCCGATGCACATCGTCCTGGACGATCGCCAGCAACTGATCGCGGTGTTCGGCCTTCTTGACCTTGACCAGGCTGTCCACTGCCGAACGTAGCGAGGCGAGGGGGTTCTTCAGCTCATGGGTCACGTCCGCCGCGAAGCTCTCGGTCGCGTCGATCCGCGCCCGCAATGCCTGGGTCATGTCCGAAAGCGCGCGCGCCAGGAGCCCGATCTCGTCGCTGCGATCGGGCAGACGCGGCACCACCACTTCGCGCGCACGGCCCAGCCGCACGCGGATTGCCGCCCGCGCGAGCAGCCGCAGCGGGCGCACGATGGTGCGCGCGAGAAACAGCGACAGGAAGATCGAAGACAGCGACACGATCAGCAGCACGACGCCGAGGCGATAGCGCTCCGAGCGTACCGTCTGGGTGATGTCGCGCGCATTGACCGTGGTCATCACCACGCCCAGCCCGGTGATCGGCGCCGCCGCGGTGATCACCGGCGTGCGATCCGGCGCGCGCCACACGGTCGCGGCCGATCCATGCACGGTCTGCGCTGTCCGCACATCGGGCCAGTCGAGCCCCGCA
Organism: Sphingomonadales bacterium; assembly: GCA_004173185.1. Lineage (GTDB taxonomy): Bacteria > Pseudomonadota > Alphaproteobacteria > Sphingomonadales > Sphingomonadaceae > Sphingomonas. The sequence continues at coordinate 7,999 of SEFZ01000046.1, read as the reverse complement.
TCGCGCGATCGCTCGCGATAGGCCGGTGCCCGTGACGCGCCTGCCACCGTATCGATCACGGCATCGAGCCAGCGCGCCGCTTCCAGGGTCCACGGATCCTTGTCCGGATCGCGCAACACCGTGTTGCGCAGGCCCAGTTCGCGGCTGTCGGCCAGCATTTTGCCGTCATCGGCGTAGAGCCGGATGCGCGTATTCATGTCGCGGGCGAGGCTGAGCACCAGCAGGTCGCGGCGCTTGGCGTCCTTGTTGGTCGATGCCAGCGCCTGGGCGATCAGCCGTGCTTCACGGCTCGCTTGCTCCACCCGGCTGTCGACCATCCGGCTGCGATACGAATCGAGGTACGAAAATCCGCCGCCCAGCAACGCCAGCGCGAAAATGTTTACCGCCAGAATCCGTGGCGTCAGGCTGACGCGGTTCGACCATTTCAGCCCGAGGGCCTGATCGTCATTCGTCTGAGAAGCGGTATCCGGCGCCATAGAGCGTTTCGATAGCATCGAATTCCGTATCGACCTGACGGAATTTGCGGCGGACCCGCTTTATGTGACTGTCGATAGTGCGGTCGTCGACATAGATGTCGTCCTGATAGGCCGCATCCATCAGCTGGTTGCGCGTCTTCACGATGCCCGGGCGCTGCGCCAGCGTCTCGAGAATCAGGAATTCGGTCACCGTCAGCGTCACATTCTTGCCGGCCCAGCTCACCCGGTGGCGGGCAGGGTCCATTGTCAGGCGCCCGCGCTCCAATATCTCCTGCGGCGTTTCCTCCGCCCCTTCGACGCTGGGAAGCGACACTTCGGTGCGCCGCAGGATCGCGCGGATGCGGGCAATCAGCAGCCGCTGGCTGAACGGCTTGGCGATATAATCGTCCGCGCCCATCGCGAGCCCGAGCGCCTCATCAAGCTCGTCATCCTTGGATGTCAGGAAGATAACCGGGATCGCGCTCTTTTCGCGCAGCCGCCGCAGCAGCTCGAGCCCGTCCATCTTCGGCATCTTGATATCGAGCACCGCAAGATCTGGCGGATTCTCGATCAGCGCTTTCAACGCGCTCTCGCCGTCCGAATAGACGCGGGTGAGGAAGCCTTCGGTTTGAAGCGCGATCGAAACCGAGGTGAGGATATTCCGGTCGTCATCGACCAGCGCGATTGTCGCTGTCATTGGCGAGTTATAACGTTGCAAAGTGGCATCACCAACTGCGTAAACCATAGTTTATGCGTGCTCAATCAAATGACACCGATTACCTTCCAATCTGACAACGTTTACCTGCATTGACCGGCATTTGGAGCGCCGCTTATGCGCCAAAGGCGAAGAGAATAGCGCGCCCTAAGGCGCATCGGGAGGGAAGTTTTGAACGACCGCACGCCAAGCCACGGACTGGATGCACAGGGCATCGGTACGGGCGCAGAACTGCACTGGAATCTGGGCACCGGCCCGCTGGTCGAACTGGCGGTTCGCCGTAGCGAGGGCCGGTTGTCGAAGGACGGCGCACTCGTCGTCGCCACCGGCAAGCACACCGGGCGCAGCGCCAAGGACAAGTTCATCGTCCGCGATGCCACCACCGAAGACACGGTATGGTGGGGCGATACCAACAAGGGCATGACCTCCGAGCATTTTGCGGCGCTCAAGGCCGATTTCCTCGCCGAAGTCGCGCAGCGCGGCGATCTGTTCGTGCAGGACCTGTTCGGCGGCTCGCAGCCCGAGCATCGCGTGAAGGTTCGCGTGATCAACGAGCTCGCTTGGCACAGCCTGTTCATCAAGACGCTGCTGGTGCGCCCCACGTCCGAAGAACTGCCGGGCTTCGTTCCCGAATATACGATCATCGATCTGCCGAGCTTCCGCGCCAATCCGGAGCGCCATGGCTGCCGCAGCGAGACCGTGATCGCAGTCAACTTCACGGAGAAGCTGATCCTGATCGGCGGCACCTCTTATGCGGGCGAGATGAAGAAGAGCGTCTTCGGCCTGCTCAACTATCTGCTCCCGGTCGACGGCATCATGCCGATGCACTGCTCGGCGAATATCGGCCCGAACGGCGATACCGCAGTGTTCTTCGGCCTGTCGGGCACCGGCAAGACCACGCTTTCGGCAGACGCATCGCGCACGCTGATCGGCGATGACGAGCATGGCTGGTCGGATACCGCGGTCTTCAACTTTGAAGGCGGCTGCTATGCCAAGATGATCAACCTCTCGGCCGAAGCCGAGCCGGAGATTTTCGCGACCACCAAGCGCTTCGGCACGGTGCTCGAGAATGTCGTGATGGACCCCGAGACCCGCGAACTCGATTTCGACGACAACAGCCTCGCCGAAAATAGCCGCGGTTCGTATCCGATCGACTTCATCCCGAACGTCTCCGAAAAGAATCTCGGCCCGGTCCCGCAGAACATCATCTTCCTCACCGCCGACGCTTATGGCGTGCTGCCTCCGATCGCGAAGCTCACGCCCGATGAGGCGATGTATCACTTCCTCTCGGGCTACACCGCGCGCGTTGCCGGCACCGAGATCGGCGTGACCGAGCCTTCGGCGACCTTCTCGACCTGCTTCGGCGCGCCGTTCATGCCGCGTCATCCGAGCGTCTATGGCAACCTCCTCAAGGAGCGCATCGCCAAGGGCGGCGTCAATTGCTGGCTGGTCAACACCGGCTGGTCGGGCGGCCGCGCCACCGATGCGGGGATCAAGCGCATGCCGATCAAGGTGACGCGCGCGCTGCTCAACGCTGCGCTCGATGGCAGCCTGAACAATGCCGAGTTCCGCAAGGATCCCAATTTCGGCTTCATGGTTCCGGTTGCGGTCGGCGATATCGACCCCAACATGCTCGATCCGCGCGCGGCCTGGAGCAACAAGGCCGATTACGACGTGACTGCGGGCAAGCTGGTCGATCAATTCGTCGATAACTTCGCGCAATTCGTGGAGCATGTCGACGAAGGCGTCCGCCAGGCTGCTCCGAAGACCAAAGCTACCGTCTGAACTGCCCGGTCATCGATCGGGCGAAAGAAAGCCCGATCGATGACCGAATTTCCCATCCGCCTGTTTGCCGCTGACGCCGAGATCATCCATCTCGGCGAAGGCCTGCTCGCATGTACGCTCGTTCGCGCCGAGTGGACGCATGAGGCGCATCTCGCGGCCACGCTCTATCTGCTCGCCGCGCGACCCGATGTGAACGTGGATGCCGAGATTGCCGGGATCATCTCGCGCTTCAACGAGAGCGTCGGCGGGGTGAATGACGATAGCGGCGGCTATCACGATACGATCACCCACGCCTATGTCGCCGGGGTTCGCCTGTTCCTGCGCGCATATCCGGAGGGCGGGCTGGCCGAGCGCGTCAACGCGCTGCTCGCCTCGCCGATCGGGCGCCGGGATTGGCCGCTGGGCTTTTATTCGCCCGAACTGCTCTTTTCGGTGCCGGCGCGGCGCGCGTTCGTCGAACCGGATCGTGCGCCCTTGCCGGCGGCGTGCTAGATCATCGGCCTAACGATCCTCGCGCAAGGAGACGGTGAATGAGCATGTTCGACGGAATTCTCAGCCAAGTCACTCAGAACGTGGACATCAAGAACATGGCCGCGAAGGTCGGCCTGTCGCCAGAGCATGTCGAATCGGCTGTCGGTGCGCTGGCCAAATATCATCCGATGCAGGGCGATACTGCCGAAGGCGCAGCCGCGGCGACTGGCCTGCCGGTTGAAAAGCTTCAGGAAATCATCGGCCATATCGGTGGCGAAGGCGCGCTCGGCAAGTTCGCGTCGATGCTGCCGGCTGGCGCGGGCGACTTCCTGGGTTCGCTCGACAAGGATGGCGACGGCAACCCGCTCAACGATCTGGGCGGACTCGTCGGCGGCCTGTTCGGCAAGAAATAGAGACCAAGGCGGCCCGGCCTTAAGCTGGCGTTCGGCGGACGGGGCACCTATATCCTTTATATCGTTTCGCAATTCCTTCGTAGGCGCGGACGGCTGAGAGACCGTGCGCTCCCGCTTACTCTTTATCTGGATGCCTCATGAGCGATACGCCTGCGACACCTGAAGAACAGCCTGTCGAAGCCGAGGCGGCAGCCGAAGGCGGCGATGCCAAGCCGCAGTTCAAACGCTTCCGCAAGCGCTTCGACACCGTGCGCCTCTCGCCGGATGCCGCTGCGCGTCAGGGCAAGGCTGCTACTGCCGCGTTCCTCGCGCTCAAGGATCGCGACGCGATGATCGCGTTTCTCAACACCCATGACGACGATTTGGGCGGCCGCCCGATCGACCTCGCGGTCGAGAGCGATGCGGGGCTGAAGGCCGTCGAAGCCGCGTTGGCGGCACGAGCGGCCTGAGACTCCGCGCGCGCTATCGTTGCGCGCGGTACATGCAGGATAGCACGACTTTCCCGGGCGCGCGGTGATCGCTGTACAGGCTGACAACGTGCAAGGCGCCCCGTGGTACGATGGCATCGAAGCGACCGACTTGGCGATCGGCGGGGTTGGCCAGCGTATATGTGCACATCGTCTGGGTGCAGTTCGACTTGAACAGGGCGGTCGTCGGATAGGCGGCCAGGAAGAGGGCCGAAATATCGGCGAATGTGCCCGGTATGCTGAAGTCTACGGCGGCCAGATACGGGACCCCACCAAAGGCATCGCCGCTCGTCTCGGCGGAAACACGGGTTGCCTTCACGCCCAGCACTGAAACCGAAACCGGGCCGTATTTTCCGGCCGTCACGGCCTCGGGCGCCAGCTTGTGCGCGGTGGCCAGTTCGGCGAGGCGCGATTTCGCCTCGGCGGTGGTGGCGGGACAGGCGGTGACCGCCACCGGCTGCATGGTCAGCATCATCGCGAGCGCGTGGGAAACGGCGTGCAGCATCTACTTAGCTTTGCTCCCTGAAGCATTGATCGGGCGAATTTTAATTCGGTCGCCCGGCCGGTCAACCTTCGCGACTTGTGGCGATCAGGACTGCGCCTTGGCAATGTGGCGATCGATCACCTGACCTAACACCGTCATCGGAACGTTGCCGCCCAGCACCACTGCATCGTTGAAGGCGCGGAAATCGTAGCGATCGCCCAGTGTTGCCTTGGCGCGGTCGCGCAGCCGGTTGATCTCGCTATGACCGACCTTGTAGCCGCACGCCTGTCCCGGCCATGAGCAATAGCGATCGACTTCGCTGCGCACTTCCGCTTCGCCCGATCCGTTGGTTTCCATGAACCATTTGATCGCCTGTTCGCGGCCCCAGCGTTTCGCGTGCAGCCCGGTATCGACCACCAGACGGCAGGCGCGGAAGCACAGCGACTGGAGATAGCCGAGCTTCTCCGCCGGGTTCGCGGCATAGACGCCCAGTTCGTCGGCGATCTGTTCGGCATAGAGCGCCCAGCCTTCCGAATAGGCGTTGAACGACAGCAGGCTGCGGATCAGCGGCAGCTTATTGGCATATTCGCCCTGCCACACATGGCCGGGGATCGCTTCGTGATAGGTCAGATCGGGCAGGCTGAACCGGGTGTGCAGGCTGGTCGTGTGCAGATTGATCCAGAATTTGCCCGGAATAGTCCCATCGATCGAACCCGATCCGCCATAAGCGCCGGGCGCGCCGGGCTCTTCCTCGGGTGGCAGGCGCTTAACTTCGACATTGCCGCGCACCAGCGTGTGGAATGCCTGCGGCATCCGGTTGCGAATGTCGGTCACACGATCGTTGAGGAATTTCATGATCTCGGCGCGGCCGGGATCGCCCTCGGGGAACGTGAAGCGCGGATCCTTGCCCAGCGCCTCCATCCGCGCGCCGACGGTGCCCGTCGAATAGCCCTCTTTCTTGAGGATCGCGTCCATCTCGCTCTGGATGGCTTTCACCTGCTCCAGACCCATCTGGTGGACTTCATCGGGCGTCATCGTCGTGGTCGTGCCTGCGCTCAGCGCCCAGGCATAATAGGCCTCGCCATCCTTGAACTTCCACACGCCCGCGTCGCTCGTCGCGCGCTTGCTGTGCTTCTCCAGTTCCTTGATCTGCCGATCCAGCGCGGGGCGAACTTCATTCTTGGCGAGCAGCCAGGCCTTGTGGCCGTAATCGCCCTGCATCCCCACGGTGCGATTGGCGACCGACGTGACAAGACCCCAGCCGGCCGGATTGCCGGCGCGCGATTGCCTGATCTGGGCGAGGCATTTGTCGAGCAGGAAATCGGGCGCGATCACGCCCTTGGTGGCGGCGATCTTCAGCCGCTCGGTCTCGCCGTCGAGCTGTTCGGCATAGCTCTCCAGCCGATCGAGATATGCCTCGCCATCTTCGGCGGTCTTCACCTGATGATCGCTGTCGAGGAAGCGCGGCACATCGAGGAACGCGCCGACATTCTGCACCACCACATACGGCGTATTGCGCCAGCTGCCGACCGCGACGTCGCCATAGCCAAAGGCAAAACCCTTGAGCGCATTGCCGTAGGACGCATTCACGACATCGACATTGGTGCGCATGATCGGGCTCAGCGCCTCGAGATCGAGCGTGCCGAGATCGGCGATTGCCTTGTTAAGATGCGCGACGATCGCCGACTGACCCTTGATCGAACGGTCGGTGAGCGCGTGCTTCAAATTGATGCGGGCATCCTTGTCGATACCCAAGGTCGTCGAACTCTCCGGATAATCGCCCAGCATCGTCTCCGCGATCCGGGTGAGCATCGTCTCGGCGCGGACATCGGCGTCTGATTGCAGCGCGCGGGCAGCGGCGGGAAGGGCAGTGAGCGCAAGCGTGGCGCCCGTGCCGAGCAGGATGTCGCGGCGGGTGGAAAGCATGTTTACTCCTTGAGATACTTCAGGCGACGACCGGCTCTACGGTCAGCGATGTTCCTACGGCACCGGTAATGCGGACATTCGCGCCGGCGGGCACATCGGGTCCGTGCGCCAGCCATTCGCCATCGCCCACACGCACCTTGCCGCGCCCGGCCTTGATCGGCTCGGCGACGGTGACGATTTGCCCGATCAGCCGCGCCACACGGTCGTTGAGCAACGGATCGGGGCTCGGCCCGGGATTATGCTGATACCAGCTGCGGCCCAGCGCCACCGCGGCGCACGATCCCGCCGCGAACACGGCGACCTGCAACAGCAGAGGAAAGTGCGGGAAAAACAGCGTGATGAGTCCCGTCACGGCTGCACCGGCCGCCACAAAGACGAGGAAGATGCCCGGCACCAGCAGCTCGGTGAGCGCCAATACTGCTGCGAGGATCAGCCAGATGGGATTGGTGGAGGAACTGGCGCGTCGAGCCATGGGAGGAAAGGGTAGGGCCAACTTGTCAGCAGTAGATTTATCATCAAGCGAACAAATTGCTACAGCGCGCGTGGAGAATGGCGCACTTGTAAGTGAGCACCTGCTTTGCGAGCCGATCGAACGTAGCGTCAGGCTTCCAGCCCGCGAGTACCCGGAGCACCCCTGCTCCGTGTCCTGTGCGCACCATGGGCGACTCCGATGAAAGTAAATAGTCGAGGGTTGAGTATTGAGAGTCGTGATTGAGCAGATCGGAGGGTCCCCAAGTGACTGGCGTGGAATTGATTCCTTTCTTCCTACCGTTTCACGAACCCCTTCGTTGATGCTCTCCAGCTGCCTTCTCTTTCGGAACGTACTATCACTGCCACGGTGATCGGACACCGGGCAGGGATGCCGGGTCACTCGCAGACGAGGATGTCCACGCTACAAAAGTCCTCTTCCCTTGGCGGGTATCTCCGTAGGCGTGCTTTTGTCGTAATCCTAATCTTAATCGTACTCGTAATCAGCTTTCCCGGAATGCCTCCAGTCGGGAGAGTACGATTACGATTAAGAGGACAACCTAGTGGGATAGGTTCTTAGCGAATCCGTCCCCAATGGGAGGTAAACGGCCAGTACACCAGCACACCCCGGCCCATGATATTCCGCTCGGGAGCAGGGCCCCATGCCCGGCTGTCGAGACTGTTGAAAGAATTGTCGCCGAGGGCAAAGTAGCCGTCTTTTGGAACGGTATAAGTAGACTGTGGAAAGCCGAGGTGCGTCATCCGCTCGACGTACATCTGCTGATCATATCCACGCCGTTCAGCCCCGTTTGCAT
>SEFZ01000045.1 GCA_004173185.1 Sphingomonadales bacterium | reverse complement strand
TAATCGTCGACGCCACCGTTCGCGAGCACCACGCCGGTCACGCCGCCGACGGTGAACATGAAGATGAAGCCCAGCGACCACAGCATCGGCGTCTTGAAGCTCATCGAGCCGCCCCACATCGTGGCGATCCACGAGAAGATCTTCACGCCGGTGGGCACCGCGATCACCATCGTTGCAGCGGTGAAGTACATCTTCACGCTGACCGACAGGCCGGTGGTGAACATGTGGTGCGCCCAGACGATGAAGCCGACCACGCCGATCGCGACCATGGCGTATGCCATGCCGAGGTAACCGAAGACGGGCTTGCGGCTGAACGTAGCGACGATCTGGCTGACCATGCCGAAGCCCGGCAGGATCATGATGTAGACTTCGGGATGGCCGAAGAACCAGAACAGATGCTGATAGAGGATCGGATCGCCGCCGTACTGCGGATCGTAGAATGCCGTGCCGAAGTTACGATCGGTCAGCAGCATCGTGATTGCGGCAGCGAGCACCGGAAGTGCCAGCAGCAGCAGGAATGCGGTGATCAGCATCGACCACACGAACAACGGCATCTTGTGCAGGGTCATGCCCGGCGCACGCATGTTGAAGATGGTGGTGATGAAGTTGATCGCGCCCAGGATCGAGCTCGCGCCGGCAAGGTGGAGTGCCAGAATGGCCATGTCCACCGAAGGCCCAGGCTCGCCATAGGTCGATAGCGGAGCATAGACCGTCCAGCCCGTACCCGCGCCGGCCCCAACGAAGGGCGATGCGAGCAGCAGCACGAAAGCCGGGATTAGCAGCCAGAACGAGATGTTGTTCATCCGCGGGAACGCCATGTCCGGCGCGCCGATCATCAGCGGGACGAACCAGTTGCCGAAGCCACCGACCATTGCAGGCATGACCATGAAGAACACCATGATCAGGCCGTGCGCAGTGATCAGCACGTTCCAGAAGTGCAGAGCCTCGTCAAAGGTCGATGAACCATGCATCATCGTCAGCCAGGTCGGCAGATACTGGATGCCAGGATGCATCAGCTCGGCGCGCATAAGGCCCGAGATGCCACCACCGACGATACCCGCGACGATCGCGAAGATCAGATAGAGGGTGCCGATGTCCTTATGGTTCGTCGACATGAACCAGCGGGCGAAGAAGCCTGGCTTGTGATCGGCATCATGATGGTCATGTGCGTGATCATGGCCGTGTGAGAGAGCGGTATCGGTCATCTTAGTTTCCCGTAGCGGGCGCGTTGGTCGCTGCCGGAGCAGCGGTGGCGTTGACGGTGGCGACGTTCGCGCCATCGGTGCCGTTGGTCGTGTCGTCGGCTTCGTTGCCGGCGGGTGCCGCGGCGGTGGTGGTCGCAGCTTCAGGTGCGGGCATCTTGCCGCCCTTCGATGCGACCCACTGCGCGAACACTTCAGGCGAAACCGCCTCGACCGTGATCGGCATATAGCCATGGCGCGCGCCGCAAAGCTCGGAGCACTGGCCATAATAGACGCCCGGCTTCTCGATGGTGAAGCTGGTCTCGTTGACCCGGCCCGGAACGGCGTCGAGCTTGATCCAGAATGCCGGGATTGCCCAGGCGTGGATCACGTCCTGCGCGGTCGTGAGCAAGCGGATCGGCACGCCGACCGGAAGCACGACGCGAACGTCGGTCGCAAGCAGGCGGGGGCCGTCAGCCTCGGTGCGATAGCGCGCGCCGGCCGGAACCTCGTCCTTTTCCTTGAGCATGTTGGCAGTCAGCTGAATGCCGCCATGATCGGGATATTCGTACGACCAGAACCACTGGTTGCCGATCGCCTTGAGCGTCACGGCTTCCTTGGGAGCGGGCTTGAACTGCGCGGCGAGCAACCGGATCGAAGGGATCGCAACCACGACCAGGATCAGCACCGGGATTATCGTCCAGGCAATTTCGATCGCCACGTTGTGGCTGGTCTTGGTCGGCACCGGATTCGCCTTGCGGCGATAGAAGATGACCACCCAGATCATCAGCGCCAGCACGAAGATCGAGATGCCGACAATCAGCGGCATCAGGATCGAGTCATGGAACCAGTGCGCGGTGCGGCCATTCGGCGTCACCTGCTGTTGGAGCCCCATGCCCTTGTCGTGCGGCATGCCGATGCCGGCCTGCGGCGCGGTCTTTGGCAGACCCGCCGCATCAAGCGTCGGATCGGCAACCGTTTCCGCGACGGGCGCGGTGGTGTTATCCGTGGCAGCCGGAGCGGCTACGGGAGCCGCAGGTACTGCGGCGGGTTCCTGAGCAGCCCCAGGCGTGGCGAATGCCAGCCCTGCCGCGAGGAAAATCGAAGTAAACCCAAGCATGCGCATCGTCTATATTCACCCTGTTCGCGAGCAGCGCCGAGGAGGGGCGGGAAATGCCCCATGTGTCATGGGCCTATAAGCCGGACGGGGCCTTTCTCAACCTTTTTTGCGCGCGGTTGCGGTGCGATGGCGCGAGTCCTAAAGGTTGCGGCCTTCTTAATGGACGAGGAAACGAGTTTGAACGGCGACGCCATATTGGATGAGTTCCGCGACGCAGGCGCGTTGCTTGAGGGGCATTTCATCCTGTCCTCGGGCCTGCGTTCGCCGGTATTTCTCCAGAAAATGCGTATCTTCGAGGATCCCAGGCGCAGCGAGCGGGTCTGCTCGGCCTTGGGCAAGCTGATCCGCGATTCGTTCGGCGAAGTCGATCTGGTCGTCTCCCCCGCGATCGGCGGAATCATCCCCGGTTATGAAACTGCGCGGGCGCTGGGCTGCAAGGCATTGTTCGTCGAGCGGGAGGAAGGCGAGTTCCATCTGCGCCGCGGTTTCGAGATTCCGGAAGGCGCGCGAATCGTGATGGTCGAGGATATCGTCACCACCGGGCTCTCGTCGCGCGAATGTATCGCTGCGATTCGCAAGCATCCGGGCGTGCTGCTCGGCGCGGCATGCATCGTCGATCGCTCGAACGGAAAGGCCGATGTCGGCGTGCCGCTCGTCTCGCTGCTCAAGCTCGATGTGCCCGCTTATCCTGCCGATCAGCTTCCCCCGGAACTCGCTGCGATCCCCGCGATCAAGCCCGGGAGCCGGGCGCTGGTATGACCGGGCGGCTCCGCCTGGGCGTGAATATCGATCACGTCGCGACCGTCCGCAACGCGCGCGGCTCGGGTTATCCCGATCCGGTTCGCGCGGCCTTGCTCGCTGTCGAAGCAGGGGCTGACGGCATCACCGCGCATCTGCGCGAAGACCGCCGCCATATCACCGACGACGATATTGCGCGGCTGGTCGCCGAACTCACCGTGCCGCTCAATCTGGAGATGGCCGCGACCGAGGAGATGCTGGCGATCGCGCTCAAGCATCGCCCCCACGCGGTCTGCATCGTCCCCGAAAAGCGCGAGGAGCGCACCACCGAGGGCGGGCTGGACGCCGCCGGGCAGCACAACCATTTGGCTCCGATGGTCGCGAAACTGCTCGACGCAGGGTGCCGGGTGTCGCTGTTCATCGAGCCTGACGCGCGCCAGATCGATGCCGCACTGCGCCTGCGCGCGCCGGTCATCGAACTCCACACCGGCCTTTATTGCGAGCTGGCCGAGGACGAACGCGAAGCAGAATTGAAGCGAATCGCCGATGCCGCCGCGCTTGCCGCCAAAGCAGGCATCGAGCCACATGCCGGGCACGGCCTCACTTTCGATAACGTCGTCCCCATCGCCGCGATCCCGCAGGTGATGGAGCTCAACATCGGCCATTTCCTCATCGGCGAAGCGATCTTCGACGGTCTCGCCCCGGTGGTGCAGCGGATGCGTGCGCTGATGGACGGCGCACGGTGATCATCGGCACAGGCTCGGACCTCTGCAATATCGAGCGCATCCAGAACTCGCTGGACCGATTCGGGACACGATTCGAGCAGCGCGCCTTCACCGAAGTCGAGATCGCGAAGGCCGCCCGCCGCCCGCACACCAAGGCAGGAACCCTCGCCAAGCGCTTCGCCGCCAAGGAAGCCTTTTCGAAAGCCGTGGGAACCGGCTTCAGGGCAGGGGTGTTCATGAAGGATATCGGCGTGGTCAATTCGCCCTCGGGCGCGCCGACTCTAGCACTAACCGGGGGTGCCAAGGCCAGACTTGACGCGATAACCCCCTCAGGCCACGTCGCTAAGGTGCATTTAACGCTAACCGACGATCACCCCTGGGCTTTCGCCATGGTGATCATTGAAGCGGTGAAGGACGAGTAAGTGGCGGAAGGTTTGGCGTTGGAGCGGAGCGAGATCGACGAGACCGTCGACTATATTGAAGAGGACACGCGCCCGCGCACCGATTGGTGGGCGGAACTTCGCGGCGTCTTCTGGCTCGTGCTCGCAGTGCTCGGTTTTCACAGCCTGATCGCCAAGCCTTTCTATATCCCGTCCGAATCGATGATGCCGGGGCTGCTGGTCGGCGATCGGCTGGTCGTGACCAAATATCCCTATGGATATTCGTTCGTCACGCCGACCTTCCACCTGCTGCCCTTTATGCGCGGTCGCGTGCTTGGTAAGCTGCCCGAGCGCGGCGATGTCGTGATCGTCACCCCGCCGGGCACCACCACCGATTATATCAAGCGCGTGATCGGTTTGCCGGGAGACCGCATCGCGGTGCGCGGCGGCGTGGTCTATCTGAACGGTGTCGCGGTGCCGCGTCAGGCAATGGGCGAGCGCGACATTCCGGTCGACGCCAATACCCGGTGTAGCCGCGATCAATATGGCGAAAGCCTCGTCCGGGTGAATGGCCAGCGCTTCTGCCGCGTCGCGATCTACCGCGAGACGCTGCCGGGTGGCCTCTCCTACGACACGATCGACATGGGTGTCGGCATGAGTCGCGGGGATAATTATCCCGAGACGCGCATCCCGCGCGATCGCGTCTTCCTGATGGGCGACAATCGCGACAATTCGGCGGACAGCCGTTATCCTTTGCTCAGCGCCGAGGGGCGACCGGAGGGTCTGGGCGGTCCGGTGCCGTGGGAGAATATCGGTGGGCGCGCCGAGTTCATTACTTTCAGCCTCGATGGCAGCGCGACCTGGAATCCGCTCACCTGGGGCAATTCGTTCCGTGCGGGCCGTGCCGGCACGTCGCTTCATCCTCAGCGGGACGACAAATGAGCAACGATAAGCCCATCGCGGTCAACGTCGACGTGGTTCAGGAACCCGGCCCGAACGAGATGCGCGATCCAGTGGTCCGCGCCGAACTCAAGCGCGCTTCGGTCTGGTTCGGTCTGGCCATCGGGGTCGCGCTGATCGTCTTGCTGGTCCAGCCGCTGCTGATCATCTTTGGCGGTCTGGTCTTCGCCTCGATGCTCGATGGCGGCGTGCGGCTGCTGGGCCGCGTCGCGAAGATTCCGCGCGGGCTGCGGCTGCTGATCGTCGTCATCCTGGTCGTCGGCTTCATCGGCGGCGTCTTGTATCTCACCGGCGTTCAGATCGCCCAGCAGGCCGAGCAATTGCGCGTCACGCTGACCGTGCAGTTCAACCGCGCGACCGGCTGGCTCGATTCGCTGGGCGTCATGCCGGGCCGTTCGGATCTCACTGGCATCGCCCAACAGGCGCTTGGCTCGGTCGGCCGCCTGACTTCGGCGGTTGGCTCGGTGCTCGGCGCGGGCGCGAGCCTGTTGATGGTGATGACGATCGGCTTGTTCGTCGCGATGGAGCCGAAGCTGTACGAGCGCGGGCTGCAATGGATGGTGCCGATCGAGCAGCGTGACCAATTCTCGATCACCATCGCGCGGATCGCCAAAACGTTGCGCGTGCTGCTCGCCGGGCGACTGGCCGGCATGTTGTTCGAAGGCGTGCTGACCTGGATATTGCTGTCGATCGCCGGCGTGCCGATGGCGCTGCTGCTGGGTATCATCACCGGCATTCTCGCATTCATCCCCAATATCGGCGCGTTCGTCTCGGGCGTGCTGATGGTCGCGGTCGGCTTCAGCGCCGGTCCCGATCAGGGCTTCTGGGCGATCATCATCTATTTCACGGTGCAGACCTTTGACGGCTATGTGCTGATCCCGCTGGTGGCCAAGCACACGGTCGATCTGCCGCCGGCGCTCACGCTTTCGGCGCAGATTCTGGCCAGCACGCTGTTTGGCGTGATGGGCCTCGCTCTGGCGGATCCGATGGTGGCGATGATCAAGGTCGCGCTGGAAAGTGAAGCCGAACGGGCTGCGCGTGCCGGGGCTGCGGCAGAGGCAGGGGTCAAAGCGGGGAGCGGCAAGCGCCCGCGCTGGCTGCGACCGCCCGGCGGGCCTGCACCCGGGAAGCCGTGATGCTGCTCTACGATTATTTCCGGTCGTCCGCCGCGTATCGCGTGCGGATCGCGCTCAATCTCAAGGGTGTCGCGTATCAGCGGCAGGAAATCATGCTGCTCGAAAACCAGCAAAGCAGCCCCGAGCATCTCGCGCGCAATCCGCAGGGGCTGGTCCCCGCGCTCGAGGTGGATGGCGTCGTGCTGACCCAGACGCTGGCGATCATCGACTGGCTCGATACGCGCTACCCCGAGCCGCGCCTGATCCCCGCCGATCCGGTGGCACGCGCACAGGCGCTGGCACAGGCGATGGTGGTGGGGATGGACATCCACCCGCTCAATAATCTCCGCGTAATGCGCCGCCTGAAAGCGATGGGAGTGGACGAGGAAGCCCGCAACGACTGGACGCGCCACTGGATCGTTGAGGGTTTTGCTGCGCTCGAAGCGATGGCGGGAGAGGGTGAATTTCTCGGTGGCGGGAACCCCGGCATCGCCGACCTGTTCCTCGTGCCACAGATGTTCAACGCCCGCCGTCTCGATACGCCGTTGGAGGCATTCCCCAAGCTGGTCGCGATCGATGCGGCTGCCTGCGCGCTCCCGGCTTTCGCTGCGGCGCATCCGGATCGGGTCGCGCCCAAATGAACTATGCCGGGCTGGCGGCAGGATTGCTGCTCGCCGCTCCCGCCGTCGCACAAGAAGCGCCGCGCGATCCCGACGAGATCCTTGTCACCGGTCAGGGCCTTGCGCCGCCACCCGGCGATGCGGCCTATGCGGTTGTCGAGATTTCGCGCGAGCGCCTGATCGGCACTGCCAGCGGGCGGCTTGAGGACGCGCTGCGCGACACCGCCGGTCTCGCCCAATTCCGCCGCTCCGATTCTCGCTCGGCGCACCCGACCAGTCAGGGCGTCACGCTGCGCGGCCTCGGCGGCAATGCTTCCAGCCGTGCGCTGCTGTTGCTCGATGGCGTGCCACAGGCCGATCCGTTCGGCGGCTGGGTGGCGTTCCCCGCGTATCTGCCCGAGCGCTTGTCCTCCGCGCGCGTCACCCGTGGTGGCGGCAGTGGCTATGCCGGGCCGGGCGCGCTTGCGGGCACGATCGAGCTGGCCAGCGGTTCGCCCGCCGAACTCGGCCGGCTGAACGCCAGCGCCGCGTATGGCAGCCGTGAGAGTTTCGATACGCGGGCCGTGGGCGCAGTCGAGCTCGGCAGCGGCTTCGTCACCCTCGCCGGGCAATATGCCCGCGGCGATGGGTTCATCCCCGTAGTTGCCGAGGATCGCGGCCCGGTCGATCGCGCCGCGCCCTACGAACAAGCCAGCGTCGCGCTGCGCGGTGTGATCGATCTCGGCGGCACCGAGCTTCAGGCCAATCTTTCGCGCTTCACCGATCGCCGCGACCGGGGCGTCGATTTCACCCGGGTGAAGAGCGAAGGCGCCGATGCCAGCATCCGCCTCGTCCATCGCGGGGCATGGAACTGGTCGGCGCTGGCATATGTGCAGACCCGCAGCTTCGCGAGCGGCTTTGCCAGCATCAACGACACCCGCACCACTGCCGCCGCGACGCTCGACCAATATAATGTCCCCGCCACCGGGATCGGGGGCCGTTTCGAGATCGAGCCGCCCGTCGGCGGCGGCGTCACGCTGCGGCTCGGCGGCGATATCCGGCAGGTCTCGGGTCGCACGCAGGAACTTTACACCTATGTAGCGGGCGCACCGACCCGCCGCCGCGTCGCGGGCGGCGAAAGCGCGACCTTCGGCGCTTTCGCGGACGCCAGCTACGAATCGGACGGCTTGACGCTCAGCGCGGGCGGCCGCCTCGATCGCTGGAGCATCACCGGCGGCTCGCTGGTCGAGCGCGCGCTGACCGGCGGCGCAGCGCTGACCGACACCAGCTTCGCCGATCGCCACGGCACCGAGGCCACCGGCCGGATCGGCGCGGCCTATGATCTGGGCGGGGTGACATTGCGCACCGCAGCCTATCGCGGCTGGCGGTTGCCGACGCTCAACGAACTCTACCGCCCGTTCCGCGTTGGGGCCGATGCCGTCGCCGCCAATGCCGCGCTCGATCCCGAACGGCTGACCGGGGCCGAAGCGGGCATCGACCTTCGCCCGGCCGCCGGGGTCACCCTGCGCGCGACCGCTTATTGGAACCGCCTGACCGGTGCGATCGCCAACGTCTTCGTCGCTAATGGCCCGGGCACCTTTCCCGGTGTCGGCTTCGTCTCGGCCGCAGGCGTCTATCGCCAGCGCCGCAATCTGCCCGAACTCGAAGCGAAGGGCGTCGAAGTCGATGGCCGCTATCAGGCGGGCAAGTTCAGCGCCTCGGCATCCTATGCCTATGTCGATTCGAAAGTCGGCGCGCTCCAGCCCGCCCAGACCGCCCGGCACCACGCCAGCTTTACGCTCGGCTGGGACGGCATCTCGGCGACCGCGCGCTATATCGGCCCGCAGTTCGAGGACGACCAGAATCTTCGCCGCCTCAAGGGCGCGTTCACCCTCGATGCCGCCGCTGCGCTGCCAATCACCCCCAGCCTCGCCCTCGAAGCCCGCGCCGAAAACATCGCAGACGCCCGGATCGAAGCCGGGATCAGCGGCCCCGGCGTGATCGAACGCGCAACTCCACGCACTTTATGGCTGGGGCTTCGCCTGCGCCTGAACTAGCGAATCGAACAAAGCGAGATACTCGGCCACCGGATCGCCCCCCGCCACCACCGGCCCGGGCCGTGCCCGTCCCGGCACCAGCCAATGATCCAGCGCCGCGACCAGCCCATCGGCATCCTCGCGCGCCACGACGCTTCCCAGCGCATCCGACGTCACAATCTCGCGCACCGCCACGCTCGATTCCGTCGTCACCACCGGCGTCCCCACCGATAGCGCCTCACGCAACACTCCCGGCACGCCTTCATAATCCGACGTAAGCACCGCCAGCGCCGCGCCTTGCAAGGCGGGCAGGGGATCGCCCGCATGGCCGGGCATCGACACCCGAGCGCTCAGCCCCAAAGCCGCCACCTGCGCTTCCAGTGCCGCCCGGGCGCCGCCGTCGCCGAGCAGCAGCAGTTTGATCTCCTGATCCGCCAGCCGGGGCATCGCTGCGAACAGCCGGTCCCAGCGCTTCTGCGGCTCCAGCCGGCCCACGCCGATCATGTAGCGCCCCTGCGGCAGCGCCACCGGCGCGGCATCGGCGCGCGCGGTCGCGGGCGGATTGGCGATGACGTGGACGCGCTCGGGCAGCATCCGCATCTCGGCCACCGCTTCCGCCACCATTGCGGGCGTCATCGCGACCACAGCGTCTAGAAAGCGCGGATGCAGCCGCAGCCAGCGCCGATAGCCCCAAGCCGCAACCGCGCCCAATTCGGGCCGAACCAACGCGTTGGAGACCTTCGCCACGATCGGGGGGCTCTGCCGCCCCAGTCGCAAACGAGTCAGCGCGGCGATGCCGGTATAATGATTGCCGGGGCAGAAAATCACGTCGGGGCGCACCTCGCGCACATGGTCGGCAAGCGAGAACAGCGCCTTATGCTCGCCGCTACCCAGTTCGCGCAGTTCGATCCCATCGGGGATCTCGGCGGCCAATGGCCCTTCCCGGCTGCCTAGCACCAGCACGACGCGCCGCCCGGCCTTCAACCAGCCATCGGCCATGCGCAGCATCGCCCGCTCTACCCCGCCGCCCTGCAGACGCTGCGCATAGGTCAGAATGATCTGTGCATTTTTGGAATAAGTGCAGTGCAACATAATCTCTTGTAGAATGTCATCGGAGCGCCCAAATCGCCACCGTAATAAACCGTATTCGCCTGCCATTCCGGCGCTTTGTCGCAATTTGGGAGCAACTGGTTTGCGACATTATGGAAACAAAACGAAATCCATTCGTCGTCCCGGTATCGGAACAGTTAATTCGTGAATGAAGCAAATTTGGAGGCTTCGGTGAACACCAATGTCGTCGAAGCCCCGCATGCTGCGGTGCCCGATTTGGCAGGATTAGAGCCTGTCGAGAAGATCAAGCGCCGCTGGCCCATGATTCTGGGCGGCGCGTTGACGCTGCTCATGATTCTGAGCCTTGGCCGCGAGCTGTTCGGTTCGGGCCTGTCGGGGCTTGCCCGCAGCCTGCCGACCAATCCGCTCTTCTATGTCGCTTTCCTGGTCTATTATTTCGGCCCGCCGACCTTCGATTATCTGATCTTCCGGCGGCTGTGGCGCATCCCGATCGACGGGATGGCCGCGCTCCACAAAAAGCGCATCGCGAACGAAGTGTTGCTCGGCTATTCGGGTGAGGCCTATTTCTATGCCTGGGCACGCCAGCGTACCCAGATGGTCGCGGCGCCCTTTGGCGCGGTGAAGGATGTGATGATCCTGTCGGCCATCGCCGGCAACGCAGTGACGCTCGCAGTGATGGCGATCGCGCTGCCGCTCTGCATCGAACTGCTCACGCCGACCTATCAGACCTATGCCTATGGCTCGGTTGCGCTCCTCATCCTGATGTCGCTCCCCTTCCTGATCTTCTCGAAGCGCGTCTTCTCGCTGCCCACGCCTGATCTGGCCTGGGTGTTCGGTATCCATTGCGCGCGCATCGTGATCGGCTCGGTGGTGATCGCCTTTGCATGGCATCTCGCAATGCCGAGCGTGCCGATCGGCTTCTGGCTGCTGATGTCCGCGGGCCGCCTGCTCGTATGGCGCTTGCCGCTGATCCCCAGCAAGGAACTCGCTTTCTCGGCGATTGCCGGCGTGTTGATCGGCCAGGGCACGGCACTTTCGGAGCTGATGGCGCTGGTCGCCGGGCTGGTGCTGTTGTGCCACGTCACGCTGATCGGTGGGTTCAGCATCCAATCGCTGGTTGCCAAAATCCGGGCATGACCGGGGCTGCCGCCCTTTCGCTGCTCGCCAGTACAGGTGCTCCGGTGCCCGTGCTGGTGCAGATTGATCCGGTCGAGGGCGGCTGCAACTTCGTCTCGGGGCCGATGCTGCGCGTCAATGTGGAGGGTCTCAAGGATCGCACCGGGCGGCTCAAGATCGAGATATATCCGCCCAACGAAACCGATTTCCTGCGCGACGATACCAGCCTCAAGGAAGAACGACGGCCGTTCCGCCGCACCTGGATACAGACGCCGGGCGGCAACGGTCCGGTCAGCATCTGCATTCGCCCGCCTTATGCCGGGCAGTGGGCCGTGCTGCTGACGCATGACCGCGACGGCAAGAACAAGTTCAATTTCTGGCAGGATGGCGCTGGCTTTCCGAGCAACCAGAAGCTCGGCCGCAGCAGGCCGAAGGTGCGTCAGGCGCTGGTCAATGTGCCGTCACAGGGCGGCCAGATCACCGTGCGTCTCCAATATCTCCGGGGCCTTGGCGGCTTCGGCCCGGTAGAGAGTGACGATTGATGCGCGTCGTCGATCTCAACGAATTCTATTCGCCCACCGGCGGCGGCGTGCGCACCTATCTCGATCGCAAGATGGGGATCATGGCCGATCTCGGCCATGAGTTGATCGTCATCGCGCCCGCGCTCGAAGATTCGCTCGAGGAGCGCCCCGGCGGCGGCAAGATCTATTGGGTCAAATGCCCCCCTCTGGTGTTCGACAAGAATTACGGCATTTTCGTCGAGGACGAGCCCGTCTGGGCGCTGCTCGATGCGTTGCAGCCCGATGTGGTCGAGTGCAGCTCCACCTGGCTGCCGGCATGGACGGTGGCGCGCTGGCACGGCGGCGATGCGGTCAAGGTATTCTTCGCGCATGGTGACCAGATCGGCGCCTATCCGCAGCGCTGGCTCGATGCGATCGCAACGCCGCGCCAGGTCGAGCGCGCGTTCGATTTCTATACCCAATATATGAACCGCTTCCTGAAGCATTACGACGCGTTCGTGACCAACGGCCCGGCGCTCGCCAAGCGCTTCCGCAGGCGCGGCCAGACCGTACATGCTTCGATGCCGCTCGGGATCGAGCGCCAATGGTTCTCCCCCGATCAGCGCGACGAGCAGCTTCGCGTCGACATGCTCGAGCAGCTGGGGCTTCCGCCTGAGGGACATTTGCTGCTGGGTCTTGGCCGCCATCACAAGGAAAAGCGCTGGCCGCTCGTGATCGACGCCGCCGAAGCGGCGGGCGCGGACCTGCCCGTCGGGCTGGCGCTGATCGGCGATGGTCCGCAGCGCGGCGCGCTCGAACAGCGCATCGCGGGTTCGCCGCACATCAAGATCTTCCGTCCGGTCTATGATCGTGCGCGCTTCACCCGGATCATGGCGAGCTGCGATGCGCTGATCCATGGTTCGGATGCCGAGCCGTTCGGGCTGGTCGCATCCGAGGCGCTGGCTTCCGGGCTGCCGCTGATAGGGCCGGACGAAGGCGGCTTTGCCGAGATCGCCGAGCCGCTGTTCGCCGAAACCTATGCCGCGCGCGATGCACAATCGGCGGCCGATGCGGTCCGTCGCCTGTTCCAGCGGGACCAGCCGATCCTGAAGGCCGCTGCCCGCGTTGCGGCCGGCAAGGTGCGCAGCGACGTCGATCACGCCGCCGAACTAATGGCCTATTATTCGGAGCTGGTCGCAGCCAAGCGCGGCGGTGCGACGCTTCGCGCCAACGGCAATTCGTAGACCGTAATCATTGTGCTGCCGAGGGGCCATTTGCCCTTCGTCCGATAGCCCAGCCGCGCCATATGCGACTCGACGCGGCGGCGAACGATCAGCCGCTCGCCATGATATTCGCTGCGCGTCACCACGATAGCAGGCGGGTTGCGGCCAAATATCCGATCGACCTCGGCAAGCTGATCGACGCCCAATGCGCCATTCTCGCGCTCGCGCGATAAGTGGCTGGGGAAGACCCAGGGGCTGACGATGCAGCGCCCGGTATAAGCATAAAATATGGTGTTGCCGGAATGGACATACATGCAGCCCGGCCCCTTGCCGATGCCCGTTGCGATTGCGTCAAGCTGCTGCGCGTTGCCGCGATGCCATCGGGCGCTCCAGGTCGTGTAGATGCCGCCAAAAGCCGCGCACGCCAGCATCAGCGGCGTCACGTAGCGGCGACCGATCGCAGTTGCTCCCAGATACCCTGCGCAACACAGGCTCGCGGGGACCATCACCGGCAGTGCATAATGGTTGAACCAGGTGCCGAACAGAACAAGACCGGTGACCGAGGCGATCAGCCAGCCATATAGCAGATGCCGGATATGCGGCTGATTCTCGTCGCTCGCCGGTATGTGCCGCGATAGTCCGCTGACGATCAGGGGCAGGGCGAGGATCAGCGCGACCTTCAGGAAGGCGCCGACCAGTACCCAGAAGGGATCGCTCTGCCGATCGAGGATCGATCCGAAATTGGCGTAGAACCATGCATCGCCATGCCCCATCGCGACATAAGCGAGCCACGCCGCAATCGTCGGTGCCCAGGCGAGGAAGCCGTAGAGCGCGCTGCGCAATACGATCTTCGCCACCGGCGTCTTCAGCCGCCATTCGTGCCAGATCAGCCAGACGCCCAGAAAGCCGCCTTCGAACAGCACCGAATATTTGATCTGCAGCGCGATCCCGATCAGCAGCATCGCCGCGCAGGCGCGCAGCACGCGCCCACGATCGTCGCTCACTTCGCCCAGCCGCGGGATGACCAGCGACACTGCGCCGATCACCAGCAGATTGTAGAATATCGGGGCCTGACCGCTATGCCCGTCGCCGAAACCGAGCAGAAACAGGTAGAGCATCGCCGCGCTCAGCGCGCCTTTGCCCCATCCGGCGCGCTCTGCGAGCCGCGCAATCAGCCATGCGGTCGCCACCACGCTGATCGTGCCCAGGATCTGATAGAACCAGATGCCGGCGGGCACGCCGAGCGCCGCGGCGGGGAGGTAGAGTACGAACAGGCCAACCGGCTTGCGATCCCAGATGTCGACGAACGGCAGCGCGCCGTTCAGCATCCCCTGCGCCGTGACGAAATAAAATTCCTCGTCAACATGGGTGACCGGGTTGCCAAAGGCGGCCCAGCGCGTGACGATCGCGACGAACAGCAGCACGGCCCAGCGCGGCATCGCTTCCAGCCGGTCGAGCACCGAAAGGCGTCCGGCCGTGGTCACGGGTGCTAAAAGGTTCATGTTAAAGCGGAAATCGGCAGCGGGAACGGGTCAGGATTTGAGCCTTGTTGCGGTAATGTTTCTGGCATCTTAGCCATGTGCAATCCTGCTGTCACGAAGTGCGGTACAAGTGCCATAAAAATAGGGATTCTGGATATGCCGCTTCGCATCGACCGCCGCTCGCTGATCCTCACTGGCACGTTGGGGCTGGGCGCGCTCACGATTCCGGGCTTTGCCCAAGGACATGGGGCCCAGGGGCATGGGGTTTGGCAGGGTTTCGGCAACGGCTTCACCCATTCGGTCGCCAGCGGTGAGCCGGGGCCGGAGACGATGCTGCTCTGGACGCGCTATGTGCCGGTTGGCAGCGGCGCAGCAAAGGTCCGCGCCGAAGTCTCGCTTACCCAGGATTTCGCCCGGATCGTTACCGGCGGCGAGATGGTCACCGGGCCGTGGCGCGATCACACCGCCAAGATCACCGTACAGGGCCTCACGCCCGGCACGCGCTATTTCTATCGCTTCGTCGGGCCTGATGGCAGCATCTCGCCGGTCGGCCGCACCAGGACGCTGCCGGTGGGCAATGCCAAGCGCTTCGGCATCGCGGTCTTCTCCTGCTCCAATCTGCCGTTCGGCTATTTCAACGCATATGCCCATGCCGCGATGCGCGACGATGTGGATCTCGCAATCCACCTCGGCGATTATCTCTACGAATATCCCAAGGGCGCTTATTCGCCCGAGGGCGGCGCGGTCGACGGTCGCGTGCCGCTGCCCGCGGGAGAGATTTTCACGCTCGCCGATTATCGCCTCCGCTACGCCAGTTATCGCAGCGATCCCGATCTCCAGGCGCTCCACGCCAACAAGCCGATGCTCGTCCAGCAGGACGATCATGAAAGCGCGAACAATAGCTGGGAGGGCGGCGCGCAAAACCATCAGGCGAACGAAGGCGAGTGGAACTCTCGCCGCGCCGCCGCGATGCAGGTGTGGCGCGAATGGATGCCGGTCTCCGAAACGCCGTGGGGCAGCTATGACATTGGCGGCCTCGCCACGCTGTTCCGCACTGACACCCGCCTGATTGCGCGCAGCGAGGGCGCGGATATCGGGCCGATGCTGCGGTCTGCCGATCCGATCGCTGCGCTCACTGCCTTCCGTGACGGCGCATGGCATGACAAGTCCGCCACGATGCTCGGCACCGAGCAGGAAGCCTGGCTCGCGCGTGCGATGGCGCGTTCGGTGAAGGCCGGGCAGAAATGGCAGGTCGTCGGCTTCGGCACGATCATGGGCAAGAACCGCGTGCCGCTTCAGGCGATGGACTGGATCAAGCCCGGCTCACCGCAGCGCGTGCAGGAATATGTCACTGCCGGCGTCACCGCGAGCAAGCTCGGCCTCCCCGCCGATCTCGACAATTGGGGCGGCTATCCCGCCGCGCGCAGCCGCTTCCTGTCCTCGGCACAGAAAATGGGCGCGAACCTTATCGTGCTCTGCGGCGACAGCCACAATGCCTGGGCGTTCGATCTCGGGCAGGACGGCAAGCCCGCCGGCGTCGAGTTCGCGGGTCACGCGGTGAGCTCGCCGGGCTATGAAGGTTCGACCGCAACCGATCCCAAGGTCATCGCCCGCGCATTGGTCGAGACCAACCCCGAGCTGAAATGGTGCGACACTTCGCGCCGCGGCTATATGGCCGTGACGCTAACGCCCGAAAAGGTGAGCAACGATTGGGTGTTCGTAGACACGATCCTCGAACGTTCGCTCAAGGCAAGCATCGGCCACACCGCAGTCGTGCAGCGCGGCCGGAATGTGATGGCCTAAAACCTCCCCCTTCCGGGGGAGGATTGGTTCAGTCGAGCGACTTGGTCGCCTGCTCGAACATATCCTTGCTCAGCCCCGGCGTGTTGACGATCCGCTCCAGCTCGGCGCGCATCTTGGCGGCGCGGCCCGCATCGAAGCGTTTCCAGCGCCCCAGCGGCGGGATCAGCTTGGCCGCGGTCTGCGGGTTGAGCTTGTCCAATGCGATCAACTGGTCCGCAACGAAGCGATAGCCGCGCCCCGAAGGATCGTGGAACGCGCGCTGGTTGACGCTGAACGCGCCGATCAGCGCCCGCGCGCGGTTCGGGTTGGCGAGCGTGAAGTCGCGGTGCTGCGCCAGTGCCTCTACCGCTTCCGCCGCATCGTCGCGCGACGACAGCGCCTGGGTCTGGAACCATTTGTCGAGCACCAGCGCATTGCCGGCATAGCGCTGGTAGAAAGCGCTGAGCGCCGCCTCGCGCTTGTCCGACTTGCCGTTGACCAGCGACGACAATGCGCCCTGCCGGTCGGTCATATTGTCCGCGCCTTCATATTGGGCATAGGCCAGCGCCGCCGCATCCGGCGCACCGCTCGCGCCGATATAGCCGAGCGCGACATTCTTGAGCCGCCGTGCGCCCTTGGCCGCGGGCGAATATTCGAAGCGATTGGCCTGCGCGCCGTCATAGGCCGCGCGCCATTCCTTCTCGAGCGCCTTGCCCAGATCGGCGCGGAGCGCTTCGCGTGCGTCGAAGATCGCCTGCGGATCGACCATCGCCATCTGATCGCCGATGAAACTGTCCGAGGGCAGCAGCACCGCTTCGGCGATAAATGCGCTGTCGAGCGCTGCATCCAGCAGCGTGTTGCGCACCGCGTCGATCACCGGCTGGTGATCGGCGGTGCCGGTCGCGACCGAGCCTACCAGCGTGTCGAGCATCAGCTGCTGCATCGCTTCATAGCGCGCGAACGGATCGTCATCATGCGCCGAGAGGAAGGCAAGGTCCTTGGCGCTGCGGTTGGTCTCGACCACGACCGGTGCGCTGAAGCCGCGGTTGATCGACAGCACGGGCGTCTCGGGCAGGTTCGCGAAAACCAGTTCCTGCTCGGGCTCGCGCAACAGCACCAGTTGCTCGTCGCACAATGGCCGCCCGGTGATCGCACCAAACAGCCGCACCTTGAGCGGCAGCACCATCGGCTGCTTGTTGGGCTGGCCCGGGGTCGGCGGCACGATCTGCGAGAGTTTGAGCCGCGCCTTGCCGCCTTCCTGCACCAGACTTGCAGTGACGCGCGGCGTACCCGCCTGGCTATACCAGCGGCGGAATTGCTGCAGATCGACCTCGCCCGCTTCTTCCATGCACGAGACGAAATCCTCGCAGGTCGCGGCCGTCCCGTCGAAGCGATCGAAATAGAGATCGGTCGCCGCGCGGAATTTCTGCGGGCCGAGGATCGTCGCCATCATCCGGATGACTTCGGCGCCCTTGTTGTAGATCGTCGCGGTGTAGAAGTTCGAGATCTCGATATATTCGTCGGGGCGTACCGGGTGCGCGAGCGGCCCCGAATCCTCGGGGAACTGGCTGGCGCGCAGTCCGCGCACATCCTCGATCCGCTTGACTGCGGCGCTGCCCTGATCGGCCGAGAAACTCTGGTCGCGAAAGACCGTGAAGCCTTCCTTCAACGAAAGCTGGAACCAGTCCCGGCAGGTGATCCGGTTGCCCGACCAATTGTGAAAATACTCATGCGCGACCACGGCGGCGATCGCATCATAATCATAATCGGTCGCGGTGTCGGGATCGGCGAGGATGTAGCGGCTGTTGAAGACGTTCAGCCCCTTGTTTTCCATCGCGCCGAAGTTGAAATCGTCGACCGCGACGATGTTGAACACGTCGAGATCATATTCGCGGCCATAGACCTTCTCGTCCCAGGCCATGCTCAGCTTGAGTGCCGCCAGTGCATGATCGGTCTTCGCCAGATCGGGCTCGCGCACCCAGATGCCCAGATCGACCTTGCGGCCAGACATGGTGACGAAGCTGCCGGTATTGGCGACGAGATCGCCCGCGACCAGCGCGAACAGATAGCATGGCTTGAAGAAGGGATCGTGCCATTCGGCCCAATGCTTGCCGCCCTCCAGATCGCCCGACGCGATCGGATCGCCATTCGCCAGTAGCACCGGGAAGCGCGCTTTGTCGGCGGTCATCTTCACCCGATATTTGCTCAGCACGTCGGGCCGGTCGGGGAAGAAGGTGATCCGGCGGAAGCCCTGCGCCTCGCACTGGGTGCACAGATTCCCACCAGACGCATAAAGCCCCATCAACTGCGTGTTGCGCTCGGGCGCGAGGACCACTTCGGTCTCGATCTCATGCGCGTCGCCGCTCAGCGCGATGACGAGATCGGGGCCGTCCATCCGCCATTCGGCGTCCAGCCCGTCTACGCGCACCACCCTTGGCTCCAGCCCGTCGCCGTTGAGCACCAGCGGCCGGTCGTGCGCAACATTGCGCTCGACCTGCATCGTCGCGCGAACCCGGGTGCTTGCCGGATCGAGATCGAAGTCGAGCGCGATCTCGGGCACGCGCCAATCGGGCATGCGATACGCTTCACGGCGCGTAATATTGGGAATCTGGGTTGCGGTGCGTGCATCTGCCATAGGGATCAGATAGGCACCAACCGACCGGACCGCTATGCTAAAAACCGGAAATGCTTGCGCGCTTGCGCGTCCGACGAACCGTGCTAGTCCTGCGGCACACCGCTATTCCCGAGAGGTTTTCACCATGCTTCGATACTCTGCTCCGCTGGCGCTTGCCGCGATGCTTGCGCTGCCCGCCGCTGCTCAGGATCAAGCCGCCGTGCCCCCGCTGGCCGCGCCGCTGCCAACGCCGGAGAAGAATGCGATCCTGAATGCCGAGCTGCCTGCTGATCAGGCCGCGATGAAGGCGCACGTCATGTTCCTCGCATCGGATGCGATGAAGGGGCGCGAAGCCGGCACCAACGAATTCGACATCGCCGCGCAATATGTCGCCGCGCAATTCTACGCAGCCGGCCTGCGACCGGCGGGCGATGAGGGCTCGTATCTGCAAAAGGTGCCGCTGCTGAGCTGGAAGCCCGCCGGCAAGGGCGCAATGACGCTGGCCCCGAAAAAGGGCGCGGCGACTACCGAACTGGTGTTCGGCGAGGATTATTATCCCTCGGCCAACCCCGACAAGCTCGATTACACCGTGACCGCACCAGTGGTGTTCGTCGGCTATGGCCTGGTCGGTTTCGGCCGTGACGATTTCAAGGGCGTCGATGTGAAGGGCAAGATCGTTGCCTTCTTCCCCGGCGCGCCAGACAATATCCCGCCCGAGGAGCGCGCGCATCTGTCGAGCGCCGCTGGTGGCAAGGCAATGATCGCCATGAAGAAGGGCGCGGTCGGCTTCATCACGCTCGAATCTCCGCGCACCGCGGGTCGTGGCAATGCGCCGTTCGCGATGCTCGCCACCGCCTGGGATCGCCCGCGCGTCGGCTGGGCCAAGGCGGACGGCACCGGCCATGTCATGAACGCAGCGACGCCGGGCCTCGGCACGCTGAGCAAAGCGGGCGCCGCCAAGCTGTTCGCCGGCAGCAAGGCCAAGTTCGACGATATCCTCAAGCTCGCCATGGACGACAAGTCGGTGTTCAAGGCGGTGCAGTTGCCCGGCACGCTGACGGTCAGCCTCAAGACCGAAGTCAGCCCGTTCACCAGCTATAACGTGGCCGGCATGCTCAAGGGCAGCGATCCCGTGCTGTCGGCGGAAACCGTCGTCCTGACGGCGCATCTCGATCACGTCGGCGTCGGCAAGGCCAATGCGTTCGGCGACACCATCTATAACGGCGCGATGGACAATGCCGTCGGCATCGCTTCGCTGATCGAGGAAGCCAAGCGCTTCAAGGAAAGCGGCAAGGCGCCACGCCGCTCGATCCTGTTCCTCGCCGTTACTGCCGAGGAAAAGGGCCTGGTCGGTGCCGATTACTTCGCCAACAACCCGACTTTGCCCAAGGGTAATCTCGTCGCAAACGTCAATCTCGACATGCCGATCATCAACTATGCGTTCCAGGACGTCGTGCCGTTCGGCGCTGCGCATTCGACCATCGGTGAGATCGCAACCAAGGCTGCGGCTGAAATCGGCGTGACCGTTTCGCCGGATTCGCGCCCCGAGGAAGCGTTCTTCGTCCGCTCGGATCATTATCGCTTCGTCCAGCAGGGCATCCCCTCGATCTTCCTGTGGCCGGGCGAAAAGGGTGAAGGCAAGGCTGCCGTCGATGCGTTCCTCGCCAACAATTATCACAAGCCCTCGGACGAAGTCGTCCAGAGCCCCCGGATCAACTGGGAATCGGGCGTGCGCTTCGTCGATGTGAACTATCGCATCGCCCGCGCGATCGCAGATGCCGATCAGAAGCCGGTTTGGAAGAAGGGCGATTTCTTCGGCACCTTCTTTGGCGGAGCGATGGAAAAGTGATCCGCGCGTTCCTTCTTGCAACCACGCTCCTCGTCGCGGCTCCGGTCGCGGCGCAGGATTTGTCCGTCGATGCAGCCGCGCTCAAGGCGCATGTCGCTTTCCTCGCGTCTGACGCGATGAAGGGCCGCGAGACCGGCTCACCCGAACTTGCCATCGCCGAGCAATATGTCGCGGCGCAGATGCTTGCGGCGGGCCTTAAGCCCGGCGGTCCGAACGGCAGCTGGCTCCAGCCGGTGCCGCTCGTCTCGTTCAACGTGGCCGATCATGGCAGCCTGTCGTTCAAGCGCGGCGAGACCGTCACCAAGCTCGAATGGGGCAAGGACTATTTCCCCCGTGGTAACCCGCACATCGCCAAGGTCGCGCTCAATGCGCCCGTGGTGTTCGCGGGCTATGGCGTGGTCGACAAGGCCACCGGCTATGACGACTACAAAGGCCTGGACGTAAAGGGCAAGATCGTCGCGGTGATCCGCGATGCGCCCAAGGCGATCACCAATGGCGATGCCCGCGCGCATCTCGCCCAGCCCGACGAACAGGCCCGCGTTGCCGCCGAGCGTGGCGCGATCGGCGTGATCCTGATCGAGGGCACTACCCGCCACAAGCAGTTCCCTTTCGTCGCCACCACGCGCTTCTGGAATCGCCCGTCAATGACCTGGTCGGACGGTGCCGCCGCCGGCCCGATGGCGCCGCCCTTCATGTATCTGGGCTTTGACGGCGCAGCGAAGCTCTTCGCGGGCAGTAAGATCAAATGGGATGCCGTGCTTGCCGCAGACGCAGCGGGCACCAAGCTCCCGCGTGGCCCGATCGGCGTCACGGCCGAGGGTGTCGCGAACAGTGAGATCACCAAGGTTGCCGGCAATAATGTGATCGGCATGCTCCCGGGCACCGATCTCAAGGATCAATATGTCGTCCTCTCGGCGCATCTCGATCATGTCGGCGTCGGGCAGCCCGATGATAAGGGCGACACCATCTATAACGGCGCGATGGACAATGCGGTCGGCACGGCCGCGATGATCGAAGTCGCCAAGCGCTTCCGGGCGGATGGCAAAAAGCCGCGCCGCTCGATGCTGTTCATCGCGGTGACTGCGGAAGAAAAGGGGCTGGTCGGCTCCGAATATTTCGCGGCCAGTCCGACCGTCCCGGTCGGTTCGATCGTTGCCGACGTCAATCTCGACATGCCGATCCTGACTTATGCGTTCGAGGATCTCGTCGCGATCGGCGCGGATCACAGCTCGGTCGGCGAAGTCGTCGCCGCCGCTGCTGCAACCGAAGGCGTGAAGGTCGTTCCTGATTCGATGCCGGAGGAGAATTTCTTCGTCCGCTCGGATCACTATAGCTTCGTCAAGGCGGGCATCCCTTCGGTTTCGCTCGATCTCGGGCCGGGCGGCCCGGGTGCTGCGGCATCGAAGGAGTTCCTCGAGAAGCATTATCACCAGCCCTCGGACGAGATCGGCCTGATCGACTGGACGCAGGGGTTGCGCTTCGTGAAGCTCAACTATGCGATCGCCAGCGCGCTCGCCGATGCCGATCAGCGCCCGACCTGGAACAAGGGTGATTTCTTCGGCCTCACCTTCAAGGGGCCGATGGCGAAGTGAAGCGTATTCGGGCGGTCCTGCCGTTATTGCTCCTCGCCGCGCCCGTCGCGGCGCAGGATTTGCCGGCGGATCAGGCGGCGCTCAAGGCGCACGTCCAATTCCTTTCGTCCGATGCGATGCGTGGGCGTGAGGCGGGAACGCCCGAATTCAATATCGCTTCGGAATATATGGCGGCGCAGATGGCCGCCGTCGGGCTTAAGCCCGGGGCGGGGGAGCGCTGGTTCCAGCCGGTCAAGCTCGCC
The DNA here is from genome assembly GCA_004173185.1 of Sphingomonadales bacterium. Classification (GTDB taxonomy): domain Bacteria; phylum Pseudomonadota; class Alphaproteobacteria; order Sphingomonadales; family Sphingomonadaceae; genus Sphingomonas. The sequence continues at coordinate 6,146 of SEFZ01000045.1, read as the reverse complement.
ACCTACAAGCCCGCCGACAAGGGCAAATGGGCGCTCCTGCGCGGGCGTGAGACGATCCCGCTCCAGCCGGGCATCGACTATATCAGCGCGACTGCGGGCGGCGCCGCCGATTTCGCGGCGTCCGGCGGCATTGTCTTCGTCGGCTATGGCATCGCGTATCCCCAAGGCGGGATCGACGATTTCAAGGGACTGAACGTTCGCGGCAAGATCGTCGCGATGCTCGGCGGCGTGCCCAAGGGACTGCCGAGCGAAGTCGAAGCGCATCTTTCCGATTACGATCAGAAGGCGGCGTACGCCGCCACGCTCGGCGCAAAGGGCGTGATCCTGCTCGAAAGCGCCGAATCGCGCGCGCAATATCCCTTCGAGGTGATCGCGCCTTATTGGGACTATCCCCGCGACGGCTGGGCCGGGCCTGACGGCAAGCTGTTCGGCGGCGCGCAAGCCGCGCCGGTGGTCGGCTTTGTCAGCATGATTGGCGCCGAGAAATTGTTTGCGGGCAGCCGGCTCAAATGGGCCGATGTGATCGCGGCGGAAAAGGCAGGCAAGAAACTCCCCACCGGCGTGTTGCTCGGCTCGCTGTCTGTCACGTCGAAGACCTCGGCCACCACCAGCGACAGCCACAATGTGATCGGCCTGCTCGAAGGATCGGATCCGGTCCTCAAAAACGAATATATCGTCCTTTCCTCGCATCTCGATCATGTCGGCGTCGGCCAGCCAGTGAATGGCGATGCGATCTATAATGGCGCGATGGACAATGCCGTGGGCAATTCGATCATGCTCGAAGTCGCCCGCGCCTTTCAGAAATCAGGCACGCGCCCGCGCCGCTCGATCCTGTTCATCGCGCTCACCGCCGAGGAAAAGGGGCTGATCGGCTCGGACTATTTCGCGCATCTGCCCGTCGTGCCCAAGGGCAGCATCGTCGCCAACGTCAACATGGATATGCCGATCCTCACCTATAAGCTCGAGGATGTCGTCGTGCTCGGTGCCGAGCGTTCGAGCATCGGCCCGATCGTCGCCAAAGCCGCAGCCGCCGAAGGGCTCAAGGTCGTCCCCGATCCCGCACCCGAAGAAATGTTCTTCGTCCGCTCGGATCATTATAGCTTCGTCAAAGCGGGCATCCCCTCCGTCTCGATCGACAGCGGCCCCGGCGGCGCGGGTGACGAGGCGCAGAAGACCTTTCTCGCAGAACATTATCACAAGCCCTCGGACCAGATCGACCTGCCGTTCGATTGGCCCTCGGTCGCCAAATTCGCGCGCCTGAACTACGCCGTCACCCGCGACCTGGCCGATGCCGATCAGCGTCCGCGCTGGAACAAGGGCGATTTCTTCGGCGTGACGTTCAAGGGCTATGGAGCACAGTAATTGCGCCTCCTGATCTTCGGCCCCGGCTACACCGCGTCTCGTCTGGCATCGCGGCTGACCGACGCCCGCATTGTCACCGTCACGCGTGAGAATTTTCGGGATAATGATCGCACCAATTTCGAGATCGCCCACGCCACCCATATCCTCTCCTCGGTCCCGCCCGGCGATACCGATCCCGTGCTCACCGCTTATGCGCCGATGCTCGCCGCCAGCGGCGCATGGCTCGGCTATCTCTCGTCGAGCGGCGTCTATGGCGATACCCAAGGGGCGTGGGTGGATGAGAACGCCCCTACCGGAACAGGGCGCCGCTCCGCCCGCGCCGAGGCGGATGCGGTGTGGCTCGCGCTCGGCGCGCGCGTGTTTCGCTTGCCCGGCATTTACGGCCCCGGCCGCTCGGCGCTGAACCGCATCCCCGATTTTCGCGTCCATGCACCCGGACAGGTGTTCAGCCGCATCCATGTCGATGACATTATCGAAGGCGTGGTCGCGGGCTTCAACGCACCGTCCGGCGCGTATAATCTCGCCGACGACGAACCCGCCGCACAGGCCGATGTCATCGCCTATGCCTGCGCGCTGCGTGGCCTGACTCCGCCGCCGCTAATCCCGCTCGAACAGGCCGATCTCAGCCCCCCGGCCCGCGCTTTCTATTCCGAGAACCGCCGCGTCGCGAACGGCAAGGCCAAGCGCATCCTCAACTGGCGCCCGCGTTTCGCGACCTATCGGTTGGGCCTGCGCGCCCTCAATGCGATCACAAGTCCGGCCATCACCAGCACTGCGCCCGCCACCGCGAGCCAAGACCAGACATAGCCTTCGAACAGAGTCGACAGCAGCATCGCGATCACCGGGATCAGCACGCTGGTATAGGCCGCCTTGGCCGGGCCGATCGTCTGGATCAGCCGGAAATACAGGCTGAACGTAAAGGCCGAGCCGAGCACGCCCAGATAGAGCAACCCCAGCGAATAGCTCAGCCGCGTGTCGAACACCGGCGCGCCCACCGTCGCCAGCGCAAATGCCGCGTTGCATGCAGCCCCGCTCAGCATCGCCCAGCCGATCACCGTAGACATGGGATAAGCCTTCGAAGTCTCGGTCGCCTGCATCACATTGGCGCTGGACGCGCACAAAACCGCGATCAGCGACAGGCCGATTCCCGTCAGCGTCGCGCTGGTCCCCGCCGGGCTCAGCCGCGCTTCGTGCAGGAACAGCAGCGCCACGCCCGCAATCGCCACCGCCGATCCGATCAGCAATTGCGGCCCCATCTTCTGGCCCAGAAACACCCGCGCCATGATCGCGTTCGGCACCAGCAACAAGGCAAACACCACGGCGACCACGCCCGACGTGATGTGCTGCTCGGCCCGATAGACCAGATTGAAGTTGAGCACGAACTGCGCAAAGCCGAGCAGGAAGACGAAGACCAATCCCCGCGCGTCTAGCGCCAGCCGCTCCTTGCGCATCACCGCCCAGATCAGCATCGCCACGCCGCCAATGGTAAAGCGATACGCGACCGACCAACTCGGCGGCACGGTCGCCAGCTGATCCTTGATCACCAGCCATGTCGAGCCCCAGATCAGCGTGACGATCGCGAACGGGATCAGAACCGTCAGGCGCGTCGATTGCGGCGCGGGTTCGCTCACAGCGCGGCGATCGCATCCGCCAGCGGCCGGATCGCCGCCTCGGCCTGATCCCAGCTCACCACCAGCCGCGCTTCGCCGACGCCCCAGTCATAGAAATCAAAGCCCAGCGCGCGCAGGCTCGCAGCCTCCTTTGCGCTCACCTTCAGGAACACTTCGTTCGCCTCGACCGGATAGACCAGCCGCTCGCCCGCCGCCTCGGCCAGCAACCGCGCGCCTGCGTTCGCCGCGCGCGCATTCGCCAGCCACAAATCGCCCTCGAGCATCGCCAATATCTGCGCCGCCGAATAGCGTCCCTTGGACGAGAGCAGCCCCGCGCGCTTGCGGCGATACAGCGTCGCCGCTGCCAGTTCGGGCTTGAAGAAGATCAAAGCCTCGGCGCTCATCCCGCCATTTTTGACAAAGCCGAAGCTCAGCACATCGACGCCCGCTTTCCACGTCACGTCCGCAGGCGCGCAGCGGAGATGCGCCACCGCATTGGCGAAGCGCGCCCCGTCCATATGCAGCCCCAGCCCACGCTCTTTTGCCAGCGCGCCGATCGCGGCGACTTCGGCGGGCGTGTAGACCATCCCATATTCGGTCGCCTGGGTGATCGAGATGGCGTGCGGCTGCACCTGGTGCACGTCGTTGCGCAAGCCGCTGACCAGCCCAAGGATGGCCTCCGGAGTCAGCTTCGCGCCGGGACCATCAACGGTCAGCAGCTTGGCGCCATGCGTATAGAATTCGGGCGCGCCGCATTCGTCGACATTGATGTGCGCTTCCTTGTGACACACCACCCCGCCATGCGGCGGGCAAAGCGCGGCAAGCGCAAGGCTGTTCGCCGCCGTTCCCGTCGCGACCCACAAAGCGCGCACGTCGGTGCCGAACAGCTCCGAAAATCGCCCGTCGAGCTGTTGCGACCAGCGATCGCCATCATACGCGGTGTCGAGGACGTTCACGTCTCCCAGCGCGGCGAGAACCTGCGGGCAGACCGGGGCGGCATTGTCGGAGAAGAAGCGCATTCCCGATCCTTGCGGGTGCCTGCGGTTCAGGTCAACGGCGCTCGCCGCGCGGGTCACTGCGCGGATCATTACGAGGGTCAAAGCGCGGGTCGCCACGTGAGTCGAAGCGTGGGTCAAAGCGGGGGTCGTAGTTGCGCTCGTTCTGTGCGGGCGGGCGCGATCGATCGATCGGCCCGCGGATCCGCGGATCTATCGAATCGTAGGGAGCGTCGCGATCGATCGGCGGTTCGCCTTCTTCCGGATTCACCGGAAAAACCTCGGTGCGGATGCCGCCGCCGTCGATAAAGGCACCGACGCCGTTGACGACATCCTCCAGATCGATGGTGAAATTATCGGGCTCGGTGGTCGGCTCTGCCAGCGGGATGCGCAGGTCGAGCGTCCGAGTCATGTAATCGCGCCAGATCCGCGCGGGCAGGCCGCTGCCCGAAAGGCCGGGATTGGGCGAATTATCGTCATTGCCCAGCCACACGCCGGTGACGATCCCATCGGCATAGCCAATGAACAAAGCGTCGCGATTGTCCTGCGTCGTGCCGGTCTTGCCAAAAGTCGGGATCGGCAAGCTCGCGCCGCGCCCAGTGCCGCTCTCGACCACCGCCGCGAGCAGTTCGCGCATCTGATCGAGTTGCCGTGCCGAGAAACGCTGCGGTGCGCCCAGCCGCCGCGCCAGCCAGTCGCTCGCGGCTTCGTCGTCGTTCAGTCCCTGCGGACGCACCGGATACGCCCCATTCGCCACCGCCGCATAGGCCGCTGTCAACTCCAGCAGCGACACGGTCGAGGTGCCGAGTGCGATCGACACGTCGTTGCCGATCGGCGTGGAAATGCCCAGATCGCGCGCCGCCTGCGTCACTGCCGCCACGCCAAGCTGGTGCGTCAGCCGCGCCGCCACGACATTGCTGGATTTGGCGAACGCCTGCCGCAGCGAAATCTTGCCTGCATAGCGCCCGTCGCTGTTCGATGGCTTCCAGTCGCCGATCTGCACCGGCGAATCGTCGACGATGCTGTCCGGCGTCATCCCCGCGCGGAGCGCCGCGAGGTAGACGAACAGCTTGAAGGTCGATCCCGGCTGGCGTCGCGCCTGTGTCGCGCGGTTGAACGGGCTGGCGGCATAGCTTTTGCCGCCGACCATCGCGATCACTCGCCCGTCATACCGCATCGAGACGACCGCCACCTGCGATTTGTTGAGCCCGGCATTCTTCACCGCGCGCTCTGCGGCCTGTTGCGCGGCCACTTCCAGCGTCGTCTTCACGGTCTGCTCGGTCGCGACTTCGCCCGCCCGGTCGCGCGCCTGTGGCAGCACCCAATCGGCAAAATAGGTCCCGCTCGGCAAATCGCGCGTCTTGCCCAGCTTGAGTACCGCGGGGCGCACCTGCGCGGCTTCTTCCTTGGTCAGCAGGCCCGCGCTCACCATCGCGCCGATCACCAGCTTTTGCCGGTCGCGCGCGCCCTTCAGATTGCCGGTGGGCGCAAGGCGGCTCGGCGCCTGCACCAGCCCGGCAAGCAATGTCGCCTGGCTAACGGTCAGTTCGGTCGCGCTACAGCTGAAATAATGCTGCGCGGCGGCTTCGAGGCCATAAACATTGTCGCCGAAATAGACGTTCGAAAGGTAGCGCGAGAGAATCTCGTCCTTGGTCAGCCAGCCTTCCAGCCAGAACGCGATCAGCACTTCCTGTGCCTTGCGCCCGAGCGTGCGATCCGAGCTCAGGAACGCGTTCTTGGCGAGCTGCTGGGTGATCGTGCTGCCGCCCTGCGAGCGATCGTCGCTGGTGATGTTATGGACGAACGCGCGCATGATCCCGCGCGGATCCACGCCCATATGGCGATAGAAGCGCCGGTCCTCGATCGCGATAAACGCATCGCGGACATGCTTGGGCAGCTTTGCCGCATCGACCGGCGCGGCGATCACCGCACCACGCCGCGCAATCTCCTTTCCTTCGGCCGAAAGCAGGGTGATCGAGGGCGGAACCGGCGGCTGGAGCGATTTGGAAAGCGGCGCAGTCAGCGCCAGCCACGCCACCGCGACGATGAACAGCACCACGAACACCGCGATGCTGCGCGTCAGCCATTTCCACGAACGCTTCTTGTACGCGACCGGCAGATTGCTCGAATAGCCGCCAGCCAATGCCGGCTCGCCATGATTGGGCGGCGGGGGAGGGGG
>SEFZ01000106.1 GCA_004173185.1 Sphingomonadales bacterium | reverse complement strand
GATTAGCGGCGCCAGCAGCTGCCACCCGGATGCATCTGAGTGAGACTGGCCTGCAACCTGCCCTGCTAGGACGGCCACCCGGCTACCGACGTGTTGGATCCGAATACACGAAGACGCTAATTTGCTTTAGCGCGGCCGCGCGCTGCTGGCTTTCGGCCGCCGCCGCGTCCCGTGGTACCGAGGCCGATAGCCTTTGCAAGAACACGACGTTTTTCGGCATAATTGGGAGCGACCATCGGATAATCCTTGGGCAGGTTCCATTTCGCGCGATAGTCATCGGGCGTCATGCCATACGCCGTCATGAGGTGGCGGCGAAGCATCTTAAGCTTCTTCCCGTCCTCGAGGCAGACGATATAATCGGGTTTCACTGAGGCGCGGATGGAGACAGCAGGTTCCTGTCTGACTTCGGGAACGTCTGTCGTGCCAAGACCCGCAAGCGCATCGTGAACCGAGCGGATGATCAACGCAATGTCCGATATTGCTACGCTGTTGTTGCTGACATGCGCGGCAACGATGTCCGCAGTCAGCGTGACGAGCGTTTCGGTATCCTCCATGCGCCTTTCCCTTCGAAAGCTATGTTATCTCGCGTGGGCCTGTAGCAGGGCAATGTGCTCGGAACAATTGGCAAGAACTGCCCCTAATGGCGGCTGGCGGACTGGCGGATTTAGATTTTTCTGGAACGATTTCCTTCAAGTCTAGGTGGCGACCCGTCAGGATCGCCACCAGCATCTTTGGAATGAAGCGAGAAAAATCGAGCCGTGGTCGAGTTCATTTGCTCCGCTTAGCTCGGTCAAAATTTCGCGTTTCGGCCGGAATTGGTCATGTTGCGATGCTCGGTACGGTACTAGCGGGCAAGCCGACGGCACGCCGCCAACGCCCGGCAAACTATGTCGGGAGCGCGGCGCTCACCAACGCAGGAACCGGGGCAGGATCAGCCGACCGGCCACCGCTGACAGCGGCACCGCGGAGGCATGCCAGAGCGTGATATGAACAAGGTCATCGCTTGAGCACATTAGCGCAATTATCGTTGCCCCGGCCGCCCCCGCAGCAATCCCGATGATCCAACCGGCGCGCGTCGGCGAGGTGGGCGCGCTCGACCTCAGCCAAAGGAACAGCGCCGCACCGACGCCCAGCCCTGAAACGATGCCCTGCAAGAGACAATGTACATCGAAACCCAGCCGCGCCGCCTCTGTAGGAGCATGCGTATCGCCGAAGGACACAAACAGCGCCGCGAGCGGCAACGACAGCAATGCGCCGACCGCCCAGCGCCAGCCGCCATAGTCCCGCCCCACGCCGGGCAACCCCATGCGCAGCGCGCTCGATGCTGCGGCAACGCCCGCGGCGGCGACCAACCAGAAGGCCAGCATCGAAAGCGGCGGCATCGCGCCCGTTGCGAGATCGTGCCTCGCCCCGAACAGTCCGACCAGTACGGCACCGGCCCCCAGCCATCCCGCGGCGACCCACAAGGATCCGCGCACGACACGCCGCGGCTGCACGGGCTTCAGATTGCTTGCCAAGCCGTCGA
>SEFZ01000044.1 GCA_004173185.1 Sphingomonadales bacterium | reverse complement strand
GCGCGAGCCGAACGCGATCCCGCACAGATGTTGCTTGGCGCGCTCATACAACCGACCGTAAAGCATTTCGCGGCGATCACCGACCCGCTTGTGTTTGGCGCCCTACTCCGTGCGATTGAGGGCTATCTGGGTGATCCAGCGGTGATGCATGCGCTCAAACTGACCCCGCATGTCTTTCAGAGGCCCGGCGAACTGCGCCAGATGGAATGGACAGAAATCGACTTCGCGAAGGCAGTTTGGACGCTGCCCGCAGCCAAGATGAAAATGCGCCAACCGCATGCGGTGCCATTGTCGCGCCAAGCACTCGCGATTCTGGAAAGTATGCGTGGGCTTTCTGGTAGCGGCAAATATGTGTTCCCCTCGGTACGAACACGGGCGCGGCCGATCAGCGACAATACGATCAACGCAGCGCTTCGCCGTCTTGGCTATTCTAAGGAGCAAATGACGGCTCATGGATTCCGGACCTCCGCCTCATCGCTGCTCAACGAGTCGGGTAAGTGGAATCCCGATGCCATCGAACGCGCCCTCGCTCACATGGTCGCGGGGAGCATCCGGCGCATATATAACCAGTCGGCCTATTGGGCGGAACGCGTCGAGATGGCCCAGTGGTGGAGCGATTATTTGTGTCAGCTCCGTGATGGAGGCAATGTAGACTTCCCTCGCTAGGAGAAGATGGTGGACGACCGGAAGGAAGTATTGCCGCTCCGCATCGTCGCGGCTCGATTCATCAGCACGGATGACCAAGCGGGACTTGCCGAGCTCGACCGTATCACGGCGGAAGCTTGGCGCGTCATCCAGAAGCGATATTGGCTGTTATCTACCTCGTACACGGCGACCGCTTCAGCAACCGTCGCTACACTGCTTTCTGGGATCGCGCTCACTTGGAGTGAAACGCCTGGGGCCGAAATCGTCACGCTGATCGGATTGGGATGCTTCGGTTCAATGCTGGCCGTCGCCGCATCGTGGCGCGTGTTTCAGTATGGCGGGATGAAAGCTGCCGCACCTCAGGAGCCCGCATACGCGGACGTGGAAGACCCGGCCGTGCGGAATCTCGAACGCCTGTTCGTCATTCTCCAACGCGAATCGACGCCGCGCGCCTTTTACTTCGCTCGCAATGGCCAACGTCGCTACGTCGATCATCGCTATTTCTTCGGCAAGCTTCGCGCCGCCCATGTGGCTAAGGGCGACACCATCCGCAACGCGCTCTTCGGACCGGTGGGCCTCTGGTTCGCGCGCGAACTGTTTCTGGAAGTGGACGTCGACAAACTGATCGCTGATGCCAAGGCGGAACCGAATCGCAAGGGCGCACCGAAGCAATATGATCACACAAATGCGATCATCGCGCTGATTGATCACCCAAAGGTGCGGGCGCTCGACATCTCAAAGAAGCGCGGCAATCAGAAGGAAATCATCGAGTTGCTTGAGGATTGGTATCGCGACAGACGCCTGAAGGTGCCGAGCCAGTCGCAGCTTGCGCCTTACGCAAATCAAATTCTGGAGACGATCGCGAAAAATCGTTCGTCTTAATCCTGCTCTGAATTACCGGGGAACCACGCATTTGCGTGGTTTCCGGAGGTAGGTAATTACCGGGGAACAGCCACGAACGGCAGATTTCCGGTGCATCCACATGCTGTTGGAACTGTCGGCGCTTAGCTGCAAATGATCCTGTCGCCCGCCGCATCGCGGCGCTCCAACGGAGGCGACAATGGATGAACTCGCATACTCGATTAACCGCACGGCGAAGGCGCTCGGCGTCGGCCGGAGCACCATCTACAAGCTAATCAAGACCGGTCAGGTCGATGCGCTCAAGATCGGCACGCGCACGCTGATCACGACTGCGTCGATCACACGGCTCACCGAGGGGCGCCGTGAAGCTTGATACCGGCGCGGCGAATGCCTCGCCCGCACCATCCCCAACACAACCGATTTCAGGAGGGCAGACCATGTCTGTAATTCGCAATGCGCTCGCCCGCATCTTTGGTTCGCGCGAGACGTCCAACTTACATTTCGACGCCGATGTGCGGACTGCGGCTTTCATGCGTCCGATCATCGAGAAGTTGCTCGCAGATGGCGAGGACGGCGACACTTACCGCGCCGCGATCAATTTCTGGCGCTACGCCGAGCGGCCTCCGCTGGCGGTCTATGATGGCGATGTGAGCCACTGCCAGATCGACGGTCCGCTTCAACTGGCAGGCAATCACGCGCTCCCCTTGGGCGGTGAAATCTTCAGCAACGGCGTCACGATTAATCTCGATCCTTTCGAGGCCAACGACCTTCGTGATCATATGAGAGGAGCTATCGAACGCGCGATCCTGGCTTGGCTTGCGGACAATGGCCGCCGCAAATTTGTGCCAGCCGTAAATCCATATGACCGCCAATCGGCCGACCGCGAAGCCAAGGCAATGATCGCTGACTGGGTCACTCGCGGGGAAGTGAAGCGCCCCGTCAAGGAGGGCCCGGATCATGTCTGACACGGACGTCTTTGAGGCAAGGTCGCTGGGCCGCGATGCTACGCATCGGACCCGTAATTTGGATACACACCTCACGCACGGGTGCATCCAGCTTTTCCGCCACTTTTCGAGGGTGCGATCAGAGTGCGCCCTGCCGCCGCTTCGCCGAAGTGACGCTATTCTGCCAAAATCCGAGGGTGCGATCCGCACCCTCAGGGAGGCGGCGCGATGAAGACCGTCCAGCATTCCATCCGCCTGCCCGCGGCGCTCGACATGGCGCTTCGCGCACTCGCCGACCGGCAAGGCAAGACGGTTTACGCGATGCTCCGCCGCTGCGTGAAGACAGGGATCGACGGGCAGGTAAATCCCACCGTCGGCAGCTCAGACGATCGCGAACTGGTCGCCGAGGTCGCTTCGATCAGCACGCGCCTCGCTGATGTCGAACGCATGCTCGACCGTACCCTGCACACAGCCTGCGCCGCTTATTGCTATGCCCGAAGTGCCGCGATGGGAGGCGGCAAGAGCGATGACATCATCACCGCCGAGACGAACCGGGCTTATGACCGGCAACGGGCGGTAGCGGGGGAACGGCCATGAGCGAGCCTCATGATATCCGGCTTCATGCCGAGACGCTGCGGCGTCATCTTCGCTACAGTCAGACGCGGCGGTTCAAACGACAGTTCGCGATCTTGGTCTCGTCGATCGCGCTGAGCGGTTTGGCCGCGCCCTATCTAATGCTCGACCCGAGCATCCTTCGGGACACCGGCACCCATTATCACGCGAAGATGCTGTCATGGTTTGCAGGCGACGGCGGCGATCCCGGGATAGTGATCCGCTATGAGGGGAGAGATTATCTGACGCCCGCTCGCACGGTCGCGACCGATCCCTATTTTGTCCGCCGGGCGAGCATCGCCAAGTCGTTTGTCCTGCGCGGCGGGATGTTCGGGTTTGTCGCGTGGCTGTCAGGCCTGTTCCTGCTCCGCGATGTCGCCGCGCGTCGACGCGAACGCGCGCTACGCGATCGCGTGATCGACGGCACCAAGGTGACGACCGAGAGGGAGCTTGTGAAGCTGGCGCGAGCCGAAGCCGGTTCGCATCCGCTGGCAATCGGTCCCGTCCCGTTTCCTCGCCGCCTCGAAACCCGGCACATGGCGATGGTCGGCACGACCGGCAGCGGCAAGACGACGGTGCTGCGCCAGATGCTCGATGGGATCGCCGCGCGCGGCGAAGCCGCGCTGGTATATGACACCAGCGGCGAGTTCATTGCCCATTATTACCGGCCCGAGTGCGGCGACATCATCCTCAATCCGTTCGATGCCCGCTGCGTTTATTGGTCGCCCTTCGCCGAGATCGCCCACCCCGCCGACGCCGATCGCATCGCGCAGCAGCTCGTTACCGAAACCGGGAAGCAGGACGACGACGTCTGGCTGGAGACGAGCCGCATCCTCGTCGCCAACATGATCCGGGAATTGTGGAAGGAGAAGAAATGCACGCTGCCCGACCTGCTCGAAGCGCTGCAGAAGATGGACAAGGATAAGCTCAAGACTTGGCTCAAGGACACGTCGTCGGCGCGCACCTTCTCCGACGACGCCGACCGCGCCACCGGCAGCGTGCTCTTCATGCTCGCTAAGGCCGCGAACCTGATTCAGTTCCTTCGGATGCCCGAAGAGGGTGAGAAGGTCTTTTCGTTCCGGGAGTTTATCGCCAGCGTCGACGAGAAGAAGGGCGCCAAGCCGTGGATCTTCGTGCCGCGGAAGGAAGAACAATTTGCGGCGCTCAAGCCCTTGCTTGCGTGCTGGCTCGAATGCGCCGCGAGCGCCATGTTGGGCCTTGCTCCGTCATCCGACCGGCGCGTCTGGTTCCTGCTCGACGAGCTTGCCGACTTGCCCCGCGTCGACAATCTGACCCGCCTTCTGCCCGAGGGCCGCAAGTTCGGGGCGGCGGTCGTCCTGACCTTCCAGGGCGTCGGCCAGATGCGGCATCGCTATGGTGACGATCTTGCCGAATCCATGCTTGGCTGCTGCAACACCAAGCTCTTCCTCCAGATGGGCGACGGCGAGTCCCGGCGCTGGGCGAGCGACACGATCGGCACCTGCGAGGTCGAGATCCAGACCATGACCGGCGCGCTTGGCGATGGCGACGACAAGCCACGGATGACGCTCGGCCGCCACCGCACGACCCGTCCCGCCGTGTTCGAAAGCGAACTCCGCCTTGCACGCTATGAGGGCTATTTGCTGTTCCCCGATGGGCTCCCCGTCGCGCGCATCGCGCTTACCGCCGACCATATCGAGAAACGCGGCGAGCCGCGCCAGCCCGCTTTCGTTGCAGCGAATCCGGAGACGACCCTCTGGCACCGGTCGTTGGAGGCGGCGCCCAAAGAAGAGCCCAAAAGCGCTGTCACGCCGCCGGCCGAGGAGCCGGTCGTCGAAAAGCCGAAGGCAAGGAAAAAGCCACCAGCGCCTCCGCCCGCTGACGATGGTGGGCCAATCTGATGGTCGCGTCGGTATCGGCGCTGACCAGCTCGGCGCAGGCGAGCAGCTACTATGAGGCTGACGATTATTACGCCGACGGCGGGCTGTCGCCGTCCGAATGGCATGGCAAGGGCGCGGAGGAACTCGGCCTGTCGGGTGACGTCGATCGCGATACCTTTCGCGAACTGCTCGACGGCAAGGTCGCGGGCCAGCAGCTAGGCACGGTGCGTGACGGCCAGCTCGAACATCGGCCCGGCTGGGATGTGACGCTGAGCGCGCCCAAGTCCATGTCGATCATGGCCGAGGTCGCGGGCGACCGGCGGTTGATCGAGGCACATGGGCAGGCGGTGAAGACCGCGCTCGGGCATGTCGAGGCGCATATGGCCGCGACGCGCGTTCGGCATGGCGGCAGCGTGACGCGCGAAGCCACCGGCAAGCTCGTCGTCGCGAGCTTCCAGCATGGGACCAGCCGGGCGCAGGACCCGCAGCTCCATACCCACAATGTCATCATGAATGCGACCCAAGGCGAGGATGGCTCGTGGCGGAGTCTCGAACCGCGCGCGATCTATCAGCTCCAGAAGCAGATCGGCGCCATCTACCGGCAGGAACTCGCGCTCAAGGTGCGCGAACTCGGCTATGAGATCGAGACGGGCAGGGATTCGATGTTCGAAATCAGGGGCGTCTCGACCGACGTCATGGCGGCATTCAGCACCCGTAGCGCCGAGATCGAGGCCGCGCTCGGCGAGCGCGGGACATCGCGAGATGAAGCCAGTGCCGCCGAGAAGCAGGTCGCAGCGCTCGACACGCGGCAGGCGAAGGTGGCGACCGACCATGGCGCACTTGTCCCCGACTGGCGCGCGACGGCTGACCGCGCCGGGTTCGATTCGAACGCCCGGCGTGCGCTCGCCCGAGACGCGGAGGCGAATGCTGCGAGCGGCAGAGGAATATTGGAGCAGGCGCGCGCCGCTGAACGCGCTGTCACCCACGCCGCTGACAAGCTCGGTGAGCGGCAGTCGGTGTTCTCGATAGCGGCCCTGCACGAGGAATCAGGGCGTGTCGGGTTTGGGAAGATCGGCTATGCGCAGATCGGGCGGGCGATCGAGAAGGCCCGCACACAGGGCGATCTCGTCGACCGAACCTTCCTTGACCGACGTAGCGCGGAGTTCGCCGGATTCACAACCCGCCAGAATATCGCCGCCGAGACGACGCTGCTTCGGATCGAGGCGGATGGGCGCGGCGCGTTCGCGCCCATCGCGTCGCCGCTCGCTGCGGCGAAAGCGGTCGCAGTGGCCTCACGGCAGGCCGAGCGCGCGGGCTTTGCCTGGAATGCCGATCAGCGCGCCGCGACCGAGCAGCTTCTCACCAGCCGTACCCGGATCACCGCGGTGCAAGGCTATGCCGGGACGGCAAAGACCACGACCGTGTTGGCGACCTTCGCCCGCGAAGCGGAGGCGCGCGGGGTGTCGGTCGTTGCGCTCGCACCGACGGCATCGGCGGCGATGGTGCTCGGCGAGGCGCTCGGGACGCGCGGCGACACGGTCGCCCGCCATCTGCTGTCGCCCGCGCGCTCCGAACCCGGCCAGCTCGCCGCGTGGATCGTCGACGAGGCTTCGCTGCTCTCCGCTCGCGATACGGCCCGACTGTTCGAGCTTGCCGAAAAGCATGATGCCCGCATCGTCCTCGTCGGGGACGTGAAGCAGCTCGGATCGGTCGAAGCCGGCGCGGCATTCGCCCAGCTTCAGACCGCAGGTATGGAAACCGCCACGCTTGGCGAGATTGTCCGGCAGACGAACAGCGCTACTAAGGACGCGGTGCTGGCGTCCATCGAGGGCGACGCAAAGAGGGCGCTCGCGGCTCTCGATCGCGGTGGCGGCGCGATCATCGAGGGGCCCGACCGTGGCGAGCGCTTCGCCGCGATCGCCGAGCGCTATGCCAGTCTGGACAGGGCGAGCCGTGCCCGAACGCGAGTTATCGAACCTTCGCGCGAAGGCCGCGATGCCTTGACCGCTGATATTCGTCAGGCGCTAGACCGAGCGGGCGCACTCAGGGGGCCTGCGGTGGCCGTGGAAAGTCTCGTCAACAAGGGGCTGACCCGCGCCGAAGCGCGCGACCCGCTGAGCTATGACAAGGGCGATGTCGTCCGCTTCACGCAGGATTATGCCGACAAAGGCGTCGCGCGTGGCGAGGCGTTCCGGGTAGAGGGCGTCAATCCCGCTAAGGCGGCAGTTGCGCTGCGATCGGAAGACGGACGCGAGATCGACTGGCGCCTACGCCAATGGGGTGCCGGCAAGGTGCAGGTGTTCGAGGCACAGCGTCTCGAACTGCGCACTGGCGACAGCATTCGGTTCACCCGCAACGATCGCGAGGCCGGTCGCGTGAATGGAGCACGCGCGGAGGTGACGGCAGTCGATGTCGATGCCAAGACTGCGACCGTGCGGGGTTCGCGAGGGCAGGTCCAGACGTTGCACGTCGATGCGGCGCGGGACCGGCATGTCGCGCATGGCTATGTCGACACCGCCTTCGCGGCGCAGGGCCGGACCGCCGACCATGTCATCATTCACGCCGACAGCCGCGCTACCAATCTCGTGGACCAGAAAAGCTTCTATGTTGGCATTTCGCGCGCCAAGCAGTCGGCGACGATCTTCACCAATGATCGTGCGAAGTTGGTTTCGGCGATCAATGAGCGCGCTGGCGCCGTGCAGACGGCAATCGCACATGCTGCGATGCCGGCGGCCGATGCTCAAAAAACAGCGGGCTCGGCACTAGCCAAATCCCATGCCGCCTTCGGCCTTTGACCTCTCAGCCGAGGGTGCGCTGGCCGAGAGCATTCCCAAGGGTGTCAAGGTCACGGCAGTTCCAGACCAAACTCGGTCCGCCACCATTCTCGGTTCTCGATATTGTCGACCACCCTGCAGTCGAGGCGATCCAAAGCCGGATTCGAGATCATCGAGAAGGCGAAATGAATCTTGGAAAGCCACCCAAGCGACGATTGCAGTTCCTCCCAGGAGATTGAGTGCATCTGTCCATTCAACTCCCAACTCAACGCTGCAGGCGCGTCGCCGACTGACCCCATAATTCCGATCAGCCCGTGACAAATCCCGTTGCGGATATCCAGCTGCCCCTGAAGCTGCGATCTGAGAGTTGCCGCCAGCAAGGCGCAAAGCGTGCCCGTTGGCTGCGCCTCGACGACAGCGTCTTCCCAGGTTCCTATAACAGCTTTGATGCCGTGCGCCTTGGCCGGGAGAAATTCCAAGAGCCGAACGACGTCATCGCGAGCAGATCCTTCAATCCTGGACCAGATCAGAATCAACGATCCTATGGCGCCGCTCATCTGATTGAATGTCACATCCAATGGATTTTCATCCTTACTGGCGAATTCACGGCAGGTCGGGCCAAGACCACAGAGGCTCAGCGTCCGTGCTTTCTACATACGCACTTGTGTCGGGAGCGATTGAAGGCGGCGCGGGTGGGTCGAACAATTCGTCGAAAAGGTCGCCGAACCAGCGTTCGAACACGGCAACCTCCGCTTCTGTGACAGGAATCGGATCGGGAAAATCGTTAACCACAGTCCAAGTCGAGAGGTCATGCTTCGGCGGCCTGCCCACGGTTTTTCCTCTCCTACGTTTGGAGTTCAGGTTGCTGAGCCTACCTAGTTTTCAGGGCCTTTCCAATTGCCACTTGGGAAAATGACCCTCAGCAGAGAAGTCTACCGGCTACCCGATTGTCCTTGCCAAACCACTACAGTTTCTCGAAGATTCCATGAGTATGCGAACCGACGTCGATCACCTTCCTGCCGCCAAGCAGCGCGAACTCGAGCGCGTCGTTGAGACAATCTTCGACGAGTTTCGGGGCACGACCGAGAATGCCACTGGACCGCGCAAAGGCGCCCGCATCCTAAAGATCATTCTCTTCGGCAGCCACGCGCGGGGCGACTGGGTCGACGCGCCGCTCTCGGCGAACCAATACAAATCCGACTATGACATCCTCGTCATCGTCAGCCAGAAAGAGATGACCGACCGCGCCGCCTATTGGGCGACTGCCGAGGAACGGCTCATTCGCGCTTACACGATCGAGAAGACGCTCCACACGCCGGTCAATTTTATCGTCCACAGCCTGCACGAGGTGAATGACGGGCTCTCGCACGGCCGCGTCTTCTTCATGGAGGTCGCGAAAGACGGAATCGCGCTTTACGCAGCCGATGACCGAGAACTGGCGACGCCGAAGCCAAAGACACCGGAACAGGCGTTGGAAGCCGCTAGGGAATATTTCGACGAGTGGCTGACCAGCGCCATGGATTTTTACGATCAAGCAAAACATGCGATGGAGCGCGGGCGCAGTAAAATTGCAGCCTTTGAACTTCATCAGGCGACCGAGCGGCTGTATTCCTGCGTCCTACTAACAGTGACTCTCTACACGCCCTACAACCATAACATCGCATTCTTGCGTTCGCTGGCTGAGGGGCTGGACCGCCGTCTTTACGGCATCTGGCCGGAAGACACCCATCGCGAACGGGCAATGTTCCAGAAGCTGAAGGAAGCCTACACCAAGGCTCGCTATTCCAAGCACTACAAAATCAGCGAGGACGAACTGTTATGGCTAGGCGAACGCGTCGAGGAGCTCGGCCGCGCCGTACATCAAGTCTGCTCCGAGAAGATCGCAGCGCTTGAGGCCGCGACGCGCGAGTAAGCACCGGACGGGGACCGGCGTCACTCCGGAGCCTCCGACTCTTCCTCTGCGCAGTCCGCGGTCGTAACGCGGACGAGACGGGTATCGCCGATTTGCTCGTATACGCCCCGCCCATATTTCGTTTCGCCTGCGCCCCAAATGGTTCGCCAGCCATAATCTTGGACCGCTTCGTACGAACCACTTACGACAACAGGGTTGCCTTCCAAGTCCTTCCCCGACCTGTTTACCCCAGTTTCCGTATCTACTTCTCGACCATCTGGTACCAGTGCCACAGGGGTCTCCTTTTTTTGCCAAGCATACATTGGCCGGCACTCAGCGCTCGTCAATCTCTCAGTTATCCAGTCCCGAGACCTTGTCACTTGCCGGTGCTTAGGGACTATGTCATGATCCACCGCACGGAATGAAACGACTGGCGGTCATTCCGGGGATTATCCTGCCAGGCATCATGTAGGTCCGGCCGCGTGTCGGACGGTTGCTGATAGCCGCCTCGGCGGCCCCACAGCGAACACCGCTTGCCCATCCGCGCATCGATGCGCGGACCGCCGCGGTGCGAGCTGCAAATGAATACTCCGCATTCAAACGACGTATATGCACGCGAAGTCGTGATGGCGCGCGTCGGCCACCTCATCCGACGCAAGCAGCGCGAGATCGAACGCATCACCAGAATATTGCGCGGCCTCTTTGATCCATCGCAGATTCAAGCGCCGGAGCCGGGACAGATCAAGCGGATCATCCTAATCGGCCCCTACGGTCGGCGATCTTGGTACGAAGACAGTCGGACGATAGAGTTTTCCGATTACGAATTCTGGCTCATCGTCAACCATCCGCTTTTTACCGACGAACGCTGTTGGGGGCGGGCACGGTCAACGATCGACAGAGAACTGCGCAACCGCTGCTCGGTCGATGTGGAGGTGTATTCTAAAGCCGACATTCGCAGAGCAAAGGCGGAGCGCGATACTTTTATTCTCGATCGGATAGAATCCGGCATCCTCCTTTATCGCGCTTCACGAGATGCGCCGCTGCCCTCGCTCGATAGGCAGGGAGAACGGCCATGACCGCTCCCGGCTCTTTCACGTCGTTCGACGAATTCTACCGGTCCAAGAATAGGCAGCTCTTTCATTTCTTCAGGCGTAGAGTGGGCCGTGAGGAGGCCTCGGACCTCACGCATGAAGCGTTCACACGGATGTTTCGTACCGGTGCATTCGATCGGGTTGAGAACCCGAGCGCCTATCTATTTCGCGCTGCTGGCAATCTTGTCATTGAGCGAGCACGCCAAGGAAGGCGCAAGGAAACCGGATTGTTTCTTTTTGATGATGAGCGTGACGCACCCACTTGCCCCGAACAGGCTTGGGCAGTGGAAGCATCGGACTTGCGACGTGGGTTGCGACGGACAATTCTGGCGATGCCACGTCGCACGCGGCGCATATTTCTGATGCACCGGTTGCGGCGCCAAACGTATCGGGAAATCGCGAGAGAAATTGGCATCCGTGAGCAAGGGGTCGAATATCATATGATGCGCGCCCTTGATCGCTGCCGAAGGGCGGTCGCGCTTCAACAATTTTAAGTTGGAGTGAGCTTGGCTGGAAAGGCTCGGCCCGGCATAGGGATCAAAGTTTTCTCTAATTTTCTCCGATTTTCTCTTGTTTTCATTTTCGGTTTGTCGCAGCATGCCGCCATGATGGAAAATGTACTGACGATCCGTGAGCTCGCCGACATGCTCAAAATCAATGAGAAGACCGTTTATAAGCTCGTTGCCGACTCGAAAATTCCGGGTTTTAAGGTAGGCGGGTCTTGGCGCTTCGATCGTGCCGTGATCATGAAATGGATCGAAACTGGCGCGGCTGTTGGCAATGAAGTCCAAGCGGAAAGCGCTCGCCTGGAACTATCTCACGGCGCCAGTCCAACTCTCGCGGAAGCATATTACTCGCCTCAGCAAGCGTCCTATTTTGCCCACAGACTGACGCTGGAAGGCACGGGCGAGGATTCTCTTACCCAATCGCTTTCAACTGCCCGTGTCGACATGAATCCCCATCAGGTTGATGCCGCGCTGTTTGCGCTGGCGTCTCCTCTATCCAAGGGCGTTTTGCTCGCGGATGAAGTCGGTCTCGGAAAAACTATCGAGGCCAGTCTGGTCATCGCTCAGCGTTGGGCTGAGCGCCGGCGGAAAATTTTGTTGATCGTGCCGGCGTCACTCAGAAAGCAATGGAGCCAAGAGCTATACGAGAAGTTCTCGCTCCCGTCTGTGATCGTTGAACGCAAGAGTTACAATGACGCTCGCAAGGCAGGTGTGGCCCGCCCGTTTGACCATAAGGACAAGGTGGTAATCACCTCATATGAATTTGCGGCCCTGAGGGACACCGAGATCGCGCTCGGCCACTGGGATTTGGTCGTTTTCGACGAAGCGCATCGTCTCCGCAACGTCTACAAAAAGGACGGATCGGCCCGCGCAAAGCGTCTCCGCGACGCGACCAAATCAGCTTTCAAGGTGCTCCTGACCGCGACGCCGCTGCAAAATTCCTTAATGGAATTATATGGTCTCGTTTCAGTTATCGACGAGCGGTATTTCGGCGACGAGACCTCGTTCAGGAGCCAGTATGTGGCCGGCCCAGGTGCCAAGAACGGGCTTGTGTTCCTACGCAAACGCCTAGAGCCAATTTGCAAACGCACGCTGCGTCGGCAGGTCCAGCAGGCGGGGCTGATACGCTATACCGAGCGCCAAGGACTTACTATTCAGTTTGAGCCATCGCCCGAGGAATACCGTCTCTATATGGGTGTCTCTGCATATATGCAGCGCACGGACACCATCGCCTTTGGCAATAAGCCTAACCAGCTTGTAACAATGGTAGTGCGGAAGATTCTCGGATCATCAACTTTTGCCATCGCCAATACACTGACAAAGATCATAGACCGCCTTTTGGAAATGCGTCCTATCGATAGCGAGACGGTCGATGATTACGACGTGATCGATGAGGTGAGTGATGAACTGGGCGATGAGCCCGTTGAGGATCATCAAATTGTCGATCCCGCGAAGCTGGAAGCTGAGATTACCGAGCTGGAAGAGTACCGGTCTCTCGCACTTGCGATCGGCCAAAATGCCAAGGGTATTGAGCTGGTGAAGGCGCTCCCAGGGGTGCTTGCCGAAATAGAGTCCAAAGGCGGTCAACGCAAAGCGGTGATCTTCACCGAGTCTGTAAGAACTCAGGGGTATCTTGCAGAGCTGCTGGAAGCCAATGGCTATAAGAACGATGTCGCTCTGCTCAATGGTCAAAATAGCGATCCGAACAGCAAAGCGATCTACCAGGAATGGCAGGCCCGACACAAAGGATCGGACGTTATTTCCGGTTCGAAAACGGCCGATATGAAAGCCGCAATCGTTGAGGCCTTCAAAGATACGAAGAGTGTCCTTATCGCAACGGAATCAGGGGCAGAGGGCATCAATCTTCAATTTTGCTCGCTGCTCGTCAATTTCGACCTGCCTTGGAACCCTCAGCGGGTAGAGCAGCGTATTGGGCGTTGCCATCGATATGGACAGAAAATCGACGTCACCGTTGTCAACTTTCTCAACCTGAAAAATCATGCAGAACGTCGTGTACACCAGTTGCTCGATCAAAAGTTCAATTTGTTTAAGGGCGTGTTCGGGGCGAGCGACGAGGTCCTCGGTGCGATCGAGAGCGGCGTGGACATAGAGCGCCGGATCTTCGAAATAGTGCAGAGCGCCCGAGGCGAAGCCCAGATCAACGCTGCCTTCGACAAGCTGCAAGAAGACCTTCAAGAGGAGATCAGCGAACAGGTAATCGATGCGAGGCGGCGGCTGTTGGAGCATGTCGACGAGCGGGTCATTGACCGACTGAAGGCACGCGATCATGAGATCGGACAGCGCCTCTCGGACTTTGAGAAGCAGCTCCTTTACGTCGCACGCGCCGAGCTGCCCGACGCTCGCTTTCACGCCGACAACGAACGTCGGTTCGATTACGGGGGGGAAACCTATACTACTGAATGGCCGCTGGCCGATGAAAAGGGATGGAAGTTTTTCCGACTTTTGGAAGGAACGCTCGCGACGAGCGTCGTGGCAAGCGCGAAAGACCGACGCTTTGACGCAACCTCATGTCTCCGGTTTGATCTTGCAGCCTACCCAGGCGGTAAACTTGCTGACGTAGAGCAACTGCGTGGCAAATCCGGCTGGGCTCGCATTGGCAAGCTCACGATTGATACTCCTTCCGTCACGCGCGAGCACATGGTTCTTTCGGTTGTGTCTGATGACGGCACGACAGTTCACACCGAAACCTTCGAGCGAATGCTTCACGTTCCTGCTAAAAATGAACCCGTGGAAGGGGTGGTGCCCGAGGCCTCTCTGAAGGTAGCGGAGGATGAGCGGTGTAAGGCGTTGCTTGACGAGGCTGAGCAGCAAAACGTCGAATGGCTGGACGTGGAAAGCGAGAAGCTTGACGACTACGCCGCGGACCTCGAACGCGCCTTCGAGACGGAGATCAAAACCGCAGAAGGGGAAATCCGCGAAGCAAAAAAAGCGATGCGCGGTTCCAGTATGCCGATGGCGGAAAAGTTGGCCGAAAAGCGGCGCATCAGTTCCCTCGAAGGCAAACGCGATAAACTGAAAGCGCAGTTTTTCGACCGCCGCGCCGCGATCCGCGCTGAGGTCGAAGCGATGCTTGACCAAATTCAGGAGAGCCTAAAGCTTGAGCCCGAGCTGACCGACCTGTTCACCATTCGATGGGAGGTCGTGTAATGACCGCCGCAATGAATCAGACCCGAGAGCGTCAGGGGGCCGCGACATGAGCAATCGAAAGCAGCGTCTCGAACTAACGTGGATCGGCAAGAATGACCGACCACAGCTTGAGCCCCGCATTTTATTGGAAGATGAGACAAAGTCTTATCATGCTAAGTCATACATAACTGACCACGATATCTTTGATAATGTATTGGTGCATGGTGATAACCTACTTGGCTTAAAGTCCTTGGAGCAAGAGTTCGCCGGCAAGGTCCAAGCCATTTACATCGATCCGCCCTTTAACACTGGCGAAGCCTTTGATAACTATGATGATGGTGTCGAGCACTCCATCTGGCTTGATCTTATGCACAAGCGTATTACGATGCTGCATCGCTTACTTCATGAGAGTGGTACGCTTTTCATTCACATTGACGACAATGAATTAGGCTATCTGATTGCGTTAGCTGATGAGGTTTTTGGACGCACTAATCGAATATCTGTTGTGACGTTTAAGCAGAGCAGCGTGTCGGGTCCAAAAGCGAGAAACCCTGGTGTCGTCTCTATTGCGAACTACCTTCTCATTTATGCAAAAAACAAATCCTCTTGGAAGAATAATAATGTCTATCGCGCCATTTCTCGCGATGATCGGTATGCGAAATTCATCGATAATTTCGACGGGTCACATCTAGGATGGCAATTTATTTCTCTAAAGCAGGCATTCTGCCGACACCACGCCACAAGCGAAAAAGAGCTCGATTCCAAATTCGGGGCAAGGCTCGAAAAGCATATGGAAAAGTTCGTTCTGGATCATTCGGATAGAGTCGTCCGTACCGCTCGGGTAGCAGATCAGGATGTTAACGAGGATGCGAGAGACGCCCTCCGCAAGTCCCGAGAAGAGATTGATGTTGTTCAGCACTCTTCACGGGAGAATTTGGCTGACTTCTATTTCATAAACGGCGAGCAAATTGCTTTTTATAGTAGTAAAGCACGTTATATTGATGGTATTTACGTGACTGGGGAGCGCATTTCGAACTTATGGGATGACTTGCTTTCAAACAACCTTCACAAAGAAGGCGGCGTGAGTTTTAAGAAAGGAAAAAAGCCGGAAGGCCTTATCAAGCGCTGCTTGGAAGTGGCAACTTCGCCTGGCGATCTGGTGCTCGATTCCTTCGGAGGGTCGGGGACAACCGGTGCGGTGGCTCACAAGATGGGCCGACGCTGGATCATGATTGAACTAGGAGATCACGCTGAGACGCACATAATCCCGAGGCTTACCGATGTAATAGATGGAGTCGATGCCAGCGGCGTATCCAAAGCCCTTAATTGGAAAGGCGGCGGCGGCTTTAGATACTATCGGCTTGCGCCATCATTTTTGGAGAAAGATGCGTGGGATAACTGGGTCATTGCCAGAGAATATTATGATCCTGTGAAGCTTGCACAGGCAGTCTGCAAGCTAATGGGTTTCGTCTATCAGCCCTCGGATTCGTTATATTGGATGCAGGGCCGATCATCGGAAACTGATTTCTTGTACGTTACAACTCAGAGTCTTACATACGATCAACTTGCAGCGATTTCGGAAGACGTCGGCGATGGGCGGACATTACTTGTCTGCTGCAAAGCGTTTAACGCGAAGGCAGACGCCTTTCCGAATTTAACTGTCCGAAAAATCCCCCAAGCCGTTCTACGAAAGTGCGAATGGGGCAAGGACGATTACAGTCTCAACGTTACAAACCTCCCCGATCAGGAGCAAGGGTCCCCGGCCTCGGTTGAAAGAGACTTTCAACCTCGCAAAGCCCGAAAGAAGACCAGTTCCTCTGCTCGACAAGACGATCTTTTTGATGGGAGCGGCAAGTGACAGAACGAGTGCTTCGCTCCATTATTCAGCGTCTTTCTCTCCGAAAGCCCCAAGCCGATTCACTTGAAATCCTAGCTGATGTTCTTGGAAGGATCGATCTATCGGAAGGGTCCAATGCCCAGTTCGCCCTTGATATTATCAAAGCCGAATATCCTAGCGTCGATGCGTTTGAGCGAGATTTTCCGTCACTTTGCTTCTCCCTCGCAACAGGGGTAGGCAAAACCCGGCTTATGGGCGCGTTTATCGCGTATCTCTATCTCAGCGGGCAGAGCCGTCACTTTTTCGTGCTCGCGCCGAACAAGACGATCTACGAAAAGCTTATTGCCGACTTCTCTCCGGAAAGCTCGAAGTATGTTTTCAAAGGTATTTCCGAGTTTGCCGCTAACCCGCCGCTGATCGTGACGGGCGATAACTACGAAAGCGGCCTCGGCGTGCGCTTTGATAGCGGCCGCTCGTCGGACCTGTTTGGTTCAGATGTACATATCAACATTTTCAACGTCGATAAGATCAACAAGGAAGAAAGCCCGCGTGGGAAGCCGCGCATGAAGCGTCTTCAGGAGACCATTGGGGAGAGCTATTACGCCTATCTCTCTCGCCTCGACGACTTAGTACTCTTGATGGACGAGGCTCATCGGTATCGGGCGAGCGCCGGCGCCAATGCCATTGACGGCCTGAATCCGATCCTCGGGCTGGAATTAACGGCGACCCCGAAAGCCGTCGGCGCTCGACCGATCCCGTTTCGCAACGTCATCTACAATTATCCGCTGAGTGAAGCGATGGCCGATGGTTTCGTCAAGGAACCCGCCGTTGCTACGCGCAAGGACTTTGATCCCCGTTCAGTTGGCGAACAAGAGCTGGAGCAGATCAAGCTCGAAGATGCGGTTCACCATCACGATCATGTCGCCGTTGAGCTTGATCGCTTTCACCGGATAACCGGAGCGCCTAAGGTGCTGCCGTTCATACTTGTCGTTGCCTCGGACACAATCGAGGCGAAACGGATTCGCGATTTCGTCGAATCCGAACGGTTCTTCAACGGTCGGTTCAAAGGGAAGGTAGCCGAGGTCCACTCGGCGCTACGTGGCGACGAGAGCGAAGACGCGATGCAGCGTCTCATTGCCCTAGAAACCGATGGCCGCACCGAGATCGTCATCCACGTCAACAAGCTGAAGGAAGGCTGGGACGTCACGAACCTTTACACCATCGTGCCTCTGCGTGCTTCAGCTTCAGAAATTTTGACCGAGCAAACTCTCGGCCGTGGCCTTCGCTTGCCCTTCGGCAAGCGCGTTTCCAAAGGCGGCACCGATGAGTTCGCCGCCGTAGATCGACTGACCGTGATCGCACATGAGCGGTTCGACGACATCATCGCAAAAGCGAAAGAGCCGGGCTCGATTGTCCTAAAAGCCCTGGAAATCGGCAACGACGGCGATATTGCATTGGCAGGCACAACACTGGTGACGGCACCGTCCCTTGCCGAGATGATTGTCACGGGCGCCCAGCCGGAGATCCCGGGTTTCGTCAAAGAAGAAGCGGCGAACTTCGTCTTCCAGACTCCCGAAGAGGGAAAGGCTGCCGAGGTCACGTTAGACGTCATCAAGCGGTATGAACGGAAACTAGGTAGTGCCGAAGCCCTACGTGATGGAGACGTGCAGAAGCAGATTGCAGATGAAGTCCGCGAGCTCGTTCGCCCGCTTCAGGGAACACTCACGGGCGTAATTGACGAGCCACGCATCGATCAGATTGTGCAGACAGTGGCCACAACGGTCGCGGATCGCACAATCTCTATCCCGCAGATCGTCGTCATTCCCAAAAAGCAAATCACCTTTACGTTCGAGAATTTTGACCTTGCGAGCCTGGACACGGTCAACATGCGCCCGATTGAAGACGGGATAGTTATCGAGGATTTGCGCACGCAGGCGCGCGTCTACCTTGCTCGAACAGTTGACGATCCGAGGGAGGCGCGGCTCGACGACTATCTCGTCCGCTATCTGATCGAACGCAATGAGATAGATTATGATGCCCATGCCGCCTTGCTCTACAAGCTTGCCGGTCAAATGGTTTCCCGCGTGCGTAGCTACCTTGTGGACGAGGCGGAGGTTGAAAACGTGCTCCTGCGGCATGGACGGCAACTCGCGGACTTCATCTTTGCGCAAATGATAGAGCACTACCGCGAAACGCCGATGCAGGAGGAAGATTACGAAGTCACAGTGACTCGTGGGTTTATGCTGCTCCAAGCTCAGCCGATGAACGTACCAAACGGCCAACGGGTTCGAGACTTCAAACAGGCGATCGTCCCGTTGTCCGAGACCCGGAAACAGGTGTTCGGGGGTTTCAAGAAATGTTGCTACCCATTGCAGAAGTTTGATGTCGACCCGGAGCGGCGCTTGGCTGCTATAGTTGATGGGGACGCCACAGTCGAAAAATGGTTGAAGCCCGGACGAAATCAGTTCCGCATCGATTATCGATCCGGCGAAGCATACGAGCCTGATTTCGTCGTTGAGACCGACACCAAGATGCTGATCCTCGAGGTCAAGGCTCGCAACGAGCTCGACGATCCGGCTGTGAAGGCCAAAGCCGCGGCTGCAACCAAATGGTGTCGAACGGCGACCACCTATGCTCAGGGCGGAGCGGGGAAGCCGTGGCTGTACGCAATCATCCCCGACGATCAAATCATCGGCAGTTCCACGCTAGAGGGCCTCGTCGCGAAATTCGCGACGGTATGAAGTGGGAAACATGGCAAGTGAAAATCAGCAAGATGTGGAATTCGAGCGGCTCATCCAGCGCCGGAGAAAATTCATCGAGGGTCTCGAAGCCAATCGGGGCGAAATAAACCTTGATATTTTCGAGGATTTTTACCCGGACAAAGCGCATTTCGTTTATGAGCTTCTCCAAAACGCAGAGGATGCCGGTGCAACCGAAGTCGCATTCACCCTGTTGTCTGATCGACTGATATGCGACCACGATGGCCGTGCATTTACCCTTGCCGACGTGACGTCGATTACCGGCCTTCACGACAGCACGAAGGCCAGTGCAAAAGACAAAATCGGCAAATTTGGCGTCGGCTTCAAATCTGTGTTCGTCTACACCCAAGCTCCGGTGGTCCGCTCGGGCGACTTTTCATTTCAGATAACGCAGCTCATTCTTCCCGAACCTAAGAGCCAAGATGTGGAGCTAGGTGGCAGAACTCGATTTGAACTCCCACTCGATAATCCCAAAAAACCTATTGGCGAGGCATTCGCCGAGATCGCGTCCGGCCTCAAAGAGTTGGACGAGAAAACTCTTCTTTTCTTATCCCGCCTTCAATCCGTTCGATGGAAGATTGAGGGCGAGAGCGGTGGCGAGATACTGCGCGTGCAGCACTCGGATTTCCATTACGAGACTCTCAAGGAAGTGGGCGGCAAAGCGGCTGCAAGCTCGCATTTCCTGAAATTCGAGCAAGCTGTTCCGGGCCTTGATACCCAGCGCGTTGCCCTCGCGTTTCCCCTTGATCTACTCCCAGGCGCTCCTCAGTTTGACGCGTCAAAGACAATTGCACGCCAATTAAAGGTGATTGCCGCGGAGCCAGGGTGCGTTGCCGTTTTCTTTCCTGCCGTGAAAGAAACATCGGGCCTCAGATTCCACCTTCATGGTCCATTCGTGCCCGAGTTGAGCCGAGCAAGCGTCAAAGAAACCGACGTTAATCTTCCGCTCTTTGATCTGCTGGCAGGGCTCGCAGCCAGCTCATTGCACGAAATACGAAACCTTGGATTGCTCAGTGCCGATTTCCTTGCAGTGCTACCCAATCCGCAGGATCAAATCCCTCCACGATATCAAGGCATACGGACCGCCATCCTCGAAGAAATGAAAAGCCAGCCGCTGACCCCGACCTTTGCGAAAGGCCATGCCCCGGCAACTCGCCTCATCCAAGCCAGAGCTTCTTTGAAGGAGCTGCTATCGGAATCCGATATTGAATTTTTGGTCAGTCACGAGGGCGAGCCGCCACTTTGGGCGATAGGCGCGGCCCAGAGAAACAGCCGGATCGACAATTTGCTCACTGGACTCGGTATCCGTGAATGGGGCTTGGCTAAGTTCTTAGAGACATTGCGCAACCGATCCTTCAGGCCGAGTGACCAGTCGTCCGTATGGATGATGCGCAAACCGTCTGAATGGTTTCAGCAATTTTACGCGCTGCTTAATGCGGAAGCAGGCCACGAATTGTTCCGTTTAAAGTCGCAGCGCATCGTGCTCATGTCGGATGCAAGTCTTGGCAGAGGGGATCAAACCTTTTTTGCCAACGGCGCCACCGCCGGGGATGTGCCGGTCGTAGACAAGGGCGCATATTCCGCTGGAAATAGCAAAAGTCAGCAGGACGCCGCTAAAGCTTTTCTGACTGACCTGGGTGTCCGCGATATCGGAGCAGCGGAGCAAGTCGAAATTATACTAAGGCGACGCTACACCTTGGAAGCTAAAATTCCTGATGATGCGACCTATCTCAAAGACTTGAAGCGATTCATCTCCCTTGTCGAAAAGGATGCTGATCACGCTGACCTCTTTGAAGATTTTTATATTTTCCAAGGCGGCGACGGTCAGTGGTACAAACCCTGTGCAATCTATCTTGATCGGCCATATCTAGATACCGACCTGTCTGCTTACCACTCGGCTCTTTCCGCGAAAGATCGGCTCGAAGCGCTTCATCCTCGCTATTTGGAAATCGAGCTGGAAACCAAAAGAATCGGCGCATTCGCAAGTGCCGTAGGCGCAAGCGATACGTTCGAAATTAGACAGGATACGTGCTACGCCAATCCCGAGTGGGACCAACTTTCTACGGCTTCGGGAAACTGGACGTCGTATGGCATAAATCGGGATTTTCATATTCCGCACTTGCAAAACATTCTCGAAGAACCGTCGCTCGAACTTTCACGATTGATTTGGAAAACGATATCGGCTCTCACCGGACATTCCGGATATTGGACGGCGACTTATCGTTGTAACTCTTCTCATCCATCCCGCACGGCATCTTCTAGACTCGTCCACGAACTTCGCACAGCGAAGTGGATTCCTCAGGGTGATGGTGTCTTTGTTCGCCCGGCCGAAGCGTCGCGAGAGCTTTTGCCGAAGGGCTTCGCTTTCGACCCAGGCTATGCGTGGCTGAAAATTCTGAATTTCGGGGCTGCTGCAGCGCGAATTTCCGCACAAGCCGTCGAGAAGGACAATGCGGCAAAGGCACTTGGTTTTACAGACGCGGCTGAAGCTGACCGCGCTCGGCAATTCAGTGAACTGCCCGAGGACGAACAAACCAAAATCCTAGCCGAGATTGAAAATAGGAAGAAGTCAGCCATACCGGACCGGCCTCTCGCCAACCCCGAGCAGCGCGCGAAGCGTGTCCGTGAGCAGGCTCTAAACGCTCCTGACAAACAGAGCGAAGTCCGCGAGCGTTCCGTGTCTATCGGACGTGAGGATGTTAAAGAACAGGCGGATAGCTATCTGCGCGAGCATTATCGGAATGCTGATGGCGAGTTGACATGCCAACTCTGCAAAGGTCCGCTTCCATTCAAGCTAGAAGATGGCCGGGAATATTTCGAGGTGGTCGAGTTTCTGCCTGAGCTGACCAAGCGCCATCCTCAGAATTATCTAGCCTTGTGCCCAAACCACTCCGCAATGTTCCGGTTCGTCAACGGATCCCGTCGAACTCTAAGAGATGATTTCCGTGATTTGTTCGGCAATGAACTAGCGGTCGTTCTCGCTGACAGGGACATGAGCCTCTATTTTAGCAAGACACATATCGTCGATCTCAAAGCAGTTTTGGACGCGGAAGAGGGTCTTGCTGAGATCCGCCGCATGCAGAAAAATTGAAAAACGCAATAGGATGATGGGAAAATCTTCCCCTTACAGCCGGCATCCCGGCCCGTCCGCACACCTTCAGCAGGGGCTGGCCGCCCCCGCGACGCCCCGGAAATTGCGCGATTCATATTGAGCGCTCGCTGCCGGCGACAGGCGCCGACAGGGATCGCGGGTCTTTTCTGACCTCGCTGCGCACTCGACCCGGCTAACTTGGCGGTACGGCGGCTAAGCACATCTGCGCACGCACGCCACACCGCCTGCGGCCAGCCCGAGAGCGCGACTCTGCTCACGATCCGCCCGGGCGGCGGATAGGTCCTCGTCGCTGAGGATCATGTCGGCGCCGCGTTGAACGCGGCGGCGTTATCGATCGGCCTCCCGTCTGTCGCTGGGTTGGCCGGCTCTCCCCTCTGGGCGCGTCCCGGCGTCCCGCAAGCCGCTGCGCGGCTCTTCCTCTTCGTTTCAGCCCTTTGGGTGCGGCCCGCCTCCTAGGCCGCGCCCGGCAGGTCGTTCTCGCCGCCCACCCCCGCTCCGCCGGGGGCCTGATGGTTAGGGGGCGGGAATGGAGGATGACATGGGAAAGACCAACGAACGTCGTGATGGGGGCAAGCTACTGTCCGTTGAATTACATGCCGCCTTGCGCGCGAATGACGAGGCGCGACGTGCTGCCGTGATGGCGGGTGCGGTGGAGCCGGACTTTGTGCCGGTTGCCAAATTATTCTCACCGGTTGGTGCGGCAACATGGCTCGCGACCGAATTGGGCGAGGATGCCGATACGCTGTTCGGATTGGCCGATCTTGGGTTCGGTTGTCCCGAACTCGGTTCGTTCAGCCTGTCGGAACTGGCGTCGGTGCGACTGCCATTCGGTCTCGGCATCGAGCGCGATCTGGGCTTTGCATCCGAGGTTCCGCTTTCAGGCTGGTCCGCTGCGGCGCGCCGCGCGGGGTCGATCATCACCGCCGAACAGAATTTCCGCCGTGCCGCGCGTGGCGACGAGCTTCCGAAGCCTGAGGGCTGAGGCTGACGCGGGCGGCGCGTCTCGCCGTCATCCATAGTCGGTCCCGCCTCGCTTCAAGACAAAACGGGACCGACGCTCACAAGGAGCAAGACCATGAAACTCGACTTTATCGACCTTGGCAAGCTGTCAATCAGCAAGACCAACATGCGCTACGCCAAAAAGGCGCCCGACGTTGCTGATATTCTGCCGACCGTCCGTGCGCGCGGCGTTCTCGTTCCGCTGATCGTCCGTCCGAATTGCGCCGAGGGCGCGTTCGAGATCGTGGCAGGGGCGCGGCGCTTCACTGCGGCGGCCATTGTCGCCAGCGAAAAGGGCGAGGCCGAGCCGATGCCTTGTGCGATCCTCGAAGAAGGCGACGATGCTGCCGCGCTCGAAGCCTCGCTGATCGAAAATGTCGCGCGGCGCGATGCCGACGAGGTCACCCAATGGGTCACCTACACGCGGCTGGTCCGTGAGGGACGCAGCATCGCCGATATTTCCGATACATTCGGGATGCCCGAGGCAATGGTGAAGCGCATTCTCGCGCTCGGCAATCTCTTGCCGCGCATCCGCTCGCTTTACGCAAAGGACAAGATCAGCGCGGGCACGGTGCGGCATCTGACGATGGCCTCCAAATCGCAGCAGCGCGCTTGGTTAGCGTTGTTCGACGACGCGGATGCCTACTGCCCGCAGGGCCAGCAGCTCAAGAGCTGGCTGTTCGGCGGCGGCGCAATCAGCGCGGCCCACGCGCTGTTCGACGTCGAGACGAGCGGCCTCGCGATCATTGCCGACCTGTTCGGGGACGAGCGCTATTTCGCGGACAGCGACGCCTTCTGGACCGCCCAGCTTGCTGCGGTCGAGGAACGCCGATCACACTTTCTGGACGCGGGGTGGAGCGAAGTCGTCGTCCTGCCGAAGGGCGAATATTTTCGCGAGTGGGAGCATCGCCACGCCGCGAAGCGCAAGGGCGGGCGTGTCTATATCGAGGTGCGCGATAGCGGCGAGGTCGATTTCCACGAGGGTTATGTCACCGCCAAAGAAGCCGCGCGGCTCGAAAAGGGCGAGAAGATCGAAGCCGCACCCAAGGTGTCGCGTCCGGAACTGACTTCGCGGATGCAGACCTATGTTGATCTTCATCGCCATGCCGCCGTGCGCGCCGAACTCACCGGTCATCCGGCGGTCGCGTTGCGCGTGATGGTTGCCCACGCCATCGCGGGGTCGCCGCTCTGGAATGTGCGGGTCGAACCGCAGTCGGCGAAGGACGACGATGTGCGCGAGAGCGTCGAGGTCAGTCGTGCCGAGGCGGTGTTCGACGAGAAGCGGCGCGCGGTGCTGGCGCTGCTCGGCTTCGATGCCGAGGAACCCACGGTGACCGGCGGCAACTCCATGCCGCTCGCGGACCTGTCCCAGCGGCTGCTTGACCTGCCCGACCGTGCGGTGATGGACGTAATCGCCATTGTCATGGGCGAGACTCTATTCGCCGGGAGCGCGGCAGTTGAAGCAGTCGGTCTCCATATCGGTATCGACATGACGGCATGGTGGAGCCCCGACGACGCTTTCTTCGCCGGTCTTCGCGACAAGGAGGTGCTGACCGCGCTGGTCGCCGAGGTCGGCGGAGCCGAGGTTGCCGCCGCCAATGCCAAGGAGAAGGCCGCGACCTTGAAGGCGATCGTTCGCGATCATCTGGACGGCATAAACGGGCCGACAAAGGTCGATGGCTGGGTCCCGAAATGGATGGCCTTCCCGCCCGCTGGCTACACGGCTCGCGGCGCGGTGAGGACCGTCACGGCGCATGGTGAACTGGCTTTGGCGGACGCCGAGGATGAACCGGAGCGCGGAGCCGCGTGACGGTCGAGGGCGGCGGCGCGTGTCGCCGCCCATTCCATCCGGCAAAAAAAAATCGCGCGCCGCGCGCCCTTGGGCGCACGGCGCGATAGCCTATCGGTCAATTAGTCATGGCCGGGCGGCAAGGCAGTCGATAGGGCGTGGGTTGAAGAGGAGATGACCGATGGCCGAAGACACTCAGGATATGTTGCTCACGCTGACCGCCGATATTGTCGCGGCGCATGTATCGAATAACAGCGTCGGCCTGGCCGATCTTCCCGATCTGATCACCCGCGTTCACGGCGCGCTTGCGGGGCTGGGTTCGGCGGTTGTTGAGCCGGTCGAGGAGCAGAAGCCGGCAGTGTCTCTCCGCTCTTCCGTAAAGCCAGACTATATCGTCTGTCTCGAGGACGGAAAGAAGCTGAAGATGATGCGCCGTCATTTGATGACTGCCTATGGCATGACGCCCGATGACTATCGCGCGAAATGGAATCTCCCGAAAGACTATCCGATGGTCGCGCCGAACTACGCCGAGACGCGGCGGGCGCTCGCCAAGTCGATCGGCCTCGGCACCAAGGGACGCGGCGGCGGTCGAAAGCCCGCTGCGAAGCCAGCGTCTGCGCAGCGTGGTCGCGCAAAAGCGGGCGCCTGACGACACCCTTGCCTCTGGCGCGGCTGAGTTGTTCAGCTTCGATTGTCCTCCAGCCGGCCTTGCTTAAAGCCGAACGCGCTAGCCTGTCTCCTTTGCGGCTCGCGAACCCCTGCCCTTTACGGCCTCTTCGAAAGGCTTGATGACCGAAACCGGCTGCGCCTCTGCCGCTCGGGGCCACAACGGCAGGTTCGCCCTTTTTTCCCCTGTCGGCGGCGAGCGCCGTCATTCCTCGCGAAACAAAAAATGGGCGCCCCTAGCCGTCCTCCAGCTTTGCTTACGGGCCTTCGGCTGCGGCCGCGGCAGCCCCGGTTTATGCCAACCTCTTCGACGATGAAGGCGGCGAGACTTTCAGCCTGATCTGGTCGCGTTCCAATCGCCGGACCGGCGACTGACCGACCAGCGAAAAGCCCGTCCGGTGCGCCGGGCGGGCATCCCGCCGAAAATCAGTCGGGGATCGTTTCCATCGCCTGCTTTGGTAGAGGGCGGCCCAATGCTTCAGCAAGAGGGCCGGTTACCCGAGGGGTTACGAGTGAGACGTTCCCCGCTTTAATGTATTGCCACTATTCTGTAGGGTCGCAGGCGGGATCGAGGAATAGGATAAGATATGCCAGAAACGTGGGTGGGGTTTGTAGCGTCCGGTAAATCAGTAATCGTGGTTGGCGCGAAGATTCCAGACGATGAGAACAATCCGATAGAGATTCTGTATGACCAGACTTGGCCTATTCAGGAAGGCGTGGGCGCGCGACCGTCAGGTTATAATGTCCTTTATCAGCAGTGCCTGAACCATCTGAATGGATGCAAAGCCGACAAGGCTGTCATAAAGGCGAGCGCAACTTCGCGGTCTGGAATGGGCAAGGCTCACCTAGACGGCGCGGAGGTTCGCGGTGTTATCACTGCCGCAGCCGCGGCGATTGTTCCGGTGAATGTCGTCGCGCAAGCTCATATCAGCAAAACATATGGCGGCCGGAAGGTCGAAGAATACGTGAAAGATGATCAATTTTGGGCGCAGAATACCTCCGGTGGTAAACTCAGAACCGGTAGCCGTGTCGCCGCGATGCTTTTGATTGCAGCTAGGGACGCAGCGTGAACAATTTCGTCTCGAAATTGAAGCTCGGTAAGCAGCTCGGGAAAGGTCACTTCGGCGACGTTTTCTTAGGCGACGACGCTGTACACGGCGAAGTTGCGGTCAAAGTGATGAGTCGGAAGCCCGGAGAGGCCGATACGGACTGGATTAAACGCAAAGACGGCCTTTTGGCCGAAGCCCAGAATTTGAAAAAGGCCACGCATCCGAATGTGGTGCAGGTCTATCATTGTGCCCAGCGGGACGACGGGGAAAGTATTCAGCTCAGCATGGATTTTTGTAAGGGCGGCTCTCTCCAAGCGGCGTTCGACAAAGGCCCTATGCGGTTGTCCGCTGTGCGAAAGGCAGGCACGGAAGTCTCTCTTGGCCTACAGTCTCTCCACCATCGCGGCATGCTTCACCGTGACATCAAGCCGGGTAACATATTAGTATCTGGAAACGGCGTAGCCCGTCTTGGCGACTTCGGCCTTGTTACAGACGACCTCGTTGTGGGTTATGGCTCCGCCGCTGGATACAGCGACCACATCGCGTTTGAAGTTTGGCAAACATTCACAACGAGCGCCAAGTCAGACATTTGGGCGCTCGGCATGACGATATATCGACTGCTTCACGGCAAGGTTTGGTACGGAGAAGCCCCTAACCCGGCGGCATTGGTTAAAAAAGGTGGCTTCGCTGCCACATTAAAGTTCCTACCGCATGTTCCGCAACGGTGGCGTAGAGCCATTCGCAAGATGATGCATGATGACTCCTCTGTCCGCTACCAGTCGGTTGACCAAGTGTTGGCCGCATTTTCTAAGCTGCCAGTTGATCTGGATTGGGACTGCAGTGTCACAGGCACTCAGGTCTGCTGGCAGAGGGTCACCAAGGGTCGTAGAATAATTGTAGAATGGGACCGACACAGCGCCCGGAAACATGAATGGCGGGCATGGAGCGAACCGCTGGGGAGCGGTCGCAAGCACACGCTCGGCGGATCGACAGGCATTGTAGGAAGCGCCCAAGCCGCTAGGGAGCTTGAAGCATTCTTCGAAAGTTAATTTGGCCCCAGTCTCCGCGGTAACAAATATGGCCCTGAGAAATCCTCCGGCCTCGGAGGCTTTAGCCCTAAGCGTGAAATCGCAATCGCTTTCCGATCGCCGCTGCACTTCCTGCAGAAACTTTTGTCGGCATTCACGCCTTCCTGTGGACGCCAATTGCGTCCACAGTTTCTGCATTTTGGGATGCATAACGTTAAAACAGGCGAT
Organism: Sphingomonadales bacterium; assembly: GCA_004173185.1. Taxonomy (GTDB): domain Bacteria; phylum Pseudomonadota; class Alphaproteobacteria; order Sphingomonadales; family Sphingomonadaceae; genus Sphingomonas. The sequence goes on along the minus strand of SEFZ01000044.1, from coordinate 1,025 downwards.
TTCCGGCTCATATAGCTCCTCGCCACCATAGTGCTTCACGCGCTGTGAACAAAACGTGAATCATCTGTGGATAAATGTCAAGGCGCGCTAGATCGCAAAGAGGTTCAGCTCGGATGTCTTCCCCCGACATGTTGAGCACAGCCGGTTGCTCGGCCCGAAGCTTTCAAACGGAATACGGCACCGCAGACAGGGGCGAGACGTCGTCGGGATCGGCTCCCGTTGTGATCGAGGAGGCTCCGGTCCCGACCATATTGCACGCCCCGGTTCAAATTGAATCCACTCGCCTTGACTCGACCCCCCAGTTTCAACCAGCCGGGATTAAAGCCCCCAGCGTTTGTGCGCGGCGCCGGAGGAAAATCAGTGGGTCACGTCTGAAGGGCTTCGCAGTGCATGACATGCTGCGGAGAGGCATTCACGATCTTTCCAAACGGGCCAGCCACGCCCCGGCGAGCTCCGTGTGCGGAATCAAACCCCCGGACTTTTAAGTCATGATTTACGGGGGCTTTTCTGGGGGCCTCTAAATTCTACCGTTAGACTATCTAACTAGACTTAGGCTCCATTTATCCAATTTTTGGATTCCCTTCACCGCTCCATCGATACAGCATTCACGGGGCACCGACCGCCGAATCCCGCAGGGCATTCATGCGGGACGTGATCCTATGTGCATTCAGCGGCCGAAAGCGGATGATTATTCGTTCCGGAAACTGGGCGGGTCGGCTTCGGAATACACGCCGAGCGCTCTCGAACGAATATAGCCATGCTGGCCGTCATAGCGCACCAGACGCCACTCGCGGCCCCGCCTGATCGAAATCTGGATCGCCGAGTTGGCCGAAATTTCGGCAAGACGTTGCGAGTTTTCGTCCGGCCATTTGTAAAGCGTTGCAGCCTCGGGCAGTTCAATCTCTCCCGCTGGACCGTCGGCAAACTCGACCTGCCGGTCGACGATATACGCGTACATCTGCGGCACCCCGGCTTTCCATCCGGCCAGTGGCAACCCAGCCGCGAAACCCATCGCGATTATCACC
>SEFZ01000013.1 GCA_004173185.1 Sphingomonadales bacterium | reverse complement strand
TTTGGCGGCGGCGATATGGGCCAGGTCGAGGCAATCGCCCGCGCCGCCGCCGCCAAATGCGCCGCCACCTGGCGATGGTCCCCCGAGACCCGCGACTGGCAGATCGTCCATAGCGGTGCCTATGCCGCGATGATCGCCCTCGAATCCCAACTCCCCAAAGCGCTCGATTCCAAGCGGCTGGAGGCCCTGTTCGCCAAGCTAAGCCCCGCCGATCAATATGGCCTGACAATCGAGGGCGGCGCCAAGCTCGAGGCCGGCGCCTATACCGCATTGGTCCAGCGCGCGGGCGCGATGCTCGTCGCCGAAAAGGTCGCGGTCGGCGATGTCGGGATCGCGGGAAACTGGCTGGTCGCTTATGCCCAGTTCATCGAATCCGATGCGCATCTGAAGCCCGCCGCGAAATAACCCGCACCGCCTGCCGCCTCTGTCCTACATGCTGAAACGGGTATAACTGGTCCCGCTCCATCGACCGACAGGAGCAAATCCATGAAGCATCGTCCCGCAAAGGAAATGTCGAACGACGCGTTCGACGCCTGGATCGCCGCGAGCGACCAGCATGATGCGGTCGCGGCGGCGGCGGATGAAGAGGGCGGGCCAAGCCTGTCGCTCGTCGTCACCGCTGATCGCGCATCGCCCTATCCGACCGACCTGTTGCCCGCCACAGACGCGCCCGGCGACGACACCGAACCCGCCATCGCCGAGCCGTTCGACGGCGTCGCCCTTCCCGATAGCCGCAAGCGCCTCACCGGCTGGAGCGCCGAGCGGCAGCGGCTGTTCCTCGCCCACCTCGCCGAAACCGGCTCGGTCCATCAGGCAGCGGCCGATGCGCGGCTCTCTGCGCGCTCGGCTTATCGATTGCGGCTGCGCTCGCCGGCATTCGCCGCCGCCTGGGATACGGCGGAGCAGCTTGCCGTCGGGCGGCTCTCCGCGCTCGCGTTCGATCGCGCGATCAATGGCCGCACCGAACAGATCTGGCATCAGGGCGAATTGATGGTCGAGAAGCGCCTGCCGAGCGACAAATTGCTGACATGGCTGCTCGCCCGGCTCGATCCGCGCCGCTTCGCCGCGCCTTGGGAATTGCGCAAGGATAGCGCCCCCGATCCGCAGGCCATGGCCCGCGAAGCGTTTCCGGATCAGCTCGAAACGCTCAGCGATCTTCCCGCCTAGCGGAGCTTATGGTCAGTGCGAACATTAGGGAACATTCGCGGTTCAGCCCCGCAGGCGAAACCCCTGCGGCTTCGTCACCACCGGCGCGGCGGGCGCGTCGCGGCCATGGTCGCAATCCGCTTCGCTCAGGCAGATCAGCCGGTCATATCCGCTGCCCGGGCAGATCGCATGCGCGGTCAGCGGCGCGGGCAACAACCCACGCAGCCGGAAGCCTCGCGGGCGAAGCAGTCCGGCCAGCCGCCGCGTCTGTCGCGCGCCTGCCCAGGGCACCAGCGCCTTGCCCGCGCTGTCGTCGCCCACCCGTTCGCCCACCGCCGCATAATCGGCGGTCGCCAGCTTGGGGAACAGGCTGCGCGCCAGAGACTGGACAAAGCCCGGCGTCTGCGGCCCCGGCGGCAGATGCGGCACGGGATCGCGCGCCAGTTCATAGCGGATGCATGCGATCCGGCTCTCGGCATAGCTTTTGGCGAAGCCCGCATTGCCCGCGCGCGCGGCCGCAATCGTCGCCACGCTGATCGGCATGCCGTCCCAGCAGCTTTGCCGCGCCGCGCGCACTGCGAAGAGGTTGGCGAGCGCACCGCCCTTGCTGTGCCCGGTCACGAACAGATGCCGCGCCGAGCGTCGATCGAGCAGGCTCTGGTCGAGCATCGCCTGCACCGCGGTCTTCACGCCGGGCTTGCCGTCGAGATCGCTCCACAGCCGCCGCATCGAATCCGAAAAGCCCAGATGCACTCCGCCGCCATACAGCGGGTCCTCGACGCAAATGGAGAGCGAGGCATTGAGCCAGTCGAGCACGATCTGCCAATCGTCCTGCCCGCTGCCGAAAAAGGGCGGCAGCGATCCGCGAAACGCGATCACCACGCCTTCATTGACGCGGCCGACCAGCGCCAGATCGATCCCGCGCGCAATCGCAACCGGCGGTTCGATCCAGCCGACGCGGCGATGCTCCACTTGCATCTTGGGCTGATATGCCTGCGATGCTGCGTAGAGCATCCGCCGTTTCATGCAGTCGCGCATAGTTAATTTTTCCTTCGCGCCTGCCTTGGCCTCCGCTCTCGAGTCGCCTCAACTCAGTGGAGTCCCAGATCAGGGTTATCCCCATATCTGCCGCGCGTCGGTGGAACCGCGGATGAACGATCGCCACACGGGAAGACGCCGCCCTGCCGGGTTTCGGCAGGGCGGCGCATGTCGGTTCAATGATGCGTGGCTGCGCCTATTCGTTGCCAACCTGCGCGATCGGCGTGCCATCGTCCTGATATTGTGCCGAAACGAAGGTGTTCTCGCACAGGTTGATGCCGGTCCAGATCGCGGCATCGCCATCGTCATGGACGATCTTGAGGTCATAGACGCACTCATCGACCGCATCGGCGAAGTGGATCGCCGTCTTTTCCAGTTCGGCCAGCGTGTCGACGCCAAGCACATCCTCTTCCCAGCTATTTTCGTTGGTCGGCGAAATATAGAGTTCGCTGATCGTGCGACCGGTGCCGTTGATAAGAACGAAGTTGCGCTGGTCCTGCGCCTGCGCCGCTGCCGGCACCAGCATCGCCACGGCGGCCGCCGCCGCGATCATCAAATTACGCATCTGAAAGTCCCTCTTGCCATATTGCCCGCATGGATCGGTAACATACCAGACACACTCTTCCTAGACGTGCAGATATTGGCCTTGGAAGAGCCGCTACGCGACCCCGCACCAGGGCTGGCGACGTCCTGTCCAGCGCCGCGCCAGTCCTTCGCTGACCAGCTGCGCGCCGAGCGATTTGCCACCGCGCGTCACGATTCTCAGTGCGCGGCCATATTTGTCGGTGTCGCGATCCGGGCGCACAAGTGTCACCGGTCCGGCGCTCAGCAACGCCTGGAGCCGCTGCGTCGCCGCCGCACCCAATCGTGCCTCTTCGGGACATTTCGAGGGATGCGTTTCGGGCGCGTCGATATCGGAAATGCGGATCTTCTCGCCGTCCATCCAGAAGGTGTCGCCATCCACCACGCAGTTGGTGCCGCCGCCGCTGTGGCAGAAGCCGAACTTGCGCGCGGCCATCGCTTCCTCGCCCCGGGCCACAGCAGCCTCGGATGCCGCAGCGGGCGCAACAACGGGTGCAGCATTGGGCATGGCCGAAGGCGCGGCGAGCATCCATCCGCCCGCAAGCGCAGCGGTGACGAGCAATCCTTCGAGCAAATATCGCATGCCGGAGATTCTGCCGCCGCAGCCCTAACAAAGCGTGTGCAAGCGCCTCCATGATGGAGCGTTGGCAGCGGAGATTGGCCGGTTCCGGACGGGATAGAGTCTCCTCCGTTTCGGAGTCGTTTCCCGCCAAAACGGAGATTGCGGCCTTATGCTCGCGCGATGACCGAAGGCGCATCTTCCAGGATCGAGTTCGCATGCGAGCGCTGCAACGGCACCGCCGTCACCCGCGACGCCTGGGCCGAATGGCATGTCCCGCTTCAAGTCTGGACGATCAGCGAAGTCTTCGATTTCGCCTTCTGCCATCAATGCCACCGCGAAACGCGGCTGATCGAGCGGGGCACGAACTAGCGGGGTTCGCAGCCCTTCCCGGTCTTCGCGCAGAAGGCCTTGCGGGTCTCGCCCTTGAAGTCGATGTCGCCCACGGTCGCCATCGTCGCGATCATCACGCCGGGCGTCACCTCGCGCCAGCGCGTCCCCGCCGCGCTTTCGTTGAATGCGACCAGCACGCGCAGGTCTTCGATCGAAAGCTTCTCGGCATAGCCACGCCCCGTCGCGGTCATCATCCGATCAAGCCCCGCCTTGCCCTGCTCGGTCGCTATGCTGCGCAGAATAGTCTTGTCCGCATCGCTCAGCGCGGGCTGTTCGGCCACCAGTTCCTCGGTCTCCTTCGCCAGGATCGCCGGCAGCAATGCCGCCAGCGTCCCCGCCTCGGCGAGGCGCTTGCCCAGCGCCAATGCCTCGGACGTCGGATCGGGTGCGAACAGCGCGAGCGCGTAGAGCAGCATCATTTCTCGACCCCCAATTGCCAGAGCACGAACGCCATCTCGTCAGCCGCTTCCTTCAGGCTCTCCCAGCGGCCCGATTTGCCGCCATGTCCCGCGCCCATATTGGTCTTGAGCAGCAGAACATTGTCATCGGTCTTGGTCGCGCGGAGCTTGGCGGCCCATTTGGCAGGCTCCCAATAGGTTACGCGCGGATCGTTGAGGCCGCCCGAGATAAACATCGGCGGATACGCCTGCGCCTTCACATTGTCGTAAGGCGAATATCCCCGGATCAGCGCAAACGCGTCCGCATCCTCGATCGGATTCCCCCATTCGGGCCACTCGCCCGGCGTCAGCGGCAGGCTCTCGTCCAGCATCGTGTTGAGCACATCGACGAACGGCACGTCGGCGATCACCGCACCCCAAAGTTCGGGATCGGAATTGACGACCGCACCCATAAGCTCGCCCCCCGCCGAGCGGCCCGCAATCGCAATGCCACCCTCGTGGGTGAAGCCGCGCTCGATCAGCCCCTTCGCCACATCGACGAAATCGTTGAAGGTATTGGCACGCTTCTCGAGCTTGCCGTCGAGATACCATTGCTGGCCAAGGTCATCGCCGCCACGGATATGCGCGATGGCAAAGGCCATGCCGCGATCGAGGAAAGACATGCGGCTGGTCGAGAAACCCGGCGGGATCGCATAGCCATACGCGCCATAGGCGTAGAGATAGAGCTTGCCGCTGCCGTCCCTCGGGAAGTCCTTGGGATAGACGATCGAGACCGGCACCTCGGTCCCGTCGCGCGCGGCGATCTTCAGCCGTTCGGTGCGGTACTTGCTCCCGTCATAGCCCGACGGAATCTCCTGCACCTTCAGCGTCTCGAGCGCGCCAGTCGCGACGGTGTAGTCATAGACGGTCCCGGGCGTGACCATCGATTCATAGCCGAGCCGCAGCTTCTCGATCTTATATTCCGGATTGTCCCCCGTCCCTACGACATAGCTTGCCTCGGGGAATTTGAGACGCACCGGCGCGATGCTCGGATCGTAGCGATGCAGTTCGACCTGATCGAGGCCATCCTCACGCCCCTCTACGATGAAGAAATCCGCGAAACACTCCACGCCGGTCATGTAGAAATGCTTCGAAGGCCCGATCCGCTCGGACCATTCGCCCGGTGCATCCACGCTCGCTGTCACTAGCCGCCACATCGGGTCCACATCGTTGGTGTGGATGAAGAGTGTACCGTCATGCTCGTCGACATCATATTCGCGACCGGTCTTGCGCGGCGCGATCATCTTCAGCGGCGCGGCAGGATTATCGGCGGGCAGCAGATAGACTTCACTGGTGACATGATCCCCGGTCGAGACCAGCAACCATTTGCGCGACTGGGTCTCGCCCACCGCGACGCGGTAGCCCTCATCGGCTTCCTTGAAGAGCTCGACGTCCTTCTCGATCGGCTCGCCCAGCTTGTGCCAGCGCGCATTGTCGGTCCGCCACTGCTCGTTCGCGAGGCCATACAGGAAGCCCTTGGAATCCGCCGTCCACACCAGCTCCGAAAGCATCCCCGGAATGGTATCGGGCAGCAGCTCGCCGCTCTCCAGATCCTTCACCCGAACCTCGAAGCGCTCCGATCCATTGTCGTCGATCGCATAAGCCAGCCAGCGCCCATCGGGGCTTGCCGAGATCGCGCCCAGCCGGAAATATTCCTTGCCCTCGGCCAGCGCCGGTTCGTCCAGAATAAGCTGGTCGTCACCACCCGCAGCCGGCTTGCGCCACCAGCGCGGATATTCGCCGCCGGTCTCGTAATCGGTCCAGTAGATCCAGTCGCCATCGCGCTGCGGGACGGTGGATTCGTCCTCCTTGATCCGCGCCCGCATCTCCTTGAACAATGTGTCGGAGAGCTTCTTGTGCGGCTTCATCACCGCCTCGAAATAGCTGTTCTCCTCGGCCAGATAGGCCAGCACATCCTTGTCGGTGATTTCCGGATAGCCCGGATCCTTGATCCACGCCCACGGGTCGTCGATCTGGACATTGTGCGCGGTAAAGCTGTGCGGGCGAGTCGCCGCGACGGGCGGCTTGAGGCTTTCGGTCATGTCCTTCCTTAGCCCAGCCTAGCGGTCTGTCGAACCCTCACCGGGCCGGTCCTGATCGACCCAGCGTTGTTCGCCATTGACGGTATCGACATAGGCACGGCCGCGCGCATCGCGGCTCGGCGCGTAGCGGAAGCGTTTGGTGATCAGTCGGCAAGTCAGTTCATCGAGCCGCGCACTGCCGCTCGATCGCGTGATTGCGCAATTCGAGACGCGGCCATCCGTACCAACCTGAAAGCGGAAGCGCACCGTGCCGCTAATCCCGTCGCGCTGCGCCCAATCGGGATAATCCTCATCGTACAGATCGCCGCGAAGCAATCGCAGCACCGTACCGCCGCCGCCGCCCGTGCCATCGCCTGCGCCGCCGCTGCCCGTCCCGTCTCCAACACCGCCCGCACCCGTTCCCGGCCCCGCCACCGGCGCAGCGCCGGAGGAGACATCCGAACCCTGTGCAGGCACGGGGGCGGCAGGCATGATCGGCGGTATCGGCAGCACCGGCGGGGGAGCCGCCACCTCGGTCGCGCGTGAGACGATATTGGGCGGTGCTGCCGCGCCCTCCTCCTTCGGCGTACGCTCGGCCTTTAGCTGGACCTCAGGCTCCGGCGGCGGTGGCTCTGCGGTAAAATCCAGCAACTGTATCGCCGCCGGCGCATCGACGATTCGCTGCATATCCAGCCCCTGCACCAGCACGAACAGAAGCACCGCCTGAACGCCAAGCGCGCCAAATATGCCCAGCGCGCGGCTGCGAGGATCGGTACGCACAACCATAGGACTATCAATGCACGCGCCACCCGCGCGATCCCATGAACACAAGGTTGTTTCACGTTCATGCAACAAAGGCGGCGTCCACGCGATTGATGCCCCAGTTCATGGAATAGGGAATACAGTCATGCGTACTATGATCGCAGCGCTCGGCGCTTTCGCCCTCGCCATTCCGGTCGCCGCCGTGCCGACCGAAAACGCTCAGGCCCAGTCGCGCTCGTCGCGTTATTACGAGGGCACCAATTACAGCAAGGCGCGCTACATCAAGAAATGCCGCCGCTCGGCAGGCACAGCCGGTCTGGTCGCGGGCGGTGTCGCCGGTGCAGTTGCCGGTCCGGCGATTGTCGGCGGCGGACTGGTCGGTTCGCTTGTCGGCGCAGGTGCCGGTGCCCTTGGCGGGCGCGCTATCGATCGCACGATCACCGCGAAGCAGCGCTGCCGCTACATCAAGCGCCGCTAAGAACCGCCAGCTTCCGAAACGCACAGCCTCGCTTAATCGGCGGGGCTGCGTCGTTCAGCCAGGGCTGTAGGTGGATGGCGCAGTTATCGGCGGTGACGCTGTTCCCCGCCATCTGACGCCATAGGTCGATCCACACCAATGCGATGCGCGATACCACGCATTGCTCAATTTCCCCCGCACGGCCCGAACACGGCAAACGACATGCGCGTTGGTCTTGGTGCCGCGCGCGAAATATACGATCACCATCGGTCCGTTATCGGCGGAGATGCCCCGATAGCCAGCGACGCCATTCTTGCCGAGCATGCCTTCCTGAATGCCACGGGGAGAGACCAATCCCGCTTGTTCTACCAGCGTTCGGGCATAGACCTCGCCGGTCGTCCCGGTCGGCACCAATATCCGTTCGGCGATGATCCCCAACGCCCCAGCCTCTTTATCCTGCAGCCATTGGACAACCTGCGGCTCAGGTTCCGGCGCGATCAAAAAGGCCAAGAACGCCAGCATAGCCATCAGCTGCTCCTCCCCCGCGCCGTCACCGGCCAACTCGCGACGACATCATCCCCATCGATAACATGATAGCGATCGTAAAGATTGACCGTGGGGTCGCAATGCGGCGGCATCAGCGTGATGCGTGCGGCCAGCCCCGGCACCACATCGCCGATCACTGCACCCTGCTCATCGCCCAGAAAGGCGTAACGCCCCTCGGCCCCCGCGAGCACCACCGGCACCCCGGCATCTGCCGCGAATGCCTTGAGCCCAGCATCGATCGTCACGCGGCCCGGCGTATTGACGCTGATCACGCTGGCATCGACGAACAGCGATGGGGCGAACGCCGGTCCGCCCAATTCGCAATCGCGATATTCGCGGTCGAGAAAGATGTAGCTGCCCACCTGCAATTCGGTGAGCATCCCCAGTTCCGAATCGATGGCAAAGCTACCCGTGCCGCCTCCGGTCACGATCGGCACATCCACGCCCGCAGCATCCAGTGCATCCAGCACCGTGCGCAGATAGGCAAACTTCTCCGCCAGCACTGCGCGCCGATCCGCAGCCTTCGTGATATGCTGCTCCGACCCACAGTAGAATTGCACGCCACCGATCGGACCGATCGCCCGTGCCAGTTCCACCGCAGCCTCGGGCGAGGTCACGCCGGTGCGATGCACGCCCGGATCGACATCGACAAATAGGGTCGCTCCGCAACCGGCCAGCGCCCGCGCATTGTCAGGATGGTCCACCACCACCGACAGCTTGATCTTCGCCGCCAGCGCCTTCAGCCGCACAATCCCGCCCGGCGTCACCACCGGCGAAGTCAGATGCACGTCTCCCACGCCCTCCGCCGCCAGCGCCTCGGCCTCACCCAATTTGGCGCAGCAAATCCCAACCGCGCCCGCCGCGATTTGCCGCCGAGCGATGTCCGCCGATTTATGCGTCTTGGCGTGCGGCCGCAGCATCAAGCCGCGCTCGGCCGCGAACGCCGCCATCGCCGCGATGTTGCGGTCCATCACCGCCGCATCGAGCACCAGCGCCGGGGTCGGCAGTTCGGAACGGGGAAAAGGCATGTCCATCGCGGCAGCATAGCCCGTTTGGTGCCCGGGCGAACAGCGCAAGGTGCTGACTTTTGCTCCAATCGGGAGCAAAGCGTGCGCCAACACCCCCATCGGAAGACTCGTCATGTCCAGCTACACCGACCGCCTCCAGGCCCTGCGCGAGCAATTGAAGCGCGACCGCCTCGACGGCTTCGTCGTGCCGCTCACCGATGAACATATGAGCGAATATGTCGGCGCATATGCCCAGCGGCTGGCGTGGTTGACCGGCTTCCAGGGCTCGGCCGGCTCAGCAGTCGTACTGCCCAGCCAGGCCGCGATCTTCACCGACGGGCGCTACACCTTGCAGGTCCGCCAACAGGTTTCAGCGCAGGATTGGGAATATGTCCCCGTCCCGCAGGTCAGCATCGCCGCGTGGCTCGGCGAACATGCCCCCGAAGGCGGTCGCATCGGCTATGATCCGTGGCTGCACACCCGCGCCTGGGTCGAGGAAGCGAAGAAGACGCTGGCCGAAAAGGGCGCAGAGCTGGTCGCGGTCGATACCAATCCGATCGACAAAGTCTGGCCCGAGCGGCCGATGCCTTCCAATGCCACGCTCTCGGTTCAGAGCGACAAGGACGCCGGCAAGGGCTCTGCCGCCAAGCGCGCCGAAATCGCCGACTGGCTCGCCGAGCGCAAGGCCGATGCCGTCGTGCTCTCCGCACTCGATTCGATCGCCTGGGCGTTCAACATTCGCGGCAAGGACGTCAGCCACACCCCGGTCGCTTTGGCCTATGCCATCGTCAATTCGGACGGCACCGCCGATTTCTTCGTCGCGCCGGAGAAGATGACCGACGCGGTCTCGCAGCACCTCGGCAACGCCATCCGCATCCATGCCCGTGATGCATTCGCGCCCGCCCTCGCCCGCTTCAAGGGCAAGCGCGTCGCCGCCGATCCGGGCAGCGCGGTTTCGGCGATCTTCGATGCGCTCGATGCGGGCGGTGCCAAGGTGTTGGCGCTGCGCGATCCCGTGATCATCGCCAAGGCAATCAAAAACCCGGCCGAAGTCTCGGGCCACCGCGCCGCACAGGCGCGAGACGGTGCCGCGCTTTCGCGCTTCCTCAAATGGTTCGAAGAAACCGCGCCGCTGGGCGGCCTCACCGAAATGTCCGCCGCCGATCGGCTTCAGGCGTTCCGCGAAGAAACCGGCGTGCTCAAGGATCTGAGCTTCGACACGATCTCCGGCACCGGCCCCAATGGCGCGATCCCGCATTATAAGGTCACCGAAGAGAGCAGCCTGCCGATCGAACTCGGCCAGCTCTATCTCGTCGATTCGGGCGGCCAATATGCGGATGGCACCACCGACGTGACTCGCGTGATGCCCGTCGGCCACGCAACCGAGGAAATGAAGGACCGCTTCACGCGCGTGCTCAAGGGCCATATCGGCATCGCCACCGCGATTTTCCCCGATGGCACCGCTGGCGCGCAACTCGACAGTTTCGCGCGCGCGCCGCTTTGGGAAGTCGGCCTCGATTTCGGCCACGGCACCGGCCACGGCGTCGGCTCCTATCTTTCGGTCCATGAAGGCCCGCAGCGAATCGCGCCACCCAGCTATCCCGGCGGTCAGTCGCTCGAGCCGTTGCGCGCCGGCATGTTCCTCTCGAACGAGCCCGGTTATTACAAGGCTGGCGAATACGGCATCCGCATCGAGAACCTTGTGCTGGTGGTCGGAAAGGAGATCGCAGGCGCGGAGCAGGTGATGCTAGGCTTCGAAACGCTCACCTTCTCGCCGATAGAGCGAACACTTATTTTACCTAAGCTTTTGACTCAAAACGAACTTACCTGGCTCAATGAGTATCATGCGCGGGTGCTTGCGATTGTCGGCCCGCAATTGGGTGGGGATGAGTTGCAATGGTTGGAAGCGAAGTGCGCACCGGTAAGCTGATGTGGTTCGCGGCGGGAGCCGCGAGCATGGCAATTTACCTGATGGGGCCGCATGCGATCATGGATCGCGCCTATGACATGGGCGAGTCGGCGGCGGAGTGGGTCCGCACGCGCTGAACTTCATCCTGCGCCTGCTCGCGGGCCTGGGACTTTCGCTTGCGCAGATTGGCCCTAAGCGCCTCGGCCAACCGCGCCTTCTTCTCACTATCTGTCATGTCCATGCGATAAACCGGACAGGCTCGGGTTGACAATCGGCTTCCCCCAAGCACATAGGCCCCTCCCGCTTCGGCCCCGGCCTGTTGCGAGTGCTGTCGTAGCTCAGTGGTAGAGCGCATCCTTGGTAAGGCTGAGGTCGTGAGTTCAATCCTCACCGGCAGCACCATTTTTCAATAAGTTAGCACCCTCCCTACGGAGGGTGCAGAGTCCGGGCTACCACCGGGCTACCACCAATTGCCTTTTCAACTGCTCATTCGCCTGCGACAAGGTGTTGCATTCGTGCGCTAGACCGACGCGTCAGAGTGGTTCGCCCGGTGCTTTCCGCGCCTTGCGGCAAGCTCAACGACTAACTCTCGGCACAGCGGTTCATCGCGCGGTTTAGGCTGCCGCCATGGCTGTCCTTGCACGTGAGGAGCCGAGGCCGATGGCCATGCCGAACAAGATGGAGCTGACCCTTCCTCTGCTCAAGCTGGTTTCGGAGCGACAGATCTCGATCCAGGAGGCGACAACGCGCCTCGCAAAGATGTTCAACCTCTCGGCATCAGAGCAGGCCGAGATGCTCGCGTCTGGAAAGGGACGATTTTACGATCGCGTTGGTTGGGCGCGTGTCTATCTGCGGCAAGCCGGCTTGGTGGACCTTCCCCGCCGGGGCCATCTACGGATCACAAAGCAGGGCAAGGGTCTTCTCGCTGAGGGACCGCAGCGTATCGACATGAGGACGTTGCAGCGCTTCCCGGAGTTTCGTGCTTTCATGGATCGCAGCGCGAAGACGGGGCGCTACGTCAGTTCGCGCATCGGCGTCGTAACCGTCCCGGACCCTGAGCAGCAGCGAGCTTCAGACGCCGATGTGGTCGCCACCGAAGCGACCCTGCACACTGAGATTCAGTATAGACTCCTCAAGCTAGGCGCGGACCTTGGCCTCTCGACCTGGGTCGCGAGGAACGATCGCAGTCGTTCCTTTGGACGGGAGCGTTTCGCGAACATGCCGAACCTGGTCTCAGAGCTTCCTCTGCAGTTCGACATGGTGACGAACCGTATCATTGAACTGATCGACGTGCTCTGGCTGGATGGACGTTCGATCGCGGCGGCGTTCGAGATCGAGAGCACGACGTCGATCTACTCGGGTTTGCTGCGGATGTCGGACCTGGCGGCCATGCAGCCGAACATCAAGATAAGGCTTTTCCTCGTCGCGCCGGAGGCGAGGAGAGCTAAGGTGATGCAGGAGATCAACCGTCCGACGTTCTCCCGGTTTTCCCCGGCGGTGAACGAGATCTGCCGATACATATCGTTCGAGCGCCTGTCTGAAGAGATCGAGCGAGCCACGCCTCACATCCGCCATCTGAAGCCTAGCTTCATTGAGGAGATCGCCGAATCGTGCGCCTTTGACGCTGATTCAGAGAGCTGAACCGCCGGCGCGGCGAAAGCTGGAAGCATGCCTCCCGCTCCAACCTCCGCCATCAGGCTATGAACAATATCGCGTCGCCGCGCTTGTATCATTGGATCACACGCTGCCGGAGCCGCCGCGATGCGCTCTCGCATCTGGAGGAATGGGACCGCTATGGCCGAAGCAACCTGGGGCGAAGATGCCAAGACCCCTGACATCGATTGGCGAATGAGCGCAGCGCTCGAGGACGTTCCGCGTGGCGACGCTGACCTCGCCGAGGTCACCAGTCTCGAGGGTGCGGTTCGGGCATGGACCGAGCTGGATCCGGAGCACAAGGCCGCAGCCACGCTGACAGCGGAGCGCCCCGTGCAGATCGACGGCGTGTCCTCTGCTTCGTTCAGCGGCGATAGCATCTCCGTTTTGGCGGAACGCCTTCCCGCCCCGCCAACTGCTGCCTGACCGGTGGTTCGCGCCAGCGTCCGCTTTGAGGGTGGCGACGCCCAGTGGGTGGCGGAGCGCGACAGTGTCGGCTTCGTCGGCACCACAGACCTTGGGGACGTCGAGTTCCTGATCACGGCTGACGCGCTAGCCGAACTGATCGATCCCAACCTTGAGGGAATCGACTCCGAGACTGCCGTGGAGGCGTTCAACGAGCACGAGGAAGAGATTCACCGCATCGCACTTCGCGAGTTCGTGAAGCGCCTTGGTGGGGAGCCTCCGATCCTCCTGACCTCCGCGCATCTTGATTAGCGGAGACCGGGCTGGAGCGTTCGGGTCGGCTCAGGCGAAGCGCGCGAGACGAGCGGGTGGCGCTAATCCGCGCTGAGCTGCAGCAGCATTCTCGCCCCGATGCCGGCAACCTCATTTTCAGACCTTCCCATCAAGTTAGCGGGACGCGACCCCGCGTCTGGATGACTTGCGCAATATTATCCACTTCTTGGCGGCAAGGTCGTTGGACATAGAGCTCGACGCGGGGCAGACTGAATTGAACGGGGGTGCGAATGCCATTTTCGACGAGTCTGATTGACCCTGCGGTCGCGCGATACGAGCGTGAGCGTGATCGGTATTTGAAGCTAGCGGTGCGCGTCGCCGAGATCTGCCAGGCGGTGGTCGTTGAAGGCGATGCGGTGCGTGCTCAGGTAACATCCAGGACGAAGACGCCCCAGAGTTTCAGGGGCAAGCTCGAGCGCTTCTCGCGCCAGGACGACAAGAACTACGCTAGCGTCGATGAGATCTTCGAGGGCGTCACCGACTTCGCCGGCGTTCGCGTCGCCACCTACAGCCCGGAGCATGAGGGCAAGGTGACGCAGAGGCTATGCGAGCTTTTCTCGGGGCCGGAGGGAGCAAGCACTGAAGTTCACGTCGACGCGAAGAACAAGCTCGATCCCGAGAGAGCGCGCTTTTACCGCGCCACGCACTGCCAGGTGCACCTGCGCGAGGAGGATCTCGTCGGCAGCTACGAGAATCTCCGGGGCGCGAGTTGCGAGGTGCAGGTATGCTCGATGATGGCGCATGTGTGGAACGAGATCGAGCATGACATCGGCTACAAGCCCGAGGGCGGCGGTCCCGGCCCTGCTGAAATGGGCCTGCTCGAGGCACTCGGCCATCTGACCAGATCGGGCGATGCGTCGATCACTCGCCTTCTGGAAGCCAACGAACTTCGGCTGCAGAGCCGTCAGGGCGAGTTCAGCGATGTCCACGACTTCGTGGCGCGCCTTCGCGATCGTTTTCCGGAGGCCGACCTTTCCGTCAATGCGGGTCAAGCGTATGACGCGGCTCAGCGGCTTGGAATCAAGTCACCAGATGCCTTCGAGGGTGTCCTTGGAGCTGCTCTCGACGCGAAGTCGGCGAAGCTCGCCGTGCGCGAGTTCAACCAGTCCGCCATCGAGCTGGGACGATCCGATGCGCGTCTAAACATCGCCTCGGCCGACCTGATAACCGTGATGCTGCTGCCCTCGCTGGCCAAGATCAAGTCGGAGGATCGCAGTGACACCGCGGGAAGGCTGAAGTCGGGTCGCCTTGCGGTATTACTGGAGGTCGCGCGCGATATCTCGGCACGCCCAATCGACCCCGAGCGCCTCGCGGGCTGAACATGTCGATGGCGCCGCTGAACCTGATCCCCGCACATGCGGGTGTGCCATTGGAGCAGTTCGTGGAGGACCGGCATCCCTCGGTCCGCCTGCGCAATGCACTTCAGTGTGCAGCTCGTGAGGGCGCGATCCCCTTCGCGACCGTCGACGCCTATTTAGCCGACCCCAATCCGCAGGTGGCTATGATGCGCCACGTTAGGAACCTCGGTCGCCGAAGTGCGAACGAGCTCGACCGTATCATCCGAGTGTCGAGGTCGGAAGGCGGGCAGTTCAGCGTGGCAGATCCCGGTGACGTGGTAACTTCCGTTGAGGTATCTGATCTTCTGGCGCTGGTTTCTTTGGAGCTATCGGCGACCCCTGCCCGCGTGGCCGTTCTTGACGTTCGCGAGGGCGGCCGACTTGAGCGGCTCCTGGTATCACAAATCGGCGAGATTCCGGTCTGGACGCTGTGCAGCGACATCGACGCCATTGGTCCGCAGATCATGTGCGTTCCTGGGATCGGCAGGGGCACGGTCGATGACCTCGTCGCCGGGCTTCGCCTTACCGTCTCCCGGGTGATCCAGCGCTTCGGCGCCCGCCGGGCCCTCCATGACGCGGCCCTGATACGGGTGTTCGGCGACGAGGAGGGACCGATATGGATGCCCGATCCCGAACCGGATCCCGAGCAGATCTCAACGTCCGAAACCGTGCGCAGCTTGCTGGGTGGGATGACGGTGTCGCAGGCGTTCTCGTCAGAGGTGCTCGCTGCCAGGCTGCGTCAGCTCGTGAGAATCCCGCAGGTTGCCCAGACCGAGATCGCTGAGCTGCTGCTCGACCGGTCGGGCTGGGGCGCTCGCCTGGGTCGCTTCGGCAACATCGGCAGGACGACGACGCTCGGTTTCTGGGATGTCTGCTGGAGAAGGCTTGCGGCGGCCGCGGCAGACCTGTCGGACGGTGAGCGAGACGAGCTCGCGCTTCAGCTTGCCATCGAGCCCCGGAGGCTTGTGGCCCGGGACGATGACCTGCTCGCCATGGCGGTGTCCGAGGGTGACGACTGCGCCGAGGTGGCGGCAAGGGTAGCGGTGCCCACCGAGCTGGACGCGCTCGTGCAGTTCCTGTTCGAGCGCATTCAGTCGCGCGACGTTCCGGTCATCCGTCGTCGCTTTGGGCTCGATGGCACGCCACCCGAGACGCTTGAGGAGATCGGCGGCGACATGCGGATCACGCGGGAGCGGGTTCGCCAGATCGAGAAGCGCGGTCTCCGCGACATGGCGCTGATGTCACGTCGTGTGCCGCTAAGGCAGGCGATTGATGATCGTGCAGACCGGACATGGACGGAGCTCGCGGGCGAGGCCGACGTGCTGCTCGAAAGTGACCTCTACATTCGGCGCCGACATGTCGCCGGCGCCACCATGCTTTCGCTTGAGCTTCTGGAACTCACGTTCTCCGGCTGGCTGGATGAAATGGGGAGCCGATTCGATCACGGGTGGCTGAGAGTCGGCGCAGACCGTCATCCGGTCGACTCGGCGCTTGCGCAGTTGGCGGCTTCGGGCCTGCCCATGCTGCCCTGCGCAGTTGATGACCTCGGGTTGGATGCATCGGTGTCAACGGTGCGGGCTGCGCTCCAGATCGGCCTCGGCCTGCGCCTCCACGCCGGCTACGCGGTCGAGGGTAGGTTCAGCGTCCGACCGCGACGGACGCTCGGCGTCCACGCGCTTCTGAGCGGCAGCCGGGCGCCATTACCCTCGTCGGAACTGCTCCGCCGGTATCGCGCATGCGTGACGGCGGACCGGTGCTCCCAGCGCGATCTCTCGATCGTGATGAGCGAGGCTTCGCACCTCTTCCTGGAAATATCCGAGGAACGCTGGGTCGCCCTTGGGCGCGGTGGCAGCGTGCCAATGGTGACGAGCTCCAACGGCGAGGAGGAGGAAGAGCCGCTACCCACCTCGAACCCCGACGGGAGCCTGGCAGCGGCGCTGGTTGCGGAACTTGAGAAAGCCGGTCCTCAGGCGCTTGGCCAGCTGACGACGAATCCTCGGCGCTACCTGCCGCGTGACCGTTCGGTGAATAGCATTGGTCCGACGCTCATTATGCGTCCTGACCTCTTCATCCGCCTCCTCCCCGGCGTCTACTGCCTGCCGCAGCAGGTGCCCTCGCACGACGAGGTAGTAGCCGGCGAGGTCGCCTATCTGCTGGATGAGACGCAGGCGCGGCTGTTTGCGATGGCCCGGCGGGCGGGGGAACCGTGGGGCACCTTTCCCCTCTGGACGCCAGCTGCCGAGATGCGGCTGTGCCGCTGGGCTGACCGCTCGCAGGACGGCGAGCTACTTCGTAGTTTGCTTGCGATCGCCACGATCGACGCGTGGCCCGCCACTGGGGACGAACTGGCGCGGTGGCGTGATCGGAAATTGAGCGAGGCTCGGTTTGATCTGTTCGCGACATTACGGCCCGGAGCGCTCGAGACCTGTCCATCGCTGGAGCGTCTGCTGGCTGCCTTGATAGACCTGGAAGAGGCACGTGCCACCAACTGGATGGCGCTCAACCGGGTGGATGGGCGGCGCATCGACACGCACAGTGGGTGCGCGCTCCTTGGCACGTTGATACTGCTAGGGGCCGTATCTCAGCCGGACCAGAGCGTCGAATGTCCTTGGCAGCTACCGCACGCGGTCGTCCCGGCCCGCGCCTCAGAGCTACGCTTGATGCTGGCCACTGAACTGCACCGCACCGGATCTCTTGAATGGTCCTCGGCACCTGGTGCATTGGTCGCATGTGCCGTGCGTTCGTCCGAGGTGCCCGCCCCATCATGGCTAGAGCTACGGCGCTTTCGAGCTGCGTTCGACACGGTGGCTGAACCCGAGCGTGAGGCCTCGACCTCCATCACCATGGCGGATGTCTCTGCGGCCGGCTCTCGCCTGTTGGCCGAGCGCCGCATGGGCGATTTGCTTGATTGGCTGGGTGCGCAATGACCGCTGGAATGGATCAGCCAGTTCATCCCACGCCGCTGCGTGATGTCCTGCGGGATCACTATCGGAGCGGGCGGGACGAACTGGGCGACGCCTTCTTCGGTCCTGTCCTCTCGTCCGCAACGCTCTACCGGCGCTCCGTCGGTTTTTTCTCGACGACCGCTATGGCGAGTTGGGCCGAGGCACTTCTGCGGATGGCCGCGGACGACCTGGAGGTGCGGCTGATCGCCTCTCCCGAGCTGCAGCCGCTCGATCTTCGGGTCCTTCGTGGGCTGGAGGCGCCGGGCGCCCGTGATGGACACCGCGCGAAACTTGCAGACCGGGTCGTGGAGGAGATCATCATGCTGCTCGATGCGCCGGGCGACGCCGCGAAGAGGGCCTCCGTGTTCGCGTGGCTGGTGGCCACCGACCGCCTCAAGCTGAAGTTCGCTTTCGCCGAGCACGTGGATGACGCGCGCATGTATCACGAGAAGATCGGCATCGTGTCGCTCATCGGCGGGGACCAGATCGCCTTCACGGGATCTGCGAACGAAACGGCCGCCGGGATGCGGCGGAACTACGAGTCGATCGACGTCTACCGGGACTGGGTGGCTGCCGAGCGCGGTCGCGTGGAGGTCAAAGGGCAGCAGTTCGACGAAGCGTGGTCCGATGCGGCTGACGGCCTGCGCGTGCTGGCTCCCAGTCCGGCGGTATTAGAGCGGTTGCGGGCGCGAGCGCCTAAGAGCCCGCCTGGTGGCGGGGACCGGGACGTGGGCCTCGCGCCGGGGCCCTCTCGGTGGCGGCATCAGGATGAAGCCGTGGCGGCGTTCGCGGCGGCCGGCGCGGGCGTGCTGGAGATGGCCACCGGAACGGGCAAGACACGCACGGCGCTGCGGATCCTGACCGACCTCGCCAGTGCCGGCGATATTAGGTCCGTCGTCGTGACGATGGACGGGACGGACCTGCTGGACCAGTGGGCCGGCGAGCTTGAGGGCTGGCTGGGGCAGACCCGCCGCCGGTGGATCATGTATCGGCAATATGAGCGTCATCATGACCTGGATGAGTTCCTGCTTGAGCCAACCTCCTCGCTGCTTGTCATTTCACGGACCCAGCTGCCCAAGCTGATGAGGGGACTGTCGAAGGTAGATGCGGCGAGGATGCTGATCATCCACGACGAGGTTCATGGGCTGGGGACCCCGTCGCTCGTGCGCGAACTCGCCGGGACACATGACCGTTTCAAATACCGGCTAGGGCTAAGCGCTACGCCGGACCGGGCCTATGACCAGGTCGGCAATCAATTCCTTGAGAGTGAGATAGGACCTTCTCTTTACAGTTTTCCGCTCGAGGCCGCGATCGAGCGGGGAGTCTTGAGCGAGTTCGACTATGAGCCATTGCACTACGACCTCACCGACAGCGACCGACAGCGGCTGCGCCAGGTCTACACCAAGCAGGCCAGCAGGCGCCGTGAGGGCCGACCGATGAGCCAAGAGGAGGTCTGGACCGAGATATCCCGCGTCTACAAGACGGCCGAGATGAAGCCAGCGGTATTCGCGGATCGATTGGTCGAGGACCCCTCAATCCTCCAGCGCAGCATCGTCTTTGTCGAGACGAAGGAATATGGTCAGCCGATCCTTGAGATGATCGATGGCTATACCCACCGCTACCGCACTTACTACGCCGAGGACGACCGCGCCCATCTAGTCGCGTTCGCGCAGGGCGAGATCGACTGCTTGATCACCTGCCACAGGATTTCGCAGGGGATCGACATTCAGTCGCTCAACACCGTCGTCCTGTTCTCGTCGGCACGCGCCCGGCTGGAGACGATCCAGCGGATCGGCCGCTGCCTTCGGGCGGATCCCGCCAATCCGCACAAGAGGGCTCGGGTCATCGATTTCGTGAGGCCGGCGCAGGCCGGCGACAAGGAGCCAAATGCGGACCAGGACCGCTGCATCTGGCTGACCGAGCTGTCGAAGGTTCGGAGGGAGGAAGAGATTGCCGCTTGATTCAGCAGTGGTCCGGGCCTTGCGCCAGGCCGTCGAGGAGGAAGGACAGCCACCGGTGATCGCCGAGCAGCTTCAGGCATGGCTTCTGGCCGTCGGCGAGGGAGATGCGAGCCTCGACGCGCAGATGCAGATCTACGACGTCCTTCGTCAGCAGCTCGCGTTGGGCGACGACGATGAAGATTAACCTCCTCGGCTGGTCCAGCGAGGGCATGCGGTGTCCCGACGTAAGGGTCGATTTGGCCGACGGGATGCAGGCGTCGCGCGTTTCGCTGGTCCAGATGCCCAATGGCACCGGCAAGACCACCACGCTGACGCTTCTCGAGGCCGCGATGAACGGGGCTGCGACTAAATGGTCCGAGACCGAGGTCCGCGACATGCGTCGCGCGGGCGACGATCGCACCAAGGGCTCGTTTGTCGTTCGGCTTGCCATGGACAGCAAGCCGCTGACTTTCGAACTAGTGCTCGACTTCCAGCGGGGCGTGGCAAGCTACCGCACGACCAACCCCGGAAGTGGTGGTGTCCAGCCGTCCTGGTCGCCACCACCATCGGTCCGGCGCTTCCTAAAGCCCGAGTTTCTCGACCTCTTCATCTTCGACGGTGAGTTCGCCGGGAAGCTGTTCGACCAGCGCGGTTTGGAGGCGGAATATGCCATCGACGCGCTCTGCCAGCTGTATGTGATCGAGGACGTCTCGCGTTTCGCCGACGAAGCCTGGAGCCGCAAGGCGAAGCAGGTGCAGGTCAAGTCCGAATCCGGACTTCAGCGCCTTCAGGAGGCGCACCAGGCGTTGCAGAAGCGCAAGGCCGAGGTCATTCGGTTTCGGGAGCAGGCAGATACCGGCGCGACCAAGCTCCATGCCGACTACGAGGACCTCGACAAGCGTATAAAGGCCAAGTTGAGTGGCGGTGCGGCCACGCGTGAGCGCTTCGATGCCGCGCAGGGCGAACTTGCCACCGCCGGTGCCAGACTTGCCCGCGCGTCAGGCGAGGCGATGCAGGCGCTGCGGATGCCCTTGGCGCTGCATGCGTCCTTTGGTCGCGACTTGTGGCAGCTCAAGGAAGGGCTGGACCGGTTGCGGCTGCCGGAGAACACGTCGAACCAGTTCTTCCAGGAGCTGCTCGAGGAGCCCGACTGCATTTGCGGCCGAGAAATGACCGAGGGCGCGCGAGAAGAGATCCGCGCCCGTTCGGAACTTTACCTCGACTCGCCCGAATACGGCATCATCAATGCCATGAAGACGGACATCGAGGCCGTTGGGCAGGAGCAGGCGGTGGGCGGCCTGTCCAACGCCTTCGGAACCGTGGTGACGGAACTTGCGGAGGCACGGCGCGCCAAGCGGCTCGCCGACCAGGACGTCGAGATTCTGAAGCAGCAATTGAAGGACAGCGGCGACGCGGACATTCAGGCCTGGGAGGATGAGCAGGCCAACGCAATGACAAGGCTGCAGGAGTGCCGCACGCTGATCGCCAGCATTGACGCTTTGGTCGACGAGGAGAATGCGGAGGATCCCGACACCTGGTCGCTCGCATCGCTCGAGACTCAGCTCAAGCAGTCCGGACGTCAGATCGCGGAGATCACCGACACCCTCACGTTGCGCAGGCAGACCGAGATGATCGTCCGCCTGCTGAAGCGCACGCTCGACCTCGCGCGCGACGAGATAAAGGGTGAGCTCATCGAATCTTGCAACGAGACGCTGGCTAAAGTGCTGGTCAACGACCCGCTTCGCATTGCGGGCATCGACAAGTCGCTGAAGCTATCGGGCCAGTCTGGGGCCAGCGTTGGTCAGGTCCTGTCGGTCGGCTACGTCTTCCTCATGAATGTGCTCAAGCGTGGCAACAACGAGCTTCCGCTCGTCGTGGACAGTCCTGCGAACCCGATCGACGCCGGCGTGCGCCGCCGCGTCGGTGCACTGATCCCAAAACTGACCGAACAGTTCGTCGGCTTCACGATCAACACCGAGCGCGAGGGCTTCGTGCCCGCCCTCCACGAGGCGGCTGGCGGCGACGTGCGCTACCTCACGCTTTTCCGCCGGACACCCGGAACCGAGAAGCTGATGGTGAACCTTCCGCCTTCCACGACTGTCGGCGAGAACTCCGTCCTTGTTCAAGATCGGCAGTTCTTCGAGACGTTCGATCTCACGGACGAGGAGGCCTGAGATGGCATATTTCCGGCTGCGCAAGGATGCGGAGAAGTGGTTCGGCGAAATCTCGGAAGCGCCCGAGATCAAGGTGAAGTGGGACATCTATTACATGTGCCTGATGGCGGGCTTCGCGTCGGGCCGCTCGAGCGAGGCCCCTGCGACGGACATGGTGGAGCGGTTCGTCGAAGAATACCGGCCAGTGCGCCACTTCCTCATCGGCCTGCTAGTCGTCGCCGAGCTGCGGCTCACGAAGGTCGATCTATCCAACAAGGTCCAGGTCCGCGAGCTGTTCCGCAAGCTCGTCCAGCCCAACGGAACGAACGACCTCACCGACACCGGCATGAGGAGAATGAACGCCTACGCCAGCGGAGGGTGGGAATACCTCGCCGAAAGCCGCGACCAACGGCCATATACGGTCGAGGAGTTCATGCAGAGCTATCCCAAGCTGATCGAGCGCGCGATGGAGGCCGCCGGCGCCAACAGCTAGGGCTGCGCTGAACGGCCAACTACTAGTCCTCGTCTCCCTTCGGATCCCAGCGCTCGAACGCTTGTTCGCCGACACGCAGGACGCGTTCGGCGATCGAC
Organism: Sphingomonadales bacterium; assembly: GCA_004173185.1. Lineage (GTDB taxonomy): Bacteria > Pseudomonadota > Alphaproteobacteria > Sphingomonadales > Sphingomonadaceae > Sphingomonas. Next base: position 171,358 of record SEFZ01000013.1, on the reverse strand, counting down.
GAGAGCTCAGGAAAGACTCGTGCCCGGTCGTAGCCCAGCAGTTCGAGTTCTTCGCGTATGGCGGGAATCGCTTTAGCGTCGATTTCGAGTTCGGCGATGTGCGGTTTCAGCGGGTCGTAGTCGTCGAGGCGTCTAAGCAGCGCGCCGTGGAGCGTGAATACCGAGGATTGGGCTATGACCCTGGGGTCGATATGGGCTGGAGCGACGCAGATCGGGAAATCTGCCTCTGTGGTGTTGGGCTCCAAGTAGTGATCCCAGGAATGCGTGTTGAGGCTGATGACGCCGTCGATCCCCACAGTCTTCTTGTTTACCGAAGCTGGATCCATCGCGTAGATTGCTGCGTTCGCGGCATCCTTGCCGCCCGGGCCATCGCCCAGCGTCGCGAAGTAGAGCGCGATCAGTGGGTCAGTCGTCCAGTCAAGAAGCCGAGTGCGCACACCATAGTGCTGCATCAGGAATATCCACTCGAACTCGTCGGAGGGCGGTCGGGACATTGCCTGGAGGTGGGGTGCTGCGAACCGTTTGAATTCGAGGAGCATCGCCTGGAAATTCGGATAGGCGTAGACCGTGGCCGAAGAGTGACCAACGAAGTCTGGAGGAACGGGCATCCCCAGGCCATTCCGAATTGGGCGAGTGCTGCGGTAGAGTCCGGGGGTCAGAAGATAGTTCGTTGATCGGTGGCCACGAAACCACAGCTGCCCGCCAGACTCCCGTGCCGCAGCAATAACGACCTCTAGATATTTCGACAGGCTGCGAGCATTCGGCTTTGCGAACTTGACCATTTTCTTTCCCGTCGTCTGACCTTTAACCTGCGTAAGACATATGTGCGCGGACGCTGAACGCCAATTTCATCAACTTGGAGCCACGGCGACACCGGAAGGAAGGCGAGTTTAGCAAATCCGCAACGCGGGGGGCTCGTCGATGTGGCGAACAAGGACCCGGACACCGCGACCACCGGCAAGAAACAACGATGCTGTCCAAGACCCTTAATCATCGCAAGGGCTGGGCAACTACCTATCTCCAGCGTGTTCGACCGCGGCTCTCACAACATCCTCGACGAGGCGAACTGGCCAGACGCGGCCAAGCTGCGCGTCCTGCTGGTCGTTGGTATGAAAGCGGCCTGAGTAGATGCCGATGAAGCGCCACGCGCCGTCGCCGTTCGTGGTGCGGCCATGCGAGCCATCCTCCAGCTCAACCTCGCCATGAGCACGCTGGATGGCCGGGGATCCCGACATCCCCGGCCGCGATGCGGTGTCCACTATAAGATGTCGGTCGAACTGGGGCGACAGGAACGGTTCGCTAGCGAACGAGCCCTGCTTCCACACCGGCATGCCAAACCCGTTCCGGCCGAAAGGGAAGCCGAGAATGAACAGTGGCATTCCAATGCGCTGCTTGAGCATGACTTGCGGGGGCACGTTGATGGGCGTCACCCAAACCTCGCTTGCGTCCGGAAACGAGTCAATTGGGATGGCCGCAATGTCGACCGCGTGGCCGTGGACTGGATGCTCCGACCAAAGCGGCTCGTCGTCCTCGTCGGTCACCGGCACATCGATCCAGATGGGCTCCTCCCGTCGCTCCTTTCGAGGAAATGCTACGCGCAGGCGGTCCGGCACCCCTCCGTGGGAAGCGACTGGCCGGCGCGTGTCGCAGTTCCTGCCACTGACGACATGCCAGTTGGTGACGAGCACGAGCGCCCGTGGAGTGACCCAGGTGAACCCAGTCGCGACGCCGAGCCTTTCGTCTCGGAACCACGGTTCGACATAGAGTGGAACGCTTGACAGGATATCGATGCCGGACATCTTTCGCCTTTCTGTGTCATGACCGTAGCAGCGTTGCTGCCGCGTGCGAGATCGGTCCAAAGTGTTGCAGGCCGGCGCGATACGACCAATTCGGATGTATTAGAATGTATCGTTTACTGCCGTTACGATATCCACTTCCTGCCAAAGATGAATGACTGTGTTCTATTAAGTTATTGACGCAGCGGTTCTCATCCTATCCATTCACTTCCCGAGCAGATGTATGATCTGACACAGATTCGGGGGAATCGATGAGGCGTTCGATCACGAGGCAGCTTCTTAGCCGTGCGATCTTCGCTGGCGCCTGCGCGACGATGGTTCTGGCAACGCCGGCCGCGGCCCAGTTACGATTCTACAGCAAGAGCGAGGAGGACAGGACGACCTCCCTCTCGGCCGAGCTTGAGAAGGCCCGTGTGGCGCACTTGGCGGCGTTGGACGCGCACCGCACGTATCTGGTTGAGGCCCTTCAGCGCGAGCGGTCGCTTCTCGTTCAACGCGAGCTCGCCGAGCGCGACGCTCTCATAACCTTGATCCTCTCGGCCAAGGCCCGTGGCGAGGATCCATACAAGCTGCTCGGGGATCAGATCGACGACGAGTGGCTTCAGGTTGCCGGAACGCTTCCGAAGCCGGTCGCCTATACCGACTTCATGCGTAGCGCACCAGCTCGACTCCTTCGAAATCGAGCGCGCAGGACTTCGGCGCAACCGTGCCGCCTTGATCACCATCTTCGAGGGATTGGGCGGAAAGGGAAACTACTGCGCGGTGGATGGCACCGGCAACGTGACCTTTACGAAACTCGGGAACTCCGACGAGGCCAAGGCCCTCGCCGACGTGTGCGATGAGATCGTCACGAACGAGAAGCAGATCAAGGATGCGTATTCGCGAGCCGGACCGGGATCGGCAGTGCTCGGCAATCCGGCCGGGGCGTCGACCGGAATGATCGGCGATGCCTTGGCTGAGGCACGGAAGATCGCACGGCTCATCGAGGCCCAGGGCGTGTTAGTGAAGACCGTCGCCGCGCAGATGAAGGACCTCGACGCCTATTATCGGTGCGAGGTGGAACGTGGGAGCGTGTCGGACGGCATCAGGTCGGATGCCGCCGCCGTGCAGGCCGCGCTCGACGTCCTGGCGAAGGGCGATGCGGACAAGGTGTTCGACGCGGCGACGTTCAAGGACGTCTGGGACAAGCTGACCAGCAGCAATGTGGATCGCGACTGCACAAAGCCGGCACCCGCCAAGGCGCCGGTGAAGGAGGCCGAGGGTCTGTCCGCCGCGGACGTTCTGTCGGCCGTTGCTGCCCTCAACAAGTATTTCGGTAAGGACGCGGTCCTCGCCATGCTGCGCGAGACCGCTCTGGACATCCAGGGTTCGTCGCTCGGCGACGCGCTCAACGGCCTCGCGGCCGCGCCGACGGATAAGCCTGATTCCAAGACGGCCGGACGCGTCATGTCGGCGCTGCGGATATTCGGCGGACTGGAGCAATACAGCCGTGCGAGTGCGGGAAAGATGCCTGACACGACCGGGGTCCTGGTCGCGCTCGCCGACGTGCGTATGCGTCAGGCGGTAGCCAAGATCGAGGCAGACCGGCTCGCCGAGCTGGATCGGCTGAGCAAGCTGCGCTTGGTCGCCCTACGGCAACGCGCGATCCAGCTGGCGTCGGCACGCGGCGAGTTGGCCAACAAGACCGATGCCGGCCTGAGCAACGCGCTGCGCCGCTATTCGGAAAGCGTGAACCGTGGAGCCATCCCCGCCACCGTGCTGACCAACAGCATGGAGAAGAGCAGGACCCTCCCGTGGCTGGACCGCGAAAAGGCCGTGGTCGAGGCCGCATATGGCGTCCTGGCGCCCGCGGTCGCCCAGCTCCAAGCCTACGGAAAGGGGGGCATCACCCCCGAAACGATCGCCCAGTTCCTCCAAGCCGCCGGCCTCGGCGGGATCGCGGTGAAGTGATGAAGCATCTGATCTTCAGCATTGCAGCACTCGTCTCGCTGGGCGCCTGCGCCCGGCCAGCGGAGGTCCGCTCCTTGGCCTCCTCGGCATTGCCGGTCGCAACCAACCTCAAGACCGCGGCGACCGCGCAGCAGAGTCGGTTTGGTGTGCAGCGTGCCGCCTTCGACGGCCGAGCGACCGAACTCGCGCAGCAGACAGGGTTGGCGCGGGATGCGGCCTACCAGATCGAACAGGACTGGAAGTTCCAGGGCGAGACCGCGCTGCCCAAGAGGCTCGCGTTGTATCGCGAAGGCGATGCCACGATCCTGGCCGACCCACTTGCGCCGGTCACGCCCGTAACAGCCTTGGCGAGCAAGCCGCCGGCTTTCGACGTCGGGTCGCTGAGCAAGGTGGTCAGCGGCTTCGACCAGCTCCGGAAGGCGCGCGCGCCCGATGGCAGGGAACTCCTCGCCTTCTTCGGCAGCGTGAACACGAAGCTCGTCGAGATCGACAAGGAAAAGGCGTCCGCGGACGCGAAGTAAGACCTTCAGCGATCGTCGATGCCAGAAACTGACAGCCCCATGGAGATACGAACATGGCCGACACTCCCCAGTCCCTCGCGCTTCAGCGCATAAAGGAGCAGATCGCGGCGCTCAACTTCGCGACGGATGCGCTGACCGTTCTGCTCGACCAGCACCAAATTAACCCTGCTCTGGCCGATCTTCGCTTGCGTCGGCTGAGTGCGCGCAGGACCGACCTGCGTGACGCCCGCATGTCCATTATCCTGACTGGTCAGGTCGCCAATCCACCGACCGCCACCCAGATCAACGACCTGCGCAAGCGGGTCGCCGATCTCTACAACTGGAACACGACCTCTGCAGCGATCGATACCCTGATCGACGAGGCCATCACGATCGCTAAAGCCTAGGGCATGGCAAGGTTCAAATCGCCACGAGACGCCACCGTCCCGGTCGGCGTCGCTTGCTCCTGAACGCTCCCGCAGCCCGACTGTCAGGTTGGGAGCGACGCGCGGGCGCCGGCGTCGGTCGCGTGAGCCGCTTCTGCTCGCCGCGGACACCGGCTCTGCTCATGCTGTCGCTATACCTGCTGTTGCTGTTGATGGCGCCACCGCAGTTGGTCGACGCACTGCGCAGCGCCCGCCTACCCGGCGCCTGGGCTTCCTGGCTCGGGTTCGTGGGCGTGCCCATAGCCGTCGGTCTCGGGCATCTCTTCCTCTATCCCGACAGCGCCGCTCCGCGGCGTCTCTTGGACACCGCGATCGTCATGGCACCGGCCGCCTTGCTCAGCGTCGCCGTCGCGCGCTGGGCGCCGATGGCGCTGTTCATAGTCCTTCCACTCTTGGCGGGCGGGATCGGCCTGAGCGCCTGGCTGATCCGGAGGACGTGGGATCGCCCGTCGTGGCGTCGCCGCACCGCTTGGGGCGTCATCGTGGCGTTTCTCGTCTGCGTGATCTCCACGCAGACCTCCCCGCAGGTGCTGCCGCGTGCGCTCGGCCCTTTGGTGGTGCTGACGCTCGGCCTTGGTCTGGCGGGGCTGCTCATCGCTCTTGCCGCGCTGCGGCCGGTCCTCGCGACGCTCTATATGGCCGTCTGCGTCGTCGCCTCGGTTGTCTGGTCCGCCTCGACACCGGTGAGGCTGACCGATCCAGCCAGCTATGGCTCGTCTCGGGACTATGGTCTGAATGACGGCTTCTACGCCTGGCTGCGCGCCCGTGGCGACCTTGCCAGCTACCGCGATGCGAAGCGACCGTATCCGGTCATCATCGCCTCTGCCGAGGGTGGCGGCATCTACGCCGCGGCGCATTCCTACATCGCGTTGAGCGCGATACGCGACGCCTGTCCGAACTTCGGGCAACACCTCTTCACAACGGTGGGCGTATCCGGCGGGGCGGTGGGCACGCTACTCTATGCCGCGACTACGGAACGCTCGAACAATCCTACAACCGTTCAGCCCTGCCAGCACCGTGCTCGCTCGATCGACCTCCGCCCCGTCACCGCTGACCTCCTCTCGCCCGCGCTGGCAAACTTGCTGTTCCTCCAGGTGGCCGACTTCCTCGTTCCCGGGCCACGCCTGCTACGTGATGGCGGCCAGACGCTCACGGACTCGATGCTCGCCATGGCACCTGGTAACGCATTGCTCACAGCGCCGTTGCGCACGACGTGGGACCTACGAGGGTCGTCGCCAGCGACGGTCTTCGTCTCGACTGATGTCTCGAACGGCAACCGGTTTGTATTCTCTCCGCTCGGTAGTGCCGGCGGCGACGTCGCCGAGACCTTCCCATCAGGAACGAACGTTTCCGCGCGCGACATTCCGGCGAACGCGGCTGCAGTGATCAGCGCCCGCTTCCCCTGGCTTACGGCGACAGCCCGTCTTCAGGTCGACGAGAACTCATACCGCGTCCTTGCGGACGGCGGATATTTCGAGAATTCGGGCAGCGACACTTCGCTGATCCTGATCCAGGAGATTCGCACGCTGGCCAAGCAGAGCACCAGCTGTAAGCCCGACGAAACGCTGATGATTGGAGACATCGATCTCTGCAAGTGCCCCTTGGTCGTCGTCTCGAGTTTCACGGACCCGATCGAGTGGACCGGCTGTTCGATCCCGATCTTCATCGCCTACGTCCCGATGGCCGGTTTCGTCGAGGGCGCGCTGGGCTACAGCTACGGGGACACGCCCAATCCCGGACAGTCCTACCTGTCGGACCCGATGACGACGATTCTGCGGGCCCGCACGGCTCGCGATCGGCTCGAGGCCCAACGCGTTCGAATGGCCTTCAGTCCAGACGATCCGAATTTTGCCCAGGGCATGTCGGCCGACATCGGGTATTATCCTCAGTGGCTGGCCGTGGACGATCTAGCGCTTCCCCTGGGCTGGAAGCTGTCGCCGGAGGGTGCGCGTTCAATCGAGGGATATGCAGCATCGTCGCGGGCCTGCCGCTATAACTGGAATGATTACGAAGCGGAGGGACGGTCAACGGGTGCGCTAGATCCTACCACTGGGGTGCGGGAGACAACCCGTGCTGACGCGATTGCGCTCGACAATGGCTGCAGCGTTCGCATGCTGGCGACGCTGTTCGACCCGACGGGCAAGCGGCCCGGCATCGCCATACCAAGTTACTAGGCCATCAAGATGATCCGTATCGCATATGCTGGCAGCACGGCTGCACCCTGCGGCAACCGAAAGGAATCCTAACCATTCTGCCGCATCCTCGCTTTGACACTCGCTGTGGACGTGATGTCCCGCGAAGGCATTCCGCCGAGACGTCGTCTGTGGCGACACCTGCGGATCCTTCTCGGAGTTCTGGAGCCGCGCGATGACCACCGCCGTCGATCTGATCAAAATGACCAAGCATCTGAAGGCGGAGACATACGCTTTCCATCTGCACGTCCCGACCTGGCGCAAGTTCGTGCCAGGGATCCCGATGAACTGGCAGCGAATCCGGTTCGACGCCGCAGGAAAGGCACATGTCCCCGAGGAGCGCGGGCTTTACGTGTTCACCCTGGAGGTCGAGAATCTCGGACTGCCGTCACACGGCTACATCCTCTACGTCGGAATCACCGGAAACACGTCGAAGGCCAATCTCCGCAAGCGTTATGCCCAGTATTTGCTCGAGAAGCAGAAGGGCAACGGGCGGCCCCGGGTCGTCTACATGCTCAACGAATGGTCGGACGACCTGTTCTTCAACTTCATCCCCGTTCCGGACACGACCATCGATCTCGCCAAGATCGAGGTTTCGTTCATCAATTCCATCCTGCCTCCGATCAACGTAGCCGACATGGACGCTGATATCGGACCAGCGAAGAAGGCGGCATTCTGATGACCACGCCAATTGGACCACTTACGATGCCCTGCCTGCGCGGCAGCTTCGGCGACTGGATCTACTACTCCTGCCTGATGTCGGTGAGCGACCTGGCGGGCCGCGTTCAGTATGCGGACCAGATCCACACCAGCAAGGAACTGTCGAAGCTCATCCAGCGCAGTCTGGAGGGCGAGCGGGCGGCGAAGATCGCCACCTATCTGCGCAGTAACAGCGAACGCTTCTTCAACTCGCTCGTGCTGGCGACCTACGACGGATCGCCCGAATGGTATGATGTCGGCAATCTGCGCAGCAGCAAGAATTCAGAGATTCTCGAGGAGATGTCCGAGGGCGCCGTCGATACGATAGGCCTGCTTCGTCTTACCGGCGCCGAGAAGATCTTCGCGCTGGACGGGCAGCATCGCCTCGCGGGGATGAAGCTCGCAATCTCGCAGGGCCAGGCGGTCGGCGACGAGATGGTCTCGGTGATCCTCGTCGGCCATTCGCTGGACGCGGTCGGCAGCCGCAGGACGCGGCGGCTGTTCACGACCCTGAACAAGACGGCCGTCCCGGTGAAGAAGAAGGACATCATCGCGCTGGACGAGGACGATGTGATGGCGATCACCGCGCGGCGGATGGTCGAGCAGGACGAGGCCTTCAAGCATCCCAAGATCGCGGTGATCTCGGGCGAGGCGATGCCCACGACCAACACCAGTTCGCTGATCACCATCTCGGCCCTCTACGATTTGCTGAAGGTGCTATTCCTGCACCGCGACGGCGTGCGCTCCGATTACAACCTTCGTTTCAATCGGCCCGACGACGATGCGTTGGAGGAGTATCACACCGCTGCGGTGGAATTCTTCAACGCCCTGGGTCGAACGTTTCCGCCGATCGCCCAGCTGATGCGAGCCAAGAACCCAGCCACCGTGGTGGCGCGAAACCGGACCGCCGACGGCGGTCACATCCTGTTCCGCGCCATCGGTCTCGACATTTTCGTCCGCACCGCGTTCGCGATCGCTGCCCGGGACGGGATCGCGGTTCCCGCGGCCATTGCAAGACTCAAGGTTCTCCCGACGCTGCTGTCCCAAGTGCCGTTCCGTGACGTGATCTGGGACCCCGTGCGGCAGACCGTCACGGCGAAGAACAAGGCGCTCGCCAGACGCATGGTCTTCTACATGCTGCGGCTTCCCATGAGCCCGCGTCAGCGCGACACGCTGGAGGGAGACTATAGGGTCGCGCTTGGCCATGAGCGGGACGACGTGACGGTCAAGCTGCCAAACCCGCTGGTCAAGTAGATGGGGATAATCCGTAATCCTGGGCTTTGGTCGTGGGCGCGCTCATCGACCGCATGGGCGTCGCGAGCGTGGTGACCCGCTCGCCTCACTGGCTTGCCGGGGACGAGCGCACGCTAGAGCACCGGCTGTGGAGTTCGTGGTTTCGGCAGGTCCCGAGGTTCCGCAACGCTTTCTCGAACATCGATGAAACCGACGATCCGCTTCTCTACAACGAGACCGCCAGCGTTGGCGTGCTGTCGAGCGCCGCGAGCCGTTCAGGGCTGCTGGCGCTTGCTGAATACGTCACGTCCAAGCGCGGCGCCGGGAGGGGGCGTCCTCTCCGGAACGGAAGGTGCGATCTTTGGGTGCAGGACCCGGTATCGGAGCGATCTTGGTCCTTCGAGTTCAAGCAATACTATTGTCGGACCAAGGTGCGGCGGCGGACGCTGGTGAAGAAGCTCCGTAAGGCGTGCGTCGATGCCCATGACGTGCACAGCTTTCAGGCCGACAGGCGATTCGGGGGGCTGCTCGTCATCGGGCACGGCGACTGCGAGGTTTCCGACGGTGCGCGCGGCACGATCGAGGAACTGGCTGGTGAGACGACCTTTGCATGCCGGCTCGGGGGGGGTCTCACCCCGGCCTGGCTCCTGCTGGTCGACGTTTGCAACACCGACTGGCGCCGACATCCCGCACTCGATGCTTGAGGGGCCAGCCTAGCCGGCTGCCTGCCGGCTCCGGGAGAACAACTTCTCGAAGTCCGCGCGGTAGCCCTCGGCGTAGCCGCTGCCACCCTCGATCTGCACGACCAGCGGATGGTCCGCACGCGTGACGGCCATGTATGGAGAGACGAAGATGTCGCGGCCATTGTCGATCATCATGTAGGTCAGGTCGTCCTTCGAGAGCTGGATGTCCAGATGACCTGCGTCGAAGGATTCCTCGAACTCGTGCACCAGCTCCTCGAGCAGATTGACGAAGTTTCGGACGGCGGACTCGTAGTCTTTTCCGAGGAGCGCCGTCTTGGCCTTCGCGAGATCGCTGTCGGGGTCCATGAGGACGATCCGGACCTGCCCGCCGCCGCGCAGGATGCGTGCGACGGTCGCCTTCAGTCGCACTCTGTATTCGGCGTGGACCCAGCCCGAGAGCGAGTTGCCAACCATGTCTAGCTGGCTTGTCGCGGCCTCCAGGATGGAGAACCAGTAGTCCGGCTTGTGGGCTCGCTTGTCGGAGACACTGATCACCCCAGCCTCGACCCGTGCCTTGGCCTCGGCCTCGATGTCTCGAACAGCGCCCAGCGACCGGCGCAGAGCCTCGGTGACGCGCGATTGCGGGGTATCCGCGTATTCGGACAACACCGAGAAGACGATGGATGCGAGCAGCGACCCGATGACGCCCAGGGCCACGTTCTTGATGCCCTCGGTAGTGGTGCTCGCTGCGATCACGCCCGCGATGATCAGTGCCGCTACGAGGATCGCCATCCCTAGGAAGAACCCGATCTTGGGGCCCGGCTTTTCCAGATCGTCGTTCATTTCCGTCAATTCCCTCGGTTCTTGGGCAGGCTTGAAGCCGGCGCGGGCGACCAAGCCCGCGCCGTTCCAATTCAACCGTAGCGCTTCACGGCCTCGCGGATGAGACCCGCCGCGAACAGGCCCCAGTGGGTGCGCAGATCGCCATAGGCATCATCCGGGTCGGCGTGCATGTTCTCCGCCTTGGCATACGCCATGAGCAGCAGATCCATGCCCACGCTGAGCCTGTTGAGAAGCGTCGAAACCTCGGTGGCATCGAGCTCCTCCGCATCGAGCGCCGCCATTGTCTTCAGCGGGCCGACGAGTTCGGCCATGAAGGGATGCCGGTCGTTGACCGAGACGATCGCCTTGCCGGTCAGGTGCTTGATGTCGAGCAGGTCCTTGCCCGGCCACTGCCCGTTGACGATCGTCACCGCCCGCTTGTCAAAGCTGTCCCGGACCCAGTTCGCCTTCTCCGCCGATGCGGGGTCCTCGGGGTCGAGGCCCATGTCGACGACGATCTGCTCCAGTGCCTGATCGACCTCCTCCTCCGTGACGTCGAGGTTGGCCCTGCCGGCCGGCGCGGTCTGCTCGAAACCGTCCGCGATGTCGTGCGCGGGAACATGCTCGTCGCCCGTCTGCGTGCGCTCGACCTGCTGGACCTCGTGCCAGTAGGCGCGAATGTCCTTGCGGGCGCTCTTGATCGGCTTTTCCAGCACCTTGCGCAGCTCCTCGCGCAGCTTGCTCACAGGCTCGGCGCCGCGCTTGACGTTGCGCACCTGGAAATACTCGTCGAGCGCGGCCGGGAATTCGATCTCGACGCCGATGTAGCGATCGATCTTGTCACGACCGCCCGGATAGAGCTTGGGGACGAGATCGTAGTAGATCTCGCGACCATTGCGCAGCATGCTGACCTTCGACTCGTTGTCGGGGATGTAGAGCTCCGCGAAGCCCTCCCGCCCCTTTGATGCGCGCCCACCCAGGTTGGGCTTCTCGCGGAACTGCTTGGGGAGCAGCGTCACGGTCCACTTGACCTTGTGGCCGTCGATCTCGAAGTCATCGTTGTCGATCACCTCCGCTTTCGGCACGCCCGGGAAGCGCTTCGAGACACGCGGATTCTCGAGGAGGAACAGCGGATCGTGCAGCGTGACCTCCTGTCCATCGAGCTCGATGCGCAGACCGCTATCGATGAACCGGCGGTAGGCGCGCGCCAGAAACTTCCTGAGCGCCTGCATCTTCTCCTCGACCGAGGTGCCGAACCGGCCGCCCTCCTGAAGGCGGTCGATGTCGCGCCACACCACGAGCGTGCCCGAGGTGAACGGTTCGCCCGTGCCCGGGTTCGCCATGAGGTTGGCGAATTCCTGGGGCCAACCGCTGTCTTCCGCGACGGTCAGGTCCTTCTGCTCGCCCGAGCGGACCTCGGCGAGGTCGAGGTGCGTCGTGAAAACGCGGTCGTCACCCTTGACCTTGGTATGCACCTCGACGCGCTGCGCCTGGCTAAGCGAGGCGAGCTTCAGGCCCATGCCGAAGCGGCCGAGGCTATCCCGGCTATTGTAGCGCGACGAGTAGCCGAGCGAGAGAACGCGTGCGAGCACGTCTGGTGGAATCCCCATTCCATCGTCCGCGACGCCCAGTTCCACGATTGAGCCCGCCTTGTCGCGGATGGTGGCGATGCGGACGTGCCGCGCGCCGGCCTCGTAGGAGTTGTCGACCAGTTCGCCAGCCGCGGCGCTGAGGTCAAAGCCGGAATCGCGCGAACTCTCGAGCGCCTGCTCCGCCTGCGTCAGGGGCGCGTGGGGGAAGTCCTCGCACGCTCCCATGTTGATCTCACCGGCCATATCTTAGTCTCCTCTGGTTGCTGGGGCGGTCTTCGATCCGTCCCGGCGGTGGTTGAACTATGGGTGCCCGCCCCGCGCCGCGACGCGAGGCGGGCGGGTATTCAGGCGTTGCCCCAGGCTACGCGGGCCCGCTGCCGCGCTCGGCTGAGCCGGACCTTGGCGATGTCGTAGTCGATGCCGAGGGTCTCGGCGACCTCAGCGGCGCTGCCTCCCTCAAGAGCGATCGCGAGGATCTCCCGATCGACGTCGCTGCTGGTCCGGTCGATCATGTCGACCACGTCCGCGCGCAGGATGTCGAAGGGTTCGGCATTGGGACGGCCACCGGTGTTATCGCCTTCAGCCATCACGTCGATCTCGGCGATGTGGTCAGCAAACAGCGCCTCACGGCGCTGCAGCTTCTTGCGTGCATCGCTCATCGCGTTGCGCTCGAGATGGAATGGATCACCGATGCGGTAGGGCTTGGTGAGCAGACCGTTGAGGGCCTCCTCGGTCTGTTCGGCGCGCCACGGCTGCAGGCGGCCCTTCATCAGGCTATCCTGCAGACGCAGGACCGCCACGGTCACTTCTTCGTTCATGTCTCTTCCTCAACCTGGCTGTGGCCACCACCAGGGCGGACACGGCTGTTTTTGGACTAACGCTCATTACTCGGAACGCGCCCGCTTCGCAACGTGCGCGGCTTCCATAAGGGTAAGGGGTGTGGCTACTGGAATGGTTGCAGCGGCGGCCATCATTGATGCGGCGCGGTTCCCGATCGCCACGCGGAACGATCGCCGGACTGATCAACTGAGCGCCCGGATGCCATCGAGCAGGACCCGTGTCGCGATATTGTCGTCTTGGTTGTAGTCCAAAATTCTCTGCTTCACGGCCTGGTCGCCGGTCTCGACCCAGCGGTGATACCATTCGATCGATTCCGCGCCGCTGGGGCTGACATCTCGCCACGAGAATCCCAGAAACTTCGCCAACGTCTTGATCGAGTGGTTTCGCGTCGGCCACTCGGTGGCCTTGGTGACCACGTCGCAGTAGAGGTCGACGGAGCGGGGCGTGACGAAGAGCGCCTCTATCTCTTCAGGTCCGCAGACGTCGGGATACCGCGCCTGGAGCTTGCGATACATCGTCCGCTCGTATTTCGAGTAGTAGAAGATGACGCCGTCGGGTCGGTCTCGCATGAAATTCATCGCCGCGGCGAAGGCATCGAGCTCGGCGTCCGGCGTCGGTTCGTCCGCATAGAACGACGTGAAGCGCTCGGTAGCGGGATCAAGGTTCCAGCGCTCCACGAAGCCGTGCAAATACACTATGTCCCTGAACGGGTCGGCCTCAATGTCGAAGAAGATTTCGAGCGGCCTTGACGGCAGCTCGACGGGCGCTCGAAGGAACGGTCTCGCATCGGGATCGGTCAGCAGCCGGGCCCGGGTGTGGAACAACCGCAGGCGGTCGGCCCCGAGCCCCTTGAACACGGTTTTCGATCCCTGGACCATCGCCTCCGGGTCGCTGTCGGCAAAGTCGGTGAGGTTTCCGATCGTCGGCGCCATCCGATCGCGAAGCGCCCGGCCGAGCATGGGGATTAGGGTGAGGTCGCCATCGGCCTCGAGCTGCTCGCGGCAATGCGTGTGCCAGTGGCAAAGGCCGCACGCCGATGCCAGTGCGCCGCGCGTGAGCAGTTCGCGGTTGAGGATCGATCGCACCTCGTCGCGGCAGCGCTCATACATAGCCCACCATGTCTCGGTCGTTCGCGATCCGCGCGGCTCGCCTAATTCGTAGCGGACGCGCTCGCCATTGATGTCCCATATCTCCGCGAACCGTCCGGCAGAGCGGCCGAGTCGCTCGAGCACGTCGACGTAGAGGCTGATCTGAACGGCATAGTGCGCCTTGGGGGACGCCTCTGCGCCTTCGCCCTCCTCGCCGCGGCCCGACTTGATGTCGGCGGGCATGTAGTGGCCGCCGATGCGGATCAGCAGGTCGGGATCGCCCAGCAGATCGTCCGCGGCGATCCGCCCGCCCTGGATGATCGGCGCACCGGCATCCATCGCGGCGAGCGTCGCGGCCTCGCGGTCACTATCGCCCTCCCCGATCAGCGCGGTGCCCTCGGGCAATGCGTCGATGACCGTCCGCTCGAATGCCGACCCCCTCGACCAGAGCATCTTGACGAAGGCGCTGACCGGATCGCGCCGCGCGGAGTCGCCGAACCGGTCGAGCGACACCCGGTGCGGGCAGGAGGTGTGATCGTAGAGCGCGCTGGCGGTGATGTGCATTGGACTGCCCCGTTTCATGCGGGCCAACGCCCGCTTGCCCTCAACAGGGGTGTCTGCGCGGATGATGTTGCGGCGAAGCGCCTCGCGCTTTTCCGAATCCGCTGCGGCTATTTCTGCTTCCAGCTGGTCTCGCTCGTTGCACATCGCCCCAAGTCGAGCTCGGTCGTCGGAGCTCGGTAGTGGTCTTCCAGAAACCGGCCGGCAACGCACGAGATCATCTCCGCTGCGAGCGAGTGATCTGGTAGCCCGCGCCAGAACGCGGCGGTCGCGAGATCTTGGGGCCTGAAACGGGGTAGCACCTTGCCCGGCTTGCCGCTTACGAACAGTGGTCTCTGCTCCCCGCCGACAGTCAGCGCGGAGGCGGCGAGGTATCTCAACCAGCTTGCATCCAGTTCCGCGATACGAGGACCAAACTCGCGCACTGCCTCGGTCGGATAGGCCTCGACTCCGTCATGGGTGAAGAAGCGGCCGCCGAACGGGGTCTGCGAGGCAGCCGTGCCGCCCGCAAGGAGTCCTGCGAGATCGCCAGTGGCGTCAGGATCTGTGGCTAGGTCCATGATCGATGGAACGCGCGAATACCGCATCACCAGCGCAGAGGACCAATAGTGTCGCGCCATCAACGCTTCCACATCGCGGCCCTGTATGTTCCCTGGCAGCAGGATCAGGACGACGAGATCAGTGCCGCGGGCCAGGAACTCGAAGACGGTCTGCTCCTCGTCATCGCCCGCGACACTTGTTCCGGCCCGGGTCCTGAGGAATGAGAGCGGCTTTGCGAGGCTATCGCATATCGGCTGGAGGAAGGGGCCGTCGGCCTTCGTGAGCAATCGCGTCGTCGTCTTCGCCGAACCATCCTCTTCCGTGAGATACACAGCGTTGCCGCCGACCACCGGGCCACCGCCCGCAGCCCCGCACACCGAGGTGAAATCGGCACCTGCGTCCGACTCGTCTGCGAACGCGATAATGTTGTAGACGACATCGCTACCCTGCGGCGCCGCGGCCTCCGGTGGGGAGTTCAGGAGCGCGGTGTAGACCGGCAGAGCGAACCCCGTCCTTGCCTGGAGCATCCGGCTGTTTCGCATGACGCTCAGCGTCCTGGCGAGCTTCTCGTCAGTCTGGTCGATCTTGGGCGCTTCGCTGACATAGACCTTGCCGATCGAATAGGCAGTCACTCCGCCGCTCTGGTTGGTGGACGTGACAGTGCCGCCCTCGGGCTGCCGGCCGTCCTGTGCATTCACGACTGTGGGAAGCCAAAGTAGGAGGCAGATGCACGCACCGAGGCGCGGTCGTCTCATCTCCGGTCGCCGATGGCTACGTTGCCGACCTGGGCTGCCGTGACGCCGCCGGACTGGTTGATCGAGGTCACCGTGACGCCAGCGCCCGGCTTCATCGGTGTGCCTCGGGCGGTGCTGGCAGGCCGTGGACGACGGCTAAGTCCTGCGACTGACTGGTGAGGGCATACGATGGCCTCGACGAGTATCCGACCACCCGATGTTGCCTTCATCAGCCTTTCGCTCGGCGGGTGTTTCGGCTCGCCGATCACCTTCACGCATTGGCGGGCCGGCAGCGGCTTCTCGGCGGGCGTGTCGTCCCCTGTCGGGCCGTCGCGCACCTCGGCGGAGCGGACGGTCCGCAAGACCATGCCCGGCTTAAGTTGGTTGTATTGCGGAAGGCTCGCCTTCGGATATGGCTCGAAGACGCCGTCACTCGTGACGCGACCGCTGTTCTCCTCGTAGTAGATGTATCCCTGCAGCGTGCCAGCTACGCCATCCGGCCGTGGCGTCTCGTCAGATCCCGGGGTGGCCGCTGGCTTCTGCCCGGCGCTTGGGTCTGGCACGACCGCGATGCCCTTTAGCTTCAGGTAGTTCTCGCTCCCGTCCGTCAGGCACTGCGTGTAGACCTTGTAGAATTCCAGACCGACCCCGTCCGGGGTCAGCTTGGACATGACCGTGCCGACATCGCTCGCCGAAACCTTCGTGTCACCCGAAGCCTGCGTGAGGTATCGACTGAGTCCAGCCTCGATCTTCGCGCTGTTGTCGATCTGCCGGCCGCCGGCACAGTTCTTCGCGATTTCTGCTGCCGCCTGTCTGGTGGGGTCGTCGCTAGGCCTAGGCCAGAAGAAGAATGCCAACCCGATGGCAAGAGCCGCGGCAAGGAGGAGGCCCCCCGCGAGAATTGCAGTTCTAGAGCGCCTCTCAGTAGCCATGGACCGCACCTCCCCCAAGTCGATCGTCAGGCATCTTCGACCGCATCGGTGCTCGGTGCAACCGAAAGCGATGGAATCAACCAGAACGGACCAATAGAATTCAGGTTGGCTGGAAGTGGGCTTAGGCCGTTGCGACCCTTGTTAGCTATCTCTATTCGGTCGGACGAGCCGAGCAGTTGGAACGCGATTTTGTCGAAGGCAACCTACGAAGATCCTAGACCCAGCATACCGGCCGGTGTCGCCCGTCTGGTGCTGGTCGAAGCCGGTCACGCGTGCGCAGTCAAAGAATGTCGCGACCACACCTACATCGAGTTGCACCACATCGACGAGAACCGGGAGAACAACAAC
The DNA here is from genome assembly GCA_004173185.1 of Sphingomonadales bacterium. Lineage (GTDB taxonomy): Bacteria > Pseudomonadota > Alphaproteobacteria > Sphingomonadales > Sphingomonadaceae > Sphingomonas. The sequence goes on along the minus strand of SEFZ01000013.1, from coordinate 154,402 downwards.
CCTGCGAACCTGATCGTGCTGTGCGACAGGCACCATAAGATGGCGCATGCCGGCAAGATCGATCGCATGGCGCTGCGGATGTATAAGGATCTGCTGGCGAACAGCCGCGACGCCGAGATCCTGGCGCGGCTCGAGCGCCTTGAGGCCCAGCGAACCGGCGAGCCGACCGAGTTGCCGGTGGCTGAGAGCAGCGACGAGCAACCGGTCGATACCGGCATCAGGAAGCTGTCCGCAACGCGCTGGGCCGTGCAGCAGTTCGCGCTCTCGCAGGTGGCGATCACCAAATACGAGCAAGAGGCCGGCATCTACTTTGAGCGACATGTCGAGCTTCTGTCGGGGGACAAGCGGCTCGTCCTCGATGCCCTCAAGCAGTTTGACGGCGATGCACCCGACGTCATTATCGACTTCTGCTACATCCGGAAGTCCTATCTGGACGCTTCCGCCTATGGTGCATGGTTCCGGGAAAAGCTCGAGGTCTACGAGATGATGACAGGCCGCAAGGCGGTGGGCGTTCTACTCGTGGTGGTCGGCCGCGAGCGCATGCTCGAGGAGGGCGGCATCCCAATGATCCGGCAGAGCGTGGTGGATAACGAGGGTGTGAGCTTGCAGGTCTATTCCTGTGAGCAGGTCGGCTTCCACCCGGGCCCCATCAGCGCCGGCGTGATCTGAAAGTCGCTTCAACCACGAAAACGCCCCGCCGGCGGGGGGAGCCTGGCGGGGCGCGTGTCGAAATCCGAGGCGGCGAAAGGGGGGGAAATCGCGCCTCGTGCAATCAACCGGCGCCAACAGCGTTGGTTCCCATCGGCAGGCGTCGGACATGGCATGCGCGGGCAGATCCGCACGTGCTAGGTGATGCCGACTCCAGCGAGGTGACTTGATGATCGACCAGAGGGACACTGACGCAGCGGGCATGGCTTTCGGCCGCTGGCTCCTGGCGCAGCGCGATCGTGGCGACTGGATCGACGGCATCGCCGACGCCGCGCGCGCCGACCGCACCTTCCCCAAGGAGGGCAATCCCGAGGCGGTTCGCGCGCATCTGCGCAAGCAACAGGCCGATGGTGACGCGTTCCAGGCGATCGACGATGCCGAGAGCGACTGGCAAAACTACCTGAGATAGCATTCGATCGATGCGCGCCCAATACGCCCCGGCAAACCTATCGTGTTCTGGGGAACGGCGGCGTCCTGTGTCGCCGGAGCAGCCTCAGGTCGGTTGGCGATTCGCCCCAACATGCCGGTCGGACACTGCGGCTGCCGACCGCCAGCCCCGTCATTCTCGGCGCGATCCATATGAACCCGCGACGGTGGAAGACGATGGTGCCATCGGACCACCGCGCCTGCATAACGCCGTCCCTACCGTGCAACCTGCGCCAGCCGAGTAAGCGGGCGTCATCATTGGATCCAGCGGTTCCGAGGGCCACGGCATCCTTGAGCCGACCCCGTTTCCCATCGGGTAGATGCGGCTCCAATATGGCCGCGCGTGCCTCCAGGCGCTGCCGCATCTCATCTGCGACCCGCTGCACGATACGCTGCGTCACCGCAGGCGGGCGGTAGCCGGGGTCTCGCAGGTCGATGCCGTTGGCGAGTAGTGCGTCCAGCAGATCGGTCCGGTCGTCATCGGTCTTGGCGCCGGCGGTCTTGGCCAAGCTATCGAGGTCACCACGCCGGAAAATGAAGTAGATCTCATCCCGGCGGAGTGGAGCACGCAGGACGATTTCGCTCTGTTCACGCCGCCCCTTGAAATGGAACAGCCCTTTGGCTTCCTCCCCATCCGCGGCCCGGTATGCCTCAGCGCATTTCACGAACTCGTCGTCAGCCCAGAGAGCGGCGATGTTGAGGATCACTTCGCTCGGTTTGGGGATGTGGCGAAAAATCGCGCCCGCGACAGCGTTGGGGGAGGCGTCATCGAACTTGTCGCCGAACTCGTCGAGAAACCCGAGGTCCGAGGTCCAACTGGTGGCGGTCCCCTCATTCAGCACGCCTTCCAGGATCAGCGGCACGAGTTCCTTCTGGTCCTCGCTTCGGTATAGGCCGCGCTTTCGGAATACCGGCGACCCGTCATGGGTGCGGAAGCGATCGGGTAGCCCGGCGGAATGGTGCTCCAGCGCCGCCGCGATAGGCTTCCGGGCGACCGGGTCCTGCCTCCAGCCACGCAGCCATCGCCCTAGTGCGTCCAGGAATTCCCGCGAGAACAAGTCAGTCGGTCGCCACGCCACCAACCGTGTCGACGGGACCAACGCCTTCGAACAGAGCGGATAGATCCAGACCGAGCGCGGCTGCGATCTTCGCCGCGGTGACGATCGAGATGTTCTGGGCGCCTCGCTCGATCTTGCCCATGTATGCCCTGTCCATTCCAGCTGCGCGGGCAAAGTCCTCCTGTGACGCGCCGCTAGCCTCCCGTAGCCCCCGCACCCTAGATCCAATCGCCATGAGTAGCTCGTCCGCCATGCGGCGACGCTAGCATCAGCCAGCGTCCATCCCAAGTCGTTGGTGTTCGCGCGAGGCCAGCCGCGCTTCACGGATCGTCACGACCTCACCCCTCGCAGACGCAGCCGCTGCAACCTTCCATCGCATCGCACCCCTATGGGTAATATATCACCCCGGTCTTTAGTTCCCGAAGGGAGCGGCCGGCGGTTCGGTGGGATGTCCGATGAAGACGATGCAGGTGTTCTTCAGCAGCCTCGAGAACCTCGAGGAGGCGTTCGAGGAGGTGACTAGCGACTGGGGGCTCTGTGCTTCCGAGCGCGAGGCCGTGCGGGGCACGTCGCTCGCACCGTCGAAATCGCGTCGGTCGTCCTCGTTTGTGGCCGAGAGGATGGCGCTTGTGATCGAGATCGACTGGCTCCTCGGCAGCCGCATGGAGTCCGTCGAGATCCGCCAGTGGATCAGGCGCCGGGTGGCCGGCGTTTTTGGAAGCTCGCCTCTGGACGACATGTTCGGCTCGACCGACCGCCTGCGTCGCATCCGCGCGATGCTCGCGCTCGAGAACTCGCAGTGACCGCCCGCCACCCAGGCCGCGCCGCCGCCCCACCCGGGGACGACGCCGAACCCCCCATCGCACGCGCGAGGGGACCACCATGATCGAGGAGGGCCACATGGCCGAGGAGAGCGCGACCGAGATGCGCGCCATGATGGCGCGGTGGGAAACCCTGCGCCAGCACTGGGCGCTCGAGCCGCACGAGGAGGCCGGACTGCTCGGCGACAGCGCGCTGACCGGCCCGGTTGGAGAGATCGCCAGCTGGCGAGCAAGCCGCATGGAGCAGCGCATGCGTCTGCTCATCGATCTGGGCGCTGGCCTCGATAGCGTCCTGGGGGATCGGGAACGAATCCGTGCCTGGCTGCGCCGCGAGACACAGTCTTTCGGCGGCCGCAGTGCGATCGAGGTCATGACTTCGTCCGTCGAGTGGATCCGCCAGCTGAGGCGCGTCACCTGGGACTTCGCGCAGTGAGCGCGCGGACGCTCACCAAGGGTGCCGTCCGCCGCGGCCTGGTGCTGGACGTCGAGACGCGGATCGACCGCAGGACGCTGCAGGTTTCCGGGCGTCGCGGCACACCGCGCGGCATGCCCACGGGGCTCCAGGTCATCGTTGCCGCGGCGATGCTGACGTTCGAGTTGCATCCTGACGGGGCATGTGGCGGCTTCGTCCTGCGCTCGGCAGACTGCGCTGGATCGGGCGAGCGCACTCTCATTCGACTGCTCGACCGGGAGTTAGCGCGGCTGCACGACACCGACGGTGTGCTTGTCACCTTCAACGGTGGCCATGACCTGTCGATGGTCCGCCTCGCAACGCTTCGGCACCGTGAGTTCGCGACCGGCGGCGCCGCACGCTGGATTGCGGATGGCTCTCGCCACGAGGACCTGATGCTGCGGCTCAGCGGCGAGCCTGGCGGGAGGTGGGCCAGCCTCGCCGACCTATCCGCGGCGCTGGGACTGCACGCGCCCGGCGAAGTGATGCTCGGTGCCCCCGTAACGACGCTTGAGGTCGCCAAGTGCGAGCTCGATGTCGTCGCGACGATGGCGCTCTACATGCACCTCCTGTCCGAACGCCGTGGCAATGACGAAGCGCTGCGGACCGGCATTCCCGGGCTGGCGGCCATGGTCGCCGGACGCCTAGACCGCTCGCCCCACCTCGGCTCGGCGCTCGCGGGCCGTCTCTTTCAGGAATATGCCGGGGAATGACCGCAGTTGGCGCCCTTACCACCCTGGTTGAGTGGTGGGGCAGCAGGTCCGAGGCTGGCGAGCACACCGGTCGCTGGTTCGAGGCCGGCGACCGCGAAACGGCGCTCGCCCACGGGCTGTCCTTGGTCGACACTGCCTGGACCGGACGTGTCCGGATCAGCCAGCTCGTTGACGGGCAGCCCGTCGCGGTTGCCAACGCCGACCGCGCCGCACTGCTCGCGTGGGACGTCGCTATCGACGGCGTGCCGGCGGCCGTCGAGGGTCCGCCGCTGCCCCCGCGCTCGACGGACGACCTGCGGCGCGAAATCGTCTGCGGCTGCCGTGATGCGCTCGCTCTTGGGCTTCGTGCGGGCCTGCTCGACCGCAAGCGCGTCATCGAGCTCCTCCACGAGATCGACCGGTCCTTCGATCCTGGGATGCTTGAGGACGTGGACGAATAGCTCGCAGGTCACTCCAGCTAAGACCGCCATCGCATCGGACCATCGCCGTGGCGAGGTGGACCTTTGGCAGATTCCATTCGCGCCGGCCTCACTTGACGGGCGTCACCGTGAAGAGCGCGCTTTCGCGCCCGGGCCGCGATTGAACCTCGTCGACCACGAAGCCGGAGAGGATCGGATGGTCCACCACGCCATCCGCGCGGCGACCAACGAATGCACCGACGATGGACTGAGGCAACTCCTTCCTGACGACCAGGCCGAGATTGGTGACGACTATCCCAGGAGCCAGAACGATTTCAAACTGATCCCAGCGGCCGCCTGCCCCGATCAGGATGTGTCTGCGATCACCAGCATCCAGCAGGGCGCGGCCGAAGACATGGACCAGTGCATGGACACCGGCGGGAGAGTAGCCGTCGTGCTCGAGCGCCGCCGCCTGTAAGGGTCCGATCATCAAAGGCCCATCGATGTCCACCTGAGCGCCCCCGGTAGCGACCAGCTCGAGGTGCCTGATCAGGTTGTCCTCCCACGGGTGATTGGGCGCCATGGGGTTTTCCACTTTGCGGATGCCAAGCGTTTCGCCGCCAAGTTCGGCGACGAGTCCTTCGAAAACGTCTGGCAAGTCTGCGTCGTCGTGCGCGCTTGAAACGCGCCTGAAATCTATGCCGAGCACCTCCCGCATGCGATTGATACGCATCTCATCGCCGCCGGCTCGCCTGATGTGCACAATCATAAATGGCAGCAGGCGATCAGCAGAATTTGGCAGCGCAGACATGCTGGTAGACGGGAAATGTGGGCCTGCATGCGTGCTGGAGCCGGACATCCTATTTTCCTCTTCTCGTTCGTGGCCACCAAGCCGCCCGGCGCGCATCCTACCCTTTGACAGCTGCCACTAGACGTCCTGAACCGGCACGCCGATCTCGCCCAAGATTGCGTCCACCATCGCCTCGTGCAGCCGCTGCGGCGTCTGAGCCGCTGTCTTGATCGTCAGGATTTCGGCGGACGTCGGCTTACGGGCCGACCGGTCGCCAGCCGCGTCGATCCATTGCAGATAAACCACAAGCGCCGCATCCAGCTTCCACGCCCCGACGCTGACAAGAGAGAGCGGACTACCTTCGGCCGTCATTGCGTTCGCCAGCCGACCGGCGGTCCCCGGCGACATCCGGCTCTCATGCTCGTCCGATGTCGGTGGCAGTGCGCGCAGCACGGCCAGTGCGTCCGCGAGGGCGCGTCTCCTGCTGTAGCCCCCCTCGAGCCAGCCATCGCCCGCGGCGGCGTCCACCTCGCCCAGCGTGCTGACCGCGGCTATGAAATCGTCCCCGGCAAGCGAACGCTTAAGGCCGGGCGTAAGCGCCGCTGCATCCGCGAGCAGTGCGCCGGGGTCGATCAACAGGATGGAGCGCCAGCCGGCTCCCTTCGCCCCGAGCACCAAGTCCGCCCCAACCACCTCGATCGCCGAGAGCAGCTCACCGCGCCGGACGGTCTTGCCGGCCTCGTGCAGCGCCGCCGTGTCGACGACCAGGACCGGCCGCGTGGCCGGATCGCCGCGTGGGTCATCGCCCAGCGTCCGTGCGGCCGTGGCGAACGCGGCCGCGATCGCCGGCCATTCGGTCCGGACGATCTCGGAGATGACCGCCGGTGGCAGTCGGTGACGGAGCAGTTCGAACGCGACGAGAAGCTGAACGATCTGGTCGGCACCGTAGTCGGCGCGCTCGCCCGAACCGACGCGAGGACCGTTCGGGAAACCCAGGCGTGAGAAGTTCTTGATGCGGGATTCGGTGGCGATGGCACGGCTGCGCGGCAGCGCATGCATGCGCTCCAGCAGTTGCAGCAGATCGCCATATCGTAGCTTCAAATGCCCGTCCTCCGGCACGAGAGATAGGGCGGTCATGCCGGGTAGCCAAGCGGTGGTTGCCGTCGAGGCGGGTCTGGATCGAGGCCGATTAGGCTCGGAAATGGCCGTGTCGCACAAGTTAAGTGCGACCCCATGGGGTCTCATAATTTCGGCAATTTTAGCCCGGGGGAACCAGATTATTAGTGCGTTCTCGCTGCTGCCGGAATTTCTGCACCGGCCGGTCTCCTAAACATACCGCGCTTAACTTGTGCGACAAAACTAAGCCACTCCAGTGTTGAAAAAGAATTTTCGGTGCTATATAGCACTAATATGCCCGCCGCTGCTCGCCTTGCTAAACCCGTCGCCCCGCCCGCCGTCATGCTCGTGGCTCCTAATAAGCTACCGGTGATGCAGCGCTCCACCATGCGCCGCACTCCCGAGCGCCCGCGCAAGGTCGGCTTCGGCGCATACCGCCTGGTTGTGGCATCCAATGGCACGCTGCACGTTTGGGGCCCTGGCGGCCGGCACGAGATGCTCAGCGCGTTCGCCGATGAGTGCCGCACAGAATACGACGACATCGCGGTGGCGCTGCGCACGATCCGCTACCTGCTGTGCGTCATCAACACCTGCCTGGCGACGACGCCGAAGGTGATGGAGCTGATGATCCGCGACGTGCGCAGCGCTCGGGCCGTATACCGTCAGTATGTAAAGGCGCGTGGGTGGACGTTGGCGAACGGCCGCGGTCCGCGGGCGGGCGAATGGGTCCAGACCGGCAGCGATGCGCTGTCGTATGAGAATTCTCTGACGGTTCTTGCGCTATCGCGACTCTACCGGTTCCTGACGAACAGGGGCGAGTTCGTTGAGCGGGACCCGATGCGGATGGACCCCGATAAGTCCCGTCTTGAGCCCGGCAAGACGCGCGTCATGACGAAGGACGAGCAAGGGCGGGTGACGCGGGACACGGACCTGATGTTCCGCACCCCGCAGGCAGGCCGAATATCGCCCCACACCAAAGATCCCTTCTTCCTGGAGAAGATTTTGGCGGCGGGCGACGAGGCGGGTTGGCCGCTGGTGGTCCGCGCACTTGTCGAGGCCAAAGGCCGTTCGGGCGGACGTGATTTCCAGCTGCGGCCGATGCCGCTCTACAATTGGCTGGTGCTCGGCAAGAGCGACTTCATCCATTCGCCGGGCAAGGGCAGCAAGGGCAAGCTGGTCAACCGGTGGCGAGTTTCATCGACACTGAAGCAGACGCTAATCCGCCTAATGGACGAGACCTATCCCGAGCACGGTGGCTACGAGGGCCTTTGCCGGATAGCCAAATCCACGAACCGGCGCGGTGAACTGAAGGCGATGTGGATCTTCACGATCGACAAGAAGCAGCCGGTCAGCTTCTCGTTCGTCAACGACGGCTGGTTCCGCCCGATCATCGAGAAGATGGGCCTATTCGCTGACTTCGGTGACGGCAACGACGAGCCTGTCATGCGGTGGGTGACCATGCACTGGCTACGGCATGAGCTGACCAACACGATCCTGCAGCGGATCGACGAGTCAGGCGTGTCGCGACAGGACAAGCTGGTCCAGCAGATCCTGCTGTCCAAATATATGGGCTGGAAGAGCGCCCAGGCCATGCTGGAATACTATGGTCGATGGTTCTTCAACAAGGAGGTCGACATCTTCATCGCGGCACAGATGGAAGCCTCGAACGACAACTCGCTTCCGACGAACTTCGACGAGGTGTTCGATGCTGATGCGGTGACCCCCGAGGAGCACGCCGGCGTGCGCAAGATCCTCGGCGGTCTGTTTACGAAGGCAGCATGATGGTCGAGACAAAAGCCTATACCCTGAAGCAGGTGGAGAAGCGGTTGCGGACCGGCTATCTGACCATAAATCGTCTGCTGGAGCTCATCGACATCCCTGAGTTCGTCGAGGCTGGCGATTGTCACACCCGGGGCGTCAAGAGGTCGATCGAACTCGCTGAGACGATCAAGTGCAAACGCGACATCTGGGACGCTGTCGGGCGCGCAGGCTGGGTCATCGAGGACGAGGCCGGACTGAACCGGTATCTTGAGATTCGTGGCCTGCTGGTGGACAAGCACACAGCCCATCCGCCCGAGGCGGCGTTGATCGCGTCGAAGCTCGAGGGCAAGGAGGCGACCAAGCATCAGATCTTCCGCAGGCTGGGCGGCACGTTTAAGGGCATCGGCCCTGTGATGGAGGTGATCGACCGGGCGCTGGGTAAGCCGGTCCGGGAACAGCGTCGCAGTCTCCGCTCGAGCGATCTGCGGCTGAAGGAATTCCTACGGCGCAATCCGCTGTTCGTCGGGCTCGAAGGCACGTGCGAGGATCCCGAGTTCAAGGGTCGGGACGCGCCGCCCGAGGCCATGCTGGGTCGGGTCGAACTGATGAAGTCGGCGGACTTGGCGGATATGCTGGGCCTGATGCTGATGGTCGCGCCGGGGCGCGGCACCATGAAGACGGCCGATGTCGCGCTGCGGCTGCTGGAGCAACTCGACGAGGTGGCCGACGGTAATGCACCGGCGCTGGGCGACGCGCTGCTGGAGCGGCTGAAGGCGTTCACGATCGACGACGTTTTCGAGCTACCTCTGCCGACGCGCAACCAGATGATCCAGATGTATAAGTGGATGCGCACGATGTTGCGCGGCTGGTGCGACGAGCTTCCGCCGCATCGGCGATCCACGTTCGAGCGGTTGATCCCGCCTGCGCTGACGCCGATCCTGGCCGACGCCGCGGACGAGATCGACCGGGAGATGCGGCAAGGAAGGAGTGAGCGGCGCGAGACCACGGCGGCGCCGATCTCGCGTCAGCGCGAGCTGTTCCTCAACATCGCCGAGTTGCGGTTCCGCCAGACCGACCGGCTGGTCGACAAGATAGTGACGGACCTGAGGGAGATCGAGCGTATGCTCGCGGCGGGTGCGCCGGTGGCGTTCCCGATTACCGTCAGCGACACATACTTCGTCGTGCGGCCCGATGCGGAGGGCGCCGGGAACGGCACGCAGACGATCGGCGTCAGGATCGAGACCGCGGCCGAGATCTGGGAGCAGGTGCTCCGAGCCGACATGGCGGCTGGGATGGTGCCGAGCAGGAGCACAGGCTGGGCCTGGGTAAGCGCCGTGCGCAAGCAGCGCCTGGTGCCGCGCGCGGATGGCGAGGAGCCCTATGTCGATGGTCCCTCGTGGTCACCTGAGCTCGAGCGTGAGCTGAAGGCGGTATATGTCGCAACGCGGCCGACCAAGGTCGGCGGGGAGGTCGTCGAGCCGTTCTGGACGCCCCTCTTCCGCGGCCGCCTGTTCGATCCCGACAAGGGTATGACGACGGCAGAGCGCGATGACCGCAAGGCGCTGGTAAAGGCGATCGGCTTCGATCCGGTCAAGGCGCCGTGTCCTGGGCTGCTGAGCGACACGTCCGATGCCGGCAAGGCGATGAGCAGGGCGTATCGCCGGTCGGTCTCGAAGACCACGTTCGTGTTTCCGGCGGAGGACTTCCGCTACGCGCTGGCCATCGGACGTGGGGTGATGCGACCTGAGCTGATGCGCGGCATGCGGATCGGGGAGAGCTCGCAGGCGCGCAGCGATCCAGGTGCGTTCAGCTTCAGAAAGTTCGACGGTAAGATTTATATCTATGTGTCGGTGGTTCCGAAGATGGGACGTGGTCGCCCGCGTCGGATGGTGCTGGATCCGATCACCGTCATGGCGCTGGAGCGCATCCGTGTGATCGGTGTGGAGCGCTGGTTCAGAGAGGAAGGCCATCTCGCAACGCGCGCTTACCAATTCAAGGGTAAGAAGCTCGACCCGGCCCAATATCTGTTCGCCAACGCTTCGCGCACGCTGATCTATGCCGAGATGAACCTGTGTCTGCGGGTGCTGACGGTGGGCGTCATCAGCTCCGCCAGCCATAGCTACAAGTTCGGCTTCGCGGCGATGCTCAAGCGAGGCAGGGCGCCGGGCGGCATCCTGAACCGCGGTCTCAACCATGTCGGCGGCTCGGGCCATTCCGACGCCTACGCGCGGTTCTTCACTGACTACTCGGTCGATGTCTTCATCGCCGAACAGCAGGAGGTGAGCAGGAAGATGGAACTGGACTACACACTGCTGGAGGCTGCTGCGTGATCCAGATGAGCTTCCTCGACCTCCTGTCGGAGGGTGCCCCGGCGCCGAACGAGCGGGCTGTCCAGAAGACCGCCCCCCGCCTGAGCCTGGTCAAGACCGCGCCGTCGCCGCCGGCAGCGGCCGAGCCGGTCAAGCTGATGGCGCGTTCGGGGCTGCCTGCGCCTCACGGCCTGGGGGCGTGGGGCGGTCGGCGCTTGCTCTACCGCGGCGACGATGATCTCGAGGCGCTGACAAATGCCGACCTGCAGATCGTGCTGCTCGACCTGCTGGTCAGCACGGCACGGTCGAAAGCGGACAGGGAGGGAAATACGCTCGATCGACGCGAGGGGCTGGCTCGTGCCGCAAAGGTGGCGGTGATGGCGGCGGAGAAGGCGGCGTTGGTCGCACGGACCGCAGCGGCGGTCGCGAAGGCGCTGAAGGCGCTTGCTAAGGCCGTGCCCCCCGTGCCGGTGAGTTTTTCAGGCGTGGCGGAGTGGCTTGAGGAGCAAGGTCAGGGCGTCCACCGTGCGACGCTCTACCGCCGTCCGGAATACGCGAACCCTATCTTGATCGCGATGGGTCGGGAGCCGAGGGACGACGCGGCCATGGAGGCCGCGGCAGACCCGGAATATGCGAGGGTTGCGCGCCTGATCAAGCCCGAGCTGATCGAGGAGATCAGGCGGGGCCGCCGGGCGTTGAAAGCGGCCGAGCGCGAGCTTGCGGACTTCGCCTCGACGATGGTGCACTGATTCGCCGACGCGTTCAGCGCGGCGGTCGAGTAGGGTGATCTAGCGTTTCGTCCGGTTTGTCTTGCCGCCGACACAACGACCTCGGCCTCCGGCCGAGCGCCCGAGGCCGGCGAGCGGGCCCGATGTCACCCTTCCGGTTTTTCCTCGTCGTCATTGGGGACGTCTGGCAATGGCGTCCCGACCGGCCCGATAATGTCGATGACGGTCCTAAACATCACGAGCTCACCGTCCTCGTTCCTCCTGATGGGGAAAGGGTTGTCGATCGTCTCGTGATCGAGCTTCACGCCGCGAACCTCGTGGATCTCGCAGGCGAACATCTCGGCCGCGGTCGTGTCGAAGAGCACTACGTTCACTGCCTTGTCCCCAAACCCGCTGCCATAGGCGATGCCGTCGAAGCCATGCTGCTGGAACAGCTCGGCGATCACTTGGGTCGGCGCGTATCCGGCGCGGTCGTCGCCGCGCAGCACGGGTTCGCGAAAGGCGGCCGCCACCTCAGCCCAGACAGCCTCTTCGCGCTCGGCGGGCGAAGGCTCCTCGTCCAGAAACCAGTGGGGCTTAACCTCCGTTTCACGGCAATCGACGACTCTCAGGTCGCGCAAGGTCTTGAGGAAGGCGACCGTGACGAGCGACCCGATCCACGGTCGGACCTCGGCGATCGCGGTGTGCCGGTCGCCGGCCATGTAGAGCCGGGGTATGCCCTCGGGATTGGCGCGGCCGTCGGACGCCGCGTCCGGGCGCGGCATCATCCGGTCGAGTGGCGCCGGGCCGGGCAACGGACCGGCGTCCGGATCCTCGCGGTCCTTGTGGGCGACCTGCGCGCGGCAGAACTGCCTGCCCTCGGGCAGGCGCCGCGCCCGCGACGCGGCGGTTCGCGCCAACTCGGCGAGGAACGCCTTGCTCTCGTCGGACAGCAGGTAGCGGCGGCGCGAGGCGACCTCACGCCGGAAGTGCCAGTAACTGCGCCACGATGCGAACGCGTTCGGCTCATCCATGCCGGCCTCCCCCGTTGCGTCCGTTCCGAAGCGTGCGCCAGAGTTGCGTGAGGACCGCTCGTGCCTTGGCGCCGACCCTTGGTCCACTTGACGCGGGCCCGCTGCCGACGGCCGCGGGGATCGCGGGTGGCGCCGGCGCTGGTGCCGGTGGTGACGGCGGCGCGTAGCCTGCGTCGAGCAACTCCCGCTCGATGATCAGTCGGTCGGGTTTCCCGAAATACACGTTGTCGAGCGACCACTGCAGCACCTCCGCTGAAGTGTCTCGCGTATCCTTTGAGGCATTGGGTGAACGCAAGCGATCGAACCATTGTGCGAGTGGTGGGTTCGACGCGGACACCCGCCAACCATCTACCCTCAGATCCCCGTCCGGATTGAACGCCGTGTTCAGCCTCATGAGCGAATTGTGCAGGCCGTCGGTTTCCGGGCGACCCATGACCTGCTCAATGGGTAGCGTCCCACCGAGGCGCCACCGGTCCGGCTGGGCCACCAGCTCCTGCAGGCGATCGAAGGTGCGCTCGTGGCCCGGTTCGCCGAGCTCGATCTTGAACGGGATGCAGTGACGTCGCACCGACCAGACGAGCTGGTCGACCTTCACCAGATCGTCGAGAGAAGCGGTATGGCCATAGGTGAGATATCGATTCTGAGCGCTGCCGTATTCATTCAACCGCAGCAGGAAGGCTTCCACCGACGAGGCGCGCCAGTGGAGGTTAGTGATCTGTGGATCGGCAAAGGGTCCGAAGTTGATCTTTTTGTCGAGGGCGCGGACTACGGCGACTAGCTTGACCAGGTCATGGCCCGCATTCTTCGCGGAGTGGCCATTCAGCAGCAGGATCGCCTTCAAATACTTCTCGAGCGCGTGCATGCTCAGCCACCAGAAGTCGGTGTCTAGCGCGTGCAGATGGGCGATCCGCGCGAGCAGGTAGTTCCTGTCGGCGGTTGCGACGAACATGTGCCGCGTAATCTCGTCCGTGTGCACGCTTCTCGGCATGCTGGACGGATTAGGGATCATGCCGTCGCCGCGCAAACGGCGTTCGGGCTTAGGCTGCGATCTTTCGCAGGTCGCCGATCGCCTCGACGAGTGCCTCCGCGAAGATGTCGAGCTCGGCCTGCGTCGTGAACCGTCCCGGTGACACCCGGAACGCCTGGCGCGCGCGCTGCGTGTCGCCGAACATCGCGAGCAGCACGTGGCTGGTCTCAACCTTGTCGGTGCTGCACGCGCTGGACGCGGAGAAGCTGGCGACGTCGCGCAGCCGGTGCATGAGGGCTAGCGGTTCCACGCCGGCGATCGACAGCGAGCAGTTGCCGGGAATGCGCTCCTTGGGATGACCGTTGAGCTGCACGCCGTCGACGGAGCCGACGATTCGCGCGCCAAAGGTGCGGCACATCTCGGAGAGCCGCTTACTTTCGGCGCGGCCGTCCAGGGCGCAAAGCGCTAGCGCCTCTGCCATGCCCACGATCAGCGGCACGTTAAGGGTGCCCGAGCGGAGGCCGCGCTCCTGGCCGCCCCCGAACGAGATTGCTGACAGGCGTGCACGCGGTCCTCGCGAGCGGGCGTAGAGAGCACCGACGCCCTTGGGCCCATAGGCCTTATGACCCGACACGCTGGCAAGGTGGACGTTGCTTGCTGCAACGTCGAACTGGCCGTGCGCCATGATCTGAGCGAGGTCGCTGTGAAATAGGACGCCGCGGTCCTCACATGCTGCACCGATCTTCGCGAGTGGCTGGGTCGTCCCGACCTCATTGTTGGCCGCCATCACAGAGACCAGCAGGGTGTCGTCGCGGAGAACCGCAGCGACCTGCTTCGGATCTACTCGCCCGAACTCATCCACCGGGAGCACGGTCAGCTCATATCCTTCGCGTTGCAGCTGACGCATGGGCTCTAGGACTGCGGGATGCTCGATCGCGGTCGTCACCACGTGGCGCTTCTCGGGTTGCGCGCGGGCGGAGCCAAGGATTGCGACGTTGTTCGCCTCGGTGCAACTGCCAGTGAAGATGATCTCGTTATCGCGGGCGCCAAGCGTGCGAGCCACTTTGGAGCGCGCCGCTGCGACCACCTGCTGCGCCGCGTGGCCGTGGGTGTGCTCGACGCTCGACGGATTGCCGAACGTGCCCGTGAAGTAGGGTAGCATCACCTCAACGACGCGAGGATCAACCGGCGTGGTCGCATTGTGGTCCAGGTAGGTCGGGGCGACGCCCTCGCTCATGCAGCCGCCGCAAGACGTGCGATGTCAGCGGGGGACTTTGCACGCACAGAGAGAAGGCCGACGCCGCGGTGGATGTGCGAAGCGAAGCGAAGCACCAGCTCGTCGTTCGAAAGCGGCTCGCCATGGCCCTCGTCCTCCTCGACGAAACGCACAAGCGCCCCGAAGATGCCGGTGAGGTCGGCGGTCAGGGTGTAGGAGTTGAACTCCTTTCCCTTCTCGTCGGGCGCGCGCACCGTTCCAAGTGGGCCGTCTTCGAGCGACATCATCGCGGCGATCCGGCAGAGGAGGTTCGGCGTCAGGCCGGTGCGCTGCTGTAGCGAGCGCAGCCGGCTGGTGACATCGGCCGATGGGCTAAGTTTTGTGTAGCGCACGGACCGTTCCTCCCCTCTTGTCGTCGAAATATCCAGGCACGACCGAAGTCGCGCGACGCTCGGCGTCGTAGTCGAGCCGGTAGGCGTGGCTCACGCTATTGCCCAGCTTCCTGAGCAGCGCATCGTCGATCTCGGTGTCGGTCGAGAGCACGATGACCTGGTGGCTCGCCTCGGGGAAATAGCGTTCGACGAGCGCCGTGCGGTGGTCGAGGTCGAGGCGTGCGAGCGGCGTGTCGATGATCATCGGCAGCGGACGGCCGCTGGTGCGGGCCAGTGCCCACAGCATGGCGATCGCGTAGACCTGCTTCTCGCCGGCCGACAAGCTCGACTTCGGGATCTCCCGGCCGCCATGGTCGATCAGCGTGGTTTCGAAGGTCTGCGGATCTATGCGCGCATCAGCGATGAAGTCGTCTTTGCGCGACAGGTGATTGAACCGCGATACGAACGATTGCTGTAGCTGCGTCAGCTTCTGCGCGAGCAGCCGCTCCTCATAGGCCTCGAGCGCGAGGCCAACGCGCTGCGCAAGGCTTGCTCTGCCGTCCGACGCCTTGGCCTCGTTCTGCGCGCGGGTCAGCTTGTCGAGCGTGCGCTCGGCCGTCAGGCGTTTGAAGTCGAGCTGCTTGAACTCTTCGTTGCGCGTGCGCAGCGTCGCTTCAGCCTCCTCGGTCTTTCGCTCGGCGAGGGCGAGCTCCTGCGCCAGCATGCTTGCGCCGTGGCTGCGCGCTCGCAGAAGGTCCGCATCGATCTCGACCAGACGTTCGGTCTGAACCTCAAGCTCTGCCGCGAGGAACGTTGCAAGCGGACCTACCGAATCGCGAACCTGCCCAAGAGCTTCGAGCAGTGCGTGGCGGTCGGCGATGGGCACCGACTTCAGCACCGAGCCAGCACTGGTCGTGCGTGTCGCCTCGCTTGCGAGGAAAAGCTCGATGTCGCGCCAGTGGCTCTCCTTCCACGGCGCGCGCCTTTCCGGGTCGCCTGTGGCGCGCCACGCGAGCAGTCGTTCGCGCAGGGCCTCGGCCTCGCGTGTCGCGGCGGCATCAGTGGACGCGCCGAGGGCGCGGCCGATTCGATGGACGAGCTTGGGCGCGACTGCGAGCGGCAAGAGCCCCCCGGCCAGCTCTCGCAACTCCGCCGTCCGGCGGGTGAGCTGTGCCTGAGCCTCCTCCCGGGCTGCATCGAGCTGCTCGCGGCGGCTCGCTGCGTCACCACCTTCGGCGAAGTAACGGCGCTTCGTCTCCGAAGCGAAGGTCGCGGCTCGAGCCGCAGCCTCCTCCAGCTCCGCGAGCTCATCCCTCATGATGCCCACGTCCCGCTTCAGGGCCTCGTGGTCGAACTTGGCAGCCTCGAGCGTGGCGGCTCCAGCCGCATCCGTCCCTTTCGAATGACGCGCGAGATAAAGTGCCAGATCGATCCTGAGCCGCCCTACGAGTTCGATCCCGAGGAGACCGCGCACTGCCTCTGCCAGCCCTTCATGCGACCCGTCGTGCGCGATGTCGGCGATCTTCTCGCCATCAAAGAAGAAGAACTGGGACACGCCGGGCGGGACGAGGTCCTGGAGAAACTGATGCCACTCCTCCGGCGGCACGGAGGTTACTAGGGCACCGTCATTGTAGAGCGCCAGCGTTTCGGTCGCCTTGCTGGTCCGTCCGGACCAGCTGCGCTCCACCCGGAAGCGCTGGATGATCCCTGCCTCTGCATAGTCGAATTCGAGGCCCACCGACGTGATCTCGGGGATGGCGTCGTCCACGTCGATGTGGACGCGTGAAGAGAGGTAGCGCTCGTATTCGGCCGCGCCGACGCGCGCTCCGAGGGCGCGCTTGCCGTAAAGCGCGAGGCGGACGGCCTCGAGCAACGTTGTCTTTCCGGCCCCGTTCTTCCCACCGATCAGCACGACCGGCAGGTCCCGGTCCGCGTTGCGGCCGGGGATCAGATCGAGCGTCTGACGCCCGGCGTAGAGACCGAAGTTCTCAAGGGTGATGGTGCGCAGGATCACTGTGTCACGCCCTCGGCATCTTCTGCATCGTCGAGTTCGTCGGCATCGACATCCTGTCCGCTGTCACCCAGCTTCGCGATCCGTTCGGCGACGATCTCATCGATGTCACGCCATTCCCGTCGGAAGGCGCCCTCAATGCCGGTATGGACGCCGTGGCGCCGCTTGAGGCCGTGCGAGGCGCGTTCGATGTCCAGCAGGCGGACGACCAGCTCGGTCGGAACGCCGTTCTCTGCGCAGACGGAATCGAGCAGTTCGCCATCGTCTGCAGTGAACGCCACCGCGTCGTCGGACACCCAATTCAGGTCCTTGCCAAGCACTTCCCGGACGATCCGAGGGACCGAATCCTCCCAGTCCCCACGCTCGCTGCGCCACAGCCGCCGGATCTCGTGCAGTTCCGGCTCGGTGATAAGTGTCGTGTTCTCACCTTCAGGCGCGCTGGCCTTAATGTCCTTCTGCGTGATCAGAAGCTGCTTCAGCATCTTTCGGCAGTGCGTCATCGTGTAGGGTCCCGGCATCGGGCGCGCGGTGTCGCCGATGAAGGAGACAGTGCCTGAGCGGCGGCGATGCTCGCGGAACTTGAGTTTGTCGTCCGGCACCTGCGTCTTGGCGAGGTCGTCGCGGAACTCGAGCAGCGGCGTCATCCACTCCTCGCCGGAATCGATCATCGCCTCCATTGCGCGGTCCCGCTCGACCACGGTGCACACCCAGCAGCCGAAGCGCGAGTTGCCGCACGATGGCGTGGTGTCGTCGACGACCAGCGGACACTCGCCGGAGGCGGCGTTGCGATACATTGCCACCAGATCGCGGTTGTCGTTGCCCCAGGGCGACTGCTCCTGGAGCAGGTAGGTCCAGACCTCATCGGTCGAGAAGTCGGCGATGGGAGCATAGACGAAGGCATTCAGCAGCGAGGAGTGGCGCGACAGGCGCGAACCCTCGATCTTGTGGAGCGACATGACCTGAGCCCGCGTGGCCGATTCCTGGCTGCGGACGCCGAGCACCATGACGACCTCGCCGAACTCGGCGACGCGGCTTTTGATGAATTCGTTGGCCGGCTCGATCTTTAGCCGCTCGGTGCACCAGCGGAACCTGCGCGACGGAGCCGGATATCCGCGTCCCAGCAGATTTACCCAGAAGCTGCGGTCGACATCGGGCATGACCTTGTGCGGCTCGAAGGGCATGCCCTGCTCGAGGGAGGCCGCGCCGATGCGTTCGAGCGAGACGTCGATATATCTGGAGACGACTGGCGTCTCTACCAGCGTGTCCGAACTGATGACGTAGACGGGCTTGCGGCGCTCCTCGGGGGGCAGGTCGGCCAGCGCGGTCCAGATCAACTGCAGCGCGGTCGTCGAATCCTTGCCGCCGCTATAGCCAACGACCCACGGACGCGCGTCAGACTTGTAGATGTCGCGGATCTCCGCCCGCAGCGCGGCGAGGCTGTTGCCGTCCATCGTTGTTTTGCCCATGCTCATGCCCTTGGTCCCATGCCCGATGGTAGCCGCAAACATTGCGCGCGTGAATCCTTCACGTGCGTTCAAGTCCACATTTGTGGAGCCCATGGTCCATATCTGTTCCGCGCGATACCGCTATGCGATCTAAGCTCCTCAAGCGGCGCTAAAACGGTATCTTGAGGCCGAAATCAGGCGGCGGGGGATTCGTATTGTCTAGGGAGAGCGCACCGACGGCTGGCAACGGCATCGACCGCCTGAGGGCTTTCCTCGAGAACGACATGACGATGTCGCACCTCTACCAACCCGTTATGATCCGCACGATCCTGACGGGCGGCGGCGCGGCCACCAAGCGCCAGATCGCCGCCGCCTTCTCTGCCGCCGACCTCAGCCAACTAGAATACTACGAGGCGGTCTTGGGCAAATATCCCGGGCCCGTCCTACGCAGGCGTGAGATCGTAGAGCTCGATGACGGCGTTTACAGGCTGGCTCGAGACCTGCGCCGAATGGATGAGTGGCAGCGGGCGACCTTAGTATCCTTATGCGACGCCAAGGTCGCCGACTTCGTTTCGAAGCGGCAGGCCGCGATTTGGGCGCACCGCTCGGGCAACGCCGATCCAGTGCCCGGGACGCTGCGTTGGCAGGTGATCACCCGGGCGATGGGTCGGTGCGAGGCATGTGGCGTCAGCAGCGAGATCCGTGCGCTGGAGGTCGATCATATCGTGCCCCGCTCGCAGGGTGGCTCGAACGAGCTGACAAACCTCCAGGCGCTGTGCAGCCTGTGCAATCAGCAGAAACTCGATCGGGATCAGACCGACTTCCACGCCGCACACGCCGAGGTGAAGCACCGGCGGGAGGGATGCTATGTCTGCCAGACGCCGGTCGATGAAGACGATCTCGCCCTAGTCGTGGAGTTGCCTGACGGCCTCGCGGTTGCGCCCCGCCGGCACGGCGTCGATTGGCGTGACCTATGGCAGCCCGAGGTCAACGCCCTTCGCCGGACGGAGGCTGCGGCGGACATGCCGCGCGGCACGATGACTACAGCCATGCTCGGCGCCGGGGATGGCGACCCGGGCCACCTCGTCCTAACGTATGCGTCATGAGCACGCCGACAACGCCAACCGGGCCCTTGGTCATCCCGACGCCCCTCGACCCGGATGACGCTTTGGGGCTCGCCGCCTACAACCAGAACTCCGAGACTTTCCGCGCGCTCAACTCGCTAATGTGGCAAATCCCGCTGATTGCGATGACCCTTACCGGCGGCCTTTGGTTCGGCGTCTCCAGCATCTCGAAGGACAGCGGGCTTACATTCCTCCGTCCAGGCCTGCTGCTCCTCGCAGGTGTTGGTGACCTGGTTCTGATCGTGATCCTCGAGCGTCTGCGGCATATAATCGAGGAATATCTCAACTGGCT
Organism: Sphingomonadales bacterium; assembly: GCA_004173185.1. Lineage (GTDB taxonomy): Bacteria > Pseudomonadota > Alphaproteobacteria > Sphingomonadales > Sphingomonadaceae > Sphingomonas. The sequence continues at coordinate 134,684 of SEFZ01000013.1, read as the reverse complement.
CGGTGCAGCGTATTCTCGTGGCTATGTCGCGGCGAAGGGCAATCGCTGGTGGAACTCCTCCAAGATCGTGAAGACCTGCTTCCAGATCATGCTGGGCTCTGCCGCACTCATTAGCTTTGTGCTATTCGCCCTGACGATGCTCACCAAGACCGACGATCCCTCGAAATCGACGCCGATGGCGGTGGTCGCGTGGTATGACGCGCATGCTGGCGAGTTGGCAGACGGCTATGAGGGTCTCGACGCCGCCCTCACCCATCCCAAGCTCTTTGAGATGCTGAAGGGCGTGAAGGGCGCTTCAATTCTCGACGTCGGCGCGGGCACCGGCCGCGACGCGGCAGCACTCGCGGAGCTGGGGCACCGGGTCACCGCGGTCGAGCCGTCATCCAAAATGCTGCGGCTCGCCAAGGCCCTGCACCCCGGAAACGACGTGCTGTGGCTGTCAGACGCTTTGCCGACGCTCGGAAAGGTAAAGGGCACCTACGACGTCGTGCTGCTCAGCGCGGTGTGGATGCATGTCCTGCCCGCCGATCGTGCGGCCGCGTTCTCCCGGATCGCCGATCTCATGGCACCCCGCGGCCGCATCTACATGACGTTGCGCCTTGGGCCGGGCGACGTCGACCGAGCGATGTGGTCCGTCAGTGCGGACGAGATCGTCCGGCTCGCCTCGGCGCGGGGCTTGGTTGTCACCGATCTCGGCAAGCAGCCCGATCTGCTCGGTCGCGACGAGGTGACTTGGCAGACGCTGGTGGTCGCCCGCAAGTAGCGCGGCAGCGCCCGTCTGGCCTGCGGCTCGCCACCAAACGTATTAGCGCCCCGAGCGGCGCCGGCCCAGGTGACCGGCGCCGGTCCGCTACTCAGGCGGCGAGGGGGTAGCCGACGCGACCCAAATCGGCGACGAGTCCGTCGAAGGCTTCCTTGAGGTCGTCGGCGTTGCCGACCTCGAACGTGACGCGGCTGCCAGGACCCTCAGCCCAGGCGAAGGTGACTGCGACGCCGATGTCCTGGTAGTAATCAGTGGGGATTGGATCGCTGACCACGTCGACCAGCGTGATGCCGGCTGCGGCCTTGCGACGTAGCAGCGTCTTGGCGACGCGACGCATATCCTGCTCGTAGTTCGCGCGCTCACGGCTGTGCCGCTCAACCTCCTTGGCGCATTCGAATAGCGCGTCGGCGGCCTCCGCGAGCTCCGTCAGATCCGTCGTGAAGAGCGAGTAGACGCGGTGCGTGATCGTCACCGGGCCGCCGAGCGCCGGCTGCGCCGTCCACGCGATGTCGCCATAGTTGTTGGTCCGCAGTGTTTTGGGCGTGACCTCCCAGTTCAGTGCCCCGTCCATGGTCCAGCGCAGCATGTGGCGGATCATCTCGAGCGCGTGTTCTTCGTTATGCATCGCATTCCCTTCGTTCTAACTTCTTTTCCCGACCGTCACCGGTCCTGATGGATGTCATTTACCTCGTGATGGCGCCCTGGTCGGCGGAAACCGCCGGCCAGGGATGCCACGCCGCCGCGCCCGGGGGTGGGGCGCGGCGGCCTGTCACGACGCAATCTCGTAGGTGTGCGCTTCCATGCACGGCGATTCCGGATCGGCACGTTTTGCCGCCGCCGTCAGGTCACGACCGGCTTGGATCCTGCCAGCGGCGATGTTGGCCGGTCGCCCGTGCCGGCGCTCGAGGCCGTCAGCACCGATCGCGAAATGGAATGTCGCCGCTGGCGGCACGATGACGTGCCGATCACCATCTCGAACGAGAGCGCAATCGTGGATGATCTCCGCGTCTCCATCGGCGTTGTTCATCGAAACCGTGATGGCCTGCGGTCCCTTGGCCTTCGAGCTATGCCCAAATTCGAGCGTGACGAGGTTCCAGCCCTGCACGGCGGCCGCACCTCGTGCCGCCGCCTCCAAGTCCGACCCACGTTCCGACACGCTCATGAAGAGCGTGCGGGAGTAACGTCCGGCGGCGCTGTCGACATGGCCCTCCTCCATGAGGGCGCGGGCGCCTGCCGCAAAGCGCTTCATGTGCTCGAAGCCGTTTACCATTTCGTAATCCTTTCGCTGCTAGGCTGCGCCGCAGGCTTTTCCCATCTACCTGCTGAGCCACATCAGCTTCTTCTGTCTAAGAGGCGCTGCAGCGCCCTTCTGCGAATGTCGTCGCGCACGACGACGAGCATCGCGCGCGATCCCTGAATGTTGATTTCGCTTGTGGCACCGTCGCATCGACGTCCCAGACGTTGAGTTGGCCTGTCGGAGGCGCCGGGACCTGACTCGCACTTGTTCTCTAATTGTTCTATATCCGACGATCGATCGAGTCGGAGGTTTTCGATGCAATTTTCCGGAAAGCACTGGCTGTTGTGGGAGGACGAGCCTGTAGACCTCAACCACACTCGCTTTTTCGAGTTCGCTGAGGGGGTAGTCCTCGACGGCCGGACTGGGGACACGTGCGGCAGCTATGTCGAGCGTGACGAGGGCGTCGACGCTGTTTTCGACGAGCGCCATGGCGAACGCGAGGTCGTCAAGTTCAGGATGCACCCGGAGTTCGTTGAGCACGACCTGGGTTTCTCAAGCATGATGCCGCCGTTCGACCCCGTCGCCAACGCCTACGCCCTGACATTTTCGAACGTGCGATACGAGGAATACGCTTCAGCGCTGCCGGCGAACGATCACGAGACCGACGAGCAGAAGGATGCGCGCAACGACTGGGAGGCCGAGCAGTTCGGCATCGTCCCAATGTTCGGCTTTTCCTACCGCGACTGCCCCGAAGTTCGAGAAATGGGCGAGAGCAACGAGCGCGAATATCTCGCGCGGCAGCGGCGTGAGGGGATGGCCCTGGTCGGATGACGTGCTAGCCGGCCTTTGATGAGTGACACTTTCGATCTCGATCACTTCGTGGGGGCCCAGGCCGGCAGCTACGACACCGCGCTGTCCGAGATCCGGCGCGGCGCGAAGCGCAGCCACTGGATGTGGTTCGTCTTCCCGCAGTTCGCGGGGCTCGGCCGCAGCGAGATGGCGCAGCGTTTCGCTATCCGTTCGTTGGAGGAGGCACATGCCTATCTCGACCACCCAGTTCTCGGTGCTCGCCTCCGCGAATGCGTGGCGGCCCTGCAGGACCATGCGGGCGGCAACGCCCTTTCGGTCTTCGGTGAGATCGATGCGATGAAGCTGCGTTCCTCCCTCACGCTCTTCGATGCCGCAGGTGGCGGCCCGCTGTTCCGGGCTGCGCTTGACCGATGGTTTAAAGGCCCCGACCAGGCAACGCTGCATATGCTCAAGCGAGGCTAGTGGTGCGACTAAAGCCCCGATCAGTCCAGGATGAGGACGATCGCTTGCCCGGCAGACCATAGGCAGCTCGCTGCGGCCATGACGCACATGGCTCCGACCAGCACGACCTCGGTTAGTGCTAAGACCCGTTTCATTGGCCCGCTTGCCCGCACATCAGTTGCGAGATGCGCGCTGCAATTTCACGCCACAGCGTGATGCCCGTCTCGTCTGCGAGGACTGCGGCGGCGCCAAGTCGCTCCGCTGCATGACGTGCGGTGTCGTCACCGAATCTAGCGAGCAGGGCGATGGCGACACCCCACAGTTCTTCGTCGCGGCTCATTTCCGGACCGGCCCGATCCACACGGCGCGACAGAGATCCTGAGGCTGGCCTGCGGTCATGTCATCTTGTGACAAGGAAGACGCAGGCGACGCAAGCCCGATCAGCCCTTCAGGTGCTGCTCCACGGCTTCGGCACTGTTGCCGACGGCGTCGACGGCCTTCTGCAGCTCGTCAGCGCTGACGCCGAACCTGCTAGTCCAGTATTCGACTTCGTAATCTTCGCCCATTGCGATGCGCGAGCGATCCTGTGGTCCCCGTGCCGTCTTGTCGTCTGCCATGCAATCCTCCTGCGTTGTTTCCGGTGAAACGCCGTTGATTCCAGAGCGTTGCATCCGGGACTACTGCCTTGGGTCGCTGGCGCTCAGTCGAGTCATTTGAGCGTCGGAACGAGTCGTCCGTCCGTGAGTCTATCGATGTATGGCAGGCACGAGGACGGCATCACGAGGCAAGCGAGCGGCCGTAGCGGCGAAGCCCGGCAGCCGCGCCAGCTTGAAGCCACCGCCGTTTCGTCCGGTTCAGCTCGCCACACTGGTCGATACGGTGCCCACGGGCGATCGCTGGCTCCATGAGATGAAGTATGACGGCTACCGGCTGCTGGTCGCGGTCGGTGGCGGAACGGCGCGCGCCTACACCCGGTCTGGTCTCGACTGGTCGGACAGGTTCGAAGATATCGCCGTCGAGGCCGGGACGCTCGATGTGCGATCGGCGCTGATTGACGGCGAGGCCGTGGTCATGGATCAGGATGGCCGCTCGAGCTTCCAGGCGCTGCAGGGTGCGCTGAAGGGTGCTCCCGCTAGCATAGACTTCATCGCGTTCGATCTGCTCGAGCTGGACGGGGAGGATCTGACGGGTCGGCCACTCACCGAGCGGAAGGCGAAGCTGCGGGAGATCATTTCCGAGGGCAGCCACCGCATCCGCTACTCGGAGCACATCGTCGGGAATGGTGAGAAGCTGCTGAAGGGCTTCTGCGATGCCGGGCTCGAGGGCGTGATTTCCAAGAAGGCCGACGGCCGCTATATCGGGTCCCGCTCCGGCGGCTGGCTGAAGGCGAAGTGCATCAAGCGCCAGGAGTTCGTGGTTATCGGTTGGACGCCGTCGGACAAATCGCGCCTCTTTCGCTCGCTGATCCTCGGCGTTCACGACGGCGGCGTGCTCCGTTACGCAGGCAAGGTCGGCACGGGTTTCGGCACGGAAGAGATCTTCCGGTTGATGGAAACGATGCGGCCGCTCGAGCAGCCGACGCCGACCGTCAGGGCACCGCGGGCCGAGGTGCGCGGGGCGCATTGGCTCAAGCCGGTTCTGGTGGCGGAGATCGCCTACACCGAGATGACCAACGAGGGCACGCTGCGTCACCCGAGCTATCTCGGCCTGCGGGCCGACAAAAAGGCGGAGGCGGTGATCCTCGAGGTCGAGGAGCCGGTAGCTGAGATCGCAGCGCCTGCAGCATCACGGGTCAAGATCAGCAATCGTGAACGTGTTATCTTCCCCGAGTCCAGCATCACCAAGGGCCAGCTTGCTGACCACTACGCCGCGGTGGCATCGATAATGCTGCCTTGGGCGGGCAGCCGTCCGATCAGCTTGGTGCGCTGTCCACAGGGCCGGGCCAAGAAGTGCTTCTTCCAAAAGCACGACGCCGGCAGCTTTGGCGACGCCGTCAAACACGTCGGTATCATGGAGAAGGACGGCCACGAGGAACCGTATCTCTTCGTCGACACCGCCGACGGGCTGCTGACCTGTGTCCAGATGGGCACCATCGAGTTCCACGGTTGGGGCGCGCGCATCGAGGACGTCGAGAAGGCGGACCGTCTGGTCTTCGATCTCGACCCCGACGAGGGCTTGGATTTCGAGGCGGTCCGCACCGCCGCTTTCCACTTCCGAGACATCCTGAAGTCGATTGGTCTTGAGACCTTCCCAATGGTTACCGGCGGCAAGGGCGTGCATGTGATAGCTCCACTTATTCCGCAGGCCGAATGGCCGGAGGTGAAGGATTTCGCGCATCGGCTCGCGCAGGCGGTCGCGCAGAGCGATCCGGCGAACTTCACCGCCGCGCTCCCCAAGGCGCAGCGCAAGGGCCGCATCTTCGTCGACTACCTGCGCAACCAGCGAGGCGCGACCGCGGTGATGCCATATTCGGTTCGCGCGCGGCCGGAGGCCCCGGTCGCCGCACCCATCACCTGGAAGGAGATGGAGACAATCGCATCGCCAGCGAACTTCCACATCGGCGACGCCGCCGAGCTTCTGAAGCGCGCGGGTTCGAAGGCGCTCGCCAGCTGGGGGCGGGCCGACCAAGTCCTACCCGATCTATGAAGGGCCTCGCGTGAAGATCGCCACTTACAACGTCAACGGCATCAACGGACGGCTTCCTGTCCTCCTGCGATGGCTAATGGAGAGCCAGCCCGACGTCGTCGTGCTTCAGGAGCTGAAGGCGCCGCAAGAGAAGTTCCCTGAGAAGGCAATCCGCGATCTTGGATACGATGCAATCTGGCATGGTCAGAAGAGCTGGAACGGCGTCGCGATGCTGAGCCGCGTGGGCGAGATACAGGAAACGAGGCGGGGCCTGCCCGGCGACCCGGACGCGACGCAGAGCCGCTACATCGAGGCGGCGGTGAGTGGTCTGCTGATCGGCGGTCTCTACATGCCCAATGGCAATCCTAGACCAGGGCCCAAGTTCGAATACAAGATGCGCTGGTTCGAGAAGCTGATCGAGCACGCCGCGGGGTTGCTCGGATCTGGTCTGCCAGTAATGCTGGCCGGCGACTTCAACGTTATGCCGACCGAGCGCGACGTCTACAAGCCAGAGCGCTGGCTCGATGACGCCTTGTTCGCACCCGAGGTGCGCGAGGCTTTCTTCCGGTTGACGGGCCAGGGTTGGACGGATGCGCTGCGCACCATCCACCCGGACGAGACGATATACACTTTCTTCGACTATTTCAGGAACGCCTACGCTCGCAACGCCGGGCTGCGCATCGATCATTTGTTGCTGAGCCCAGCGCTCGCCGACCGGCTCGTCGATGCGCAGGTCGACCGCGACGTGCGCGGATGGGAGAAAACGAGTGACCATGCGCCGGTCTGGATCGAGCTCGCCGACAAACCGAAGCGGAGGCGGCGCGCGTGATTAGTCTCTAAGCCACGCTACACTTTCGCCGCGCGGCGGAGATGCCATCTATGATTTGCGTGAGTTTCGTCGTCGGATTTCGATCCGGCTGAAAGGCTGACCATAGGCATGCCGTCTCGTCGCCTGCGGTATCAGCCACTGCTATCGGCGTCGGCAGCCTCTACCCTTCTGGCTAGTGCACACGCAGCCTCCTCCATCGGCATGGTTCGGACCGTGTGATACAGCCTGAGCCTCCCGCGCAGCGCGCGGGCCTGTCGTATCGTGACGCCCGCCACCCTGAAGGCCGGATGGTCTACGAACGCTGTTAGCGGGCGACGCTTCGCGGACATCGCAAGTGTCCTGGGGTAGTCCCCATCCAGCGTCAGCTTGCCTGACGTGTAGCAGCCGCCATCGAAGGCGATGGTCGCTTCCACCACTCCCTCGACGAGCGTGAGTGTTTCGCGCGTGGTGGCGGTGCGGTGGACGATACCATCATGGTCCTGATCCAGCCGCGCGGCCCACAGCCGGTTAAGCACGTCGATGGGATCCATGCCTCGCGCCTTTATGAGACCTAGCGCTACCTCTGAGACGAAGCCCCCACTACATGCAGCGTCGAGCTTCGAGCGCATCGCAGACCGGCGTCGTTGCACCTCTCCATGGAAGCCGAGGTAAAGCTGTATGTCGGCTACCGTTCGGGTAAGGCGTATTCGGATAACGGGCCGGAGATCTTCATCGAGCATGAGGACGGCCATTTCGCGCAGATCGCTACGCGGTCCCTGGTATCGCGTGTAGAATTGCCAGGGGATCATCCGTAGCCACAGCGGGATAACGCCGGCGAGCATCGTCTGCTCGAGAAAGGCGCTGCGAAGTTCCAATTCCAGGGCAGCGACCTGATGCCGTTCCGCGTGGGTTTCCGCGACCAGCTTCATCATCCCCGCCTCGATTTCTGCGAAGGTGATATCCGGTCGGTTGATTAAGAGGTCGCCATTGAAACCGACCGGAAGGACGAATTCGCCGAAATCTACATCCACCACCAGCGACGGCGGCCGGGGGCCGCCATTGGAGCAGGTCCGGACGCTCTTGTGGTCCGGTAGCTTGGCAACCCTCACGTTTTGGGCTCCGATCCCAATGCGTAGTTCTTCGACCAAGGAGGTTACGGCGTCGGCCGCCACTGCCTTGCTTCCTAGTTTGATGTCCGACCGCCCGTTCCAGTCTCGGCCGATCCAGGGCGCACCACCGTTGTCCTTGGTGGCGCGCCAGTGATGTTTTCTCGCTGCCCCGAGGGTGGCGGTCGCGCCGAGCCGCCAGCAGAAGGGCCGCGGAAGCGTTACATCCATGCTCTGTCGAACTGTTGCCTTGCCAGCCATCTCAGAGCTCTTCCGCGTTGTGGATCCAGCGACCATCCTTAAGGCCTCATTCCAAAAGGGGCGCCGCTCGGCCAACTGTTGCAGCCGTCAGACCCTTGGCGCTTCAGACGTGCGGCCTGGCGTGGACGTTGCTGAGCACGACGGCAGTGCCGACAGCGTCGCACACGGCCTGAGAGCCCGGCAGGCATGATGAGTAACCTGCGGTATTTGGCCTGACGTCACACCGTGTGATCGAAGCCGCGAAGCCGCAGCTGCCGAACGATTCCGTTGAACCCCGCCGTGCAGCCCTGCGCCCGCCCGATATCGTTCTCTGTCGCGGCAGCGTCCCAGAACATCTCAAGCGGCCAACGGTCATGGCAGTGGTGCAGCAGGCAGCGTAGCGCCAGCCGCACCTCGATCGTGTCGACGCGTGCTTGCGACGAACGCACCATCGCGGCTCTCAAGATACGGAGCGAAAGGTCCATTACGACCCGCTGGTGGCGGGAGGGCTTGTCCGTCACCTCAGTGGAAGTCGCGGGATTTGATCTTCACGACCTGTTCGGGATCCGCACCGCCGGCGAAAGGCGGAAAGTAGAGGTTGCGCGCCTCCGGCTTCCAGCCAGCTTCGCCGCGGTCCGGCGATCCCGCGTGGGTGGCGCCGTCGCCCGGACCCGGTCGGTGCGGGAACTCCATCTCGCCGACCTTCCGCAGCAGTTCGCCATAGTCGACGACGCGGTCGATGATCACGTGGATCACCTCGCCTTCCTTCTGCAAGCGGCCGCGCAGTCCCACCATGCTCGCCGACATGACGGTGCGCCGCTGCGCCTCGAAGCGGTCGGGCCACAGGATTCCCTGGCCGACTCCGGTCTCATCTTCGATCGTGATGAACAGGACGCCCTTGGCGCTGCCCGGCTTCTGGCGGACCAGGATGACGCCGGCGATCTCAACGTGGCGGCCGTCCTTGATCTGGGTGAGTTCCGAACACCGGCGCACGCCGCGCCGGGCGAGCTCGTCGCGCAGGAACGACACGGGATGCGCGCGGAGGGAAAGCTGTGTGGTCCGGTAGTCCTCGACGACCTCGCGCCCGTCCGTCATCGCGCGCAGCGTCACGTCCGGTTCGATGCCTTCTGGACTGAAGCCCGCCTCGCGCTCGTCGGCGGCGGCGAAGAGCGGCAGAGGCGCCTCGCCAAGGCCGCGCACCTTCCACAGCCCCTGCCGCCGGTCGTCGGCGATCGAGTGGAACGCGTCGGCCTCGGCCAGCCGCTCGATCGCTGCGCGAGGAACCCCGGCGCGGCGCCAGACCTCCTCGATCGATCCAAATGGCAGCGCGCCGCGCGCCGACGCTATCGCAGCGCCGTGCGCGTTTGCGAGCGACCGGACTTGGCGGAAACCGAGGCGGACCGCGAGATGCCGCGTGCCCGACGGCTCCAATGTGCAGTCCCAGCGGCTGGCGTTAATGCAGACCGGTCGCACTTCGACACCGTGGCGCTGGGCGTCTTGAACGATCTGCGCGGGCGCGTAGAACCCCATCGGCTGGGCATTGAGCAACGACGCGCAGAAGACGTCTGGGTGATGGTATTTCATCCAGCACGAGGCGTAGGCGATCTTCGCGAAACTCGCGGCATGGCTCTCGGGAAAGCCGTAGCTGCCAAATCCCTCGATTTGTTTGAAAGTGCGCTCGGCAAAGTCCTGCGGGTAGCCGCGCTCGACCATACCGCCGACGAGCTTATCGTAGAAGTGGCTGACCCCGCCGGTCATCTTGAACGTAGCCATAGCGCGGCGTAGCTGGTCGGCCTCGGCTGGCGTGAAGCCGGCACCCACGATGGCGACCTTCATCGCCTGCTCTTGGAAGAGCGGCACGCCAAGCGTCTTCTCGAGCACGGCGCGCAGCTCTGGCTTCGGATACTCAGGCTTCTCCCTGCCCTCGCGACGCCGAAGATACGGATGCACCATGTCGCCTTGGATCGGCCCGGGCCGGACGATCGCTACCTCGATCACGAGATCGTAGAAGCGCGCGGGCTTCATGCGCGGCAGCATCGACATCTGCGCGCGACTCTCGATCTGGAACGTGCCGAGCGTGTCAGCCTTTTGGATCATGGCGTATACGTCCGGATCATCGTCCTGGAGGTCGGCCATGGTGACGCGCACGCCCTTCTCAGCCTCGAGCATGTTGAACGCGCGGTTCATGCAGCCGAGCATGCCGAGACCGAGCACGTCGACCTTCATGAATTTCAGCGCGTCGATGTCGTCCTTGTCCCACTCGATGACCTGCCGGTCGTCCATCGCCGCGGGTTCGATCGGCACGAGATCGTCGAGGCGGTCCTGGGTGAGCACGAAGCCGCCGGGATGCTGCGACAGGTGCCGCGGCGTGTTCATCAGCTGGTTCGCAAGGTCGAGCGCCAGCCGGAGCCTGCGGTCCCCGAGGTTGAGATTCAGCTCCTTCGCCTGCTTTTCGCCGACGCCCTCAACCGACCAGCCCCACACGAGCCCGGACAGCGACGACGTCAGATCCTCCGGGAGGCCCAGCGCCTTACCAACTTCGCGAATCGCACCGCGCGCGCGGTAGCGTGTGACGACAGCAGTCAGCGCTGAGTGGCGCCGCCCATAGGTCTCGTAGATCCACTGGATGATCTCCTCGCGCCGCTCATGCTCGAAGTCCACGTCGATGTCCGGTGGCTCTGGCCGCTCGCCCGAGACGAACCGCTCGAACAGCAACTCGTGCTTTATGGGATCGATACTGGTTACGCCGAGCACGAAGCAGACGCAGCTGTTCGCGGCCGAGCCGCGTCCTTGGCAAAGAATGCCGCGCCGCCGCGCTTCCTGGACAATAGCGTTCACCGTCAGGAAGTAGGGCGCGTAGTTCAGGCGCCCGATCAGCCGCAGCTCGTGCTCGATCTGGTTGGTATGCGCCTGGGGAACGCCATCCGGGAACATGCGCTCGGCCGCCTCGCGCGACAGCCGCTCGAGCGCCTCCTGCGCCGACAGGCCATCCAGCACGCGCTCGTGCGGATATTGGTAGCTGAGTTCGCCCAGATCGAAGCTGCAGCGCCGGGCGATGTCGGCGGTTGCCTGGATCGCGTCCGGGAAGGCGGCGAAGCGCCGCTCCATCTCCTCGGGCGGCTTCAGGTTCCGGTCGCCGAAACGCTCGCGTCGGTAGCCGAGCGCGTCGACCGTGGTCTTTTCCCGGATCGCGGTGAGCACATCCTGGAGCAGGCGGGAAGATGGCGCGTGGTAGAGGACATCGCCCGTCGCGACCGCGCGCACACCCGCCATGTGGGCGAGGTCGGCCAGGGCGTGGAGACGCGCGAGGTCGTCGGGGCGTCGGCGGATGGTCAGGGCGAGGTATCCACGGTCGCCGAACACGGCTCGCAGCTGTGCAAGGTCGCGGGCGACTAGGTCGCCCGGCAGGTCAGGCACTAGGATCGCAACCATGCCTTCCGCGTGCGCCGCGACGTCGCCCCATGCGAGATCGCAGGCCCCCTTGCCGGCCCGGGTCTTGCCGATAGTGAGCAGCCGGGTCATCCGCGACCATGCCGCGCGGTCCGTCGGATAGAGCAGCAAGGTGCGGCCATCGTCGAGCGCGACGCGCGTGCCCGCGATCAGCCGAACGCCCGTCGCCTTCTGGCCCTGCCAACCGCGCACCATGCCGGCCACCGTGCTGAGATCGGCGAGCCCAAGCGCGGTATGACCCTGGAGTGCGGCCGCCGCGAACAGGTCCTCCGGCGCGGACGCGCCGCGCAAGAAGGAAAAGTGGCTGGTGACTTGGAGCTCGACATAGTTGGGCATGGGGAACAACGACTCGTTTGTTCCTTAAATGTTCCGCAATTCCGAGGTGGTCAAGCTCGGTGGCCACTAATGAGGTGGACTAACGAGCAGCCAGCGGCGGTCAGGCTTGCTTCAGGCACGATAGGAGGTCGGCGCACATCGCGTAATGGTAGCTGCCCGGGCTTGAGGTCATTTTCGGCTTGTAGGGTGCCGATGGCCAACCGTCCTTCCGCTCATAATCCTGGAACTGGAGCGAGTGAAACAGGTCGCTGTCCATGTAGATCTCCATTCGGGGATGGTCACCCTCGCGGATGGCCCGGCGCGCAGCATCCTCGATCAGTGAGATCTGCGCGAACGGCAGGCCCAGACTGTTGAGCGAGATGTGGTTCCGTGCCTCCGAGATGTGGAGCAGCGGATCGTCGTAATATTCGTTCGAACCTTGTGCGAACACGCCATAGATCTCTAGGCCGAGCGTGCTGCGGTAGAGTGTCTGCAACTCCTGGAACAGGAGCAGCAGGCGTTCCGGCACATAGGTGTATTTGACGTCGGTATCGACCATTCCTGCGGTCCAATTCGTCTTGAGCAGCACGCTGTCCGCAAACGAGATGAACGAGATCGAGGGGTGTAGCGCCGCGATCTCGTCCAGCGCCTGCCTGAGTGCGATCACCTTCTCATGCGAGATAGAACCCGACGTGATCGCTTCGGTCATGTCCACCGCATCGACCATCGCAAAGATTGAGTTGGAGCGCAGGTGCAGCTTCCGCAGCCAGTCGCCTTTCACGAAGACGCTAAACCGGCTCTCATACGCTTGTGCGACGGCCGCGGCGACGAAGGCCTCTCGCGGCAAGAACGTCTTCACGACATGGAAGCGATCGTGTGTGTTGGGATACCACCTGATCTCCGCACCGGCGGCGGTGACGGCGTCGATGCTGACGGGAGTTATATATCCGACCTCAAAGGGCGACGCATTCTCGTCACCGCCGATGCTCTTGAGCCAAATGTCCTCCCATTCGGCGATGTAGCTCTCGTCCATGATCCACGTGTCGCGCCCGAGCGGAAGCCCATCGAGGTCGGTAGTTCGAAATGAATAGCTGGAGAATGAGGTCATGCCCCTCCTTGCCACGGCGATGGCCGTGACACCAACGAGCTGCGGGTGCGGGCCGCAATATCGACGATGTGCGCCGTCCGAACCGGTTTCAGGCCGGCGTGCTGCTTGCCTCTAGAGTTTCGAGCAGCTCGCAGACGTCCCGTTGGGAGAGGATTCGCAGACTGCCGGCGCCACGCGCAAGCTCCTCAGCCTTCCGGAACTGCGCGTTGAATTGGATGTCGTAGCCGAAAGGCTCCGGCCCCATGACCGCTACGACGCTGGTCGTCGGGCCGACGGAGGACACGATGCGCCCACCGAGCGCGGCGATGCGCTGTGCGAGAGGACCGTCTCGCTGCTCTCCCAGGATTAGGACTCGCTCCCCCCTCAGAGGTCCGTCCGGCGCGGGACGTGGTGCCGGCGCTTGCCGTAGCCGGGTCGGCGGGGTCAGCCAGCCGCTGAGCGGGATGCCAGTGTGTTCGATCGCCTTTACGATTACGAGGCCGGCGGCGCGGGCGTCGCTCAGCGCGTCATGGTGTTTGTGCCTGATACCGAGATGGCGCGAGAGCACGTTCAGGCGATGGCTGGCGAGCTCGGGCCAGGCTCGCTTGGCGACACGGACGCTGTCGAGCCAGGTCGTTTCGATCGCCGGGCGGGAATGGACGCAGCATGCCGCAGCCAGCGCGCCCTTGTCGAAATAGGAGTGCGCTACCGTCGTGCGTCCAGCGAGGTGGCCGTCGACGATGGCGTGGACCATCCCGAAGTCCGGCTTGCCGACGACATGCTCTGCGCAGATCCCGTGGATCCGGGTGTTGAAGCTGTAGAAGTCGTCGCGCGGGTCGACGAGGGTTTCGTAGGCGAACACCTCCGCGCCAGCGCGGAAACCGACGATCCCGATCTGGCAGATGCTGCTGACCCGCGAGCAGGCCGTCTCGACGTCGATCACGACGAAGTCGACCGGTGTAGTGGGTTGGACGGCATCCGCAGTTCGGAACATAGTGGGACCGTAGGCCCGGCCTCATGAGGCATCAATGCCGCGGATGCGCTGCCGGACCCATTTTCTCGTTCTGCCACATCGTATTACTGGCCATCGAGGCACCAGCTGGTCGGTTGCGCGTTAGCAGGCTGAACTGGCTTAGGTTTGCGTCCTGACGGAGCTGATAATGAACGAAGCGACGACCCCGACTGAGTCCAACGGCAAGACGGCGCTGAGCGATGCATTCCGCACCCACTTCTCCGGCGACGCGCCTCTGACCGAGAAGGCGAAGAGCTTCGCGAAGGAGAGGCCGTGGACCAGTGCGGCTTTCCTCGGAGTTGCTGCGATCGCTCTGCTCAACACGCTGCGCGGCAAGCGCGCCTGAGCGTCCGGTGGGAGAGCTGCGCGTGAATGCAGAGATAACCTTGCCCAATCGCCACGAGCGGCGTGCGCATGCTGCCCGGAATAGGGTCCCGAAGGCCGCCACCTGCGCTTGCTGTGCACCGGGCGCGGCGCCAGAAGTTGCGCATCTTGCCAACACCGTTGGATTTCGAGGAGGAACCGATGACCGATAGGCAGCCGATGCAGGCCGATGGCGGCGGCGGCGACCAGGTGAACGACGATGGCGTCGGCGGAAAGCCCGGCGATGGCGAGAGTGCCGGGGGCGCCTACCCCAATCCGCACTCGGGCAAGGATCCGAAGGGCTTCGATGGCGGTCAGAGCGGCAAGAGCTACAGTGGTCCCGACAATCCCAATGCGACCACCGAGTAGATGTCGACGGGGTTGACCGGCATCTACGTAGTGCTGGCCCTACTGTTCGTCCTCCTCGTCGTTGGCGGGATCGCTGCCGCGCACGTGCGGCGCAGGCGAGCCGAGAAGCAAGCAGATGAGGCGCCGCCGCCGCCAGATCGTCGCGACCTCTAGGAAGATCGTCCCGGCCTCTAGGACTTTCTTCTAGCCGAACGCGCCGTGCATCCACCAGGTGAGGTCGCCGGTGTCGTTGTCGACACCGTCGCCGCGGCGAAACACCCAGAAGCGGCGACCCTCCCGATCCTCGACGCGGAAGTAGTCACGGACGGCCCAGACCTCGCCGTCGCGCACCCACCACTCGCCGTGGATGCGTTCGGGGCCGTCGCCCGCCACTACGTCGTGCGTTGTGCCGCGCCATGAAAAGCGCCGAGGCGGATGGTCCGGTAGCAACGCGATCACGCCGGAAAGTGGCTCCGGGCGCCGGAGCAGCCGGACGGGGCGCCGCCACGTCGGCCATCCGGTCGTGTCGACGAGTGCACCGACCCGGCGAACTGCTCGTTCGGGGACATCGCTCTCGACCAAACTGGTGCGGAAGATGGCCGATCCGCCTACCCGGCCGGCGAGCTGGTCGATCAGCGGTGCAAGGTCAGGCGGACCATGGTCGCCCCCTAGGACGGCAGCGAGCGTGACCGCACCCAACCGGTCTGTGCGGACCGCGGCGAGCCGGCCGAGTTCAATTCCGAGGCCGGGGTCGATGGTTTCGAGCTTGAGCAGGAGTAGCCGCGCCAGATGCTTCGGTTCTCGTGTCGCCTTGGCAGTGCCCACGCAGACGTGCTGCTCGGTCCCATCGACGCGCAGCAGCGCCAAATCCAATGCCCGCGCTCCGACGCCTCGCCCGCGAAGGACCTCTACAAGATCGCCGACGAGATCGGTTATGACCAGCGAGACCGCCTCCGGGGTCACGACCGGCTCCTGCAGTCGCCGCTCCGAGACCGGTATCTCCTCGACGACCGTGGGCTCGATGGGCTCGGCGACCCGGCCGATCGCCTGGTCAAGCCGCATGATCGCGTTCTGGCCCAGGCGTCGCGCCAGCGGTCCGCGCGGCATCGGAAGCAAATCAGCCACACGCTCGATGCCGAAGCGCTTCGCCGCGACCAACGCCTGCCGCTCCAGCCGTAGCGCCTCGACAGGAAGCGGGGCGATCGCCTGCACGCTGCCTCCCGAAGGCACGATGACGATCGCCCCACCGGCGAACCGGGAGACCGCGTGTGCCGCCCCCGGCGTGTCCGCGATGGCGATCTTGGCCGAAAGCCCCAAACGGGCCAGGAAACGAAGCACCTGACGGCAGAAGTGTTCCTCGCCACCGAACAGGTGGGTGGTGCCGGTCAGGTCGAGCCACAGGCCGTCGTCGGTCGGCGCCGCGATCGGCGTCCAGTGTCGCGCGGCGTGCTGCGCCAAGCGCTCCCGGATCGCGGCGTCCGCGTCGCGATTGGCGGGGCGCGCGTCGAGATCGGGCACGAGCGCGCGTGCGTGCGTCAGCGCCATTCCCGGAGAGAGGCCGAGCGCACGCGCCGCAGGGCAGGCTGCGGAGATGATCTGCTTTCGCGCGATGGTCTCGGCAAGCACCAGCGGCGCCAGACCGTCCAGCGGCGCCTCGGCTGCGGCCGGCGTAATTCCACGCCCGCCCTCGTCGGGACGCATGGCTCGGAACGGGTGATCGGCTGCCTCAGACCGGCGCCCGAGTTCACGAACCGGCGGACGCTTGTGCGGCGGCAGGGCCTCGATCTCCCGAGCGACCTGCGCGCGCGTCGGGCCGCCGTCCTGGGCCCATCGCGCGCCGGGTCGCCAGCCGCGGCCGCGCGGGACCGAGCAGGCGCCGGGGTCGTCGTCGACCGGAGGGATGAAGGACGCTGGCGGCTCAGGCCGCGCGCGCGGTCGCTCTGCCCAACGCAGCCGCTCGATCGGAAGCTGCGGTAGGCAGAGCGAGGCGACCCTGCGCATCGCAACCCTCCAGCACGAGGGAGAATGGAGCGCCGTTACGCTGGCGCACGAGTTCGACGGTCCAGCGTTGCCGGCCTACCCCGGGGATGCCGAGCGGCGCTGCGGGCGCGCAGCCGATCCGCCACCGCGTCGTGGCTGCAGAAGGTTCGCCGAGCGGGCAAGCGCCGGTCTTGCGCCAGCGGCGCATGAGAAATGCGGGTGTGCCGCCTTCCGACGCGGCGAGCTGGAGTCGCCGCGTCGCCGTCATGTCGGCGCGGCGGACCTCGCCGATCACCGCGGCCAGCGATCCGTGCCTGAGCGCATCCTCCATGACCGCAAGAACCTCCTTGTCGTCCCGCGCCTCGACGAACAGGGCGCGGTCAGGGCGCAGTCCAGCCTGCTCGAGACCCGGAGCGTAGAGGTCGAATCGGGTGACGGCCCACAGGGCAGATGCGCCGTCACCAGCGAATCGCGCGGCGATGCCCGCAAGGAAGAGGGTCGCCGCCGCATCCTCGGCGAGCGTCGGCGCCGACGCTGCAACCTCGTGCAGTGCGGCCGTGCAGAGGCCGGCGTCCGCAAGACGGGTGTCCACCCGCCCGATACCGAAGGGCAGCGAGTCGGCGCGCGGCGGAGCGGTGACGCAATCGATCTGCGCTCGCAGACCGTCGAGCAGCTCTTGTCGTGGCGATCGGGCCTCAGTCATCGAATCCCAAGAATCATATGTTCATGTAATGTTCCGATATGCGCGCTGATTTTAAAAGTGGCGAGTCCTGATCTCGTCTGCCTATCCCGGATTTCAGTCTTCTGTAGCTTCTAGGAAAGTGGTCGAGCGTTCGCGCTCGGAGCGGGCGAAATCAGGCCGCATCGCACGCCGCCAAAGATGCAATGTCACCGAGGTCGGAAAATCCGTCTACGCGGCCGGGCGCTTCAGCGCCGCCACGCCCTTGGGCGATAGGCTCCGGAAGGTCACAGACCAGCGCACCTCCTCCAACTCAACGATGCTATGCTCCCACTCGTGCCTCATCTCCCCGGACAGGTGATAGATCGACCGGGGCTCAAGGAACGCGCTTCGGCGCTCGAATCCGTTGGCGCCTCGGCGTCGGAATCGCATCGTCGCGGGTGCGCCGAGTGAAATCCCGATCACGTGCTCGTAGACTGGCCGATCCTTGTGCCAGCCAATGCCCGCACCCGGGTCGTAGCGGATCAGCAGAGCCTGAACGAGATCTTCCGGCGCGATGCCGGCGAAGCTCGCTGCCCTCGTCCTTAGCGGTCGGAGCCACTCTGGGATTGGATCGGCGGGATCGAAGCGACCGGTCTCGAAATCATAGGACGAGCCGAACGAGCGGGTTAGCCGCTTGCCGAGCCACCCCTGAAAGCGGAACGGCGAGAGTCCCTCGCCATCAATCCGCGCGACCAGATCTGCCTCCTCAGTCGCCGTCACCATTTCGCCGCGGGTCGCGAGGCCCGGTAGCGTCGTGGAGCCAAACAGGTCGAGTCCCGCGATCATCGGCGGTATCCGCGCCCTGCCTGAAAACCGCCGGCGGCGCGCAGGAGCGCGCCGAGCGGTCGACCGCCGAGCGAACAGTAACCGATCACGCGGTCGTAGCTGCGGCGCCCGGCGCGGCAGACCAGCTGCCGCCCCATGACGAGCCTCGCGAGACGGGTCTTCGCTTCGCTGCCGCCGCGCTCGTGAATTTCAGGCGCGTAGAAGTCGCCCAGCCGGACCTCGATCCAATTCTCCGGCTGGTTAGCCGGCCCGATGCACAGGCCATCGCCATCACCGACGTAGCGCACTGTCCCGGAGAAGGCGGCCCCGGCGCTCGGCAGGCGGCCCTCGCAAGGATCGGCCAGTGCCGGCAGGCTCCACAGCAATCCGGCCGCCGCGATGGCGCACGAGCCACAACCCAGCGACGCCTTTCTCATCACCACGGCAGTTCCGAGATGAATAGGATCAGCTCCTGGAAACCGCCTGGCTCGAAGCCGATGCCAGCGCTTCGGTCGCAGAGCGGAAACCGCGCCGCGGCCTCGAGGACAGCCCAGGCATCAGATTGCCGTCCGGGATCGTTCACGGCCGTCCATTTGGCGAGCGCCGAGACACGCGCGTGAAGCGCGGCGGCGAGCAGCGCGTCGCAGTCGGGTGAGAGCGCGCGCGCAAGATCCTGCAGCGCCGCCGCCTGGGCGAACGGGTCGTCGCGCACGCCAGCCGGAAGCGACGCCAAGGCGTGGAGCGCGGCCTCGATATCGGCGGCTCCTACTGCGACCGCATTCAATATGTTGGTCGGTTCGTCCGCGCGCACCGATGGCGCTGGGGTGATGGCGTTCGAGAACATGAGTTCGTTCCTCAGAGTGCCAGAGTGGTCTGGACCGGCCTCGCGCCGACCTCTTCGACGGTAAAGGTCCGCGCCGGGGGCGTGACTAGCAGTTCCTCGGCCGCGACCGTCCCGTCGAGCCACTGCATTACCTGGCGCCGGTGGATGATCGCACCGTGCCGGTCCTGATGGTGAGCAACTTCTGGGTTCGCCGCGACCGTCACGATGCGGTAGCAGAGCGGCCACTCCGCCATGGCCGGTTCCCAGACCGCCGCCAGGTAGAAGAAGTTGCCCCCGTCGAGCGCCACGCGATACTGCCGGTCACCCACCCTCATTCGAAATTCTGAGGCTGGCACGAGGCACCGATGCGTTGGGAAAAGCTGTCCCTCCGAACGGACGAAGCGAAACGAGGTGCCAGCGCTGAACCGCGGATCGGAGCCCCAGGTTGCCTCAACCATCTCGAGCTCTTGCATATCGTCCGGATTCCGCCGGATGATGGCACGTCGGCTGCCGAGTGGCGCGTCCGAATCGAAAGGTGTTGGCTTCGAGTCCATGGTGGGAACATAATGGGAACGCAGCTTTGTCGCAAGAATGGGGAATTCCCGCGTGTGCAATGACTATCGGCTCGAGGTCGACATCGCCTCGATCGCGGAGGACTTCTCCGACCTGAAGATCAAGATCGAGTTCTCGGAAGGTGTGCCGAACCTGGCACCGCGCTCGGACATCAAGATCACGGATCCGGGCGCCATTGTCCGAACGACCGCTGCGGGGCGGGGCTTCGGGGATCTCGTTCAGCGGCGCTGGAGCTGGCCGGGGCCGACCGGCAAGCCAGTCTATAACTTCCGCTCGGACGGCCGCGAGTTCACCAGTGGCCGCTGCCTTATTGTTGCCGATGGATTCTACGAGTTCACCAAGCCTGATGATCCTAAGAAGAAGCTCAAGGACAAGTGGCTCTTCACCAAGCGTGACGAGCCGATTTTCTGTATCGCGGGCATTTGGAGAGCGCACCCGACGGTCGGCGAAGCCTTCACCATGCTGACGATGCCCCCCGGCCCAGACATAGCACCATATCATGATCGGCAGATCGCAGTGCTGGATCGAAGCCTATGGGCCGATTGGTTAGACACTGAGGTGCCTGCGGCAGACATCTTGCGCACCCTTTCGAGCGGAAGCCTTCAGGTCGTGCAAGTCGGCTAAGCTAATCTCTGCCGACGTTCTGGCGAGCCGACGGATCGCTGAAGACCAGACCGGTATATTGCAGTGGCAACGACGGCTGCAGGCCACCCCGCTGCTATCGTGGGCAAACGTTCCGCTCGGTGTTTTAATGCCAACCTCGATCTCGACACCAACGTGGCGAGATTCTAGGCGAGCGGGCTAGGGCTTCGCTAACGCGCTCCGAACCCAGGTGATAAAAATTCTGTTGGTCTCTCGGATCGATCTGAGCGACGCCACATAGCTCGGATTTTCGCGATCGACCGAAACCACCGGCCACGAAGCCTGGTGAAATGCCATGGCCGATCGCATCTTCGAAAACTCGTTGCGGAACGCCTGACGACTTTCTGGGGTTTCGAAGGCATCGTCGCCCAACGACGCAATCGCGGAATTCTGCGCTGCGATTAGGCGACGCAGCTCGACCGCATCCTTGCGGTGTGCGTCGAAGTCCACCTCTCCCAGTTTCGCCGATCGGGCGAGAGCGTCTTCGAGGGCGTTGACGGCCTCCAATAGCTTCTCTTTAGCAGCCACCAGGCACCCCAAAGACAGCCTCGCAACAGATCCGGCACGTCATTTCGCACTCCTCATATCAAGCGGCGCGCGAAGGCGCTGGCGAACTGCATTGCTTAGCTATCGCGGAGACGACCTCACCAACACATGTCGATTTCCATGACTTCATTCGAAGAGGTGATGAGTTGATTTGGCTGGCCGCCGGTAACGTCTAATCACGCAGGTCAGACCAACCTGAATTCGATGATCGATCGCAGTCGTGCCGCTCTATGTTTGCCGAACCACCGCTACTCTTTGATCAGCCATGCCCATAGAAAGCATGATGGGCGATGCGCTCTGCAGCGTTCGGAAATCATCCTTGCTCGACATCCCGCGCCAGCACGCCCCGATGAGCGATTGCGCGACCGCGCCCCCCAAGGTCGTGCCGGGACCAACGATGATGAAAACATCAGGTGCGAATTCCCGGGCAGCGACCGTAATGGCCTTGGTGAAGTCGTATGTCTCCACCACTTGAGTGCCGAGTGTATACTGCCGCAGCGCAGTGACGTCGGTAGCCTTTGGCCACCATATCGTGCCACGCCCGTCGATCAGGGGCAGCGTTGGATCGCCGAAGAGCCCGACCGGGAGCTTCTCTCTGCCCTGCCCGGCGATCGGCGCCATCAGGGGCGTGTGAAACGCGGCGTGGTTCGCTAACCGCATGGGGTAACGTTGCTGCTGTGGCTCAACGGCCCCTTCGAATGCGGATAAGCCGGCCTCGTTGCCGGCCAACACCAGCATCCCGCCAAGCTCGATCGATAGGCAAAGTTCGTGACCGCCACGCACAGCAACGTCATCGACGATACTCAACAATTCGGCCCGTCGGACGGGATCCCAGTGCCACTTTTCGTTGACGAACGGATAGATCAGCTGACCACCGATGAGCGCCCGGTGCATGAGGGACCCCATCGTGTTCGCGACATGAAATCCATCCTCAGGGGATAAGGCACCGGCACAGGCAAGCGCCGAATACCAGCCCATGGAGTTCCCGGTGACGGCGACGACATCGATGGTTTCGTGGTCGATCGCCAGGAAGTCCCCAAGTGACGACGCGAAGATCAGACCGGCGGCATTGTCGCCGCGGGTATGGGTTGCGATCGAGAAGCGAGTGGCACCGTCGAGATCGGTCAGCGGAGGCTGCCCCGCGTGGTGACGCTGCTCGTCGAACAGCGCTAACAGGCCGGCATCCGGGAAATGGCGCTGCAAGTAGCCGAGTTCGGCCTTGTTGTATGTTCCCCGCCCGGGGCAGACTACCACGGCCTTCATCATCCGAGCCCCTTCATCAGCTGACGGGCCGCTTCGACAATGTCGTCGGCCGAAGGCATCGTGACACCATATGCAGGCCCTGTGGGAATGAAGCTGTCTTCCGCCGTCAGCCTGGCATGTGGCACGTCGCCCTTTTCACTGAGCAGGGACATCAGCGCCTCGGCCACGCCACCGGTTCGGCGCGTCTCGTCGACGATGAGCACCGAGCGGCAGCCAGTCAGAGCATCCAAAATGGATGATTCAGGCAGCGGCGAAAGCCAGCGCACATCGACAACGCGTGCATCGATATCCTCTTGAGCGAGGCGCTTCTGCGCCTGCCGCGAAAGATACGTTCCGTTTCCAAAGGTCAGAATGGCTAGGTCGATGCCATCTCCGTGCTGCCCGACCTCCCCGAACGCTATTTTCTCCGTTGGGTCAGGATAGGGGGTTAGCCAGCCGCCGTCCCCCGCCTCGTGCAGGTCCCGCATCGGATAGAGGGCGATGGGTTCGAGGAAGACAACGAGCCGTTGCTCGTCGCGGGCCAAGCGCACACATTCGCGAAGCATCTTCGCAGCGTCGGCGCCGTTGGAAGGGCAAGCGAGTATTAGCCCAGGGATGTCACGCAGCACTGCGATCGAATTATCATTGTGGAAGTGCCCGCCAAAGCCCTTCTGATAGCCAAGCCCGGCGATGCGGAGAACCATGGGGTTGGTGAACTGGCCATTGGAGAAGAATGGCAGCGTGGCGGCTTCGCCGCGCAACTGGTCCTCGGCATTGTGAAGATACGCCAGGAACTGGATCTCAGGCATCGGGATGAAGCCGTTGTGCCCCAGTCCGATGGCGAGTCCCAGGATTGACTGCTCATCCAAAAGCGTGTCGATCACACGGTCGCGTCCAAAGCGGGCGCTGAGCTTTTGGGTTACACCGTAGACACCGCCCTTCCGCCCGATGTCCTCCCCCATCAGCACGATCTCGTCATGGGCAAGCATCAGGTCCGCAATTGCCCAGTTGATCAGGCGTGACATCGGCTGCGGTGACCCCATCGCCCTGGCGTCCGCTGCGAATAGTTCAGTTCGGATTCCCGTCGACGGCCCATTGCCAAGTTTCGAGGGCCGTGGAGGTGGAATGATCGCCGCCATGACCTCTTCAGCAGTGGCCAAGCGCGGACGTGTTACGACTTCAGCCGCGATGCGCTCGACGCGTCCCTCATCCTGTTTGTAGATGGCCAGCGCTTCGTCCGGGGTGAGCGCCCCTGCCTCGGAGAGGAGGCGGACGGCGTGAAGTAGCGGGTCTTTGGCCTCGTCGGCCTCCAGCTCCTCGCGAGATAGATATGTCGTCGCAACATCGGCCCCGGCATGCCCATAGAGACGCACCGTGCGGATGTGGAGGAAGGCCGGCTTGCGACGAAAGCGCACGAAGTGTGCCGCCTCCCGGGCTACGCGAAATGTGTCGTAAAGGTCGCTTCCGTCGCACGAAAAGTAAGCGAGCCCTGGCCGGTTCGAGAAGTTGGCGGCGATCCACCCATCAGGCGTCTTCGTCGAAATCCCGATCCCATTGTCCTCGCACACCAGGAGCAATGGCAGTGGCACACCTTGGAAGGAGGTCCACTGAGCGGCGTTGATCGCGCCGACCGCGGTCGAGTGATTAGCCGAAGCGTCCCCGAATGAGCATATGACGATACCATCGCTCGGGAGCACGCCATGTTCAGGGGGGCGCCGGCGCGCGAGTCCGATCGAGTATGCCGCACCGACCGCTTTAGGCAGATGGCTCGCGATGGTGGACGTCTGGGGCGGAATGCTGAGCGCCCGCGATCCGAGCACCTTGTGGCGACCGCCGGAGATGGGATCATCTGAGGAGCAGGCGAAGGACAATAGCATGTCCCATGCGATCGTCTGACCGGGCACTTGCGAAGCTCGCTCAATCTGAAAGGCGGCATCACGATAGTGAAGGAACGCCATGTCCGTCGGACGGAGAGCGGACGCCACGGCGGCCATCCCTTCATGACCGGATGACCCGATGGTGTAGTAGCCTTGACCCTTCGCCTGCATCGTCCGGCTTACCCGATCGAGAGAGCGTGAAAGACAGCTCGAGCGGAAGATCGAAACGGCCGCTGCAGGTGTCAGCGGTCCTGCCGGTGATCGACCTTGGGGGAAGTCCCGGTCTGACACGCGCCGCAGGAAGTTTTCGTGAACGATTTGAACGCGATCCATCGTCGGCTCAGTAGAAGGCTTGAAGGCCGGTCTGAGCCCGGCCCAGGATTAAAGCATGCACATCGTGCGTGCCCTCATATGTGTTGACGGTCTCCAGATTGACCATGTGTCGCATCACCTGGAACTCCTCGGAAATCCCATTTCCGCCATGCATGTCGCGGGCGACGCGGGCGACATCGAGAGCCTTGCCGCAATTGTTTCGCTTGACGATCGAGATCATCTCGGGAGCCGCGCTGCCTTCGTCTAAGAGGCGGCCGACCCTCAGGCTTGCCTGAAGGCCAAGCGCAATTTCGGTCTGCATGTCAGCCAGCTTTTTCTGGAAGAGCTGGGTCTGCGCAAGCGGTCGGCCGAATTGCTGACGGTCCAAGCCATACTGCCGCGCGGCGTGCCAACAGAATTCCGCCGCTCCCAAGGCGCCCCAGGAGATACCGTAGCGCGCGCGGTTTAGGCAGCCGAACGGGCCTTTCAGCCCCTCGACGTTCGGAAGCAGGGCATCTTCGCCGACCTCGACGTCATCCATCACGATCTCGCCCGTGACTGAGGCTCTCAAGGACAGCTTGCCTTGGATCTTAGGTGCCGAGAGTCCGGACATGCCCTTGTCGAGGATGAAGCCTCTAATGCGCCCGCCGTGCGCTTCCGATTTGGCCCACACCACGAACACATCGGCGATCGGGGAGTTCGAAATCCACGTCTTCGAACCGTTGAGCCGGTAGCCGCCGTCTATCTTCGTAGCGCGGGTTTTCATCGAGTTCGGATCGGAGCCTGCGTCGGGCTCAGTAAGGCCGAAGCACCCGACCCATTCGCCCTGGATCAACTTTCGGAGATACTTCTGCTTCTGCTCATCTGAACCATATGCGTTGATCGGGTGGATAACGAGGGACGACTGCACCGACATCATCGACCGGTAGCCGGAATCCACGCGCTCCACCTCGCGAGCGATAAGTCCATATGCGACATACCCAACGCCGGCACCGCCGAACTCGGCGGAGATCGTAGGGCCCAGCAGGCCGAGTTCTCCCATCTCGCGGAAGATCTCCGGGTCCGCCCGCTCCTCACGATACGCCTCGATTACGCGCGGCTGCAGTTTCTCCTGTGCGTAGCTGCGGGCAGCATCACGGATCATGCGCTCCTCGTCGGTCAGCTGTCCGTCGAGAAGGAATGGATCTTCCCAAGTGAATCGCGCCAGGTTGCCCGCTTCGTTCGTCAATGCTTGTCTCCAGTCTACCGCCACGCCCGAACAGGCTTCGTCACCGGGTTCGTGGACGTCCATGGACGGACGCATGTTCGCCTGCCGCGATGTGTTTGAGCGGGTGGGCGCGTCATGGTCGCGGGATGCAGAGCGGTAGGTCGGCCGGCATGCTGCGTCCAAGTCGAAAGGCCGGGTCAAACATTCTAGGAAGTTATATTGCGGTTATCGCGCGGAGCGTTTGCATTCTCCTCCGCGTCGCCCTGACGCGGCATGGTGCTGCACTCGGCGTTTCTCGCTGATCGGCGATGTTTCATCGACTGGTCGCCGGAATGGCCGCGTCGATTAGGTCGGATTTCGATCTATAACCTTCGCGAAATACATCATGCGCCTTGGCATTTGACCACAGTTGCCCGCGGGAACACCATAAGCGGGCTCGAGAGGGACCACGTGCCGCGTCGCGATTCCGCTACCTCGCGGCCAAGGCCAGATGGGGGGCGCATCAATGCTATCAGCGGAGCGGACGCCATTCTTCAGGTGGAGGCGCGGATGTCTCCTCCCATCCGCCTTTTCCATATGCCCGGAAGTCTCCGAGCCTGATCTGCATTGTGGCGACCGCGTCGCATGACGGAAATGAACACATACTACGCGAGATGCCTCGAGCCCAAGGCACGCCGACCGCTCGATAAGGACACTGCGAGCGACACCTGCATTGTCGGCGGAGGACTCGCCGGCCTAACTACGGCGCTCGAGCTTACGCGCGCGGGCCGGAGCGTCGTTGTTCTCGAGGCCGAAAGTGTCGGCTTCGGGGCATCGGGGAGGAACGGCGGCTTTGTCGGACCGGCGTGGTCGCAACGGCTTGACGCGTTGGTGAAGAAGGTCGGCGTTGACCACGCGACCGAGCTCTACAAGCTCTCTCAGGAGGGCGTCGAGATTGTTGCGCGCAACGTCGCTAGCCTTGCGATGCCCGGTATCGACTTGGCGCATGGCAAGCTCTCGGCGGCGCGCACTCCTTCTCGCGAGGCGTTTATGCGACGGCGAGACAGGCTGCGCAGCGAGTTCGGGCAGTCAGCGGAAGTTTGGGAGACCGAGCAGGTTCGCGGCGTTCTCAAGACGTCCCGCTACTTTCAGGCGATGTTTTACGAGGACGACTTTCAGATAAATCCCCTCGCCTACGCCCGCGGGCTTGCGGACGAGATCGAGCGGCTCGGCGGCCGGGTGTATGAAGGGTCGCGTGTGACGAAAGTCGACCGGGCAGCCGGAAAGAGGATCGTGCGGACCGGGCGGGGAAACGTCACCGCAGACAGCGTTGTTCTTGCGTCAGGCGGATATACCGAAGCGTGGGCACAGCCTCTGCACGGCTCCTATATTCCAATCGCCACTTACGTCATGCTGACCCGCGCCCAGCCCGAGCTGATCGCGCAGGCCATCCAGACATCGCATGGGGTCGGCGATCAGCGCCGCGCGGGAGACTACTACCGTCTTGTAGAGGGCGGCTCCCGGATTCTGTGGGGTGGCCGGATCACCACCCGCGTAGGCGAGCCCCGGCGGCTAGGTGAGATGCTGCGCGCCACGATGATTTCGACCTATCCCCAATTGAGTGAGCTGGAGGTCGAGCACGCCTGGTCAGGGCTCATGGGCTACGCACGTCACCTGATGCCGCAGATTCGCCAAGTGGAGGAGGGGCTTTGGAGCTGCTCGGCATTCGGTGGCCACGGTCTCAACACCACGGCCATTGGGGGCAAGATTGTTGCCGAGGCCATCGTCCACGATAGCGATCGGTGGAAGCTGTTTGATCCCTTCGGATTCGAGTGGAACGGGGGGCCCGCAGGCAAGGCTGCGGTTCAGGCGACCTATTGGTGGCTGCAGGCACGCGATGCGTTCGGAGAGGCGTTGTCGCGCGAGGCGGACACCGGCGCATGAGCGGACTCCATCCTCCTTCGGGCGGTGAAACTGTCGGTGCCGCCACGCATGGCCTGTGGGAAGAAACAGCGCCCCGAGCGCAAGTTGCTCCCCGTCTCCAAGGCGAGGTTAGGGCGGACGTCGCGATTGTCGGAGCCGGCTATACGGGCTGTTCCGCAGCGCTGCATCTCGCGGAGGCCGGAAAGCATGCAGTGGTTCTGGACGCCGGCGAGGCAGGCTTTGGCGCCGCGGGCCGTAATGTGGGCCTCGTCAACGCCGGTATGTGGACGATGCCGGACCATGCGGCCGAGGTGCTCGGCCCGGAACGCGGCGAGCGACTGCTCAAGCAACTGTCGGAAGCCCCTGCCTTGGTTTTTGATCTGGCAGATGGGCTCGAGATCGCGTGCGAAGTGGAGAGAAGTGGAACCCTTCACTGTGCTGCTGGACGGTCGGGTTATGTCGAACTCGCTGAGCGCGCCCGACAATGGCGCGAACGCGGAGCTGACGTTCAGCTGCTGGATCCCGCGGCCGCTGCGGATCTGATTGGAAGCGATTCCTTCAGTGGAGCGCTGCTTGACCGTCGTGCGGGGACAATCCAGCCACTCTCATATGTCAGAGGGCTCGCCAGGGCGGCTACAGCTCTAGGTGCTCGGTTCCACTTCGGCTCTGAGGTCACCTCAATTGACGCCCAGAGGGGCTCATGGAAGATAGGCACGTCCGACGGCAGTGTGACCGCTCGCGCCGTCATTGTCGCGACGGATGCCTATTCGACCGGTCCCTGGTCGGCGCTCCGCCGTGAGCAGGTAATGCTGCCTTACTTCAACTTTGCGACTGCGCCGCAGCCCAAGGAGGTCCTCTCTACGATATTGAGGCAGCGGCAAGGGTGCTGGGACACGAGAAGAATTCTTTCGTCGTTCCGCCGAGACGCAGCGGGCCGGATCATATTCGGGAGTGTCGGCTCACTCCGAGGGACCGGATCAATAATCCACCGAGATTGGGCAAAGCGCTCGCTGCAGCGTCTCTTTCCGCAGATCGCCAACCCACAGTTCACTCATGCTTGGCACGGAATGATCGGCATGACTGCGGACGCTCTTCCGCGCCTCCACCGCCTCGAACGCGACATCTATTCGATTAGCGGGTTCAACGGCCGGGGGATCGCGCCGGGGACGACATTCGGCCGTGATCTGGCGCGCCTCGCGCTCGGCCAAGAGCCTGACGCCTTCGCACTTCCAATCACTGATCTGCGTAAGGCCCCGCTGCGAGCCACCCGGACAGCAATCTACGACTTCGGATCACAGGCTACGCACTTGGCGTCAGCGCGCATTTAATCATCACAATTTCAAAGGAACCTGTCTTGCCTTCGCTCAGCAGTCACACCGCCGATCTCCTTGCCGCACTTGGCGTTGACCCAGCCGTCTTGACGGGAGGTAGCCTTTCGGTTCGCTCTCCGCTCACCGGCGAAGTGATCGGAAATGTTCACGAGACGAGGGACGCGGCCAAGATTATCGCCGATGCAAATCTCGCGTTCTTGGCCTGGCGGAGCATCCCGGCACCGCGGCGGGGCGAACTCGTCCGGTTGCTTGGCGAAGAGCTTCGGGCGGCGAAGGATCCCCTAGGGCGTCTAGTCTCTATCGAAGTCGGCAAGGTGCTTTCCGAGGGCCTCGGCGAAGTCCAGGAGATGATCGACATCTGCGACTTTGCCGTAGGTCTTTCTCGCCAGCTGTATGGTCTAGCTATCCCCTCCGAGCGCCCGGACCATCGGCTGACCGAGCAGTGGCATCCGATCGGCACCATCGGCGTGATCTCCGCCTTCAACTTCCCGGTGGCAGTGTGGTGCTGGAACTCGGCGTTGGCACTCGTGTGCGGGGACAGCGTGGTATGGAAGCCGTCCGAAAAGACCCCGCTCACAGCGTTGGCCGTGAAGGCAATCTTCGACCGTGCAGCTGAGCGCTTCGGCGCCGACGCGCCACCAGGGTTGGTGGGACTGCTGATGGGCGGCCGAGATCTCGGTGAGGCGCTCGTGGACGACACGAGTGTGCCTGTGATCTCGGCGACGGGCTCGACCCGGATGGGACGGGACGTCGGCGTTCGCGTTGCCCGCCGCTTCGGTCGATCCATCCTGGAACTTGGCGGCAACAACGCCTCGATCGTGACCCCGTCAGCTGATCTTGATCTCACGCTGCGTGCTGTAGCCTTCGGCGCAATGGGCACGGCGGGTCAGCGGTGCACCACCCTTCGTCGCCTGATTGTCCACAAGGACGTCTACGACACCCTCGTGCCGCGCCTGATCGCTGTCTTTGACCGAGTCAGCGTAGGCAATCCGCTGGATTCCGAAGCTCTTGTGGGCCCGCTGATTGACGAACAGGCTTTTGTCGCGATGCAGGGAGCTCTCGATGCCGCCCGTGCGAGCGGGGGACGCGTTCATGGCGGAACACGGATCGACGTAAATGGGGACGCTTCGTTTTATGTGCGCCCCGCCCTCGTCGAGATCGAGGAGCAGGTCGAATGCGTCCAGGAGGAGACATTCGCCCCAATTCTATACGTGTTGCGCTTTGAGACGCTTGAGGAGGCGATAGCGCTGCAAAATGGGGTCCCGCAGGGACTGTCATCCTCCATCTTCGCCACGGACATGCGCGAGGTCGAAAGGTATCTTTCCGCAGGTGGATCGGACTGCGGGATCGCGAACGTCAACATGGGCACGTCGGGCGCCGAGATCGGCGGGGCCTTTGGCGGCGAGAAGGAGACCGGCGGGGGTCGCGAGAGCGGCACAGACAGCTGGAAGGCCTACATGCGTCGGCAGACCAACGCGATCAACTACGGTCGTGAGCTGCCACTCGCCCAAGGAGTGCGGTTCGACGTCGATTGATGACGAACCGAAGAGAGGGATCTGTAGCCGGTGCGCTCGCGCGCGCACCGGCATTGCCCCGCTCGGCGAGTGCCAGGATTGACCTCGTCCGATTTGGCTATCGGGGAGTGATTGACGGGAAGGTGCCCCGCGTTGAGGCTGCCGGGTTCTATTGGCACGCCGCCGCCTGCGAGCAGGTTTACCTTTATCGACGCTTGGGAGAGGCGAACAGGAGCGCGGCGACCACGGCGCGTGACCCGACACCGCCCTTCGTCGTCCATTCCGGGACGGAAGGACCGGTCTGACAATTGGGTTTTGCCTCATGGGCGGGTTGGGCGGTCGAGATCATCACATTCTCCTGAAGCAGTCCATAGGGGTGGTGGTCGCCGCGATCTAAGTCGCAGGTCGGCGCTTCATATTCGCCAAGGATATGGAACTGCTGAGTGAGCACTCTCGCAGTCGTCCGTCTGGTCAGCGAGGTGCCGACCGCCTCAGGATCGACCAAGCACTGAGTCCGAGATTTCCGCCGCGATGTCGCGGATGTCCTGTGCGAATGCCTGCATGAGCTTCGCGTTTCGGTCCTCGGGGTTGCGGCACAGCTGAAACTTGAACATGATGTCTGGGTCGAACGGTCGCACCGCGACGCGATCTTCAAGGCCACTGAGCATGAGCGGATGGACGAGTGACACGCCCAATCCCGCCGCAACCATCTCGCACACCGGCAGAGACAGGGTAGCGGAGACGACGACATTGGGTCGAATGCCACTAGTCTCGATCATGCGATCAACGAGTTGACCGATGTAGACTTCTGGGTCGAATCCGATGAAGTCGGCTCCATCAATATCCGATGGCTCGATACGACGCTTCTCGGTCAGCGGATGGTCGATTGGCATCGCGCATACGAGCGGATGCTCCATCAATGGCTCGCACGTCAGATAGGGATTGTCCACGCGACCATTGATCACGCCAACATCGAGCTTTCTTGCCAGAACGCGGTCGACAATCTGGGGTGAACCGGCTGAACGGAGGGCACAGAACACGTTCTGATTACTCCCCATGAAACGCGTGGTCACCCGCTGAATGAAGTTGCCCGAAAGGGCGGGAATGACACCGATCACAAGGCGGCCCTGATCCTCTCGCCGAAGCACATCGATCGCACTCTCGACCTGTCGCACCCCCGCGAAAATTCGCTCGACCTCTTGGTAAAGCCGCATCGCGTGCTCGGTAGGCGCGAGCCGCTTCTTCACGCGGTCGAACAACTTGAGGCCGGTGTCCATCTCGAGGTGGGCGATCAGCTTGCTCATCGCTGGCTGCGATATGTTCAGCACTTCAGCGCCCCGGCTCACAGTGCCGTTTTCGATGACCGCCTTAAAGGCCTCGATCTGTCGAAGATTCACATGCCGCGTCATAGATAACCTCCGCGAATATCGAGTCGTGGCTAACCGCCCTGTTGGCATGGACTATGACTTCATAACTGGATAGAATACAAGGGTGGTTATGAGGGTCGTTTTGAAGTGCTTCATGCCATTTTGCGACGATCGGATCGGTCCGGTCCGCCATCGTTGCGCTGGCTAAAGTCGTCAGGGACAGGAGCAATCTCGCGATTCTCCCCTCCGCGCGATGATCGGTTGGCGCACACCTTCGCTATTAACAGCCGAACAACATAACCTAGCGGCATGAACTCCGACACAACACGACTTTGACCTTGCCTGCCGCGGCGATCAATTTCATCGCCTCGGCAACCTCCCCGAAGGCAAAAGATGTTCCGCAAGCTCGACCCTGACCGGGCGGTAGCCACCGCTGTCTCGATCACGCTTGATGGCCAGCCACTGTCGGTCGAGGAAGGGGAGCCGATAGCCGCGATCCTGCTTCGCCAATCTTTCATTTACGCCCGGCGAACCCCGGTGACTGGCACTGCGCGTGCGCCATTTTGCATGATGGGCGTTTGCTTCGAATGCCTTGTGGAGGTCGACGGCACTACATCGGTCCGGAGTTGCCTGACACGGGCTCGCGCTGGCATGGACGTCCGTCGCCAATTGGAACGCCCGGACCCAATGCGCGAACTCAAGCCGTGACCGACGTGCTGGTAATCGGCGCAGGTCCAGCGGGGATGACGGCGGCACTCGAGCTTCTGGCACTCGGACTAGCCGTGTCCGTGGTGGACGATCAGCCCGCGCCGGGCGGTCGCATCTTCGCGTCGATCGAAACGCGATCGCCTCATGGCGCTGAGGAAAGGGCGGGTTCCTCGCTGGTGTCGCGCTTCCGAGAGTCAGGGGGCCTCTATTTGTCACGAACCGAGGCCTGGCAGATTGAGCCGGGACCGCGCGTCTTCATGACCCGTGAGGGCGTCGCCACGATGGTCGAGCCGCGGTTCATCATACTGGCCACCGGTGCCCAGGAGCGCCCGATGCCGTTCACTGGTTGGCAGCTGCCGGGCGTAATGACGGTCGGCGCCGCTCAGATACTTCTGAAGACCGCGCGGCAGATACCCGACGAACCGGTTTGGCTTGCTGGATCCGGCCCACTGCTCCTGCTTTATGCGCGTCAGCTTCTCAGGGCGGGGGGGACCATTGCTGGCTTCCTTGACACGACCCCCGCGGGGCGCGTCGCAGCGGCCGCTCCCCACCTGCTCGGTGCCCTCGCATATGGATGGCGTGATCTTGCCCGGGGCGCCGCATGGCTGGCGCGTATGCGTGGAGCGAGAACCGTCCGGGGGGTCACGTCCATTGAGGCACTCGGTGAGGAGCAACTGCGCTCCGTGCGATACGTCGGCGAAGGCGGCAGTGGCGAGATCGAGACCAGGCTTCTGTTCGTGCACAATGGGGTGGTCCCTGGTCTACATGGGACGGTCGCGGCGGGGTGCTCACATCGCTGGAACGAGCAGCAGCGCTGCTTCGAGCCGATCGTGGATGCGTTTGGTGGCAGCACCGTGCCCGAGATTTTCATAGCGGGCGATGGCGCCACCATCTTGGGAGCGCGCGCCGCGGTCACCTCGGGTCGTCTGGCGGCTTTGGGCGTCGCCCGCAGGGCCGGCCGACTGTCGGACGACGGGGCGGAGCGAAGGGCGGCGCCCCTGCGGCGTGAGCTCGCCGGAGCTGGCCGGTTCAGGTCGCTAGTCGATGCGCTCTACCCTCCGATCGACCTTAGGCTTCCGGACGACGCGCTGCTGTGTCGCTGCGAGGAGGTCACCGCCGGGGCTGTTCGAGCCACCTTGCGGAGCCGGCCGCAACTTGGCGTCGATGGCGTCAAGATCGCAACCCGCGCGGGCATGGGACCATGCCAGGGGCGCCAGTGCGGGCTAAGCCTCGTTCGCCTTGTTTCAGAGGTGCACGGGCTACCGGCAGCTGAGGTCGGCTTCTTGCGCATACGTCCGCCACTGAAGCCGTTGACGATCGGCGAGCTCGCGAGCCTGGACGTGGCATCATGAGTGCGAGCCCGGACGCCATCGTCATCGGCGGCGGCCTCCACGGTCTCTCGGCGGCGCTTCAACTGGCGCGACGGGGCCTTACCGTAACGGTGCTGGAGCGCAGTTCGGTCGGGCGACACTCGTCCGGTGCCTCCGCTGCAGGTGTTCGGACGATGGGTCGCGCCCGCGCTGAGCTTCCCGCCTCCCTTGCCGCCATGGCGATGTGGCACGACATCGCCTCGCTGGTCGGCGACGATTGTGGCTTCGAGGCGAACGGTCAGGTCAAGGCGATCGAGACCGAGGCGGAGTTCGCAAGGCAGACCGCGCTCGTCGATGCGCTGCGTCGCGACGGCTACCAGCACGAGGAAATGATCGACGCTGGTGAGCTTCGTGCGATGGTCCCGGCCATTGCACACCATTGCCTCGGCGCCAGGATAGCACGCAACGATGGCGCGGCTGATCCCCATCGCACCCTGGAGGCCTTTCTCAGCACCGCAATCGGGGCGGGTGTGACCGTCCTCGAGGGTGTTGGAGTGACCAGTGTCGGGCACGCTGGAGCGCTATGGACGGTGCGTGCTGGTGGCTCGAGCTTCGTAGCGCCCTATCTCATCAACGCCGCTGGTGCCTGGGGCGGCGAGGTCGCCGCAATGGCTGGCGACCGGATCCCGCTTGCCAAGACCAAGGCCTCGATGATGATCGTCACCGAGCGGGTTGCGCCGTTCGTTCGACCAACAGTGACTGCGTCTGGACGAACCTTGTCACTCAAGCAGACCGCGCAGGGCACGGTGTTGATTGGAGGCGGTGCCCAAGGGCATGCCGATCTGGCCGCTGAAACCTCCCGGGTCGACGCGCGCGCGCTCGCGAAGTCCGCCGCTGCGGCGGTGGCCCTTTTTCCAACTGTGGCTGGACTACGTATCGTTCGAAGCTGGGCGGGCATCGAAGCCAATTCGATGGACGGAGTGGCGATCGCGGGGCTGTCCCCCACCACGCCGGGCCTGATGCACCTATTCGGATTCACCGGCCACGGCTTCCAGCTGGTTCCCGCTTTGGGCGTGGCGACGGCGGAACTCTTGTTGGACGGGCGCAGCTCCATTGATGTCGATGGGCTTCGACCCGACCGTCTCATGGAGATCGATTCCGCAGGGACGTCCACCCGGCTCCACGGCGTTGGAGGCTAGCCTCGAACAACGTGCGCTCAATCGAGACTCTCGAGAAATTGGTCCGATGGCCCGGCGTTAGATTTCGCCCTCTCAGCTATTTTTTCCACCCACCTGAAAGGTTACCACATTGAGTAAAATCGTCCGTCTCGAACGCCGTGCGCGTTCCAGCAAGGTCGTGATCTACAACGGCATCGTCTATCTCGGGGGTAACACCGCGGAGGACCGCACGCTGGATATCCAGGGTCAGACTGCACAGGTGCTTGCGAGCATCGACCGGCGCCTGCGCGACGCCGGCACGGACAAAAGCCGGCTGCTCACCGCTCAGATATGGCTCAAGGAGGTGCACCGCGACTGGAAGGGAATGAACGAAGTCTGGGACGCCTGGACCGATCCCGAGAACGCGCCGACGCGCGCCACCGGGCAGGTAGAGCTTGCTCACCCAGATATCCTTGTCGAGATCGTGGTGACTGCAGCCGCCGGGGAATGATTGGACCTGGCCGGGGCTCGATAGCGAGTCCCGGCTGGCGTCAGCTAGTTGGGCCTACGCGGCATCGGCCAGGCTCACTCGCGCCCGCTGGCACGCGGCCTTAAGGCGGAGCCACACCTCCGTGATCTCCGACGCCGAGATTAGCAGTGAGGGAAGCAGCCGGACGCAGTTCTCGCCGCATCCGGCGATCAGCAAGCCTTCTTCACGGGCATGCACCATAAACTCTTGGTTGTTGGTCTTGAGCTGGAGCCCGATGAGAAGGCCCTTGCCGCGCAATTCCCCAATGACGTCCGGGAACTGCTCCTGCAGGTTGGTCAAGCGTTGGGCGACGTGATCGGTCGCAGTTAGGACGTCCGCCAGCGTCGCCTCATTGGCAATCTCGTCGAGCACTGCCAGCGCCACTGCCATGGCGAGCGGATTGCCTCCGAACGTTGACCCGTGGGTTCCCGGAGTCATTCCATGGGCGGCGTTGGATGTGGCCAAGCAAGCGCCCACTGGGAACCCGCCGCCCAATGCCTTGGCGATCGCCATGATATCCGGCTCCACGCCATCGAACCACTGGTGCGCGAAAAGGCGGCCGGTCCGACCCATTCCGCATTGCACCTCGTCGTAGATGAGGAGCACGCCATGGGCGCGCGTCAGCTCACGCACGCGGCGCAGCCACTCTCCGGACAATGCCCGGGCACCGCCTTCGCCTTGCACTGGCTCGACGATAACAGCTGCAGTGGTCGGCCGAGCGACAGCTTCGGCGATACCCGCCTCGTCATCGAGGGTTAGCTGGACGTAGCCTGGAAGCCGTGGCCCGAACCCCGCCAGATACGCTTCCCTGCCCGACGCGTTCACTGCGGCATAGGTGCGCCCGTGAAACGATCCGGCGAAGCCGATCACGTCGATGCGCTCGGGGTGGCCCGCTGCCGCATGGTATTTGCGGGCGACCTTGAGGGCGGTCTCGACCGCCTCGGTGCCGGAGTTCGCGAAGAAAGCGACATCTGCGAAGCAGGCCTGTGTCAGCCGCTCGGCCAACTTGCGCTGATCGGGGATGCCGAAGATGTTGGACACGTGCCA
This sequence comes from Sphingomonadales bacterium, assembly GCA_004173185.1. GTDB lineage: Bacteria > Pseudomonadota > Alphaproteobacteria > Sphingomonadales > Sphingomonadaceae > Sphingomonas. The sequence goes on along the minus strand of SEFZ01000013.1, from coordinate 98,526 downwards.
GACCTTGCGCGCCTGTTGTTGGAGCGCAGCGATGAGTCTTGGGTTGCAATGGCCGAGGGCGGTCGTAGCGACGCCGGCAACGCAGTCGAGATAGCGGCGACCCTTCGTATCGGTGAGCCAGACGCCGTCGCCACTGGCGACGTCGAACGCGGGGGCGTTGTAGACTCCCATCACGTGCTGATGACCCATTACTCTCCACCCCGATTTTCTGCCGTGACGTGCTCCGTGAGCACGGAGCCTCATTATCAGGGGCGGTTCATGCGCATCAATGTGAACGCGAGAAGCCGGTATGCCGGAAGGTTATGATCTAAGCGGAAGCCGAAGTGTCGGGGCGGAGGCTGAGACTTCGGCTCGCTGAATTTTGGCCGCTATCGTTAGCGGGTGGTGGGCAGCGTCGGGCGATGTTCGCCCGACGCTGCCGACGTCCTAGAGCCTGATCCGCAGGCCGGCACGGAACGCCCGGCCGATGCGATCATAGGCGAAGTTGGCCTGACCCTGGTAGTATCCGTCGGCGGTGACGCCGTGGATCAGGGGCGGAGCCTTGTTGAACACGTTGTCGACGACGCCGAAGAATTCGATGCTCTTCCTGTCGCTGAACGGTCGAAGCGCGAACCCAAGATCGATCAGGTCATCGGCTTTGATTCGGTTGCCGGAGATGGTGTTGGTTCCTGCCGGACACGACGCGGTGCACTCGATGAAGGTGCTGTTGTAGCTGCCGCCGCTCACATGACGCCAGGTGGCAGTGAGGTCGAGGACGTCATCGCTGTAGGTTGTGGAGAAGGTTGAACGGAACTTCGGTGAGGTCAGGGCTGAGACACTGAGCATGCCCCACGAACCGTTCACGCCAGCGCCGTCCAGCACCACTCCGTTGCTGTCTGTCTTCAGGGAGACCACGTAGGTAGCCATTCCCCGGAAGTTCAACCTGCCGCCCAGGCCGGACGAAACGTTGGAAAGAGGCAGCGTGTAGCTGACGTCGAAATCGATGCCCTTCGTCGTTTGCGAGATCGCGTTCTGCGGCAGGTTGCGCACCTCAGTGATCACGCCGCCCACGCGAGTCACGAACTGGCAGTATTGGGTTTGCCCGGCCGCGCAAAAGTTAATGACGTTCTGTGATCCGACGGGCACGATCGCATCGTTTATCTTCACATCGTAGTAGTCGACCGAGGCTTGGAAGCCCGGGACGAACTGTGGCGACAGCACCACGCCGAACCCGAGGCTGTCGGCCTTCTCAGGCTTCAAGTTCGCATTGCCAGCCGACACTGAGAATGCGCTGCTGACGGTGGTGTTCGTTGTCGGATCCGTGAAGGCGGTGCCTGAGGTCGCCTGGCCGGCGCTGAACAACTCGCCGATGTTGGGCGCCCTGATGTCACGCGAGCGTGTCACCCGGAAGCGGATGTCATCGACTGGTGCGTATGTCCCGCCGATCTTCCACGTCGTGACGTAGCCGGAAGTGCTATAGTCGGTCGCGCGGACCGCAGCGTTGATGTTGAGCGACTTGGCCCAGCTCTGATCCTTTGCCAGCGGAATGTCGGTTTCGAGGTAGCCCTCTGTGACACTGTAAGATCCGCGGCTGGCGCGGAAGTTGCCAGTGAAGTAACCGCTCGCCTCGTCGATGGGGGTGGCCACGCCGTCAAGCGCTTCGCGCCGGTGCTCGATGCCGACTGCGACGGTGACGTCTCCCGCCCAGGTCGCGAACGGAGACCCTTGCACGTCGAAGGCGGCCACATCCTGGTCCAGGGTTTCGCGCCGCTGGCTTGTGCCGGTCACATACGCGATTGCCGCAGGCGAGTTCACACCAGTTCCCATGGCGTTGTATGGGACGCAGCCATTGGTCGGGTTAGTGAGTGTCGAGCGGCAGATAATCGCGCCAGTGACAGGCGACCGCACGGCGTCCACCGCCAGCAGGTAATTGGCGGTGTAGCCAACGTTCTCGCCGGAGCTGAAGAGATCCGTCCGGCTTGATTGGTAATAACCGTTCCAGCGCCAGTCACTCCCCAGCAGGCTGGTCTGCCCCTCGAGGCCGACGGCCCAGCGGCTCAACTTGCGCTCGTTGGCAACGACGACGTTCCCGATGTCGCCATTGGTTGTGCCGAGCGTGAAGTTCGTCAGGCCAAACGCTGCCACGCGGGCTGCAACCGCGTCGGGAATGAAGGGATTGTCGGACCGGATCGTCACGTTGCCCAGGCGCCGGTTGGGCGTTGCGGTGCTCGAGGAGGTCGTGCGCGACCACTGGCCCTCGCCATAGAGTTCGATGCCGTCGATCACCTCGTAGCTGACACGGCCGTAGGTCGAAATCCGGTTCAGCCGGGGATCGAGATCGACCGTGTCGTCGATGCGGGAGGTGCGCCAGTCGCCGCCGATCATGACGTTGTTGCTGGCGACAGTCCCGAAGTTGAAAATGCCCGGAGTTCCATTCCGACCAAAGACGATTCCACGCAGCGCATTGGCGGCGGTTCCGGTAGCCGCGTTCGCGGGCGACGCCGTGATCAGACCACCCGGCGTAGCGTTATTGACGCCAACCTGGCGCGCCAGAATGTAGAACGGAAGACCGTTGGTGGCGGTGCGCGCCGGATTGACGGCCACGATTGCGCTCTCGTCGTTCCACGGTCGATGCGACCCCTTGATGCCATTGTTGTGGGCGTATTCGCCCGACAGTAGGATGTGACCCCGACCACCGGAGAATGCCTTACCGACGGCCAGCGAACCGAGATAGTTCCCGCCATCGCCGTAGGTGGTTACGCCACCCTGTATGCTGCCTTTGATCCCGGTGAACTTGTGGTCGACGACGAAGTTGACGACGCCGGTGATGGCATCGGAGCCATACGCAGCCGAGGCACCGCCGGTTACGACTTCAACTCTAGAGATGAGGGCATTGGGAACAGTGTTTACGTCAGGGGCGCTGAAGCCTCGGGTCGCGGACGAGTTGATGATGCGCTTACCGTCGAGGAGCACCAGCGTGCGGCCCGAACCGAGCCCGCGCAGGTTGAGCTGATTGACCCCGATCGCTCCGGAGGTGATGCTGGTCGTGCTGGTCCGCGGGGTGATGCTACCGCTCAGGGCGGGAAGCCGGTTGACGGCGTCCGCGATGTTGGTGGCCCCGATCGCGTTGAGGGCGTCACCGCTAAGGACCGACACTGGCGTAGGAGCCTGGTAGCCGTCCCGGACAATGCGCGAACCAGTCACCACGATGTCTTGGGCAGGAGCCACATCCTCCGACTCTTCAGCAGGTGCTTCCGGGGTCGCGGTCTGCGCGAAGGCGGGAGCCGCGGCGACCATGCCGAGGAGCAGGGCAGCCACCGAACTCGTCCGCATTAGGCTCCGCTGGCGAAAAGACGTCATACGCACGTTCATAATTTACCCCCCTCAAGCTGTCTGTCCCTCGCGGTTTTCCACGGCGGGTTCTGGAGGTGAGCCTACGGTTACAACTTTAATTCGATCAAAGACCGAGATTCGCGCATATCATTCTAGGGAGTTATGAATTTTCGCCGTGGTTCATGGACGGTGCCCGCCTTGGCCGTGCGACAGAATGCTCCGAGGTCGTTCACGCGGGCGCTTTCTCCGTCGGTTGGTCGCGTTTGGTGCGGGTCCGGAAAGCGATTACGGTGATAAGGAGTGACAGCAGCGTGGCGCCGATCTGCAGGCCGAATGCCCAGTTGTAGTCGTTCGCGCTGAGCTGAAGGGCGAGACCGGTAACCGCAGGAGCGAGGATCGCTGCAATCTGTCCGCCCATGTTGATGACGCCGCTACTCAACCCCATCGATTTCTTCGACAGCGCTACCATCGGCATCGCCCAGAAGGCGGGGAAGAAGGCAGCGATTGCCAACGTAGCGATGATCGCTGAGATCATCACGGCCATCTGGCTTGTGGCGAGAAGCATCGCAGTGGCCGCCGCGGAGGCCAGCAGCTGTGCGGCGATGATCAGCAGGTGGCGCCTTTTGCTGAAGAAGCGGTCCGAGAGCCACCCCCATGCCATTGCGCCTGCGGCACCCGCAAGCGAGGCCAGCGTGATCGTGAAACCCATGTCGAAGGTAGAGAACCCGCGCTCCTTGACCAAGTAGATTGGAAGCCAGGTCGGGAAAGCCCACGCGATGATCTCGAAGGTGAAGAGGATCGAGAACCACTTCATGACGTTGGGCTGCCGCAGGATCTCGAGCAAGGTCATCTTGGGAGCGGAGGGATCCGTCGTCTCGGGCTCGTCAGCATCCTCGAGCTCCGCCAGTTCCTCGGCGGAGATATTCTTGCTCTCGGCGGGATTGTTGGGGACCAATTTCCAGAACAGAACGGCGAGGAGAACGCACGGAAGGGCAAGGACGAAAAACGCGATCCGCCAGTTCCACGTAGCAGCGATGCTGAGGACCACGGCGGCGGCCAGCGCCTTGCCTACGTTCGCGAACGCGAAAACGGACGCGGTCGCGGTCGCCCGCTGCTTCTTCGGGAACCAGATCGCCAGTGTCTTGTAGAGGCTGGCCGGGAAATAGACCCCGTGGCCGAGGCCGAACCCGAACCGCGCGAGCAGTAGATAGACGTAGTTCGTGGCAGCTCCCGTGAGCCCAAGGAACACCGACCAGGACAGGATGGCGACCGAACCGACGCGGTGAATGCCGAACTTGTCGTTCAAGAGTCCACCTGGGATCTGGGCTATCACATAGGCTGTGCTGAAGATGCTCGACACCAGCCCCATCGCTAGTGGGCTCATGTGGAATTCGTCAGCCATGAACGGAAGGAGGAGGAATACGGCCTTGCGGTCCATGTAGGCCATGGTCTCGACCAAGATCAGAACCAGCAGGACCGTGTAGCGATGTTTCCAGCGAGATGGCGTGCCCATTAGCGGCGCATCTGTAGACAAGTTTGGCCGGTCATTGAGCATCCTATCCACGTTCTTTCCCAGAGACCCGTGGCCTGGCGTTGCGTTCGCCGGGGCGATGCGATCACTTTTGTGACCGCAGCGTGACCCGATCGTCGGCTCAGCTCTGGTGTTTCTTGGTAACGGCTCGTGCCCGCTGAAGCTGTAGCAGGCCCGCGCTGCACGGTTCGTCCATGACTTGATCGTGTTCTTCGAAGGTTATTCGGTCAAATTCAAAAACGAATAACCAATTTCTGTAAGGTTATGAGGTGTTGGCCCCGTCGCCAAGTCTGCCACTTTTTGGCCTAGCGCACGAGCCGCGGACTTCCGCAGAAGACCCGTCGCGAAGTGACGGGAGGGATCGCAGCAGGAATGACGCCGGACCTGAGGCCGTCTCCTAGCGAAGCTCAACTTGTGGAGCTGCCAAGGTAGCCAACAGTCTCGCTCTCGCGGTTCTGCATTACTGGTCAGGGGGCTCATATACGTCCGGAATGACCGTATTCTTCTTCTTCAGAGACTTTTATCTTTTCCCCTTGTCATCAGTTTTTGTCTCGATAGGTTGGTTAATCCGGGGGTAGCCATGCCGAACATCAGACGACTGTTCCGAAGTCACCCTCAGCTCAAAATCATCGCGACGAACATCCGTGACGGCGGCGACCTGGGCATGCATCCGGTTAGCCTGTTGCCGGATGTCGCGTCGGAGGTTCGACGGAACCTGGCACGACGCTTCCCCGGCAATGATGCGACTGCCACAGACTATCTCGTCGAACTCGAGGTGGTTTGCCTAGGCGAGGTGCCCGCCCGGCTTGGCTCTGCGCATCTGCTGCAGGCGCTGTGCACGCCGCTGGAGGATGGACCCGAGTGGTATACGACCATTGTGACGGTCGAGCATTGGCAGCGCTACATTGACAGGGGCACCTTAGATGCCCTCGCCCTTGAGGCCGACGTCCCACTGCCCTTCTCACCGATGGGTGGCAGTTCAGATCCTGCGCTGTTGGAAATCCTGAAGCGGGTGCCGCGGGGCAGCTTCACCCCCCGCCACGATTTCGTCCTGGGCTACCCCCTCGTCTGGATCACTCCGCGACCCGAATTCGAGCAGCAGCTGGAGCTGAGCGACCATCCCGCTGACTTCGCCCGCGACCATCTCGGTCTTGTTCACCGGGGTTCGGGACAGCACCTGGTCGCCATGCACATACCGGCCACGGCGATCGATCTGGTGGCAAGCGCGCGTCCGACGTTCGCGGATGCAGGTGGGCATCGACGCTTTCTCGTTTTGCCGGAGGACACCCCGCCGCCATTCCCGCAGGCGTGGGGGCAGACACTTGATCTGGCTCGCTTCGAAACGATAGGCAACCTCGCGTCAGGCGGGGCGGAGCGGGTATGCGCGCGCATCCATCTCGATGACCTAGGCGGGCAGACCATTCCATATCACTATCTCGGTCGGCTCCGCGAAACGCGCGGTGTGGCCGCGGCGACTGACGAGGACTATGCAGGTTGCCTTGTCGCGCGTGACGCGGTCGGGTTTGCACAGACCGTGCGCCAGCTGTGACGCATCCGGAGAACCGCACCATGACGGGCAGGCTGGCTGATGAGATCTACGGGTTCTCCGCGCGGGACTTTGCCGGCTGGCTCGAAGGCGGCATCGGCACCTACTTCGGCAATATCCACTTGCCCTCGGGCATGCGCATGGCCGACGCATTCGAATTCGCGGAACTTTACATCGGTCGAAACGACAACGACGTCGCAGCCGATCTGCGCGATGTCTACCTCGACCTTCCACCCCGCGCGCGCGTTGCCTTCGAGCGGGGACTGGCCATCCTGTGGTCTGAGCTGGAGTTTAAGGAGGAGGCGACCTTCCGGCTCGCGGAGATCGTGCTTCTGCTAGGATGCCGTCTTCCGGCCACTCCGATGATTGATGTCTTGCAGAGCGCCCTTCCTTGGCTCGGTGCATCGATCGACGAGTTTAGCGAGAGCGCTGGCCGCGTGCGGCGAAAGGCCTTTCAGGCCGCCGTCGAGCTGGCGCGTGGAAATACCGAATCGATCCTGTGTCTGGAGGCGTTTCTCAACGACAACTCGATCGAGGAGGCCCTTCTCGAACGGGGACAGGCCCTCACCATGCTGCGCTATCTAGCGCTCAAGTCGCCCGACAAGCTGATCTACTGGGCGGCTCTGTTCGGCGACCTGATCGTCGCTGACGCCCAAGCGGACGAGGTCGAGCCCGAAGAAGTTCGCGGTGCGATTATCAAGGCCTACGGCGAGGAGGAGTTGCAGCGCGTCATCGACTATGTGCGAAAGGAGGGCGTCAATCGTCTTGCCACTGAGAGCATTGCCCTTTTGGAGGGAAGCATCGACGGCCTTTATAATCTCGTTTCACTCCTCGACGCACCCGTCGGCGATTCCGCCACGGTGAAGCAGAACACAACTCTGCCTTGGGGGAGCACGCTTCCCAGCAAGCAGTCCCGGACGGGACAGGTCATCGATATGCAGCTGGTCCGTGAGCTTCGGGGTCAAAATTGATGGCGACCGTGCCGAAGCCGAGCCTGTCCCAACTTCTTGGCGACGTGAGCGTGCTGCGTCCGCAGTTGGCGGCCCGGCGTGCCGACCTCCAAGCGGAGCGATTGGAAAAGGGCCGGCGGCACTACTACGCCATCGACACCAACATCATCTATTTCATGGGTCAGCCAATCACGAGGACGCTAGCCCAGTCGAAGATCCGCGCGGAGAGCGGCTTTGACTTCGCTGATAGCCGCCGCACCGTCCCGCATATTGGATCCGTTTTCCGCACGGACCCGCTCCACTATCATCTGACGGTCGGAGCCTCGCTCGCCCAGTTCATCGGTTTCAGCCTCACCGGCACCAGCCCGCTCTTCCTTCCTACGGCCCTTTGGTCCGAAGCGGAAACGATGCTCACTCACTTCGCTTCTCTTGATGATCCCGACACGCTCGCCGTAGCCGACGCACTCTTCGAGAACATGATGTCGCGAACGGTCCAGACGCTCTTCGAGCACCTTCAGCCGACGGGAGTGGATCTTGAAGGCGTCAATGGTCCGCTACGCACTCTGGTCCGTCACAAGGTCGGCCGTCAGGAAGGTTTCTCGAGGCTTCAGCGCCTGTTCCGCCACGGCAAGATCGACGAACTCGGATCCCGCCCGGTGCGGACGTTGGGGCCAAAGCCTCGTCAGTTGTCGGACTGGCAGGCGGAGCATCGTGACCTTGAGAAACAACTGGTGTCCGATTGGGAGGATGCTCTCGAGGCGGAGGGCAAGTCGAACACGGGTCTCCGCGATTCGGACGCGAAAGCGCTCGCCCAGATCCAGCTGCGCAACATGTTCGCGCATCAGGAGAACTCGAATGAGCGAATGCTTTACATCACGCTCGACTCGCATGTCCTACTTGCCGCCGAACAGGTGCGGGTGGACTATCTCGATTGCAGTTTCGCCGACGCGTTCATCCGGCATCCGGCGGCCTTCCTAAACGACATAGGCCTTGGCGTGGGCAGGCCGCCGTCGCTCGCGAAGCCCAACTCGAGCGACGAGCCGGCCTCGATACTCGATTGGCTGGATGTGCTGCTAGCCCAAGTCTCAGACAACACGACTGCGGAGCCGAAGGGCGGCGACGCCGAGGCGGCGCGGCTGATCGAGAAGAGCTGGTCCCAGCTTTCCGACATTCAGGAAAGCCAGCTGTTCCTCGCGCTTGGGCTTGAGCACGTCGAGAAGCTCTTCAAGGAACATGCGGCGACGGGCGATCTCGAGCAGACGATCGAGAAGCTCCAGACAGCGGTCGTCGACAGTGAAGCGAACGCCTGGCGTCAATGCTTCAACGTGGCGATCGAGTTGGCCCTGCGCCGAAACCCGCGCGATCGCCCGAAGCCCACGCGCACCTCGCCGCCCATCTGCTTCGAGGCCTGGCCAGAGGCTGCGGGCGCAATCGAGCAGTTCAAGCTGTGGGGCTTCGAGGGCGTCCCCAACCGCGGCGCCTATGACAAGGAGAGCCGTCGCCTCGAGCGCGCCGAGGACCACACTCGCTATGCCTATTACCTCGCATCCGCCGCATTCTTTGCCGCCCGAGGTGACTGGGAGCCGGCAGCGGGACTCTCCGCTTTCGCGCGAACAACGGCGTATCGACGTGATCCGGAGACCCGTGGTGGCGCGCATGGCCGCGAGGCGAACTTCTTCGAGGCGGTTGCGCGTCGCCACCTCGCCCGACACAGGGCCGACCTTTCGCGCGCCAGTGAACTCTTGGATGAATGCCGGCGGATCTACAGCGAGGAGAAGGTCGATTGGCCCTACCCGTGCGACATCGTCCCCGAGCGTTTCTCTCTCGAAGAGATCGATCTCGCGCAGATCGACTTCCTGTTCCAATGGGACACGGGGCTCGCGCAACCGGCAGCAGAGCAGCAGGCGTTTGATCTTCTGGACGCCTACGAGGGCGTTCTCTCGAGCCTGTCGCCGAGGGTCGATGTGCTTGTGGCCAGCGAGCTCCCCGACCCGCCGCTAGGGAGCGAGGAATATGTCCTGATCCAGACCGAGATTCGGACGATCGTTTCGATGCTATCAGTCATCGGCCTCGACGTCTTCGCACGGGATCGATTGCCGGTCGCACAGATCGAGCAACTCCTTGCCCGCTTCGAATGGCTCCGCGCGGTCGGAACGAACGGCCGGCTCCCTCGTCGCAATCTCGCCCTGACGCAAGACAATAGCTTCGTCGCAGACCTTGCCGTCGCGGTCTCTTCGGCCTTGCTCGCAGAGGCGACGCGTCGCCGCCAGGACCATAACCAGCTGCATCACATGCGCGCCGAACTGAGGCGCACGGCGCTCCTACCGCACCTTGTCTACCCGTTCGATTCGAAGCGCTTCAATGCGATGCGCGCAGTAGTGCAGCGGGCGATCCGTGGTTGATTCGCGCGTGAGGCACGCCGCCGACAGTGTCCGTCCTCAGGGGCCGGGCTGTGATTCACACATTCTTAGGACGCGATGGGCCAATGGGGAACGGTTGGCGTTGACAGTTGTTAACGGACGGCTCATTGGGACGCTCCGATGACTAGGCCTCGCCATCCCAAGAAGGCGGTGGAGGCTGCTGTTGTCTATGCTGAAGCCTTGGGCTGGAGATGGCGCAAGGGATCTGGGCATTGCTGGGGGCGCCTGAAGTGTGACGAAGCCGATCGAGGCGGATGTCAGATTTCAGTCTTTTCAACCCCTCGCAACAGCGAGGATCACGCGAGGGGGATCCTGCGGTCGCTCAAGAAGTGTCCGCACGGAGGAAGGGTATTTGAAGATGACGAACCTGTATGAATTTTCCATCCTGGCCGTCGGCGTGAACCACGAGGCGCACGACTTCGAGGATCGCTTCGTTGAGGCGGGCTGTGACGATGCCACCATCTCTTTCCAGCGGGGTGTGATCCTGCTCGACTTTGCGCGACGCGCGTCGAGCTTCCAGGAGGCGCTCGTCAGTGCGATCGGCAACGTCCAAGAGACAGGTGCAAGAATCCGGGGAGTCGAGCCGTCCAATCTCGTCACGCTTGCCGAGATCGCGCGACGGGCCAAGATGACCCGCGCCGCCATCTCGAATTACTTCGCTGGCACGAGGGGCACGAACTTTCCGCTACCGGTCGACCGGGTGATGACCGACAGCCCGGTTTGGAGCTGGGCCGAGGTGGCCGTATGGCTCCACGAGCGCGAGCGACTTGACGAGGATCAAGTAATTGCTGCCCGCCTGATCGCAGAAGCCAATGCCGTGTTCCACGTCCCGGCGGAGCCGAAGTGCCGCGAGTTGATCGATGTTGCCGACATCAGTGACGCCGCCCAGGCTGCCTGATTGACGTTCCGGCAGTCACTTTAGAAAGTGCATCTCGGTGCGCTCCATGGTCTGTGTCGTCTAAGAGCCGCGCGGATCTCACTCGATAGGTCCCCGCCCAGTGCCGGTAGTTCGAGCTCGAACTGAACCTGACGGCAAGCGGCGTGATTTACTTGTCCGTTGGACATCCCAAGCGTGGCAATTAGTCACGGTATGGCGGACCAGATTTCATTGAAGGTGCAGCATCGATGATCGGCGTGACGAGTGCGGCCCCGGCAAATTTCGGCGCATGGAAGCGCGACATCCTGTTCTTCGAGAAAATCTTCGTCGCTGACGCGCGATCGGCTTTGGGCGTTTGGCGAAATGGCCCTTTCGGCGACCAGCAATTAAACCTCCGCCTGGCCGACGAGCTGGAATACCTTCTCGAGACCGACTTCTTCTTGTCCCGAAACGAGTCGGTTGAGCAGGTCATTCTCACGTCGAAAGACCCCGAAGTATCTGAGATTTTCAGATCCTACCTCGACCGGCTGAACTCCACATTTCTCGCATACAAACCCGCGTTGGACGGGTTTGCAGATTGGGAGGAATTCGCTGTTCGCCTGGTGCAGCCAGACACTCGGCAGAAGATTCAAACTCATTCCACCTTGATGCTTCAGCTTGAAGCAGCCTTCCAGCAGCACCAGGGTATCGATGCAGTCCTCCACGGAGTGCCGGCTTGGATGCGCGTTGGCGAGGCGAGTCTGGAGCCGGGCCAAGCGATTGAGCTGGTTTTGAACAACGTTCCGGTGCCCGCGGAAACAGTGCCGTGGGAGGAGATCTTCGCCATCAAGAGCGATCCGGAGATTATCCACCGGACGCGAAAGCTACATCTTTGGTCGAATGAAATAACGAAGCCCGGGATGACGGTTAAACGCCTGAACGAGTATATTCAGGACTCACTCCACGACTACGAATCTTACATGAAGGCGAACCACATTCGGTTGCGGTCTTCCATTCTGAAAACTGTGGTTGTGGGCACTGCCGAGCTTTGGGAGGACATTGTCCACCTCCGCTTTGGCAAGCTGGCCGCACGGTTGTTCTCAGCGGAGGAGAAGCGGGCCGATTTCATTCTCGCCGAGGCAAGAGCTCCCGGCAGACAGCTATCCCTGGTCAGCGCTGTGAAGGATAGGCTGCGGAGTGTTCCGGCAGACCATAGCTAACGCGGGGAACGTGCTGCACCAGATGCCAAGCTCTAGCGAGCAAATCGGTTTATCGAGCCAGCTTGCTAAGGAGCATTTCGCCTTTCCCGATAAGTTGAAGCGACTCGTCACGGGTCAGTATTGCGTCGCGAAGCGTCTCAACGTTGCCGATCATGCGAGACGCTAAGCCCAATTGCGCACCGCGAGCCGCCAACATCTGAACCAGCGCTCCCTTCCGGGGCTCAGTCCCGATGTAGCGCTTCCAGCTGTCAATCGGCGCGGGTGCCTCGACGTAGTCGAGATGGGCTTGAAGGCGATGGTGCTCGCCTGGGCTCAGGCGAGACTTTGGATCGGCTGAAAGGAGCACGCGGGCTCTCTCGAAATAGGGGCCTGTGCCGAAGAACCCTGGCTCTACCTTTTTGGGGACCGGGGGTGCGTCGGCGTCCGCCCCGGCCTTGCCGCCGAAGTCCCGATCAAGGCGTTCAAATGCGTTTGCGAGCGAGCTCTGATGGAAGCCGCTGGCATCGAAGAGGCTAGCCAGATTGTCGACGATTAGTCGGCAATCGAGGCAGATGTGGGGAAACTCGGTGGATGCGGAGGGCCCCACCCCGGCCCAAGATGCTGGCTTCGTGCTGCCGGCGTGCATTTGCCGGAAAGCGTCTACGTAAATGCGGACTAGAAACTCCGATCGGGTTTCCTCGCTGCCAGCGTTTATACAGGCCTGAGCTATCTCAGGCCAGTTGCCGACGACGAGATCGACGGCGTGGCCCAGCGGGATAGTTAGCTGGTTGATCTGGTAGATCGCGCAAATCGCGAGCGTGCGTGACAGGTCGTAGCTGACGCGGTTGCCGGGCCTGGTCAGCAGGCCATCGTCCGCGAACTTGGGTCGGAGCTTCCGGAAGCGCGACGCGATGCTGCTCTGCTCACCCCCGGTAAGGCTTATCAGTAGCTTCTCGAGAGCGCCATAACTCAACGCGAACGTGTCCGGCTGGGGTGGGCTGTCTTCGGAACTTAGCATTGCAATTTTCCTATAACAGCCAGCGGGACCGGGATTTAGTATTCGGACGTTGAGAGATAGCGTCGGCCCCTCCTCCATTCCTCAAGATCTGATCGGAGGTAGAAGATACCCTTCCGCTTCCAGCGCCGCTGGTAGTGGGGACCTTCACCCGACTGCCTGAGATTCACGAGGTGACCCTGACTGCAATGCAGGAAGTCAGCAGCCTCCGGTGTGGAAAACTCCTGCTGCGATGCCTGCGGGGCGCTGTCGCCCTGAAGAGAATTTGTCTCCATGGAATAGATAATAGTATCCTATAGGATACTTGTCAATCCATTGCGTCTTTGCGCGCGCGCTGACGACGCCTCGTGCGTTTTGTGCGGCGGGCTGGATCCATGGCGCGAATAGCCTCGACATCGCCTCGGCGGAACGCGGCGACGGCCTGTTCGATGAGGTTGCCCCACTTCTCCAGCGCGACGGCCTTCTCGTCATAATAGTCGTAGAGATGATACACTCGCGCGACGCCCGAACCCTTCTTGCCGATCGCATGGTTGAGGATCGCCTCACTGTGCATGAGGTCGACGCCCAACGCCTGGCAGCCGGTGCTGAGCGACCGCCGGATGTCGTGCACCACCCAGTGCGCAATCGCGGATCCGACGAGTTCCCGTGCCGCGGGGCTCTCCGCTATCGTTTCGATGATCGCTGCCTCGAACGCCTCCTTCATCTTGCTGAACCCGCTGATCCCGACTTCGCCGTTGGTCGTGAATACCGGCCCAGCGCGGAGTTTCTCGTCGGGTTGGATGTCCTCCAGGAGCTCCAACGCCTGCTCCGACATCGGCACGAGATGGTCGCGTTTGGACTTCGTGCGCTCGCTCGGAAGGAACCAATCGCCCGACTCGAAGTCGAACTCACTCCACGGCGCGTCCGATGCCTCTCTCAGTCTCTGGCCGACGAGGATGAGGAGACGGTAGTATGAGCGGAACGGCTCGGGCATGCGGTCGAGCGCCACCCAGAGCACGACCAACTCACCCAGGTTCAGGACCCGCGTGCGCTCGGGCTCGGGAAACGGCTTGGCGACGTTAGCAACCGGCGAATGCTCGATGTCGCCTTGCTTGATGAGCCAATTGAAGAGCTGACGCAGCCATTTGTGGCACTTGTTGGCGGCAGATCCGCTGCGCTTTCCGATGTCGTTCAGTGCCTTGGTGACCATCTTGCGGGTGATCTCATGGATGGTCTTCCCTTCGAAGGCGGGCTTCAGGTCTCGGTCGAGGACACCGCGGATGTCCGTTTCGCTCCGCAGACCGCCGCGCTCGACATGCTTCTCGAACCAGTCTTCCGCCATGACGCTGAACAGATGCTCCTTCCGTTCCGTCTCGGCAGCTTTCGCCTGTTCGCGCTCGGCGTTGCGTTCGCCAACCGGATCGCCGCCCGCGCGCACCTCTATAAGCAGCTCGGCGGCCCTCTTGCGCGCCTTGTCCGGGGTCCAGGGCGATCCATGCTGCCCGATCGTGACCCAGCGCAGCGGCGTGTCTCGGCCGCCGGTGCGATACTTTAGGACGTAGGTTCGCGTGCCGTTCGAGGTGATGCGGACGCCGAATCCCTTTACATCGGTATCCCAGATAATGGTCCGTGAACCCTTGGGCGGAAGCGGCGCCTCGTCCACGATTGACTTGTTGATGCGCTCGATCAAGGTGCTCTTGGCCGCGCCCTCACTGCTACGAGACATGCTTCTTCCCTCATGCGGAAGGCAGCCACCGGGCTACCACCTGGGCTACCACGCGAATGTTGGGTGCAACATTCGATGATTAGCTGAGATGAGGAATAATCGAATAAGTTCAGCGAGTTGAGCCCGTGTGATGACGCTCGATTATCTATGATTAGGCACGAAACTCTATGTTTATGTGCTCAAAGATTCTTGGTAAGGCTGAGGTCGTGAGTTCAATCCTCACCGACAGCACCATTTTCCCCTTTTAAGGGGCACCCGGCCTGAATTCGGCCGTCAGGTCGTAGCGATCCCCCGGGAATAGCTGCTCGACCCGCGTAACCGGCGAATCGACCCGCCAGGTTCTCCGCTCGATGGTGAGACAGGCGCCACCCTCTGACATCTGGAGCAAGCCCGCCTGCTCCGCCGAAGCCGCAACTGCCCGAATTCCATGTCGCGCCCGCGTCCATGGCACATGGCTGAGCAGCCAGCCGCCTGGCGACACCATCGTGAACGATTCGCTTGCCGCCTGCGGCACCGCCGCAAGGTAGATCGTCCGGGTCTCAAGGCACAGCGGCCGCTCCGCCGCATGGTGCACGCCGGTAACGAGCAACTCTGCGCCATTCACCTGCCGCTCCAACAATTCCCAGCGATAGGCCTCGCCCCGCGCGGCAATCATCGCGGCGAGATCGGGCACCTCCAGAACCGCCGAATGCACCTGCGGATCGGCGACGAACGACCCCGCCTTGCGCCGTCGCTCGATCAGGCCCGCACGCGCCAGTCGGGTCAGCGCCTTGCTCACCGTGCCGCGCGAGCAACCATATGCCGTGACCAGTTCATGTTCGAACGGGATGCGATCGCCCGGCAGCCATTCGCCCGAATGGACCCGCGCCTCGATATCCGAACGGATGCGTTCTTCGACGGTCATGCGAGCAGCGCCGCCACCGTCTGGCGATAACGCGCCGCCACCGCGTCTGCGGCGATGTGCCGTCCGCCGCTCACGACCTTGCGCCCGCCGCGCCACACGCTCTCCACCGCGCCATGCCGCGCTGCGAATATCCACGCGTCGAGCAAGGTATCGCCGGCCATGCCGGTGAGCGCCGGATGGCCCGAATCGAGCGCGACGATATCGGCGGCATTCCCCAATGCGATCCCGCCCGTCACGCCCAGCGCCTGCCCGCCACCGGCATGCGCGGCATCAAACAGCGTGCGCCCGACCGAAGCCCCCTCACCCGCCAGCAACGCCCGCCGCCGATGCGCGAGCCGCTGCGAATATTCGACGCCGCGCAGTTCGCCCGCCGCATCGATTAGAATGTTCGAATCGGTGCCCACGCCGATCCGCCCGCCTGCTTCGAGATAGCGCACGGCCGGAAAGATCCCGTCGCCCAGATTGGCCTCGGTCACCGGACACAGCCCCGCTACCGCGCCGCTCGCCGCCAGCCGGTCGCATTCCACATCGCTCAGATGCGTCGAATGGATCAGGCACCAGCGCGCATCGACGCCAGCCTCATCGAGCAACCACTCCACCGGCCGCGCGCCGCTCCACGCGACACAGGCATCGACTTCCTTGGTCTGTTCGGCCGCATGGATGTGGATCGGGCCATTGGCGAGCGGCAGGATCGCGGCCAACTCGTCAGGCGTCACGGCTCGCAGCGAGTGCGGCGCGATCCCGAGCACTGCATCGGCAGGCAGTTTTGCCCGGCTGGCTTCGACCAGTCGTCCAAAGCCATCCACGTCGCTCAGAAACCGCCGCTGCCCCGGCGCAGGCGCAGCACCCCCGAAATCACCGTGCGCGTAGAATACCGGGAGCAGGGTCAGCCCGATCCCGCTCGTCTCCGCCGCGGCAATGATCGCACCTGCGGTTTCGGCGGGGTCATCGTAAAACTGCCCGTCCGCCTGATGATGCAAATAGTGAAACTCGCCTACGCGGGTGAAGCCGCTCTCCAGCATCTCGACATAGGCTTGCGTGGTTATCGCCGCGATATCGTCAGGGGTAAGCCGGTCGAGGAAGCGATACATCACTTCGCGCCAACTCCAGAAATCGTCGTCGGGCCGCCCGCGCCGCTCGGACAGGCCGGCCATCCCACGCTGGAAGCCGTGGCTATGCACGTTGCTCAAGCCCGGCAGTGCAATACCGGGGCGCTCTTCTCCCCGCCGCGCGCCCACGCCTGTCTCGATCGCACGGACCCGGCCATCGGCGATGCCGATCCGCACATCGAGCGCCCAGCCGCTTTCGAGCAGCGCGCTTTCGAACCAGAGATGCTGCATCGACAAGGCCTCCTTCATATTATGTCTAGACATAATCCCATGCCCCGCGCAACATCGCCGCCATGGATCGGCTGTGGACCAATGCCCGACTCGCGACGATGACCGGCGACGGTCTGGGCGTGATCGAGGATGGCGCGATTGCGTGCCGGGATGGCCGGATCACTTATGTGGGGCCACGCGCGGGTGCGCCCGATGCAACCGATATCGTGGATTGCCAGGGCCGCTGGATCACGCCGGGGCTGATCGATTGTCACACGCATCTGGTGCACGCCGGCGACCGCGCAGGCGAATGGGCTAAGCGGCTGGAAGGCGTTTCCTACGAAGAGATTGCCCGCGCTGGCGGCGGCATCCTCTCGACGATGCGCGCCACCCGCGCGGCATCTGAGGCCGAACTGGTCGAGATCGCGCTCCCCCGGCTCGATGCTCTGCTCGCCGAGGGAGTCACCACGATCGAGATCAAATCGGGCTATGGCCTGACGGTCGAGGACGAGCTCAAGATGCTCCGCGCCGCGCGAGCCTTGGGCGAAGCGCGCGAAATCCGCGTCACGCCCACTTTGCTTGGCGCGCACGCTTTGCCGCCCGAATATGCCGGACGTGCCGACGATTATGTCGATCTGGTCTGCGATCGGATGATCCCCGCCGCTATCGGGCTGGCCGACGCAGTGGATGCGTTTTGCGAAGGCATCGGCTTCATGCCAGAGCAATCCGCACGCGTCCTCGCCGCCGCGCGCAAGGCGGGCTTGCAGGTCAAGCTGCACGCCGAGCAACTGTCCGCGCTTAATGGCGCCAGCCTCGCTGCCGCGCATGGTGCATTATCCGCCGATCACCTCGAACATGCCGATGAGTCCGATGCCAAGGCGATGGCCGCATCGGGGACGGTCGCGGTGCTGCTCCCGGGCGCGTACTATTTCATGCGCGAGACGCACCTCCCGCCCGTCGATCTGTTTCGCGCCCAAAATGTCCCCATCGCTATCGCCACCGATTGCAACCCGGGCACTTCGCCAACCACCTCGCTGCTGCTGATGCTCAACATGGGCGCGACCTTGTTTCGCCTGACCGTCAGCGAAGTGCTGCGTGGGGTCACCGCCAATGCCGCCCGCGCGCTGGGCCTATCGCACGAGATCGGCACGCTGGAGCCCGGCAAGGCCTGCGATCTCGCGATCTGGGACATCTCCGACCCCGCCGAGCTGGTTTACCGGATCGGCTTCAACCCCTTGCACACCCGAGTGAAGGACGGAAAATGCTGCTGATTCCGGGTGCCGTCCCCTATGCCGATTGGCGCGCAATCTATCGCGGGGCAGCGGTGGAGCTCGATCCCGCCAGCCATGCCGCGATCGCCGAAAGCGCGGCATCGGTGCAGCGTATCCTTGCGCGCGGCGAGCCGGTCTATGGGATCAATACCGGCTTCGGAAAGCTCGCCAGCGTGCGGATCGAAAGCGCAGATCTCGCCACCCTCCAGCGCAACATCGTGCTGAGCCACGCGGCGGGCGTCGGTGATCCGATGCCAATCCCCGTCGCCCGGCTGATGATGGCGCTCAAGCTCGCCAGCCTCGCGCGCGGCAATTCGGGGGTGGCGCCCGCAACGGTCGATCTGCTCGAAGCGATGCTGGCCAAGGGGCTTGTCCCGGTCGTCCCCGCGCAAGGATCGGTCGGCGCATCCGGCGACCTCGCACCACTGGCGCACATGACCGCCGCGATGATCGGCGTGGGCGAGATTTTCGTCGCGGGCACACGCCGCCCCGCCGCCGATGCGCTGAGGCTCGCGGGTCTCGCTCCGCTCGAACTCGGGCCGAAGGAAGGGCTCGCCCTCCTCAACGGCACGCAATTCTCGACGGCCTATGCGCTGGCGGCTTTGTTCGAAGCCGAGCGGCTGTATCGCGCCGCGCTCGTCACCGGCGTGCTTTCCACCGAGGCTGCCAAGGGCTCCGACACGCCGTTCGATCACCGCATCCACGCGCTGCGCGGTCATGCCGGCCAGATCGAGACCGCCGATGCGTTGCGCGGGCTGATGGCCGGCTCGGCGATCCGCGCGTCGCACGCCGTCGACGATTTGCGCGTGCAGGACCCTTATTGCCTGCGGTGCCAGCCTCAGGTGATGGGCGCGGTGCTGACGCTGCTGCGTCAGGCGGGCGACACGCTCGTCACCGAAGCCAATGGCGTGTCGGATAATCCATTGATCTTCGCCGATACCGACGAGGCACTCTCAGGCGGCAATTTCCACGCCGAGCCGGTCGCCTTCGCCGCCGATATGATCGCGCTGGCTTTGTGCGAGATCGGCAGCCTCTCCGAGCGCCGCATCGCGATGCTCGTAGATCCGGCGCTGTCGGGCCTGCCCGCATTCCTGACGCCGCAGCCGGGGCTCAATTCGGGGTTTATGATACCGCAGGTTACCGCCGCGGCTCTTGTCTCGGAAAACAAGCAGCGCGCCACGCCCGCCAGCGTCGATTCGATCCCGACTTCGGCCAATCAGGAGGACCATGTCTCGATGGCCGCACACGGCGCGCGGCGGTTGATGGCGATGGCCGAGAATGTCGATCACGTGCTGGCGATCGAATTGCTCGCGGGCGCGCAGGGCTGCGATTTTCATGCCCCGCTTGCCTCCAGCACGCCCATCGAAGCAATCCGCGCGATGCTGCGAGCGCAGGTCCCGACACTCGATCACGACCGCCATATGGCCCCCGACATGGCCGCCGCCGCCGCTCTGATCCGCGACCCCGCACTCGTCGAAGCAGCAGGCAAGCTCCCGGGAATCGAGCGATGAACTGGTTGCACATCGAGCGCAGCGACACCCCGCTGATCCTCGCTTTCCCGCATGGCGGAAGCGAAGTACCCGCAGAGCTGGAAGAACAGTTCCGCTCGCGCTGGTGGGCGATCCGCGATGCCGACTGGCACATTCGCGCGCTGTATGAGGGGCTCGCCGATGCGACCTTCATCTGGACCGACATTTCGCGCAGCGTGATCGACTGCAACCGCGACCCCTCCGGCCAGTCGCTCTATCCGGGCCAGACGACGACCGGCCTGTGCCCGACCGAAACCTTCGATGGCGAACCGCTGTACCAAGAGGGATGCGAACCAGATCCCGCCGAACGAATGGCGTGGTTCACCCCCTATTACGCCGCCATCGAGGCCGAGATCGCTCGTCTCCGCGAGAAGCACCCACGCGTCGTCCTTTACGATTGCCACTCGATTCGCAGCGTCGTGCCCCGCTTGTTCGACGGTGAGCTGCCCGAACTCAATATCGGCACAAACGGCGCCACCACCTGTGACATTGCCCTCAGCGACGCAGTGCTCGCCGCGAGCAGCACCCGCAGCCATGTCCTCAACGGACGCTTCCGCGGCGGCTGGACGACTCGGCATTATGGCCAGCCCGAAGCCGGCGTCCACGCGATCCAGATGGAGACGGCGATGCGCGCCTATCTCGACGAACCGGCAGGCGAGCCTGACGAGACCAATTGGCCGCCCGAATGGAACGCCGATCGCGCGGCGGGCCTTCGCGCAGATCTCAGCCAAATCCTCGCCGCCATTATGGCCTTTGCGAAAGCACCCGCATGACCCGCATCGACAACGCCCGCCATATCCAGGCCGCGACTGGCAGCGAGTTGACCGCGAAAAGCTGGCTGACCGAAGCGCCGCTGCGGATGCTGATGAACAATCTCGATCCTCGCGTGGCCGAGAACCCGCAGGAACTGGTCGTCTATGGCGGCATCGGCCGCGCGGCACGCGATTGGGAGAGTTATGACCGGATCGTCGAGACGCTGCGCCGCCTCGAAGCCGATGAGACGCTGCTGATCCAGTCGGGCAAGCCGGTTGGCGTGTTTCGCACTCACGAGAATGCGCCGCGCGTGCTGCTCGCCAATTCGAACCTCGTGCCCAAATGGTCGACCTGGGAGCATTTCCACGAACTCGATCGCGCCGGGCTGATGATGTACGGCCAGATGACCGCAGGCAGCTGGATTTACATCGGCAGCCAGGGGATCGTGCAGGGCACCTACGAAACCTTCGTGGAGGCGGGCCGCCAGCATTATGATGGCAGCCTCGCGGGTCGCTGGATCCTCACCGCCGGGCTTGGCGGAATGGGCGGCGCGCAAACGCTCGCGGCGACGATGGCGGGGGCTTCGTGCCTCGCAGTCGAATGCCAGCCGAGCCGGATCGAGATGCGGCTGCAGACCGGCTATCTCGATCGGATGACCGACAGCCTTGATGAAGCGCTGGAGATCGTCACCACGTCCAAGACGCCGATTTCGGTTGGACTGCTGGGCAACGCCGCCGAGATCTATCCCGAGATCGTCCGGCGCGGGGTGCGCCCCGATCTGGTGACCGACCAGACTTCGGCGCACGATCCCATCAACGGATACCTGCCTCTGGGCTGGACGCTCGATCGCTGGTTCGCCGAACGCGTGAGCGATCCGGATGCGGTGGCGAAGGCGGCCACGGCGTCGATGGCGATCCATGTTCGCGCAATGCTCGATTTCCACAACGCTGGGGTGCCCACGGTCGATTACGGCAACAATATCCGTCAGGTCGCGCTCGATGAGGGCGTAGACGACGCCTTCGATTTCCCCGGCTTCGTCCCCGCTTATATCCGCCCGCTATTCTGTCGCGGCGTCGGCCCGTTTCGCTGGGTCGCGCTGTCGGGCGATCCCGAGGACATCTACAAGACCGACGCCAAGGTGAAGGAGTTGATGCCCGACGATGCGCATCTCCACCGCTGGCTCGACATGGCGCGCGAGCGAATCCATTTTCAGGGCATGCCCGCGCGGATTTGCTGGGTGGGCTTGGGCGACCGCCACCGGCTCGGCCTCGCCTTCAACGAAATGGTCGCGAGCGGCGAACTGAAAGCCCCGATTGTGATTGGCCGCGATCACCTCGACAGCGGCTCGGTCGCCAGCCCCAATCGCGAGACCGAGGCGATGATGGATGGATCCGACGCAGTCTCGGACTGGCCCTTGCTCAATGCGTTGCTCAACACCGCCAGCGGCGCCACCTGGGTGTCTCTCCATCATGGCGGCGGGGTCGGCATGGGATATTCGCAGCATTCGGGCATGGTGATCGTCGCCGATGGCACGCCGCAAGCAGCGGAGCGGCTGGGGCGCGTGCTGTGGAACGATCCCGCCACGGGCGTTATGCGCCATGCCGACGCGGGCTATCCGCAAGCACGCGATGCGGCGAAGCGTTGCGGTCTCGACCTTCCCGGCCTCACCAGCTAGTCGAAATCCCGAATCCAGTTCGGGAGTGAGAGATGAAGACCAGAGCCGCCGTCGCATTCGAAGCGAAACAGCCGCTGGAGATCGTCGAACTCGACCTCGAAGGTCCCAAGGCTGGCGAGGTTCTCGTCGAGATCATGGCGACGGGCATCTGCCACACCGATTCCTACACGCTCGACGGTCTCGACAGCGAAGGCCTGTTCCCCAGCGTGCTCGGCCATGAAGGCGCGGGCATCGTCCGCGAAGTCGGCGCAGGCGTTACCAGCGTGAAGCCCGGCGATCACGTGATCCCGCTCTACACCCCCGAATGCCGCCAGTGTAAATCGTGCCTCAGCGGCAAGACCAATTTGTGCACCGCGATCCGCGCGACGCAGGGCAAGGGCCTGATGCCGGACGGCACGAGCCGCCTGTCGTACAAGGGCCAGACCATCTTCCATTATATGGGCTGCTCGACCTTCTCCAACTTCACCGTGCTGCCCGAGATCGCCCTCGCCAAGATCCGCGAAGACGCGCCGTTCCAGTCCGCCTGCTATATTGGCTGCGGCGTGACCACGGGCGTCGGCGCGGTGATCAACACTGCCAAGGTGCAGGTCGGCGACAATGTCGTGATCTTCGGCCTGGGCGGGATTGGCCTCAACGTGCTGCAGGGCGCGCGTCTGGCCGGCGCCAACAAGATCATCGGCGTGGACATTAATCCCGACCGTGAGGAATGGGGCCGCCGCTTCGGCATGACCGACTTCCTCAACTCCAGGGGCATGAGCCGCGAGGATATTGTCGCCAGGATCGTCGCGATGACCGATGGCGGCGCGGACTATACGTTTGACGCGACTGGCAACACCGACGTGATGCGCACCGCGCTAGAGGCGTGCCATCGCGGCTGGGGCACCAGCATCATCATCGGCGTGGCCGAGGCAGGCAAGGAAATCGCGACGCGTCCGTTCCAGCTGGTCACCGGGCGCAACTGGCGCGGCACTGCGTTCGGCGGCGCCAAGGGCCGCACCGACGTGCCTAAGATCGTCGACATGTACATGACCGGCAAGATCGAGATCGACCCGATGATCACCCACGTCATGGGCCTTGAGGACATCAACAAGGGCTTCGATCTGATGCATACCGGCGAGAGCATCCGCAGCGTCGTCGTCTACTGAGGAGAGAGATATGTTCACGCACCTGATGCTCGGATCGAATGACGTCCAACGCTCCAAGGCTTTCTACGATGCAGCCCTTGGCGCGCTCGGGATCGACCCCGGCTTCGACATGGGCCACCGCGTATTCTATCGCGGCCCCGGCGGCGCATTGGGTGTCGGCAAACCGGCCAATGGCGATACCGCGACCTTCAGCAACGGCAGCACCACCGGCTTTGCAGCTGCCGACATGGCAGCAGTCGATGCGTTCCACACCGCTGGTCTCACGAATGGCGGCAGCGATGAAGGCGCGCCCGGCCATCGCCCGAATGCGCCCGGCAAGGCCTATGGTGCCTATCTGCGCGATCCCGATGGCAACAAGATTTGCGCCTTTTGCCAGATGCCAGACTAAACACGCGCGCCAGATAGAGGAGACAGGCAGATGCTCAATCATATCCTGGTCGGCTCGAACGACATCGAGCGTTCGAAGACCTTTTACGACGCGGTGCTTGCCACGCTCGGCGCGGGTGCGCCGTTCCGCAATGTCACGGCTTCAGGCCATACCCGTCTCTTCTATAGCCATGACGGCAGCACCTTCTGCGTCAGTGAGCCGATCAACGACGAGCCCGCGACCGCTGCAAATGGCGGCACGATCGGCTTCAAATGCGGTTCGGCCGAACAGGTGCAGATTTTTCACGACGTGGCGGTCGCGAATGGCGGCGCCTCGATCGAAGCTCCGCCGGGGCCACGCGACGGCGGCCCGCTCGGCACGATGCATTTGAGCTATGTCCGCGATCCGGATGGCAACAAGCTCTGCGCAATCTACCGCGGCGCATGATGGAAACGCTTTCGACCAACAAGGCCCATGGCGGCACGCTGGGCGTCTATCGCCACGCGTCGGCGGTGACGGGCACCGATATGACCTTCTCGGTCTTTGTGCCCGATCATGCCGAGGGCGCGAAGCTGCCAATCCTCTGGTATCTCTCGGGCCTCACCTGCACCCACGCCAACGTCACCGACAAAGGCGAGTATCGCGAGGCCTGCGCCGAACACGGGGTGATCTTCATCGCGCCGGACACGTCGCCGCGCGGCGAAGGGGTGCCCAATGACGAAGCCTATGATTTCGGTCAGGGCGCCGGCTTTTATCTCGACGCCACCGAGGAACCCTGGGCGACGCATTTCAAGATGCGCTCGTATATCGAGGACGAACTCCCCGCATTGATCGGTGCGGAATTTCCCGCCGATATGTCCGCCCAGGGCATCACCGGCCATTCGATGGGCGGGCATGGCGCGCTGACCATCGGCCTGCGCAATCCCGATCGCTTCAAATCGGTCTCGGCCTTCTCCCCGATCGTAGCGCCTGGTCAGGTGCCATGGGGCCAGAAGGCACTGTCCGGCTATCTCGGCGAGGACCGCGCGGCATGGCGTGTCCATGATGCCGTCGCGCTGATCGAGGATGGCGCGCGCCTGCCCGAATTGCTGGTCGATACCGGCTCGGCCGATCCGTTCCTCGAAAAGGAACTCAAGCCCGAGCTTCTGGAAGCCGCCTGCGAGCAAGCCGGCATAGCGCTCACCCAGCGCATCCAGCAGGGCTATGATCACAGCTATTTCTTCGTCTCGACCTTCATGGCGGACCACGTGGCGTGGCACGCGGAGCGCCTAAAATGACTCGCTATGACATCATCATCGTAGGCGCCGGGCATGGCGGCGCGCAGGCGGCAATCGCGCTGCGCCAGAACAAGTTCGAAGGCAGCATCGCGATCATCGGCGACGAACCCGAACTTCCCTATGAACGCCCCCCGCTCTCCAAGGAGTATCTCGCGGGCGACAAGCCGTTCGAGCGACTGCTGATTCGCCCGCCGGCGTTCTGGGAAGAGCGACAGGTCGCGATGCTTACGGGCCGCACGATCGTCTCGGTCGATCCCGCCGCGCACAGCGTCACCACCGAAAGCGGGGAGAGCATCGGCTATGGCGCGCTGATCTGGGCGACGGGCGGCAAGGCCCGCCGCATCGCCTGTGACGGCCACCACCTCACCGGTATCCACACCGTGCGCACCCGTTTTGATGTCGATGCGATGATGGCCGAACTGCCCGACGTGCGCGAAGTCGCCGTGATCGGCGGCGGCTATATCGGCCTCGAAGCCGCGGCCGTCCTTTCCAAGCTTGGCCGCAGCGTCACCGTGCTCGAAGCGCAGGACCGCGTTCTCGCCCGCGTCGCCGGCGAGCCGCTGTCGCGCTTCTTCGAAGCCGAGCATCGCGCGCACGGCGTTACGCTCCGCACCGGGGTTCAGGTCGAGGCGATTGAGGGCGCGGACCGCGCAACCGGCGTTCGCCTCGCCAGCGGAGAAGTGATCCCCGCGCAGATGGTCATCGTCGGCATCGGTATCGTGCCCTCGGTCGCCCCGCTTCTCGAAGCAGGCGCCAGCGGCGGCAATGGCGTGCTGGTCGATGCGCAATGCCGCACGTCGCTCCCCGATGTCTACGCGATCGGAGACTGCGCGCTCCATTCGAATCGCTATGCCGCCAACCAGATGATCCGCCTCGAATCGGTCCAGAACGCCAATGATCAGGCGACTGCCGCCGCCAAGACGATCTGCGGGGTAGAGGCGAGCTACGATGCGGTCCCATGGTTTTGGTCGAACCAATATGATCTCAAGCTCCAGACCGTCGGCATCTCCGCCGGGCACGACCAATCGGTGGTTCGCGGCGATCCCGCCACGCGCAGTTTCTCGGTCATCTATCTGGCCGAGGGCCGCGTCATCGCGCTCGACTGCGTCAATGCGATCAAGGATTATGTGCAGGGCCGCAAGCTTGTCGCGGAGGGGCTGTCCCTTGATCCCATCGCTCTCGCGGACGCCACAACGCCGCTCAAGGAGCTGTCAGCCTGAGGGGCCGGGCGAACGATGAAGTCGAGCTGCACGCGAATCCGATCGCGAGTATAGTTCGGTGTATTTCTACACTCTCGCCTATCCCGCTTGGTATTTCCTTTGGAAAGGCGGGCTGGTTATCGGGCCTGAACACGAATTCCTGTTCATCGCGACTTTGATCGCGATGAGCGCCACCTATCTATGGAAAAAGGCGCGGCCGTAATGCCCGTGCAAGTGGAGTGCATATCCGCATGCTGAAGAAGTTTTTCGCCGCCGCCGCGTCGCTGGCCGCATTCCTTGCGTTCCCCGCCACCGCCCAGACGACCAAGGACGCCGATCCGGCGCTCTGGGTGGTCAAGGACGCTGACACCACCATCTATCTGTTTGGCACCGTCCATGTGCTCAAGCCCGGCCTGAGCTGGTTCGACGAAGGCGTGAAGACCGCGTTCGACGAGAGCGGCGAAGTCGTGCTCGAACTGGTCGAGCCCGATCCCGCCGCGATGCAGGGGCTGATCATGAAGCTCGCCATTGCGCCCAGCACAGATCCGGCGCTCACCGAGAAGCTGCCGGCCGACAAGCGCGCCGCATATGCCGCAGCCCTCGCCGATGTCGGCATTCCCGCCGCCGCGCTCGACCGGCTGGAGCCATGGCTGGTGGCAGTGACGCTCGGCATGGCACCGCTCCCGAAGCTTGGCTATGATCCCGAAAGCGGCGCCGAGCGCACGATCACCGCTGCGGCCAAGGCGGCGGGCAAGCCGATCATCGGGCTGGAAACCGCCGAACAGCAACTCGGCTATTTCGACGCGCTTCCGGAAGAGCTGCAGATCAAATATCTGGTCTCGACCATCACCGATTATGCCAAGATCGGGCCGATGCTCGACAAGATGGTCGCGCAATGGGCTGCTGGCGATCCGGTCGCGCTGGGCGAGACGATGGACGAAGGCATGCGCGAGACCCCCGAAGTGGGCAAGGTGCTGCTCGCCGATCGCAACGCCCGCTGGGCCGAGTGGATCGAGACGCGCATGGCCAAGCCGGGCACGGTATTCCTTGCCGTTGGCGCAGGGCATCTCGCGGGCGATGACAGCGTCCAGACCTATCTCGCCAAGCGCAAGCTGACCGCGACCCGCGTCAACTATTGATGACCAAGCCGAGACCCTTGCTCGGCCTGTTTGCGGGCGTCGCCGCCGGGCTAATCGCCTCGGCGGCGATGGTCGCTTTTCAGGCACAGGCGGCCAAACTGCTTCCGGACGAAGACGGCGAGGGCGATCCGGCGACGGTGAAAGCCGCGGACAGGCTGAGCGAAGCGGTTACCGGCGATCCCGTGCCCGAAGCGTATCGCAAGGCCAGCGGGCAAGCCGTGCATTACATCACCGGCGCGGTGCTCGGCGGCGTCTATGGCGTGCTCACCGAATATCGCAGCGAGGCCAGTACGGGCTTTGGCAGCGCTTACGGCATCGTCACATCAGCGCTGCTGGACGAAACCATCGTGCCGGCCCTCGATCTCGGGGCGGGGCCGGAGGACGCGTCACTCGCGAGCCATGCCTATGGCGCGGCGTCGCATCTGGTGTTCGGCACGCTACTCGAAGCGATGCGGCTGCTGTTGCGCGGAATCAGCCCCTCACCCAAATAGTACAAGTTCTCCGCTAGTTTGCCGTAATATTTCTTAAGTATTGGGCAATCATTGACTAATTCGCTTCAAAAGCGGATAAATCATACTGGCGATACGGGTCGTCAGTTTTTCATAAATCGGGGAATCGCCCTCCTGAAATCATGAACGCGCGGAGCGATCCGGCGCGCTCCTGTACTGCGTCATCGACGAAGTCCATCAGGGGAGATGTCATGAAACACTCGCAGCATATTGCCCGCATCATAGCGATCACCGGTCTCGCCGCGAGTGCACTTGCGCTCTCAGGCGCCATGCACATCCAGCCTCCGACCGCACCCGTGACGCGCGCGCCTGTCCAGAATTGCCACGCCGCGCAGTCTGGCGTGGACCGCGGCCGTTTTCGCGGCCCCACCGAACAGGCGGCGAAGAGCGCGTGGAATTTCTCGGTCGTCGCCAGCGTTGGCCCCAGCTACGCCAAGTGGAACAAGGCGCGGAACGCTGACGTAACCTGCGGCCACGACGGCAAGCGGCTCAAGACCTGGACCTGCACCGCCACCGCCGAGCCATGCGACGACGGCCCGCCCAACCCGACACCCACACCGACGCCGACACCTCAGCCGGCTTGCTATCCCTCAATCTCGATTGAGGGGGCTGACACTAAGCTGCAATCCGGGGCCCAGACCCAGAGCATCCACGCATGGCGTGGCCAGGTTGCCCAATATGGTGCGATCTATCAGGACTGGAATAAGGCGCAGGGCAAGGACATCACTTGCCGCCACAATGGCCTGGGCCCGCTACAGCGCCGGTGGCGGTGTGTCGCGACAGGCAAGCCCTGCAAATAGCCCTGCGGGGCTAGAGCAACAAATCCTGCGGTGGCACGCTGCTGCGCTTCACCGCCCCGCCACCCTGCCGCCGCGCCATTTCGGTCGCGGCGCTGAAGCGGATATCGGGGTCGCGATCGTTCATGAACGCCGCCAGCACATCCTCGTCCAGCTCGGCATATTCCCTGCCCCGCTCGGGGCCGTAGCGCACGCGCGGCTCCAGCGCCGGGTCCTTCGACCAGGCAATCAGCTGCTCGACCGTGGATTCATTGAGCATGTCGCGCAGATGGAACGCCGTCACATAAGCATCGGGAAAAGCGCGGTGCGCGGGCAGGCCGCGTTCGTGATCCATCCCCACGGGGTTGCGGAAATAGCGTAGATACTGGTTCGAGAAGCGCGGCGTTTCCGGCCACAGCCGCAGCGCGCATTTATAGGTACAGATCCAGTCCGCGCCGCGCGTGAGCGACGCCGTGCAGAATTGCTCCTCGAAGCTCGCGCGGTGCGCCGCCAGCGCCACGCGGCGCGGCCACGGATCGAGCACGGGTCGTGCGACATCGTGCCACCACGGCGCATCGGCAACATCCTCATCGCGGATATGGTGGATCGCCATGGTCAGCGGCGGGATCGGTCGCCCCGGATTGACCATCCGGTTGCCACCCTCGCCATACAGCTCCCAGCGCCCGTCTGCGCCCAAGACAACGTCCTGCCAGCCGATTTCGACCACGGCATGCGCGGGCGGCTTATCGCCGGTAGTCTCGAGATCGATGACGCGGATCAGGGTGGGCTGGGGAGGAGGCATTGGCGGTTAAGTGGAGATTTGGCCGCGCAAAAGCGAGTCCTATTCCTTGGGGCGCAACCGCCCCTCGCCCGCCTTGTGATAGAATTGGCTTGCGACCAGCCAGCCCTTGATCGGCTGCAATGGCACCACGGTGAAGGCCAGCAGGATCGGCAGGCTCAGCGCCAGATGCAGCCACATCGGCGGGGCGGCGAATATCTCGAAAAAGATCGCGAACAACACGCCGGGCACGCAGGCAAAGAGCTGCACGAAGATCGCCGGGCCGTCCGCTGGATCGGCATAGGAATAATCGAGCCCACAGACCTCGCAACTTGGGCGGATCTTCAGGAAGCTCTGAAAAATATGCCCCTGCCCGCAACGCGGACATTTGCCCCGCAGCCCCGTCTGCACGGGCTCCAGTCGCGGCCAGCATTTGCCCGTCGCGTCGATCTGCTTGGAATATTCTACGGCCATGATGCGCATATAGGTACGCGCGCACCGGGATGCGATTGGACAGATTGTCTCAGGCAGCGCCCCCCTTGAACCCAAGGCGGGGCGCCGCAGTTTCTCAGTGCCCGGCTTGCGGGCCGCGCTCAAGGCCGCTGGCGGCCAGCTGCGCATCGATCATCGCCATCAGCCGATCGAGGCTCTCCTGGCTATTGGCCTCGGCGCGGGCGACGAGCACGTCCTGCGTGTTCGATGCGCGCAGCAGCCACCAGCCATCGGGGGTATTGACCCGCGCGCCGTCGGTGCGGTTCACATCGGCGCCTTCGGCCTCCAGCCGCGCGAGCACTTCCTCGATCACCGCGAACTTGCGCGTGTCGGAGACCTGGAAGCGCATCTCCGGCGTGTTGACGAATTCGGGCATCTCGCCGCGAATCTCGGTCAGCGACTTGCCGATGATGTGGACCGCATTGATCAGCTGGACCGCGGCATATTGCGCGTCGTCAAAGCCGTAATAATCCTGCGCGAAGAAGATGTGGCCGCTCATCTCGCCGGCCAGCGGCGCGCCGGTTTCCTTCATCTTGGTTTTGATCAGGCTGTGGCCGGTCTTCCACATCAGCGGCTCGCCGCCCAGCTCTGCGATGCGATCATACAGCATCTGGCTGGCCTTCACATCGGCGATGATCGTCGATCCAGGCGCCTTGCGGAGAACAGGTACCGCCAAAATGGAGAGAAGCTGATCGCCCCAGATCACCCGACCCGAACCGTCGATCGCGCCCACGCGATCGCCGTCGCCATCGAAAGCCAGTCCGAAATCGAGCTGCTTTTCCGCGACGAGCTTCTTCAGATCGGCGAGGTTCTTTTCTTCAGTGGGATCAGGATGATGATTGGGGAAATTGCCGTCCACTTCGGTGAAGAGCGTGTGATGCTCACCCGGCAGCAGCTTGACGAGCTTCTCGATCACCCGGCCCGCCGCGCCGTTGCCCGTGTCCCAGCCGATCTTGTAGGTGCCGCCCGCATAGCCTGCGAGGAGTCGGCCTACATAGAGGTCCTCGATATCGGCATCGGTGACCGTCTCGGTGCCGTCGCCATCTTCCCAATCGCCTTCGGCAGCCAGCTTGCCGAGCGTCTGAATGTCTTGCCCAAAGAACGGAAGGTGCTGGAACACCATCTTGAAGCCATTGTAATTGCCGGGATTATGGCTGCCGGTTATCTGGATGCCGCCATCCACTTCTAGCGTGGCTTCGGCATAATAGAGCATCGGCGTCGGCCCCATGCCGGTGCGCACCACGTCGCAGCCCGAAGCCGTCAGCCCCTCGACCAGCGCGTCGCGCAGCGTCTCCGACGAAACGCGACCGTCCCAGCCGACCGCCACGCGCTTGCCGCCTGCGCGGCGCATCAGTGTCGCGAAGCCCCGGCCGATTGCCCGCGCATCGTCAGGCCCCAAAGCCTCGCCGACAATCCCGCGAATATCGTATTCGCGCAGCGAGGTGGGGTCGAAACGATGCGTCATAATGCCTCCCGGGAATTTGTTACGGCCTAATCCGCGAGCCAGCGCGAAGTTGCAAGTAAAGCTATTTGAGCAGCGAATCCCGCGCTGCGTTGATGCGCCGGGTCAGTTCAGCCGAGCCGCCCTTGTCCGGGTGGAGCGCCGTGACGAGCCGGCGATGCGCGGCGCGGATCTCTTCCGCGCCGGCCTCGGGGCCGACGCCAAGGATCTCGCGCGCCTCGTCCACGGGTACGAATGCCCGGGGCTTGGGCCGGGGCCGGATGAAGAGATAATAAACCGCGCCGATGATCAGCGCGGCGATGAGCAATTTGGCCATCAGTCGAGCATCATCATGCGAACAGCGGCAGCGCGACTTCGGGGAGCGCCAGCCCGCCCATCATCTCGCGCAACTCCTGGCGCGCGGCGACATGGCTGAGGCCCATCGCGCCGAACTCGCCCGAATCCAGCATCGTCAGGCCCTGAGGGAACAATTCGCGATAAATCACGCGCTCCGAGAGCCCCGAGATCACGCGGAAGCCGACGCGCTTGGAAAGCTGGTCGATCGCTTCCGATACGCGCTTCATGTTGCGCGCTTCGATATGCTGCATGCGATTGCGCAGGACGACCCAGTCGATGGATTCGCCATCCGCCTTGGCGCGGCGCTTGCGCGAATCCCAGATCATCTCGGAATAAAAGCTGGGGCGCGAGACGCGGAAGGTTTCGGGATCGACCTGCCCGATCAGATCGAAGTCGACGAAACTGTCGTTCATCGGGGTGATCAGCGTATCGGCATTGGTCACCGCGATCCGCGCGAACTTGTCATCGCGACCCGGCGTGTCGACCACCAGGAAATCAGCGCCCTCGCCCAGCCGCTCCAGCGTCGATGAGAAGAAATCCATGCTCTCGCCGTCATGCGTCTCGTAAATCGGCATCGGCAGCGGGCGCCCCAAACGGCGCATCGTCTCGCCGCGATTGTCGAGATAGCGGCCCATGGTGCGCTGGCGATGGTCGAGATCGAAGCACGCCACGCGTGCGCCCTTGGCCGCGAGCGCGATCGCAGTATGCACCGCAGTGGTCGACTTGCCCGTCCCGCCTTTCTCATTGGCGAAAACCAATACGTGCAGCCGCTTCTGATCGTCGCTCAAGACTGTCCAACTTCCGTTATTGATCGCGCAGCCCCTCCCCCATAGAAGGCCGCGCTCTCACTGTATCGAAAGTGTTAACGCGTGCAAACAATCCGTCGTCTCGAAGATCTGCTTGAGGCGGTTTCCGCGTTCCGGGCTGCAGGCGAGCGCGTCGCGCTGGTGCCGACGATGGGCGCGCTCCACGCGGGGCATATGGCGCTGGTGGAGGAAGCCAGGCTTGCCGCCAATCGCGTGGTGGTATCGATCTTCGTCAATCCCACGCAATTCGGCCCGAACGAGGATTTCGGCCAGTATCCGCGCAAGGAACAAGCGGATTCGCGGATGCTCTCGGGTGCGGCGGTCGATATTTTGTGGATGCCGAGCGTCGAGGAAATGTATCCGAACGGCCCTGAGATCGACGTGAAAGCGAGTGAAATCGGCGACGTGCTCGACGGCGCGCACCGGCCAGGCCATTTCGATGGCGTGACGACGGTGGTCGCGCGATTGCTCAAGCAGGTGCAGCCCGATGTCGCATTGTTCGGCGAGAAGGACTGGCAGCAACTCGCGGTGATCCGGCGCATGGTCGAGGATCTCAAGCTGCCCGTCACCATCCAGGGCGTTACGATCCAACGCGACGATGACGGCCTCGCCCTCTCCTCCCGCAATATCTACCTGATGCCCGAAGACCGCGCCAAGGCTGTCGCTTTGCCCCGCGCTCTGGGGGCGGCCGAACGCGCAATCTCTGGCGGAGAAGATCCCGCCAACGCGCTGGCGCAGGCAATCGATACGCTCAGTGCCGCCGGCTTCGACGTCGATTATGTCGAATTGCGCGATGCCGCGACGCTTGGCAGCCCTGTAGCCGGCCAGCCGATGCGCCTGCTCGCGGCGGCCCGGATCGGCGGCACGCGGCTCATCGATAACATCGCCGTGGTATATGAATAATTACAGTTAACGTCGTTAACCATTTGTTATGCGATTGCCTGCGAAAACCTGCATGTGCCCAAGGGAGGGTGCATAAGGGGAAGCGAAATGGGCAGCAGTCTCAAGAGCGCACATTTTCTGGTCGAAAGCCGGCTCCGCGATGCGGCACGCGGCGATACCAATGCCTGTTACGATCTGGGCGTGGTCTATTCGAGCGGTGCCGAAGGCATGAATATCGATCTGATCGAAGCGCATAAATGGTTCAATCTCGCGGCCATGTCCGGCGACGAGCGCGCCAAGGATTGCCGCGCGGAAATCAGCGAAGACATGAGCGCACGCGAAATCATCGAAGCACAAAAGGCCGCGCGCGCGTGGCTGATCTCTACCCAGGCACGCGCCGCTTAAGACGGTTCGACTTGGCTGTAACAAGCGACTAGCCTCCTCCCAAATACGGGGAGGGGAATATGCCACTGACGATCACCGGCCTCACCGCCGCTGCGCTCGCGATCCTGCTGGTGCTGCTCGCGCTCGATACGATCCGCAACCGCTTCCGGACGCGATTGTCGTTCGGGCTGGGCGACGATCCCAGCCTTACCTCCGCCAGCCGCGCGCATGGCAACCTTGCCGAAAACGCCCCCATCGCGCTGATCCTGATCGGCCTGCTCGAATATGGCGGCGCGGATCATCAGATCCTCACTTATGCCGCCACCGCCTTCGTCGCGGCGCGCATATTCCACGCCATGGGGCTCTACCTGCCCTCGAAAGGCCCACCGCCTTTGCCGCGCGCGATCGGTGTGATCGCGACGCTGGTGATCCAGCTTGGCCTGGCGGTGTGGCTCATCCTGCGGATCACCGCATAACCGCACAAGCGTTATCCCGGCTTTCGCCGGGATAACGGTTATTCCTCGACCTTTGCCGCCTTTTTCGGCGCAGCCTTCTTCGCCGGAGCCTTCTTTGCCGGTGCCTTCTTCGCAGCCGGCTTCTTGGCAGCCGCCTTTTTCGGCGCGGCCTTCTTCTTGCCCTTGCCCTTGGCGGGGCCAGCCGCGGCACGTGCGTCGATCAGCTGGGCGGCTTCCTCGAGCGTCAGCTGATCCTTGTCGATCGACTTGGGCAGCGTCGCATTGGTCTCGCCATCGGTGACATATTCGCCGTATCGGCCCGCCATCAGCTTGATCTCGGCCTCGGTCCGGGGATGCTTGCCGAGCACCTTCAACGGCTCACGCGCAGCACCGCGCTGCGGACGCCCGCCGCCTGCTGCGGCTTCGGCCAGCTTGACCACCGCCGCGTTCATGCCGGTCTCGAACACTTCCATCGTCGACGAAAGCCGGGCGTATTTGCCCGAATGCGCCAAATACGGCCCATAGCGCCCGATCGACGCCGTGATCGGCTCGCCGCTCTCGGGATGGGTGCCAACGGTGCGCGGCAGGCTCAGCAGCTTGAGCGCCATCTCCAGATCCATCTCGACATCCTTGGGGATCGAAGACCGTTTGGCCTCGGCGCCCTCGCCCAGCTGGATATACGGCCCGAACCGCCCCGATTTGCGCTCGACCGGCAAATTGGTTTCGGGGTCGACGCCGAGCACCTGCGGGCCGGTGTCCTCGCCACTCTCTCCACCCGGCTGGGCGAAGCGGCGCGTATATTTGCACTCGGGATAGTTGGAGCACGCCACGAACGCGCCAAAGCGCCCGCCGCGCAGCGCAAGCTGACCCTCGCCGCAATTCGGGCAAAGCCGCGGATCGCTGCCATCGGCGTTGGGCGGGAACAGATAGGGCGCGAGGAACTGATCGAGCGCGGCGGTGATCTCCGACGGCTTCTGCTCCATCACGTCCGCCGTGCGCGGCTTGAAGTCCTTCCAGAACGCCTCAAGCACCGCCTGCCACTGCGCGCGGCCGCCCGATACTTCGTCCAGTTCTTCTTCCAGACCGGCGGTGTAATCGTAATTCACATAGCGCTCGAAGAAGCGCTCGAGGAACGCCGTCAGCAATCGGCCGCTTTCCTCCGCGAAGAAGCGGTTCTTCTCGATGCGCACATAGGAACGGTCCTTGAGCACCTGAATGACCGAAGCTTCGCGGGCGTCGCGCCTTCGGAGAGCTTGGGCAGGCGGCGCGAATCCTCGTCCGCCTCATCGTCGCGGCCTTCTTCGTAGAGCGCGAGATAGCCGGGGAAGAGCACGACCTGGCCGGTAGCGCGCAGACCGTGCTGGCCGGTCGCATCCTCCATGTCGATCGAGGTGCGCTCCATGCGAGCGCTCGCCATCTGGCTCGCCAGCGCGCGCTTCCAGATCAGATCGTACAGCCGCGCATGATCGCCGCCGCCATATTGATCCTTGCTGAAATCGGTCGGGCGGATCGCCTCATGCGCTTCCTGTGCATTCTTGGCCTTAGCCGTATATTGGCGCGGTTTTTCAGGGACATAATGCCCATCATAGCGGTTCACGACGGCCTTGCGGGCTTCCTGGATCGCATCGCCATCCATCTGCACGCCATCGGTACGCATGTACGTGATCGCGCCGTCCTCGTAGAGACCTTGCGCGATCCGCATCGTGTGGCTGGCCGAGAAGCCGAGCTTGCGCGCGGCTTCCTGTTGCAGCGTCGAGGTGGTGAAGGGCGGCGGCGGGTTGCGCATCGCCGGCTTGGTCTCGACCGAGACGACCGAGAAACGCCCCTGCTCGACGGCCAGCTTCGCGGCTTCGGCGGTCTTGCCATCGCCGATCGTCAGGCGATCGATCTTCTCGCTTTTATATTTGACCAGCCGGCTGACAAAGCTCGTGCCGTCCTGCTCCATATCGGCAGTGACCGACCAATATTCCTGGGGCTTGAAGCCTTCGATCTCGCGCTCGCGCTCCACGATCAGCCGCAACGCGACCGATTGCACGCGCCCGGCCGACTTGGCGCCGGGAAGCTTGCGCCACAGCACCGGCGAGAGTGTGAAGCCGACGAGGTAATCGAGCGCACGGCGCGCGCGATAGGCGTCGATCAGATCGGTATCCAACTCACGCGGATGCTGCATCGCGGTCAGGATCGCGGGCTTGGTGATCGCGTTAAAGGTAACGCGCTCGACCTCTTTCGGCAGCGCCTTTTTGAGCCGCAGCACTTCCTGGACATGCCAGCTAATCGCCTCGCCCTCGCGATCCGGATCGGTCGCGAGGATCAGACGATCGGCAGTCTTGGCGAGATCGGTGATCGCCTTGAGCTGCTTGCCCTTGTCGGCATAGGCCTCCCATTCCATCGCGAAGCCGTCGTCCGGATTCACCGAACCGTCCTTGGCCGGCAGATCGCGGACATGGCCGTAGGAAGCGAGGACGCGATAGTCCTTGCCGAGGTATTTCTCGATGGTCTTCGCCTTGGCGGGTGATTCTACGATGACAAGCTGCATGGGGTTTTAGTGGTCCTTACGTGTACGCGTAAGGTGGGGGGTGGATTTAGGGTCCGTCAAGCGGCAGGTAGTGCTGACAAGGAACACTTGCCGCATCGATGCGTAATCGCCACGTATCCGGCCTGGACCCGCAGGCACCCTTTAAGGGACCAACCCGTGTCCGCTGACGTTCCAAAACCGCGCTTTTTTCGCCGCCGCCTCGCGATCATCGCTGGGGCGCTCGTCATCTTGCTCGTCGGCATCGCCTGGATCATCTGGCAATCGCGCGACACCGCAGTCCAGCCGCCGCCCCGCGTCAACGATGCCATCGAAGCTTCCAGCCAGCCCTCGGTGATCGCCGTGCCCCTGGAAACCGACACCACCGCCCTGTCGCAAGCGCTGGAGCGCGCCATCCCGCGCACGCTCTGGACGATCGACAAGCATTTCGACAAATGCGTCGCCGCCCGCCGCGTGCGGCTGTTCAAAAAGGATCTCAAGGTCACTCCCGATATCGGCTGCAACGTCACCGGCACGGTCACGCGCGGCGCGATCCGGCTTCGCGGCGAAGGCGAAGACATCATCGCCGATATCCCGATCCAGGCTAACATTGCCGCCCGCAACGTCGGCGGCATCCTGAAGGGCGAGACCGCGACCGGCGCAGCCATGGCCCATGCGCGGGTACGGCTGACCTTCCACGAAGACTGGACCGCCACCGCCACCGTGCGCCTGACCTATGGCTGGACCGCACCGCCGGGCATCGACTTTCTCGGCCAGCGCATCACGTTCACCGACCAGGCCGACGCCAGGCTCCAGCCGATCGTCCGCGATCTGGAGCGCACTTTGCCGCGCGAAATCGCCAAGCTCGACGTCCGCGCCCGCGTGAACGAGGCTTGGCGCCAGAGCTTCACCTCGCTCGAACTCAATGAGACCAACCCCCCGGTATGGATGCGGATAACGCCCCAGCGGCTGAGCTATGGCGGCTATTCGCTTTCGGGCAATCGCCTGCGCATGCGCCTCGGCATGGAAGCGCAGACCCAGACCTTTGTCGGGCCCCGTCCACAGGATCCAAAGCCCACCGCGCTGCCGCCGCTGGCCCGCGAACGCAACGGCGCGCAACTGCGCTTCTTCATCCCGGTCATTGCCGATTACGCGCAGCTCGAACCCGTCGTGCTCAAGGCACTCACCAAACGCGCCCAGCGTCCGTTCGACCTGCCCGGCATCGGACCGGTCGAGGCGCGGTTCGAAAAGATCGTCGCGTACGGCACCACGGGCGGACGCATCGCGATGGGCATCACCCTCGCCGCAAACCCGTCCGGAAGCGCCACCGTGACGCGCGGCGTGGTGTGGATATCCGCCAAGCCGGTCAACCAGCCCGGATCGCAGCAAGTCAGCTTCACCGATCTTGAGGTACGCGGCAACACCAACGGCGTCGGTGGCGATATCCTCGTCCAGCTCGCCAACAGCCCGGCGCTCGCGGGGAGCGTAGCAGAGGCGCTGACCCAGAATTTCACCCGCGATTTCCAGAAGCTGCTCGCCAAGGTCCAGCGCGCCATCGTCGAGAAGCGCACCGGCGATTTCTTGATCCGGGCGGAGATCGGCAAGGTTACGACCGGCGCACTAAAGGCGGCGGGCCAGGGGCTGTACCTCCCGGTATGGGCCGAAGGCACGGCACGGGTGGAGTATCGCCCGCACTGAGCGGGGCGAAGCCCCTTGCCCGGTTGGCTATCACCGCATCCGTGCGCGCACCACGTCGATGTCACCTGCATCGTGCCGCTCGGGAACGCGCTGGTCCTCGGGGCCTGCGCCGCGATTGACCAGCCGGCCGCGCTGCACCGGCTCGCGCGCGGCGACTTCATCGGCCCAGCGGCTGACATGCGTATATTCCGCCGTGCCAAGGAACTCGACTGCGCCGCCATAGGCATCGCCGCGCGCCACGCCGCCATACCAGGGCCAGATCGCCATATCGGCGATCGTATATTCGTCGCCGGCAAGGAAACGGTGCTCGGCCAGATGCGTGTCGAGCACATGATATTGGCGTTTCACCTCCATCGTGTAGCGATCGATCGCGTATTGGATCTTGATCGGGGCATAAGCGAAGAAATGCCCGAAGCCGCCGCCCAGGAACGGCGCCGAACCCATCTGCCACATCAGCCAGCTCATCGTCCGCGCCCGCGCCGCCGGATCGGTCGGCAGGAACGCCCCGAACTTCTCGGCGAGGTAGATCAGGATCGCGCCGCTTTCGAACACGCTGATCGCCGGATCGACCGAGCGATCAACCATCGCCGGAATCTTCGAGTTCGGATTGATCGAAACAAAGCCGCTGCCAAACTGATCGCCTTCGCCGATATTGATCTTCCAGGCATCATATTCGGCACCCGCATGGCCCGCGGCGATCAGTTCCTCGAGCAGGATCGTCACCTTCTGGCCGTTCGGCGTGCCGAGCGAATAAAGCTGGATCGGATGCTTGCCCACGGGCAGCGCCTTGTCGTGCGTCGCGCCGGAAGTCGGACGGTTGATATTGGCGAACTGGCCGCCATTGCCCGCCTCCCACGTCCAGACCTTGGCGGGCACATAGCCGGCGGGCTGATTGTTGGCGGGATCGGGTGCGTCGGCCATGGGGATTCTCCGGGGGGAAGGTTTCGCCGGGATGTAGGGACGGGCAGAGGACATGCCAGCCCCGTGGCGCGAATTCGTTACGTGGCCACCCCTTATGCCAAGTCTTATGCCAAACTCACTTTTCCACCGGCATGCCGCTCCAGCCGCCCGCCCAGTTCGAGTTCGAGCAACACTGTCTGCACCACCGCCGGGGCCAGCCCGGCCTGACGGATCAATTCATCGACCTGTACCGGCACCGGGCCGAGCAAGCCCTCCACGCTCCGCCGCTCGCTATCGCTGGCATCCTGTGCCGGAGGACCACCCCAGCCGCTGACCGGCGAGCGCACCGCACGCGCATCGATCGGGCGGATCGCCTCCAGAATGTCGTCCACTGACTGCACCAGCGTCGCGCCTTCGCGGATCAGCAAATTGCAGCCCTGCGCGCGCGGATCCAGTGGAGAGCCGGGCACCGCCATCACTTCGCGCCCCGCCTCCGCCGCCAGCCGCGCGGTAATCAGCGAACCGGACCTCGGCGCGGCCTCGTCCACCACCGTCCCCAGCGACAGTCCGGCGATGATCCGGTTGCGCGAAGGGAAGAAGCGCGCCAGCGGCTCGGTCCCCGGCGGCTGTTCTGCGACCAGCAAGCCTTCGGTCGCGACCCGCTCCTGAAGTTCGCGATTCTCGGGAGGAAAGCCGATATCGATCCCGCTGGCGATCACGCCCACCGTGCCCGGCAGCGATCCGACATGCGCCGCAGTGTCGATCCCGCGCGCCAGCCCCGAAACCACCGTCACCTCGGCATCGGCCAACCCCAACGCCAATTGCCGCGCAAACCGGCACGCCGCAGCCGAAGCATTGCGCGCGCCGACCATCGCCACACAGGTCCGCGCCAGAAGCGCGCTGCGCCCCCGCACGATCAATGCAGGCGGCGCGCTGTCGGTCTCGGCGAGCAAGGCCGGATACTCCGCATCTCCGATAAACAGATAGCGCGCGCCCAGTCTCTCGACCGCCGCAATCTCGCGCCGCACATATCCCGCATCGGCGATCCGTGGCGCGCGCCCGCCGCCTCGCGCGGCGAGCATCGGCAATGCCTCCAGCGCCGCCTCGGCACTGCCGAAGCGCGCAATCAACTGCCGATAGGTAACGGGTCCGATATTCGCCGAGCGCAACAGCCGCAGCCGCGCTTCGCGCGGATCACTCATAGCTTCGCGCTGCGCGCGGATCAGCCATCCTTCTTGCTGCCGCCGATCCGGGGTTCAGTCCCGCTCAGCAGCCGAGCGATATTCTCGCGATGCTTCCACATCACGATCAGTGCCATGGCGAGCAGCAGCAGCACGATATCGATCCGCCCGAAATACGCCGCGCTCACCGGCGCACTCACCGCCGCAGCCATCCCGGCGAGCGAAGACACCCGCACAGCCCCGAGCACGCCCAGCCAGATCACGGCATATACCAGCCCCGAAGGCCAGTGCAGCGCCAGCACGATGCCCATCATCGTCGCCACGCCCTTGCCGCCCTTGAATTTGAGCCAGACGGGATAGCAATGCCCCAGGAACGCCGCCATGCCGCCCAGCATCGCGGTGCCCGGAAACAGCCATTCGGCGAGCAGCACCGCCGCCGCACCCTTGGCGAGATCGAGCAGCAACGTCGCCGCCGCCAGCCCCTTGCGGCCAGTGCGCAGCACGTTGGTCGCGCCGATATTGCCCGAGCCGATCGTGCGCAGATCGCCCGCGCCCGCCATCCGGGTCAGCAGCACCCCGAACGGGATCGAGCCGAGCAGGTATCCAAGGATGATCGCGGCGGCCGGAGCCCCCCACAGGATTTCGCTTTGCACTCGGCCCCCTTCTTGCGCGCAAGCTAGGCTCTCCCGTAAGCGGGCGCAATAATCTCGATCACGCGAGGCCCATGCCCGACACCCGCCCGATCCTGTTCTTCGATTCCGGCGTCGGCGGACTTTCGGTGCTCGCGCCCACTGCCGCGCTGCTGCCCCAGGCGCCCATCGTCTATGTCGCCGACTCGGCGGGCTTCCCTTATGGCACCCGCAGCGAAGCCGAGATCGCCGCGCGCGTCCCCGCTTTGCTGGGCCGCCTTGCCGAGCGCTACGATCCCCGCCTGATCGTCATAGCCTGCAACACCGCTTCGACGATCGCGCTCCAGCACGTCCGCGCCGCGCTCGATGTGCCAATCGTCGGCACCGTGCCTGCGATTCGGCCCGCCGCTGCGCTCAGCCAGACGCGGGTGATCGGCGTGCTGGGCACCGAGGCGACCGTTCGCCAGCCTTATGTCGATGATCTCACCGCGCGCTTCGCGGACGATTGCCTCGTGCTTCGTCATGGCTCCGCCGAACTCGTAGAGCTCGCCGAGCGCGCATTGGCCGGACACGCACCCGCGCCAGATCGTCTCCGCGCAGTCCTTGCCGGCCTGTTCGGTCAGCCGGGCGGCGAGCGGCTCGACGTGATCGTCAACGCCTGCACCCATTTCCCGCTGCTGGAGGCCGAACTCGCCGCCGCCGCGCCGCATCCGGTGAAATTCGTCGATGGCGGCCCCGGCATCGCACGCCGCGTGGCGCACCTTACCGAAGGTCAGGATTGGCCGGAGGAAAAGCCCGAAGGCCGCGCGGTCTTCACCCGCCGCGACGCCGAGACGGACGCATTGGCGCCCGCGCTCGCGCGCTACGGTCTGAGCCGGATCGAATCGCTTTAAGCGGAAACCTGCTGCGCAAGCACCGGCTCTTTCAGCCGCGCGGCATAGCGATCGGCCATCTCCTGATGGACGCGCCGGGCGATGCTGTCTTCGGTGCGCTCGGCGCTGTCACGCTCCTGGCGCGCGCGTCTGGCGTAATATTCCTGATCATGTTCGATCATGTCGATGCTCCGTTAAGCAAGCGGGAGCGCATAGTATCTCTCGGTCACCGCCTTGCTTGGAAGCGAGTCGGGCGGCGATGCACAAACCCTAGCAGATTCGCCGCCGTTCACATTGATGCGGGTTAGCGCGATGCGACGAACCGCCCTTTTGGTGCGAGCTTGTCTCAACCATGTCTGGCAAGATTCGTCGCAACTTGGACGATTTGTCTCACCCCCGGTGCTGGAAATCCGCGTATTTTGGGTTTAGGGGCGAAAACACTATGCGTGATCAGACTATCCCTGCGCCCGCCGTCCCTGTGACCGCCGTCGATTATTCGCGGGTCTTCACCTCGGCGATTGACCGGCTGCATGCGGAAGGGCGCTATCGCGTCTTTATCGACATTTTGCGCAACAAGGGCGCATTCCCGAATGCGCGCTGCTTCGCCGGGCATAATGGGCCGAAGCCGATCACCGTGTGGTGTTCGAACGATTATCTCGCCATGGGCCAGCACCCCAAGGTCATCGCCGCGATGGAGGAAGCGCTCCACGACGTCGGCGCAGGCTCGGGCGGCACGCGCAACATCGGCGGCAACACGCATTACCATATCCAGCTCGAGCAGGAGCTTGCGGACCTTCATGGCAAGGAAGGCGCGCTGCTGTTCACTTCGGGCTATGTCTCAAACGAAGCCACGCTGGCGACGCTCGCCAAGGTTCTCCCCGGCTGCATCGTTTATTCGGACGAGCTGAACCACGCATCGATGATCGCGGGCATCCGCAATTCGGGCTGCGAGAAGCGCATTTTCCGCCACAACGATCTGGCCCATCTCGAAGAGATGCTCGCTGCCGACGATCCCACGGTGCCGAAGCTGATCGCGTTCGAGAGCGTCTATTCGATGGACGCCGATATCGCCCCGATCGCCGAGATTTGCGATCTGGCCGACAAGTATAACGCGCTGACCTATTGCGACGAAGTCCATGCCGTCGGCATGTATGGCCCGCGCGGCGGCGGCATCACTGAGCGTGACGCAGTGGCCGATCGCGTGACGATCCTCGAAGGAACGCTGGGCAAGGCGTTCGGTGTGATGGGCGGCTATATCGCAGCCGATCAGATGATCAT
This sequence comes from Sphingomonadales bacterium, assembly GCA_004173185.1. GTDB lineage: Bacteria > Pseudomonadota > Alphaproteobacteria > Sphingomonadales > Sphingomonadaceae > Sphingomonas. The sequence goes on along the minus strand of SEFZ01000013.1, from coordinate 55,464 downwards.
CGACGTGATCCGCAGCTATGCGCCGGGCTTCATCTTCACGACCTCGCTGTCGCCCGTCCTCGTCGCGGGTGCGCTGGCGTCGGTCCGCCACCTCAAGGGCTCCACCGCCGAGCGCGACGGCCAGCATGCCGCCGCATCCACGCTCAAGGCGCTGATGGCCGAAGCCGGCCTGCCGGTGCTCCCCTCGACCACCCACATTGTGCCGCTGATGGTCGGCGATCCGGTCAAGGCCAAGAAGATCAGCGACGTGCTGCTCGCCGAATATGGCGTGTACGTGCAGCCGATCAATTACCCGACCGTGCCCCGCGGCACCGAGCGACTGCGCTTCACCCCCGGCCCCGCGCATGACGAGGCGATGATGCGCGAACTGGTCGATGCATTGGTCGAGATCTGGGGTCGGCTGGAGCTTCGGCTGGCCGCCTGAGGCCCCCTCCCACCGACCAACTAGGGCCGCCGCAACACCGCGCTCCACGTATAGCCCCGCCACAATGGTGTGAACTCCACTTCCAGCCCCTGCTCCTCTGCGACGCGCACCAGCACTTCGCGCAGGTCGCGCCGGGGATACACATGGAAATCGGCGAGCGATTTGAAGTGCAGCCGCCGCGCCCAGCGGGGCAGGCGCTCATATTGACCGAAATCCACGATATGCAGGCTGCCGCCGCACGCAAGCCACGCCACGCTCTGCTCGATCGCATCCTCCCAGGGCGGGATCATCGAAATCGTATAGCTCATGAATATCCGGTCGACTTCTTCGAGCCCGAACAATTTGCGCGGATCGAAGCTTCCCGCGTCGCCCTGCGCCAGCGCGATGCGGTCGCCCAGCCCCTGCCGATCCACCGATTTCCGCGCGGTATCGAGCATCGCTTCGCTGATATCGAAGCCGTGCAGCCGCGCATCGGGCCAGTGCTTGCCCGCCACGATCAGGTTGCGCGCCGTGCCACAGCCAACTTCGAGCACCGAGCCGCCCGGCGGCGGCGCCAGATCGCGGATCAGCCGATCGCGCCCGAGCAGATAGAATTTGCGGGTGAAATCGTAGAAATGCCGATGGAGCGCATAGACATCGTCCATCAGCGATTTCTGGTCGGTCAGGGCCTTTGCGATCATCCCTTGGGCTTCAGCGTCCAGAGGTGGGTCGCGCCGTACACCGACGAACGATCGCGCCGCGTCCAATCGTCGAGTTGCGCCTGCGGGGCATATTCCCACTGGTTCAGGATCTCCTCGGGAACGTGCCCGCGCACCACATCGGGGGTGGCGGCGGTGCGATACAGCACGCGCGCGCCGGGCTTGGCGGTGTGGGTGATCCCGGCCCATAGCCGCGCCAGTTGCTCGTCGGTCATCCAGTCCTGCGCATCGAGCAAAACATAGCGATCGAGCGACTGCGCGGGCATCGATTCGAGATAGTCGCAGAAATTGATATGGCGCACTTCGATCCGCCCGGCACGTTCGCGGATCGTGTCCCAATTCTTGGCCTGCAGATAGGGCGGCAGGGGCGCATCGGGGCCCTCGCCATAGCTGCGGCCAAATGCCTGCCACGCGAAATAATTGTCCTTGAGGTCGAAATCGCACGCCAGCTTCTCAAGCCGGCTGCGCAGCGCGCCGGTGATCCCCTGTGCGTCATCTGCCTTGAGAAGATCATATTGCGCGGGCGGAATGCCGAAACCAAACAAGGCTGCGGGCTGATCGACCAGCCAGCGCAGCAGCTTCTTTTCAAAGAATGGCGCGATCTGAGTCTCGAAAATCTGCCGCTGCTCGGCCAGATCACGCGCGGCGAGCATCACCTTGGGGTCGATGCCATAACGGCGGCCGAGCCAATGGACGAAGCCGATCAGCCGCCCGAGCAGCCCGTAGCGATAAAAGCCACGCGTAAAGACATGGATGCGCGTCTGGCCGCCTGCGGTGCGCCCTTCCCAATATGCGCGCGTCGGCAGATCGATATGCGGCAGCAGATGCTCGCGATAGGTTTGGATATTCTCCGCTTTGTCCGCCTGCCCGAAAAAGCGGTGGAACGTCGCGTGATCGGGAAAGCGCTGCGCCGCTTCGCGCTTCAATTTGCCAAGCGCGATATGCGCGGGGTTCAGATCGACCGCGGTGATCTTCGCCGGATTGGCAGTGAGATAGGAGAAGACGTTGCAGCTGCCCGATGCGATCGCCACGACATGGCAATCGGGCGTGATCGCCATCGCTTCCATATCAACATCCGGGTCTTCCCAGATCTGTGGATAGACGAGGCCCCGAAATGCGAACGTAAAGGCGCGTTCGAGCAGCCCTTCCTTGCTCAGATGTTCATGGCGGTGGACTGCGCCGCGCACTGCGACGTTCTTGGGAAGTCTGGCAAGCGAAGCCATGGCCGGGCCTTTCGCGCTCGAGTGTGCCGCCAGATGTGCGGCTCTACTCGGCCCGTTAAGCCCGGCGCATGACGCACCAATTGCCGAACAGCGGCAGTTCGAAGTCGATTATGTTGCCGTTTTAATTGCGCGGAATTCCGCCCGCGGCCGGCCAGTCGCTATCGCCCACCCGCTTGAGTTCCATCTTGAAGAAGCGCCGCGCGGGCTGGCCGGGCGCGATATAGTCGCCCACTTCGGTCCATGTGCTGCCCACCAGCGTCGCGGTGTAGCGGATCGTCATCGCTCCGGCCGGAATTTCCCAGACATAGCCCGTGTCGGTCACGGTCATCGCAAACTTGCCGCCACGGCCCAGCGCCCAGCTCGTCAGCCAATAGGATTTGGCCTGCGCATCGTAAGATACGACGCCCAGCGCGTTGAATCCGACGCTGCCATCGGGGCTATAGCCCTTGCCCTCCATCACGGTCAGCGTGCCATCGAGGAAGCTGCCGATTCGCTCGGTCTGCGTCACTTCGTGCGATCCCTGCGGGCCTTGGCTGACCGCCGGGCCGCGCCACACGCCGTGCATCCAGTCGAGCTTCTTCATCGCTTCTTTTTGCGCCGCAATCGCCACCGTGTCGGTGGCCTGGGCCTGCGCTCCCGGCACGAGCAGCAGCGCGCCGAGCGCCGCCAGCCCACAGGTCATCAGCTTCCGCATCTTCAATCTCCATTTGTGGTTATGCCCGGCGCGTGGCAGCCTTGCTGAATCATGCCCGCCGTTCGGTCCGTTCTGTCTGGTTTGTCGGTAGCGCCCGGCAAGCGCGGTTTCGCGAAAGCCGCCCACGGCTTCGCGAAACGCGCAATGGCGCTGCCGGGCTTTCCCTATCTGTGGATCGGATGCGCCGCCGCCGCAGGGCTGATGACGATTACCGGCGGGTTCCGCACCGGCGATCTGCCGCTCGATAAGCGCGCCTTGTTCTGGATGGTCCTGATGGGCTGGAACGCGATCAAATGGCAGGCTCTGTTCGCATTGTTCGTACGCAAGCAAAGCGACTGGTGGCGCGTGTCGCTGCTGGGCGGCGTGCCGCTCAATCTGATGCTGCCGCTGGAGATCGCAGGGGCGGGCCGGATCGCGGGCACCGGGGTCACCGCCCCGCCCCTGGAAATCCTCGGGCGCGCAGCCTCGATCAGCCTGGGCATCTTCCTCGTCTGTTCGCTGATCGGGTGGATGCTGTGGCGTCGCGCCCAGCCGCGCCCAATGCCCGCCAGCGGGCTATTGGCGCGCGCCCGGATAGATCCCGCCCACCTGATCGCAATCGAGGCGGAAGATCATTATTGTCGCGTCCATGATCGCAGCGGTGCCAGCGCGCTCATCCATTACCGCTTCGGCGACGCGATCGAGGAAGTCTCGGGGCTCGAAGGCACGCAGGTCCATCGCGGTACCTGGGTCGCGGCGAACGCCGTCGAGGGCGCGGCGCGCGAAGGCCGACGCTGGGCATTATTGCTCGCCGGAGGCCAGCGAGTCGCTGTAAGTGCAACCTATCTGCCGCAGGCACGTGCCCGCGGATGGCTCAATATGAGGGGCAAATAATGGCAAGTGGTACTGTGAAATGGTTCAACGCCGAAAAGGGTTTCGGCTTCATCACTCCGGAAGACGGATCGAAGGATCTGTTCGTCCATCATTCGGCGATCGGCGGCTCCGGCTTCAAGACGCTCGAAGAAGGCGAGCGCGTCGAATTTGACGTTGTGCCGGGCCAAAAGGGTCCCGCCGCCGCCAATGTGGTGCGCGCGGGTTAACCCGTGTTCCCCGTCACTCCGGCCGATCGGCCGGAGTGACGGGGACGGCAAATCAGCGCGTGGCGTTACCGATCGCATTGCCAACGCTATCGGCACGGTTGCCGATGTCGTCGGCGGTGTTGTCGATCACCGCGCCGGCATCATCCGCGAAATTCTCGATCCGCTCGCCCGCACCATCGGCGACGTTCTCGATCGAATCGCCCGCGCGCTCCAGCGAGTTGCTGAGGTTGCTCTGCGTACTATCGGTGCAGGCCGCGAGGCCCAGCGCTATCACGCCCGCCAGAATCAGTTTCTTCATATCGCTTCTCCAGAAATGAAAATCAGTCGCGGCAATAGCCTTCGCCGTCCTTGACCTTGAGGCAATCCTTCTTGCCCGCCAACCATTTCAGGCCGGTGGCGTCGCCATCCGATGCGGCGAGCAATTGCTTGCCGTCGGGCCGGGTGAAAGTGATGCCTTCCTTGGTGCCGGTGCCGTCATACGTGCCCTTGGAATCGAGCGTATATTGCATCTCGAGCTTATAGTGGTCGGGCAAGGCCGCCTTGGTGATGTTGAGATAGGTGCCTTCCACGCCCGTCCAGCGGCCCACCCATGCGTCATGGCCCGTGGTCGCATCGCTCACTGCGTTGCCGATATCCGCGGCAGCATTGCCGGTTATCGATGCCATGTCCTCGCCCGCATTTACCAGCACATCGCCGGTCGCTTCGGCTGTGTTGCCGAGCTGGTCGGCGGCATTATCGGCGGTGCTGCACGCGGCCAGCGCCAGCGCGAGTGTGAGGGTCGGTACAAGCTTGCGCATTTCGCTCTCCAAATAGCGTCGTCATGTCTAGTCAGCACGAGTGCGAAGGCTTAGGGGACGCCGCATGTCGCGCCATATCGCCATCGCCTCGGATCATGCCGCCTTCGCCATGAAGGCAGAACTCGCCAATTGGTTGCGTGAAAGCGGCCATGAAGTGCTCGATCTGGGCACGAACGGTCCCGAAAGCGTCGATTATCCCGATTATGGATTCGCACTCGGCAAGGCTGTCGAAGAGGGTCGCGCAGACACCGGCATCGCACTCTGCGGATCGGGCATCGGCATCTCGATCGCGGTGAACCGCGTGGCCGCGGCCCGCTGCGCGCTGGTCTCCGAGCCGCTCTCCGCGAGCCTCGCCCGCCAGCATAATGACGCCAACGTCATCGCATTGGGCGCGCGCCTGATCGGCATCGAGATGGCGAAAGCGTGCATCACCGCATTTCTAGACACCGAATTTCTCGGTGACCGCCATCAGCGCCGCGTAGACAAATTGAGCAAGGGAGCCACCGCATGAGCACCAACCCGCAAACGACAGGGCTCCAGCCCGATGGTTTCTTCACCAAGACCCTCGCCGAAGCCGATCCCGCCGTGTTCGCCGGCGTGCGTCACGAACTGGAGCGGGAGCAGCACCAGATCGAGCTGATCGCATCGGAGAACATCGTCTCCAAGGCGGTGCTCGAAGCACAGGGCTCGGTATTCACCAACAAATATGCCGAGGGCTATCCCGGCAAGCGTTACTATCAGGGTTGCCACCCGTCGGACGAAGTCGAGCAGCTGGCGATCGATCGCGCCAAGCAATTGTTCGGCTGCGAATTCGCCAACGTCCAGCCGCATTCGGGCGCGCAGGCCAATGGCGCGGTGATGCTCGCAATGGTCAAGCCCGGCGACACGATCATGGGTCTCAGCCTCGATTCGGGCGGGCATCTGACGCATGGCGCCAAGGCAGCGATGAGCGGCAAATGGTTCAACGCCGTGCAATATGGCGTCACGCCGGACACGCATCTGATCGACTACGACGCAGTCGCCAAGCTGGCCCGCGAGACGAGCCCCAAGCTCATCATCACCGGCGGCTCGGCCTATCCGCGCCATATCGATTTCGCCAAGTTCCGCGCGATTGCGGACGAAGTCGGCGCGATCTTCATGGTCGATATGGCGCATTTCGCTGGCCTCGTCGCAGGCGGCGTGCACCCGACGCCGTTCGGCCATGCCCATGTCGTGACCACCACCACGCACAAGACGCTGCGCGGTCCGCGCGGCGGCGCGGTGTTCACCAATGACGAGGCGATCGCCAAGAAGATCAATTCGGCTGTGTTCCCCGGCCTTCAGGGTGGGCCTCTCATGCACGTCATCGCCGCCAAGGCCGTGGCGTTCGGCGAAGCGCTCCAGCCCGATTTCAAAACCTATGCCGCAGCTATCGTCGAGAACGCCAAAATTCTCGCCGCCACCCTCAAGGAGCGCGGCGCAGCCGTGGTTTCGGGCGGCACCGATACGCATCTCGCTTTGATCGACCTCACTCCGCTGGGCGTCACCGGCAAGGACGCCGACGAAGCGCTCGAGCGCGCGGCGATCACCTGCAACAAGAACGGCATCCCGAACGACCCGCTGCCGCCGATGAAGACCAGCGGCATCCGCGTCGGCTCGCCCGCCGGCACGACGCGCGGCTTCGGCACCGCCGAGTTCCGCGAAATCGGCAACATGGTCGCCGATGTGCTGGAGGGCCTGCGCAAGAATGGCGAGCAGGGCGATGCCCAGATCGAAGCCAATGTCCGCGAACGCGTCCGCGCGCTCTGCGAACGCTTTCCGATCTATCCGGACGCCTGATGCGCTGCCCGTTCTGCGGAAATGAGGATTCTCAGGTAAAGGATAGCCGTCCTACCGAAGATAATGCCGCGATCCGCAGGCGCCGCCAGTGCGAGGCTTGCGCCGCGCGTTTCACGACGTTCGAGCGTATCCAGCTGCGCGAACTGACCGTGCTAAAGAGCGAAGACAAGCGCGAGCCGTTCGAGCGCGACAAGCTGGTCCGCTCGGTCTCGATCGCCGCGCGCAAGCGGCCGGTCACTGCCGCGCAGATTGAGCGGATGGTCTCGGGCATCCAGCGCCAGCTGGAAACTTTGGGCGACAGCGAAATCCCGTCGCAGAAGATCGGCGAATTGGTGATGGACGGCCTCAAGGGCCTCGATCCCGTCGCCTATATCCGCTTCGCCAGCGTCTATAAGGACTTCCGCGAGGCCCGCGATTTCGAGGAATTCGCCGGCAATGTGAGCGAGGCCGGGAAGGCGTGAGCCAGCAACCGGTCATCGTCCTGGTCAAGCCGCAGCTCGGCGAGAATATCGGCAAGGCCGCACGCGCGATGCTCAATTTCGGGCTGACCGACATGCGCCTCGTCAGCCCGCGCGACGGCTGGCCCAATCCATCGGCTGGCCCCGCCGCCAGCGGCGCGGATATCGTCCTGGAACGCGCGCAAGTCTTCGAGACGGTCGCCGATGCCGTGGCCGATTGCGCGCATGTCTACGCGACCACGGTGCGCAAGCGCGGCATCACCAAGCCGGTGGTCACTCCCGAAGTGGCGGGCCGCGAGATCCACGCAGCCGAGGGCCGCTCCGCGATCCTGTTCGGCCGCGAACGCTCGGGCCTCGATGTCGAGGAAGTCGCGCTCGCCCGCACGATCATCACCGTGCCGATCAACCCCGAATTCGGCTCGCTCAATCTGGCGCAGGCCGTGATCCTCGTCGCCTATGAATGGTCGAAGGGCGAGAGCCTCGCCAGCCCGCCCGCAGTCGATCTCGATCCGCCCGCCCCGCAGGAAGAGTTCGAAGGCATGTACGCCCAGCTCGACGCGATGCTCGAGGCCTCGGGCTTCTTCTATCCGCCCGATCGCGTGCCGACGACCAAGCGCACATTGCGCAATCTGCTGACCAAGGCCGAATGGTCCAGCTACGAAGTCCGCACCATGCGCGGCGTCCTCTCCGCGCTGAACGGCAGGAAGATGCCGCGGGTCAAATAGTCCTTCGCCGTCAAATTCGGGATGACGGAGTGTGACAAAAACTTGACTCCGCCATACCCCGCCGCTAACCGCGCGCCTTCGTAATGGCCCCACACCCCGGTGAAGTGGTGGCCCTGCCCTCAGCAATGAGCCAGCAGGCGAGTACCGGGATACCGTTGTTAGCAATTACCAAGGATTACACATGTCGAAGCGTTCAAGCGCAAAGCATAAGCTCGATCGCCGTATGGGCGAGAACATCTGGGGTCGTCCGAAGAGCCCGGTGAACAAGCGCGAATACGGCCCCGGCCAGCACGGTCAGCGCCGCAAGGGCAAGATGTCGGACTTCGGCATCCAGCTGCGCGCCAAGCAGAAGCTCAAGGGCTATTACGGCGACATCACCGAGAAGCAGTTCAAGCGCTCGTATGAAGACGCTTCGAAGATGAAGGGCGATACCGGTCAGAACCTGATCGGCCTGCTCGAAATGCGCCTCGACATGATCGTCTATCGCGCCAAGTTCGCACCGACGATCTTCGCTGCACGCCAGCTGGTCAACCACGGCCATGTCCGCGTCGGCGGCGAGAAGTGCAACATCGGTTCGCGCCGCATCAAGCCGGGCGAGGAAGTTTCGCTTTCGGCAAAGGCGCAGGAAATGGCACTGGTCATGGAAGCGCAGAGCCTGTCCGAGCGCGACATCCCCGATTACGTCGCTCCGGATGGCGCGTCGAAGATCACCTTCACCCGCATCCCGACCCTCGACGAGGTTCCGTATCCGGTGAAGATGGAGCCGAACCTGGTCGTCGAGTTTTACTCGCGCTAAGTTTCGGGCTTCTGCCGAACAAAAAAGGGCGGTCCTTCGGGGCCGCCCTTTTTCGTATCAGTCGAGCAATGCCGCACTGCGCTCGATCGCCGGTCGCGTCCTATCTCGCTATCTGAACTTCGCGCTGCCCGGTCCCGAAGCGCCCGCCGATCCGATCTGGCGGCGGACAGATTTTCATCCGCCCGTGTCTCCGATGCAGCAGGAATTTGCAGTCGGAATGATGGACTGATCGACGAGCGGGCACCCAAGGGCGCCCGCCCCTCGGATCAACGCTTCAGCGCCTTCGTCAGAAACGCATCCGACTTCGCCAGCATATCCTCGCGCACCGTGGAATCGCGCAACTGGTGGTCAATCTTGGGATAGACGATCAATTCGCTGCTCTTGCCCGCGCCCTTGAGTTGACGGTCCATCAGCCGCGCCTGGTCGATGTCGACGTTGATGTCCTTGTCGCCGTGGAACATCAGCACCGGCGCCTTGAATGCCGCGGCATTTCGCGCGGGCGATCCTTCGGAGATATGCGGGCCCTCGCCGATATAGGCCTGCACCACGCGGCTGCTGGTGAACTGGCGCGCATCATCCTTCAGCGCGCCGAAATCGGTGACCGGCGCAATGGCCACCACGGCCTTGTACAGGTTGGGATCGAGCACGTTCGCCTGCAACGCGGCATAGCCGCCATAGGACCAGCCAACGATCGCGAGCTTCTCCGGATCGGCGATCCCCTGCGAGACCAGCCAGCGGCCGGCATCGTTCACATCGCTGATCGCGATCTTCCACGATTTGAAGCCATTGTCCTTGAACCAGTTGTCGCCATAGCCCGATGAGCCCCGGAAATTGGGCTGGAGCACCGCATAGCCGCGCGAGACGAAGAACTGCACCATCCAGTCAAAGTTCCAGGTATCGCGCGACGCCGGGCCGCCATGCGGCATCACGATCGCGGGCACCTTCTTGCCCTCCATGCCAGGCGGTGTCGTGAGGTAGCCGGGCACCAAGGTGCCATCGGCGGCCTTGTAGCTGACCGCCTTCATCGTGCCGAGCGACAGGCCGGTCAGATCGGGGCGCGACCGGCCGAGCGGCTGCATCTTCTTGGTGGCCTGATCGAACAGGAGATAGCGCCCGGCATCGGTATCGCTCGATGCGTAGACGATGTGCTTCGTCCCGTCCCCGTTCGAATCGACGATGCGGATCAGCGGCGTCGACTTCAACGTGGTGTGGAGATAATCCATCATCTCCTCGTAGGCGGGATCGAAATACGAGATTTGTCCGATATCCGTCGTGTAGCGCGCGCCGACGATCCGGCCCTGGCGACCGGTGCGCGCGACGCCGCTCACATCGACCTGGGGGTGCGCAAAAACGAGTTCGGTCTTCATCTTCCCGTCGAGCGAAACCCGGTACAGCGCACGGCGCCCATCGAGCTTGTTGAGGACATAGGCGACGTCCTTCTCGCCATCCACGCCAACCGGGATCGCGCCCACTTCGGTGATCCGCGAATAGGTACCGAACGCCTTCCACTCGGAGCTGCCCGTCGGGCGATAGCGATAGGTGATGATGCCGCGCGATTCGCCCAGCTTGCGTACCCCTTCGTCGGTGCTCATGATCCGCACCTTGCCGAGGCCGTCGGTAAGATAGAGGCCGGCGGCGCTATCCGGGCTTTCGACACGCTCAACCTTCGCGGTCTCGGTGTCGAGCAGATCGACGCCCAGTCCTTCAAGCTGCTGCGTGCCGCCGCTCAGCCCGTGCCCCTTGCCGGGCACATAATTGCGCGCGATCAATATCTTGTTGCTCGATCCGTTGCCCCAATCGAGCACATAGCCATCGGATATCTGGGCATAGGAATCGCGGCGATTCTGCGACGCAAGCGGCATCGCGCTGCTGCCATCGGCGTTCATTGCCAGCAGACGACTATAGCCCATCATAGTCTGATAGTTGACGCCCGACACGCCATAGAGCTGGCAGACAAGACGCGCATTAGACGCCCAGTTGCACCATTGCAGCGACATCGGATTGCCATCGGCCGAATTGACCGGCATGTTGGTTTTCTTGACCAGATCGAGCATCTGAACGACGGTGCTCTGGCCGGGCCCCGGAATGACGAACGCAACCTTGGTGCCATCGGGCGAAATACTTGCGTCGAGAATATTTTCTCGCGCGCCAAATATCTTTGCGGCCTCTGCGGCGGACAATGCGTCCTGCGCGGCGGCAGGCAGCGCTATGACCACAAGGCCAAGACTCAGCCCTGTAAAACTATAGAATTTCATTAAAAAACACCCCTCCTGCGGACCGCCAGTGTCGCCAAACGAAGCGGCATGCGCAACGACAATCGCGGCCATTATCGCCGCAGCATCGCACAGCGCAGCGGCTCAACCTGGGACGGTATTCGCGTCAGCGGCCATCCCGCCAGAGGTCAGCGCGCAGTGCCCAGCCGCGCTTCGGCGAAGTCGATGAAAGTCGGCCAATTGTCGCGGTTATTATGGCCGCCCTGATGCTGGCGGAACGCGATTGCACCGCCCACCGCCGGGGTCAGCACTTCGGGAAACGCCGATGCGCTCAGCCCCGGTCTGCCCAGCAGCGGCCATGCCGGCGAAGCTGCGGCAGCGGCGAGGAAATTGCCCTTGGGATCGACCCAGCCATCGCCCGTCTCGACTGTGCCCGCCCCGATGAAGATCGGCCGCGGTGCCGCCAATGCCACCAGCATATGCGCATCGATCGGCAGATCGAACTCGGTCTTCGGCCCGGCATACCGCAGGAAGTTTCCCGCGAACCAGTGATAGGCGCCACTGCTCGCCAGATTGCCCATCCGCTCGCCGAAATTGCGGCGATACAGCGCAGCCCCACCCGCGCCCGAGGATCCGACAAAGCCGATCGCGAAGCGCTGGTCATAAGCCATCGTCACCAAAGCCGCCTTGCCATAGCGCGACAGGCCCTCAATCCCGATCCGCTTCGTGTCGATTGCCGGATCGGCAGCAAGGCTATCGAACGCGCGGCTCGCACCCCATGCCCATGCGCGCAGCACGCCCCAATCATCCGGCGTCCGCGAGCGACCGCGCAGAGATATGCCGATCACGCCATCCTTCAGCAGGCCGCCATTATCCCCCTGCACCGAATTGGCGACGATCCTGGCATAGCCCCAGCCGCGCTTGAGCAATTGCTCGGTATAAGGCGGGCCGGGATCGGGCGCGCGCGGCGGGCCGGGCCAGCGGAAATCATCGGGCAAACCGACTGACAGGATCACCGGCACGCCCGCCTTCCCGCGCGGCAAGGTTGTGCGCAGCAGGATCGTCGCCGACGCCTGCGGCCACGCCTTGTTGTCCGCCACGCCCTCCAGCCATTTCTTGACGACCGGCACGCCGCCCTCGACGGCGCTTTCCTGCCGCACCAGCCGCCAGTTGATCCGGGGCGCAGTCACCGGCACCCGGCCATAAACCTCGCGGTCAAACGCTTCGACGATCTCGGCGCGGCGCTTGCTCCAATCGCGCGCATTCTTCACCGGCCTGCCATCGGCAAAGCGCAGCAGCGCCGGAAGCTCGGGATTGCCCGCTTTGGCCTCGTCCATATTGGCGGCGTTCGGCGCGTCCTTGTTATTGCCGTCCGCACCGGGGCGGGTCGCCCTGATGCCCAGCGTGTCGAGCATCACCTGCCGATCGGCATTGGCGGCGGTATAATCCTGTTGTTGCGCGGCGGCTGGCAAAGCGATGCCCACCACCAGCGCCAAAGCATAGCCCAGCCGCATCGCCCTCTCCCTTATGGTATCGCTACCAAGCTGCCGAACATTGCCCTTGCGCGCAACCTTCGTCACTGTCCGGCCACCAATTCCGGAGCCCCCTATGCGTCACGCTTTAACCGCCCTCCTGCTCCTCGCCAGCGGCACTGCCTCTGCGCAGAGCATCTCGCTCGACACGATCAAGGAGATCACCAGGACGCTCTCGTCGGACGAATATGAAGGCCGCGCGCCGACCACGCCCGCCGAGGAAAAGACGCTGGCGACGATCGTTGATCGCATGAAGGCGGCCGGGCTTCAGCCGGGCAACAAGGGCAGTTGGTTCCAGGAGGTGCCGCTGGTCGAGCTGACCGCGCAGAATGTCTCGAACCTCGCCATCACGGGCGGCAAGACCCCGCTCAGCCTCGCCTATCGCACCGATATGGTGATCGGCACCTACCGCGTCGTGCCCAGGATCGAGATCAAGAACAGCGACATCGTCTTTGTCGGATACGGCATCAACGCGCCCGAGCGCGGCTGGAACGATTATGCCGGGCTCAACGTGAAGGGGAAGACCGTCGTCATCCTCGTCAACGATCCCGATTGGGAAAACCCCAATCTCGAAGGTCCGTTCAACGGCAAGGCGATGACCTATTATGGTCGCTGGACCTATAAGTACGAAGAAGCCGCACGGCAGGGCGCGGCCGCTGCTCTGATCGTCCACGATAGTGCGCCCGCCGCTTATGGCTGGGGCGTCGTCCAGTCTTCGTGGACCGGGCCGCAGCTCCAGCAGGACGTGCCCGGCGACAAGAATTATAAGAGCCTCGGCATCGGCTGGATCACCAACGACACCGCCAAGGCGCTCTTCGCCAGCGCAGGCAAGGACCTGCCGTCGATGCAGGCCGCCGCCAAGACCAAGGGTTTCAAAGCGGTCCCGCTGGGCATGAAAGCCTCGGTAAGCTGGGACAATGCGATCAAGCGCCAGTCGTCAAAGAATGTCGTCGGCATATTGCCGGGCAAGACCCGTCCCGACGAAGTCGTGCTCTACACCGCGCATTGGGATCATCTCGGCCGCTGCGATGCCGTGGACGGCGACGATATCTGCAACGGCGCAGTCGACAACGCATCGGGCATCGGCGCGCTGGTCGCGCTGGCCGAAGCGCACAGCAAAGCCGGCGCACCCGCGCGCAGCCTGGTCTTCCTCGCCGTCACGGCCGAGGAATCGGGCCTGCTCGGCTCCAAATTCTACGCCGAAAACCCGGTCTATCCGCTGGCCAAGACCGTGGGCGGGGTGAACATGGATTCGCTCAACACCTTCGGCAAAACCAATGATTTCGTGATCGTCGGCGCAGGCAAGTCCGAGCTTGAGGATCTGGTGAAGCCCTTTGTCGCCGCCGAAGGCCGCGTCATCATTCCCGAACAAAACCCGCAGGGCGGCGGCTATTACCGTTCGGATCATTTCAGCTTCGCCAAGCTTGGCGTGCCGATGCTTTCGGCCGGCAGCGGCAGCGATCTGGTCAAGGGCGGCAAGGAAGCCGGTGCCGCCGCACGCGCCGATTACAGCGCACGGCGCTATCACAAGCCGCAGGACGAATATGACGCGAACTGGGACTGGAGCGGCGCGCTCAGCGATCTGAACATCTATTTCGCGATGGGCCGCGCGCTTGCAGAAAGCGAGACCTGGCCAAACTGGTATCCCAACGCCGAATTCCGGGGCATCCGCGACAAATCGCGCGCAGGAGAGAAGTAACCGCTCTAAGTGGTTTCGCCGTCCCAGCGAATGCCGAGCGCGCTTGCTTTTGCGGCAAGCCGCTTGTCCCGGCTCCACAAACTGGTGCCGCGTTGCGCGCGAACCGCTAGCAGCAGATGCGCATCTACAAAGCCAATCCCGCTCGCAACCAGATCCGCTGCCAGACTCTCCTCGGCAAAGCGATCATCCGTTACGACATTGCTCGATGGAAGTTCGCGCAGGAGACGTAGCGTAGCATCGCGACGTTGTAGATTCCCGAGTGCAAGTTCGCCGATCACAAACGGGTGCATCAGGACATCGCCAGCGCCGAGAAGATCGCTCAGCGCCGGTACGGTCTGCCGGAAATGATCGGCCCAGACCGAGGTATCGACCAGTATCATTCAGGCCGCTCGCGCCGGGGTGCAGCATAGCCCGGCATGGTTCCTCCGAGATCGGCCAGGCGCAACCCGGCTTCGCGCGCCACCAATACCCGCAACGCCTCTTCGATCAGTCGCTCGCGATCCTCAATTCCGGTCAGTTCGTGCGCGCGTGACAATAAAGGCGATCCATCGGGCGCTTCACGCTCTCGTTCGAACCTGACCCGTTTCCCGGCCAGATCCAACTGCGCAGTACGCCAGCCCGCATCTCGCCAGCCCTTGGTCTGGCTATGCCCAGCGCCGGTCTGATTGGCCCACCATGCCGGATAGCGATATGCGCTATTGGGCAACGCAAAACCCAGTTCCGCTTCGATCTCCCTAAAACTTGCGTCCCACCGGTCGCCCTTTTTGGAGGATAGGAAGTTAGCCAAAGGCTGGTATCTGGACACATCTCGCTCCGTGCGACTGGATAATAGAAAATAGTTAGTGATCACTAATATGTCAACTATGCTGCCCCCCAAGCCCGAATGGGCTCCACACGATGCGGTGTGGATCGGCTTCCCCAGCCATCCCGAGCTGTGGCTTGAGGATATCGAGCCCGCGCGCGCCGAAGTCACTGCCTTTGCCAAGGCAGTGCATGCCGGGGGGCATGGCGAGAAGGTGATCCTCGTCTGCGCCGACGACGAAGCCGCCGCCGCCGCGAAGAAGCGGGTCGGCCATGACGCGCGCATCGTCGTCGAGCCCTTCGGCGACATCTGGCTGCGCGACACCGCCGCGATCATCGGCGGAGACCGCACCGCGCGCGATTTCGGCTTTAACGGCTGGGGCGGCAAATATGATCTCGAAGGCGATGACGATATCGGCCTGCGCCTCGCCCGCCGCCAGCATTTCCATGTCGAGAGCCATGGCTGGATCCTCGAAGGCGGCGCGATCGATGGCGACGGCACCGGGCTTGTCGTCAGCACCGAGCAATGCCTGCTCAATCCCAATCGCAATCCGCTGATGACGCAGAACGAGATTGAGGGACTGCTCAAATCCGATCTCGGCTACACATCGGTGCTCTGGCTCGGCAACGGCCTGCTCAACGATCATACCGACGGCCATGTCGATAACCTCGCCCGCTTCGTCGGCCCCAATCGCCTGCTGATCCCGGTCGCGACCGACAATGATCCCAATTGGCGCGTCTATCAGGATGCCAAGATGCGCGCCGAGCGCCACGGCGTCGAAGTCGTCCCCTTCCCCTCGCCCGGGCGCGTGCTGGGGCATGAGGAAGAGATCATCCCGGCAAGCTATATGAACTTCTATATCGGCAATGCCGCCGTGGTCGTGCCGCTTTACGGGCAGGAGAATGACGATGCCGCGCTCGAAGCGCTCGGCAAGCTCTTCCCGGGCCGCAACATCATCGGCCAGCGCGCGGATCATATCCTGACCGGCGGCGGCAGCTTCCACTGCATCTCGCAGCAGATCCCGTCAGAATAGGAAGCGGAGCACCGGGTACATCGCCAACAGCGCCGCGATCAGCGCAAGGCTGAACCATTTCTCGCGGCTGCGCACGATCAGGATGCCGATGCCGGTATAGACGATCGGCACGGCCACGCTCTGCCAGCTTGTGAAGATGTTGCCGTACAGGATCACGCGCGCGCCGAGCACGAGCAGGTTTGCCGCCATCACCCCGATCAGCACCTGCCCCTTGTGCCGCATGAAATAGGCATCGAGATCGGGCCATTCGTCGAGTTCTTCGGGAAAGACGAGCGAGGCCGAGAGGAAATAGACCGAGGCAATCGCGGTGCCATACAGCAACGCCGCGAAATTCGGCGGTATCGCATCCCGCATGTCCCACGCGTTCGACCAGAAGGTGACCAGGTCGATGATCAGCAGCAGCCCAAGCAACGGCGTCGCCCAGCCCAGCCGCAGCTTGTGCCGCGCCCGCAACACCCGCGCAAAGCCGCTCAGCACCGAGGCGAGCGACAGCCCAAGCAACAGGCCGAACAGCGAGAAAGCGAATTCGAAGCTGGTCATGCGGACAAGTTAAGCCGGGGGGTGCGAAACAATGCAATCCACATTACATGGCGCGCATGACCGAGATCACCGTCGGAGCGCTCCAGCTCGCCTTCACCGATGACATTGACGCGAACATCGCGAACGTGACCGAGATGGTCCGTGAAGCGGCGTCGCGTGGCGCGAAGGTCGTGCTGCCCCCCGAACTCTTCGAAGGCGAGTATTTCTGCCGCGTCGAGGATGAGGGCCTGTTCGCCAACGCCAAGCCCGTGGGCAAGCACAAGGCGGTGCTGGCGATGCAGAAACTCGCCGCCGAACTGCAGATCCACATCCCCACCAGCTTCTTCGAAGCCGATGGCCCGCACCATTATAACAGCCTCGCGATGATCGGCCCGGACGGCAAGGTCGCCGGTGTCTATCGCAAAAGCCACATCCCCGATGGCCCCGGCTATGAAGAGAAATTCTATTTCCGCCCCGGCAATACCGGCTTCAAGGTGTGGGACGGACCGGACGCTGTGACGCTGGGCGTCGGCGTCTGCTGGGATCAATGGTACCCCGAAACCGCGCGCGCGATGATGCTGATGGGCGCGGAACTGTTGTTCTACCCCACCGCCATCGGCAGCGAGCCGCACGACGACAGCCTCGACACCGCTCGCCTGTGGCGTCGCGCAATGGTCGGCCACGCAGTCAGCAACGTCGTGCCCATCGTCGCCGCCAACCGCATCGGCGTCGAGCACGGCCAGACCTTTTACGGCACCAGCTTCATCACCGACGAGCGCGGCGATATCCTCGCCGAGCTCGGCCGCGAGGAAACCGGCGTGATCACCGCCACGCTCGATCTCGACCGCGTAAAGCGCCACCGCGCCGCCTTCGGCTTCTTCCGCGATCGCCGCCCCGATCTGTACGGGCGGCTGGTTCAGGATATCTGACGGTACCCCGCTCGCCCTGAGCCTGTCGAAGGGCCGCTCAGGGTGAGCGGTTTTTAAGGCCGCAGCTCCAGCGCCCGCGCAAACACCGCTTCGAACATCTCAGCCGTCAGCCGCCCGGTATTCTGGTTGTAGCGCGAGCAGTGATAGCTATCGATCAGGATGCGGCCATCGGGCACGCGATGCTCGTTCAGATGCCCGAACGGCGTCTTGGGCAATCGCCCGCCCATCGCCTTCACCGCAGACTGGTGCGCGATCTGGCCCAGCGCGATCGTAATCGGTGCGCGCAGCTGGCCTTTCAGGAACGGCCGGCAATTGCGGATCTCAAGCGGCTCGGGCTTGTTGCCCGGCGGCAGGCAGCGCACCGCGTTGAGGATCAGCACGCCCTTCGGCTCGCCACCCTCCGCCAGCCCGAACTTCTCCAGCGTGGCAAACAGCAGATCGCCCGAAGCATCCCCGGTAAAGGCCCGCCCTGTCCGATTCGCACCCTTCATCCCCGGCGCAAGGCCGACGATCGCCAGCCACGCATCCGGATCGCCAAGTGCGGGCACCGGCGCGTTCCACCATTCGGGCTGGGCCACGCGCAATTCCTCGCGCACCTCCGCCAGACGTGGGCAGATCGGGCAATCATGCGAGGGTTCGGCAAATGCTTCGAGGGTTGGCGCTTCCATCTTCGCGCGATAGGCCCTTGTTGGTGACGACGACAAGCCCAGCGGCGACGATGCCGACAACCCTCTATGTGATCGCATTGGGATCGAACCGCCGCGGCCGCCACGGCTCGCCCGAGGCCGAGATCGCTGCGGCGCTGGCTCTGCTCATCCCGGTCGCGACGTCCCCGATTCTGCGCACCACGCCGCTCGGCCCCTCGAAACGCCGATTCGCCAATGCCGCCGCGATTCTCGAAACCAGCGACGATCCCCCGGCTCTGCTCGCCAAGCTCAAGACCATCGAACGCGCCTTTGGCCGCCGCCGTGGCCGCAATTGGGCCGAGCGGGTGATCGATCTCGACATCATCCTATGGTCGGGCGGCGCATGGGGTGAATCCGGCCTCACCGTCCCCCACCCGCATTTCCGCGCCCGCGAATTCGTGCTCCGCCCGCTCCTCGCCATCGCCCCCGATTGGCGCGACCCGATCAGCAACTTAACCGTCCGGCATCTATCCGCCCGGTTGACCCGACCGGCCCTCGCCCTTAGGGGAGCGCGCTTGGTGAGGGCTCGTAGCTCAGTCGGTAGAGCAACGGACTTTTAATCTGTAGGTCATGGGTTCGAATCCCATCGAGCCCACCAAGCCGCCCCGAAGACCAGGACGCCAGGGCAATGCGGCTTGCGTTATGATACGATGCAACATATCGATTGCTCGCAATTGCAGCAGAAAGCATTCCGGAATCAATGAAGGCACGGCGACTTCAGGACAAGCGCATCCAGCGGGGCAATAGCCGCGCCGTGATGACGCGCGTCCTTGGGAACCGCGTTGCCGTCGCGTGGCAGGCAATGCTGCTCGCGATGATGCTGGCTTTGTGCTGGCAGGGTTTCGTCGCACAGACGCATCGCCATCCCGAAGGGCAAACCGCGTTTGTCGGTGCCACCGTGGTGGTCGATGTCGCGGCCATCGCGGATCGCGATACGCCGCTCGAACTGCCCGACTCCTGCCCGATCTGCCGCGAACTCAGCCATGCGGGCAGCATGTTGTTGCCCACGCCGGTGGCGGTTACCCCGCCGGTATTGATGGCAGCTCCCGTGGCGGACCTGCGCGCCGCCATCCCGGCGCACATCCAGCCGGTATCGCATGGCTGGCAGAGCCGAGCGCCTCCACAACCCCTCCAAGCCTGAGCAACCCTGACTGCACTGCCGGCGCCTCTGCGCCCGCATGCGTCCTTCGCGTTGCCGATCAGTCCCCCTGACTAGGTTTTCTGGAGTATTCCTATGCGTTTCGCCCTGTTCCTCGGCGCGGCCACTGCCGCGCTTGCTTTGCCTGCCGCCGCCCGCGCCGCCGATCCCGATCCCACACCGGTCGCGTCCAAAGCCATCCCCGCCACCCCCGCCGCCAATACCAATGATACCCCCGCACAGGATCAAGATCAGGATCACGGCCACGAGACCTCCGGTGCCGAGATCATCGTCACCGCGCCTTATGCCCGCAATCAGGTCGATGTCCTGTCGGGAACCTCGGTGCTTTCGGGTGACGATCTCAACCGTCAGCTCAAGCCCACAATCGGTGACACCCTCGCCTCGCTCCCCGGCGTCTCGGCCAGTTCGTTCGGCCCCGCAGTCTCGCGCCCGGTACTGCGCGGCTTTCAGGGTGAGCGCATCCGCATCCTGACCGACGGCATCGGCAGCATCGACGTGTCGAACACTTCCGCCGATCATGCCGCCGCGATCAACCCGCTCAACGCCGATCGTATCGAAGTGCTGCGCGGCCCGGCCGCCTTGCTGTTCGGCTCGTCGGCGATTGGCGGCGTGGTCAATGTGATCGACAGCCGCATCCCGCGCCGCATCCCCACCGAAGCGATCCATCTCGATGTACTCGGCAGCTATGGCAGCGCCGCCGAACAGCGTTCGGTCGCCGGTCATCTCGATGTGCCGCTTGGCCACGGCATCGTTGCCCATGCCGATGGCAGCTATCTCAAGACCGGTGATCTGCGCACCGGCGGCTATCTCTATTCGCGCGATGTCCGCGAACATGCGCTCGAGCATGCGATCGAGGACAATGATCCCGATCTCGCCAAGGAAGCCAGCGTGCGCGGCCGCTTGCCCAACAGCGCGGTGCGCACCTGGGATGCCGCTGGCGGCCTCTCGGTGATTCGCGACGGCGGCTCGATCGGCTTCGCGGTCAGCCGCTATGAAAGCCTGTATGGCGTACCCTCGCGCTTCGAAATCCACGATCATGGCGGCGCCGGCGGCGGGCACGATCACGAAGACGTCCGGCTCAATGTAAAGCAGACCCGCTTTGATATGCGCGGCGAAGTTGAGACCGGTGGGTTCATCGAGCGCATCCGCGTCCGTGCCGCAGCCGCCGATTACCGGCATGATGAGATTGAGCCCGATGGCGCGATCGGCACCAGCTTCTACAATCAGGGCTGGGAAGGCCGGGTGGAGCTGGTCCAGGCGGATCGCGGCGGCTGGCGCGGTGCGATCGGCGGCCAGTTCTTCCTGCGCGACTTCCGGGTGGAAGGCGAAGAGAAGTTCCTGCCCAAGAGCAACACCCAGCAATTCGGCCTGTTCACGCTGCAGTCCTTCGATCTCGGCGCGATCAAGGCAGAGGCCGGTGCCCGGTATGAGCGCGCCGACGTCAGCGCCCATGCCGATGCCGATCTCGGCAATCCCGATATCGCGCGCAGCTTCGATGCCTTCTCCTTCTCGGTCGGCGCATCCTATCCGCTGGCGCCCGGCATCCGCTTCGGCCTGAACGGTTCACGCACCGAACGTGCGCCTTCCGCCGAAGAGCTGTTTGCCAACGGTCCGCATGCAGGGACCCAGGCCTATGAGATCGGCAATCCCGGCTTCCGAAAGGAAAAGAGCTGGGGGCTGGAAGCGTCGCTGAAGGGCAATGGCGACGGCTATTCCTTCGCGGTCGCCGCCTATCACAACTGGTTCGACAACTATATTTACGACTATCAGACCGGTGCCGAGATCGATCATTTGCCGGTGTTCCAATATGCCCAGGCCGATGCCCGCTATTACGGGATCGAAGGTGAGGCATCGCTCCGCGTCGCCAAGCTCGGCACGTTCGATATCAACACCGATGTGGTCGCCGATTACGTTCATGCCGAAATCACCAGCGCAGGCCCCGCTCCGCGCATCCCGCCGCTGCGCGTGCTCGGTGGAATCGAAGCGCAATCGGCGCGGCTGACGGGCCGGGTCGAAGTCGAGCATGTCTTCAAGCAAGACCGCATCGCGGCCTATGAGACGCCGACCAGCGACTTCACACTGGTCAACGCCTCGATCAGCTGGAAGCCTTTCACCGGCAGCGCGACCAGCCTGATCCTGTCGGCGAACAACATCTTCGACGTCGAAGCCCGCCGCCACACCAGCGTGCTCAAGGATTTCGCCCCGCTCGCCGGCCGCGACATCCGGGTGACCGCGCGGATCCAGATCTGAACCCCATCTCGTCGTCATCCCGGACTTGATCCGCCGGGATGACGACTATTGGGAGAGGGTTGCCCTCACCCAAAACCCACGCCACCATTGCCGGCATGGATGAACCCACCATCATCACCGGCCCCGAGCGCTCGGTATCGAGCCGCATCCCCTGGCCCATCCTCGCCGCTTCGGCCTGCGCAGCCCTCCTGCTCCTGATCCTCTGGCTCGGCCACGAACTGGTGGAGGGCGATGGCGCCAGCCTCGATCGCGCGATCATGCTGGCGATGCGCGTACCCGGCCAATCCGACACCCCCATCGGCCCATCCTGGCTGCCCTCCGCGATGCGCGATGTCACTGCGCTCGGCAGCGCGACCGTGCTCACTTTCGTCGTCGCCGCCACGGCGATCTTCCTTGCCCTCAAACAGCGCATGCGCAGCGTCGCATTGGTGCTGACCGCGACCATTCTCGGCTCTTTGGTGGTGACAGTCATCAAGGCATTGGTCAGCCGCGCGCGGCCAGACCTGATCGATCGGCTCATGGTCGAAGTCTCGCACAGCTTCCCCAGCGGCCATGCCGCCAACAGCGCGATCGTCTATCTGACGCTCGCAACCCTGCTCTTCCCGGTGATGCCCGATCGCCGCATGCGCGGCTTCGTGCTCGGCGTCGCGCTATTGCTCACGGGCGCAATCGGGATCAGCCGCGTCTATATCGGCGTGCATTGGCCGAGCGACGTGGTCGCCGGCTGGGTGTTCGGCGGCAGCTGGGCGATGCTGTGGTGGTGGATCGAGCTGCGGCTGCTTGCGGCAAATGCCGCTCAGGACGAGCGCGAGAGCTGAATGCGCCCCCGCGCATCCCGCGCCTGCCAAAGGGTTGCAAAATAGGATTTCGCCTGCTTGGCTGAGCGGGTCGGCACTGCCGTTCCGCTCTTTGAAATCGCCATTTTAAAGCGCCTTGGTCAGTGCGAACATTAGGGAACATTCGCGACTTTCAGCGCTCGGCCAGCTTGCGCTCCCACGCCAGCGCATCGCGCACGATCTGGTCGAGATCGTCATTCTTCGGCCGCCACGGCAAAGCCGCGAGGATCGCCGAATTGTCGGAGATCAGCATATCGGGATCGCCCGCACGGCGTCCTTCCAGCACGCGGTTGATCGTCATGTTGGTGACGCGATCGACGGCGTCGAGCACTTCGAGCACCGAGAAGCCCCGGCCATAGCCCGCATTCATCGTGTGATTGCTTGTCGGATCGGCGATCAGCAGATCGAGCGCATCGACATGCGCCGCCGCCAGATCGGTGACGTGGATATAGTCGCGAACGCCCGTGCCGTCCGGCGTCGCGAAATCGGTGCCGAACACACCAACGCTCTCGCGCTTGCCGGTAGCGGCTTCCACCGCAACCTTGATCAGATGCGTCGCGCCCGCGGTCGATTGCCCGGAGCGACCCTGCGGATCGGCCCCCGCCACGTTGAAATAACGCAGCGCGCAATAATTGATCGGGTGCGCCGCCGCGACGTCCTTGAGCATGATCTCGGTCATCAGCTTGGACATGCCATAGGGATTGATCGGGATTTGCGGGCAATCCTCGCGCACCGGCACGACTTCGGGAATGCCATAGGTCGCAGCCGTCGAGGAGAAGATGAAATGCTTCACCCCCTCGGCCACGGCGCTTTCGATCAGCGCGCGGCTGGCGACGGTGTTGTTGCGGTAATATTTGAGCGGGTCGGTCACGCTTTCCGGCACCACCACCGATCCCGCAAAATGCATGATCGCGCCCACCTTATGCTCGCGGATCGTGGCGCGGATCGTGGCATCGTCCTCGATATTGCCAACCACCAGGCTGGCGCGCGTGTCGACCGCCCAGTCAAACCCGGTGACCAGATTGTCGACGACCACCACTTTCCAGCCTGCATCGAGCAGCGCCAGCACGGCATGGCTGCCGATATAGCCTGCGCCGCCCGTCACCATCACCGTAAAGTCGCGCATCGCAGGCCCTCGCATTGTCGTTCCTGCGCTCAATCCTATCTTACGGAGGTAAGCAAGGAGTTGCGCAAATGACGATCGAAACTGCGACGCTGGCAGGCGGATGCTTCTGGTGCACCGAAGCGGTGTTCAACGACGTGATCGGCGTGAGCGGCGTCGAGAGTGGGTATATCGGCGGCGCAGTCGAAAACCCGACCTATAAGCAGGTCTGCTCCGGCACCACGGGCCATGCCGAGGCGATCCGGGTGAGCTTCGATACCGATCAGATCAGCTATGGCGAGATCCTCGACATCTTCCTCGCCACCCATGATCCGACCCAGCTTAACCGCCAGGGCAACGACATTGGCACGCAATATCGCTCGGCAATCTTCCCGCATTCGCTCGAGCAGGAGCGCGAAGCCGCCGACGCACTGGAGCGCGCCCGCCCCGATTGGCCCGCTCCCATCGTCACCAGCGTCGAGACGCTCGGCCAATGGTGGCCCGCCGAGGAATATCATCAGGAATATTGGTCGGGCGAAGGGCAGCGTAACCCTTATTGCCTCGCCGTGATCCCGCCCAAATTGCGCAAGCTCCGCAAGAGCTTCGCCGCGCGCGCCAAAGCTGGCGAGACCGCTTAGTCGCTCAAACTACCGGGGATGCGCGGCTCGGCGCAGGCGATCGTTGATCGCCACGCCGATGCCGATCTCGGGGATCGGCGCCACGGCGATGGCGCCATCCTCCGCAGCGTCGGCGCGGTGGAGCGCGTCAAACAGGTTAGCGGCGGCCTCGGTGAGGTCGCCCGCTAACGAAAGGCTATCGTCGCCGAGAACCTCGCCAAAGCCGATCAGCCACTCCCCGTCGCTGTCGGTCGCGTTGAGCCGCAGCGGTTTCGACGGCGCATAATGGCTGTCGAGCTGGCCCGGCGCGTTGATCGCAGACGGCGCATCCGCAGCACGCAATCCCAATTGCTCTGCGGTGAGCGGTCCGGGCCGCAATATCCGCCCGTCCATCACGATGGTCGATTCCAGCCCCGCTGCGGTCGCGCCGTCGTCGATCACCAGCGGGATGCGCCCCTCAAGGCTCATCGCGACATGCGCCGCGCGCGTCGGGCTGATGCCCCCGCTCGCGTTGGCGGACGGCGCGGCCAGCGGCACGCCGCACGCGGCCAGCAACGCCTGCATCGCCCGGTGCCTCGGCACCCGCAGCGCGACGGTATCCAGCCCCGCCGTCACCAGCGAAGCGATCCCGCTGTCGGCGCGCACCCGCAGCACCAACGTCAGCGGCCCCGGCCAGAACCTCTCGGCCAGATCGCGCGCCGCATCGTCGAACACCGCGATGCGCTCGGCGGCAGCCAGGTCCTCCACATGCACGATCAGCGGGTTGAAGCTCGGCCGGCCTTTTGCGGCATAAATCCCCGCTACTGCGCGCGAATCGGTGGCGTCGGCGGCAAGGCCATAGACCGTCTCGGTGGGCACGGCGACGCAACCGCCCTCGGCGATCACCCGCACAGCCTCGGCGATCGCCGCCGAGTCGTAGCGTAATATGATGGGGTTTGCGCTCACGCCCATGGCGCTATAGCGCGAACAACAAGCCGACAAGTGAGGACAGGATGTTCACCCCCGCCACCGCCGACCAGCGCTTCGTGCTCGATCATATCGTTCGCCTCGGCGAGCTCTCCGAAGAGGCCACGCCGGACTTGGTCGATGCGGTGCTCGAAGGGGTCGGCCAGTTCGCTGCGGGCGAATGGGCACCGCTCGAGCGCGCAGGCGACGAAGTGGGCGCCAAATGGACCGAAAAGGGCGTGGTCATGCCCGCCGGGTTCATCGAGGCGTATAAGGCCTATGTCGAGAATGGCTGGGGCACGATCGGCTCGCCCACTTCGCATGGCGGACAGGGCCTGCCGGTCAGCCTCGCCACCGCAGTGATCGAAACGCTCGGCACCGCGAACATCGGCTTCGCGCTCGCCCCGATGCTCACCGTCGGCGCAATCGAGTCGCTCGTCCATCACGGCACCCCGGCGCAGCAGGACGCCTACCTCCCCAAGCTCGCCACCGGCGAATGGACGGGCACGATGAACCTGACCGAGCCACAGGCAGGCTCGGACGTCGGCGCATTGCGCTCGACCGCCACGCCGCGCGGCGACGGCACGTTCCTGATCAAGGGCACCAAGATCTTCATCAGCTTCGGCGATCACGACATGGCGGATAATATCGTCCACCTCGTCCTCGCCCGCACCCCCGGCGCGCCCGCGGGCACCAAGGGCATCTCGCTCTTCCTCGTCCCCAAATACCGCCTCAACGAAGACGGCACGCCCGGTGACTTCAACGATGTCCGCACTGTCTCGATCGAGCACAAGATGGGCATCCATGCCTCGCCCACCTGTGTGCTCAGCTTCGGCGATCACGACGATTGCATCGGTGAGCTGATCGGCAACGAGTTGGGCGGCATCGTCGCGATGTTCACGATGATGAACAATGCGCGGCTGAACGTCGGCCTGCAGGGCGTCGAAGTCTCCGAGCGCGCGACCCAGCGCGCGGTGGCCTATGCCCGCGATCGCATCCAGTCGGCCCGTGCCGGTGCGCCCAGCCGCGAGTCCGTTGCGATCATCGAGCATCCCGATGTTCGCCGCATGCTGCTGCGCATGAAGGCGCAGACCCAGGCGGCGCGCGCATTGGTCTATCTCGCGTTCGGACAACTCGACCGCGCCAATGCCGGCGATGCTGCTGCCAAGGCCCGGCTCGAACTGCTCACCCCGCTGGCCAAGGCGCATGGCACCGATATCGGCAACGAAGTCGCCTCGCTCGGCATCCAGGTCCATGGCGGCATGGGCTATATCGAGGAGACCGGCGCCGCCCAGCACTTCCGCGACGCGCGCATCTTCCCGATCTACGAAGGCACCAATGGCATTCAGGCCGCCGATCTGGTTGGCCGCAAGCTGAGCATGGACAATGGCGGAACGCTGTTTGGCCTGCTCGCCGAAATGCGCGGCGATGCCGAAAATACCGCACTGCTGAACCTGATCGACACCTGCGAGCAAGTCGGCCGCAATCTGCTGGCGTCAGAGACCGACGATCGCCTCGCGGCGAGCTATCCGTTCCTGACGATGCTCTCCACCGCAGTGTGCGGCTGGTTGATGGAGCAAAGCGGGCGGATCGCAGCGCGCAGCGAAGGCGATCCAGCGTTCCTCAAGATGAAGCAGGCCGCGGCGCGCTTCTATGTCGAGCAGATCGTGCCCGAAGCGCTGGGGCTCAAGGCTGCCGCCATGGCAAAGGCTGACGTCCTGTACGCAGTCGATGCCGAGGCGTTCGCCGCTTAGCTATTGGCGTTGTCGGCCACGGCCTCGTTGATGATCTGATCCTCGAGCGAGAACTGGCTGTTTTCCATCGATTGCTCGACGGTTGCTTCGTTGACAGGGTCGGCCGGCGCCGGCGCTTCGGTGGGCGCGTGGCAAGCGTAGAGAAGCAGGAGCGGCAAAGCGAGATACAGGCGCATGATGCTGGAATAGCCGGCGAGTCTGAAGCAAATCGTGAAGCCCTGCCTAGGGATATCTGCCTAGCAGGCCACGCCCTCGTCCGCCGCGAACAGCGTCAGATCGCGCTCGCCGATCCCAAGCGCAGGCCAGCTCGCGCGCCACGCCCTGATGTGATCGGCCAAGCCATGGGCGGCCAGCGCCTCGCGGCTTGCCCAATGTTCGGTGACGCGGATCAGCCCGGCATCGAGCACGTCCTCGCCATAGCTATAGTGCAGACAGCCATCCTCGGCGCGGCTGGCGGCGATCATCGCGGCCATATGCGGACGAGCGGCGTCCAGATTTAACGGCGGCACGCGGAAGGTGCCGGTGATAATAAGCATCAGTCCCTTTCAGGACGCAGCGACGCGCCCGCGCGGCCCCCGCGCAATTCGCGCACCCAGCTCACCGGATTAAACCAGGCAGCATCGCCATTATAGCTGTGCGTGACGAACTCGGCCCGCCCGCTGACGCTCTCCAGCGGCACCGCGCCGCCCAGCCCATTTTCCTCCAGCGTGAAGCGGCTGTCGGCGGATTGATCGCGATTATCGCCCATCAGGAACACATGGCCTTCGGGCACCCGGACCGCCGCAAAATTGTCGCGCGGGCTGATATAGCCGTTGGGCAGATCGGTATCGCCCAGATCAACGGTATCGTAGCGCGCGCCGTTCGGCAGCGTCTCGCGAAACAGCGGAAGCTGGCAATAAAGCGCGCCATCCGGCCCCGGCTTGCGGAACGGGCGAACCATCGGCGCATCGCATGGCGTGTTGGCATCGACCGGGATCATCGCATGCCCGCTATAGACGCGGGGCACCCGCACACCGTTCAGGATCACCTGACCATGGCTCAACGCAATCGTATCGCCCGGCAAGCCGATCACCCGCTTGATGAGGTCCGCGCCATCGCCGCGCCGCGCCACCGTTACGATGTCGCCACGCTCGGGCAGCCCGCCAAACAGCCGCCCGGGCACGACCGCGCTGCCATGGATGGTGAGTGAGGAATAGGCATAGCCATAAGGATATTTGGACACGACCAGCCGATCGCCCGTCTGCAACACCGGCATCATCGATTCGGAGGGAATGTAAAAGGGTTTGGCGATCGCGGTCTGGAAGGTGAAGGTGCCGAGCACCAGCAAGATCCAGGGCGTGAAGGGTTTGAGCCGGTTCGGAATGGCAAACCGCTTCATATCCTGCCCCTTTATGCCAGTTCGCGGCCCAGAAGTTCGTTCACGTCGAGCCCGAGCAGAGCGATGTGATCCTTCACCCGTGGCCAATGGCCGTTGAGGAAGCGCTCACGCTCGGCGATGCGCAACCGCTCGACAGCGCCGGGCAGCACGAACATGCCGACGCCACGGCGAACCTCGACATAGTCATCGTCCTGGAAGCTTTGATACGCCTTGGCCACCGTCAGCGGATTGGCGCCATGCTCGGCTGCCAGCGCGCGCACCGAGGGAAGCTGATCGCCGGCGCCATATTGCCCGCGCAGGATCGCCGCAGCGATGCTCGCACGGAGCTTCAGATATACGGGCGAGTCTTCATGCTCTAAGGCTGTCATGCTGATATAATACACCAACTAGGCATCGAGTCCAGAGCCCGATTCCCAAAACTGTACGATTTCGGACAGTACCGGCCGGGGGCGCTCCTCCAGCGGCCGTGCCGGCGTGCCGATAAACATGAAGCCGGCGATACGCTCGCCTTCCTTCCCGAACAGATCGCGCACCGCATCCGAATAAGCTGCCCAGCCGCTGATCCACCCGCCAACGAACCCCATGGCGTGCACGGAGTGGAGCAGGTTCATGCACACCGCGCCGGCCGAAAGCTCCTGTTCCCACAAGGGAATTTTGTGCCCGTGGATCGGGGCGGAGAGCACCACGATCAATGCGGGTGCCTGCAGGGCAAAGTCCCGAGCGGCTTCCACGTCGCGCGGTCCGGCATCGGCCTTCTCCGCCAGGATGATCTCGCCGAGTTTCCCGGCCAGCGCCTCGCGGGCACCATCGGGCACGATTACGAAGCGCCAGGGGAAGAGCTTGCCATGATCGGGAGTGCGCGATGCGACATCGACCATCTCGAGCAGTTGCTCGCGACTGGGTCCAGGCGCGATCATCTCGCGCGGCTTGCCCGAACGGCGGGTCTTTAGAAACGAAAGAGGCGTCGTGCGATCATTGAACATGGTCCGCATCTAGGAAGGCTGGGGGCATCCCGCAAATCGCTCTGCTGCACCGATGATCGGAATTGCGCCGCGCGCGTGCAACAAGCCACGCTTTACAGGCGCTTCGATCTGTCTAGTCTCCGCGCCATCCATCCCGCCAGCAAGCGCGGGATCCAAGCAAATACAAGAGGCTACATGGTAGACACGGCAGCAGCAGGTGGTGCGGCAGGCGGGGGCATTCCCGCCGACGCGAAGACATTTTTGGGGCACCCGCGCGGGCTCTACATGCTGTTCTTCGCGGAGATGTGGGAGCGCTTCTCTTATTACGGCATGCGCGCCATCCTGATCTTCTACCTGACCAAGCACTTCCTGTTCGACAAGGACCCGGCCTACGCCATCTACGGCGCCTACACCTCGATGGTGTACATCACGCCGGTGATCGGCGGCTATCTCGCCGATAAATATCTGGGTGCCAGAAAAGCGGTGCTCGCAGGCGGCGTACTGATCGCGATCGGACATTTGCTGATTGCGTTGGTCGAAGGGCCACAGGGTGAGCAAGGCGGCTATCTCAACGGCTTCTATGCGGGCCTCGCCTTCATCATCGTCGGCACCGGCTTCCTGAAAGCCAATATCTCGGTGCTCGTCGGCCAGCTCTATCGCCGCGACGATGTGCGCCGCGATGGTGCGTTCTCGATCTTCTATATGGGCATCAACACCGGCGCGTTCCTGGGGCCGATCATCGTCGGCATTCTCGGCGAGCGAATCGGCTGGGCCTATGGCTTCGGCGCGGCGGGCATCGGCATGCTGCTCGGGCTGGTTGTATTCGTGCTGTTTCGCCGCGAGCTATATGATGCGGGATCGCCCCCGGCCCCGGCATTACTCACCCAGCGCACTGCCGTAGGCGTGTCGCGCGAATGGCTGATCTATCTGGGATCGCTCGCCACCGTCGGCGTCGCATTCCTGCTGATCCGCCAGGAGAGCCTGGTCGGCACCTTGCTGCTCGCCTGTTTCGGCGTGACCTTCCTCTACATCTTCTATCGCTCGATCTTCACGCTCCCCAGGGTGGAGCGTCACCGCATCTTCGCGGCGCTCTATCTGATCGCGCTTTGCCCGTTATTCTGGGCATTGTTCGAACAGGCCGGCTCGTCGCTTAACGTGTTCACCGATGAGCGCGTCGATCGCCACTTCCTCGGCTGGGAAATGCCGGCTTCGTGGTTCCAGTCGGTCAACAGCTTCTGGATCATCACGCTGGCGCCTCTGTTCGGTATGTTGTGGACCTGGCTCGGCAAGCGCGGACTGGAGCCGAGCGCACCGCTCAAATTCGCGTTCGGCCTGATCCAGGTTGGCCTCGGCTTCCTCGTGCTCGTCTGGGGCGCTGCCCGCGGCGATGCGATGACGCCGATGATTTGGGTCATCGCGCTCTACCTGTTCCACTCGACGGCCGAGCTCTGCTTCTCGCCGGTCGGCCTTTCCAGCATGACCCGCATGGCGACCGGCTCGATGGTCGGCCTGATGATGGGCACATGGTTCCTGTCGACCGCGGCGGGCAATTTCCTCGCTGCCAAGATCGCCCAGGCAACGGGCGGCGAAGGCGCAGGCGGAGACCGCGTGCTCGAAGTCTATCATTCGATCGGCTGGTACATCATCATCATCGGCCTGATCGCAGTGCCGGTGAGCTGGCTCGTCACCAAGCTGATGCACCTCGATACGCTGGGCAAGGACGAGACCAACACAGGCGCGGAGGCAATCTAAGCCCCCGCAGCGACGCTACAAAAAAGGGGCGCACCCGCCGGGTGCGCCCCCCCTTTTTTTGTTTCAGATAGCCGATTGTCAGAAAAGAAAGGCGCGCCGCACACGGGGTGCGACGCGCCTTTCAGAGATCGAACTCAGATCAGCTTACCAGATCTTCACGCGCTTCTCGGGTGGGAGATACAGCGCGTCGCCCGGCTGGATGTTGAACGCTTTGTACCAGGCGTCGACATTGCGGACGATGCCGTTGACGCGAGCGGTGGCAGGCGAGTGCGGATCGGTCTTCAGCTGCTGGAGCAGGGCGTTGTCGCGCGACTTGGACTGCCAGGCCTGGGCATAAGACAGGAAGAAGCGCTGATCGCCGGTAACGCCATCGATCACCTTCGCCTTGCCATGCTTGGCCTGATACATCTGGTACGCGCCATAGGCCGCCTCCAGACCGCCGAGATCGCCGATATTCTCGCCAAGGGTCAGCTTGCCGTTGATCTTGGTGCCCGGGATTGGCTCATACTCATCGAACTGCGCGGTGAGCGCGCCGGTACGCTCCTTGAACGCTGCCTTGGCCGCGTCGCTCCACCAATTTTCGAACTTGCCGGTCGGGCCGAACTGGCTGCCCTGATCGTCGAAACCATGACCCATTTCATGGCCGATGATCGCGCCGATCGCACCGTAATTGACTGCCGGATCGGCGTTGGGATCAAAATAGGGTGCCTGCAGGATCGCTGCCGGGAAGGTGATCTGGTTCGCCAGCGGGTTGTAATAGGCGTTCACCGTCTGCGGCGTCATGCCCCATAGCGAACGATCGACCGGCTTGGGGAAGCGCTGTAGCTCGAGCTGGTGCTGAAACTCGCCCGAGCGCATCGCGTTGCCGAGCGCGTCGTTGCGGTCCACCACAAGCGACGAATAATCGAGATATTTGTCGGGATGCCCGACGCGCGGCTCGAACGCGGCGAGCTTGACGAGCGCCGCCTTGCGGGTCGCGTCATCCATCCACGGCGCACCTTCGATGCGCTGCTTATAGGCGCCGCGCAGATTCTCGATCAGCTCGTTCATCTGCGTCGACGATGCAGGCGGATAATGGCGAGCGACATAGATCGCGCCGACCGACTCGCCGAGCGCGCCATTGACCAGCTGGATGCCGCGCTTCCAGCGATCGCGCTTGGTCTGCACGCCGCTCAGCGTCTTCGAATAGAAACCAAACCTGGTGTCGTCGAATGCCTTGGGGAGATAGTTCGCATTATCGCTGATGAAGCGGAACGCGAGATAATCCTTCCAGGTCTGCAACGGGGTTGCGACCATCACCTTGCCGATCTCGGTGATCGCGGTGTTGTTCGCCATGATGATGGTCGGTGCCTTGTCGATGCCGGCCTTCTTGAGCATCAGCTCCCAATCGAACTCGGGTGCCTTGGCCTCGAGCCCGGCGATCGTCTGCGGATCATTGAGCTTGGCGATGTCGCGGCTCTGTTCGGGCGACCACATCTTTTCGGCGAGTTTGGTCTCCAGCGCGATGATCGCATCGGTCTTGGCGGCGGCATCGGGGATGCCGGCCAGTTCCTGGAGCTTCAGAACATAAGCGCGATAGGCGGCGCGGAAGACGTCATACTTCTCGCCCGCGAGCAGATAATAATCGCGCGGCATGCCGAGATCGCCCTGGCCGACGATCGCGGTGTAGCGCGTCGGATCGGCGAGATCGGGGATGATCCCAGGCCCAACCGGCGCGGCATAGCCGGTGGACGCGAACAGCAATTGCAGGCCGGCATAGTCCTTCACCGCAGCGATGGTGTCGAGATAGGGCTTGAGCGGCGCGGTGCCGCGCGCTTCGATGCCGGCTTCGTCCATCCAGGCAGCGTAGAAATCGCCGACCTGCTTGCCCTGCGCGCCATAAGCGCTGGGGTTCTTCGCCATATCGTCGAGGATGGCGCGGACATTGGCTTCGGCTTCGACCGACAGCATCACGCCATAACCGGCCGACGCACGATCGGGCGCGATCTCCACGGTATCGGCCCAATTGCCGTTGGCGAATGTCCAGAAATCGTCGCCGGGCTTCACGGACTTCTTCTGCGCGCTAAGGTCGACACCGAAGCTGCCATAGCGCGGCGCGCTCGATGCGGCAGGAGCGGTCTGGGCAAAGGCAGGTGCCGCAAGGCCAAGCAGCATTGCGCTGCCCGCAAGCAGGTGAAGTTTGTTGAGCATCATCGGTGCGTTCCCCGGAATTGGTGTATTATTCGGGTGTAACGCCGGAAAATGGCTCGGACAATTGCGAAATTCGGGAAAACGGTAGCGCAAAAGAAAAGGGGGAGCGTCGCCGCTCCCCCAATTTCCTTACATTATTTCAGCGCGATATCAGGCGGCGAACTCGCGGCGATAAGAGATATAGAGCGCGATACACGTAAGCATAGGAACCTCGGGACTGGAGTTTTGCTGCAATGCAGCATCACCCATATGGCCCTGGTTCCCAGTTGCAGCAAATGCAATCATCGCTGCATACAGTTGCAGAAAACCTAAGCGCTTCGCTGCATCACGCCACTCGGTTCGCCACCAGATCGTCCACTACCGATGGGTCCGCCAGCGTGCTCGTATCGCCCAGCGCCGAGACGTCGCCCTCGGCGATCTTGCGCAAAATTCGGCGCATGATCTTGCCCGATCGGGTCTTGGGCAGGCCGGGGGCGAATTGAAGCGCATCGGGCGTCGCGATCGGGCCGATCTCGGTGCGCACCCAGTCGCGCAATTCCTTGCGAAGCGCCTCGTCCGCCGTAACGCCGACGTTGAGCGTCACATAGGCGTAGATGCCCTGCCCCTTGATATCGTGCGGCATGCCGACGACAGCGGCCTCCGCCACCTTGGGATGGAGCACCAATGCGCTTTCGACCTCGGCGGTGCCCATGCGGTGCCCGGAGACGTTGATGACGTCGTCCACCCGGCCGGTGATCCAATAATAGCCATCCTCGTCGCGACGGCAGCCGTCGCCGGTAAAATATTTGCCGGGATAGGTGCTGAAATAGGTCTGGAAGAAACGCGCGTGATCGCCCCAGACGGTGCGCATCTGCCCCGGCCAGCTCCGCGCGATACACAGGTTTCCTTCGGTCGCGCCGTGCAACACATTGCCCTCGGCATCGACGATCTGCGGATCGACACCCGGCAGCGGCAACGTCGCCGAACCGGGCTTGAGCGCCGTCGCACCGGGAAGCGGCGTGATCATCTGCCCGCCCGTCTCGGTCTGCCACCACGTATCCACGATCGGGCAGCGCCCTTCGCCGACCACTTCATGATACCAGCGCCACGCCTCTGGATTGATCGGCTCGCCAACCGTGCCAAGCAGCTTGAGCGACTTGCGCGACGTAGCCGTCACGAAGTCATCGCCTTCGCGCATCAGCGCACGCAGCGCGGTGGGCGCGGTGTAGAGAATCTCGACCTTGTGGCGATCGACCACCTGCCAGACGCGCGAAGCATCGGGCCAATTCGGCACGCCTTCGTACATCAGCGTCGTGGCGCCATTCGCGAGCGGGCCATAGACGATATAGCTGTGTCCGGTGACCCAGCCGATATCCGCCGCGCACCAGTAAATCTGGCCGGGCCGGTAATCGAAGACCAGCTCATGCGTGTAGCTCGCCCAGAGCAGATAGCCCGCGCTGGTGTGCAGCACGCCCTTGGGCTTGCCCGTCGATCCCGAGGTATAGAGGATGAAGAGCGGGTCCTCCGCCCCCATCGGCTCGGCCGGGCATTCAGCGGAAACCTGCGCCGCGGCTTCGTCATACCAAACGTCGCGGCCGGGGGTCATCGCCACGTCGCCGCCAGTGGCGCGCACGACGATCACCTTTTCCAGACACGGCGTATGCACCGCGGCCATATCGACATTGGCCTTGAGCGGAACCTTCTTGCCGCCCCGCCGGCCCTCGTCGGCGGTAATCACCACGGTCGAATCGCAATCGGTGATCCGACCTGCCAACGCCTCGGGCGAGAAGCCGCCAAACACCACCGAATGGATCGCCCCGATCCGCGCACAAGCGAGCAGCGCAAACGCCGCCTCCGGGATCATCGGCATATAGATGGTGACGCGGTCGGCTTTCTTGACGCCTTGCGCCTTCAGCACATTGGCGAAGCGGCAAACCTCTTCGTGGAGCTGGCGATAGGTGTAGCTGCGCGATGGCTCCGAAGGCGTATCCGGCTCCCACAGGATCGCAACTGTATCGCCACGCTTCGCCAGATGCCGATCGATGCAGTTCGTCGAAACATTGAGTTTGCCGTCCGCAAACCAGCTGATCCGGAAATCACTCTCGTCAAACGACCAGTCGCCCGCGATCTCTGGCCGCTTGATCCAGTCGAGCCGCCGCGCCTGCTCCAGCCAGAAGCTGCCCGGATCCGCGAGGCTGAGGCCATGGAGTTTCTCATAGCCGGCCGCGTCCACGCGCGCTTTGCGTGCCCATTCTTCAGGAACGGGATAGACACTGTCGGACATTGGGCTCTCCTTGCCGGCCCCTGATAGAAGCGGCAGGACAACACACGCAAGCGGGCTTACCCTTGGGCATTGCGACAAACTGCGACAAAGTTTCGATGGAACAGAATCGTTTCCGAAACCATCTAGGAGGTCATGATCAACCGCCCTCTCGTCTGGACGCTCGCTTTAGCGGCCCCGCTCGCCGCCTGCTCGTCCGGCCCGGACTATCGCCCGCGCGCCGCCAGCGAGCTTGGCGTGCCCGACAATTATTCGGTCGCCGCGAACCAGCAGGCGAAGGATGATCTCACCCGCTGGTGGGTAAATTTCGACGATCCGATGCTCGCCAGCGTGGTGGAGCGCGCCCAGGCCAACAACCTCGATATTGCACTGGCCGTAACCCGCCTGCGCCAGGCGCGCGAATCGCTTACCCAGTCGCGCGCGAGCTTGTTGCCAACCGTCGGCGCAAGCGCGGGCACGTCGCGCAGCGAGCCGATCCGCGGGGGCACTACCTCAGTCCAGCTCCCCGATGGTAGCATCACCTCGGTCGGGCGCGGCGGCACCACAAGCTTCTCGCTGGGCGGTGACGCCAGCTATCAAGTCGATCTGTTCGGCGGCGTGCGCCGCGGCGTAGAGGCATCGCGCGCCGATTATGAAAGCGCCGGTTTCAGCTATGCGGCCGTACTGATCTCGATCCAGGCGGAGACCGCCCGCAACTATGTGCTGGCGCGGCTCGCTCAGTCCAATCTCGCCACTGCCCGCGATTCGCTGGCGATCGCCGACGACAATCTCGAAATTGCCGGCTTCCGCGTGCAGGCGGGTCTGGTCTCGTCGCTCGATCAGGAACAGGCGCGCGCCAGCCGTGCGCAAACCGCGGCATCGATCCCCAATCTGGAGGCAAGCTATAACGGCTTCGTCTCGCGGCTTGGCGTCCTGACCGGGCAAGCCCCCGGCGCGCTAAAGGCCGAATTGGAGGCGGTGAAGCCGATCCCGCGCGGCCCGGCCCAGGTCGCGACCGGCATCCCCGCCGAGGCACTGCGCCAGCGCCCCGACATCCGCGCCGCCGAACGCAACCTTGCTGCCGCCAGCGCGCGTATCGGCGTCGCCAGTGCGCGGCTCTATCCGGCGCTGTCGATCGGCGGCAGCATCAATGCCGGCAGCACGTCGCTTTCCTCGATCTTCGACGTGGTTACCGGGCGCCTGTTCGGCAACATCGCCCAAACGCTGTTCGACGGCGGCCGCACGCGCAGCCAGATCCGCTCCGCCGAAGCGGCCGCGGATGGCGCGTTCCTGACCTATAAGCAGACGGTGCTGACCAGCCTCGAGGATATCGAAAACGCCATCGTCGCGCTGCAATCGGCCCAGCGCCGCGAAGCCGAATTCCGCATCGCGCTGGAAGCCGCGAACAACCAGACTTTGCTGTCGCGCCTGCAATATCGCTCGGGGCTCACCGATTTCACCACGCTCAATCAGGCGGAAAGCAGCCTGCTCTCCGCCCGCAACGGCATTTCTCAGGCGCAAGCCGATCAGTCCACTGCCGTGATCCAGCTTTATCTGGCGCTCGGCGGCGGCTGGGACAGCAATGTCACGCCCACCACTCCCTCACAGCTTCCCGAACAGGCTCCGACCAATGGCAACTGATACCAAGAAGCTCGACGAATTCCTCGGCACGCCCGCCCTGCCCTGGTGGCGGCGCTACCTCAAATGGGTGTTGATCGGCGTTGGCGTCGTGCTGTTGCTGTTGCTGGGCTGGCGGTTGTTCGGCAGCGCCGAGGAGGTCCGTTATTCGACAGCCGATGTCGAGCGCGGCAATCTGACTGTATCGGTATCGGCGACGGGCAAGCTCGCGCCGACCAATCAGGTGACGGTCGGCTCCGAATTGTCGGGTCTGGTCGAGACCGTCAGCGTCGACGTCAATGACCGCGTCACACGCGGTCAGGCGATCGCAGTGCTCGATACCTCGCGTCTCGACGATGCGATCGCGCAGAGCGCAGCCGCGCTCAACGCCAATATCGCGCAGGTCGCGCAGGCGGCGGCAACCGTCAGCGAAACCCAGGCGCAGCTTGCCCGGCTGGAGGAAGTCAGCCGTCTCTCGGGCGGGCGCGTTCCCGCCAAGGTCGAGATGGAACAGGCCCGCGCCGCCGTGCAGCGCGCCGTCGCTTCGCAGCGCGCCGCCCAGGCCAATGTCGCCTCCGCGCGCGCCGCGCTTTCCTCAAACCAGACGCAGCGTTCAAAGGCGGTCATTCGCTCGCCCGTCAACGGCGTCGTCCTCGCGCGCCAGATCGAGCCGGGCCAGACCGTCGCCGCATCGTTCAGTGCACCGGTGTTGTTCGTGATCGCCGAGGATCTGTCGGCCATGGAACTGCAGGTCTCGATCGACGAAGCCGATGTCGGATCGGTCCAGCAAGGCCAGGCCGCCACCTTCACGGTCGACGCTTTCCCCGGCAAGACCTTTCCGGCGACGATCACCCGCGTCGATCTCGGCTCGAACCTCACTGCGTCTGCGGCGGCTTCGACCGGAACGTCGACCACCGCCAATCAGGTCGTGTCCTACGCGGCAACGCTCAGCGTCTCGAACCCCGATCTTCAACTGCGCCCGGGGATGACCGCCACAGCCGAAATCACCACCAAGGCGCGGCCGAACGTGTTGCTCGTGCCCAACGCGGCATTGCGCTTCACCCCAACGGCCGCCGGCGCGAGCGCTGGCGCAAGTGGAAGCGGCATCGCCGGCGCTCTGGTCCCCCGGGGTGGTCGTCGCGGCAATCAGGCTGAGAAGACGCCCACGGTTGGCCGCGGTGCAACCCAGACGGTCTATATCGTCGGCGAGGACGGCAAGCCCAAGGGGGTGGACGTTACCACCGGTGACACCAACGGCTCGGTCACCGAAGTCACTGGCGGCCAGCTGAAGCCGGGCGACAAAGTCATCACTGGCCAGCTCGCGGCAGGCGGCAGCGCCAAGGCCGGCGGTCAGCGCCGCCAAGGCGGCGGCTCGGGCGGGCAAAGCGGAGGCCAGCGTGGCCAGTGACGCCCCGCTGATCCAGCTGCGCGGCGTCACCAAGGTCTATGGTGAAGGCGCCACGCAGTTTCAGGCGCTGAAAGGCATCGATCTCGATATCCAGGCTGGTGATTTCGTCGCCGTCATGGGGCCATCGGGTTCGGGCAAGTCGACGACGATGAACATCCTCGGCTGCCTCGACGTGCCTTCGGAAGGGCAGTTCCTGTTCAACGGCTTTCATGTCGAGGAACTGGGCCGTGACCAGCGCGCATTGATGCGACGCAAATATCTTGGCTTCGTGTTTCAGGGCTTCAATCTGCTCGCGCGCACCTCGGCGCTCGAAAATGTCGAGCTGCCCCTGGTCTATCGCGGCGATGCCAAGAAGGAACGGCGCGAAATGGCGATGGCCGCGCTCGAAAAGGTCGGGCTCGATAAATGGTGGGATCATACCCCCGCCGAGCTGTCTGGCGGCCAGCAGCAGCGCGTCGCGATCGCCCGCGCGATCGTCACCAACCCCGATGTGCTGCTCGCCGACGAGCCGACCGGCAACCTCGATTCGGAACGCTCGGTCGAGATCATGCAATTGCTCACCGATCTCAATCGGAACAGCAACATCACCGTGCTGATGGTCACCCATGAGCCAGACATGGCCGCATTCGCGCGCACCCTCGTTCACTTCAAGGACGGGCTGGTCGAGCGGATCGAGCATAACGACAAGGTTGCGGCCTGATGTTCGGCACCACCTTCCTCCTCGCGCTGCGTTCGATCCTGCGGCACAAGCTCCGCTCGATCCTCACCGCGCTCGGCATCATCATCGGCGTCGCCGCCGTGGTCACGATGGTCACGCTCGGCAAGGCAACGACCGCAGCCGTCCAGCAAAGCATTTCGGCGCTCGGCACCAACATCCTCCAGATCCGCCCCGGTCAGGGCTTCGGACGCGGCGGTGGCGGGCCGCAGCCGGCCAATTTCGACGAGGAGGATGTCCGGGCGGTTCGCGAGCAGATCGCCGGCGTCACTGCGGTCGCTCCGCAAGCGCAGAGCAGCGGCACGGCGATCCACGAAGGCGCCAATGCGACGACCACCGTCAACGGCACCTCGCTCGATTTCTTCACGGTCCAGCCCTGGCCGCTGGTCGGCGGGCGCACCTGGAACCGCGCCGAGGAACAGGCCGGCAAGGGCGTCTGCGTGATCGGCAACACCGTGCGCAAAAACCTGTTCAACGGCGGCGATGCGGTCGGTCAGCGCCTGCGGATCAACGGCGTTTCGTGCGACGTGATCGGTATGCTCTCGACGCGCGGGCAGGCCGGGTTCGGCGGCGATCAGGACGATGTCGTGATCATGCCGATCAAGCAGGTCCAGCGCCGCTTCACGGGCAATCGCGACATCCGGCTGATGCTGGTCGGCACCGATCCGGCTTATGATACCGCGACGGTTCAGGCAGGCATCACCGATCTGCTGCGCGAACGCCGCCGCATCACCGGCGGCAAGGCCGATGATTTCAACATCTTCGACACGGCTCAGATCAGCGCAACGCTGACCGGCACGACGACCCTGCTCACCCAAATCGTCGCGGCAGTGGCGGGGATCAGCCTGATCGTCGGCGGCATCGGGATCATGAACATCATGCTCGTCTCGGTCACCGAACGAACGCGCGAGATCGGCATCCGATTAGCCATTGGCGCAGTGGCGAGCGAAGTGCTGATGCAGTTCCTGGTCGAAGCCGTGGTGCTGGCGATGCTCGGCGGCGTGATCGGATTGGTGCTGGCGCAGCTTGCGGTCGGGCTGATGTCGTATCTGGGCGGACTACCGTTCCTGTTCGACGTGCAGATCAACGTGGTCGCCTTCGCCATCTCGGCAGTGATCGGCATCGTCTTCGGCTATTTCCCGGCGCGCCGCGCGGCAAGCCTCAACCCCATCGACGCGCTGCGGCACGAGTAATCGAACGGGCTACTTGCCGTCGGTAGGTAGCCCGTACAGCTTGCGCAGTTCCTCGAGATTCTCGCGCGTATCGATATCGACCAGTTCAGCAGGCGTGGTCACTACATGCCGCCCGCGCTTGATCAGCTCGCGCGCGCCTTCGTCGCCCTCCAGATCGAGCAGTTCGTCGTACAGCCCCTTGCCGAACAAGGCCGGCGGCATCGGGCGCACCCCGTCGCTGGAGGCAACGATGGTGTCCGCGCCGTTCGCCGCATCGAACAGCCGCATGATGTGCGTGGCGGTGACGCGCGGCATATCGGCCAGCGCAACGAGCACATAGTCGCAGCCCGCATCCCGCGCCCGCGTTACGCCATGACAGAGCGAGCGCGCCTGACCGAGCGAAGGATCGGGGTTCTCGACCACGTCATAACCGCGCGCCGCAAAGTCCAGCCCGGTGCCAGAGACGACCGCGATCCGCGCGCGGAACGGGATATTCTCCAGCGCCGTGACGACATGATAGGCCAGCGGCTTATCGAGAAACTGCTCGCTCAATTTGTCGCCGTCGAAGCGCCGCGATTGTCCCGCCGCGAGCAGCAGCAATGCGACCTGTTCAGGCTCGACCATGAAAACTCCGCACCATTGCCGCCGCGATCGACAGCGCGATTTCGGCCGGGCCGATCGCGCCGAGATCGAGCCCCGCAGGCCCTTCGATCCGCGCCAGATTCTCCGGGGTCACGCCCGCTGCTGCCAGCCGTTCCAGCCGGGCCGCCTGACTCTTCCGTGAGCCCAGAGCCGCGACATAACCCGCCGGGCTGGCCAGCGCCGCGATCAATGCAGGGTCGTCGATCTTGGTGTCATGGCTGAGCGTCACCACGGCTGTCGCGCGGTCGGGTTTCAGGGCGGTCACGGCCTCATCGGGCCAGCGGTCGTCTAGCATCACCTTGGGGAACCGCTCAGCCGTCAAAAATCTCCCGCGCGGATCGATCACGGTGCACGAAATGCCCAATTCGCGCGCAAGGCCCGCCAGCGTCTGCGCAATCTGCACCGCGCCGACGATCAGCAAGCGGCGCGGCGGATCGTAGCGATTAACGAAGCCCCCCGCGCCAATCGCGCTAAGTCCGGTCGCCAGATCGGTGCCAATATCGAGCGGCGTCCCGCTCGCCTGCGCCGCTGCGATGCTTTCGAACAAAGCAGGCGGAAACCCCGCGCCGGATACCGGCTGAACCAGCACTTCGATCGTCCCGCCACAGGGAAGCCCGACTTCCCACGCCGCGTCATCGGCAACGCCATACGTCTTCACCACCGCAGGCGCGCCCGCGATCACGTCCGCCGCTATCGCCAATATGTCGGTCTCGACGCAACCGCCCGAAACCGATCCTTCGAAGCGGCCATCGGCATGGACGATCATGTGGCTGCCGCGCGGGCGCGGTGCCGAACCCCAGGTCGAAACCACCGTGGCGAGCGCCATTGGAGCGCCTTTCCACGCAGCCGCCGCGGCGATCACATTGTCGTTTTCCGCCACGCTTCGCCTCGCTACCGTCACAAGTCCCGCCTATCGACTAGCGCGGTATGAGAAGACTGGCGAGATGGTTGATTATGGCAGCAATGCTGGCCGCGGGGGGCTGCACGACGACCATGGAGCAACAGGCCGAAACCGGCCTCCTGATCATCGCGCATCGCGGCGCCAGCGGCGAACGGCCAGAGCATACGCTGATGGCCTATGAACTCGCGATCCAGCAGGGTGCCGATTATATCGAGCCCGATCTGGTGCCGACCAAGGACGGTCATCTCGTGGTCCGCCATGAGAGCAACATCACCGAAACGACCGATATCGCGCAGCATCCCGAATTCGCGATGCGCCGCACGACCAAGACGATCGACGGCGTGAAGGAAACCGGCTGGTTCACCGAGGATTTCACCCTCGCCGAGCTCAAGACGCTGCGCGCCATCGAGCGGCTGCCGCAGATGCGCCCGGCCAACACCAAATATAACGGCCAGGCCGAGATCCCGACGATCGAGGAAGTCATCGCGCTCGCCAAGCGCGCCAGCGCCGAAACCGGTCGCACGATCGGCATCTATCCCGAGACCAAGCACCCGACCTATTTCGCCTCGATCGGCCTCGCGCTCGAACCGAAGCTGCTTGCCGCACTCAAAGCCGCAGGCTGGGACCGCGCCGATGCGCCCGTGTTCATCCAGTCGTTCGAAGTCGATAACCTCAAGGCGCTGCACAAGCAGACCAGGGTGCGGCTGATCCAGCTGATCAAGCCCGCGACCGCGCCGGCCGATGGTTCCTACGCCAGCTATCGCGAGATGGTGGCGCCGGACGCGCTCAAGCAGATCGCGGAATATGCTTATGGCATCGGCCCCGAACTCACCCTGATCCTCGCCCCAGACGGCAAGCCGACCACGCTGATCGACGACGCGCACGCGCTGGGCCTCAAGCTCCATCCCTGGACTTTTCGGGCCGAAAACGCGTTTTTGCACACGAGCTACCGCACCGGCACCAACCCCGCCGAGCACGGCCGTCTGCTCGAAGAAATCAAGTTTTTCATTGATTTGGGCGTCGACGGTTTCTTCACGGATTATCCGTATATAGGAGCTCAGGCGCGCGCCTCGGCTATCCGATCGCCCGCGAAATGAGGGGGCCGAATATGCGCAAGATCTTGATTCCGTTTATCGTGGCACTGCCGCTGCTTTCCGGCGGCTGCATCGCCAAGACCATCGTCGACGTCGCCACGCTGCCGGTGAAAGCCGTGAGCCAAGGGGCCGATTGGGCGACCACCAGCCAGAGCGAATCCGATCGCAACTACGGCAAGAAGATGCGCAAGAAGGAAGCTGCCGAGGGCAAGGCCCGTCGCGCTGCCGATGAGCAAGCCAAGTGGGACGAAGAAGAGCTCAAGGAAAAGCAGAAGAACGATCGCAAGCGCAAGCGCGACGACAATTATTGAGCGGTTCCCCCGAGCACCTGCGCCACCGCGCGCAGGGTCTCCGGCTTCATCTGCACGAATAAGTGACTGCTGCTGATCTCGATGGCGCGCGCATTGCCGCCATCGGCTTCGCGGCAGATCAGCCCGTTGACCAGCCCGTCGCTGCGGCTCCAGATCGCTGTGGCGGGCACAGGTAAGGGCTGACCGGCTTCTTCACGCCTGGCGATCACCTCCGCATTGCCGATCTTCTCGCCGGTCAGCCATTCGAACTGGCGCCACACATTGGTCGCGGTCGGCGGGCCGGCAAAGGGCGAACTGATCGTGATGACTTCGCGAACCAGTTCGGGATGCCGGTGTGCGGCCAGCCGCGCCATGATCCCGCCGAGCGAAATGCCGATGAGCGTCACCTTCTCGCCGGTCTCTGCACGAATCTCGGCGATCCGCGCGATCACCCGTTCGTTCTCGCTGCCAACGGTTCGCACGCCAAGGTTGCGCTTGAGGCCCCAGCCATAGGCCCGATAGCCCAGCTTCCGCAGCAAATGGCGCAGCGCCATGTTCGATCGATCAGTGTTGAACAGCCCCGGCAGCACCAGCACCGGGCGGCCATCGCCCTTCGGCAAATCGCTTGCCCAGCCGCCCATGCCGAGCCGCGCCAGCGTCCACGCCGCGCGCGGCCATTCGAGCGCAACCGCCAGAGCGGGCGGGGGTTTGGACGCATCCTGAGGGGTCGGCAGCATCACAGCCTCATTTCATCACGAGCAACGCCCATGCTATGTAGTGCGCATGGCAGAAAATACCCATCTACTTGACCGGCGGCCCGAGGGGACGGCGCCCGACTGGACGATCCCGCAGAACTGGCAGGCATATA
This sequence comes from Sphingomonadales bacterium, assembly GCA_004173185.1. Lineage (GTDB taxonomy): Bacteria > Pseudomonadota > Alphaproteobacteria > Sphingomonadales > Sphingomonadaceae > Sphingomonas. Next base: position 11,448 of record SEFZ01000013.1, on the reverse strand, counting down.
CCGCGGAAGAGCACGCGACCTGGGACACGCTGTTTGCGCGTCAGGCAAAATTGCTCCCCGGCCGCGCGAGCAAAGCCTATCTTAAAGGCCTCGCTGCGCTGCGCCTCTCCGATGGCGGCATCCCCAATTTCGAGGATCTTTCCGAGCGACTGATGAAGCTGACCGGCTGGCAGGTGATTGCGGTGCCCGGGCTGGTGCCCGACGATGTATTCTTCGATCACATGGCCAATCGCCGCTTCGTGGCGGGCAATTTCATCCGCCGCCCCGATCAGCTCGATTATATCGAAGAACCCGATGTTTTCCACGACGTGTTCGGCCATGTCCCGATGCTCGCCGATCCGGTCTTCGCCGATTATCTCGAAGCCTATGGCCGCGGCGGAAACCGTGCGCTGGAACTGGGCGCGCTCAAGCAGCTTGGGCGACTATATTGGTACACGGTCGAGTTCGGGCTGATCGAAGAGGATGGCGATCTGCGCATCTATGGTTCGGGCATCGTCTCCAGCTCGGCCGAGAGCCGTTTCGCGCTGGAAAGCGACAGCCCCAACCGGATCGGCTTCGATCTCAAGCGCGTGCTGCGCACCGATTACCGGATCGACGATTTCCAGCAGAATTACTTCGTCGTGCGCAGCTTCGACGAATTGTTGCGGGTGACAGTCGAAACCGATTTCGCGCCGCTGTACGAGGAGATACTCGCCCAGCCGGATATCCCGATCGCCGCAATCCTGCCCGAAGACCGCGTGGTGACGCGCGGCACGCAGGAATATGCCAACGGAAAAGCCACTCTCTAATTGTCACCCGGCCTTGTGCCGGGGATGACGGAATTTGAGCTACCAACTCCCAAACCCCGGCGCTTCGCCCTTCCCCCGGCTCATCCGCGTCACGCGCTCGGTGCCGAAGCGGTGGCGCTTAGTCAGGATCAAGGTCGGCCATTCGCCACGATCGATCCGGCTCACCAGCCGCAGCCCCTGCCGGCGATAGGCGCGCGCAACGGTCTCGGCCTGCGAATGGAGCAGCCCGGCCAGCACCAAGGTGCCGCCATCTTCCAGCGCCATGCCGATGGTCGGTGCCAACTCAGTGAGCGGACCCGCAAGAATGTTGGCGACGATCAGATCATAGGGCGCCCGGCCGATCAGCAGCGGATGCTCCAGCCCCGGCGCGACCGCCAGCGAGAGTTCGCCGCGCCCTCCACCCAGCGATACGCCATTGATCTCGGCATTGTCGGCGGTCACTTCGATGGAGCGCGGATCGATGTCCGATCCGGTCGCATAAGCACGCGGCCACAGATGCATAGCGGCAAAAGCGAGCAGCCCGGTACCCGTGCCGACATCGATCATGTTGCGCACGCGGATACCGCGCGCATGCAAGTCGCCCAGCGCGATCAGGCAGCCTGAAGTGGTCTCGTGCGTCCCCGTGCCGAACGCCAGCCCCGCATCGATGCGATAAGCCTTGGCCCCCTTGGGCACCGCGCCCTTGTTGGTTTCGGTATGCACATAAAAGCGCCCGGTATGGACCGGCTCGATCCCCGATTGGCTGAGCGTCACCCAATCCGCATCGCGGATCTTCTCGGCCACCGCCTTGGTGCCCGCCGAGCTAGGCACCAGCGCCTGCACCGCAGCCAGCGCCGCGCTGTTCGGCTTGCCGTCAAAATAAGCCTCGAGCTGCCATGCCAGGGGATCGTCGGGGATGCGTTCGCTGGTCAGCAATACGGGCAACGGATCGAGATCGAGATCCTCGACCTCCAGCATCTCGGCCTCGTCGCGGGTGCAGGGGAGGATCAGTTTCCAGCTACTCATCGCACATAACTCGCACCGTTTACGTCAAGCACCGCGCCGGTCATCGAAGGCGGCGCTTCCAATGCACAGAAGCGCGCCAGCACCGCGACTTCGGAAGCCTCGGCAACGCGACCCAAGGGAATGTCCGCCAGCAATTTGTCGCCGCCGCGGCTCGCGACATAATCCTCGGCCATGCCGGTCATCGTGAAGCCCGGGCAGACCGCAAAGGCCAGGATTTCCTCGGATGCATAGCCGCGCGCGATGCTCTTGGTCATGCCGACCATGCCCGCCTTGGACGCAGCATAATGCCAGTGCGCAGGCGAATCGCCACGATACGCAGCGCGGCTGGCGATGTTGACGATGCGGCCACCGCGATTGTCCGCTTGCCAGTGGCGGATGGCGAGACGGCAAAGCTCGGCGGAGGCGGTCAGGTTGATGCGCATCGTCCGCTCCCAGCCGCTGACCCAATCGTCATGGTCGATGTCGATCGGATTGCTCTCGAACACGCCGGCATTGTTGACGAGAACGTCGATGCGCCCATCCAGCGCATCGAGCGCTTTCTGCCAGAGCATCGCCGCGCCGCCGGGCTTGTCGAAATCGGCGGCGATGCCGCTCTTCGTGCCGTGCCCGATCAGGCGGACGTCATCATTGGCGAACGACTCGGCAATCGCCGCGCCGATGCCGCGGCTGCTTCCGGTAAGTAGGATGTGGGTGGCCATGCAAGCGCACTAACCCAACCGTCACCCCGGCGAAAGCCGGGGTCTCAGGCAATCCACAGTCCGTCCTTGCCGCACGAGATCCCGGCTATCGCCGGGATGACATCATGCCGCGACGCTGCTCGAAAAGCTTTCCGCCGCATCGCGCAGCCGATGCAGCTTTTCATCGACTTCGGTTACGTCGCGCTGAAGCGTGTCGATCTCGGTCGTCACCGATTTGGTGTCCTCGCGAATCGCGCCGATCGTCGCCGACATCGAATCGGCCGCCAGCGCAGTTTCGTCGACTGCCGCGGTGATGGCGGTCACCGTCTGCGCCTGGATTTCCATCGCGGCGCGAATACGGTGCGCGCTTTCCTGCACTTCGTTGACGGTCGAGCGGATCGAGACATTGGTGTCGACCGTGCTCTTCGTTGCCGACTGGATCGCCGCGATCTTGGCGGCGATATCGTCGGTCGCGCGCGCTGTCTGGTTGGCCAGCGATTTCACTTCCTGCGCAACGACTGCGAAGCCGCGGCCGGCATCGCCTGCTCGCGCAGCTTCAATCGTCGCGTTGAGCGCCAGCAAATTGGTCTGCCCGGCAATGTCACGGATCAGCCCGAGGATCGATTCGATCGACTTGGCATGATCGCTCAGCGCCTCGCTGCTGCCCACCGCGACGCTCGCCTGCCCCGACGCGCGCGTTGCGATCTCGGCTGCAACCTCGACTTCCATCCGGGCGTCTTCAATCGCGCGGATCAGGCCCGCCGCCGTGGAAGCGGCCTCCCGCATCGCAACCGCCGATTGTTCGGCCGCGGCGGCGACTTCGCTGGCTTTGCCGAGCATGCCGCGCGCAGAGCTCGACGCACCCTGTGCCTGAACACGGATGCGATTGCCGGCTTCGGTCGCGCTCTGGATCGATTCAGCGATGCTCGCCTGAAACTGCGCTGAGCGCTCATGGCGTTCCGCTCCGGCTTCAGCCTGATCGCGCGCGCCAAGATGGGTCGCCATCAAATCGGCTTCGACCATAGACAGCCGCTGGACGACGTCGCACAGCCGCTTGAGTCGGGCCTGATCGTCACCGATCTTGTCGGAGAGAATCGCAACGGTTCTCGAATGCGCAAATGCCAATGCGGCGAAAGTCGCGGTCAGCGGGATATGCGTGCGATCGCTCGCGGCAGCGTGGGCAAATGCCATTTCCACCCACGCCTCTCCATAAGGCGCTTCATATTTGATCCGGGCATATTGCGTGCTGCTCTCGAGCTGCTCGGCAAACTCGGCGCGGTTCGAAGCCCAGCTGCGCAGCCGCTTGGTCGCCGCCAGCGACAGATAATGATCCCAGAATGCCTGGGCGATTTCGCCATAATGCCCTTCGAGCAGTATGGCGATTTCGGGGCCGCCCGAGGCGACGATGCCATCCCAATCATATTCCTTGAGATGCGCCTCGACCGAGCGCGGGCCATCGACCCAGCGTCCCGTAGCGTGCGTCTTTTCGCCTGGCATTCCCATCTCCTTACGCCGCGACCTTAGCGACAAAGTCGCCGGCGCTGGTCTTTAGGCTGCCGAGTTGGCCATCAAGGGCAGCAAAGCCCTGACCCACCCGGTCGATTTCACTGGCAACGGTTTCGGTATCCTCGCGGATCGCGCCGATCGTCGCCGACATGGAATCGGCGGCGAGCGCAGTCTCGTCGACTGCGGCCGTGATCGCAGTCACGGTCTGTGCCTGGATTTCCATCGCGCTGCGGATGCGGTTGGCGCTTTGCTGGACTTCGGTGACGGTCGAGCGGATCGAGACATTGGTGTCGACCGTCGATTTGGTCGCGGACTGGATCGCCGCGATCTTGGCGGCGATATCGTCGGTCGCGCGCGCAGTCTGGTTGGCGAGGCTTTTCACTTCCTGCGCCACGACTGCGAAGCCGCGGCCCGCATCCCCTGCACGGGCAGCTTCGATGGTCGCGTTGAGCGCAAGCAAATTGGTCTGGCCGGCAATGTCGCGAATCAGCCCGAGGATCGATTCGATCGACTTGGCATGATCGGAGAGCGCCTCGCTGGTGCTCACCGCAGCGCCCGCCTGCCCCGAAGCGCGAGTCGCGATTTCGGCTGCGGCCTCGACTTCCATCCGGGCGTCTTCAATCGCGCGGATCAGGCCCGCTGCGGTGGAAGCGGCTTCGCGCATCGCCACCGCCGATTGCTCGGCAGCAGCGGCAACTTCCGAAGCCTTGCCCAGCATCCCGCGCGCCGAAGCCGAAGTGTGGACGGCCTGAATGCGCAGTGCATCGCCTTCGCGCGAAGCCCGCTCGACCGTCGCGCCGATCGAGTCGCGGAAATCGGCGGCCAGCACGTCGCGTGCGGTCTGCGCGCTATATTCGCGGTACATATTGTAAATCTCGACCGTGATGTCGCCTTCGAGTGCCGAGAGTCGCATCAGCGTATCAATCAGCAGGGGCAGCTTGGCATTTTCCGAGCCCACCCGGCGCATCAGCACTTCCAGTGCAGCGCGGTCGCTCGCGCTGATCATCGAAAGCAGGGCCATGGGCGGCACGTCCGCCGCATAGGCAGCCGCCACCGAACGCTCGATCGATTCGATCCACGCGCTCCCCGAAGTGTCGAGGAACCGATTCTTGAGGAACACCGCGCCGACTTCGATCATCTTGGCCGTGTCGTCGGTCGCCCAACTCCGCTCATCGGCGAAGCAGCGTAGCCATTGCTGCCAATAAGCAGAGGAGACTGACTGGATTTCGGGCTCGAGCATGTTCCACACTTCGCGGCTGCTCGCGATCAGCGAACCTTCAAAGTCGAAAATGCGCAGGCGCGAGCGCACATCGATGCGGGCAGTCATGGTGCCAGGCGCAGGCAGGCTGGTGTTGGCGCTATTCGTCACTGGGGTCCCCCGGTCGGACGAGCGGGCAAAGCCACTCGATCTACTGCGGAAGCTATGCGCCGAAGTGGTTAAGAGGCGGTTAGCCAAGCGGCTTTGACAAGCATCCCGACTTGCATCCCCTGAGCGCCGGACTAAGGAAGCGGCAACACGCCCGAAAGGAACGCCATTTTGGCCGACGTCAGCAAACCTTCGCGACCCTTGTCGCCCCATCTTACCATCTGGAAGTGGGGCCCCGGCATGGCGGTCTCGATCGTCCACCGCGCTCTTGGCAGCGGCATGGCGACGGTCGGCACGATCCTGTTCGTCTGGTGGCTGACCGCCACGGCAGCGGGACCGGCGGCGTATTCGGCGTTTCTCGACGTGTTCACCTATAGCGATGGCGCGCTGAACGTCGTCGGCTGGATCATCGGCGTCGGCCTCACCTGGGCTTTCTTCCAGCACATGGCATCCGGCGTGCGGCATCTGTTCCTCGATCAGGGCGCCAATTTCGAGCTGAAGGGCAACAAGCAGACCGCGATCGCGACGTTCATCGTCTCGATCGTCGCAACGGCGGGCTTCTGGCTCTGGATCGTGGAGAAGAGCAATGGGTGATGGCACCAATATCGGCCGCGTCCGCGGGCTCGGCTCGGCGCATGAAGGTGCGCATCACTGGTGGCACCAGCGCCTGACCGCCGGCTCCAATCTGATCCTCGTTCTCTGGTTCGTGCTCAGCATCGCGATGCTGCCGGCCTATGATTGGGATACGATCCATAGCTGGGCCGGGCAGACCATCGTCGCCGTCCCGCTGATCCTCCTCGTCCTTTCCACCTTCTATCATTTCCGCCTGGGGCTTCAGGTGGTGATCGAGGATTACCAGCATGACGAGACGCGCATCGTCGCGATCGTCGCGCTCAACTTCTTCACTATCGCAGCCGGGACAACCGCGATCTTCGCGATCCTGAAGACTGCGTTCACTGCCGGAGCGATCTGATGGCCACGGCCGCTTATAAAATCATCGACCACACCTATGATGCCGTTGTTGTCGGCGCTGGCGGCTCGGGCCTTCGCGCCACGATGGGCTGCGCCGAAGCGGGCCTCAAGACCGCGTGCATCACCAAGGTGTTCCCGACTCGCAGCCACACCGTGGCGGCACAGGGCGGCATCGCCGCTTCGCTCGGCAACAACTCGCCCGATCACTGGTCGTGGCACATGTACGACACCGTCAAGGGTTCGGACTGGCTCGGCGATCAGGACGCGATCGAATATATGGTCCGCGAGGCTCCGGCCGCAGTCTATGAGCTAGAGCATGCCGGCGTGCCGTTCAGCCGCAACGCCAATGGCACCATCTATCAGCGCCCGTTCGGCGGCCATATGCAGAATATGGGCGAAGGCCCCCCCGTGCAGCGCACCTGCGCCGCGGCGGATCGCACCGGCCACGCCATGCTCCACGCCCTGTATCAGCAGAGCCTGAAATATGACGCGGACTTCTATGTCGAGTATTTCGCGCTCGATCTGATCATGGAAAATGGCCAGTGCCGGGGCGTGATCGCGCTCTGCATGGAAGACGGCTCGATCCACCGTTTCCGTTCGCATGCCGTGGTGCTCGCCACCGGCGGCGGCGGCCGCATCTATCAGTCGGCAACTTCGGCGCACACCTGCACCGGTGACGGCAACGGCATGGCCCTGCGCGCGGGCATCGCGCTGCAGGACATGGAGTTCGTCCAGTTCCACCCGACCGGCATTTACGGCGCGGGCGTCCTGATCACCGAAGGCGCACGCGGTGAAGGCGGCTACCTCACCAATTCCGAAGGCGAGCGCTTCATGGAGCGCTATGCCCCGTCGGCGAAGGACCTCGCCTCGCGCGACGTAGTTTCACGCTCGATGGCGATGGAAATCCGCGAAGGTCGCGGTGTGGGCAAGGAGAAGGATCATATCTTCCTTCACCTCAACCATATCGATCCCAAGATCCTCGCCGAGCGCCTGCCGGGCATCACCGAGACCGGCAAGATCTTTGCGAACGTCGATCTGACTCGCCAGCCACTGCCGGTGGTGCCGACCGTCCATTATAATATGGGCGGTATCCCCACGAACTATCACGGCGAAGTCGTCCGCAATCAGGACGGCAATCCGGATAGCGTGATCCCCGGCCTGTTCGCAGTCGGCGAAGCGGCCTGCGTCTCGGTCCATGGCGCCAACCGTCTCGGCTCGAACTCGCTGATCGATCTCGTCGTGTTCGGCCGCGCAACCGGCCTGCGGCTTAAGGAAATCCTCAAGCCCGGCACGCCGCACAACGCACTTCCGGCCAATTCCGAGGAATATTCGCTCACCCGCCTCGACTATTTCCGCAACGCCAAGGGCGCCAAGCCCACCGCGGAAATCCGCCTGGACATGCAGAAGACGATGCAGCGCAACTGCGCCGTGTTCCGCGACAGCGCGCTGCTGGCCGAGGGCGTCGAGAAGATCGGCAAGGTCTATCAAAGCTTCCAGGACGTCGGCGTCACCGATCGCTCGCTGATCTGGAACACCGATCTGGTCGAGACCCTTGAGCTGGACAACCTCATCAGCCAGGCCGTCGTCACGATGGAATGCGCCGCGAACCGCAAGGAATCGCGCGGAGCCCATATGCACGAGGATTTCCCGGATCGTCATGACGAGGAGTGGATGAAGCACACGGTCGCCACCTTCGATGGCTGGGGCGGCAAGGGCGGATCGGTAGCGATCGATTACCGCCCGGTGCATGATTACACGCTCACCGACGCGATCGAGTATATCAAGCCGAAGAAGCGGGTTTACTAAAAGCGGGCGACTCCGCTCAGGGAAATAACGGCGTCCGCGTGAACAGGTTGCGCGGACGCAAATCGATCCCGCTCCACATGATCAGCGCCACGCCGTTCCACACATTGCCCTGGAAGAAGCCGTCCTCGTTGCGCGGATCGTGGCGGGCACCGGCCATGTGCCAAACGACCACATCGTTGTTCATGATCGATTCGCCGTTCACCTGCTGGGGGAATTGGTAGAGCATCTCGTTGCTTCGATACCGGGTCACCCAGAAATCATGATGGGCGAAACCCTCTTTGTGGCGCGGCGCGCCATTGCGGAAGGGGCGGAATTCGTAGCTGATCGGCGTGCCCGGCGTGCTGGTGGCGACATCGCGCACCACCACTTCGGTAAAGCGCTCGGGCACCACGTCCAGCGAGCCTTCGACTCCGCCGGAATAGGGCGTGAAGGTATCCGTGGCGACGTTCGACGCCGTCGTCTCAATATGTTCATAGGTATAGACGCTGTCGTTGGGTGCGCCGTTCAAATCCATATCGATGCGCCACAGGCCATCGTGCATGTGCCCCATCTTCTCCATGCCCGGCAGGTTGCGTGACGTCGCGCCCAGCCGCAGCGTGATCGTGCCGTCGTCGCGAAAGCCGTAGCGCATCACGTAATTGTAATTGGCCGAATCGAGCGTCGCCCACAGCACCATTTCCTGGCCGTGACGCACCGCGCTATCGTCCTTCCACATCACGCCGTAGCCGGCGACTTCGTGGATGACCTTGCCATCGATGATCTTTCCGCACGGCCCGGCATCGGCTGCGGTCGCGCCGACGATCGGAAAGTTGAAGTTGGTGAGATCGTAGAAGCGCGGCGAGCCTTCCTCATAGGGCACGAAGATGTCGGCGAGCCGCGCATCGTACAATACTTTGCGGAACGGTTCGCCCGGTGCGGTGCGGATCCACGCCCCGGTGATGTAGAGTCCCTTGCCGGTGGCGTGCGCGAAACGCACGCGCCAGGTCACCGCCGGCGCACCGGGGCTCGGCGAGGCGGGGAAGGTCTGCTCGACCATTCCGGGCTGGCCGGTGGGGGCGTTGAAGACCGGGCACGGCGCCGATTGGGCCAGTGCGGTGATCGGCAGCAAGGCGGCGGCCGCGGTCGCGGCGAGAAGGCGAGCGATCATTGCATGTCTCCGTGTCCGCGATGCGCCTCTTCAAGGATCACGACGCGCTTCGACAGGTTTACATAGACGACGGGGCTGGACAGATAATCGCGCCCAACCCGGAACAGCAGCCGCACCACGCGCTGCCCGAACCAAGGATCCTTGGAGTCCCCCGTCCGCACCATCAGTGGCTCGACCACCAGCCGGTCTCCATATTGGCGAAGCCCCGGGGCGATGCGATCGTCCCGCAGCGCCAGGGCCCGTGCCTCGGAGAACTCCCCGGGCGTGAGCGGCACCGGCACGTGCGGCATCTCGATCTGATCGACGACACGCCCCGATTCGAGATCGACCAGCGAAGTGACCGTGACGTCGTCGGAATAGCGGTAATGCCGCGCGCGGTAGAGCGGTGGCGGTTCGCGATCCCCCTCGCCTTTGCTGCGTATCAGATCGACGCCGATAAACACCGATCGCGGCTCTGCGATAAACGCCTTGAGGCGCTCGCTGCGTTCGGCGACCAGCCGAACCCGGTTGACGACAGCGTCGGGAACGTCCTCCGACGCCGATTGCGCAGACGGGCGCGTGACGGGCTGCGCCATCACCGGGACATTTAAGAGGATAAGCAGAGATATTGTGGCGAACTCGTAGCGCATCTTCTTCATGACGCCCTCCTTCTATCGACCACATTATTAGAGCATAAATTGCCCATTCTGTATGGTTAACTTGATCCTAAATGACCTATACTTAGAATATTCGGGAGAATAATCTTTATCTTCACTCCATTATACCGGTTCTTTTAGACCAATTTCGCCCGCCCCCCGCGCTGGCTGGTTGGGGACTTCATGGCGGCCATTGCGGGACATGCCGGCGCACCACTTCGCTTGACTCGCTCAGCATCGCGCGGGACTTAAGTGCTTTGCTCGCGATAAGGTCCCCGGCTGCATGCGTCGTCGCTTCATTCCAGAGCTGCTCCTCCTTGCCACTTTCCTCGCCGCCCCCGCCGCCGCACAGGAGCGCGCGCCTGAGCATAAGGTCGGCTGGCCCGGCATGACTTCGGGGCAAAGCGGGATTGAGGCATTTGCCGGCGGACCCGAGCTCCAGCGCGGCCGCACCGCCAACGCGATGCTCGAGGATCAGCGCCGCCTGACCAAGACGCTCGCCGCCGTCGCCCCGCAGCGCAAGGCGCTGGTCGACGCCTATGTCATCTCCGCCGCGCTCGACAGCGATCCGGTGTTCAGCCGCGAAGCGCGCGAGGCGGGCAAGGTGCTCAGCCGCCGATACGACGCCGTCGGGCGCACGATCATTCTCGCCGGCCCAGACAATAATGGCGCGGCGGCACTGCCTTATGGCAGCCTCACCAGCCTGACCCTCGCTCTCGCCCGCGTCGCCGAGGTCATGGACAAAAAACAGGACGTCCTCGTCCTCTTCACCACCAGCCACGGCGCCAAGATCGGCATCGCCTATCATGATGGCGACAATGGCTATGGCCTGCTCTCGCCCACGCGGCTGGCGGCGCTGCTCGACGAACTCGGCATCAAGAATCGCGTGTTGATCCTCTCGGCCTGTTATTCGGGCATCTTCGTGCCGGCGCTGAAGAGCGACACCACGGCCTTGTTCACTGCCGCATCGTCCGAGCGCCCGTCGTTCGGCTGCATGGCGGAGAATGACTGGACCTTCTTCGGCGATGCTCTGATCAATCATGGCCTGCGCAAAGCCCAGCCGCTCGAAAAGGCCTCCGACGAAGCGCGCACGCTGATCGGCGAGTGGGAGGGCGCAGCAAACCTCCAGCCCTCAAACCCGCAGGTCAGCATCGGTGACAAGGTGCCGACCTGGCTGACCCCGCTTGAGGGGCGCATGCCCAAGGTCGCAACCCAGCCGGTGGGTCGTCCGGCAACCGACGCGCTCAAGGGCGGATAGCGTGGCCGAGCGCGAAGAGACGCTGCTCGAGCGGCTGATCCCCGGCGATCTGGAGCATCAGATCCCGGCGGCGGTCGAGAAAATATTGCCCGGCGGATTCAAGAACCGGCTGATCCAGATCGTCCTTGGTGCGCTGATCACCTTCGGCTTCTCGTTCGTCGTGCGCCGGATGCTGGACAAGCGCGAGGCCAGGCAAGCCGCGTTGGCCCCCGCCCGCCGGCCCGAATCGCTACCGCATCCGGTTTCGGCGGAACCCATCCCGGCCCTGCCGGTTGCGCAGGCCATGAC
>SEFZ01000105.1 GCA_004173185.1 Sphingomonadales bacterium | reverse complement strand
CATTGGCTCCAATATGGCAAGCAACCCCTCGCAATCAAGCCCTTCCTCGCGCATTGCGGTGTCAAGCATTACGCCGAGCAGCTCAGCGTCGCCGGCATCGCCCACCGGCAGCCGCGTCAGCGCCTCCTCGTTGCGCCGGAGCGCTTCGGGGAAACGCAGCAATCCGCCGATCAATGCTGCGACATAAGGCGCTGAAATCCCGGCCTGTCCGATCGAACGCGTCGCGTCGGTCGGAGGTTGCAATCGCGGGTCGGAACCGAAGCGGCGATTGCCCCCTCCATATTGACCGCCGCGTGGCGAGTTTGGCGTCCACGGCTGACGCTGCGCGCGCTCGGGCTGCTTGCGCGCGAAGAGCATGTCGAGCCGCTCGCGGAAGGCTTCGCGATAATGATGGCGGACGTCGGCATCCTCGATCGCGTCGGCATGGGCGAGCAGGCGGGTCTTGAGTGCGGCGCGCTCCTCGGGGGTGGCGAGCGGTCCCGCCGCGACCTCATGCGCCCAGAGGCGTTCGACGAGCGGCTGCGTCTCGTCGAGAATCGCGTTGAAGCCCTCGGCGCCGCGTGCGCGGACGATGTCGTCGGGATCTTGGCCGGCGGGCAGGGTTGCAAAGGCAAGGCTGAAACCCGGGCGGAGCAAGGGCAGCGCACGCATCGCAGCGCGCATCGCTGCCTTTTGTCCTGCCGCATCGCCATCGAAACACAGCACCGGCACCGGCACCATCCGCCAGATCAGCCCAAGCTGCGCCTCGGTCAGCGCGGTGCCGAGCGGCGCAACGGCATCGGCGATCCCCGCCTCGGCGAGCGCGATCACGTCCATATAGCCTTCGACGACGATGATCCGGTCGGTCTGCCGCGACGCAGGCGATGCCTTGTCGATATTGTAGAGAACGCGCCCCTTGTCGAAGAGCGGCGTGTCGGGCGAGTTCAGATATTTGGGCTCGCCGTCGCCCAAGATGCGTCCGCCGAACGCGATCACCCGCCCGCGCGCGTCGCGGATCGGAATCATCAGCCGACCGCGGAAGCGATCGTAGGGCTCCTTGTCGTCGACGGCGATGAGCATCCCCGATTCGACGAGCATCGCGGTCGGGAATTTCTTGAGCGCCTCTTTCAACGCGCTGCGGCTCTCGGGCGCGAGGCCGAAGCCGAAGGCGCGCCGCGTCGGTTCGGATATGCCGCGTTTGGCCAGATAATCGCGCGCCGGGGCGCCGTTGCTGCTGTCCAGCTGCTGCGTGAACCAGTCGGCCGCACCCTGCACGACATCGCGCAGGCTCGCCGCCTCCTCGGCCTTTTTTGCGGCGCGCGGGTCGGCGGCGGGGACCTCCATCCCGGCCTCCGCGGCGAGTTCCTTGACCGCGTCCATGAACGACAGCCCGCGCTGGTCGGTCATCCAGCGGATGGCATCGCCATGCGCGCTGCAACCGAAGCAGTGGTAGAAGCCCTTTTCGTCGTTGATCGTGAAGCTGGGCGTCTTCTCGTTGTGGAAGGGGCAGCACGCCTTATACTCGCGCCCAGCCCGCGTGACCTTCACCGTCCGCCCGATGAGGGTCGACAGCGT
>SEFZ01000104.1 GCA_004173185.1 Sphingomonadales bacterium | reverse complement strand
TTGCGAGTTGGATCGGAGCGGATGTTTCCGATAGCGGGCCTGCGCCAGAAGCAGACTCTCAGATCGCTCCGGGAACACGACCACCAAGCCGCGCCTCGAGGCCCTGATCGACAGGCGAAAAAGCACGGACATCTCTGCTCCCCGGCCGAGGCAGGGTTTTAGGATACAGTGGCGGCTTCTCCCGCCGCGCAAGGCCATGGTGTTGGTTGGGTGAAATCGTGATGAACGGCGATCGCGTGCGGCTCGTCCGACACGCCACCCTCTTCGGATTCGTCGCCGCCCGCCACAAGCAGGACGCGAGAGACGCTACCTTGCTTCCGGTTGGCCAGAGCGGCCCGTACAAGGCCAGCGGCGTAAGCAGACGGGTCTTGCGCGCCAGCGGGGCGAGCTCCCGATACCCCTGGAGGGCATCGGGATCGGTCGTCCGCTCACATATCAGGACGGCCTAGGCGCTTACGCGGCGGCCTTGACGGCATCGACCAGCGCCCGGGCGGTTGCCGGCGACGAACCTGGGTTCTGGCCGGTGATCAGCAGGCCGTCCTGGATGACGTAGGATGCCCAGTCAGCACCGCGCGAATAGAGACCGCCCTTGGCCTTGAGTTCGTCCTCGACCAAGAACGGCACGATGGCGGTAAGGCCAACTCCGTCTTCCTCGCTGTTGGCGAAGCCGGTGACCTTTTTGCCCTCGACCAGCGGACGGCCATCGGCGGTCTTCACATGGCGCAGGACGCCCGGGGCATGGCAGACGAACGCCGCAGGCTTGCCCGCGGCGAGGAAGGCCTCGATCAGCGCGATCGAAGTCGCATCTTCCGCCAGGTCCCACAGCGGGCCGTGGCCACCGGGATAAAAGACGGTGTCGAAGTCGGCTTGCGAAACATCCGCCAGCTTCACGGTGTCGGCCAATTGGGCCATCGCCGCGGGATCGGCTTCGAACTGGCGCGTCGCTTCGGTCTGGTTGTCCGTCTCGTTGCTCTTGGGATCGAGCGGCGGCTGACCTCCCTTTGGCGAGGCCAGCGTGATCTCCGCGCCGGCGTCTTTGAACGCGTAATAGGGCGCCGCCAGCTCCTCGAGCCAGAACCCGGTCTTGAGGCCGGTGTCGCCGAGCGTGTCGTGCGAGGTCAGGACCATCAGAACTTTCATGTTGTGTCTCCATTCGTGTGTCGGAACGCGCGGACAACCCGACGCGTCTCCGCAAAAAACCCAACGGTCAGAATAGACCGGTCGTCTCAAGAGGAGCGGCCAGAGCCGCCCCCTACGGCTTGTCCGCGCATCGCTGACGAAGCCTGCAATGAGCTGAATAGTCTGGTATAGACCGGTCGTCTAGTGACTTTTGTCGGCTTGACGATTTTCTCGGGCTCCTTGCCGGCCTAGGCCTGAAAGGCCAGAGACGCATGCAACGGACATCGCGGCGAAAGGGCGCGCGATTGGACTGAGAGCCACAGTGGAACTAGACGACCGGTCTACCACAGGCTATGGTTCGGCCATGACCGTTACAATCCTTGAAAAGGACACCCGCGCCGGAATTCTGATGGCTGGCCAGAGGCTCATGAGCCGCAAAGGCT
>SEFZ01000103.1 GCA_004173185.1 Sphingomonadales bacterium | reverse complement strand
CGAAGAAGGTGTCGCGGCGGCGGAAGAGGTTGGCGGTTTCGTTTTCCATTTTCTTATCTTTCCCTTGGACTGCGGGCACTGCCCCGAGCCGATGTCGAATACATCGCAAAGGCCGTGCCAATTTTCGCGAGCCCCAGATTTCCGAGCTTTTTCATGTCAGCAGCGAACGGCTGCCTGCTCTGGATCGTGTATGAAATCCCATTGAATGGGAATGAGTGCCATTTGATGGGCGGCGCCTGAACCGTTCATGAAGCCCCCGCATCGGTCTGACGAGCGCTATCTGGGAGGGAAATGTGAAGATTTAAAGAGTGCCGGACAAAAAATTGTGCATCGCAGCATTCGGGCAACAGCTTGATCGAAAGCGCAAAACAAAACACCCCGCCGGTTAGGGCGGGGTGTCTGATGCCTGAAAGACCCGAAGGGCTTACTGGTCGAGGAAGCTGCGCATCTTGCGGCTGCGCGACGGGTGCTTCAGCTTGCGGAGCGCCTTCGCCTCGATCTGGCGGATGCGTTCGCGCGTCACGCTAAACTGCTGGCCGACTTCCTCCAGCGTGTGGTCGGTGTTCATCCCGATGCCGAAGCGCATGCGCAGCACGCGCTCCTCACGCGGGGTGAGCGACGCCAGGACGCGGGTGACCGTTTCCTTGAGGTTCGACTGCACCGCGGCGTCGACCGGGATGACCGCATTCTTGTCCTCGATGAAATCGCCGAGGTGGCTGTCTTCCTCGTCGCCGATCGGCGTTTCGAGGCTGATCGGCTCCTTGGCGATCTTCATCACCTTGCGGACCTTTTCGAGCGGCATCGACAGACGCTCGGCCATTTCCTCAGGCGTCGGCTCGCGGCCGCTCTCGTGGAGGAACTGGCGGCTGCAACGGACCAGCTTGTTGATCGTCTCGATCATATGGACCGGAATGCGGATCGTTCTTGCCTGATCCGCAATGCTGCGAGTGATCGCCTGGCGGATCCACCAGGTCGCATAGGTGCTGAACTTGTAACCGCGGCGATATTCGAATTTGTCGACGGCCTTCATCAGGCCGATATTGCCTTCCTGAATAAGGTCAAGGAACTGCAGGCCGCGGTTGGTGTATTTCTTGGCGATCGAGATCACGAGACGCAGGTTCGCCTCGACCATTTCCTTCTTGGCGATACGCGCTTCGCGCTCGCCCTTCTGGACCATGTTCACGACGCGGCGGAATTCGGTCAGGCTCATGCCCGCGGCTTGCGCGATTTCCGAAATTTCGATGCGGATGCGGTCGACTGCACCGGCTTCGTTTTCGGCGAAGGCCGCCCATTTCTTATCGAGCCCGCTGACGCCGTCGATCCAATTCTCTTCCAGCTCGCGCCCGACATAATTGTCGAGGAACGACTTGCGCGGCACTTTGTGGCGTTCGGCCAGGCGCAGCATCTGGCCGCCGAGCGCGGTCAGGCGCCGGTTATAGCTATAGAGCTGATCGACCAGATATTCGATCTTGGTATTGTGGAACTGCACGCTCTCAACCTGCGTGGTGAGCTCCTCGCGCAGTTTATGGTACTTTTTCTCCGACGCCGCGGGGAATTCGCCTGCGGTCGACAAA
>SEFZ01000012.1 GCA_004173185.1 Sphingomonadales bacterium | reverse complement strand
CGCCGCCACAGGCGCGCTGTGGTTCGACGCCGACGGCACCGGCGCCATCGCCGCCGTACAGTTCGGAATGCTCAGCCCGGGCCTCGCACTCAGCGCCACAGACTTCGCGGTGATCTAGGACGGAGGCCGGAATGACCGGCCACCGTCCACCGCTCGCACGGCTAACAACGATGGTATGCGGCGACGGATGCACCGATCACACCCCGGGGCCGTGGGCACTTCAGCCGCGGAATATCCACCATTCGGGCTAGATGACCGTCCATGGCGTCCGCGCGCCAGCCCCCGGCCTGCTGTTCAGCCAAGTCCAGCCGCCGTTCGCCAAGGCGAGTAATGGCTGCCTCGACAATCCCCGCACGCTAATTTGCCTGTTCGGCGCCGTGTAAATCCCTGTTGCGGGCAGCAACAGGAAAAGTAGGTCCCGTGGTCCGCATCTCACTGAACCCCGACCTTTTCTGCGCCCGATCGCCTTCGAGCAGCCATGACTTGCCTGCATCGGTCGCTGATTTCTGATAAATTTCCTGTCTATTCCCGCATATCAGGGAAACCGCACCGATCCTCTGTGGCGCAGAGATGCGCCAGCAAACTACGTGCTAAATCCCCCAGTTCTTGAGAATGACGACGGTGCCACGGCGGTTTGTATGAAATAACTGGCGCAAACCTGCGCCAGTTTCCTCGCAGCCCAAGATCGGAGACCCGTGCTGGGGTCTTTGGCAGAGCGGGTGGAAGTTGAAATAGCCAAATAACGCATTGAGATATTGGTAATAAATGGCGGTGCTGCAACGCAGACCCACCACTTTTCCTACCACATTGCGCGCGATTTTCTGGCCCGACATGGTGCAGCACGCGACTGCTATGCGCCCCAATGTCGGTCATTCCCACGGATGATGTCGATCCTAAAAGCTGCTGTCCGTTCAAATAGCAGGCGAATGGTCGGGTCTGGGGACAAAGCGGTCGTTACACGCAAGCCTTCCGAACGGCGGATTCTGATAACAGTCGGCACCCCGCCCGCAATTCTCGCCAATCGCGGGCCGTGCTGGTCAAACAGCGCGGATATTACCCTAGACGCCTGCCATTGCCCGCAACATCATGCGTTCATGGGAAGGATACCGTTCACGAACTCAGCGTCAGAGAAAGACGAGCCGAAAGTTCTGGCGCCGCTAGCCCTGTTCAGCCCGAGGATGATGCGGCCTTTGCCCAGCACCCCTGCGGAGGCGATTGCGCGCAGCCCGCAGATGGGCCGCAGGATCGCGCGCTGGGACCGGAACACGGCATTGTCCGCGCTCGCGGCGCTGCAGCTCGATCCGCGGCTGCACGTCCACTCGGTCCGGCTATACTGGGCTAGTCGGCTGGTCGCCGGCCTGGCGAAGGGCGGAACTCGGCCGGGCCGCAGCGACCTCCAGCGCCTTCTCAACGCCGACTTTGGCAAGTCCGACATCTCGCGGTTCGAGGACCCGTCGGAGGATCTGTTCCTGCAGGCCGTCTCGACGCGGCGCGGAGACAGACGGTTGATCTGCGGTACCTGGGCACACCCGACATTCTACACCGAAACCCTGTTGGAAGCGGCGGAACGGATCGCCGACGAACGCGACCTGGAGATGCTTTCCTCCGTCCACACCCTGCTGTTGCTTTCCGACCTGACCGCTGAGCGCGCCGGGCTTGGGCTCCGGGTCCCGGGAAGTGGTCGACAATGGGCCGACGTCCCCGTGCCGCCGGATACGAGGCTGTCTGCCTTGGCCGCCCATCCGAACTGGTCGACGAGCGCGCTCGCCTCGGCCAAGCTAGAACTTTCACTGCTCGATCGCTTCATCATCGAAGACGACGATCTTCCTCCGACGATTGGTTCGGCGGCTGGGCGCGCCGAGCTCGACACGCGGCCGCTGCTGCGCACTCCGACCGGTATCCTGCTCGCTGTGCCGTCCGCGGTGAGCATGGCCGTCCGCGCGGCAATCGTCGATCACATGCTTGAGACCGACCGGGAGCAAGAGATCGGCGACGCACTTCTCGCGGTCCAGGCCGAGCGCCTCGCAGAGACCGGTTTTGCCAATCTGGAAGGCGTGCCAACCCGATGGAGCCTCGGGGAGGCCACGCGTTCACTGGTTCGCGAAGAGGCGCCCGGACGCTATGTCCACCTCGAGCTGATCGCCGGAAAATTGTCTGGTTGGCGAGAGGCAGGGTTCGGCGACATGGCGCCCGCCAACGGGGAGCGGCAAGCAAGGATAATTGCATCTATGCGGTCCGCAAACGAGGCTTGCGAGGGCCGACCCGGCTTCATGGCAGGTGTGACTGTCTACCTCATGGGAGGATGGGGACCGGGAGAAGTCATCGACTTCCGGCGTCCCGACGACCTCAGCGCCTGGCGTTTCGCGGGTATCGACGTCGCAGACGCTATGGCGCTCGGAGGCGCGAAGGACGGTACGCTCACAGATTTCTGGAGGCTCGAGGTACTTGAGGACATGGTGCAGTCCGAAGGAATCGAGCTTCAGAACCTGAGCGGTCCGCTCAACCTGCACGAATGGTGGCGCCAGACAGACCACACGCTGGTACCACAGGGGCGGCGCGACTTGGTTCCTCCGATCAACATCGCGATGCCGACCGACAGCTTGTTCGAAGCTCGCCAGCGCGCCGCAGGCGCGTTCGACCGGCGGAGTGTCCAACTGCCAGATAGCAGTTGGCGGACCGTGGGCCGGCTCGACCCGATCGCCGATTTCGGCGTCCTCGAGCCGATCTACGCGTCTTACAGGGAAATTCGGCAAGGCACCCTTCTCGGAGCCGTTCTCGTCGGACCATCCCCCCTCTGGCTTCGACTCCGTTCGCCCGATACGCCCGACCGCTTCGACGATGGCTACCAGAACTGGAAGGCTGCGCTTCACTGGACCTCGCTCATCGCCGACCTGGTGGACCATGGCGACGAAGCGGCGATCGCGCCCGTGATGATCGACTTGCGCCTCGAACCCATCGATGATCTGGCGGCCACCCTTCCGACCGATCAGGAGCTCGATGACGCCGTTGCGGTCGCAGCCTATCCTGGCGAGCGCACCGGCACCGTTAGCGCATCCGCCCTTTGGCAGGCGGGAGCCCGACGTGTGGACAACCGCGCCGAGATCGCGCTCGCCGCGGGGCTGCTTGAGGGCATCCAAAAGGCTATCGGCAACGGGATCGACAGGGTGACTGCAGTCGGCAGGGTGAGGTCCAAGGTCCCGTCGACCGACGTCCGCTGGCGGCACGCCTACTATCCGGAGCGCGTCGCGGACCAACTCCGGCTGCACCAGATCATAGGGCGCAAGTTCAGCCCGGTCCCGCGATCAGCGGTGTCCATCGTCAAGCAGGGCCATGCCTTCGGGCTAGGCTATAGCCCTGGAGAAGTCATCGAGGGGCGAGATAAGTGCGCGGCGCTTCTGAAGTCGCTGCATGCGCGCACGCTAGAGCGCCTTCTCGTCTCTGTCGCGCACTATGACCGCTTGGAGCTGGTCACCGCATCGCTGTCGCTGCTCCAAGCGAGCATTGCCGACGAGCAGCACTGGGCCGTCACGGCGCGGGCGCTTCGCGCGATCCATGGCGCTGACGCCGACGGCAAAGTCAGTCTCGAGCATCGTAACGCCACGAACGCAAACCTGCGCGCGTGCGCGATGCTCGCCGAAGTGGCGGCGTCCCACGCTCCGGCGGAAGGCGGAAGCCTGGTCGGCGATATGGACCTCGAAGAACTGCGCGCTGTCGCGCTTCAGCACTTCGGATATTGCGAGCTTCTGCCGGCGCTGATGGGCGACAGGCTCACTCCGCGTCTGGTCATCAGCCCGACCGGCGACCTCCTCTACGATCACAGCTTCGGCGAGAACACGCTGGCGCCGAGTTCCACCGTCATGCACGCGGAATCGCGCGAGCGCGACATCGAGCGCTATGACGAGAGGATGGCCAACCCGCGCGACGACCGAGGATCGCTCGAGCCCGAACTT
Source organism: Sphingomonadales bacterium (assembly GCA_004173185.1). Taxonomy (GTDB): domain Bacteria; phylum Pseudomonadota; class Alphaproteobacteria; order Sphingomonadales; family Sphingomonadaceae; genus Sphingomonas. The sequence goes on along the minus strand of SEFZ01000012.1, from coordinate 128,121 downwards.
GTCCAGGCGCTCGAGGCGGAGTTTCACTGCTCCTTGCGAACCTTCGGCGATCTGAGCGCGGGCACCTGCGAGCTCGCGATCGCCGATCGCCGCGACGTGGTGACCCTCAGAAGATCGGAGCTCGTCCGGCGACTCGTTGCGATGGGTCTTGGCGAGGGCGAGGCGATCGAGCCAGTGATCGAGCGCTTGACACTTCGATCGAGGGACGGATGGGCGGATGTCCCGTCGGATGCGTTCCCGAACGACTATGACCTGGGGCGTTTCGACCGGCCACAGTCGATCATCGGCCGTCCCCTCCTCGCGATCGACGCGGATGGGGACCCGATGATCGCCGTGGCACCGGCCGTCGTGGAGCGCGCCGCCATTCATAATCTTTCCGGCGCCTATGACGGCAGCCTCCAGGACCGGTTCTGGTCGAGCAAAGTCATGCGCAGTCATGTCGGTCGTGCCTCAAACGCCGCCGGAAACGCCTTCAATGTCCGCGTCGCTGAAACCGTCGCTGCACTTGGGCTGGACGCCGCGCCGGGCGTCGCGCCCTGGGCAGCGCTGAATCAGAAGGCGACGCCCGAGATGAAGCTCCTCGGCGACATAGACGTGCTCGCCTTCAGTCAGGACCGGCGGCACGTCTGGGTCATCGAGGCGAAGGACATCAAGCTCTGCCGGACCCTTGCGGAGACGGCCAGGCGGCTGTCGGAGTACCGCGGTGTGCCCAGGCACGACAATAAGCCCGACAACCTGATGCGCCATCTGAAGCGAGCAGCCCACGTCCGGGAACACGTCGAGGCGCTGACGCGTCGCTACAGGCTACCGGCCGTGCCGGTCGTCCACGGTCTCGTCGTGGTGGACTCGCCGCAACCGATGGCTTTCGTCGAAACCAATCCCTCTCCTGACGCGACCTTCGTCAGGCTGAAGGACGTCGGCTCAGTTGATTGGAGTGCGTCTCGCAAACGGCGCCGATAACAAAACAGAGTCGTGAGCGAACATTTGCGCCACTGCGTCAGAAGAGCCAGTTTTGATCACCTGCCGTCCCTAAGAAAGCAATGGATGAGGTGGCAAGTGTCGGCCACCGGCCGTCATGCGAGAAACGTTACAGGTGCATCAATACCAGACGTCGGGCCAAGCATCTGGGTAGGAGCGCAGCACTTCAATGTCGAACAACTCGACCTGTGAGTGCTCATCGACTGGATGACGCGAGGCTCCTTTCCGCTTAAACGGACAGCAATCGAGACCTACTATTCTGGCTGCCGAATGATCCCTGATATCGATTTTTCAAAAATTCGTGCCGAGCGCGGCGATCAGAGAGAGGGTTTTGAAGAGTTCTCCGCTCAGATATTCCATCGTCAGAGCGTGGCTGCGGGTTCGAGCTACGAGCGCTATCGCGGCGCCGGTGGCGATGGCGGCGTCGAAGCGATCTGGCGCCTCCCCAGCGGCAAAGTCATCGGCCTCCAGTCGAAATACTTCCTGCCGTTGAAGGCCGCGCATCTCGCGCAGCTCGAGAAGTCGCTCGACACCGCGCTCGACAATCATCCCGATCTCGAAACCTATGTCGTCACCCTGCCATTTGACCCGACACCGACGGTCAAGGCGCGTGCCGGCGAAGGCCAGGCGGAGAAGCTCGAGACCTGGCGGAAGAGCCTGATCGGTCGTGCCGCCAAGCGCGGCGCCACGATCACGGTCGAGTGGTGGCATGAGAGCGAATTGAAGTCTCGGCTCCTCGGAATGGACAATTCCGATGGGCGCATATTGTACTGGTTCGGCTCGCCGAACCTGAGCATGGCGACGCTCGAAAGCGCCGTGGCTGTCGCCGAAGGCGTTGCCGGGCCTCGATATTCGCCCCGTCTCCGGGTCGGAAACGACGCCGGTAATACGATCAAGGCCTTCGGCCTCGATCCGGATTGGCCAGCGGCCCATCAGGGCTGGGATGCGCGGTTGCGCGGTGCTGTTCGTGTCTGGAGCGGCATGCCGCCCAAAGCGCATCCGGGTCCGTCCGCGCAGATATTGGCAGCCCTGAGCGATGCGAACCTTCGCTTTGCCGCGGTCGAGGATCTTTCCTTCACGGAAGTCGATCGCGCAGCGCTGCAAAGGCTCGCCAGTCAAACGCTTCCCATAGCCCAGTCCCTTGAAGCCGCGGTCAAAAGCGCATTCGACAAAATGCACGGCGCTCAGAACGACAACATCCGCTGGCGGCAATATCAGTCCGCCTATCAGGCTGCATTCCCCGCCGCGGATCTCGATCACGCCCGCGAGGCATGCACGCTCCTGCACGACATCCTCGCATTTGCCGAGAGCCCGGCTGCGATCGCAGCCGGAGCGGACACCCTGCTCATGCGGGGGCCCGCCGGCATCGGCAAGACCCACACCACGATCGATGCCACCAAGGAACGGGTTGCTGCAGGGCGCGGCGCTTTGGCCATACTCGGGCAGGAAATTACGCACGGCCAGAACCTGTGGAGCGTGGTGGCGAGCAAACTGGGCATCGGCCCGACGGCGAGCAAGTCCGAGATTCTCGGCGTGTTGGCCGCGTTCGCCGAAGGCACCGATGCGCCGTTCCTGATCTGCGTCGATGCGATCAATGAGACCCCTGATCGCCAGCAATGGCGATCCTGGCTTCCCCAACTCAAGGCCGATGTCGCAGGGCAGCCGATCAAGCTGCTCCTCACCTGCCGGGACATCTTCATCGAGGACGCACTCGGGGCCGCAGCCGACGACCTGCCCAGCTTCACGCATGCGGGCTTTGCCGGCCGCGAATATGACGCCGCATACGCCTTTGCGGCATTCTACAAGGTTGGCCCGCCCGCCGAAGTGGTCGCGCAACCCGAATTCGCCAATCCGCTGTTCCTGCATCTGGTCTGCCGGGCGGCGGTGAACATGAAATGGGATCGCATTTCAGGCGGCCAGATCAGCCTTACCAAGCTGATCTCGGCGATCCTCGACGGCGCGAACAGGAAGGCAGCCGAACTGCTCGACTTCGACGTCCGCATCGAGAATCCGGTGCAAGACGGCGCTCTGGCCCTTGCCAAAGCGATGGGACAGAAAGGCGTGCGCCTGTTGCCGCTGGCCGATGCCCGGACGATCCTGGCTGGCGTTCGGCCAGCGCAGGGCGCATCGAAATCCTTGCTCAGAGCGATGGAAGAGGCCGACCTGGTCTCGGTCGCGTCCGACAGTGGCAGCCCTTTCCTCCGGTTCGCCTTCGAGCGCCTGGGCGATGTGCTGATCGCGCAAGCGAGCATCGCCGACCAGGACAAGGCGACCGTCAGCGCACGGTTCCTTTCGGGAGACTTGGCGGCGCTCGTGGCGACGCCGGACGCCGTATCCGAGAATGCCGGCCTCATCCAGGCCTATTCGATCCTCCTGCCCGAACTGCACGGCATCGAGATCGCCGACCTGCTGAGGGGAACTGCGACCGACCTGGAAGTGACGATGCTGGCACTAGGCGTTCTGGCCTGGCGGGATCTCGCCAGTTTCACCAGCACGGCCTGGGTGCTGCACCACGGAAGGTTCGTCGATCTCATCGACGTTCTCGACAAGGTTCTCGCGGTGGCGGCGGTGCCCAGGCATCCGGTGAATGCAGAGTGGCTGGACTCGCGGCTCCGGAGCTATCAGCAACTCGACCGGGACGCCCTCTGGGCCTCGGCGCTGAAGCAGGCCTGGGAGCAAGGGGGTTCGGGCCACCAACTCGTCAGTATCGCGCGGGATCAGGACCTTTCGCACTTGTCGACGGAATCGGCCGCTCTTCTCGGCATTGCCCTGGCCTGGTTCACCGGCAGTGCCGACCTGCTCATTCGCGATGAGGCGTCCCAGGCACTGACGCGCCTCCTGGTCGCACAGCCGATATCGGGCGAGCTGCTCGACTGCTTCATCCGATACGACGATGATTTCATTCGCGAGCGCGTGCTGAATTCGGCGTATGGCACGGGTCTGTTGAAGCGGGATCCGGCCTATTGGGGCGAGATCGCCGACATGGTCTTCGACAATTTCTTCGCTTCGGGGATGCCGCCCGAGAATGTGCTACTCCGAGATCTGGGGCGGCTCATCGTCGAAGAGGGCATTGCGGCAGGCACCATGGCAAGCACACCGGCTCCAGCAGCGGTGCAGCCACCCTATGCGAGCGCGTGGCCGCTTCACTTCATGTTTCCGGATTGGGCGGCGTTGGAAGCCGCGCATCCCGACCTGCCGAAGAACCTGGAACTGGGGAAACAGTGGCAACCCGACTTCGCGCGCTACGTCGTCGAGCCGGCCGCCAGGGATTTCGGCCTTGCCACCGCCGGATTGACGCTGGCGCGCGTCAACCAGTGGATTGTCGAGCAAATCCTGGCGCTTGGCTATGATGGTCCGAGCAAATTCGCGCTCGCCTATGACTGGAAGCTCAGCGAGGAACATGGCCAGGAACGCGGCGTGCCCAACCGCCATCGGCGCGTCAGCAAGAAGCATCAGTGGATATTCCTGGCGCGGCTGCTGGGTCGCCTCCACGATCACCTTCCCCATGAACCGCCCACTTGGGGATCGCCTCGAAACCCAACCGACTTGCAGGCCGTCGCGCTTCGCACGCTCGATCCGACGGACTTGTCGGATAACCTGGCGGAGCCGCTCCCTGGCGTAAGCGTCTGGGATTTCTTCACCGCCCCGTCCACCCGCCCCGAGGCACGCGAGCCGAAGGCTTGGGCTGCCGAACTGTTCACCAGCCGGGACATCGAACTGGTTGGCGAGAAGTGGCTGCTGCTGGCCGGATATCAGAGCTGGCGATATGACGACGAGGCGAGCGGGCGCTATCTGCTCGCACCCCGGCGCGTGGCGGCGATGCTGGTTCCCGACAGCGAGATGAACGCGCTGAAGAAGTCCTTCGCCTCGTCCATCCCCCGTTCGGACATTCCCGAACTGCGCGATCTGTATCAGGGCGAACTACCGGAAGGTGCCGCCCTGCGCGCCCATTCCAGCCAATGGTCGCTCGATCCCGAGTTCGGCATTCCTGCATCGGTGATCGTCAGTAATTTCGACGATCCCGAAACGCCGACGCATTCGCTCTGGGTACCAGCTTCGGACCTCGTCATCCATAATATGGCAAAATGGGACGGCGCGCGTAGCTGGATCGATGCATCCGGCGAGGTGATCGCCGCACAGATCGGCCACGGCGACGATGTCGCCTTGGTCTTCGACAAGGCGAAATTGCTCGCCTATCTCATCGCGACGAAATCCCGGATCGTATGGCTCGTGTTCGAGAACAGGCACGCTTCGGTCACATCCGATTTGGTGGCTTCCAACGACCTGCATCAAGCCTGGTCCTGGAACGGCAAGAGGCTTACCAAGCTCGCCGAGGAACAAGAGGGCTACGCCGACGAAGACGAGGACGAGGAGATGGACATCGCCTCGGATGGCGACGGTTAACTGCGGGCAGCTCTCAGCCTGCGAATGGCCCGCCCTGGCAGGACCGGACGTTCAACGGAGAAGCATTGGAAGACCGATTCTTGGTCGGTGGCTGCCGTGCATCAGCACCGAACGGCTACGGCAGCTTTTGAAAGGCGGCGCCCGAAACCTGCCAGTCCGCAACCGGCCCAGTAGCAGTCATTTCAGGGGCTCCGGCCCCAACGTCTGGATTTGGGCCGTCTCCTGCCTGTCTGGTTAAGGCGGCTGGAAAGAGCAAAGCTGCCGTTCGTTCGAGCCAATGCGTGGGTCGGCTTCCGACCCCGTTGCCGTCATTGGAGGCCAGCGTAGGCTCAGTCTGATATCGGTGCGAAGCGGACGTTCCCGACCGGAGCATGAAGGCAACGCTGTAGACAAATGCGAAGACGGTGAGATCGGACCGGTTGTAAGCCGATGCCATAACTCGCCAATCGGCCGCCAAGCGTCTGACAGCGAGCGAGGATAGGACCCGCTACCGCCTCACTTCGGCGTACACACCACCCACAGGAGTGCACCAATCAGCAGAGCGTAGACTGCGAACACCGGGACAATTGAAACTCGATAAACCCATCGAGCTCGAGAGACTGGTCGGGTAACCAGCTCAGTCCACTGCTCCTCGGACATGAAAGCGTAAAGGCGCTGCCGCCATTGGGCTCGAACTTGCTTAGCGAGGACGTCGAATCGCCAATTAGAAAGCACCGTCGTCAGCAAGCTCGCAAACAGCAGAACTGCTGCGCCCAACGAGGCAATGTTCACTGCAGAAGGATTCGTTGTAGCCGAACGCAGAGCAAACGCCGCACCCGCTATCGCTGCATCTCGCCAAAGAGCAGACAAAAGATCGCGCGTGGCTGTCTGCGATCGCGCAACCTCTTCCTGCAGGGCCTTCCGGAGATCGCCGAGGGATTTGATTGCTTCCTTGCTGTCGTCCTGGAGGTGGAAAGCAAAAGCCTCTCGGGCACTGGCCAACGCGTGGTCCAGCACGCTTGCAAGACCCATGGGCCACTTGGCCTTGCCCGGCCAGTACAATGCCAAATGATTGTTGAGCAGGTGGAACTTCGTCTCGGTATCACGCCGTTGATCGTAGACCCACCGGACCGCGTCCGTGACAACGTCAAAAAGCTGAAATTTCGGCTTGCTGAGATCAACATCGGCAAAGGCAGACCTGGCGCCCCTCAGCACGACCTGTCCGGCTTCACCAGAGGCTCGAATTTCGCTTGGCAGGCAAAAGATCAGGTTCGTGACAGCAGCTTCTTTCCAAGCAGCAAAAACACCGCAAGTCCGGTTACCTGGAGTCATAAGGTACCAAGGTCTGATGTCGGTTGGAGCGAGGAGATAGCTCTGATCCCGAACCAACCGCCGTGGGCTATCGAAGGTGTCATCGAGGTGCTGGTGTTCGACCGCGATCCCCCACGGCGAATAGACGCATGATCTCGTGGAAAAGGGCAAAAAGTCTTCGGCAATCCAGATTTTGCGAGCGCCACACATGAACTCTGCATCGCTGAGGGCGGTCTCGAAGCCTCTTCTAGTGACAAAGTAGGCGGACTCCGCTTTGCCATTCTTAGTCAAACGAACGGCGACAGCTTCGCCCTCTATGCTCGACACGTCCCCCTTTGCGAGGTCAACTTCCCCGCTGATATTCCCGAACACGGCCAGCTTTCCTCGCTTGGCCCGGGCCAGCGCCGAGGCCAATTCAGAGATCCGTTTAAAGTCCGTAGCGGCAATTTTAGAGATTTGATCGACTCGGCAGACCGACGTCGTCTCGGCAAAGGTCGCACCTTCCGACGCTGCCATTCGCTGAAACAGGGCGCCGAGTTCGATCATCTCATCGAGCGTCATAGATTCGTCAATCGGCTGGTCGTAATGGTGACGACGGTGCCCGCTGCCGTCGTCGTCGTTTTCACGGTATCCGAAGCTTGCTCCGGAACGTCGATCTTTACACCTTCAGCAGTCTTATACTTCTGTGGACGCTGCTTTTTCACTGCACTTTTGTCGAAGCTGAAGACTTCGCCCTCCATGCCCTTTTTTGCCAAGCCTTTGTTGAAGCTGGCGCGCACAGCAGCGCTACCATGTGCGCCGAAAAATTCGGCGAAGAACTCTGTTGCATCGAACTTATCGCGCTTCTGAACCGCTTCGTAGTACCGACCGCGCACATTCTGCGTGATATCGTTCGGCAGGTCGTTCTGATGCTTTTTTACCACCTCAACGACCAGCGTCTCGACGGCTTGGGTCATCTGCTTGTCATCAAAGAGGCGCTTGCACGCAAGAAATCCACGGAAGAAATCGGTGATCTCATGACGAACGGTTTTGTCTACAACAACAATGTTGCCATCGTCAGCGCCATCGACAATCTCGATCAAGGCAGACTTTTGCAACGCGTCGGCAGACTTCGTAAATGAATTCGCGATTGCTTTCAGAATCGCCTTTGCATCGTCGGTAATGTCGTACGTGACGGCCTCTTCATGGTCGTATTTTAGAACGGACAATAGCTTGCGCTGTCCGGTGACCAGCGTCATCAAGATCATCACGCCTGCCTTGATGCGCTTATCCCTGCCAGCGTGGAACGTCTGTGCGAGCGTCTTTGACACCGGCACAAACTGGCTTTCGTCGTCTAAAACTTGCTTCAGCAGGGTCCTAGTTATGGAACCGTCGGCGAAGGTGAACCGGTTTCCGCGCAACGTCTCCATCGCTCTTTCGAGGAAGAAATCCTCGAAATCTCCGATGGGCGTCTCATCGAGCAATATTGGCTCATCGTTACGATGATGAACGACATGAAAGATGAACTTATCGATCGAGAGATTTTCGATCTCTTCTTCTGACAACTGCAAATTTCTTCCCCCCATCAAACCACGCGTAGCGGAAGCTACAGATTCCGCCCAGGAAGGCAATTCGTTCTTATTGCGTTCTCTCGTATGCCGGAGGCGCTGTGAGACTGACCGCATTCCACCCGCCAGTCGCCGTCTGGCGCGAGATGTCGTTGCAATGCGGACCGACCCTTATGGGTGTCTGCGGTCTGCTCGGGAATGGCCGACATTAGGACGCATTCCAGACCGGCAGATTGCATCGATAGTCGACAGTAGCTCATGGGCCGTGAGCAGACCGGCGGGTTACGGATGAGGATGTCGACAATCAGGCAGCCTACACTGCGGAGCGGCCCAGTTCCAACACCGGTCTGGCGTTGCGAAACTAAGTTTCAGCCGAATTGCCTTCGGCGATGAGGACCACTCGCGGACGCTTGACGCGAGCCGGCACGATCCGTTCGCGGCGCCGCTCGATCGCCGTCCGGATGATCGCCGGAATCTGCCGCGCGCGCAGATCGCGCGGCACCGCGTCGGACCGCCGGCGCCCGCCACTATCCGGCCCCGCTAGAACTGGAACTTCGGGCGGCGCTGATATGCGCAGCGTCTGGCCGAAGCCCGCTAGCGAGCTGCGCGTCTCGATGGCCGCCTCGACCGCGTTGCGGGCTTCGGTCGGCAACGGGATTACTGGGCCGCCGACCGGTCGCGGTGGGCAGAGGATCGTCGACAGTGGAAAGAAGAGCGGCTGCAGCGACCCTATGCGCTTGTAGGGCAGACGCTTGGGCTTGATCTTGACCATTGCCTTCACGCGCTCCCGAATTTCCCAGCCACTCGCCAGCTCGATGCCTGTTACTGTTTCACCCGAGGCAACGCAGACATGCGCCGGGTTGTAGAAGGCGTAGAGGGGAATAGTTGGAATGGATTCCCGGCCTATACCGCTCACCAGAAGTCGCGATTGGACTCCGCTGTTGTGCGGATGCGAGAGCTCGACATAGGACCCAGTCGTCCAGTCATTTGCATGGGGCGTCAGTCGCTTTGCCTGAACGCGGAATTGGATGGCGTCCTCACTCCCGGGATCGACGATGACCAGATCGAAATCACCGCCGGTCTTAGCCTCAGACGGTGTTTGCACCACGACATCGTTGCCAGGCAGCGACAGCAGCGAGGCGATGAGGATGTCGGTGATACTGTCCTCGCGAAAGCGCCGCTTAAGATGTTGCTCAATATCGAGAAACTCGGCGATCATCGCCGGCAGACGCGAGGCGAGATCGCACGGCGATGTGAAGACTGGTGCGATCGGCAATCCATCCCCCTTTCCGCAGACGCTGGCTGCTCGCGCAGCGGACACCATCTACCGCCCGGATGCAAACTGGGATTGAGCCGGGATCAGCCTACGCCGCGAGCACCCGGCGGCTCGAAATTCTCGGAGATTTCATTCTTGAGGCAGGCCCGACTTCCATTCGCCGGGCCAGCGTCTCGACAAAGCGCGTTCACCGCTCCGTGCGCGTTACCTGCACGAATACCCTGCACTAGGTTTGCGCGTTCGCGCCCGTCTCTGTCGTTAGTCCGGCTTCCGCTTCCAGCCGGAACAGGTGGTTGAGAAGAAAAAGTTCGCTCAGAAGCGCGTCACGATGCGCTTTTTCGTCACGATGCGCACGGACGTGGCGGTAGGCCGACAACACGCCCATGAACAGGTTCACTCGTCCCGCATGTTCCGATGACGTAACGTCGGGCCAGCTGAGGCGCGGAGGCGAACCGTTGAATGCCTGGCGATAGACTGCAGCGGGACCGCCCGTCGCCTCCTCCTTCGAAATGCCGGCCTTGACACGCACCGCCTGCTCCAACGCACGGTGGCCTTTCATCAGCACGCCATCTGGGTCGTCCCAGAATCTGCGAACACTGGGTGCCAGCCGCTCGTCGAGCAGTGTGAACGGAATGACCGGATCGCGGTGCCGCCAGGGATTTCCCTCGTGCGCCGGCCGGTCATCCTGCTCGAACACATAGTCCCAATAGCGATGGGGCCGTACTGGCCGAGCATTGCGGATGCTTTCTACATCGGCGAGCGTCAGCGCCGAAGCGCTCAGCCGGTCCATCAAAGCATGCTCGATCTCGATCTCGTCCAGCATCACGCCGTGCCAGTCGAGCAGCCGGATCGTCGCCGAAAGGCCTTTGGGTCCGCCGCCGCCATAACCGGAAGCGAACCCGTTCTTGATGACGATCTCGTCCCCCCGCGTGTCGGTCAGGAAAAACGCGTGGTCGGAAATATCCTTCTTGGGATTGGTCAGTATCGTGGCTGAGGCTAGCGCTCGGTCGCTCTGGAGCAGCCGCTCGACCGCCTCGACACAATCCTGCGTTCCCGATGAGCCATGATATTCGAGGTAGGTCCAGCAGCTCTCCGGATCCATCTCAGGATGTGGTGCGGCCTCGGCACTCACAGCTTGAAGCTGCCCCGGTCGGCATAGCCAAGCGGCGCGACTTCCAGCCCCGCCAACAGGTCGAGATGTGTGTTCTTACACCTGAAGCTGTTGGTCAGCCGACTGTCGCGCGCCACCTGGAGCCAGGCACCGTCGCGGCGCTCGAGCCAGCCCATGGCGAAGGCCTCGCCAGCGAGCCGGCCAGCATTAACCGCAGGGACCCAATATTCCGCATCCTTGGTCGGCCAGGCAGCGACATGAATGCTGAGCTCGTCATAGCCCGCGTCATGGACCGAGGCGACCACGGGCATGCCTTCCATCTGGAACCGGAAAGTCGCCGGAACATTCTCATCGAAGCGATCCTTGCGGGCACCGGGCCAGCGATTGTCGCCCGGCCGGACCGTGAACAGCCGCTGTTCGATGCCTGCGTTGATCGCGTGGATCATCAGGTTGCGCCACGCCATACGCCGCTTCGACCTCGCATAGCGAACCTTTGTGAAGCCGATCGAGCGAGTGCGGATCACCTGGTCCTGCTCAGCGAAGCGCAGGTTGTCGAAGATCAGTGACCGGTCGGCCGAGGTGAGTTCCCGCCCGGCAACTGTCCGTAGCCGGTCGAGAAAACGGCCCTCGTCGAGCAGAAGGATTTCGGGGTCTTCGGGATTGGATCGGCGCATCACATCGACCAGCGCCATGTTGGTGTTGAAGCGAAGTGCCGCCGCGAGCGCTTCGGAGAGATGCGAGGATTTGTCGCCGGGGAACCGGCTGACCACGCCGCGCTTGAGCGTGCGCACTGCGGATTCGGTGAGTGGAATAGCTGCCATGATCGATCGTCCTTGCCGAAGGTCGATGTCCACCGATTACGCATCGACCACGCAAAGGAGTCGATCCATTCAAGCTAGGCAAAAGGTCCGCTTTAACCCGGTGGAAGGTCTGGCGGGACGGCCAAGCGCAACATCCTCTAGCTTGCCTGCCTGGTCAAGCGGGTCAATCTGTTCTTCTTGTTCGGTCGGGATTGACGCAGCCCGGTCACACACGCGTTGTCTCAGCCGCTTTACATAAATGCGGTCGACCATGGCATCGAGGTCCAGGTCGAGCGCGCAGTTCGCAACCGATCACCACCACAAACCGCGTGACCAGCGATCCACTCGGCGAACTCGAAATATTATTGCTAGCGAACGGCAGCTTTTAGCATTGTGCATCGGCGGGCTGAATGACCGAGATTGGGGCGCAAAGCGGTTGCTACATTCCCCGCGACTTAGCTTCTGGTCGCTCGCGATCGACGATCCGCTCCCAGCGTTCGGGATCGGCGTTGGCCATCATCTGCTCACCAGCGCGCCACATGTCTTTTCCAACCGTGCGGGCGGCCATTCTCTCCGGTACGGCCCAACTCGCGGGAAGGGACCTTGCGACAACCCCCGGCAGAATTGCCTACAACACCATTCCGGCAACGGCAAATGCGATACGGTTGCGGAGCAGCTCGCGATCCTGCTCGGCAGCCGATCGTGCCCGCGCAAGCGCCGCATCTATGCGGCCAGCAGTAGCATCCATCCCGCCAGCAGCTTGCTGTAGCATCTGCCGATCCTGCTCTCGGCTTGTTGCTGCGGCGGCAGCAATTTCCCGGCCAATTGACTCCGGGGTTAGCTGCATTGCTGGATGTTGAGCGATACGCCCGGCCCAAGCCGCAACCTTCTCCATCCGCTTAGAGATTTCCTCCAGGCTCGGCGCATAATCGGGCTGCGCGATCCGCTCGTCCGTCAGCCGTTCCACGGCTCGGCGGAGCAGGCTGACCTCGGCGCGGAGTTCGCCAAAGGCATGCGCTGCCAAGCTGCTGCCGACTTCGCGGGTGCTATCCTGGTCCATATGGCGGGTCTATCGCCCAAGCCCGCGACCGCGCGAGAGGCCGAGCCAATCCTGGATGCTGTGGGATATCGACGCGCCCTCGCGCGGCTGAATCCCGAGTTCAAGAAGCCGCTTTCGGATCAGCGACTCGGCCTGTGCATCCCGCTCCATGCTCTTGCCCAGCGCACTCATATGCTGACCGATCATACGGGCACCGACATCATCGCCGGAGCGGCGAAGCGCGCGATGTTGCTGGGCCAACTTCTGCCAATCATCGACGAACCGATCCGCGCGCCGCTCCGGGCTGGCGCGTAGCTCTGCCTCCAGCGCCATCGCACGGATGGCGGAAGTGGCACGGCCTTGAGAAGCTTCGCTAATGAGGCCGGAATCGCGTGCGAACGCCGAGCGGAGGTCTCGTGAAGCTTCCGGTCGCAGGGCGTCCAGCGCCTTACTCGCCTTGTCGAAAGCGATTCGCTGGTGCGGTAGCTCGGTATAGCCGTCATTGCGCAAGCGCATGATGTCAGCGGTAGCGCGCGCGAACCGCTGCACTGCGCCTTCCAGGCCGAGCGGCTGTGTCGCGCGTACCGACTGTGATGGCTGGTGCTGAACGCCCTCGAACATGCTATGCGACGGCCGGGGCGAGGTTGGTCGTAGGTCGAGGCCGGCGAACGGATCGCGCGTCGGCGTTGGCCTTGTCTTCTCCACGACGGGTTCAGACAGTCGGATCTGCCGTCGCTCGGAGAATTCCTGCGAGTAATCCGAGGCCATGTCCTTGGCACGATCACGCGACAATGCGCGCACCAGCTTCGATGGCTCTGCAAAGTCGTCTCGACCGTAATGGAGATCCACGCTGTCCCGGTGCCGCGACAGCGCCACATAGGCCGCATGCCGGTCGAGACCGGGGGTTGCGAGCACATGCGCCCGATCGACGGTGACGCCCTGCGCCTTGTGGATCGTCGCCGCGTAGCCGTGATCGATCTGCGCATAATCCTTTAGGTCGAACGCCACTGCGCGACCATCATCGAGCATCACGGCCATTCGGGCGCTGGTCACGCTCTGGACGATGCCAAGCGAGCCATTCTTCACGCCCATGCTCCGCTCGTTCTTGAGGAACATGATGCGGTCGCCGGAAGCGAAGGTACGCGATCCGCGTTCAGCGCGAAGCGTGACATCCTCGCCGAACTGCCCGGCATCGCGCATTCTCTCCCGTGCGGCCTGGTTGAGCGCCTGCACCTCGTCATTGGTAAGGGTGAGGATGATCCGCGTTGCTCCTGGCGCGGCAGCACGATCGCGATCCCAGCGGTCGACAAGATCGGCGCGCGCCTGCTCGCGCGTCTCGGCGGCGTGGACGCAGCCATGCTCGTCATACGCGTACAGCGCCTCGCCGGTTCGCCCGGTAGCAAGGTGCCGCGTGGCATCGCGCTGCCAGTCTTCGCGCTGGCGACGGATATCGGTAATCTCGACGCTGCCATGCCGTTCGGCAATCGAGCGGAATGCGGCGCCAGCCTCGATGGCTTGTAGCTGCTCGGGGTCGCCGACCAGCACGACCTTGGCCCCGCGCTTTTCCGCCTCGGCAATGACGCGCTCCATCTGGCGCGAACCAATCATCCCGGCTTCGTCGATCACCAGCACATGATCGCGCGATAGCAACTCGCGATCCTGTGACCATTGATGTTCGATGCTGGCGATCGTGCGCGAAGCGATACCCGAACCGCTTTCCAGATTTTCGGCGGCAATGCCAGAAAGCGCTAGACCCTGGACCTGATAGCCGGCGCGCTCCCAAGCATCGCGCGCGACGCCGAGCAACGCGGATTTGCCGGTGCCGGCGTAGCCAACCACAACGCCGAGATCCTTCGCGTCGGTGACATGCTCGAACGCCGAGCGCTGCTCGGCGGAAAGCATAAGGCCGCGACGCTCGGCATTGGCGATTGCGTGACCGCGATCCTGCTCGCTGACGCGATGCCGCTCGCGCTCGGCAAGCGCCTGCGTCGCGCGTGAGAGACGCTGCTCGGTCTCGATCATGTCCCGGCTGGTGAAGCGGTCTTGGCCGCGACCATCCTTGCCGAGCGCGACCAATTCCGGCGACGCGCGAACCGCCGCCATCACATATTCGAACTGCTCTTTTCCCTCACTGTGCCGATGCGCGAACATGGCGAGTTCACGCGTCGTGAACGTTGCCTCGGTGCGGGTGATCGCATCAAGCGCAAGCCGCGGCTCCGCGATGATCTTCGCGCCGTTCGAGCGTGCGATCTCGCGATGCTCATCCACACGCTCGGACTCAAGCCCCTGCGCTGCCATGCGCGATGCCGCTGGGCCGATCTTATGTTGAGGCTCCAGCTCGATGCCCTGCGCCTCAAGCGATCGGTGATCGATCCGCGCATCGATATCGAGTTCGGCCAAGCGCAGGTTGGCGTGCTCGGCCCAACGCTCGCGCCACTTTTCCAAAAGGTCAGTGCCATTCCAGTCGCGATTCTTCTTCCCGAACCCGTCTTCGTCGACCTCGCGCAGCGTTAGCATGACATGCGCGTGCGGCTTGGCCTGACCGTCGGCGCCGACATCCCAATGGACGTTGAGGTCGGCGATCATGCCGCGATCGACAAACTCGGCGCGGACGAAATCGCGCGCGAGCGCAATACCTTGTTTCTCGGATAGCTCGCGCGGAATAGCGAACTCGATTTCGCGAGCAAGCTGCGCATCTTTGCGCAGCTCGGCGGCCTCGACCGCATTCCAGAGCGTTTCGCGATCGGAGAGATTCTCGGGCGCGCCATCCGGCAGCATCACCTCGGAGTGGATGACGCTGGCCTTATTGGAGAAATCATGATGCCGGTCGA
This sequence comes from Sphingomonadales bacterium, assembly GCA_004173185.1. Lineage (GTDB taxonomy): Bacteria > Pseudomonadota > Alphaproteobacteria > Sphingomonadales > Sphingomonadaceae > Sphingomonas. Next base: position 112,845 of record SEFZ01000012.1, on the reverse strand, counting down.
GCCGCTGGTCATGCAGCCGCGACGCGGAGCGATACGCAGCCGACGCCAGCGCCGATGATCCAGCAGCGCGCGAGATGACCTTTGCCGAGAAGTGGTAGATCGCCATGACGGCAAACCATCTACACCTGAAGCAGCACGTCGGCACGACGTATAAGCGCGCCCTCGAAAGATTTCATCATTCTCGCGACCGCGAAGTCCCACGAGATTTCAAGTTGTTGTCGCTGATCGAGCGACCCGATAACTGGTTCGTCCTCAAGCTTCAACAGAGGACGACGCTATGCGTAAACCGCGCGATTTTGATGCCGAGCTGAAGGCGCTCAATGACAAGGCCAGGCAGCTCAAGGACCGTAAGCTCCATCAACTTGGCGAGCTGGTAATCGCTACCGGAGCGGACGCGCTACCTGTCGAGCAATTGGCCGGCCTGCTTCTCGCCGGAGCGGACAGCAAAGACTCCAGCGCAAAGGAGAGTTGGCGCAAGCGTGGCGCCGCGTTCTTTCAGCGGACGAGCGGGAATGCAGGTGGCGCTCGAGACAGCACGGATAGCATGGCGTCGGGCAACCGCGGCACGCCATCGCCTTGAGGCCAGTCGCGCACGATTTGATCAGCGGGAGTGGGTGATGAAGCGCCGCGAACGAACGCGTCAGTTGATCGGCCTCGGCGGCTTGGTCGTGAAGGCTGGCTTGGTAAAACTGACGGAGGATGATCGCGCGACGATATTCGGCGCGCTCCTCGAAGCTGCGGGGCGGCTTCGCACCGAAGATCGCGAAGGTCTCCTACTGTCGTGGCAACGCCGCGGAAAACGTGGATTTGGAAATCCGAGCTCGGCCGACTGATCCGGCCACGGCGGCTTCGCGCCTCACCCCGGTCGTTCCCCCGCCCAAACGTCAGGCCCGAAAGCTGCTAGAACGCGGAGACCAGGCACTGATTGTAAGGTAAGGGTTGGGTGTCTGCGTTCTAGCAGTTTCCGGACGCGCATTCTCTCAAGGAGTCGTTAAACCTGAGGGCGGCTCGGGTCGCCACACACCGCAGTCACCCCCAATCGTCCTGCGGCGAATAGATTTCGATATGGCCCCAGGGCGGCATCGAGGGCGGCGAGACCGCGCCTGCGAACAGCCTATCGAGATCGCCTTCATTGCGCCGGATCATCCGTTCGAAGTCGCCGGTCGCCATTTCGTGCATGACGCGCCGGGCGCGAGGCAGCGCTTCAGGCCAGCCCTGCAGTTGATGCTCGACATGGATGCGGCGATCGATTGCGTGCAGCAATTGCCGGTGCGCGAGCCAGGCCGAGCCCACCGATGATGCTGCCGCATAAGCGTGCATAGCTTGCCGCACCCGCTCGAGCCGAGCGGCGCGTGCTAATGCGATGGCGCGCGCGAAGCGGTCATAGCCGAGCTCGTCCGGATGCACTTCGAGAGCCTCCCGGTCTTCGGGTGAGGCGCGCCAGCCGCGCAGCAACAAGGCGCGCATGCGCTGCGCCCGGCTTGCCGCCTTGTCTTCACGCTCGATCCAGGCGTCGAGCCAGGCCTCCTGCCCTTCGAGCTGGGCCATGCAGACAAGGTCGAGCATCGCGCCGTCTGACCAAGCCGATTCAGCAAGGCGGTTGCGCAACGCGTCGATCTCCGGTCGTGGATCGGTGAAGGCGAACCGCACCGCACTCGTTACCAGTAAGCCCTTATGGTCGATGCGCAGGCGGTAGTGCGCATGCAGGCGCAGCATCCAGGCGATCGCATCCTCGACCGGCGCGCGGCGCGCGAGCGCCGACACCAGCCAGGCCTTCTCCTCAGCCGCAACCAGTGCGCCGTCGCTCACTGCGTCAGGCTTGTCGAGAAGCGCTTCGAGATAGCCAGAATCGTCTTTGCCGATAACGTCTAGAAACCGCTCAGCCTCGTCGAGCGATAGGTTAAGCCCGTCGAGTCCTGTCTCGGAACGCAGTACTCGGCGAAGTCCGAGATTGCCGCAAGTGGCGAGCGCGTCCAGATCGTCGGCGCAAGCGCCGACCGGCCAATTCTCGCTCGCGGTGCGCGCCAGGATCGCATTGAAGTCGGCCTTGAGCTGGCGCGCCGCGGCGACCGAGCCATCGGCTTCCGCGGCGTCGGGAAAGCTGCCTGCGACGATGCGGAGGCGCAGCGCCGCGTAGTCGGGCTGCGCCGATCCGCGGAGAATCGTCGCCGAAAGCGCGCTCGCCACGCGCCGCCGGTGCACGGTTTCGACGGTGCGCCCGCTTGCCGCGAACCGGCGGGCGAGCGACAGATCCTCAGAGCGATCGATGATCTCGATCGCCGGGCCGGAAATCTTGTCGTCCTCGTTGGCGGAGAACTGGACCAGCAGTTCGGTATCCTGTTCGCTCAGCGGACCGGTGCCGAGCCGAGCGAGATCGGCGAGAAGAACGAGCGCCGGCGCTTTCAGACCCCTGCTTGCGGAGAGGCGTAGCGCCCGCGTTGCAAATTCGTCGCGGTGGGGCGCATAGCCGGTCAGATCGGCAAGCCGGTGCTGCCACCGCTCGATCACCGACAGCAGCCGCTCGCGGTGCCATACGGGATCGCTGACCGCGAAGACCGCGGGCATCGCATCGCACGAGATCCGCTTGTTCGCCGCAGCGCCGAGCCGCGCCACATAGGCTACGACCGGCTCGCCGAGGAGCAGGGCATGCTCGCGGATGAAGAGCAAATGGCCCGGCGTCATGCGCCTTTTGCCCATCTTGCCGCTCTCGCGAAACAGGCTGTGCACCAGATGCTCGAGCAACACCGGGTCGTGCCTGAGAAGCCAAGCCTCGAGCTGCAGCCAATGCTCGGCGGCGTTGGCGCTGCCGTCGCCATAGAGATCCTCGAACGGCACGGGCGATTTGCCGCGCATGAGCGCGGCGCGGTGTTCCTCCAGGGCATGGACCCGCGCGTGGGTCTCGTCCCAAGGCTGGTCGAGCAATTCCTGGACGACGGCGGTCTCCAACAAATGACGGCCGTCGAGGAATTCGGCGAGCGCCTCCCGCTCGGCATCGGTGAGCGGCGGGTCGATTGCGCACCCCGCAGCGACCGAGAAATCCGCGAGGCGCTGCCCGTCATGATCGCCCGACGCCCCGAGCCAGGGCAGGAAGGTCATATAGTCATAGGACGAGCCATAGAATCGCAGCCGCGCCGCACGCCGTCTTGCCCAATAGCCAAGCGGCTGGGCCCATTGGTCGAGCGGCATTTCGGCGAGAAAATGCGCGGCGGTGTCGTCGAGCGATTCGATCCAGGCGACGCGCGATGCGATCAGCTGGCCTTCAAGCTCGCCCATGCGGGGAAAATGCTCGACCGAATAGGATCGGAGCCAGCGCGTCACCGCGGCGTGCAGCGCGCACGCGACTTGGGGCTGATCGCGCCGCCCGCGCAGCGCGCTGGCAAGTTCGGACGACGCGTCGCCGGCGAACTGATCCTCCGACGCTTCGTCCTCGATCGCGCGCAGCATCGCCTCGGGCGCGGCCGCTGCCACAATCGCAAGCGCCCGGTAGAAGTCCCGCTCAAAATTCTGAAGCGAGACCCAGTGGCGCAGAAGCGTCGGCACCGCGCGTGGCGAACCGCCCGGCATCGCCAGCAAGGCGAACACGGCTGTACGCACGACGAGCTCGACCGTGTCGGCTGCGGGAAGATCGTAGAGGAAGGCGGCGGCCGCCCGGTGCACCGCATCTTCGGGATCGTCCTCGCCGGCGGCCTCGGCGAGCCGTTCGGCGAGCAGCACGCCCAGGGCTGCCGGCACCCGCCCGTTGCGGAGCGTCATGCCGCCGCCGCCGGCCGGCTCGAAGAAAACGCCGTCGCGCAGGTCGGCAAGATCCGCGGTCAAATCGACATTGCCGCCCGCCATCTGGCGCAGCATTGCCTCTACATCGCCCAGCCGCAGGATGCCGGGCTTGGCGTCGCCTTGTCCGAGCAGCGGCGCGACGCTGCGCGCGATCAGGTAATTGAACGCCTCGGGGTCGACTCTGAGTTCGCCGCGCTCGCGGATGCGCAGCCGCCAATGCTCGACCAGCAGCCGCTCGAGCGTGACCTCGGCCATGCCGCCGATCTCGTCCTTGAGATCATAAGCGAAGCTCCACAGCCTGGGGTTGCGGAGCGCCTCGGTGACCCCGTCGGGCAGCGCGCCGATATTGCCGAGTGCGGCGCGGGCGCGCGGCCATTCGTCATAATAGTCGAACGGGCCGACTTCGATGAGCGTCAGCCGCTTTTCATGGGGGCGGAGATAGGGCTCGATGCGCTGCAGCCAGAACGGCGTGCGGCAGGTGACGATCACGTCGAGCACGCCGTTCCACGGACCCGTCATAAGTTCGGTCAGGAGCAGGTCGGTGCGGCGGTGCGGCGTTTCGTTGAGCCCGTCGACGAGTAGGGTGATCCTGAAGTCACCCGGCCAGCTGCCCTTGCCGTCGAGCCGGGAGCGCCAGCGATCGGCGTCGCCGCCGCATTGCCGCGCCAGGGCATGCGCGATCAGGCTCTCAGCGCCGCCATCGTCGAACAGGTTGGAGGTGGTCACGAGAACCGTGCGCTCGCTGTCGGCGAGCAACGCATCGATCGCCGACCAGGTCTTGCCGTCACCTTCGCCGCCGAGCAGCACCAGCATCTGCGTTTCGGTGCCGCGCCCCGCCTGCCAGTCGCGCCAGGCCGCCTCTATGCGAACGCGCGGGATCGCCGGCGCGCGGCCGACACGGCCGAGCGACTGGTTGAGTTCGCGGAACCGCTCGCGCCGGCTCGCGACATGCCCGGCAAGCCAGCGATGCGAATGCTCGCGCGCAGCCTTGCCGGCGTAGCGCGACACGAGCCGCTCGCCGATCTCCTGGGCCTGCACCGCGAAGGCCGGCCCGATGCGTGTCGCTGCGATCGCCGTCCGCCAGGCGTCGAGCTCGGCGGGCTGGGTCCTGGCTACCCAGTCGAGCGTCACCGCTTCGCGCTCGGCGATCAGCACTTCGAGCAGCGAGCCGCCCTCGGGAGCGCAATCGAGCACGAGTACGTCGATGCCGTGATGGAAAGCGAGGCGGTTGAGCTCCTCGACCGCAGCTGCCGGTATCGCTGCGGTAGAGACCACGACCCAGAGCTCGGTCGCGGGACGCGCCAGCCAAGTCTCAGCGATCTCGCCGAACAGCTCGCGCTTGTCGGGCGGACGGTCGCCCTGATAGCGTTTGACTTCGATGTCGATATGGCGCGCGGCACCGCTGGCGCGATCGAACAGGCCGATGTCGCGTCCGCGCTGTGAACCCGAGGCTTCGATACGCGCCTCGAGACCTAGTGCATCGGCGAGCAGCACCGCGACCAGTCCCTCAACGCCTTCATATTTGGTGGGACGCGTGGCCCGCAGGAGCGCAAGGATGCCGCTCACTGCATCAGACCCTCGTACGTGCGGCGCCGCGCATCGATCACGCCTTGGCGGTCCCCGCGAGCTGGCCTGCGATCGCATCGGCGATCGCGCGCCGCCGCCCGGCACGCTCTCGCACTAATGGCGCCTCGCCGGTCTCGTCGAGCCAGCTGCGCAGCCGCTGGATCGCACTGCGCACCGTCGTCTCGTCGCGGCAATCCTTAAGCAGGGCGAATTGGATCTGCTGGACTTCATCGGCCGCGAAGACGCCGAACCCGGGGGTTACAATCGTCGCGTCGGGAAAGCCGAGCAGCGCGCGCGCCTGCGCCGGAGTGACGCCGGCGGGGGTCGCGATGACATGGACCGGGCCGGCTGTCTTCAATGAATAGCTCGGCGTCGAAAGATGGTCTGCGAGGAATGGACGTCCGACCGCTTCGCGGGCCGCTGCGACCCCCAGGCTCGCCGGCGCCGCATGGAGGTGGAGCAGCACCGGTCCGCCGCCAAGGTCGATCTCGACGCGGTCGTCGCCGTGCGCGGTTCCGCCGCTCTCAACCAGGGCCGCTGCCATCGTCTCGCGCATCCGCTGCGCGCGGTCGTGGAACGACAGGCGGCTCCAGGCCAGCGCGTCGCCCGATGCGAACCCGCCCTTCCCCGCTTCTCGGACCCCGAGGCCGACCAAGGCTGCGACGGCGTCGGCTACCGCGGAATCTACGGCGTCATGGAGTTCTGCTTCAGTACGCACCGAAGGGGCGAACGGATTGACCTGCGCGACGTAGGCCTTGAACCGGGCATTGGTCTTCGAAAGCTCGTCGGGCAACGGCTGGCTGCCGACGAGGGGAATGATTCGGATCTTGGCCGGCGAGGCATCGTGCGCGGTCATCAGCTCGGCATGACAGATGCCGATATCGCCGTCGCTTGGCGCCCAGCCGCCATGTTCGGCGTTCAAGACGATAAGGATGTCGGCCCGGCGCACTTCGGTAAGACAAGCGTCCCAGCTATTGAGGTTCGTGCCGCGCCCAGACGAATCCTCGTTGATCCATACATCGAAGAGCTGAGCGCCGAGCAACGTCTGCGCCTCGAGGCGGGTGCGGATGTCGCGCCGGATCTCTGTCAGGGTGCGACCGCCATCGGGAAAGCGGCGGTTGCACTGGCTCGAAATCATGATCTTGATCTTGCGGATTGCCGTTGCGCGGCGCGCCATGTCTTTCCTCCCCGAACTCAGACCTTGCGACTATCGTCGCTCGGGCGGCGCGCGCATAGCGCGAAATTGCCCTTACCCCAGCGTCCCCACATACCATACCCTGTCCCCGCCAGAACGGCGCAAGCGAGCCGCTTCAAGCCGACCGCATGATCTTCACTAGGTCCTTGAGCGCGGCGCTCGTTCCCTTGCGAAGATGACCGGCCGCGGTGCGCGCATAGGCGCCGGTGAAATCGGCGCGTGGCAGGCTGCCGAGCGCCACGACCAGACTGATCGCGTCATGGCGTTCGAGACGGTGCGGTAGCGATGGTCCCATCAGCACCTGGTTGGCCGGAAACGGCGCGCGCCGCGGCAAGTCGCCGCGCGCGCGGCCGATCAGCAGTCCCACTTCCTCGACCGTGACGGGATAGGCGCCGAGATTCTGGACCTCGATCGAGAGACAGGGCGTTCCGAGAGGCTGCATATTGTGGTTGACCGCTTCAGCATATTTGGGAATAACGCGAAGCCGCACCGACCGGTCGCGCCACCCCTGCCAGGTGTTGAACAGGCCGAGGCCGGCGCCGAGCACGGCGATCGCGAAGGTGATCCAGCTGGTCAAGGTCATGCGACGAGGATCGCACTGCGCGCATTACTTGTCAGCATCGAACCTTGCGCATCGTTCGATTAGCACAAGGCGTAGCCACCGGGCCCGCACCAACAGAATTGCACGCGCCCATCCGAGCCACGCTTCTTTCCTGTGGACAGGTCCCTCTGCGCGATTGGCGCGGCGCCGGCCCCGGCCTAGGCTTCCCGTTCGCGCGAAATGATCGGGAGCCGGCCGATGATCGTCGACCATGCATTGCTGCAGCAGATTTGGGCATCGCTCAATGCGCCGACGCGCGCGGGCACGCCGCATGGCGGCCGGGCGCTGCTGCGCCGCATCGCCGAAGACGGCTGGATGTACCGCCATCAGCTCGAGGATCTCGCCTACGCCTTCGATCCGCGGATCGAGGGGTTCGACTCCGGCTTCGATCTAGCCGCTTTGGTCGAGCCGCTCGGCTATCGCTGGCAGGCTTTCTACTCGCGGCCGCGGATGCGCTCGATCGAGACCGGCGGCGGCGAGGGTTTGTGCGCGGCGGACGCAGCGGGGTTCCTGCTACGGCTGGAAAGCCTCGGCTTCAGCTTCGACGCCGCGGTCCTTATCGAGGCGCTCAGGCCGGCAATCGCGCGCCGGAAGTTTGTGACCGGCGCCGAGCTCGACCTGTTCTGGTGGCCCAAGATGCGCGGCAAGTCGAAGATCGTGCTCGAGGTCGACGATACCAGCCTGGGGTTCGCCGGGATCACGGCCGGCAAATTCGCCAACGGCTATCGCTACGAAATCTGGCTGGCGACCGACGGCTCGATCTGCACGCTCGGAGTCAAATCGCCCAAGTATCGCGAGGCGCCGCGCCCGGTCGAAACCGAGTGCGCAGCGTGCGGGTATAAATGGACGCGCGGCGATCCGGACTCGAGCACCTTGCACCGCAAGGAACACAAGCATCGGATGATTGCGCTCGATCCGCAGCCCCATGCCCAGCTGCTCGAGGCGCGCGGCCAAGAGAACGATCCCGACCTGGTCGATGCGCAGTCGCCGCGCTGGAAGCATGCCGAGATGCATCGCCGCGCCTGGGCGTTCAAGCGCGAGATGCGTTTCGACTTCGTGCAGTGGGACAGCCCGGACAGCACGCCCGATCCGGACGTTCAAGGCTTTCTGCTGAGCGACGACGAGGGCCGCATCCAAGGCGCGGTGTCGTTTCGCTGGCGGCAGGTCAAGGATCGCTCGGAGCCGGGCTGCTGGGGCCTGGACTGGGTATGGATATGTCCCCCAGCCCGCCGCAGCGGCGTGCTGTCCAGGGTCTGGCCGATGCTTCGCGAGCGCTTCGGCGACTTCCATGTCGAGGGTCCGGTATCGGAAGCCATGCAGGCGCTCCTCGCGAACCGCGGCGAGACGTTCCTGATGACGTGGCCATCAAGCAGGACCGCGAGCATTATCGACGCCTGATCCATTGCGCCGAGATGGCCCTGATGGCTGGTGTGAAGCTGAGCCCCTACCCTCAATGGAGAAGCTACCGAGCGATTATCAGCTGCCTGGTAGGAGGCAAGCGGCAGCGAAAAGCTGCCGCCGTTTAGTGTGGATCGATCAGTCTTTGACGTGCTCGATACGGCTCCCCACGGTGAGCATCGCGAGCAGTCCTGATCTTCAACAGCCGCAATAGACGTCTTCAATCAGGTCCATGATCATGTTGGAGGGGTCATCGCCACGCTCGCGGATGGAAATCATCTCCAGCAGCTCGGTTGGTGTCAATATGAGGATCAGCCGCTTCTTTTTGATGAACTGGTCGCGCTGTTCGTCAAACGCGGTCGAGCATGGACCCTTGTTGCAGCAGAGGATCGCCAGCTCGCCGAAATGCTCCTCCATGTACCCGACGACTTGCTCGACATCGTCGGAACCGATGTCCTCAAGGTCGCAGTTCTTGAATTCGAACGGGATCATGCGAACTCGATGTTCGCGATAAAGCCGCCCCCAATTTGTGCCGTAATCCGTGGAGCGGTTAGCCAGGATCGCGTCCCGGCGTTTGGTTCTGGTGCGGTTCGATGACTGCCTTCGCGCTCTGATTAAAGGAGGCACGAAGAGATATTCCAATGTGTCGGTGCACACGCGTTCGAACTCGCGCCAGCCGGCCTGGCCGGCGGGGCAATCCTTCAGGCGTTGGCGGAGTAGCATGGGATCGCTCATGCGGTGGCGCCCGCCTCCGCACCGGGCCTGAGGCCGCGTGCCGGCCGTTTCACAAGCAATTGGCGGAGCTCGGTTCGATCGACAACGCGCAATGAAAATCTCGAGCGCGACGATAGGGACACAACGAGGTCACGCGCGACCGAGGTGAGGCGACCGCTGGTGACGATCACGCAGCCGGAAAAGCTGAGGTTGCTCTCTGCCAGCTTTGCTAGCTGGCGGATCGCGCGCAGATCGAGACGCGGACGGGATTGGTGGAGTATGACCGCCAGCCAACGCTGCTCGCTTACGCCGCCAAACGGATCGGTCGAGCGAAGCAATGCTTCGTAGCCAACGCCGTGGTTGTCGAGCGAGACCTTGGAGATCAGATTGAAACCAAGCTCTTCGAGCAAACCAGCCGTGGCGCTCTCAAATACCTTGACGGACATTCGCGAAAAGTCGTTCGTCCGGGTCGCCGAGAGCTTCTCGACAAGGGCGCCAACGCGGATGGAGCGTTCCTGACTCAAGTCGATGCTCTCGAGGACGCTCAGCGATACCGGAAGGCTCACATTGTCGACGATCAGCGGGAGCAGCGTGATTGCCCGGTCGCGAAGCTCGCTCGACGACGTTAGCGAACCTAGCCCCATCTGTAGCCAGTCCGAAGACAAGGACGCCTTCGAGATGAGCGGCAGCACGATGTCGTTGGCGGCGAGGGCGGTGTCTGCCCGGTCGGTCAGCAAATTGCCGAAGCCTGGCTCAAATTCATCCACCAAAACGTCGAAGTCGGCGTGTCTCAAACCTTGGATGATCTCTGATGCACAGGTCTTGTCCGCACTGGCAAAGCTTATGATCACGCGCGGATGCTGCTGCACGGCTTGATGCGGCGGCGGAGCTTCTTCGTCCTTCGGATCCAGGGGAATCCCAAAAATCCTTTGCGGAATGCGGGCAAACGGCTTTCGCGCGCGCAGCAGGTTGAAGCGACCGGTGCCGGCGGAAATTTCCCCGTCGAAGTCTTTTCGAGCGACCTCGCGTGCGAGGTCCAGTCTGCTTGCAATGAAGGCAGAGCCGGTTCGATCACGGTTCGGCCAAGCGCGTTCGACATAGGATGCATCGCGACGACGTACGCTGGCTTCCAGGTCGAGCGCCAAGGCCTTGACCTGATGGCGGTTGAAATCGAGCGTCGGAAAGAGATCGATATATTCACAGGACGGCGCTTGACGCACAATTACCCGAACTGCCTCGCGCGGGATGCGATTGTCGCCAACCCAAATATGATCGCCATCGATTGCGGGCGATCCGCAGCGAAACTCCACGGCGCCTCTGGCGATCGCGTGTCCGATGAGCAGTTTATGGATGGGTGAAGCTTGTCCGGAGAAGGGGTGACTGGCGCGGTCGTCCATCAGCACGACTTTGATACGCGTCTTCAATGATGCGTTCAGCCGCTCGTAGAGTGGTCTGTAAAGCTCCTCTTCGGCCAAGCGCCGAACCGCTTCCGTGTAGACGATACGGTGACGAGAAAGGTCATCTGCATCGCCGCTTTGAAGGCTGTCCTCCGCATCGCGGATGACACTTGCAAGCGCGGTCTCCGATAATTCGGCGGCGACGTCGATCGGGAGCTCGCCACCGCGAAAGTCGGTATGAACAGCGCGCAGCGCATCGATGAGTCCGCCATCTCCGCAGCCGGACACGATAAGGAATTTCAACTCATCATCGGCTTTCATGGTGTCGAGGTCGTCATGATCCCAATAGGACGGACAGTCGAAGCCGCGGTCATCCTCCTTGCCAAGACTGTCTACAATGATGACCGCGCGAAATTCGCCGAAGCTCTCGCTGTTGGGCCGGGCCGTCACCAGGATGGCTCCGTTGCCGCGGTTCTCGACCGAGATCACGCGCCGGCCCAAAACCAGCTTGATGTCAGTCTCGCGTTCCCATTCCTTGCTTATCGCGTCGCACACAACACTGCAGGAATCGCTGTGCCAGTCGAAGAATGGAACCTCTGTCGTTCGCGAAAGCGGCTCTTGGGGCCAGTGGCAAAGGGTCGGATGGATGCGCCGAGGGCTATCGCGCTCCCGGTCAAGGATGCGAGGACCAGATTCAAAGATCGTCACGTCGCAGCCCATACGCTGGAGACCTGCGGCGGCGGTCAGGCCAGCGATGCCGGCTCCGATGACAGCGACGCGGTCCCGCTTCGAAATCAGCTCCTGCTGTTCTAGCGCGACGATCAGGTTCAGCGCACGGCGCTGCTGGGATGCAAAGCTGACGCGCTGCGAAGGTCCCAGAAGATAGACGCTTGTCTTCTCGGTGGCCGCGGCATCAATAACCGCACGTGACAAGTCTTTGTCGTCGCTCACGCACGCTCCCTTCCGTGCCATGCATAATGCAATCCGCGCCTCGGGAAAGCATCCAGTGACTAGATCGCTCGAGTTCAGCTCGAAACGATACGAATAGTATTTGCAATGGTCAGAAGGCCCGCCGACGGCTGGAGCAGGCGAGCGGATGCGATGCATAGTTGCGACAGACGCGACCTGCGCGGTATAGTTCATCACGGTCGGTCCGTGTGGAATGGTGCGGGCGAACTTGCGCAGCGCATCGCGTGACGCAAAAGAGCTGGTGACGAGCACCTCCGCCTTTGGCTCAAAGCCAATCACCGATGTGAGGAAGCGCGCCGCCCGAAGGCGACGCGCCCGCCCGTTCAATCCGCTGGGTTCCAGATGATCGCGAAGCGGTCGTCGGCTTCGCCCGGCACGCGGCCGAGATTGGCGTAGAGGCGCCGCGGTCCGAACTCGGGCGCTGCGAGCGAGAGCGAGACATAGTCACGTCCGCTGCTCTCGGCGCGGCGGTTCCAGCCGGCACCGATTTCGATGTCACCCGAAAGAACGCGGTAGTCGGGCTGGGTGTCGCCGGTCTTGCCGGTGTTGGGGACGATCGCGACGTCGGCGCGGATGCTGAGCGTCTTGAGGTTGCCTTTAAACGAACCGTTATCGTCGCGGGTCACATATCCGATGGCAGGCATGGGGATTCTCCTTCTGATCGCGGGAACCGTTCCCGTCGATGCCGACCGAAGGTGGCCGGCTCGAAGGACGGCGCGCATCGGCACGGCCGCAGCGAAGCGGAGGACCTGAGCGGACGCTATTCTTGTCTCGCGAGGAGCCGCGAAGGGGCGGGGAAGAATGGCGGAAGCGAGGGTTGCGCGCGGTCCTGACCGGTCACAGGTCAAGGCAATCACACGGAGTCGGTTCTGTGTCCCTGAGGGAAGTTGCTGCTGGCCGGGATCGTCTTAGGCGGCAGCGCTGCGTTCAAGCGCCTCGATATGCTCGGTGCAGATCACTTCGACCACGCGGCCCAGCGCCTCGACATGCTGACCCAGCCAGGCGAGTTCGTCTTCGGTGATGCGATAGTGTTTGGAGTAGCGCGCCTTGATGTAGGCGGCCTTGAGCTTCTCGAACCGCGAGCGATCCGCCTTGGTCTCGCGCGGCCATGCCTCGATCAGGCGCGGATCGATTCGCTCGGCTTGCGTCCGCAGAAACCCGAGATTGTGGATGTGCGGCGTGTAGAAGGTGCAGACCAGCAGCACGCAGTGGTAATAGCGCTCTGTCGCTTGATGCAGATCGAAAGCGGCCTTCTTAAGCCAACCCTGCTGGATCGAATGCTGCGCCGATCCGAAGAACTCGCCTGCGCTCGGCAGCCACTCCTCAAAATACTCCCGCGCCATCGCCAGAGCCTGATCCGGCGTCTTGGGCTGCGGCTCGGGCAGATCAGCGGGGTCGCTCTGGTAAAGCGCGATCCCGTCCCGCGCGATGTCCATGAAGAAGTACCGCCCCTCCGACAGACCGGCATTCACCTCGGCGGTGGTATGGACGATAAAGTTGACCGGCGTGCGCAGCGTCTTGGTGATCGCGAGTTCGCGGTTGAGCCGGTCCTCAGCGCTCGACCAATATTCGATGCGGTCGGTCAGTTTCTCGTGATTGACGATCACCAGCAGGTCGAAGTCCGACTGATAGCCCTTGGCGGTATGCGGCTCATCGACCCAGCCGCCGCGCGCATAGCTGCCATAAAGGATGACCTTGAGGATGCGCGCCTGCTTCTTCCAGGGCGACGTCGCAATCGCGGTCGCGTCGCCGAACTCCTCGAAGAGGATCTGGACGACGCGCTCCAGCTCGCGCTGCTTGGCCGGGGGAAGGTGGTCGAGGTCGGTACGCATGGGTGGATGATCCTAACCGAGCATCGGAGCAAAGCACAGCCTCGCGGGGCATGCCCCGCGAGGCTGAATTTTCAGGCTACCAGATGCGCCACCAGCGGCGCGGCGGCTTGTTCAGGCGCCGGTCAATGCTGGTCAGCGCCTTGGCGATGTGCCGCTCGACATCGCGCACCGCGAGCCCGGTGCGCTCGGCGATCTCTGTGTAGCTCATGTCATCGAGCCGGGCGGCGAGGAAGATTTCGCGCTGCAACCGGGGCAGCTTGCGGACCGCCCGTTCGATCCGCTTCAAGGTTACGGGGTCAGGATCATGGGTCATGATGTTCTCCGCGAATGGGAGGTCTGGCGGCACGGTGACCGCCAGGCCCATACTCAGGCGGCCTGCCGCAATGGCTGCGGCTCGGGCTTGGACTGAGAAATCGCGAGGTCCGCGACCCGCGCGGCGCGGCTGGCGGTGCTGACCCCGCCCCGGTCGGTGTAGGCGGCTGGCGGGAATGCCATCCACCTCGGCACCCAGACCTCGACCTTGGCGCGGCCATTCTCGCCCGTCAGGCAATCGCGCACGATCCCACGCTTCACTTTGCCGGTCGCGGCTTCGTTGGCGCTGGCGACGGCGTCTCCTGCCACATCTGTCAGCACGCAGCCGATCACCTCTCGGTCGCGGATCAGGTCGAGCAAGGCGTCGTCCGCCTGCCAGACCATCCCCATATCGGTGCCGAGCAACGGCCCGAGCACTTCGATCAGCGCGCTCCCGGCCTCCAGCGTCTCGCCCATGACGATTGCCGCCACATCCAACAGCGCCGGATCGGGAAGCTGCAATAGCCGAACGAATAGCCCGGCGATGCCATGCTCGCCCTCATAACCGCGCGTCACGGTTGGGGCCTCGGGATCGAACCCAAGCAGCGCCAGCACCGCTCGCCTTTTCTCGTCGAATTTCGTTTCCGATGCGGAGTTCTCGACACTCTCCGCAATCGCATCGCTCGATGCCCGCTGGTCCTCGATCCGGACATTCCAAAGTGAGGAACCGACAATGGCATGCGCCACCATCAACCGCAGCGCGACCGAGGGCTGGCCGATCAGATCGGCACGAACCGCCGCATGCCGGTGCAGATCGACATAATTCTGGATCGGTGCGCTGACCTCGGGCCGGACCGGCTTCTCGTCCTGGCTGACTTCGCCACGCTCGCGCCGCCGCGCTTCCTTCGTCGAGATATAGCCCTCATGGACCGCCACCTCACCGCGCGCGCTGACCGCAAGGATCACCTTGCCGCCCTTGCGCTTGGCGCAGCGCTCATGCTCCCAGCTGTGGAACGTGTCGCCGGTCGGAAGCACCACCACCTCGGACCATCCGGCCTCGCGATAGCCCTCGGCCTTGGCTTCGATGGAAGCATTCTGCGCCGCCCAGAACGCGGCCGTGTCCGCGAAATAGCGCTCCTCGCCGAACAGGTCGGAAATCACCTCGCCCGGATATTCGGCCATGTCGAACAGCGCCGCACTGACCGGCACCGATGCGCCGCCGAACAGCCACGCCTTCAGCTGATGCCCGGTCGGGCATCGCGCCTCGGGATCGTCCACCAGCGCCAGCCAGTCGCGCTGCCGCGCCTTGGAGGCGAAAGTCAGGTGCCGCACGGTCGCAACGTCGATGTCGCCCTTGCGATAAAGGCCCCGGATGCGGGGCAGGAGATTGCCCAGCGCCAGCGTCCGCTTCACCTGCAATTCGGTCAGCCCGAAGGTAAGGGCGATGTCCTCCGGCGACCGCCCTTCGCGCACCAGCCGCGTGAACGTCTCCCAAAGCGTCACCTCGTCAGGGTCCAGCCGCGCGATGTTCTCGATCAGCGAGGCCTCCAGTGCCGACGCGTCGTCGCCCGCCGCCATGATCGCGCACGGCAGCGAGTCCTCCCCGCCGCCTTCCTCCGCGACCGCCAGGGCCGCATGATAGCGCCGCTTACCCGCCACGATCTCGAACCGGTCCTTGTCCTCGGCAGGCCGCACGATCAGCGGCACCAGTACGCCCCGCGCCCGGATCGACGGCAGGATGTGCGACAGTTCCGGCTTGCCCTTGGCCCGCATGTTCGCAGTCGAAATGCAGAGCTTGGCGATATCGATATGCTTGAGTTCCATCTTCCTTCTCCTCGAAAACCGCACCGGCCCCGGAAAAGGGGGGTGGGCGGCAAGGAGCAGACCGGCAGTCCCGCTTGAGCGGCGGGCAGCACCGCAGGGCCGAAACACAGTGGAGGACCCGCGCAGCGGGTTGCGGCACACCGCGACGGGACTAGAGGGAGCGACGCCCACCCCCCTTGGCCGCGGCCGGCAGGCAACGTCGGCGCACCAGCGCCGTCCGCAAATCTTCAGCGCAAAGCGCTCGGCGCCAACGGCGCCAGCACAAAGCAGCACTCTCGAATCCGGTCGGCCGTCGTGGCGGCGTGCGCGCGCGCCCGTGCGCCAGCCGCCGCCGCGCCCTCCGCCCGGATCGAGCGTGCCACGCGGAAGACAAAGGCGTTGCGGACTCTGGTGGCTGCGCAGCAGTCCGCCAGCGCACGCCCATCTGCTGTCGCGTTCCGCCGCCGGGCAGCGCCCGGCCCGCGTCAGGCGATCGTCACCCGAATGGGCCGAGACGCTGGGCGACTCGGTGCCGCTCAAGCGGCGTAGAGCGCGGTCACGCAAAGCGTGGGACGTCCTGAGACTTCACCCCTGAAATGTCGAACCTACGCCAGAGATACGTATGTGCACGCTGTCGTGACCTGTCGCCCTCTGACGTCCAGAGGCCACTTTTCACCGCGTAGATTTCCTGCCCAACTCGCCCCGGGCGAGCACCACCACGAAGCACTTCATGCAAGGTGATACCAATGCAGATCGACACCCCCGACCGCATTCTCCGGATCAAGACCGTTCTCGAACGCACCGGCCTCAGCCGCTCGACAATGTACCGGAAGATGTAGAACGGCACGTTCCCGAAGAACGTTCAGATCAGCACCCGTTGTGCCGGCTGGCGCGAATCCGCGATCAACGCCTGGCTCCACAATCCGATGTTCTATTCGGCCGGCGAACAGTAGATCGCCAGGACTGCTGGGTACCATGGGTTAATGTGTCGCAAGCCGTTGCGGGCACGCGCAGCCTGAAGCACCAGACCGTCAGTTTCTGACGGAGATTCGCATGACGTTGATCGGAGGTTCGGGCACCTCTTGGTGGCCCTGCCAGCAGGCGGAAGTACGCGTCAGCCGGGAGCGGCTATACGACCTCGCCTGGTCTGCGCCGATGCGTCAGCTGGCAGGCGAACTCGGCCTTTCCGATAGCGGGCTGGCCAAGGCGCTTCGACTGCATGGCATCCCGCTCCCACAGCCCGGTTATTGGAACAAGCTCCAGGCAGGCAAGCCGGTCCGGCGTACGCCGCTACCAGCGCGAAAGCCGGGACAAGACACTCTCTTGCTTGTTCACGGTGCTCTTGCCGACCGATTTCGCGCCGACCCGGGCGCGGCGGAGAATCCCGAGGGTCCGTTCGCGAGCGAGGCGGTCCCCGAAGACCTCGACCAATTGCGCCGGAATGTGCTGAAGCAGATCGGAAAGATTTCGGTATCGCGGAAGCTCGAGCGGCCTCATCGCGCATTGCAGGCGCTGCTTCGGCGTGACGAGCGCCGACGCGAAAAGATCGCATCGTCTAACTATCCGAGATGGGAGCTTGCGCCGGTATTCGACCAGCCGGATCAGGAGCGCAAACTACGCATCGTCAACGCACTGATGCATGCCTTGGCCCCGATGGGATATTCGTGCGCCCTGTGGGGCGAACATGAGCCGAGCTTTCGCGCCAGGGTCGGAGACCACGACGTTCAGGTGCAAATCCAGTACCCCAGCGAACCTATGCCCACGCATCGACGTCATGGTGACGCGCTTCCGAGTCCAAAAGCTCCACTTCGGATCGGGCTGTTCCCCGCCCTGCCAGAAGGTTTTCCTCGCATGTGGGAGGACGGCGAGGTCAAGTTAGAAGCGCTGGTCGCAGAGATCGCAGCGGCGGTCGTGGCCGCAGGGGAAGCGCGACACCGGCTCAGCATCGCGGAGCGCATCGAGCATGAGGCAAGGATGAATGCTTGGCGTGAGGAGCGGCGGCAGGAGGTATTAACCAAGCGCAATAAGGAGCGGCTGGAGGCGCTGCACCGTAGCGCCGAGATGTTACGGCAGGCAGAGGATCTACGTGCGTTGATCGCCTCGGTTAGCGTCGCAATCGAGAAGGGGCATCGCAGTCTGGATCCGGTTGCATTCGCAGAATGGACGCAATGGGCGACCGCGGAAGCCGATCGCCTGGATCCGGTGCTTTCCGGACAGGTGGATGAGCACCTGTTTGCGGGAGCTCACGCCACCCCGGTTGATGGCAAGGCGGAAATCGGGGCGGCGGACTCCTAATCAAGAAAGTATGAGCGGCAGGCCGTGTTGTTAATAACGTAAATTCAAATACTTAGATCATCGTCCGTGAGCGGCATCCCCGATTCGATCAAAACCCGATCAAGAAACGGATGCTCGGCTAGATTCTGCTATCCGGCATCAGCCATTCGCAGCTGACAAGCCGACAATACCGCTTTCCTGCACAGCGCGCTCCATCGCCGTAAGATCGGCCTCTTGGAGATTCGCGAAATACTCCTCCCGCTTACGCGCGGACAGTCGGCCGTCATTTTGGGCACAGAATTGAATGAACAGCGAGACCAGGCGGTCCGGCATGTCCGCAATCGCCGCGAGGCGCTGCTTCGCGTCATCGAATCGATGCAGATAATCCAGCTCTGCGGGAAGCGCGAAGCGGATGGTGCGTTCGATCCTATCGACCAGATATTCCGCCTGCCGCGTGGCATCGAAATAGCGATAGAGATAAGCGGTGTCGTTGGTGACGGTGACATTGCCCTTCGCCGTAGGTTCCCACTCGATCCAAGGAAGAGTCGGCGCAGAATAATCTTCCAACGCGGCGCGATATCCGAGCATGTCCTCCAGGATCGCGGCCGAGACGGGAAGCACCACACCCTCCGGATTGAATCCCATATCAACCAAGGCCTTCTGGAAAAGAAATCGGTGAAGACGCCCGTTCCCATCCTCGAAGGGATGAATGAAAACGAACCCGAAGCCAATGCTGGCTGCGGTTAGCACCGGGTCGAAGCGCGAGCGCTTCAACAGATCATATGTCCCGAGCAAGCCGGTGAGTAGCGAATGCAGGTCTTCGGGCCGCGCGGAAACATGGTCTGGAATGGGTGATTGGTCGCGTGCATCATGCCGCCCGACGAAGCCGCCTTCACGACGCAGTCCGAGTGCCGAATAGTTCTGCTTGGTGTCAAAGAGCGAACGCTGCAGCTGCTCCAGCGTCTCCAGGGACAAGGTAATATCCTTTGCCTCGGATATCAGGCGACCCCATCGCTCAAGGCGATTGCGCGGCGGTGTCTCGCCTTCGATCCCGAACGAACCCTTGCTCTCGTTCAATAGCATGAAGCCCACCGCGCGCCGGAGCACTGCCGGGTCAGCGCCGGAGACCATCGCCCGCGCCTCATTGGCCAACCCCGAAATCCGCTCGGAAGAAAGACGTTCGGTCCGGCGGATCAGTGGGCTGAAGCCCGGAACGCCTGGAAGATTGTCGGCGACCTTATGGCGTGTCGATCGCGTCGCGCGGCGGACGATATACTGGTTCGGGTCGAGCAGCGGGACATATTGAACACCGTAAGGCTCCTCGATCTGGAGCCGCCGCCCGGTCATCCATTCGTAGAGGTACCACGCACGGCGAGTGTAGAGACCGCCCCGGTTGGCATCGATAAACCGCGAAAGCTCTTCCTCGATGTCCTTTGCGAACAACTGGCTGAGTACACGCAGGTCGACGCCTTCGTGCTTGAGGGCCACCCCGATATGTTCGATCGGTTCATCCGGTACTCGAAAGCGCGCACCTCGGGGCAGAAGCAGCCACTCGACGCCTTCGCGAATTACCGATGTCTTTTGCCCGACTCCCGTAATGGCCGTAAGGCGGCGCGGTGGGGGGCATTCCAAGCCGTAATGCTCGATGAGCGCTGCATATCCGAGCAACTGAGCTTCATAAGGTCGGCCTGGCAGGTCCATCGCAAAAATTGCTCCAAACGAATCGGAGGTACTGGAAAAAAGACAGACTGGGCGCGGAAAAGTCCAAAATCAATGAGGCGGCCTGACTTTTCCCCAATAATGCGCGGTAAAGTCCAATTTCGTCGCGAACGGCTGAAAAAGCTCCAAATCATCGCGGAAAAGCCCGTCAGCTGATCCGACCACAACCTTTTCCCGGAATGTTCTCCCCAACAACGCGCACGGGGAGGCGCGGCTATGGCGCCTCGGTGCTTTGTCCCTCTTCCAGTTCCTCATTCGAGGACACTGCAGTCTTTTTGCAAAATGCCGCCCAGTCCAGCATGAGAAGACGGCGCTTATCAAGGAAGTCGGTCCGGCGGTACGCAGCTTCCACCTTATTCGAAACCGTATGAGCCAGTGCAGCCTCCGCGATCTCGCCCGAATAGTCGGTCTGTTCGGCAACCCAGTCACGGAACGCCGAACGAAAGCCATGCACCGTCTCCGCGAGATCCATGTCCCGCAGAATTTTGAGGAGTGTCATATCCGAAAGCGGCTTCTTCACATTCTGGCCGGGAAACACCAAGTCACTAGCGCCGACCTTGAACTTCTCCGCGCGCTCAAAAACGGCCACGGCTTCAGGCGCGAGGGGGACGATATGCGCCCGTCCCATTTTCATCCGCGCCGCTGGGATCGTCCACAAGGCAGTCTTCAGGTTGAGTTCCGACCATGTTGCTCCCCGAATTTCCCCTGATCGCGCGGCTGTAAGAATTAGCGCTTCCAACGCGACCCGTCCCACCGATTCACGCTCGCCCAGCTTCTCGAGGAATTCAGGAACGGAAGCATAAGGCAGGGCAGCGAAATGGTTATCCTTCTTGGGCTGGCGAGGCAGTCCTTTGGAAAGCGACCGCATCGGCGCCTCGGTTGCGCGAAACCCCCGCGCGTACGACCAGTCGAGAACCGTGCCGATCCGCTGCCGGACTCGCCGCGCAGTCTCCGGTTTTGCAAGCCAGATCGGAGCCAGCACATCTCGAATCAAAGGACCCTCGATTTCGCTGACGAGGAGGTCGCCCATCTTGGGGAAGGCGTAGGTCTTCAACGTCGCGATCCACTGGTTCTGATGCTTGCCATTCTTCCACGCCTTCTCGTGCTCCTCGTGGACCAGTTCGGCGGCCTTGCGGAAGGTGGGGATCGACTGACGCTCCTGCTTTCGTTCCGCCACAGGATCGATGCCCTGGGCGATCTTCTTGCGCGTCACGAAGGCTGCATCGCGCGCGTCGGCCAAGGAGACGTTCTTTAGCGATCCGAGCCCAATCTCTCTTCGCCGTCCGTTTGACTGAATGCGAAAAACCCACCTGCCCTTAGCTTTGCCGGTGATATCGAGAAAAAGACCGTCGCCATCGGCGTACCGCCCCGGTTCCGCCAGTGAGCGGATCTTAAGCGCAGTGAGCTTTCCCATAACCCTGCTCCAAAATACCCACCATTTTACCCACCACTTTGTGGTGGGAAGTGGTAGGATTGAGTGAAATCCGATGAGATAGAAAACCTCGAATTTCTCTCAGTTTTATAGCAATTTAAGGAGGTTTAAGCGAGCCCGAAAGAGAGGGTAAATGGCGGAGCGGGTGGGATTCGAACCCACGATACGCTTTTGACGTATACTCACTTTCCAGGCGAGCGCCTTCGACCACTCGGCCACCGCTCCGCATGCACTGGAAGGCGATGCCGATAGAGCGTGTGAGGGAGCTAGGCAAGCGCGGCGCGTCGTGCCAGTTTCGCGGACATGCTCAAGCCCCTGCTCGCGCTGCTCGCGCTCACCGCCGCTTTCCCCGCAATCGCCCAGACTGCGTCGTCGCCCAGCGATGCGATCCCTGAGGATTGGCGCGATATTCCCGATGAAGAGATCATGGCGATCACCTTTAAGGACGGGCGCCAGGTGTATATCCGGCTCGCGGCGAAGCTTGCGCCCGGCCATGTCTCGAATCTGCGCAAGATCGCGATGGCGCATTGGTGGGACGGCACCAGCGTCTACCGGGTCCAGGAAAATTGGGTGACCCAGTGGGGCGGTAACGAGAAGACCGCGCCGCCAGAGATCATCGCGCGCCCACCCGCTGAATTCGAGATCGGCGCGTTCATGCCCGCGCAGACGCTTGCCAAGGCCGATGGCTATTCGATGGCATCGGGCATAACCGCCGATGGCTGGCCGATCGCGACCGATGGCAAGGTGGCGTGGCTCACCCATTGCTATGGCATGGTCGGTGTTGCGCGCGATCAACTGCCTGATACCGGGGCGGGCACCGAATTGTTCACGCCGATCGGCCAGTCGGCGCGGCGGCTGGACCGCAATTACACGGTGGTCGGCCGGATCGTGGAGGGCATGCAGTTCATGTCGGCGATGCCGCGCAGCAGCGCGACGATGGGCGTGTACGCCACCGAAGCCGAGCGCACGGGCATCGCATCGGTGCGGCTCGCGAGCCAATTGCCCGAGGATGAGCGCCCGCGCTTTCAGTATCGCGCGACCGACAATGCGCGCTACGCGGCGCTGATCAAATCGCGCGAAAATCCCGTCGCGCCTACCGTGGCGACGGGCCTTGAGGTCTGCGATCTGTCGCCGGGCGTGCGGCGCAAGCAGTAAGCGCTTAGCGCCCGACCCAATCGGCGACCTGGCCCGCGACCTGGTTTGCGGCGGTGTTGAGTGCGGCGGCGCTGGTCCGTGCTTCGATGGGGGCGACGGGCACGCGTGCTTCGAAGCGGCGCTTCTCGACCACCGTCTCGCTGCCGCGGACCAATGCCGCGTCATAGGTGACGACTGCTTCGCCGCTATCGGCATCGACGCCGAACATGCGAATCTCGCCCATCAGATAGGCACCCGGATCAAGCTGCGACTGGCGGGTGGAGAGCACCAGCCGGCCAGTGCGCGCCGTGATCGTGTCGCTGAGCATCCGCGCGAAAAGCTGGTTGGGCCGCTCGACCCATTGCGCGTCTTTCACATAGGCAATCGCGGTGCCGCCCGAATGGACCGGGATGCGCGAGGAAGAGAGTTCCTGCGGCACCGAGGGCACCGCCACGGTGATCGTCGCCGCGACGTTTGAGCGCTGCGATTCGCCCACCGGCAGCTCGACGGTCGAATTGAGCGTCAACAGGCTCGCCGGGGGCTTGCCGCCGAACGAGATGCAGCCTGAAAGCGATACCGCGAGCAGCGGGGCGAGGAGGAGCATGCGCTGGTTCATCACGGCTCTCACTTCTTGTTGCCGGGTTTATAGTCGGGAAGCTTGGGCGCGCCGAGAATGCCGCCTGCGCCGCCCTGATCGATCTTTTCGGCGACCGAAGCGAGCGATTGCGACATGACGCGCAGATCCTGGACGAGCTGGCCGACCTCGGGGATCGTCTTTTTCGAGAAGGCCTGGATGCCCGGGCGAGCATCGCCGATCGTCCCGTCGAGCGTCTCCATGCTTTTCTTCGCCGCCTCGATCGTCTTGTTGAGGTTGGCGATCGTCGGCTTGAGATTGTCCGAAAGCACGCCGTCGGTCGTCTGGGCGAGATTGCCGATCTGCTCGGCCGCGACGCCTGCCTTCTGGATCGCGATTCGCGTCTCGGCGAGCGTCGCGGCGATCTCCGGCCCGCGATCCGCGAGCGCTTCGGTCAGCCGGTTGGTATTTGCCAATATGCCGGCGATCGATCCCTGATTCTTGTCGCCAAGCATATCGGAGAGCCGCTCGGTCAGCGTCGAAATGCGCTCGAGCAGCTTTGGTGCCGAACTCAGCAGCGCGCCAAGGCCGCCTTGCTTGGTGGGGATCACAGGCACGCCGAGCGGGCAGGCGGCCTTGGGATTCTCCGCCGGGCATGTGATCGGCGATGCGCCCTTGGTCGCGCCGTCGAGCTGGATCGAGGACGGGCCGGTGAAGCTGCCCTGGATCGTCGCGGTCGTGCCCTCGAGGATGGGGACATTGGGCTTCACCGCGATGCGCACGCGCACCAGGCTGGGATCTGGCTGCCAGAAGGAGATTTCCTTCACCTGCCCCGATGGCACGCCCGAAAAGGTAACCTGCGAACCGGCGCTGAGGCCGTCGACCGCCTGTTTGAAGAAGATGTCATATTCGCGATCGTCGCCGCCGCTCAGCCGCGCGAGCCAGACGGCGAAGAGCGCCAACAGGGCGATCAGGATCAGCACGACGCTGCCGACAAGCACATGGTTCGATCGGGTTTCCATCAGCCATTGTCCTCATGCGCGGTTTGGGCCTCATGCTTGGCCTTGCCGGCGACCGCAGCGCGTCCGCGCGGTCCGTTGAAATACTCCTGGATCCACGGATGGTCCAATGCGAGCAGCTCGGGGATCGTGCCGACCGCGATCACCTTTTTATCGGCGAGCACGGCGACGCGGTCACAGATTGCATAGAGCGTGTCGAGATCGTGGGTGATCAGGAACACGGTAAGCCCCAGAATCTTTTGCAGCGAAGCGGTCAACTCGTCGAACGCGGCGGCGCCGATCGGGTCGAGGCCGGCGGTCGGCTCGTCGAGGAAGAGCAATTCGGGATCGAGCGCCAGCGCACGGGCCAGTCCGGCGCGCTTCTTCATGCCGCCCGAAAGTTCGGAGGGGTATTTGGGCCCGGCATCGGCGGGCAGGCCGGTCATCACCACCTTATAGCCCGCAATCTCGTCGAGCAGAATCTGGTCGAGCTTCGGGTAATATTCCTTGAGCGGCACCTGAACATTCTCTGCCACGGTCAGCGTCGAGAACAGCGCGCCACCCTGAAAGAGGATGCCCCAGCGTTTGCGGATCTCGGTCGCTTCGGTCTCGTCGCGGCCGACCGTCGATTCGCCGAACACCTCGACGGTGCCGGAAAGCGGGGTTTGCAATCCGATGATCGAGCGCATCAGCACCGATTTGCCGGTACCCGATCCGCCGACCACGCCGAGGATCTCGCCGCGGCGCACGTCGAGATCGAGCCCGTCATGGACGATACTCTCGCCAAAGCCATTGCGGAGGCCGCGGACTTCAATGACGGTCTCGGAGCGGGGCGGACGGTTCATATCCACCCGATCTGGCTGAAGAAGACGGCGAAGAACGCGTCGAGCACGATCACGAGGAAGATCGCCTGGACGACGGCGGTGGTGGTGCGGTGGCCGACTTGTTCGGCATCGCCTTCCACCTGCATGCCCTGGAAGCAGCCGGCGACCGCGATGATCACGCCAAAGACCGGTGCCTTGACCAGCCCGACCCATAAATCGGTCATCGGCACGACTTCGCGAAGCTGCTGGACAAAGGCGACGGGCGGGATGCCCAGCTGAATCCAGCAAAGCAGGCAGCCGCCCATGATCGCGAGCAGCGAAGCGTAAAAGCCGAGCAGCGGCATCATCAGCACAACGGCGATCGTGCGCGGCAGCACCAGCGCTTCCATCGGCGAGACGCCAATGGTGCGCATCGCATCGATCTCTTCGGTCAGCTTCATCGTGCCGATCTGTGCGGCGAAGGCCGAGCCTGAGCGGCCCGCGACCATGATCGCAGTCATCAGCACGCCGAGTTCGCGCAGGGTGATCCGGCCGACAAGGTTGATCGTATAGATTTCCGCGCCGAACTGGCGAAGCTGCACTGCGCCCTGCTGCGCGATGACGATGCCGATCAGGAAGCTCATCAGCCCGATGATGCCGAGCGCCGATACGCCGACGACTTCGAAGCGCTGGACCGTGGCGTTGAGGCGGAAGCGGCTGGGGTGCCGCGCGACATGCCAGAACGCGATCAATGTCGCGCCCAGGAAGCCGAGCAGGCCGTAGAGCGTCTTGCCCGCGACAATCGTCGCGTCGCCGATCTCGCCGAGCACGCGCGGGAACAGGCCGGGTTCGGCCTTTGCGGGTTGGACCGGGCATTCGGACGCGGCGACTTGTTCCAGCAGATATTTCTCGTCGGGCTGCATGCCGACGATCTGCGCTTCATGTTCGCGGGCGAAGCGATGGACCAGCCACGCGCCCACCGTATCGAGCCGCTCGATCTGGTTGAGGTCGAGCGTAGCGACAGGGCCTTGCACCGCGCCAAGCCGCTCGGGCAGGTCGCCGATACAGGCGAGCGACAGATTGCCGCTGAAGCGCAGCGTCACGGCTCCGCCCGAATCCTCTCGCTCAAAAGTTGCAGGCCCCTTCATGCCGCGCACCTTTCCGCGATTCGTCGTTCTGCGGCAAGGATTTGCTCTGGTGTGCGGCTAAAGCCTCGTCCTACATGTCCCAATGCGGCACCTGGCGATTTACGACATGGACAAGACGATCACGCGCGAGGCGACGTGGACGCGGTTCCTGCTGGCGTCCGCCAGGCGGCGCGCGCCGTGGCGGCTGGCGCTCTATCCGGTCGCGGGCGTTGCGGCGCTGGGCTATCTGCTCAAGCTCACGGACCGCGCCGGTCTCAAGCAATTCACCCAGAAGCTGATGCTGGGGCACGCGCTGACGGCAGCCGAGATGGAGACGCTGGCGGAGGGCTTTGCCGATACCGAACTCGAACATGGCGTGCTGCTCGGCGCGCGCAAGAGGATCGCGAGCGACCGTGCGGCAGGCTATGTTTTGGTCATGGCGACGGCCTCGCACGGCTATTACGCCGCCGCGATTGCGCGCCGTCTGGGCTTCGATGCTGTCGTCGCCACACAGGCGAAGCGCGATGAACAAGGGCGTATCGTCTCCGAACTCGAAGGGGATAACTGTTACGGGCCCGTAAAGCTCCGCATGATTCTCGATTGGATGCGCGAATCCGGGATAGCCCGCGCCGACGCGCATGTCCGGGCCTATTCGGACCATGTTTCCGACGCGCCTTTGCTCGGCTGGGCGGATGAGGGCTTCGCGGTCAACGCGCATGGTCCGCTGAAAACGCTGGCGGCGGAAAAGGGCTGGCCCGAACTCGACTGGCGCTAGAGCCAGCCATCCACGGCATGGATGATCACGCCGACCAGACCACCCACCAACGTGCCGTTGATCCGGATATATTGCAGGTCGCGGCCGACGGCGTTTTCCAGGCGGCCGGTCACCGTCTCGGCGTCCCAGCCCTTGATCGTGTCCGACACCAGGCGGACGATGCCGTCGCCATAATCGGATGCCGCGCCAACGGCAGCGCGGCGGACGAAGCGGTTTATCGTGTACGCGAGACGCGCATCGCTTTGCAGCGTTTCGCCCAATTGGCGTAGCGCTGCCCCGAACTCGCCGGATAGCGCCGCATCGGGATTGCGGGCGATCCGCAGCAAGGCGGCGCGGCCCGATTCCCAGACGCCAAGCCACCAATCGCCGAGCGCGGGATTGTCGAGCAAGTCGTTCTTGAAGGCTTCAACCTGTGCGCGCCGATCGGGATCGTGCTGCAAATCATGCGCGAGCTTGGCCAGGCCTTCCTCGGCCTTGGCGCGCAGCGGGTGGTGCGGGTCTTCCGCCATGTCGCTGAGCAGCTTGCCGAGGCCCGCGATGATCTTGTTGGCGAGCGTTTCGTCGAGGCCGGTCCAGCGCAATACCGAGCCGGCGCGCTCATGGACCATCTGGCGGATGATGTCGTCATTGGCATCGAGCACGCGGGCGGCCCAGTGGACGATACCGTCGAGCAGGGGACGATGGCGGTTTTCCTGGATCGCGGTGGCAAGGCCTCGCCCGAGCAAGGGGGATATTTCCAGCGCGCGAAGGCGATCGGCGAGCGCGCGCTTGGCCATGCCGCCCAGCCGCTCCTGATCGAGCGCTTCGAGCATGTCCGCGGCAAGGCGGCCTACACCGGCACGCAGCCGTCCGTGGCCAGCACCCGGATTGGCGAGCCAGCGCCCCGCCGCACTCGCCACGTCGAGCTTCTGCATCCGCCGCGCGACCACGGCGGGGGTCAGGAAATTATCGCGGAGGAACTGGGCGAGGGTGCCCGCGATCCGATCCTTGTTGCGCGGGATGATCGCGGTGTGCGGGATCGGCAGATGGAGCGGGTGGCGGAACAGGGCCGTCACGGCGAACCAATCGGCCAGCCCGCCGACCATCGCCGCCTCGGCAAAGGCGCGGACATAACCGATCGAAGGGTGGAGATGATCGAGCGCGCGCGCGGCAAGGAACAGCGCGGCCATCGCCACCAGCAAGCCGGTCGCGACCAGCCGCATGCGTTTGAGGCCGGGGCCAACCGGCTCGACAGTACGGGAAGCGCGCTTGCTCACACGCTTCCCAATCCTCGAGCGATGGTTTCGTTCACTCCGCAGGCTGCGGCACGTCGTCTCCGGGCCTGTGATCGATCATGCCGCCCTGTTCGTCCTGTCCAATCACCCGGCTGCCATCGTCGCCTGGCTTATAGGTCAACAGGCGGCGGCCCAGCTTTGGCCCGAGCCAGTTTTCGAAGCCCATCGCCAGGCTGAAACTGGCCGGAACGATCAGCAAGGTCAGCGCGGTCGAGAGGATCAGGCCGCCGATCACGGTGATGCCCATCGGCGCGCGCCACGATGCGTCGCCCGTGCCGATCGCAGTCGGGATCATGCCGGCCACCATTGCGACCGTGGTCATCACGATCGGCTGGGCGCGCTTATGCCCTGCATCGATGATCGCGGCGACCTTGGGCACGCCCTTCTGGATTTCCTCGAGCGCGAAATCGATCAGCAGGATCGAGTTCTTCGCGACGATGCCGAGCAGCATCAGCATGCCGATATAGACCGGCATCGAGATCGGATGCCCGGTGATCCACAGCGCGACCAGCCCGCCCAGAGGCGCGAGGAACAGCGAGCCCATGTTGACCAGAGGCGACATGAAGCGGCGATAGAGCAGCACCAGCACTGCGAAGACGAGGAACAGCGCCGAAACCACTGCGATCATGAAGTTGGTGATCATCTCGGCCTGCCACTTGTCCTGGCCGACCTTCAGCTCGGACACGCCCATCGGCAGGTTCTTCATCGTCGGCAGCTCGCTGATCTGCTTGCGCGCTTCGCTGGAGACAAAGGGTTTGTTGGTCTTGGGATCGACCGCGATATCGGCACCCACCACCAGACGGCGCTGCTGGTTGAGGCGCTGAATGCGCGTCGGCCCCGCGCCGAAGCCGATCTCGGCAACCACGCCCAGCGGCACCGATCCGCCCGTGGCCGTCGCCACCGGCAGGTTCTGGATCGTCGTCAGCTTGGTGCGCTCATCCTCGGCGATCGAAACGCGGATCGGGATCTGTCGGTCCGACAGCGAGAAGCGCGCGCTGTTCTGCGTGATGTCGCCGATCGTCGCGATGCGGATCGCCTGACTGAGCGCAGTCGTGGTGACGCCAAGATTGGCCGCCAGATCGAGCCGCGGCTTGATCAGGATTTCGGGGCGCTGGAGATCGCCGGAAACGCGCGGCGCGACCAACGTGTTGAGCCCGGCCATCTCGTTGACCAGCTGGTTGGCGGTCTTGCTGAGCAGCACCGGATCTTCGCCCGCAAGGACGAGGCTGATGTCGCGCCCGCCCGAGCCCCAGCCGCCCTGTGCACGGAAGGTCACCCGCGCATCGGGGATTTCCGCAAGCGTCTGGGTCAGTGACTTCTGGAACTGATCGCTGGTTACGTCGCGCTTTTCCTTGAGCAAAGCGGTGACGCGACCATTGCCCACAAAGGTGCGTGCATAGACGGCATCCACCGGCGCTTGTTGGCGCAGCAGATTGGCGACGCTGGTGACGACGACATCGGTCCGCTCGAGCGACGTGCCCGGCGCCATTTCGATATTGGCCTGAACGCTGTCCTGATCCTGGGTCGGCTGGAACGTGCTCGGGATGATCATGAAGAACATCACCGTAAGCGCCATGGCGATCGTGCCCGCGAGCACCGACGACCAGCGATGGAGCATCGTCCATTTCAGGATGCGCATGTAGAGGGACATGAAGCGTCCGTCGCCCTTATCGGTCGCGCCGTGCGCCTTGAGGAAATAGGCCGCGACCATCGGCGTGATCATACGCGCCACGGCAAGGCTCATCAGCACCGAAGCGACCACGGTCAGGCCGAAATTCTTGAAGAACTGGCCCGAAATGCCCGGCATGATGCTGACCGGCAGGAACACCGCGACGATCGACATCGTCGTCGCCATCACGGCAAGGCCGATCTCGTCGGCGGCGTCGATCGATGCCTGATAGGCGGATTTGCCCATCCGCATGTGGCGCACGATATTTTCGATTTCCACGATCGCGTCATCGACCAGCACGCCCGCCACCAGACTGAGCGCAAGCAGCGTCATCTGGTTCAGCGAGAAGCCCATCAGGTCCATGAACCAGAAGCTGGGGATCGCCGAGAGCGGGATCGCAAGCGACGAGATCAGCGTCGCGCGCCAGTCGCGCAGGAAGACGAAGACGACGAAGACGGCGAGAGCCGCGCCTTCGATCAGCGCCTCGATCGCGCCGTGATACTGGGTCTCGGCATATTTCGCAGTGCTCGCATCGAGCAGCTTGAAGCTGACCTTGGGATAGCGCTTCTCGAGGTCCGCGAGCTTCTTTTCGATCTCGTGATAGATGGTGACGTCGGATGCGCCCTGCGCACGCGTGATGTCGAAGGTCAGCACTTGCTGCCCGTTGAAGCGCGCGAACGAAGTCTGCTCGGCGTAGAGATCCTTGACCTGTGCGATATCGGAAAGCCGCACGGTGCGTCCGCCGCCGATCGAAATCTGCTTCTGGCCCAGATCATAAGCGCTGTTGGCATTGCCCAGCACGCGCACCGATTGCTCGGAGCCCGAAATCTCGGCCTTGCCGCCGGCTGCGTTGACATTGGTCTGGCGCAGCTGCTGATTGACCTGGCTCGCGGTGATGCCCAGCGCCTGCAGCTTGGGCAGATCGAGCATCACGCGGATCTCGCGATTGACGCCGCCATTGCGGCTTACGCCTGCGGTGCCCGAGACGCTGAGCAGTTCCTTGGAAACGGTGTTGTCGACGTACCAGCTCAGCTCTTCCATCGTCATGTCGGTGGCGAGCGCGGTGAAGCTGGCGACTTCGTTCTGCGATGCGCTGTCGACGCGGCCGACCTGCGGTTCGAGGATGCCATCGGGCAGGTCGCCGCGAATCTGGGCGACGGCGTCGCGCACGTCGGTGACGGCGCGATCGATCGGCGTGCCGATCGCGAGCTGGATCACCGTCTGGCTATTGCCTTCGCTGGCGAAGCTTTCGATCTGCTCGATGCCCTGAAGGCTGCGAACTGCCGCCTCGACCTTTTGCGTGACCTGGGTTTCGAGCTCGCTGGGCGCAGCGCCCGGCTGCGAGATCGAGACCCAGACAACCGGGAAATCGATATCCGGGTTGTTGTTCACGTCCATCCGCATGAAGCTGAACAGCCCCGCGATCGTCAGCGCGACGAACAGCACGATCGGTGGGACCGGGTTGCGGATGGACCAGGCCGAGATGTTCCGGAAGTTCATCGTGCTGCCTTACTTCTTCTGGGCTATCGGCTTGACCTTCTGGCCAGGCGTCAGGAAGGCACCGGCGGTAAGGACCACGCGCTCGGTGCCGGACAGGCCCGTTGCGATCGCCACACCGTTTTCGGTGACTTCGCCGGTGGTGACGGGCGTGCGGGTTGCCTCGTCCTTCGCGTTGATGACGTACACGAAATTGCCCTGGCTGTCGCTCTGCACGGCCGATTGCGGCAGCATCACCGCGGTCATGCCACCGGCGAGGATGCGCGCGCTGGCGAAACCGCCCGGCCGCAGCGCAGGATCATAAGACAGCGCGATGCGCGCGATACCCTGGCGGTTCTGCGGATCGATGACCGGCGAGACCTGCCAGACTTCGCCGTTGAAGGTCTTGGTCGAACCCGTGGGCGTCACTTCGGCGCGCACGCCGGCGCGGATCCGCTGGAGATCGGCTTCGGAAAGCTGGGTGCGCAGCTCCATCTGGCCGCCCATTGCGAGGCGGAAGAGCACGCCCGAACCCGAGCTGACGATCTGGCCGGGCTCGACGCCACGAGTCAGCACCAGCCCTGCGGCCGGGGCGCGAATGTCGAGGCGGCGATTGCGCGCCGAAGTTTCGGCAAGCTGCGCACGCGCCACGCGGACGCGGGCATTGGCCTGATCGCGGGTAGCGGTCTTGCGATCGATATCGGCCTTGGAGATGAAGCCGCCGCTGACAAGCTTCTGCGCGCGATCGAGCTCCGACTGGGCGAGGCGCGCATCGGCTTCGGCAACGCGAACCTGCGCACCGAGCGATTCCGCGGTCTGCGTCTGGACCGAGCGATCCACCGTGGCGAGCACCTGTCCTGCGCCGACCCAGCTGCCGGGCTCGACCAGAACGCGCGTGACCATGCCGCCTTCGCCAGCGACGCCCACCGGCATTTCGCGGCGGGCGGCAAGCGTGCCGGTGCCCGAGACGATCGTCTCGACTGTGGTGCGGCCGGGGGTTGCGAAGGTGACCGACGGAAGCTGGGACTGGCCGCCCTTTTCGGCGGCGCCCTTGTCAGCTGCTGCGGGGCTGCCGCCTTTGCTCATGATATAGAAAGTGATCAGGCCAGCGGCCACGATGACGCCCAGCACGATCCAGATCCAGCGACGGTTGCGCCGCGTCTCTGCTTCCCCGGTGAATTCCAGCCGCTCTTGCCGTCCGAACATCTTGGCCTCGTAATTCATATGCAGGTCTCGCTCCGGCTGAATGCCGGTCCCCCGAATCCGTACTGTATTATAAGAATAAGGCACCGTCAGCAAGAGCCGTCGAAACCCGGCGGGGCAATGCTCTTTTCGCGTTTTTTTCGCAAGTGTCCGGATCGTTTCCCGGAAGAAACGGGTTGCAATGGACCAATCATCGCGCGACCCTTCGCCCAGGCTCGCCGCGACGGGCCGATAACAGGAGGAAATTAATGCCTGAGGGTATCATCCAATGGCTGCTGATCGGTCTGGTCGCAGGCGCGCTTGGCAAGCTGATCATGCCGGGTAAGGATCCGGGCGGGATCATTGTCACCATCCTGATCGGCATCGCCGGCGCATTACTTGCTTTCTATCTGACGCCGATGCTGGGCATCGAAGTCAACGACGTCGCATGGAAGGCCTATGCCGCGGCCACCGCCGGCGCGGTCATCCTGCTCGCGCTGTATCGTCTGGTGATGACGAAGCGGGCATAGTTTGCTTGCGGGAGCGGGCCGGGCCCGCCCCAAAGTCGTTCAGCTTTCATTTGTCCCGCGTTCGGCAGTGCTGAGCGCGGGACAATTGTTTTCAGGAGTTTCTGCATGATTCGTACAGCACAATTGGGGCTAGCGGCGGTCGTCGTTCTGGCCGCCCTGCCTGCGACCGCGCAGGATATGCGCGTGGCGCCGCTCGATGGCACGGTGCTCGAAGTGTCGGCGGAGGGCGTCAGCACCCGCGTGCCCGATGTCGCGGTGATCCAGGCCGGCGTCATCACGCAGGCCGAAACCGCAAGCGTGGCGATGGCGCAGAACAGCAGCCGCATGGCGGCGGTGCTTGCGGCTTTGCGCGCCTCCGGCGTGGCGGAGCGCGATCTCCAGACCGCTTCGATCTCGCTCAACCCGCAATATCGGTATGAGAATAACCAGCCGCCGATCCTCACCGGCTATCAGGCATCGAATCAGGTCTCGATTCGCTTTCGTGACATTTCGAAGAGCGGCGCGATCCTCGATACCCTGGTCAAGCTGGGCGCGAACAACATTTCGGGGCCGAATCTGACGGTGGACAAGCCCGAGGCCGCACTCGACGAAGCGCGCACCAATGCGATTGCCAAGGCGCGCGCCCGCGCGACGCTATATGCCAATGCGGCGGGGCTGAAGGTCGATCGCATCCTGACGATCTCGGAAAGCGGCGCGATGCCCGCGCCGATGCCGGTCGTTGCCTTCCGCGCGGCCAAGATGGAGAGCGCGGACACGCAGGTGGTTGCCGGCGAACAGCAGCTAACCGTTACCGTTTCGGTGCGCTTCCTTCTCAAATAAGCACGAAAAAGGGGCCGCTCCGGCATTCCGGAGCGGCCCCTTTCTTTAGCGTTCGCGTCTTAGCGGACCGAGCCGCGACGGACGAGGTTCACGATCGCGAGCAGAACGATCGCACCCACCAGCGAGACCAGGAAGGTCGAAAGGGTGATCACGCCGCTGTTGATGTTCGCGCCGAACAGCAGGCCGCCTACAAACGCGCCTACAATGCCGACGATGATGTTGAGAAAGATGCCCTGTTGGCCATCGGTGCGCATGACGATGCTGGCGAGCCAGCCGACAACGCCGCCGACTACCAGCCAAACGATAAGACCGGTCATGGAAATTCTCCACTGTTAAGGCCCGGCAGGCCGGGCGACGGTGGGAAAATGACCGACTAGTCATATTGGTTCCGTATCGAAATTTCGCTGCGCGTACGGAACCTTATCGCCAAAAACGAAACGGCCCGCCTTCCGGGAGATGGAAGGCGGGCCGCTTTGCTCCTTGGGAGAAGCTGGAATGCTTAGTATTTCTGCTGGCGCTCATAGAGCGAGCGGTAATGCTGGATGCGCGTGACGCGCAGGCCGGGCATGCCAGAGCGATCAATCGCGCGCTGCCAGCCGGCGAATTCTTCCACCGTAAGGGTGTAGCGTTCGCAAACTTCGTCCACGCTCAGCAGGCCACCATTAACTGCGGCCACAACTTCGGCCTTGCGGCGCACGACCCAGCGGGTCGTGTCCGGCGGCGGTAGCGTGTCGAGCGTCAACGGCTCGCCGAGCGGGCCGATGACTTTCGCGGGACGGATCTTCTGGTTCTCGATCATTGGACCTCAATCGGGGCGGGGGCCCCACTACTCAAACTGTGTAACCACCAATATCCTGCGGGCTTGAACATCCATTGAAGCGGCAGGGTAAACATAGTCTTCATTTGCGTTGCCAGCGGGTTAGCGCGAGCGCCGTTGCGCGATGGAATGCGCCGTGGATCGGAGCGAGCAAGGCATCGACCGGAAGCGACACGCTCAGTCGCGCCTGTGCGACTGCCGTGGGGCTTGCCGCCTGACGCGCTGCGACGCCGACCAGAAGGATGGCAAGCTCGATCGGCATGGCGGTAACCGCCACATCCCGTTCCAGCCTGGCAAAACTCAAATCCACAAATCACATCCGGATAAAGTTACTTCGGATGACTGGGTTTAGCGCCGAGTGCTGAAGGGCGAGTAAAGGCCATGAAAACTAGCGCTTAACTTCCAGTCCCGTTATGGGGCGCAACGATGACCCTCGCCGATTTCCAGCTTGAGGCGCCGCTAAAGGCGCGGCGTATCGTCGTCGCCATGTCTGGCGGCGTCGATTCCTCGGTGGTGGCGGCGCTCGCCGCGCAGACCGGCGCGGAGACGATTGGCGTCACGCTCCAGCTTTACGACCATGGGGAAGCGGTTGGCCGCGCGGGCTCGTGCTGCGCCGGCCGCGACATCCGCGACGCCCGCGCCGTGTGCGACAAGCTCGGCATCGCGCATTATGTTTTCGATCATGAAAGCAGCTTCCGCGAAACGGTGATCGACGATTTTGCCGACGAATATCTGGCCGGGCGCACGCCGATTCCCTGCGTCAAATGCAATATGGGGCCGAAATTCACCGATCTGTTCAAGCTTGCCCGCGATCTTGGCGCCGATTGCCTCGCCACGGGCCATTATGTGCGGCGCATGGTCGGCGCGCATGGCTCCGAACTGCACCGCGCCATCGATCCCGCGCGCGACCAGAGCTATTTCCTGTTCGCCACCACGCGCGATCAGCTCGATTTCCTGCGCTTTCCCTTGGGCGGCATGCCCAAGGCGCAGGTCCGCGAGCTTGCCGCCGAATTCGGGCTGGGGGTTTCGAACAAGCCCGATAGCCAGGACATCTGCTTCGTGCCGGACGGCGATTATGCGTCGCTGGTCAAGAAGCTGCGCCCCGAAGCCGACACGAGCGGCGACATTGTCGATGAGAGTGGCCGCAAGCTGGGCACCCATCGCGGGCTGATCCACTTCACCGTAGGTCAGCGTCGTGGGATCGATATCGGCGGAACGGCCGAGCCGCTTTACGTGCTGCGGCTGGAGCCGAAGACGCGCGAACTGATCGTTGGCCCCAAGTCCGCGCTCGCGGTGCGCGCCGCGCGAATCGAAGGGGTGAACTGGATCGGCGAAGGCTTTGAAGGCGAAGTCACTGCCAAGGTGCGCAGCCTCGCCAAGCCAGTGCCGGTGCGGCTGGAGAGCGATCGGGTGGTGTTCGAGACGCCTGAATATGGCGTAGCGCCGGGGCAGGCCGCAGTGCTTTACGCGGGCGACCGGGTGCTGGGCGGCGGCTGGATCGCCGAGACCGAGCGGGCGGAGCTGGTTCCCGCTTAACTCCCCGGGCTTAACTCCCCGGATAGGTCGAAGGGATCGCCGCCTGTATGGGGGCTGCTGCGAACGGCAGCATGCGCAACTTGTAGAAGACGCTGGGCTGATACCGAATACCGAGCAGGCTGGTTGTCGCATGCAGGTCGGCGGTCGCGAGGTTCTCGAACTCTAGCATGATCGTGTCGATCTGCGGGTCGAGCCCCGGCATCGTATCGCGCGTGAAACAGGGGTGCTGCTGAAAGAAGCCGATCAAGCGCGACAGTGCCGCGAGGCCATCGGCGTAGCGATCCGGCGTAAAGTTCGCCGCGAACATCAGATGCACGTTGAGATAGAGCGGCATGGGCGCGCGAGCCCAATCGTCGGTCTTGCCCGGCACCGAGGCAGAAAAGGTGGAAACGCTCGTCTCTTGCGTGAGGTTGTGGACGGACATCACGACCTTGTCGCGCGCGAATGGGTTGGCCGTGCCGTCCAGGTCTGAGGGACTCGTAAGCGCGACCCAGCTTTCCTCGCGTGCGACCTGCGCGCGCATGTGCGCATCGGCCACCTGGCGAATCGCTTCCAGAGTCGTGCGGAGAATATCGCTCACAGCGTAAATGTGCCTTCGATCACGGTCACGCATTTGCCTTCCAGAATCACGCGATCCCCGTTCAACTCGCAGCCGATAAAGCCGCCGCGCTTGCTCGATTGATGTGCGGTGAAGCGATCGCGACCAAGCCGGTTCGCCCAATAAGGCGTGAGGACGCAGTGCGCGGAGCCGGTCACGGGGTCTTCGTCTATCCCGGCGGCGGGCGCGAAGACGCGGCTCATCACGTCGGTGTCTGTCCCCGGCGCGGTGACGATGTTGAGCGTGTCGCCGATTGCGGCGAGCGCGCGGAAGTCGGGTGTGAGCGCCAGCACCTGCGCCGCGTTTTCCAGCACGATTAGCTGATAGCCGTTCGGATGGCGCAGCGTCTCGACTGCCGATTCCACGCCCAGCGCCGCCAGCGCGGCCGGCAAAGGTTCGGGCTGCGGCGGATAAGCGGGGAGTTGCATCAGGTAGGAATCGTCGAAGCGCGACACTTCGAGCACCCCGGCCTTGCGTGTGCGGAAGGATACGCAGTCGCGCGTCGGATCGGCCGCGAGCACATAATGCCCGCTCGCCAGCGTCGCATGGCCGCACAAAGCGACTTCGACCGCAGGGGTGAACCAGCGCAATTCGTAATCCGCCTCGCCGCTGGCATCGGGAATGATGTACGCAGTTTCGGCGAGGTTGTTTTCCTCGGCGATTGCCTGAAGCACTGCATCATCCAGCCAAGCGTCGAGCGGCATCACCGCCGCCTGGTTGCCTTCGAAAGCCTTGGAAGCGAATGCGTCGATCTGGGCGAACGGGATCTTCATTACAGGTCCTTGAGCAAATCAGTTTCGACCAGCTTGTTGCCCGGTTCGTCGATCTGGCCTTCGGGATCGATGTGTATCAGGATTTCGACGCCGGGGAATTCCTCGCCAAGCGCAGTTTCCAGCCGCTCGACCACGTCATGCGCGGTGAGGATCGTCATTTCGGGGTCCATCGCGATATGAAACTGGACGAAGTCCTGCATGCCGCTGCTCCGCGTGCGCAGATCGTGCAGGCTCTTGAGTTCGGGATGCTGCGCGGCGACCTCGACAAAGCGGCGGCGCTTCTCCTCGGGCCATTCCTTGTCCATCAATTGGTCGATCGCGACTTCGCTCGCGCGCCATGCGCCGAACAACAGCCAGAGCGCGATGCCCACGCCGAACACAGCGTCTGCGCCGTGCAGCCCCAGATAGGCGTCGAGCGCCAGTGCGGCGATCACTGCCCCGTTGAGGTAAAAGTCGGACTGGTAATGCAGCCGATCGGCGCCGATCGCGATCGAACCGGTCTGGGCGATCACGCGCTGCTGGTAGCGGGTGAGCATCAGCGTCACCGCCATGGCGAATAGCGACACCGCGATGCCCGATTCGGGCGCCGCGGGCGGCCCGATATGATTGAAGCTCTGGATCGCGCGCACCAGGATCGCCAGCGCCGAGATGGTGATGACGACGACCTGAAACAGCGCCGCCAGCGCTTCTGCCTTGCCATGCCCGAAGCGGTGATCGTCATCGGCCGGCTGTGCCGCCCAATGCACGCCAGCAAGCGTCACCAGTGAGGCGAGCAGATCGAGCACGCTATCGGCGAGGCTGGCGAGCACCGCGACCGAGCCCGTTTTCCAGGCGGCATAGGCCTTGAGACAACCGAGCAGGATCGCGCAGGCGACGCTCGCCAGCGCCGCGCGGCGGGCAAGGTTGTTCACGGGTACAGCATGCCTTCTGACCAGCTATCGCCCGAGCGGGTGAAGACACGGCGCTCGTGCAGCCGGTGCGCGCGGTCCTGCCAGAATTCGATCGTGTGCGGGGTCACGCGATAGCCGCCCCAATGCGGCGGTCGCGGCACGTCCATGCCCTCGAACCGCGTTTGCATCTCGGTGAGCCGCGCCTCGAAAGTCTCGCGACGGTCAAGCGAGCGCGACTGGTCGGACGCCCATGCGCCGAGCTGCGAATCGCGGCTGCGGCTGGCGAAATAGGCATCACTCTCGGCATCGGTGGCGAAGCTCACATCGCCTTCGATCCGAATCTGGCGGCGCAGCGATTTCCAGTGAAACAGCAAAGCGGCCTTTGATCCCGGGCCCAGTTCGCCCGCCTTGCGGCTCTCGCGGTTGGTATAAAATACGAAGCCGTCGCGATCATGCCCCTTTAGCAGCACCATCCGCACCGAAGGCTGGCCATCGGCACCCACGGTCGCCAGCGCCATTGCGTTGGAATCGTTGAGTTCGGTTTCGCGCGCTTCTGCATACCAGACGGCGAAGAGGTCGAAGGGATCGGTAGCGCTCATGACAGCGCCCTTAGCCGAGGATCGGAACGACTCCCAGCCTCAGGATTTGAATCGGCTTCGCAACGAGAGGATTGCAAATGGCCGCGCGCGCATATTGGCAGGGACAGATACGCCTCGCGCTCGTCTCGATCCCGGTCGAGATTTACACCGCGACCAAATCGGGCGCGACGATCAGCTTCCACCAGATTCACGAGCCAAGCGGCAAGCGGATCAAATATGAGAAGGTCGCCCCCGGCATCGGCGCGGTCGATGTCGAGGAGATCGTGAAGGGCTTCGAAGTCGAGAAAGGCGAATATGTCCTGCTCGAACAGGACGAGATCGATGCGGTGAAGCTCGAATCGAAAAAGACGCTCGAGCTTACCCAGTTCGTCGATGCCGATGAGATCGACGTGCTTTATTATGAGAAGCCCTATTTCGTCGTGCCGGCCGACGATCTCGCTGAAGAGGCGTTCATCGTTTTGCGCGAAGCGCTCCGGCGTACCCGCAAGGTCGGCCTGGGCCAGCTTGCGATGC
Organism: Sphingomonadales bacterium; assembly: GCA_004173185.1. Lineage (GTDB taxonomy): Bacteria > Pseudomonadota > Alphaproteobacteria > Sphingomonadales > Sphingomonadaceae > Sphingomonas. The sequence continues at coordinate 73,793 of SEFZ01000012.1, read as the reverse complement.
GCGGCCGCGAATATGTCGTGAGCCTCAAGCCATGTGGGCGCGGGATGGTGCTCGAGACGCTGCGTTATGCTGATGAGGTCAATAAGGCGCAGGGCTATTTCCGCGACATTCCCGATAGCGAGCCCGATGCCGAATTGCTCGGGCTGGCCGAGAGCCTGATCGAGAAGAAGGTCGCCAAGTTCGATCCCAAGGGGTTTCACGATCGCTATGTCGATGCGCTCAAGGACCTGATCGAGCGGAAGAAGAAATCGAAAGGCCGCAAGATCATCGAGGATGCAGGCGATGCCAAGGAAAGCCGAGGCTCCAACGTGGTCGATCTGATGGCGGCGCTCAAGAAATCGCTGGAGAAGCCCGGCGCTGCGCCCGCCAAAAAGCCTGCGGCCAAGGCTCCGGCGAAGAAGGCGCCCGCGAAGAAGCGTGCCTAAGCCCGATCTCCTCGATCGCTACAACGCCAAGCGCGACTTCGCCCAGACTGCGGAGCCGGCGGGCAAGATCGCACCGGGCAAGGGCGCCAAGGGCCCTTGGCGCTTCATGGTGCAGAAGCACGACGCCACGCGGCTGCATTGGGATTTGCGGCTGGAGGTGGATGGCGTTCTCAAGAGTTGGGCGGTGACGCGCGGGCCGAGCGTGGATCCGAGCGAAAAGCGCCTCGCGGTGCGCACCGAGGATCATCCGCTGAGCTATGCCGATTTCGAAGGAACGATCCCCAAGGGCCAATATGGCGGCGGCACCGTGATGCTGTGGGACGATGGCAGCTGGGCGCCGGTCGAAGGCAAATCGGCCAAGGATCTAGAGAAGGGACATCTCCATTTCCGCCTCGATGGCGTGCGGATGAAGGGCGAATGGCTGCTGATCCGGCTGAAGCCGCGCGGCAAGGAAAAGGCTGAGAATTGGCTGCTCCGCAAGATCGACGATGCAGAAGCGGGGGCTACCGATTTTCTGGTCGAGACGGCGCTGACCAGCGTGAAGACCGGCCGAACGATGCTGGAGATCGAGGAGGGAGCAAAACCTAAATCGTCTTCCCGGCGAACGCCGGGATCCAGAGCCAGGAACGGCTCGCCTGTAACCCTGGGCCCCGGCGTTCGCCGGGGTGACGGGAAGGGTAAGCCCCCCGCATTCCAAAAACCCCAACTCGCCACGCTCGTGGACGCCGTTCCCACCGGCACCAACTGGCTCCATGAAGTGAAATACGATGGCTATCGCGCGCTGATCGCCATCGGCGCGGACGTCAAAATCTACACGCGCTCTGGGCTCGACTGGACCGACAAATTCCCCGGCATCGCCGAAGCCGCGCGCTCTATCCCCGGCCCGGCGCTGCTCGATGGGGAGATCGTGGCGTATAAAGAGGGCAAGCCCGATTTCTCGACACTGCAGGATGCGATCTCGAACGGCGGCGAAGGGCTCACTTACTTCGCGTTCGACCTGTTGAAAGAGGGCGCCGAAGACCTGACCAAACAGCAGCAACTCGCCCGCAAGGAACGGCTGCGCATCCTTGTTCAAGCCGCCGACGAGCGCATTATATTCTCCGAACACATCATCGGCGCGGGCGAGAAGCTCTTCGAGGCGATGTGCGCGGAAGGGTATGAGGGAATCGTGTCCAAGCGCGCCGATGCGCCGTATCGAGGCACCCGCACCAAGAGCTGGCTCAAGATCAAATGCACGCGGCGGCAGGAGTTCGTGATTATTGGCTGGACCCCCAGCACTGCAAAGGGACGCGGGTTCAAATCATTGCTGCTGGCAGTCCACGAGGGCGGCAAGCTGCGCTATGCGGGCAAGGTCGGCACCGGCTTTTCGATGGAGGCGATCCACGATCTGCGCGAACGCTTCGCCAGGATCGAAGCCGCCAAGCCCGCCGCCGATGTGCCCAAGCCAGAGGCGCGCGGCGCGCATTGGGTGAAGCCACAACTCGTCGCGGAAATAGCCTTTGCCGAGTTCACCGCCGAGAATGTCCTCCGCCACGCTAGCTTTCTCGGTCTGCGCGAAGACAAGAAGGCGAAGGAAGTGGTGAAGGAAAAGCCTGCGCCGCTGCCCGCAACACCCGAATCCAGCATCAAGATCAGCAGCCGCGATCGGGTGATCTACCCTGAATCGGGCCTCACCAAGGGCGCGCTTGCCGATTATTACGCGGCTATCGCCCCCAATGCCCTGCGCTGGCTGGCCAATCGCCCGATCAGCCTGGTCCGCTGCCCACAGGGACGCGCCAAGCAATGCTTCTTCCAGAAGCATGATGCCGGATCGTTCGGCGAACATGTCCACCATGTCGACGTCCGCGAGAAGGATGGCTCGGTCGAGCCTTACCTCTATATCGACGATGCCGACGGGATGCTCGCCTGCGTCCAGATGGGCACGATCGAGTTTCACGGCTGGGGCAGCTCGGTCGCCGATATCGAAAAGCCCGATCGCCTCGTCTTTGATCTCGATCCCGATGAGGGGCTGGATTTCGAGGAAGTCAAAAAGGCCGCCGCCGATCTGAAAGGCCATCTGGCGGACATCGGCCTGACCAGCTGGCCGCTGCTTTCGGGCGGCAAGGGGGTGCATGTCGTGGTGCCGCTGATCCCGCGCGCCGAATGGCCCGAGGTGAAGTCCTTCGCCGATCGGTTCGCCCGCGCGCTTTCGCAAGCCGAGCCCGATCGCTTCACCGCCAACATCAAAAAGGCGACCCGCAAGGGCAAGATCTTCATCGACTATCTGCGCAACCAGCGCGGCGCGACGGCCGTACTCCCTTATGTCGCGCGCGCCCGCGAAGATGCGCCGGTGGCGGCTCCGGTCACCTGGAGCGAGTTGCGCGACATCGACAGCCCAAAGAAATGGACCATCCGCGACGCCGCCGAACTCAACGAACGCGCCGCATCGCGCGCGCTTCAGGGCTGGGGCGAAGCGGGGCAGGACCTTCCCGACCTTTAGTCTGGCCAAGGCTAATCTGTGTTGCACGGCAGCATCCTTTCCCCCAGAGTCGTGGAAAGGGGAGTTTTGGTGGCCAGCAGCCCCGCTAATTTGTTCGATGCAGGCTTGATCGCCGACCGGTGGATCACGGACTATTGCGCCGCGTCGAAGGACGGAGACGCGCTGTGCGCGGATAGCGGCGATCGCGATGCATGGGCCGCTTTGTTCGAGGAACTGGCGGGCCTTGGCGATGATCTGGAGCATGCGCGCGAGCGCGCCCAGCGCCACGCCGCCGATATCGGCACGGGCTTCCGCATCGCGGGCGAAGGCGAAGACGATGAGCGTCCCTGGCCGCTCTCGCCAGTGCCGCTGCTTATCCCCGAGGCCGAATGGCAGGGCATCGAATCGGGCATCGCCCAGCGCGCCGGCTTGATGGAGACCTTGCTCGCCGATCTTTATGGCGAGCAGAAACTGGTGGCGGACGGCCATGTCCCCGCCGCTCTGATCACCGGCAGCCCCTATTTCCTGCGCCCGCTCACCCGGCTCGATCCGCCCGGCGGGCATCATCTCCATTTCGTCGCCTTCGATCTTTGTCGCGGACCCTCGGGCAATTGGCGCGTCCTTGCCGATCATCTGCGCGCACCGGCAGGGGCCGGCTATGCGCTGGAAAACCGGCTGGCGATGGCGCGCACGCTCGATGGTTTGCAGACCCGGCTCAACATTGCCCGCCACGCGCCGTTTTTCGCGGCGTTTCGCGAGGGGCTGGCGGCATCGTGCCAGCGGGTCGAACCGCGCATGGCGCTGCTCACGCCCGGCCGGCTCAATCCCAGCTATGCCGAGCAGGCGCATCTCGCGCGCTATCTCGGTTTCCTGCTGGTCGAAGGCCCCGATCTCACGGTGCTCGACGACAAGCTTTATGTGCGCACGATTGCGGGCCTCAAGCGCATCGACGCGCTCTGGCACCGGCTCGATCCCCGGCTGCTCGATCCGCTCGCGCTCGATTCGCACTCCACGATCGGCGTCCCCGGGGTGATCGATGCGATGGCGGCGGGCAATGTCGTCATCGCCAACGCGCCCGGCGTGGGATTGCTGGAGGCAACTGCCTTTGCCGCATTCCTGCCCAAGCTCGCCCGCGTATATGGTGAGCCGCTGCAGCTGCCCAACATCGCCACCTGGTGGTGCGGGCAGGATGCGGCGCGCGCGCATGTCGAGGCGAACCTCGATACCCTCGTCATCGCGCCTGCTTTCGGCGCGAAACCGCTTGGCCTGCCCGATGGCAAGGCGGTGCTCGGCGCCAGCCTCACAAGCGAGGCCCGCGCGGCTCTGCTCGCCGATCTCGCGCGCCGCCCGCAGGATTATGCCGGGCAGGAAGTCGTCCGCCTCTCGACCATGCCCACGGTCACCGATGGCGAACTCGCTCCGCGCCCCTTCACCTTGCGCGTCTTCGCGGCGCGCGGTGCCGATGGCAGCTGGAGCGTGATGCCCGGCGGCTTTGCCCGGATCGGCGAGCATGCCGATGCCCGTGCGGCTGTGATGGGCGAAGGCGTCTGGTCCGCCGATGTCGCGATCCATGGCGAGGAAGCGGTAGCACCCGTGTCGCTGCTGCCCTCGGGCGATTCGACTGCGCTGCGCCGCAATCCCGGCACGCTGCCCAGCCGCGTCGCCGATAATCTCTTCTGGCTCGGCCGCTATCTTGAGCGCGGCGAAGCGCTGCTGGGCGTCCTGCGCGTTCTGCTCGGCCATTCGATCAGCGCGGATACCGGCGCGGCGCTCTCCGCCGATACCGTCCGCCGCCTTGTCGGTCTCGTCGTCGCCGCCGGAGCCGCGCCCGAGCCCAAGGCGTATAAGCGCGCCGATCTGACCGCGCTGGTCCGCACCGCGCTCGAAGGCGAAGAGGGCTGGTACAGCGTTCGCCATATCAATGCGCAGGCGAAGCGCATCGGCGCAGTCTCACGCGAGCGGCTTTCGGCGGACATGATCCGCCTGCTCGATGCGCCTTTCCCCACGCGGGGGGGCGTGCTCGATAAGGCCGGCAGTCTCCAGCGCCGTTATTCCGCGCTCGCCGGCCTCGCCGCCGAGCATATGGGGCGCACCGATGCCTGGCGCTTCCACGATATCGGCCGCCGTCTTGAGCGGGCCGATCACGCCGTCCGCGCCATCCGCACCTTTGGCGGGCCGGATGCGACCGGTGACGATCTCTCGACCCTGCTCGATCTCGCCGACAGCCAGATCAGCTATCGCCAGCGTTATCTGACCGGCATTGCGCGCGTTCCCGTACTCGATCTGGTCGCGCTCGATCCGAGCAATCCGCGCGGCATTGTCTTTCAGGTCGCGGCGATCAGCGCGCATCTCAACAAGCTGCCCGTGCTGTCCGACGATGGCCTGGCCGAACCGCAACAGGAACAGGCTCGCCAGCTTGCCGCGGTACTTGTCACTGCACATGCCACGCGGATCGACGATTGGACGCTCGGCGATATCGGCGTCCGGCTGTCGAACCTCTCCGATGCGGTGGCGCGGCGCTATTTCCTGCAAGGCGCCGAGCCTCTGCGCGCAGCGGGGATGGTGCTCGCATGATGCTCTATAAAATACGGCACGTGACGCGCTTCGAATATGCGCGTCCGGTCGGCTTTGCGCGCAACAACCTCCGGCTCAAGCCGATTATTTGGTCGGGGCAGGATGTCGAAAAATATAGCCTGACCATCGAGCCCCACGGCCGCATTCATCCCGCGCGTGCCGAGGCCGGGCTCGCCAATGTCATGCGGCTGGTGGTCGAGGCGCCGGCCAGGACGCTGACGATCACGAGCACCGCGCTGGTGCGCGTCGACCGGCCCATCCCGTTCCCCCGGGCCAGCGATCCGACGCTTGCCGAGATCGCGGCGCTCGCCCGCAACAGCCGGGATGCGTCGCCCGCCAGTCCTGCCAGCTATATCTTCCCTTCGCCGCTGATTTCGCTCGATGCCGATATCGCCGAATGGTGCGCGCTCGATCTCGATCCCCAGCGCGGCATTCTCGACGCTATCTTCGCGCTTGCCAGCCGGATCATGCGCGAGTTCGATTTCGATACCACGGCGACCATGGTCGACACGCCCCCGCGTGAGGCGTTCCTCAAGCGTGGTGGTGTCTGCCAGGATCTGACGCAGATCATGATCTCGGGCCTGCGCAGCGCCGGGCTCCCGGCGGCCTATGTCTCGGGCTATCTGCGTACCTTGCCGCCACCGGGACAGCCCCGGCTGGTCGGCGCGGACGCGACCCATGCCTGGGTATTGGTCTGGGCCGGGCCGGAACTGGGGTGGGTCGGCGTCGATCCCACCAACGGCATCTGGATGGCCGAGGATCATGTCGTCATCGCCATCGGTCGCGATTATTCGGACATTGCGCCGGTCGATGGGGTGGTGCTCGGATCGGGCGCGCAGGAGATGCATGTTTCGGTAGATGTCGAGCCACTTACCGAAGTAACCGGCTGACCCTTGCGTTCGGTCCTAACGAAGCCGAAATAGCCGCCCTGTAAAAGGGACTTTGATGGCAGATCCGTACGTAACACTGGGAGTAGCCCGCGGCGCCGACGAGGCGACGATCAAAAAGGCGTATCGCAAGCTCGCCAAGGAGCTGCATCCCGACAAAAACAAAGACAATCCCAAGGCCACCGAGCGCTTCAGCAAGGTGACCAATGCCTATGATCTGCTGACCGACAAGGACAAGCGCGCCCGTTTCGATCGCGGCGAGATTGATGGCGACGGCAATCCGGCCGCGCCGTTCGGTTTTGGCGGCGGTGGCCCCGGCGGCCCGCAGGGCGGCTTCAGCGCGCGTGATTTCGGCGGCGGTAGCGATGCAGGCGGCGGCTTTGGCGATATTTTCGAAGGGCTGTTCGGCGGACGCGGCGGCGGTGGCGGCGGCTTCCAGGGCGGCTTTGGGCGGCGTCCGGCTCCCAAGGGCGCGAATGTCGCCTATCGCCTCTCGGTCTCGTTCGAGGATGCGGCCAAGCTCAGCCCGCAGCGAATCACGCTGCGCGACGGCAAGACCATCGATCTCAAGCTCCCCGCCGGCGTCGAGACCGGCACTCAGATGCGCCTCACCGGCAAGGGTGAGGAAGGCGCGGGCGGAATGGGCGATGCGATCGTCACGATCGAGATCGGCAAACACGCATTCTATGTTCGCCAAGGCGACGATATCCGCCTCGATCTGCCGATCACGCTCAAGGAAGCCGTGCTCGGCGGCCCGGTTCGCGTGCCGACGCCCGATGGCCCGGTGATGCTCACGGTTCCCAAGGGGTCGAGCTCAGGCAAGGTGCTTCGCCTCGGCGGACGCGGCTTCCACAAAAAGGGCGGCACGCGCGGAAATCTGCTCGTGACCCTGGTCGTCGATCTCCCCGCCGACGATGCTGCGCTGACCAGCTTTGCCGAAGGGTGGAGCGACGAGCGGAACCCCCGCGCCCGGATGGGCGTCTAGGATCGAGTGACCGAAGCCAGCCTTGAAGCGCCCGCGCCTGCTGAGCCCCCGCCGGGGATCTCGCCGGAATCGCCCGAGGCGAGGCGCGGCGGCTTCGGGGAGCGGCTGGAGGATCTCGGGCTGAGCAAGCGTGTGCTGGTGATCCTCAAGCGCGTTGCTGTCGGCACCTATACCGACGGCTTCACCCATGCGGGCAATCTTGCCTATCTCTCGCTGGTCACGCTGTTTCCGTTCTTCATCGTCACTGCGGCGATTGCCCGGCTGGTCGGCCGTCGCGACGATACCATCGCGGCGCTGAACGCTTTTCTCCGCACGGTCCCCCCCGAAGTCGCGACTTTGCTCGCCCAGCCGATCCGCGATGTGCTCGAAGCGCGCTCGGGCAGCCTGTTATGGTTCGGTGCGATCGTTGGCCTGTGGACCACTGCGGGCTTTATCGAGACGCTGCGCGCAATTCTGCGCCAGGCCTATGGCACCCAAAGCTCAACGCCGTTCTGGCGCTACCGGCTGGGCGCGATCGGTATGATCGTCGGCGCGGTGATTCTGGCGATGGCAGCGTTCAGCTTCCAGGTGATCCTCACCGGCGTCGAGCAGTTTATCTACCGCGTCTTCCCCTTTGCCAGTGAGGCGCTTACGCTCGTCGCTTTGGGCAAGCTTGCGCCCGCGCTGGCGCTGTTCGGTGCGCTCTACATCCTGTTTTATTCGCTGACCCCCGCCAAATATCGCAAGACCAAATGCCCCAAATGGCCCGGCGCGGCTTTGGTCGCGAGCTGGTGGCTGGGCACCACTTCGGTATTGCCCTGGTTCCTCTCGCTCGCCGGGGGCTATGATCTCACTTATGGCAGTCTGGCCGGGGTGATGATCGCCTTGATCTTTTTCTTCATCATCGGCCTTGGTGTGGTGATTGGTGCCGAACTCAATGCGGCTCTAGCCGAAGTGCCGCATGACGGTTTAGAGGGCGGCGAGAAAATGGAGGTTTCGGCGTGACCGGATTGATGCAGGGCAAGCGCGGGTTGATCATGGGGCTCGCCAATGATCGTTCACTCGCATGGGGCATTGCCCAGAAATTGGCGGAGCATGGCGCCGAACTGGCGTTCAGCTATCAGGGCGAGGCGCTGGAAAAGCGCGTGCGCCCGCTCGCCGAGCAATTGGGCAGCGATTTCCTGATCGATTGCGACGTTTCGAACATGGACGAACTCGACAAGGGCTTCGAAGCGCTTGCCGCGCGCTGGCCGACGATCGATTTCGTCGTCCACGCGATCGGCTATTCGGACAAGAACGAGCTGCGCGGCGGCTATGTCGATACCAGCCTCGATAATTTCCTGACGACGATGAACATCAGCGTCTATTCGTTCGTCGCCGTTTCGCAGCGCGCCGCGAAGATGATGCCGAATGGCGGCAGCCTGCTGACGCTCAGCTATTACGGCGCCGAAAAAGTGATCCCGCATTATAATGTGATGGGCGTAGCCAAGGCAGCGTTGGAGACCAGCGTACAATATCTCGCGGCTGATCTGGGTCGCGACAATATCCGCGTCAACGCGATCTCGGCGGGGCCGATCAAGACGCTGGCAGCCAGTGGCATCGGCGATTTCCGCCTGATCCTGAAGTGGAACGAGCATAATTCGCCGCTCAAGCGCAACGTGACGATCGAGGATGTCGGCGGCGCGGGGCTGTATCTGTGCAGCGATCTATCGAGCGGCGTGACGGGCGAGACCCATCATGTCGACGCGGGCTATCACGTGATGGGCATGAAGGCCGAAGACGCCCCGGATATCGCGCTGGTATGAGCTTCAACACTTTCGGACGCGTATTCCGCTTCACCACCTGGGGCGAATCGCACGGCCCGGCGCTGGGCGCGATCGTTGACGGTTGCCCTCCGGGGCTTGCTCTGTCCGAAGCCGATATCCAGCCTTTCCTCGACAAGCGCCGCCCGGGCACTTCGCGCTTCACCACGCAGCGTCAGGAGCCCGATCAGGTCCGCATCCTCTCGGGCGTGTTCGAAGGCAAGACCACCGGAACGCCGATTGCGCTGCACATCGACAATGTCGATCAGCGCTCGAAGGATTATTCGGAAGTCGCCAGCGCGTACCGGCCTGGCCATGCCGATTATGCCTATGACGCCAAATATGGCTTTCGCGACTATCGCGGCGGCGGGCGCAGCTCCGCGCGTGAGACTGCGGCGCGGGTGGCGGCGGGCGCAGTGGCCCGGCTGGTAATCCCCGAGGTCAAGATCACCGCGTGGGTCGAGGCGATCGGCGGCGACGCAATCGATGCGGCCAATTTCGATGCGCACGAAATCGATCGCAATCCGTTCTTCTGCCCCGACGCCGCTGCTGCAATGCGCTGGGAAGCCTTGGTCGATGCCGCGCGCAAGGCGGGTTCGTCCCTGGGTGCAGTCATCGCTTGCGAAGCGACCGGCGTTCCCGCCGGCTGGGGCGCGCCGATCTACGCCAAGCTCGATAGCGAACTTGCGGCGGCCGCCATGTCGATCAACGCTGTGAAGGGTGTCGAGATCGGCGACGGCTTCGGCGCGGCAGCGCTATCGGGCGAAGAAAATGCCGATGCGATGCGCCCGGGCACCAACCATCCCGAATTCCTCGCCAACCATGCAGGCGGCATTGCGGGCGGCATTTCGACCGGCCAGCCGCTCAAGCTTCGCGTGGCGTTCAAGCCGACCAGTTCGATCCTTACCCCCGTCGAGACAATCACGCGCGAAGGCGAAGCCACCGAAATCCGCACCAAGGGACGCCACGATCCGTGCGTCGGGATTCGCGGCGCGCCGGTGGTCGAAGCGATGATGGCGCTGGTGCTGGCGGACCAGAAACTGCTGCATCGCGCCCAAACGGGGCGTTAGCCCCGCTCGGCCCACCCCTCTCGCGGCTCGCCTGACTGCCGGGCCGTGCCGCGGGCGGGTTTGGCTGAATCGCGCCGCAACATAATGGACACATTGGGCGTCTCGAACATCCCTCGGCAACAATTCACGGAGGATTGCCCAGTATGTTGTTCAAGACTTTGATAGGCGCAGCAGCGCTTTTCGCGGCCCCTGCGGCCTTCGCTCAGGACGTGCCGGCAGCGCCGCCGGCCGCCGAACCCGCCGCTCCTGCCCCTGAACCCGAAGCGACGCCGGCCCCTGAGGCGAGCAGCGCGCCCGTGGAAGCCACTGCGCCCGCAGATGCTCCCGCTACGCCCGATGCTGCGACCAAGCCGGACAAGAAAAAGCCCGATCCCCGCGATTAGGGCCACTGAACAGGCAGGATCCCGGTCCGCGCATGAATCGCGGGCCGGGATCCTGTCGCCGGGATGCGCCGAAGCGAATCGATTTGGCGGTGAGTCGCCGGAGCCGGGGAATCGCTTTTGCGTGGAGCGCGTTATCCTCCCTTGGGCTGTGAAGGCCGTGGGGGGGTAATATGCGTACCAAGACGATCGCTGCGTTTCTCGAAAAGCTCGATCCCGTCCGTAGCGTTGCGCCGCCGCGCGAGCCGCGCCCGCCGTCGCCCGGCGGCACGCAGCCACGCCCCTCGAAATAATCGCCAGTCAGCGAACGGCCTTCAGTCCGCGAACGGATCGCGGACCAGGATCGTATCGTCGCGCTGCGGGCTGGTCGAAACCAGCGCCACCGGGCATTGGATCAACTCCTCGATCCGCCGGATATATTTGATCGCCTGCGCCGGCAGTTCGGCCCAGCTGCGTGCGCCAGCAGTGGTTTCTGCCCAGCCTGGCATCGTCTCATACACGGCTTCGACCGCTGCCTGATCCGCTGCATTCGCCGGATAATAATCGAGCGTTTCGCCGCGCAGCGTATAGCCGGTGCAGATCGACACTTCTTCGAGCCCGTCGAGCACGTCGATCTTGGTCAGCGCGATGCCGGTGATTCCCGATACCGCCGCAGACTGGCGCAGCAGAACCGCATCTAGCCAGCCGCAGCGCCTCTTGCGCCCGGTGACCGTGCCAAACTCATGCCCGCGCGTGCCCAGCCGCTCGCCGATCTCGTTATCCTGCTCGGTCGGGAAGGGGCCGGAACCCACGCGCGTGGTATATGCCTTGGCGATCCCCAGCACGAAGCCGACGGCGCTCGGGCCCATGCCGCTGCCCGCAGCCGCCGTGCCCGCTACGGTGTTTGACGAAGTGACGAACGGATAGGTGCCGTGATCGATATCGAGCAGCACGCCCTGCGCGCCTTCGAACAGGATGCGCCGCCCGCGCGATCGCGCCTCGGCCAGCGTGCGCCAAACCGGCTCGGCGAAGGGCAGCACGAAGCCGGCGATTTCCTTCAGTTCGGCGAGCAATGCCTCGCGATCGATCGGCCCAACCCCGAAACCGGCGCGCAACGCATCATGATGCGCGCACAGGCGATCGAGCTGCGGGACGAGTTCGTGGAGGTGCGCCAGATCGCATACGCGGATCGCGCGGCGGCCAACCTTGTCTTCATATGCCGGGCCGATGCCGCGCCGCGTCGTGCCGATCTTGCCCGATCCGCTCGCGTCTTCGCGTAGGCCGTCCAGCTCGCCATGGAGCGGCAGGATCAGCGGGCAGGTGTCGGCGATCTTGAGCGTGGCCGGGGTCACGTCGACGCCCTGGCCGCGAAGCTTCTCGATCTCGGATTTGAGGTGCCACGGGTCGAGCACCACGCCATTGCCGATGATGCTCGGCGTGCCACGCACGATTCCCGAGGGCAGCAGCGAAAGCTTGTAGACATTCTCGCCGACGACGAGCGTGTGCCCGGCATTATGGCCGCCCTGAAAGCGCACGACCATATCGGCGCGCTCGGCGAGCCAGTCGACAATCTTGCCCTTGCCTTCATCGCCCCATTGGGCACCGATCACTGCAACATTGGCCATTGGATTCACGTCTCCGCCTGCCGGCGGGACCCAAAGCCGCCCTTCGACAGGGCTCGGCGGCTGGGCTTTCCAGGGTGCGGGTCACGCCCGGCGCGGGCCGAATGGCGTGCATGGGCGTTTAGGTCAAGCGATTCGGCTGGTTTACGCGCGCCAAACTTGGCCTATGCTCGGGCAAACATGAGGAGAGACGCATGAAACTGGCCAGCCTCAAGCATGGACGCGACGGCAAGCTCGTGGTCGTATCCAACGATCTCGCTTGGTATGCGAGCGCCAGCATGATCGCGCCGACGCTACAGGCTGCGCTCGACGATTGGGACCGCGTCGAAGGTGATCTGCGCAATCTCCAGACCGATCTCGATCATGGCGTAATCCCGCAGGAGCGCTTTCACGAGCGCCTCGCCGCAGCTCCTTTGCCGCGCGCATTCCAATGGGCGGACGGCTCGGCCTATGTGAACCATGTCGCCTTGGTGCGGCAGGCGCGGGCGGCCGAGATGCCGGACAGCTTCTGGCACGATCCGCTGATGTATCAGGGTGGATCGGATGGCTTCCTCGGGCCGCGCGACGCGATCCCGCTGGCGGATGAAAGCTGGGGTTGCGATCTCGAAGCCGAAGTCGTGGTCGTCACCGGCGATGTGCCGCTCGGCGCCACGCGCGAGGAAGCGCTCGCCGCGATCCGGCTGGTCGGTCTCACCAACGATGTGAGCTTACGTAACCTGATCCCCGGCGAGCTGGCCAAGGGTTTCGGTTTCTTCCAGTCCAAGCCGGCCAGCGCCTTTTCGCCGGTCTTCGTCACCCCCGATTCGCTGGGCGACTGGTGGCAGGAGGGCAAGCTGCACCGCAAGCTGATGGTCGATCTCAACGGCCAGCCGTTCGGCCGCGCCGAAGCCGGCGTCGATATGACCTTCGATTTCGGCACGCTGATCGCGCATGCCGCCAAGACGCGAAAGTTGGGCGCGGGCACGATCATCGGCTCGGGCACCGTATCGAACCGTGGCGCAGATGGCGGCCCCGGCAAGCCGATCTCGGAAGGCGGCGTCGGCTATTCCTGCCTTGCCGAAGTGCGCACGGTCGAGACGATCCTGCGCGGCGCGGCGGAAACCCCGTTCCTCAAGGCGGGCGACACCGTCCGCATCTGGGCCGAGGACGACAAGCACCATCCGATCTTCGGCGTGATCGAGCAGACGGTTACGGCGGGCTAGAATTTCCTCCCATCATCCCGGCGAAAGCCGGGATCCAGGGTTGCTTGGCGCTAAGGCCGCGAAGTCAAACATCCCTTGGCGGCGTGCGAGCTGGCAACTGCCATGCTCGATATGCCGTCCTTGCCCGTTGACGCTTTCGATCAGCATGATGTCCTCCACGAACCAGCCGATTGAAGGGGTAGTCACGCGCCGATCGGAGGCAGTCCCGTAATCAAGGTTGAGGTGAGGCCGGAATTTGTACGCGGGAAGGTCGACGCCACAGGTGATCAGGTGCCGCACCAAGGCGCGCTGAAATAAGCCCGGCCCGCGAATTCCCTTTTGCGGCTGTAGCGTGTTGCCGTGGACAGAATCGAAAGCAACCTCGAAAGGTTCGCCGTCGAAGCTGTGTAATGCGCGCAGAGCGGCGTCTATGGACACTATCGAACTCTCGCCGATTAGCAGCAAGGTGCAGTGCCATCGATCCACCGAGTAATGGATGGAGATGCCAAGCCTCGCACAGAGCCGTATCAGCGCCTCCCGCATCGCGGGCAGCGGCTTGATCATGATGTAGAGTGGTCGCGCGTAACTCACGTATCCGCCTCAATGAAAATCATGCGATTTGATCGGGATGCCGCCATCGTCGCGGCTGCTGCGGCGCGGCGCCCAGGATTCAGCAGCGCGCTGCTGGGGCCAGCCGGCCTTGCGATCCCGCGGATCGATCGTCCCGCCATGCGTCGCGCCATCGCCGGGCATCGTCATGCGCGGCAGATCAAGCTGCCCCACTTCGCGTAGCCAGGGCGTCAGGTCCAGGAGGCTGTCGGCGACGACATGGATGACGATGCCTTCGCGCTGCACGCGGCCTTTGATCGCCAGCATCGTCGCCGACATCACCGTGCGGCGATTGGCTTCGAACCGGTCGGCCCACAGCACGGCATTGGCGATGCCGCTTTCGTCCTCCAGCGTGACGAACACCACGCCCTTGGCGCTGCCCGGCCGTTGGCGGACAAGGATCAGCCCGGCGACTTCGACGCGCGCACCATCCTTCATGTTCACCAGATCGCCGCATTTGGTCATCCGCCGCGCCGCCAGCCGCTCGCGCAGGAAAGAAACCGGGTGCGCGCGCAGCGACATTTGCGTGGCGCGATAATCCTCGACCACTTCGCGGCCCGCAGTGAGCGGCGTCAGCGCAACCGGCGTCTCGATGGCCTCGGGGATGATTCTGCCAGCCCGCGCATCTGCTTCCGCGAGCAACGGTAAAGGTGCCTGTGCCAGCCCCTTGATCGCCCATAGCGCCTGCCGCCGATCGAGCCCCAGCGCCTGAAACGCATCGGCGCGCGCCAGCCGTTCGAGCGCGGCGGGTTTCACGCCTGAGCGCCGCCACGCATCCTCTATCGACGTGAAGGGGCCGGTGCGCCGAGCATCGACGATCCGGCCCGCATCCTTGCTATCCAGCCCCTGCACGACATGCATGCCCAGCCGCAGCGGATGCAGCGTGCGCCAATCCGCTTCGCTCCCGCAAAATCGCTGATGCACCGCACGGCCGTTGCCCGCGCCAGGCACCATCTGCGTATCCCACACACTGCCATTGATGCAGACGGGCAGTATCTCGACGCCATGCTCGCGCGCATCGCGAACCAGTTGGGCGGGTGCATAAAATCCCATTGGCTGCGAATTGAGCAAGGCCGCACAGAAGATGTCGGGATGGCGGCATTTCATCCAGCTCGAGGCGATCGCGATCTTGGCAAAGCTCGCCGCATGGCTCTCCGGAAAGCCGTAATTGCTGAAGCCCTTGATCTGCTCGACCAGCCGCTCGGCGAACTCCAGGCTGATGCCACGTTCGAGCATGCCATTGATCAGCTTGGGGCCAAATTCGCCGATCGTGCCATCGGCCTTGAAGCTGGCCATTGCGCGCCGAAGCTTATCCGCCTCGTTGGCGGTGAAGCCCGCGCCGATGATCGCGACCTGCATCGCCTGTTCCTGAAACAGCGGCACGCCGAGCGTCTTCTTGAGCACGTCTTCAAGCGCAGGGGAGGGGTATTCGACCAGATCGGGGTTTTGGCGCCGCTTGAGATAGGGATGCACCATATTGCCCTGAATCGGCCCGGGACGGACGATCGCAACCTGGATCGCGATGTCGTAGAAATTGACTGGCATCATCCGCGGCAGCATCGACATCTGCGCGCGGCTCTCGATCTGGAACACGCCGAGCGTGTCAGCCTGCTGGATCATTTTGAAGGTCAGCGGATCGTCGTCCTGCATCACCGGCGAAGCGAGGTTGAGCATAACCTGCTTGTGCTCGGCCAGCAGATCGAACGAGCGCCGCATGCATCCCAACATGCCGAGCCCGAGAATATCGACCTTCATGAAGTTGAGCTCCTCGATATCGAGCTTCTCCCATTCGACCACGCGGCGATCGACCATCGCGGCGGGCTCTACCGGGATCAGATCGTGGAGCTTGTCGCGGGTCAGCACGAAGCCGCCGGGATGCTGCGACAGATGGCGCGGCGCGCCGATCAACTGCCGCGACAGCTCCAGCGTGAGTGCCAATCGTGGATCGCTGCGATCGAGATTGAGCGCATCGACATGTTGATCGGGCACGCCTTCGTTGGACCAGCCCCAGATCTGGCTCGCCAGCGCCGCCGTCACATCCTCGGGCAGCCCGAGGACCTTGCCGACTTCGCGCACGCTCCCGCGCGAACGAAAGCGGCTGACCACAGCAGTCAGCGCGGCATGGTCATGGCCATAGGTTTCATAGATCCACTGGATCACTTCCTCGCGCCGCTCATGCTCGAAATCGACATCGATATCGGGCGGCTCATGGCGCTCGGTCGAGATGAAGCGCTCGAACAGCAATTGATGCTTGATCGGGTCGATCGATGTGATCCCCAGCACATAGCAGATCACCGAATTGGCCGCGCTGCCGCGCCCCTGGCACAATATCTCCTGGCTGCGGGCGAACTGCACGATCGAGTTCACCGTCAGGAAATAGGGCGCATAGCCCATATGCTGGACCATCCCGAGTTCGTGGGTCAGCAGGTCGCAATAAGGCTTGTCCGGCTTGCCACCGAACTTGTGTTTCAGGCCGCTCCACGAAAGCTTGTGCAGCGCATCCTGCGCCGATTGGCCGTGCAGCACATGCTCGTCAGGATATTGGTGCTTCAGTTCGCGCAGCGAGAAGGTGCAGCGCTCGGCAATCGCTTCCGATGCAGCGAGCGCATGCGGATAGTCGCGAAACCGCCGTGCCATATCTTCGGGCGATTTCAGGTGCCGGTCGGCATTGCGCTCGCGGCGAAAGCCCAGTTCGTCGAGCGTGCATTTCTCGCGGATCGCGGTGACCACGTCCTGTAGCATCTGCCGTTCGGGATCGTCGTAGAGCACGTCGCCCGTCGCAAGCGGGGTCAGCCCGAAACGCTGCGCGGATTGCTCGAGCCGGTGCAGCCGCATCGCATCGCCGGGGCGGCGATGCTGGGTGAGGCACAGGTGACCGCGATCCGCGAATATGTCAGCCATCCATTGCAGCGACAGCGGATCGCCCGTGTCGGCCAGCCCCGGCACCAATGCGCCGACCAGCCCCTCCGCATGGCCCGCCACATCCTCCCAATGGAGGAAGCATTTTCCCTTCTCCCCATGCTGTGGATCGGCGCGGGACTTGCCGAGCGTGAGCAGCCGCGTGAGCCGCGACCATGCCGCCAGATCCTCGGGCCAGACGAGCAGCGAGCTGCCATCGACCAGATCGAGCCGGCACCCCGCGATCATCCGGATCGGCAGCCCGAGATCGCTTATCTTCTCCGCCGCCACCAGCGAACGGACCACGCCGCCTACCGAATTGCGATCGACGATCCCGAGCGCGGGAAGACCAAGCAAGGCTGCCTGCCTGAACAGATCCTCCGGCGCCGAAGCCCCGCGCAAAAACGAATAATGCGTCGTCACCTGAAGCTCGGCGTAGGTCATTGCGGGCTCATCCGAACACCCCGTGCAGATACCAACTGAGATCGCCGGTCACCGCGCGCTCGCCATCGCCCCTGCGGAACAGCCAATAACGCCGTCCGGCTTCGTCTTCGACGCGGAAATAGTCGCGGATGTGATGCGTCTCGGCGCGATGCTTCCACCATTCGCCATGGATGCGCTCGGGGCCATCGGCGCGGACCACTTTGTGCGGCGTGCCCCGCCAGGTGAAGCGGCGCGGGGCGTGATCGGGCAGTTCGGCCAGCACGTGATCGAGCCGCTCGGGGCGGCGGAGCAGCCGTGCGGGCTTGGGCCATTCGGGGTGCCAGGGATGAAGCGCCGGGTTGCGATCGAGCTTGCGGACATCGTCGGCCTTGCCGCGTGGGGCCGCGCGTTCGGAGGGGTCGAGCACACCGGTTCGCGCCACCGATCGCTCGGGCACGTCGCTTTCCACCGGGCGACTGCGCCACATCGCCGACAATCCAATGCGCGTGGCAAGCGTGTCGATCAGCGTCGCCAGATCGGGTGCCGCTTCCTCGTCGAGCCGCTCGATCATCGGTTGCGGCCCCAGCACATCGGCGCGGCGAACGTGAAGTGTGATGGCATCGATCCCGAAGCCCGGCTCCACCTCCTCGATCCGGCGGGTAAGCAGCTTCAGGATATGCGCGGCGTCGCGGCTCGGGCGGGCGAGGCCCATGCGGATGCGCTGCGGTACGCCGTCGATCCGGTCGGCGATCAGCTCGATCCGGGTGGCGCCCAGCCCATCGGCCTCCAGCGCGGCAGCGAGGCGCGTGACGATCTCGCCCAGCCAATGCGCGATTGCCTCGGGCGTGGCGATCGGCTCGGCAAAGCGCTGTGCGGCAAGGATCGCCTCGCGCGGGATTACCGGATGCAGCGGCTCGGGCAGGCGGCCATGCGCCTGCTCCAGTTTGAGCACCAGATCCTTGCCGAAGCGCTTGACCAGCGGCCCGCGCGGCATCGCGGCAAGCTGCGCCACGCGCGTGACGCCCAGCCGGTGGAGCAATTCCACTGCCTTTCCCTCGATCCGGAGCGCTTCGATGGGGAGCGGCGCGATGGCATCAATGTGCGTTGCTGCCGGGTAGATCCCGCCCGCTCCAAAATGCGCCAACGCCCAAGCCGCGCCCGGCGTATCGGCCACCGCAATCCGCGCCGCATAGCCCAGCCGCGCGAGCAGCCGCACCAGCCGTTTCGCCATCCGCGCCTCGCCGCCATGCAGGTGGGCCACCCCGGTCAGATCGAGGAACAGCGTATCGTCGCCCTCGATCGCCACCGTCGGCGTCCAGCGCCGCGCCAGCGCCAGCGCCAGCCCGTTCAGCGCCGCGCGGTCTCCATCGGGATCGGCGGGACGGATATCGAGCCCCGGATTCTGTGCGCGCACCTGCGTCAGCGGCATTCCCGGCCGCACGCCCAGCGCCTGCGCCGCAGGGCAGGCTGCGCCGATGACGATGCGATTGTCCTCGCGGATGCTGGTGACGAGGGCATCGCCTGCCGGTTGCGGGCGGGTCGTGTTTCGCGCGGGCGGGCTGGCCTCATCGGGCGGCATCGCGCGGAATGGGTGCCCGGCCGCCTCGTCGCGCCGGCCTATTTCGTGCCTGGCCGGCTTGCGCACAGTCGGGGGCAGCGCGACTTTGCCAAGCGTGTCCTCGCGCGCCCAGCGTGCACCGGGGCGCCAGCCACCGCCGCGCGGGACCGAACAGGCATGTTCCTGCTCCTCCACTGCGGCTTTGCGCAACGGATCGAGCGAGGCGGGGAGGCGCGGGGGCTCAGGCGGCCCGGCGCGCCGCTCCGCCCGCCGCAACCGATCGATCGGCCAGTTTGGCAGGAAGAGCGCAGCGACCCGTTGCATCGCATGCCTCCAAAATCTGGGTGAATCCCTCGCCGCTCTTCTGCCGCGCCAGCTCGACGCGCCAGCGATGCCGCCCTACGCCCGCCACCGGCAGCGGCGTCGAGGGCGCACAGCCGATCCGCCAGCGCGTTACCGCAGCCGAGGGCATGCCGATCGGATCGCGATCCTCGCGGGCATGGCGCTTCATCAGCAAGGCGATCGTCCGCCCACCCTCGGCCGCCAGTTGCAGGCGGCGGGTGGCGGTCATATCCGCGCGTTTCACTTCGCCGATCACTGCGCCCAGGCCCCGGTGGCGCAGCGCTTCCTCCATCACCGCGAGCAGTTCGGCATCGTCGCGCGCCTCGGCATAGATCAGCCTTTTGTGATCGAGCCCGACCTGCGACAGCCCCGGCGCAAACAGATCGCGACGTTGCACCGCCCAGAGCACCGGCCCCCATGCCCGCGCCGCGATCCCCCCCATGAACAGGCTGGCGGCGCAATCCTCGGCCATATCCGATCCCGCCGCCGCCACTTCGTGCAGCGCATCCAGCCGCAGCCCGCCGCCCGTTAGCCGCGAATCCACTGCCTCCACCCCGAACGGCAAAACCGGACGGCGACGGAAACCACGGTCTTCCAGACCGTTGAGCGTCTCACGCAATTGTTTCAGGACAGCGGGGTCAGCCACTTGTTACTCTCGATGCTATCGACTCGGGAATTCAGAATGTTCCCATTTTGTTCTAAGTCGGCCAAGAGTCAATTGCGATTCATCGCATCGCCGTTAGGGTGCCCCATCTTGTTAAATCGGAGTACCCCATGGCCGCCCGCCTCACTCGCCGAACCGCTTTGCTCGGCTCGTCCGCAATCCTCGCCGCGCCGTTTCTGGGCAGTCTGATGGCAAACGCCCAAAGCGCCGCTGCCGTCGATCCCTCGCCGATGCTTGCCCCCTGGCCCGGCGGCTATGGCGGCACGCCCCCCTGGGACAAGTTCGTGCCGGCGATGTTCCCGCCCGCCTTTGAAGCCGCGATGATCGCGCTGCGCACCGAGGTGCATGCAGTGCGCGATTCCGCCGCTGCGCCGACCTTCGCCAACACGATCGTGCCGGGCGAGCTCGGCGGCGAGATGATGGACCGCGTCCAGGCCGTGTGGGGCGTCTACACCAGCAATCTGGCGACCAAGGAAGTCCAGGCGATCAACAAGGAATGGAGCCCCCGGCTCACCAAATTCTACGACGAGCTTTCGCTCGATCCCAAAAGCTTCGCGCGGATCGAAACGGTCTACACCAATCGCAAAAAGGAAAAGCTCGACGCGCAGCAGACGCGCCTGATCGAGCGCACCTATCGCGGCTATGTCCGTCGCGGTGCCAAGCTCTCCGATGCGCAGCGCGCCGAAGTCAGCCGCTTGAATCAGGCGCTGTCGGTCCAGTTCGCCGAATTCTCGAAGCGCGTGCTCGCCGATGAAGAGACGTGGATCCTGCTCGATAATGAAGCCCAGCTTGCGGGACTTCCCGACAGCTTCAAGGCTTCGCTCAAGGCCGCCGCCGACGAGCGCAAGGTCACCGGCTGGGCAGTGGTCAACACGCGCTCCTCGGTCCAGCCCTTCCTTGCCAACTCGACCGATCGTGCCTTGCGCGAAAAGATCTGGCGAACGTTCATCCTGCGCGGTGACAATGGCAACGCCAACGACACCAAGAGCGTGATCGCCGAGATCCTCAAGCTGCGCCAGGAGCGCGCCGTGCTGCTCGGCTTCAAGAACCATGCGAATTTCCGGATGGACGATACGATGGCGGAAAACCCCGCCAATGCGATGAAGCTGATGATGGCGGTGTGGCCCGCCGCCCGCGCCCGCGTTGCCGAGGAAGTCGCCGATATGCAGGCGGTGGCCGATAAGGAGGGCGCCAAGATCACCATCGAGCCGTGGGACTATCGCTTTTACGCCGAGAAGGTCCGTAAGGCGAAGTACGACCTCGATGAGAGCGAAGTGAAGCCGTACCTTGAGCTGTCGAACATCATGGCCGGTGCATTCTATGCCGCGGGCCGCCTCTACGACATGGACTTCACCGAGACCAAGGACGTGCCGGTGTTCGATCCGGAGGTACGCACCTTCGTCGTCACCGACAAGAAAACCGGCAAGAATCTCGGCATTTTCTACGCCGATAATTATGCCCGCTCGGGCAAGCGTTCGGGCGCATGGGCGACGCGCTATCGCGGGCAGAAGGAACTGGGCGGCCACACCAATGTGCTGGCTTCCAACAACAACAACTTCGTCAAAGGCGGGGCGGGCGAGCCCACCCTGATCAGCCTCGACGATGCCACCACGTTGTTCCACGAATTCGGCCATGCGCTGCACAGCCTGCTCCAGAACGTCACCTATCCCAGTCTCTCGGGCACCCCGCGCGATTTCGTGGAATATCCCAGCCAGGTGAACGAGAATTGGCTGCTCACCCGCGACGTGCTCGATAAATATGCCAAGCATTACAAGACCGGCGCGCCGATGCCCGCCTCGCTGGTCGACAAGATCGAGAAGTCGTCGACCTTCAATCAGGGCTTCGACACGGCCGAATATCTGTCCTGCGCGATCCTCGACATGCAGTTGCACGATCGCGAGACGCCGGTGACGGACATCGCTGCGTTCGAGACAGAAGCATTGGCCGCGCTCGGCATGCCCAAGGAGATCGTGCTCCGCCACCGCATGCCGCAGTTCAACCATCTATTCTCGTCGGACGGCTATTCGGCGGGCTATTATTCCTATCTCTGGTCCGAGACGATGGACGCGGACACCTGGGCCGCGTTCACTGAGACCGGCGATGTCTGGGACAAGAAAACCGCCGATCGCTTCCGCGCGACCTTGCTCTCCACCGGCAACGAGACCGATCGCAAGCTCGCCTATCGCGAATTCCGCGGCCGCGATCCCGATGTGACGGCGTTGTTCAAGCGGCGGGGGTTTCCGGTTAGCTGAATGCCCGGCGTTCCGTGGCGCTGCTCTTGCCCCGGATTGCACGCAGGCCTAGCCCGCTGACATGACCGACTCCACGACTGCGCTCGATTATGCCGAGCGTCATATCGACGACAGCCTCGATCGGCTGTTCGCGCTGATGCGCGTGCCTTCGATCTCGACCGACCCGGTTTATGCAGAGGAGTGCCAGCGCGCCGCCAGATTGCTGGCCGACGAACTGACCGGGCTCGGCTTCGACGCCCGCGTGGCGCAGACGCCGGGGCATCCGATGGTCGTGGCGCATCATGACGGTGCCCCCGAATCCGGGGCGCCGCATGTCCTGTTCTACGGCCATTATGACGTCCAGCCGGTCGATCCGCTGGAACTGTGGAAGCGCGACCCGTTCGATCCGGTAATCGAGACGCGAGCCGATGGCGCGCGGCAGATCGTCGGGCGCGGCGCGTCGGACGATAAGGGGCAGTTGCGCACCTTTATCGAGGCATGCCGCGCGTGGCAGGAAACCACAGGGCAATTGCCCTGCAAGGTGACGATCCTGTTCGAGGGTGAGGAAGAATCCGGCTCGACCAGCCTTGAGCCCTTCCTCCACGAGCATGCCGAGGAGCTGAAAGCCGATTTCGCGCTGATCTGCGACACGCTGATGTGGGATACCGAAACCCCCGGGCTGACCATCGGCCTGCGCGGCATGACGGCGGGGCAGCTTACCGTGCGCGGGCCCCGGCGTGATCTGCATTCGGGGCTATATGGCGGCCCGGCGCGCAATCCGATTCAGCTGCTGAGCGGCATTCTCGCCGATCTGAAAGACGCAGACGGCCGCGTGACGCTGGATGGCTTTTACGATGGCGTGCCTGAAGTCAGCGATACCGTCCGCAAGAACTGGGACGCGCTGGGTTTCGACGATAGCGAATTTCTCGGCGAGATCGGCCTCAGCGTGCCCGCCGGCGAGAAGGGCTATGACGTGCTCGAACAGTCCTGGGCGCGGCCCACCGCCGAGATCAACGGCATCTGGGGCGGCTATACCGGCGAAGGCTTCAAGACCGTAATCCCCGCCGAAGCCCATGCCAAGATCAGCTTCCGGCTGGTCGGCACGCAGGACCCCGATAAGGTCTGGGCCGCGTTTGAAGCGCATGTCCGCGCGCGTCTGCCCGCCGATTGCACGGTCGAGTTTATCGGCCGTGGTCCCGGCAGTCCGGCGGTGAGCGTCGCGAGCGACAGCGCACCGCTGGCGGCGACGCGCACCGCGCTTGACGCCGAATGGGGCAAATCCGCGCTGATCGGCTGCGGCGGCGGCATCCCGGTGGTCACGTCGATTTCGAAGATTCTCGGCATGGACACGGTGATGGTCGGCTTCGCGCTGACCGACGACAACATCCATTCGCCCAACGAGAAATATGATCTCAAGAGCTTCCATAAGGGCATCCGCTCATGGGTGCGCATCTTGGCCGAGATTGGGGCAATGCGCGCGAACTAACCTATGCATGCCGTCACCCTGAACTTGTTTCAGGGTCCAACGCGCAACATGCTAGAGCAAGGCTCTGCATGACGGGGGATTGAGCGATGATCAGATTCGCAGGGATGACATTGCTGATGCTGGGGGCGTGCTCCGCACAGCCAGAGGCGCTGACCAATGGCACCAACCAGATCGAGCCGGTCGCCAATGTCGCCGAGGCGCCTGCGCCCGCGCCGGTCGCGACGTCGACGGCGGTCGCTGCTTCGCCCGTGGCGCAATGGCTGGTCGGCAGCTGGTCGGCCGAGAAGGACTGCGCCAGCGATTTCATCGCGCATTACAATGCCGATGGCAGCCTGCAATATGGCGAGGATTCGGGAAGCTGGTCGCTCACCGGCGATGCCGTGACCGAGACGATCACCGAGCGTTTCGCGATGGAAAGCGATGCCCCGGAAAAGCTGCAAAAGCCCGAAACGCGCACGTACACCGTGGCCAGGATCGACGACGGCCACGGCACGATCACGTTCAAGGGCCGCAAGGTTCCGATCCAGCGCTGTTGACCTTCGCCGCGCACCGCACGATAGCGGATGCATGGTTCCCCTTTCGTTCGCCGGCCATGCATTCAAGGCGTTAGCCGAAGGCGCGGTGTATTGGCCGGCGCGGCGGGCGCTGCTCGTCGCGGACCTTCATTTCGAGAAAGCCAGCTGGTTCGCGGTGC
This sequence comes from Sphingomonadales bacterium, assembly GCA_004173185.1. Classification (GTDB taxonomy): domain Bacteria; phylum Pseudomonadota; class Alphaproteobacteria; order Sphingomonadales; family Sphingomonadaceae; genus Sphingomonas. The sequence continues at coordinate 49,546 of SEFZ01000012.1, read as the reverse complement.
GCGGCCAGATGCTGCCGCCATATGATTCGATTGCGACGCTCACCGACGTGACGGCTTTGGTCGATCGCACCGATGCGCGCGAACTCTGGTGTCTGGGCGATAGTTTCCATGATTCGGCGGGCTGCGAACGGCTACCCGAACCGGCGCGCGCCATGCTCACCGGGCTGACCGCACGGCTCGATTGGCGCTGGATCACCGGCAATCACGATTCCGCGATGGTCGATCATTGCGGCGGCACGATCGAGCAAGAGGCTGTGGTCGACGGGCTTGTGCTGCGCCACGAAGCCGAACCGGGCGACAAGCGACCGGAGCTGTCGGGGCATTTCCATCCCAAGCTGCGGTTGCGGCTGCGCGGGCGGCATGTCGCGCGGCGCTGCTTCGTCGCGACCGAGACCAAGCTGATCCTGCCCGCATTTGGCGCACTCACCGGCGGGCTCGATGCCCATCACCCGGAGATCATCCGCGCGGTCGGTGCGGGCGCACAGGCGCTGGTCGCGCTGGAGACCAAGCTGCTGCGCTTCCCTATCGCGGCCTAACGCCGCTCGATCGTGCCTTCGCAGGTGACGGGCGCAGGGGTGCGGATCGTGCACAGCGGCTTGCCGAGGATCGCAATTGGCCCCGGGCCGGGGCCGCTTATCTGGGCGGTGTAGCGCACGCCGATCGTCAGTGCGCCGGTGCTTTGCCAGAGCAAATTGGCGTCGTCGGCGACCAGGCCCGTTGCATCGACCGTTCCGGAAAGCGCGCCCTGGACGCGAACTTGCCTGGCGGTGCCGCCAAGCTTGAGAAGCCCCATGCCGAAATGCGTGGCGGTAAGATTGTCGGCACGGATCCCGGCGATATCGATCGCGCCATTTCCCTGCAGCCCGATCTCGATCCGCGCGGCGCGCATCTCGGCGACATGGATGCGCGCGCCGCCATTGGAGGTGAGGCCGCGCAGCGAGGGCGCGCTGATCCGGATGCGGGTCGCTTCGGGCGCATCGCCCATCCGGCGCTGAAATCCGGCGGTGCCCGAATTGACGATCAGCGTGCTGCCCGAAACCCGCACCGAAAGCCGGTCTAGCGCGGCGGGATCTCCCTCGGCCGATGCGCCATTGCTGCCGGGCACGATCTCGACCTGGAACGGGCCGTCGACCCGGACGCGATCAAAACCCGTCACCATGTAGCTGCGCGAATCATCGGGAACCGCCGCAGCGGTCAGCAAAATCAGCGGGAGGAGGGCAGCCATGCGCATGGCCAACCCTCGCACCCATTTCATGCAGGGATCAAGAGCAGCGCACTTCGCCCGACCCTACCGTGTTGATCGCGCATTTCGCGCCGCCGGTCAGTTCGACATCGCCCGAGCCGACGATGTTGACCGCCGCGCCGCCCTTGACGATGCCCTTCATATTGCCCGAACCGGCAATCGAGACTTCGGCGCTGTTGGCGGTGAGGCCACCCGCGTCGATGTCGCCCGAACCGGCGATCGAAGCGGCGAGCTTCTCGGTCGCACCCTTGGCGTTGAGATCGCCCGAACCCGCAACCGACAAAGTCGAAAGTCCGCCGCGCAGATCGGCAATATCGAGATTGCCCGATCCGGAAACCGAGGCCGATACATCGCCCTCGGCGCGCTCGATGGTCAGGTTGCCCGACCCGCCTACGCTGGCCTTGGCAAGCTTGGGCATCACGACGCGGACTTTGACGTCATGGTCGTTATCGAACCATTTGCCGCTGTGATCCTTGCGGCCAACGCGAAGCGTGCCGTCAACCACCTGGATCTCAAGCTGGTCGAGCATTTTCGGATCACCCTCGGCCGTGACCGAGAAGGTAGCGCCCATCTTGACCTCGACATCGTCTGAACCGCGCAGATCGACGCCGGTAAAGCCGGTTGCAGCATAAGTGCGCGTCGCGCCCGGACCGCTCGAGGGGATGCTCTCGCCTTCCTTTTCCCATTTGGACTGGCAGGCAGCGGTGCTTGCCAGCAGCGGCAGCATCGCGATCATCAACAGGCGCATCTTCATCCTCCCGAGTATGTGTGTTGTGTAACCAATACACCCCTTGTCGGGAAAAGAAAAGGGGCGGCGAGTTTCCCCGCCGCCCCTGAACTTTTCGACCAGGGCCGGTGCGGCTTATGCCGGCACCTTGTCCTTGTTCCAGATCGCAGCTGCGACCTTGAGGATGTCGATGATCTTCACCAGCGCAGCCGGCTCGTCGATCTGCTCCATCGCGGCGAGTTCGCGCGCGAGGCGCGATGCGGCGGCTTCGAAGATCTGGCGCTCGGAATAGCTCTGCTCGGGCTGATCCTCGGCACGAAACAGATCGCGGACCACTTCGGCGATCGACACGAGGTCGCCCGAATTGATCTTCGCTTCATATTCCTGCGCACGGCGCGACCACATGGTGCGCTTGACGCGGGGCTTGCCCTTCAGCGTCTCAAGCGCTTCGCGGAGCGTCTTGTCGCTGCTGAGCTTGCGCATGCCAACGCTTTCCGCCTTGTTGGTCGGAACGCGCAGGGTCATTTTCTCTTTTTCAAAGCGGAGGACGTACAGCTCAAGCTGCATCCCCGCGATTTCCTGTTTTTGGAGTTCTATGACACGGCCAACGCCGTGCTTGGGGTAAACGACATAATCGCCGACATCGAAGGACAGCGCCTTGGCAGCCATGTGCGTGCAACCTTTCCGTGAAAAACGTCCCCGACGATTGCGGCGTCAGTCCGGGCGCGCTAACGGCCAGACTGGCGATCGGGGAAAACTAAAATGCTTCTCCAGGCGGAGGCGAGTTTTCGCCTTCGTCCCAGCCTGTGTAGCACGCTCGCAATAAAATTACCACACCCGCGCCCCTGTGCAGGTGCGGAATAATGCGGTTTTCCGCAGCTTTTTTGCCCGTAGGGCGCTGCGCGGGGCTGATTTTTCGAATTTCCGGTGCGCGGGCGACTCGCTCTGCGCTTAGTTGCCCGTGCCGGGCTCCGCCGAGAAATGCTCCATCTTGCCTTCGACGCCTTTCCAGGCATCGGCATCGGCGGGAACGTCGCCCTTCTGGGTGACGTTCGGCCATTCTTCCGAATAGGTCTTGTTGAGCTCGAGCCACTTCTCAAGGCCGTTCTCGGTATCGGGCAGGATCGCTTCCGCCGGGCATTCGGGCTCGCAGACGCCGCAATCGATGCACTCGCTCGGATTGATGACGAGCATGTTCTCGCCTTCATAGAAGCAATCGACCGGGCAGACCTCTACGCAGTCCATATACTTGCACTTGATGCAAGCGTCGGTGACGACATAGGTCATGGCAGAACGGGCCCCTTGGAACGAAAACCAGCGCCCCTGCTATGCTGGCAGATTCGCCTCGTCAATCAATCGGAGCTTCCTGCGAGACGTTCTCAGCTATCAACGGGGTCCGGTTCAGTTGTTCTGCCGGTTCTGAGGTTCTGATAACAAGCCAGCGCTTCGTCTGGCGGGCCGCGGCGCTCGGGCAGCGCTTCGATACGGATCACGCGAACCTCGCCATAGAGCGGAAAAGCGAGGACAGACCCGATGCGCACCGGCACCGCCGAACGCTCGATGCGGCGGCCGTCGAGACGCAACGTGCCCTTTTCGGCGATGGCCTGTGCGACGCTGCGGGTCTTGGCGATCCGCGCGAACCACAGGAAGCGATCGAGCCGCATGGTCTCGCCCTCAGCCATGGCGCAGGCTCGCGAGGATGGCGAAGGCATTGTCGGCGGGCGGCGGCTTGGTCGGCGCGACGGGGGTGAGGCCCTGCCAGATCCAGCGCTGCGGCTCGCCCTCACGAACCTTGGCGGTGCGGAAGCCCAATTGCGCCATCAGCCGTGCGAGCGTCTCGGGCTTGACCCCCATCGACGTGGCAAGCGCCGGATCGGGCGCGAAGGGCTTGCGGCCGCCTTTGTCCTTGCTCCGGCTGTCATGCGCGGCGCGGGCGATGCGCTCGACCAGATCGACGCGAACCGCCTGCGCGCCCAACGGCCGATAGCCATGCGGCAGATCCGCGCCGGGAGCGCCGCGCGGAAGCACCGTGGCGCCCTCGCGCGGCACATCGGTAAGCCCCATCAGTTCGCGGCGCCAGCGTGCGGCCTGTGGCTTGAGCAAAGCGGGCGCAAACAGATCGAGTGTGCCGATGGTCACGCCCAATTGGCGCAGCTTTTTGCGGCCCTCGGGGTCAAGCGCATCGACCAGTCGTGCAGCGGCGCGGCGGGGAATGAGGCCGCCAGCGGCGAGCACAGCGCCCGCCAGCGCGCGCAGATCGCCGGTCGCTTGCGGATCGCGGCTGGCTGCATCGAGTTTGGCGAACACGGGCAAATGGCGGAGGAGTTGCGTCTGGAACCACGCCTCCAGCCGCTCGCGCGCCGCGATCCGTGCGGGCGGATCGAGCACATCCAGCGCGCGATCGAGTACGACCCTGGGACGCGCGAGGCTGGGGCCGGGCTGGAGCGCGGCAACTTTGGTTTGCCCCCAAAACAACGCGCGCGCTGCGCGTGTCGAAGGGGCTTTTCCGTCGGGTGCTTCGGCTGGCTCAGCATGCGCGGCGAGGGAGAATTCGCTATCCTCCGCTCCCGCCAGCGCCGCGCCGCGCTTGCGTAATTCGCCCGCCAGCCTTTTCTCCGCCGCCGCCAGCAGCATCTTCTTGTCGCCCGCCCGCGCCTGCGGATCGACCTTGAAGCGGAACCCGTCGAGCGAACCCAGCACATGCTCTTCGACGCTGACTTCGCCTTCCGGCCCGATCGTCACCGGCAGGTTAGAGGCATCGGCCCCGATCTGGCGCAGCAAAACCGTGGTGCGCTTGTCGACAAAGCGCTGCGTCAGGCTGGCGTGGAGCGCGTCGGAGAGCTTTTCCTCGATCGCGCGGGTGCGTTCGGCCCAATGGAACGGGTCTTCGAGCCAGTCCTGCCGGTGCGCGATATAGGCCCAGCTGCGCGTCGCGGCGATGCGCCCGGCGATGGTCTCGACATCGCCGCCCATATTGTCGAGCCGCTGGATCTCGTCGGCAAACCATTGATGCGGCACATGGCCATTGGCTTCGGAGAGATGCCCGAACAGCCGCCCGACAAAGCGCGCATGCGGATCGACGCCGAGCTTGCGGAAATCGGGGACGCCGCATGCTGCCCAGAGCCGCGCGACATGGCTCGGATGCCGCACCCGATCGCGCACCCATTGCTCGTCGGCGAGCCGCTTGAGCACCGCAAGGTCGGTCGCCTGCGGGGCGGCGCGCAGCACTTCATGATCGGGCCGCGCCTCCAGGCTGGCGATCAGATCGTCCACGCTCGAGAAATCCGGCTCGCCCTCGCGCCAATAAAGGTTTTCGAGCGGCCGCACTCGATGTGCTTCGATGTTCAGCACTTCCTCGGGCGTAAAGGCGTTCGGCCCTTCCTCGTTGAGCGCGCCGAACGTCCCGTCCTTCTGGTGCCGCCCCGCGCGCCCGGCGATCTGCGCCATCTCGGCCACGGTCAGCCGGCGCTGGCGGCGGCCGTCGAACTTGGTGAGGCTGGCGAATGCGACATGGTGGACGTCCATGTTGAGCCCCATGCCGATCGCGTCGGTGGCGACGAGATAATCGACTTCGCCTGCCTGAAACATCTCGACCTGCGCGTTGCGGGTGCGTGGGCTGAGCGCCCCCATCACCACCGCCGCGCCCCCGCGCAGGCGGCGCAAAGCCTCGGCGACGGCATAGACTTCCTCGGCGCTGAACGCGACGATCGCGCTCCGCCTCGGCAAGCGCGAAAGCTTTTTGGCGCCCGCATAGCTCAGCGTGGAAAAACGCGGCCTGCCGATGATCTCGGCTTCGGGGACCAGCGCGCGCAGCATCGGCTTGAGCGAATCCGAGCCAAGGATCATCGTCTCGGCAAAGCCGCGCGCGCGCAGCAGCCGATCGGTAAAGACATGCCCGCGCTCCGGATCCGCGCCCAATTGCGCTTCGTCCAGGCCAACGAATGCAAACTCGCGGGCATCCTTGTTGCCAGCTGCGGCGAACACGCCTCCGCTGATCGGCATGCTCTCCGCAGTGCAAAGAAACCACTTCGCCTTGGGTGGGACGATCTTTTCCTCGCCCGTCACCAGCGCGACATTCTGCACGCCTTTGATCCGTACCACCCGATCATAGACTTCGCGCGCCAGCAGCCGCAGCGGGAAGCCGATCATGCCGCTGGCATGTCCGCACATCCGCTCGACGGCGAGGTGCGTCTTGCCGGTATTGGTGGGGCCGAGCACCGCAGTGATCGGGGAACGCGCGAACTGGCTCATGTCGACTCATTAGATCGCGCCGGACTGCACGAATCGCAACCGTTTGCGTACCGCCAATGCAAGTTAACCAGATTGGTTTCGTTGCCAAATTTGGTTTAAGCTTCCCTTCATCTTCACTCGCGCACAACTCATCGCAGGTGGGACACCCTGAGGCGCTGCTTAATTTGACTTTAACACCCTGGTTCCACAGTGATTGAACCCGGAGCCGGGGGATACGGCCTCACATTTGCGAACCGTTTTTGAGGGGGCTCTCGGCCTTGTTCGTGCGTAGCGATGACAGCAGCGAGATGACCGGAGGGGCCGGAGCGGCCACGCCGCCGGTTTTCAACGCGCCCGTCTTCACTGCCAAGTTCCGCCGCCGCTTCTCCGATTTCGATGTGATGCCCGATCTCGGATCGCGCATCGGCACGCTCACCTGGTATCGCGGTGTCGCCACCTGTGTCGGCCTCTGCGCGCTGACCCTGCTGCTCGCACCGGGCTTTGAAAATCCGATTTACGGCACCGTGCCGCCCAAGATGACCGGCGCCGATTTCGACGCCACCCGCGCACAATCGATCCGCCCGCTCGGCATGGGCGCCACCACCGGATACCGCGTCGCCGCTTCGAAACTCGTCGCGCCGCTGACCGACACGCCGGAACGTCCGATCCTGCAATCCACTGCCAAGCTTGCCTCGGGCGATGCGCTTCTCGGCGTGCTCCAGCGCTCGGGCGTCGGCAAGGGCGATGCCAATGCGGTCGGCGCGCTGATCACCAAGGCCGTGGCGCTAGGCGAGATCCAGCCGGGCACGATGCTCGATCTGACGCTCGGTCGCCGCGTAGACAAATCGCAGCCGCGCCCGCTCGAAAAGCTCGCACTGCGCGCCCGTTTCGATCTCAAGATTGAAGTCGCGCGTTCGGGCGGAGGGCTCAGCCTCAAGGAAATCCCGATCGCGATCGATCGGACGCCGCTGCGCATCCAGGGCACGATCGGCGGCAGCCTCTATCGCTCGGCGCGTGCCGCCGGCGCGCCTGCCAAGACCGTCGAATCCTATATCAAGACGCTCGCCAGCCGCGTGCCGGTTTCGCGCCTCGGTTCAGGCTGCAAGTTCGACATCATTGTCGGTCAGGCGCGCGCCGAAACCGGCGAAGTCCAGCTCGGCAATCTGATGTTCGCCGGGGTGAGCGGCTGCGCCAATAATGTTCAACTGCTGCCCTATGAAAGCGGCGGCAAGACCGAATGGTATGACGGCTCGGGCAAGGGCAACACCACCGGCACGATGGGCATGCCCGCCAATGGCCGCTTCTCCTCGGGCTTCGGCATGCGTCGCCATCCGATCCTCGGCTATGCCCGCATGCACAAGGGCGTCGATATCGCCGCTCCTCGGGGCGCTCCGGTTTATGCCGCAGCCGATGGCACGGTGCAGCTTGCCGGGCGCAGCGCGGGCTATGGCAATCTCATCCGCCTGAACCATGGCGGCGGCAATGGCAGCGGCTATGGCCATCTCAGCCGCATCTATGTCCGCGCGGGTCAAACCGTCCGCAAGGGCCAGCAGATCGGCGCAGTCGGCAGCACCGGCATGTCGACCGGCCCGCACCTTCATTACGAATGGTATCGCAACGGCGTGGCGGTAAACCCGCGCTCGATCTCGTTCAGCTCGACCAAGCAATTGGGCGGCAGCGATCTGGGTGCATTCCGCGCCAAGCTGGGCCAGTTGCTCGCCGTGCCCGTCGGGCATGGGCTCGAGCAGGACGACGAATAGCCTTCCTAGCTCCCCTCCCTGGAAGGGAGTAAGGTGACTGCTCCTCGCTGTCCTACATCACCCGTATTTGCGATGCTCGGCGCATGCTCTGGATATCGCTCTTCGCCCGCATCGCTGCCTGCGCAGCAATGTTACGCGGGCGGCTAACGAAATTTCACGAAACACGGGAAAAGTGGGAAGCTAAGCCGCAATTTCCCTACGCGAACCGCTTACTTCCCCTGCGAGCGCCAGCGGCGAATCGTCCGCTCGAGGATCTGGTCCTCGCCGCCCGATTCTTTCCACAGTTCGGAGAAGAGCGGGTCTTCGGAGGCCGGGCGTTTCGATTCCTCGAGATTGTCGAACAGCAAGCGGATCGGCGTGGAGACGCCTTCGCCCACCGCGATGCACTCACGATTGCGCAGCGCCGGGATCGAATCGAGGAAGCCGCGCGCGCCTTCGGGCATCGCTGCCTTCACGAAAGCCTGATCGCGTTCGTTGTTCAGGCGCATCGACAGGATCGTGCCGCATTGCGAAAGCACGCCTTCGGCCAGATCGGAGGGGCGCTGGGTGATCAGTCCGAGCGACACGCCATATTTACGGCCTTCCTTGGCGATGCGGCTAAGGATGCGGCCAACCGACGAGCCATCGGCGTTGCGCTCATTGGGAACGTAACGATGCGCTTCTTCGCAGACGAGCAGGACGGGGCGCTTTGCCTCGCCGCGCGACCAGATCGCGAAGTCGAACACCATGCGGCTGAGCACCGCGACCACCACCGAAGTGATTTCGGAAGGCACGCCCGAAACGTCGATGATCGAGATCGGCTTGCCTTCACCCGGCATGCGGAAGATGCGCGCGATGAACGATGCCATCGTGTCCGCAACCAGCATGCCCGAAAACATGAAGGCGTAGCGGGGATCGGCCTTGATCTCGTCGATCTTGGAGCGGAGGCGCAGATAGGGGGCGGTATCGGTCGCCTTGTCCATCTTGCCCATCTCGTTCTGAAGGATCTGGGTGAGGTCGCTCAGCAAATAGGGGACAGGCGCGTCCACGGTCAGTTTGCCGATCTCGGCGGCCAGACGGTTCTTCGATTTGGCCATCAACAGGCATTTGGCGAAGATATCGGCATCGACCTGACGGCTGGAGCCCTGGGTGGTCAGGAACACCTCGCAATGCTCTTCGAAATTCATCAGCCAATAGGGCATCGCCAGATTGGAGACGTCGTAGAGCGCGCCGGTGGTCTTGAACGCACTGGCATATTCGCCGTGCGGATCGATCATCACGATATGGCCCTGCGGGGCGCGCTCGCAGATGCGATGGAGGATCAAAGCGGCGGCGGTCGATTTACCCGTGCCGGTCGAACCGAGCAGCGCGAAATGCTTGCCGAGCATCGCGTCGATGTAGAGCGCGGCGCGAATGTCCTTGGTCGGATAGACATTGCCGATCTCGATATTCGCGCGGTCTTCGGCGGCGTAGATCTGCTTGAGGTCTGCGGTCGATACCGGGAATACCGCGCAGCCCGGCGTTGGATAGCGCGTGACGCCGCGGCGGAATTTGTAGAGCTTGCCGGTCAGCCGTTCCTCATCGCCTTCGCCGAGGAAGTCGATCTGCGCGGCGATATGGTCGCCATCAAGCCTGAGCGAGCGGACGTTGGCGATCAGCCAGGTCGCGCCGACGCGCATCTTGACCTGTGCGCCAACCTGTCCGGCATTCGCCATGACGCTGTCGGCATGGCTGGAGAGCGTTTCCAGGGCATGGGGATCGAGCAGGATCTGGCTCGACGAACCAGCGATTTCGAGCACCGCCCCGATGGGCTGAAGCGTAGCGCGCGCCGGCGGGGCCGCGTCCGAAGAAAGAGGCGTCGCACCTTCGAAGGCGCGTGCGCCGAACTGGCCTTCCATCGGTCACTCCCCGTGTTCAGGATCGTTGTGCCTGAGGGAGGTAAAGATAGCGTGTGTTTTTAGGGGGGCTGTGGTTCGTGCGGGAGCGGGCGCGTGCCGCTTTGCTCAAAAACGCCGCCAGATCGCGCCAGCGCCCCAGCCGAACAGAACGGATAACGCTACCGCGACGAGCCCGTAGATCCAGCTATGCTCCTCGGCGCTGGTCGCGACGAAGCGCTCAAAGCCCGATTTGCGAATGTCGATCGGGCGCACGGCGGCGGCGATGACCCGGCCGTCGCGGATCAGGAAGGTTTCTGCGGTGAAGCGCCCGACCGGAACGCGCGCCGGGATCTTGAGCCGGGCGCGATAGAGCACGCCATCGGTGATCTCCACCGCCCCGGGCGCTTCGTAATAAAGGCCGGTGCGGGTTTTGAGATCGGCGAGTCCCTTGTCGAACCGGCCCTGCACCTCGGGTCCCGCGCCCGATGCCGGAGAGAGCTGGAGGCTTTCGACACCGAGTTCGAAGATCGCGCGGGTGCGCTCGTCGACGAGTTCGCGGATCGGCTTGGATGAAGCGACCGCGAAGAAGCTCGGCGCCGATCGATAGCGCATGCTTTCGGCATTGACCCAGATGCCGGCGACCTTTTCCTTCTCGCGGACCAGCACCGATTGGGTAGGCCCTTTGACCACCACGACGATATCGGCAGGCTTCTCATCATCGCCGGGCACGCGGCCGCCGGGATAGAGGATCGCACCGAACAGCAGCAGTTCCGCGCCGGTGAAGGAATACGCGATCTCGATGTTGCGCTGCGAAACATCGGGGACCAGCACCGGCTTGGCCTGTCCCATCAGCAAGGGAGCGAGAAGCAGGATCGCCCAGCGCTTCACAATATCTCTACCGTGTAGATATTGTCCGGCCGCCAGGCGAGGCCTAGCAGCATGCGCAGCGCGACCACGAGCACGATGATCGCAAGGATCAGCCGCAGATATTCGGGCTTGGCCTTTTGCGCCATCCGCGCGCCGATCTGCGCGCCGACGACCGAGCCGAGCAGCAGCAATGCAGCGAGAACGATATCGACTGCCTTGGTAGTGGTGGCGTGGACCATCGTTGCCGCGGCGGTGACAAAGAGGATCTGGAACAAGGACGTGCCGACCACGACCTGAGTGCCCATGCCGAGCAGATAGAGCATCGCGGGCACGAGGATGAAGCCGCCGCCGACGCCGAGCAGCACGGTGAGGATACCGGTGAAGAAGCCGAGGATCAAAGGTGCGAGCGGGGAGATGTAAAGCCCTGAGCGATAGAAGCGCCAGCGCAGCGGCAGCATCGCGACCAGCGGATGATGGCGGCGGCGGCGCGGTTTGGCTGGTGCGCGGCCATGCGTCACGCGGATCGCGCCGACCGATTCGTGGAGCATCAGCCAGCCGATCGACCCCAGCATCACGACATAGAGGATCGCGATAACGGTATCGATCTGCCCGCTCGCCTGTAGCATTGTGAACAGGATCGCGCCCGCCACGCTGCCGATCACGCCTCCCGCGACAAGCACCAGTCCCATATGCACGTCCACGCCATCCCGGCGGAAATGCGCGAACACGCCCGAGACGCTGGCGCCGGTCACCTGGCTCGCGGCCGATGCGGCAGCGACGGTGGGCGGGATGCCGTAAAAGATCAGCAGGGGCGTGGTGAGGAAGCCGCCGCCCACTCCGAACATCCCCGATAGCAAGCCGACGCCCAGACCCAGCGCGACGATGACGAGCGCGTTGACCGAGAGGCTGGCGATGGGGAGGTAAAGATCCATTGCCGGGAGGCGATACCGCGTCCGGTGCCACGGTGCAAAAGCATGTGTCTAGAAATCGCCGCCGAGCGTGAGGGCGAGGCCCGAGCCGGGCGCGGCTCGGCCCGCGATCCGCTGGCGCCAGTCCAGCGACAGGCGAGCCTTGCCCAGCGCGAGGCTTGCCGATGGGCCGATATCGAGCCGCTGTGCGTCGCGCTGTGCCCCGCCCCAAGCGCCTGCGCCGAGCGTGAGTTGCGGGGCGATGTGCCGAGTGACGCGGATCGCGCCATCGGCATAGGGTTCGATCCGATTGCGGGCGATCGCACCCGCCTGACCATACCCCTCGACAAGGAGGCCGGCAGTCTCGCGATATAGTCCGGCGGTTACCCCGACGCCCGTACCGCCGGGTGCGCCATCAAGGCCGATGCGGCGTTCGACAGCGAAACGGATCGGCGCTTGCCAGGGTTGCCACTCGAATCCGATCGCCGCTTCGCTGCCTTTGCCCGCAAGCGGGGCGGTAACCCGCGCGAAGGTGGCGATGCGCTTTTCGGGTATCAGCAGGTACACGAGCCGCGCGCCTGCCTGTCCGCCGCCCAATTGACCGCCGGGCGCGGCACCTGTCCCGCGCCCGGCCCGCGCGACGAACCAGCCGCTTGCCGACCAGCGATCTGTGTCGAGCGCGGGGCGTGCGAAGGGTTGCGGTGGTGAGAGGATGCTTGGGGTTGGTGCCGAGGCGGGCGACTGTCTGGTCATTGGTTCCGGTGCGAAGAAGATAGGTGCCGGGTCGGCGGCGACTCCTATCGGCGTTCGCTGCGGTCTGGAACGTGTGCGTGCGCGTCGGGGTGCAGCAATCGCCACCGGTGGTGGGACCGCCGCTTCCGGCTGTAGGGCGAGCGGGACCAGTGCCTCGATCGCTTCGGGTAGCGAGCCGGTCTCGGACCAGAGCAGCGCCACTCGCGCGCCTACCCAAAAGATGCAGACCAGCCCCAGAAAGCGAATGGGTCGGCCGCGTGCGCTCACGCAGTGACGCGCTCGGGATCGTCCGGAAACTGATGATCGGTCTTGTCCCAGCGCGGCCTGGCGCCCGCCAATGTCGCTGCATAAGCGACCAGCGCGCGCCGGGCCGCCAGCAAGGCGATGAGGTTGCCGACGAACATGCGCGGGGCCGACCACATCGCCTCTCGCCAGCCATAGCTGCGCCAGACGAACAGCGCCCGGATACACAGCCGCCAACCGAGCAAAGCGAGATTGATCCACAGCAGCGCCTCGATCAGCAGCGGCAGTTTCGGCGGCGGCGAGTCCGCGAAGAAATGCGCGCCGAGCGAAGTGCCCCAGATCACCAGCGCGACATAGGCGATGGCGAGAACGGGCATCGCCAGCGTCGCGCGCCGGTCGCGCATCCGCATCCAATGGTCGCCGATATCGCTGGCGCGGCTCCAGCCGGTGCGGTCCCACCCAGCCAGCGCGATCCCGTTCAGCCAGCGCGCCTTTTGCCGCACAGCTGCGCCAAGCGTGTCGGGGAAATAGGCGCGTACCGCGATCAGCCGGCGATCATCGCCATGGCTCACGCGCGCCAGTGCAGTCTCGCCGCCCATCGCAGCCACGGTGAGGCCAAGCTCATAATCCTCGGTCAGCGAAGTTGCGTCGAACGGTGCGCCGCCGCGCATGTCGGCGATCCGGGCAAGCATCTCGCGGCGGATTGCGCAGCCCACTCCGGCGAGCGGCATCCCCGCGCCGAGCGCCTGACGCACCACCAGCGACTTGGCATGGGCCTCGGCAAACTCGTCGCAATAATGCCCGGCGACGAAGCGCGAGCGCGGATGCGGGAGCGGCAACACGGGCAGCTGGACCGCAGCATAGCGCTGCAGCCATAAAGCGAAAACGCGGAGTTCGAGCGGATGGACGACATCCTCCGCATCGTGGAGGGCGACCGCGGTGACGATGACGCTCTCGGCCACTTCGTCGCGCAGCATCGCGCGCCATAGCGCATTGAGGCAGTCGGCCTTGGTCGTCGGCCCAAGCTCCTCCCCGATCACCAGCCGTACCCGTTGCTCCCGCGCGGCAAGCTCGGCGACGATCCGGATCGTCGGCAGATCATTGGGATAGGTGCCGACATAGAGCAGATAATCATCATGATCGAAGCGGGCGAGGGCGGTGCGCAGCATATCCCCGATCACCGCGGACTCGTCCCAGGCTGGAATGAACACTGCGATCCGTCCCTGCGGCGGCGGGTCCTCCAGTGAGGGCGCGCCTTTGATTGGACGCAGACTGTTCTTCAGCCGGCGCGCGGCATAGATCAGGTCGACCGCCAGATCGTCGAGCCCGCCGACCAGAAACCAGATCGCAGCGAACAAGGTCGTCTCGCGCGCAGCAGCGTCAATCAATGCGATCAGCATTGCCCCTATCCCCCGCTGCGGAAGGAAAACCATCCGAAACGGAGGCGCAATCAGGGAAGAGTCCGAAACGGTTGAGACACAAAAGGTTAATCGCCACTGGACTCGGTACGCGCGCGGGTTACGGTGCCGCCGCTGCTAAAGGGGATAGGCTGCCATGAAGCTCGTTGCTCGGCTCGGGATATTGGCGCTTGTCGCCGCACCTCTGGGCGCGATCGCCGCGTTCGGCGACAACAGCCCACAAGTTGAAATGGCGACGCCTGGCGTTGGCAATGGCGCGATCGAGCGCTTCACCGCCCGCTTCAACACGCCGATGGTTCCTTTAGGCGATCCGCGCGCAGCTTCGCCTTTCGCTGTCGAATGCGCGATCGGTGGCGAGGGCCGCTGGGTCGATCAGCAGACGTTCGTGTATGAATTCGCGAGCCCGCTCCCCGGCGGCATCACCTGCAAGTTCAAGAACCGCGACAAGCTCAAAAGCCTTTCGGGCTATGACGTGGTCGGCCAATCCGAATTCACCGTGGACAGCGGCGGGCCGATCGCGCGCGAAGTGCTGCCCAGCCGCTATGGCAGCGAGATCGAGGAGGATCAGGTCTTCATCGTCTCGGCCAATCTTGCGCCCGATCCCGCATCGGTCGCGGCCAATGCCTATTGCGCAGTCGATGGCGTCGGCGAGAAAATCCCGGTGGATGTGCTGCCGAGCGATGTCGCGCCCAAGCTGCTTGCCGATCTCGGCACCGATCGCTGGGAAGTGCAGAGCTTCCTGACCAATTCGGGTCTGCCACAGGCGTTGCCGGCCAAGGCCGAGGATCGTGCCGCCGCACTCGCCAGTGTTGTCGCGCTCAAGTGTCGTCGTCCGCTGCCGCCGGGCCGCGATGTCGCGGTCGTCTGGGGCAAGGACATCAGGAGCGCTTCTGGCCGCACGGCCGGCACCGATCAGCGTTTCGACTTCACGGTGCGCAAGCCCTTCGCGGCGCGCTTCGAATGCTCGCGGGTCAATCCCCAGGCTGGCTGCAACCCGGTCAAGGATGCATGGGTGCGCTTCTCCGCACCGATCGCCAGGGCACAGGCAGAGGCAGTGCGGATCACGCTGCCGGATGGCAAGCAATTGACCCCGATCTTCGGTGACGACGACAAGAACAAGGCGTTTGTCGGCGATATCAAGTTCAAGGCACCGCTGCCTGCCGCGCTTACCGCTAAGCTGAGCCTGCCTGCCGATGTGGCCGACGAGAGCGGCCGCAAGCTTTCCAATGCCGAACGCTTCCCGCTCGACGTCAAGTTCGACGCGCCGCCGCCACTGGTGAAGTTCGCGGCGGACTTCGGCATATTGGAAGCCAAGGAAGGCGGCGTACTGCCGGTCACGGTGCGCAACGTCGAGGCCGAACTGGGCGGCAACCGGATGGATGTCGGGGGTCAGAGCCTCAAGGTCGAGGGCGGTGACGGCGAAATCGCCAAGTGGCTGCGCGCATTGGATGACGCGGCCGAGACCAAGTCCGACGAGGTCAAAAAGGGCGAAGAGACCATTACGGTCAACCAGACCGGTGCAAAGCCGCTGCTGACCCCGGCGACGGGCAAGCCGTTCAAGGTTGGGTTGCCCGGCAAGGGCAAGGAATTCGAAGTCGTCGGGATTCCGCTCGAGAAGCCCGGCTTTTACATCGTCGAACTGGCATCGCCCGCGCTGGGTGAGGCTTTGCTGGGCCGCAAGGCACCGCGTTATGTCGCGGCGGGTGCGCTCGTCACCAATATGAGCGTGCATTTCAAATGGGGCCGCGAGCAGTCGCTGGTCTGGGTCACCGCGCTCGATACCGGCAAGGGCGTCGCCGCCGATGTGCAGGTGACCGATAGCTGCACGGGGCAAGTGCTCGCCAAGGGCAAGAGCGATGCTTCGGGGCGCCTGACCGTGCCTGCGGGCCTGCCCCAGCCCGAAACCTATGCGAGCTGCGAGAATGGCAACAGCGCGCCGTTGATGATCTCGGCGCGTGCCGGCGACGATTTCAGCTTCACGCTCACCGAATGGGGGCAGGGCATCCGGCCGTATGATTTCGATCTGAGCTATGGCTACAGCGAAGCCGAAGACGTGTTCCACACCGTCTTCGATCGCGCGCTCGTCCGTCAGGGCGAGACCATCCACATGAAGCATATCGTCCGCAAACCGATTGCGGCCGGCTTTGGCATGTCGCCTGCCTTCACCGGCAAGCTGCGCCTGTCGCATCGCGGCTCGGAGACCAATTACGAACTGCCGCTGACGATCGACGCCAATGGCGTGGGCGAGAGCGAATGGACCGCACCCGCGGGCGCCAAGATGGGCGATTACGATATCCAGGTGATCTTCAAGCAGGGCGAGGAAGACAAGACGATCTACACGCAGCAGTCGTTCAAGGTCGACGAGTATAAGCTGCCAACGATGCGGGCGACGGTGAACGGTCCGAAGGACGCCGCGGTGCGGCCGAGCTCGCTGCCACTCGATCTCTTCGTCGGTTATCTCTCAGGCGGCGGCGCTGGCAACCTGCCGGTTGAACTGCGCGTCGGCTATTACGGCACCAGCGACACGCCCGATGGCTATGAAGGCTATACCTTCGGTGGTCGCCCGATGGTGGAAGGCACCAAGCCGATGGACGGCGAAGGCGAGGACGAGACCGTCCAGCTTCCGCCGACCCAGACGCTTCCGGTCAGCCTTGGCGGTGACGGTACAGCGCGCACCACCGTGGAAGTGCCGCAGACGCTCGACCAGCTGACATCGATGGCAGTCGAGATGGATTATCAGGACGCCAACGGCCAGATCCTGACCGCCTCGCGCCGCATCCCGATCTACACTTCCGCGGTCCAGCTTGGCGTCAAGACCGATGGCTGGCTGATGAAGCAAGACGATCTGCGCCTGCGCCTCGTCGCGCTGGATACCTCGGGCAAGCCGCTCGCCAACCAGGCGGTTTCGGTCGAGCTCTACAGCCGTGAGGTTCTGACTGCGCGCCGCCGCCTGATCGGTGGCTTCTACGCCTATGACAACCAGATGAAGACCACAAAGCTGAGCGCGACCTGTTCGGCGACGACCGATGCACAGGGTCTGGCAACGTGCGCGCTTGCGCCGGGCGTGTCGGGCGAAGTCTATGCGGTGGCGACCACGAAGGATGCCAGCGGCAACGTCGCGCGGGCCACCCAATCGGTGTGGCTGGTCGGCGATGAGGATTGGTGGTTCGGCGGCGACAATGGCGACCGAATGGACGTCATTCCCGAGAAGCAGGAGTATAAAGCGGGCGAGACCGCCAAATTCCAGGTTCGCATGCCGTTCCGCGATGCGACGGCGCTGGTGACGGTCGAGCGCGAAGGCGTGCTTTCGAGCTTCGTCATCGGGCTGACCGGCAAGGATCCGGTGATCGAAGTGCCGATGCCGGCGGATTATGCGCCCGACGTCTATGTCTCCGTCATGGCCGTGCGCGGCCGCGTCTCGGGTTGGAGCAATTGGGGTTCGAGCATGGCCCGCGATTGGGGCATGCCCTTCTTCTCGAAGGATGGGGGCGCACCGACCGCGACGGTCGATCTCGCCAAGCCCGCGTATCGCCTCGGCATCGCCAAGGTGAAGGTCGGCTGGGAAGGCCATAAGCTCGATGTGGCGGTGAAGGCCGACAAGGCAGTCTATGGCGCGCGCAACACGGCGGCGGTCGAACTGACGGTCAAGACGCCCGACGGCAAGCCAGCGGCGACTGCCGATGTGGCGTTTGCAGCGGTAGACGAGGCGTTGCTCCAGCTTGCGCCGAATGAGAGCTGGGACGTGCTGACCGCGATGATGGGCGAACGCCCGATTTCGGTGCTTACCTCGACTGCGCAAACCCAGGTCGTCGGCAAGCGGCATTACGGCAAGAAGGCCGTCGAGGCCGGCGGCGGTGGCGGTGGCGATCTCTCGGGGCTTAACCGCGAGAATTTCCAACCTGTGCTGCTGTGGAAGGGCAAGGTCGCGCTGGACGCCAATGGCCATGCTCGGGTCGACGTTCCGCTCAATGACGCACTGACATCGTTCAAGCTTGTCGCGATCGCGACCGATGGCGCGCAGCTGTTCGGCACTGGCTCAGCCAGCGTGCGGACCGCGCAGGATCTTTCGATCTATGCCGGCGTGCCGCAACTGGTACGCACCGGCGACACGTTCGGCGGCATGTTCACGCTGCGCAACGGTTCGGACAAGCCGATGAAGGTGACGGCGAATGTCGAGCTTTCGCCCAAGGTGGCGACGGGTAAGGCGCTGACTGTCGAAATCCCCGCGGGCGGCGCTGCGCCGGTCGTGTGGAACCTCACCGCACCGCCTTCGGCGGGCAATCTGACATGGACCGTCTCTGCGCGTTCCGAAGACGGCAAGGCGCTCGACAAGGTGACTACCGTGCAGGAAGTGATCCCTGCGGTTCCGGTCGAGACCTGGGCGGCAAGCCTTGCGCGCGTCGGCGGAGGGACAAGCTTCTCGATCGCGCCGCCGGCGGGCGCATTGCCCGGCTTCGGGATGGTCGAGGTCAGTCTGGCCGACACGCTCGCGCCGCCGCTTTCGGGTGTCCGCGATTATATGACTGCCTATCCCTACACCTGCTTGGAGCAGCGCACTTCGCGTGCGATTGCGCTGGGCGATACGGGGATGTGGAACCTGATCGCAGGCGAGATGCCCGCGTATCTCGATAATGACGGTCTGCTGCGATACTTCCCGGGCGATTGGCCGGGTTCGGAATCGCTCACGGCCTATATCCTTTCGATCACGTCGGAAGCGGGCTTGCCGCTCCCCGAAGGGCCGCGCGCCAAGATGATCGAAGCGCTCAAGGCCGTGCTAGACGGGCGTCTCCGTCATGAGGATTATGGCGATGTCCGGCTCCAGCGGCTTGCGGCGTTCAACGCGCTGGCGCGTGCGGGCGCGGCGGATGCCAACATGGTCGGTCAGGTCGGCATCGGAGTGGCGGAAATGCCAACATCCTCGCTTGCCGATTATGCGGTGGCGATCGGCAAGGTGCCGGGCTTGGCCAATGGCCAGCAGCTTCGCCTCGATGCCGAAAAGACGCTGCGCACGCGCCTCGTCTATGAAGGCACGCGGATCGACATCTCCGACAAGGGCAAGATGCCCTGGTGGCTGATGGCGTCGGACGATGAAGCCGCGATCAAGGCACTGCTGGGCACGCTCGGCCGCCCCGGCTGGCAGGACGACACTGCCAAGATGATGGTCGGCCTCGCGATGCGCCAGCAGCGCGGCCATTGGGATACGACGCCTGCCAACGCATGGGGCTCGATCGCCGCACGCAAGTTCATGGCGGCATATCCGGCCGAAGCGATTGCCGGGATCACCACTGCGACCTTGGGTTCGTCGAGCGTCAGCCGTAACTGGCCGCTGCTCGAACCGGCGCGTCTGTTCACCCTGCCGCTGCCTGCCCAAACCACGCCGCTGGTGATGACCCAGTCGGGCGGGTCGGGGCCTTGGGCGTTCGTGCGGGTCAAGGCGGCGGTGCCGCTCACCCAGCCGCTGATGGCCGGATACAAAGCGACCAAGAAGGTCGAGGCAGTGAAGCAGGCGGTGCAGGGCAAATGGACGCGCGGCGATGTCGTCAAGGTGACGATCAGCGTCGAAGCATCGGCCGAGCGCAATTGGGTCGTGGTCAATGATCCGGTGCCCACGGGCGCCACGATCGTCGGCAACCTGGGTGGCCAGTCCGAGATGCTGGCGGCGCAGGCGGGCACCAGCGACGGCGTTGCGCCGAGCTATATCGAGCGCGGGCGCGATGCGTGGCGGGCTTATTATGGCTGGGTGCCGCGCGGCAGCTTCACGATCTCTTATGTGATGCGGCTCGATGCGGCCGGGCAGTTCAGCCTGCCTGCCACACGGGTCGAGGCGATGTATTCGCCCGAGATCCGCGCGCAGATTCCGAACCAGCCTATGGTGGTCGCGCAAAGGTGAACTGGAAGGCGCGGTGAACTGGAAGGAGCTGGGCGGACGGTTCCCGCGACTGAAGCGGGCCGTCCGCTGGATCGACGACACGCCCGAGCGGCTGCACGGCTGGTTCGGCCGCGCGCGGGATGCCTGGCGCGAGCAGGGCTGGCGCGGGGTGTTTACGCCATGGCGCATCCTGCTTGGTACGGGCGCGGTGCTGCTGGCGGGCTTTTCCGCGCTTTGGTGGATGACGTTGCCGCCTGCGATGCCGGGTTATGCGGCGGTGCGCGGGCATTGGAAGGCGTCCGAGGCCTGGCTCTATGACCGGCAGGGGCGGCTGATCGATTCAGCGCGTGTCGACTATCAGGCGCGGCGGCTGGCCTGGGTAAAGCTCGACGATGTTTCGCAGGTGGCGCGCGACGTATTGGTCGCGGCGGAAGACCGGCGCTTTCGCTCGCATGGTGGGATCGACTGGCTGGCGACGGCGGGTTCGATGCGGGCGCGGCTGTCGGGCCAGCGGGCGCGCGGCGCGTCCACCTTGTCGATGCAGGTCGCAGCCTATCTCGCGCCCGAACTGTCCGCACCGGGCAGCCGGGGGCTGAACGACAAGCTTCGCCAGATGCGCGCAGGCGATGCGCTCGACGGGGCATGGAGCAAGGACCAGATCCTCGAAGCCTATCTGAACCTCGCTGGCTTTCGCGGAGAGGCGCAGGGGATTGGCGCGGCGGCGCTCGGGCTGTTCGGCAAGACCCCGGCGGCGCTCAGCCGCGACGATGCTTTGCTGCTCGCGGTGCTTCTGCCCGATCCGCGTGCGGGGGCGACCAAGGTGGCCGCGCGGGCCTGTGCGCTCAGCCATGACAAGGATTGCAGCCGGTTTGCGGGCGCAGCGGCATCGATGCTCGGCCCGGCGCGCAGCCTCGCGCTCGATCCGGGGCTGGCGCCGCATCTGTCGTCGCGACTTCTGACCCAGCCGGGCGCGAAGATCACGACGACGCTCGATCTCAACGTTCAACGTGTGGCGATCGCGGCGCTCAAGCGCCAGTTGCAGGGGCTGGGCGGCACGCGCGCACGCGATGGTGCGGCAGTGGTGATCGATAACGCGACCGGCGATGTGCTCGCTTATGTCGGCGGAATTGGCGGCGAATCAACTGCGCCGGCTGTGGATGGCGCTTCTGCCTATCGTCAGGCGGGATCGACGCTCAAGCCGTTCCTTTACGCGCAGGCGATCGAGAAGGGCTACCTCACGGCAGCCTCGATCCTCGACGATTCGCCGGTGCAGCTCGACACCGCTTCGGGGCTGTATGTGCCGCAGAATTACGACAAGGCGTTCAAAGGCCCGGTATCGGCGCGGGTTGCGCTGGCGGGATCGCTCAACGTGCCTGCGGTGCGCACTTTGTTGCTCACCGGGGTCGATCCGTTCCGCGATCGATTATGGGATACCGGCTATCGCGGGCTGGTCGAGGATGGCCAATATTACGGCTATTCGCTTGCGCTGGGGTCAGCCGAAGTAACGCTGCTGGAGCAGGTCGCGGCGTTCCGCAGCTTTGCGATGGGCGGCCGGTGGAGCCCGCTGCGGATCGTGTCGACCGACAAGAGTGAGGCGCTGCGCCAGGTGACGACGCCTCAGGCCGCGTGGATCGTGGCGGACATGCTCGCCGATCCCAATGCGCGCGCAGGCACGTTCGGGATCGATTCGGCGCTGCGATTGCCCTTCTGGGCAGCGGCGAAGACCGGCACGTCCAAGGCCATGCGTGACAATTGGTGCATCGGCTTCTCCGATCGCTTCACCGTGGGCGTGTGGGTCGGCAATCTGGAGGGCGATCCGATGCGCGCAGTCTCGGGCACCAGCGGCGCGGCGCCCGTCTGGCGCGATCTGATGATGGCGCTCCATCAGGACCAGCCGGGCAAGGCTCCGGCGCGGCCGACGGGAATCGACGCGCGCGACGTCAGCTTCGAGGGCGGGATCGAGCAGCCTCGGCACGAATATTTCGTCGCGGGAACGGCGCTCACTCGGGTCGCTACCGTGCCCGCGGCAGCGCGGCGTCCGCGGATCGTCAACCCGGTCGCGGGCAGCGTCTATGCGCTCGACCCGGATATTCCGCGCGACAATCAGCGGCTGGCGGTTTCGGTGACCGGCGAAGTGCTGGGGCACAAGCTGATGCTCGACAATCAGGATATCGGATCGGCCGATTCGCGACCGCTGATCCTCGCGCCGCGCGGGCAGCATCGGCTGCGGCTGGTCGATCTTGGCGGCCGGACCGTGGATCAGGTGATCTTCACGATTCGCTGACGGGAATCGCCGAACAACAATAATCGTTGGGGGAGCGAAATGCTTTTCGGCGCGTTATGCGCCTTGGTCCCCTCCCCCTTTCGGGGGCCGTGCTTTCGGGCACCGGCCGCGCCTGCGTATCACGGCGCGGCCGAACGCCACGCAAATCCCGAGATTAAACGGTGGGATTACTGGCCGGGGCCGCCACCGCCACCCATGCCGGGTGCGCCGACCGTACCGATATTGCCGAACAGATCCTGGAAGAAGCCACGCTTGCGGCCCAGCGTCGGGGTCTTCTTGCCATAGGTATCGACCGAGGCGACCAGCTCAAGGCCGGTGCGATCGACCGCGAGGACATTGCCCTTGGCGTCGAAACGGACGCGCAGCGTCACCTGGGCCTTGGCCTTGGGATCCTGGAAGCCGAGATTGCTCGCCTCACGCGAGATATAATACCATTCGCCTTCGTTGAACTGGCTGGTCAGCGTCGGGCGACCGAGCGTCTGGAGCACCGATTCGCGCGTATCGATGCCGGGCTGGATCGAATCGACCAGATCCTTGTCGATTCGATAGCCCTGATGCGAGCGCACGGGAACGCAGGCCGTGGTGCCGAGAGCGGCGACCAACAAGGCGGCGCCAAGCGCACGGACGGGAATCGACATAAGTTCTCCAAGGCAAACGCAAGCCAGCGCGCATTGCATCGCGCGGCCATAGCCTCAATATGCTCCAAAATGCGGCCAAACAAGGTCGCAGCCCTTTTACTACGGACAGAACCGGCACATGCGATTGCTTCAGCGACTCTTTCGACCCCAAGGCCGTGGCACAGCGCCTGCGCTGTACGAGGCCGTGGTGGCGCTCGGCCGCACGCCGCATTGGTATGAAGCGGGTGCCGTGCCCGACACGATCGACGGACGTTTCGACACGATTGCGGCGGTGCTTTCGGTGGTGATGCTGCGGCTGGAAGGCGATCCGGCCGGCGTGCCGCAGAGCACGGCGCTGGCCGAATGCTTTATCGACGACATGGATAGCCAGTTGCGCGAGATCGGCATTGGCGACGTCGTGGTGGGCAAGCATCTTGGTAAGATGATGGGGATGCTCGGCGGGCGGCTCGGTGCCTATCGCGAGGGGCTGGCCGCGGGCTCGATCCGCGAGGCTCTGGTGCGCAACCTTTATCGCGGCAATGCCCCCGAGGATGCGGCGCTGGATCATGTCGAACGCGAATTGCTGGCGCTGCGCGCGCGTTTTGCCGCCGCACCGATCGCGGCGTTCGTTGCAGGGGAGTTGCCGGCATGAGCGAATTCGAACGGCTGCACAGGCTCGATCAGATCGGCGCAGGCGATAACAGCGTGTCGGTGAGCGCAGAGGATGCGGAGCGCGCGGCCCTGGCCAAGCGCTTCGGCCTTGCCGAGATCGAGACGCTGAAGGCGGATTATGTCATCAAGCGCGATGCGAGCGGCGTGGTCGCGCGCGGGCATTTGTCGGCCAAAGTGATCCAGAATTGCTCGGTGACCGGCGATCCGCTTCCGGTTCGCGTCGAAGAGGATTTCGCGATCCGCTTCCTGCCCGAGCCGGACAGCGAAGCGGCGGATGAGGCCGAACTCAGCGAAGATGAGTGCGATACGGTGTTTTACACCGGCAGCGCGATCGACCTGGGCGAATCGGCGGCGGAGACGCTGCTGCTGTCGCTCGATCCCTTCCCGCGCGGGCCGAACGCAGCGGCGGCGCTCAAGCAGGCCGGGGTGATCAGCGAAGAGGAAGACGCAGCTGCGCCCAAGGGCGCGCTGGCGGGACTCAAGGATTTGCTCGGGAAGAAGGGCTGACGGCGGGGAAGCTCGCACGAAGTTCAGGCCAAGGCACCGGGCGGGTTCTTGCGAATGTTCCCTAATGTTCGCACTGACCATGGCGGTTTCGAAAGCGACGATTTCAAAGAGCGGCGGGGCACGCTCCGTCGCCCCCGCGCGCCAAACCAAGCAGGCGAAATCCTACATTACAAGCCGATCGAGCAGCCTTGCCCGCGCAAGATCCTTTGGGCGGCCGAAATGACGGAGCATCGCCAGCAACTCTTCGCGTGACGGCACGAACACGCCCGCCATGCCCAGCCGCGTCGCGGGGACCAGCGCTTCGCCATAGACGTGGAAGCCCGCCATGAAATCCACGGGCACGGGCGGCGCCCCCCACGCGCAGTAAAAGTCCGAACGGAAGCGGCTGTCGGCCACGCCGGGCGTGAGCGCTACGCCGATGCCGGGCAAGATCCGCCGGGCATCGGCCACGGTGAGCAGCACGTCGACATCGCGCGCATCGACCGGATTGCCGCCATGGAGCGCGACGGCTGCGCTGCCGATGATCCACCAATCGTCACGAGCATCGCGCATCGCGGCGGCGAGCATCTGTAAGGTGGCAAGAAGTGCCGGTTCCATATCCAGCGGATTAGTCGGCTGCGATTCCCTTCGCCAGCATCGATGCGATCGCGTCGGCGATTGCCTCAGGCTGGGTATCGTCGGCCCAGACGCTGTAGCGCAGCCCCAGGAACACGTTCATCCCCATGATCGCCCAGGCATGGACTTCGGAAATGTCGGAGCGCACCTCGCCGCGTTCGGCGGCTGCGCGAAGGCGCGAATAGATGCGCTCGGCGGTGGTCGCATAATGCATGCGGAAGCTCTCGGGATCGACGAACTCGGCTTCGTCGATGATCCGGTAGATCTCCTTGTGCGTGCGCGCGAACTTGATGAAGTGGAGCAAGCCGGCGCGTTCGGCGTCGATCTGGCCATCGGCGGCGCGGATCGCGGGACCGACATGTTCCTTCACCTGCTCGCTCATGTCGCGAACCAGCGCGCGGAACACCGCGTCCTTCGAATCGAAATAGGTGTAAAAGCTGCCCAGAGCCACACCGGCACGACGGGTGATCCCGCTGATCGAGCCTTCGTGGAAACCCTTTTCGCCAAACTCTTCGGCTGCCGCATCTAGGATCGTGCGCAACGTGCGGCGGCCGCGCTCGGTGCGCGGCTGCTTGCCAGCACTTGCCGCATCGCTGAGGCTCGGCGGCGTTTCGGCGCCTGCCGCATCAATCCCTGAAGGCCCCTCGGCCAAGGGGGATGTGGCCTTCATGCCACGCCCACTTGCCATTCTTCACTCTCCCCTGACAATCCGAAGTTGAAACCCGGTTCAGGTTTCAGTATAGCGTCCGGCAACTGCATACAACCCGCCTTCGAGAACGGGTTGGCCAATTTGGGAGGAAGTCTGAATGTCACGCAATAATTCCATCCGTACTGCTTTGTTCGCCGGCGTCGCGTTTACCACGCTGATCGCTGTGCCCGCATTCGCTCAGGATAACACGGTTGCCGCACAGGCCGAGGAAGCCGCCGTCACCGACGATGGCGTGATCATCGTCACTGCGCGCCGCCGCGAGGAAAGCCTGCTCGACGTGCCGATCGCGGTGAGCGCGATCAGCGGCGCTCAGCTCGAAGCTTCGGGCGCGATCGACATCACCGATATCGCACAAGCGACCCCCAACGTGACGATGGAAGTGTCGCGCGGCACCAATTCGACGCTTTCGGCCTTCATCCGCGGCGTTGGCCAGCAGGATCCCGTCGCCGGTTTCGAAGCGGGCGTCGGCATCTATCTCGACGATGTGTATCTGAACCGCCCGCAGGCTGCCGTCCTCGACATCTATGACGTCGAGCGCATCGAAATCCTGCGCGGGCCGCAGGGCACGCTGTATGGCCGCAACACGATCGGTGGCGCGGTGAAATATGTCACCCGCCGCATCGGCGATGATCCGCAGATGAAGGTCCGCGGCGCGTATGGCAGCTATAATCAGGCGGATCTGGTGGTCAGCGGATCGACTCCGCTCGGCGATAGCGGCTTCAAGGTTGGTGCGGCGTTTGCCCGCCTCTCGCGTGGCGGCTTCGGCAAGAACCTGACCACGGGTCTCGACAATTATAACAAGGATATCTGGGCGGGCCGCGGCACGATCGAGTTCGAGCCGAGCAGCAGCGCCTATTTCCGCATCACCGGCGATTATACCAAGGACAAGAGCACCACGCGGGGCGGCCACCGCCTGATCCCGGGCATCGCGACCGGCACCCCGGTGCTCGCCAATGTCTTCGATTCGCGCGGCAATTTGCTCGATCCGGCACAGGACGTGAAGGCATGGGGCATCAACGGCTTCTTCGAGCTCAAGCCCAGCGACTGGCTGACGGTCCGTTCGATCACTGGCTATCGCAAGGATGACAGCGCCTCGCCGATCGATTTCGACGCGCTCAACGCGGTGCAGGTCGATGTGCCGGCTTATTATAACAACGAGCAGTTCAGCCAGGAAGTGCAGGCGCTGGTCGATGTCGGCGGCTTCTCCGGCCTGCTTGGCGTCTATTATCTCGATGCCAAGGCGCGCACCGTGTTTGACGTGCGCCTGCCCGGCGGCGTGACGGCACAGACCTTTGGCGATGTGTTTACCGATACGGTCGCGATCTTCGGTGACTTCAGCTATGATTTCAACGACATGTTCAGCGTGTCGGCCGGTGGCCGTTACACCTGGGATCGCCGCGACGCGACGGTGCTGCGCCGCACCTATCTGGGCGGCGGCTCGCCGATTTTCGGCGGCGTGGGTACGCTCTTCGCCACCACTTCGGATTTCGTCGGCAAGGCGGACTTCGCCAAGTTCACGCCGCGCGCATCGGTCAGCTTCAAGCCCGCTTCGAACCACACGCTCTATGCGAGCTGGTCGAAGGGCTTCAAGGGCGGCGGCTTTGATCCGCGCGGCCAGACCAGCGCATGCCGCACCACGGCAGGCGGCACGTGCAACGCGCAGCAGGTCTATGACTTCCTCTCGTTCGATCCCGAAAACGTCACCAGCTATGAAGTCGGCTACAAGGCATCGGTCCTCGACCGTCGCCTGACCTTCGCATTGGCCGCGTTCCAGTCCGATTACACCGACGTGCAGGTTCCCGGCTCGATCGGCACCACCGTTGGCGGCAGCCAGACCTTTATCGGCATCACCACCAATGCCGGTAAGGCGCGGATCAAGGGCATCGAGTTCGAAGGCAATGCGATCCTCGTGCGCGGCGGCAATGGCAGCACCCTGAACCTCGGCTGGTCGGCCGGCTATATGGATGCCAAATATCTGCACTTCATCGATGCACGCGGCATCGACGTCGCCAATCGCCGCAAGATTCAGAACACCCCGGATTGGACCGCGAGCGGCACGCTTGGTTATACCACGCCGATCGGCGAAGGCTCGCTGACGGTCAGTGGCACCGCGGCGTATCGCGGCGCTTCGCAGCAATTCGAGCTGCGCACCCCGATGCTCGATCAGAAGGCTTATACCCTGTTCGATGCGAATTTGGTGTGGGAAGTCAACGACATGCTGTCGTTCGGCATTCATGGCCGCAATCTGGGCAACAAGCGCTACATCGTCGCGGGCTATAACTTCCTCGCGCAGAATCCGGACACGGGCGATTTCCTGCGCACCGCGGGCGCTTACAACCCGACGCTCGGCACCGAGGGCGTGTTGACCGCTTATTATGGCAGCCCGCGCCAGGTGTTTGGCACCGCAACGATCAAGTTCTAAGCGCTCCCCCCGAGCACACCCTTCAGAGCCGGATGTCTCCCGAGACTTCCGGCTCTTTTCTTGTCAGGAAGCCCGCGATGGAAACCGCCCCAAACACCACCCGCACCGCGTCGAACGGGCTGGTGCTCGCGATGCTGCTGCTCGTCTATATCTTCAACTTCCTCGATCGGCAGATCCTGAGCATCCTTGCCCAGCCGGTGAAGGCCGATCTCGGGCTCGACGATGGGCAATTGGGAATGCTGGGCGGGCTGGCGTTCGCGGTGCTTTATTCCACGCTTGCGATTCCGCTGGCGCTGTTGGCCGACAAGACCAGCCGCAGCTGGGTGATCACGATCTCGCTTGCGGTGTGGAGCGGCTTTACCGCGCTGTGCGGCATGGCGCAGAACTTCACCCAGATGTTTCTCTTCCGGCTCGGCGTGGGCGTAGGGGAGGCAGGGGGCGTGGCGCCCAGTTATGCGCTGATCGGCGATGCCTATCCGGCGGAGAAGCGAGCGCGGGCGCTGTCGATCTATTCGCTGGGGATTCCGCTGGGTTCGGCCGGCGGTGCGCTGCTCGGCGGCTATATCGCGCAGAACGTCGAATGGCGGACGGCATTTGTGGTGGTCGGGCTGCTGGGGTTGCTCGTCGCGGTGCCGTTCAAGCTGATCGTCAAGGATCCGCCGCGCGCCAAGGCGACGAGCGGGCAAGTTCCGCTCTGGCATGTGTTCGGCATCCTTGCGGCCAAGCCGAGTTTCTGGCTGCTCTCCTTTGGCGCGGCGGCCGGATCGATGTGCGGATATGGCGTGGCATTCTGGCTGCCGAGCATGATCATGCGCAGCTACGGCCTCAATTTGCAGCAGGTCGGCCAGTTCTTCGGTGCGCTGCTGCTCACCGGAGGCGTCGCGGGCATATTGCTCGGCGGCTGGCTGGGCGATCGGATGGGGAAGCGTGACCGCAAATGGTATGCGCTGGCGCCCGCGATTTGCTATGTACTCGGAACGCCCTTGTTCATTGCCGGGGTGTTGTCCGGCAGCTGGATGGCAGCGTTTGCCTTGTTCGTGATCCCGCAGGCTCTGGTCTATGTCTGGCTGGGGCCGGTACTCACCGCGATCCAGCACCTTGTGCCCGCACATGTTCGCGCGACGGCATCTGCCAGCTTCCTGCTGATCAACAATCTGATCGGGCTGGGGCTCGGCAGCTGGGTGATCGGTTCGCTGTCGAAGCATCTGACCCCGGCATATGGCGAGGCCGACGCGCTGCGCTATGCGATTGCGGCGGGGCTTTGCCTGTATCTGGTGGCAGGGCTTCTGATGCTGTGCGCCAGCCGGTTCCTGAAGCGCGACTGGGTTGATTAGCGCACTGCTTGCCTGCCCCCGGCATTTACGGAATGATACGGCTCCGTAACGATAAAGGGGGACGCAAGTGGGGGATGTACCGAGCAACGCCGAGCGGATTCGCCATGCCTATGCGCGGTGGGCGGAAACCGGCGGTGCGAGTGCGGACCTGTTTATCGAAATGCTTGCCGACGATGTCGTGATGAAGACCGCGCTCGAGCCTTCGGAGCCGCATCCGCTGGCGCAGGCGCGCGTCGGCAAGCAATTTGCCCGTGATTATCTAGAGTCGCTCGCGCTGAACCTCGTCATGATCGATTACCCGACCGAAGACGTGATCGACGGCGGCGATGTCGTGGTGTGGATCGGCGCCTGCCACTGGCGCGACCGGGCGAGCGGTCGCGAAGCGCGTTCAACCAAGGTCGACGTGTGGCGGTTTCGCGACGGCAAGGTCGTGCATGTGCTCGAGATGTTCGATACGCTGGGCTTTGCGCGCTTCAACCGGATGGTGTGATGCGGCCTGCAGATAGGTAGTTCACCGACTCGCGCTTTCCCGGAATCGCCGCTCCGGTCCGAATTGGTTACAAACGCAACAGCTTCCGAGGGCCAAGCCTTCCGGATTCAAAATATCCCGAGGGTCGCACTTACGGGTTAACGGCGGGCCGGGCGCTTCCCCTGACAGGGTGCCCGGTCCGTTTCCCTTTTCTCAGCGCTCGCGCGTCGCGGCGAATTTCACCTTGGTATAGCGATCGGCGATATAGCCGACTTCCCATGCCGATTTGGCCATGAAGACGGGGTTGCCGTCGCGGTCCTTCGCCATGGCGCCGCGATTGAGCGCCATGAAATCCTGGAGGTCCTTGGGGTCTTCGGCCGAAATCCAGCGCGCGGTTTCGAACGGGGCCATCTCCAGCCCTGCCGCCACCTTATATTCCGCATCCAGACGGCTGAGCAGCACTTCCAACTGCAACTGGCCGACCACACCGATGATCCAGTTCGATCCGATCTCGGGATAGAAGACCTGAGTGACACCTTCCTCGGCCATGTCGTCCAAAGCCTTGCGGAGCTGCTTGGTCTTGGTCGGGTCCTTGAGCTGGACGCGGCGCAGGATTTCGGGTGCGAAATTGGGCAGGCCGGTGAAGCGCACGTCGGCCTTTTCCGACAGCGTATCGCCGACGCGGAGCACGCCGTGGTTCGGGATGCCGATGATGTCGCCGGGGAATGCTTCGTCGGCGAGTTCACGTTCGCGCGCGAAGAACAGGATTGGCGAGTGGATCGCGATCGGCTTGCCATGGCCGGTGGGGGTGAGCTTCATGCCGCGCTTGAAGGTGCCCGAGACGAGTCGCATGAACGCGATGCGATCGCGGTGATTGGGGTCCATGTTGGCCTGGACCTTGAACACGAAGCCGGTGACCTGCGGCTCATCGGGCGAGACCGGGGCGGGCTCGGCGGGCAGCGCGTGCGGCGGCGGCGCGTGTTGGGCAATCGCATCGATCAGCGAATCGACGCCGAATTCCTTGAGTGCCGAGCCGAAATAAACCGGGGTGAGATCGCCGTTGCGATAGGCTTCGGCGTCGAATTCGGGATAGCCGATTCCTGCGAGCTCAAGCTCTTCACGCAGACGCGCGGCCGCCTCTGGCGAGATCGTTTCGTCAATCTTGGGATCGTCGAGGCCGGTGGTCTGGACGATTTTGCCCTGAAATTCGCGACTTTCGCCGGTGGGCAGCAGCAGGCGGTGGTTCACCAGATCGTAAATGCCTTCGAACTGTCCGCCCATGCCAATGGGCCAGGTCATCGGCGTTACATCGAGCGCGAGCAGATTGGCGATTTCATCGAGGATCTCGAAGATCGGGCGGCCTTCGCGATCGACCTTGTTGACGAAAGTGATGATCGGCACCGAACGCAGACGGCACACTTCGAACAGCTTGCGCGTCTGGCTCTCGATACCCTTGGCGACGTCGATCACCATGACGGCCGAATCGACCGCGGTGAGCGTGCGATAGGTGTCTTCGGAAAAGTCTTCATGGCCCGGCGTGTCGAGCAGGTTGAAGGTGATGCCTTCGCGTTCGAAGGTCATGACGCTCGACGTGACCGAAATGCCGCGCTGCTGCTCGATCTTCATCCAGTCCGAACGGGCACGCCGCGCCTGTCCGCGGGCCTTTACTTCGCCGGCAAGATGGATCGCGCCGCCGAACAGCAACAGCTTTTCGGTGAGCGTGGTCTTGCCCGCATCGGGATGCGAGATGATCGCGAAGGTACGTCGGCTATTGGAAGGCATGCGGCCCTCTAGCGGTTCAATAGCGCAGCGTCACCTGCATGCTGAAAACGCGTGATTGGCCGGGCGCGAAGCGGAGCATACCGGGTTTGTCCCAGATCTCGCCGGTAAAGCCGTGCGGGTCGGCCATGCCGTGCCACGGCTCGATGCAGACGAAGCGCGCGCCGGGCTTGGTCCAGATGCCGAGCGCGGGGGTGTCCGGGAAGGTGACGTCGAGCGCGGTGCCTTCGCCCTCATAGCGAACAGACTGGCTGTGGACGGGAT
The DNA here is from genome assembly GCA_004173185.1 of Sphingomonadales bacterium. Taxonomy (GTDB): domain Bacteria; phylum Pseudomonadota; class Alphaproteobacteria; order Sphingomonadales; family Sphingomonadaceae; genus Sphingomonas. The sequence continues at coordinate 18,000 of SEFZ01000012.1, read as the reverse complement.
TCCACACCAGTGCATCGCGCTCGAACAGGGGATCGTTGAGATGCAGCGTGCGGCCGTCGAGCGGGTTGGGCCAGGGTTTGGTATCCATCCAGCCGCCAAGGATGATCGCGGATAGATCGCCCTCATCTTCGGCAAACACGATGCGATGCTCGGTCTTCGCGCCGCCGCCCGGCAGTGGCCAGGCGAAAGCGGGGTGGAAGCCGAAACTGGCGGGCATGTCGCGATCGCCATTGTTGGTGACGGTAATGTCCATCGCCAGTGTCGTGCCAGTGAGCTTGAACGCGGCGTCGAGCGTGAAGGCGAAGGGATAGACGGCGCGGGTTTCGTCATTGTCGGCGAGGCGAAAGACGGCGCGATTGTCGGTCTGCTCGATCAGTTCGAACATCTGGCGACGCGCAAAACCATGCTGGGGAAGCGGGTATTCCTGACCGTCCACTCGATAGAGGTCGTCCATCAGCCGGCCGACGATCGGGAACAGCAAGGGCGCGCGACCCGTCCAGAAAGCGGGATCGGCGTCGGTCATCCACTCGCCGCCCTGAGCGTCGCGCAGCGAGGAGAGCTCGGCGCCGAACGGGTTGATCGTGGCGCGGAGTTGTTCGGAAATAATCTCGATCATCTGCGTGGCTCTCCATCGTCACCCTAAACTTGGTTCAGGGTCTAACCATCCACAAGCGCTATCGCCCGCTGTCCCTTGGATGCTGAAACGCGTTCAGCATGACCGCTTAGCTTTCGCGGTGGATCGCGAAGGCCTGCCAGCTCTGATTGACCGGCATCAGCTCAAGCGTGTTGATGTTGAGGTGCGGGGGCAGGGTTGCGACCCACAGGAGCGTCTCCGCAATGTCATCGCCGGTCATCGGATCGACGCCGCCATATAGCTTGTCCGAAAATTCCTGATCGCCGGTGCGCACCAGCGTGAATTCGGTTTCGGCCATGCCCGGCTCGATCGACGTGACGCGCACCCCGGTGCCGTGGAGATCGGCGCGCAGATCGAGACTGAGTTGGCGGACGAACGCCTTGCTTGCCGCGTACACATTGCCGCCAGGATAGGGATAGGTCGCCGCGACCGACGAGATGTTGATGATCGCGCCCTTGCGCTCGACCAGCCGGGGCAAAAGCTTGTGGGTGATCGAGACAAGCGCCGTGATGTTGGTGTCGATCATCGTCGTCCAGTTGGACAGCTTTGCCTTTTGCGCAGGCTCCATGCCCAAGGCGAGACCGGCATTGTTGATGAGCAGATCGATATCTTTGAACGCGGCGGGAAGCGCGTCGAGCGCGGCATCGCGGGCAGCTTCGTCGCGGACGTCGAATTCGGCGGCGTGGAATCGCTCGCCCAATTCGGCCGAGAGCGCGGCAAGCCGATCGGCGCGGCGGCCGGTGCCGATGACATGCCAGCCGGCCTCGACAAAGGCGCGCGCGGCGGCCTCGCCGATCCCGGAGGTTGCGCCGGTGATGAGTGCGGTGGCCATTCGACTACTCCCAACTGTCACCCCGGACTGGTTTCGGGGTCCACTAAGCCGCGAGCAAAGGACTCGCGCTTCTTCGTGCATCCCTTGCCGCCCGGTGAACCCCGGCACAAGGCCGGGGTGACAGGTTGGGGCCTAGCCGCGGAGCGTTGCGCCGAGCTTGGTGGCGGCGGCCACGACCTTCTCGGCCACCGCCTTCAGCTCCTCGTCGGTGAAGCTCTTTTCGCCCGGCTGGAGCGTGATTTCCACGGCGAGCGACTTCTGGCCTTCGGGCACGCCTTGTCCGGTGAAAACGTCGAACAGGCGGGCGTCGACGATCAGCCCCTTGTCCGCGCCCTTTACCGTGCGGACGAGGTCGCCCGCCGGCAGCGTATCGGGGACGAGGAAGGCGAAGTCGCGGGTGACGGCTTGCAGCGCGGGCGGCGTATAGGCCGTGCGCATGAAGCCCGCCGCGCCCTTCTTGGGCGGGAGCGCGTCGAGATAGAGTTCGACTGCCGCGACATCGCCGTCGAGGTCGAACGCCTTGAGCACGCTGGGATGGACCATGCCGAAGGCGGCGAGGACCGTCTTTGGCCCGAGGCGCAACGTGGCGGACTGGCCGGGATGATAGACGTCACCCGCTTCGCCCATGACTTGCAGGTTTGCGACCGGCGCGCCGGCGGCCTCCAACAAAGCGAGCGCTTCGGCCTTGGCGTCGAAGGCCGTGAAGCCCTGCGCCTTGCCGGCCTGCCAGCCGCGCGGCGTGCGCGACCCGGCGAGGATCACGCCAAGCGTGAGCCGCTCCTTATCGGCAAGATAGCGGCGGCCGAGTTCGAACACGCGCACGCTGGATGCGCCGCGCTTGAGGTTGCGCTCAGCCGCGGCAAGCAGGCCGGGGAGCAGCGAAGGCCGCATGACCTTCATGTCTTCGCTGATCGGGTTGGCGAGGCTCCAGGCGCCGCCACCGAACGGCGCGGCTTCGGATTCGGAGATGAAGCTCCACGTCACGGCCTCATGCAGACCGCGCGCAGCGGCGGTGCGGCGAACCTTGCGTTCGAGCTTCTGCTCGGCCGTGGCGGTCGGGCGGGCAACGCCGGGGATGCGGGGGAGCGGGACCGACGGTACATTGTCGATCCCGGCGATGCGGATGACTTCCTCGACCAGATCGGGCGCGCCATCGACATCGCGGCGCCAGCTCGGGACGCGGACGCGCAGCGCGTCGAAAGCGTCGATTGCGCAGGGATCGCCATTGCCGTCGAGCGGCTCGACCATGAAGCCGAGCGATTCGAGAATTGCCTTTTGCTCGGCCACCGGCACGGCGAGGCCGCCCAGCTTCTCGGCGAGATTTGGATCGTACGCGATCACCTTGGCCGGAACCGGCGGAGTGCCCGCGCGAGTGATCTCACTGGCCGTGCCACCGCAAATCTGCGTGACCAGTCGCGTCGCAATCGCGATGCCGTCTTCGAGGAAAGCCGGATCGACACCGCGTTCGAAGCGGGTGCGGGCGTCGCTGGTCAGCATCAGCTTCTGGCCGGTGCGGGCGATATGCTCGGGATCGAAATAGGCGCATTCGATCAGCACATCGGTGGTGGTTGCCGAACAGCCCGAATGCTCGCCGCCCATGATGCCGCCAATATCGTGCGCGCCGTCATTATCGGCGATCACGGTCATCGCCGAGGTCAGCGTGTAGGTCTTCCCGTTGAGCGCCAGCGCCTGTTCGCCGTCCCTGGCCTTGCGCGCGACAAGGCCGCCATTGAGCTTTGCACGATCATAGACGTGCAGCGGGCGACCAAGATCGAACATCACATAATTGGTGATGTCGACCAGTGCCGAAATCGGCTTCTGTCCGATCGCGGCAAGGCGCTTGCGCATCCATTCGGGGGCTTCTTTGTTGGTGACGCCCGAGACGGTCTGGCCGAAATAGGCCGGGCAGCCCGCCGCGTCTTCGATACGCACGTCGGGGCCAGCGCCGCTGGTGGCGACCGGGGTGGCGTCGAGCGCTTTGAGCGTGCCGAGGCCGGCGGCGGCAAGATCGCGGGCGATGCCCCGCACGCCCATGCAATCCTGACGGTTCGGGGTGATCGAGACATCGATCACCGGATCGTTGAGACCGGCATAATCGGAGAAGGGCGTGCCGATCGCCGCATCGGCGGGAAGCTCGATGATGCCGTCATGGTCTTCGCCCAATTCCAGCTCACGCGTCGAGCACATCATGCCGTTTGATTCGACACCGCGCACCGCAGCGACCTTGAGCTGCATGCCGTTGGCGGGAACCACCGCGCCGGGCAGGCCGAGCACGCCGATCAGGCCCGCGCGCGCATTGGGAGCGCCGCAGACGACGGTGAGCGGCGCGCCTTCGCCGGTGTCGACGGTCAGCACCTGAAGCTTGTCGGCCTGCGGATGCGGGGCGGCGGTCAGCACCTTGGCGACGCGGAAGCCTGCGAGCTTTTCGCCGGGATTTTCCACGCCTTCGACTTCGAGGCCAATACGGGTCAGCGCCTCGACGATGGTGTCGAGATCGGCGTTGGTTTCGAGATGCTCACGGAGCCAGTTGACGGTGAACTTCATGCGCCGACTCCCCCGCTCAGCGTGGGCACGTCGAGTGCCGAGAAACCATAATGTTTGAGCCAGCGCATATCGCCGTCGAAGAAGGCGCGCAGATCGTCCATCCCATATTTGAGCATCGCGAGGCGATCGATCCCGCAGCCGAACGCGAAGCCCTGCCACTCATCGGGATCATAGCCGCCGGCCTCGATCACCTTGCGGTGAACCATGCCGCTGCCGAGCACTTCCATCCAGCCTTCCGAGCCGCCGATCACGCGCTTGCCGTTGACCACCGAGAAGCCGACATCGACCTCGGCCGATGGCTCGGTGAACGGGAAATAGCTGGGGCGCAGGCGAAGCACGATATCGTCGCGCTCGAAAAATGCCTTGAGGAAGGTCTCCAGCGTCCATTTGAGGTGGCCAAGGGTAATGCCCTTGTCGATGACGAGGCCTTCGACCTGATGGAACATCGGGGTGTGGGTCGCGTCGCTGTCGCTGCGATAGGTGCGGCCCGGCGCGATGATGCGGATCGGCTGGTTGCCGCCCGCTGCCTTCATCGTGCGGATCTGCACCGGGCTGGTGTGCGTGCGCAGCACCATCGGCGTCGCATGCTCGCCGGCGAGATAGAAGGTGTCGTGCATCGCGCGCGCGGGGTGCGTCTCGGGAATGTTGAGCGCAGTGAAATTATGCCAATCGTCCTCGATCTCGGGACCGGCGGCGACCGCGAAGCCGAGATCGGCGAAGATCTCCGCGAGTTCGTCCATCACCTGGCTGACCGGGTGGACCGAGCCGGGCGCGAAGCCATCGACCGGGAGCGTCATGTCGAGCGTTTCGCTCGCCAGCCTGGCGTCCATCGCGAGGCGTTCGAGCGATGCCTTGCGCATGGCCAAAGCTTCGGTGACAGCTTCGCGCAGGGCATGGATGCGCGGGCCGGTTTCCTGACGCTGCTCGGGGCTCATGCCGCCAAGCGTCTTGAGCAGGCCGGTGACCGCTCCCTGCTTGCCAAGCGCATGGACGCGCAGCGCTTCGATCGCGTCGAGCCCGACGGCGGCGTCGATCGAGCCGAGCAGGTCGGTGCGGAGCTGGTCTAGATCGGTGGTCACATGGATTTCCGTTTTGGTTCTGTGAGAAGGCCCGAACCGCAGTCCGGGGCGAAGGTCAAGCTTATACCCGGCTACCAAGCAATGCCGCGCCGAAAGCGACAAAGATCGCGCCGGTCGCCCGGTTGAACAGCCGCTGGCGATTTGCGGGGGCGAGCCATGCCGAGAGCGAACGGCCGCCGACCGCATACATGCTGAACCAAAAGCCCTCGATCACTACGAAGGTCGCGATCAGGATCGCCAGCTGCGGCGCGAAATCATGGTTCAGATCGATGAATTGCGGGAATAATGCGGTAGCGAAGACGATCAGCTTGGGATTGGAAAAGCCGGTACCCAGCCCCGCGGCATACATTGCGCGCAATGAGGGCGCGCGCGGCTCAATGCCCGTTTCGCTGCCGCCCACCGGCGTCCGCCATGCCTTGATGCCGAGCCATAAGAGATAGGCGACGCCAGCATAGCGCAACGCTTCGAACAGCAGCGGGGACGCCTTGAGCAATGCGCCCAGCCCCGCCGCCGAAGCGATCAGGCAAGTGATGTTCGCAGTCATCAACCCGGCCATCGACGCGATCGAGCGGCGGCCGCCATGATGAATGCTCTGCACCATCACGTGCAGCATGTTGGGGCCCGGCATGGCCGCGATCAGGAAACCGGCGGTGACGAAAAGCCACCAGGTCTGGATTGTCATTTGCTGTCTCAGCTTCTGAGAAAGAAAAAGGGCGCCGGTGTTGCCACCGGCGCCCCAATTTCGGTCGCTACAGGCTGCCTTTACGCGGCCTGGGGCAGAGCCGCCTTCGCCTGCGCGATGATGGCGGTAAACGCTTCACCTTCGTGCATTGCGATGTCGGCCAGAACCTTCCGATCGAGTTCGATACCAGCCAGCTTGAGGCCGTGCATGAACTGCGAATAGGTCAGACCCTCGGCGCGAACGCCGGCGTTGATGCGCTGGATCCAAAGCCCACGGAACGTGCGCTTCTTAACCTTGCGATCGCGATAGGCGTATTGGCCAGCCTTTTCGACGGCCTGGCGTGCGACACGGATCGTGTTCTTGCGACGGCCATAATAGCCCTTCGCCTGTTCCAGAATCCGCTTATGCTTCGCCTTGGTGGTTACACCGCGTTTTACTCGTGCCATTTCCGGGCCTCCTTACTTCAGACCGTACGGAGCCCAGCCGACCACACGTGCGGTATCGGCATGAGCAAGCACGGAGGTGCCGCGGTTCTGGCGAATATATTTTGCGTTGTGGCTGATCAGACGGTGGCGCTTACCAGCGACGCCGTGCTTGATCTTGCCAGTTGCGGTGAACTTGAAGCGCTTCTTCACACCGCTCTTGGTCTTGAGCTTGGGCATTTTTGTCTCCTTATGCTCTCGAACATGCGAACAGCCGCGGCAGCCCTTGATGGCCGGGCGTGTTCCTAGACGTCCGAGGAAAGCGGGGCGCATAGCGAAGACTCTGTTGCGATGCAACCTGAGTCATGCAGCCGCGCCGGATGCCCTATCGGGAGACCGGCTCAGAGAATGATGAAAGCGATAGCGCCCCAGAAAAGCAGCGAGATGGCAAAGGCGATGGTGATCCCTGCGGCATTTGGCACGCGATCGGACTGTGCGCAGGAGGCGAATTCGCGCGGTGGCATCGGCAGCGTCTTCATGGACACACTCTCCTAATTCTGTGACCGTTATCGGCCTAAATTGTAAACGCGAGCTTAGCGGTCCGGTTTCATCGCCATCAATCGCGGTCAATTACGGAACCCCTTGGCGGCGCAGTGCTTTAAGGTCCGATGGCCGACGAAACCGTTCCCGCCAAACCCGCGCGCGCGCTCGGCACGCCTCTGGCATCCACGATAGCCGCGATCACCACGATCCTCGGGCTGATCGTCCTCGCCTGGGCCATCCTGTTCATCACCAAGGGCCGCTTCCTGAAAGGGCCGTTCGAGCGAATCGTCGCGGCGCAGACGCATCGGCAGGTGAAGGTTTCGGGCGATTTCCAGCTGTATCTGAACCCGATCAACGTCAAGTTCGTGGCCGAGGGCATGAGCATCTCGAACCCCGAATGGGCGGGGCGCGGCAATTTCTTCCAGGCCAAGCGGATCGATTCGCGAATCTCGACGTGGGGGTTGATCACCGGCAACCGGCGGATCAACTGGCTGGGGCTCGATGACGGGCAAGTCGATCTGCAATGGGACAAGGACGGCAAGCGCAACACCTGGACCTTTAGCGAGGAAAAGGGCGAGCCGCTCGATCTGCCGGTGATCCGCCGCGCGATCGTTCAGGGGACGATGGTCCGCTATGTCGATCCGCGGATGCGGATCGAAGCGGGCATTCGGGTCCATACCGTCGAGGCCAAGGACACGCAGTTCGCCAGCTCGATCACCTTTGATGGCAACGGCACGATGCGCGGCACCCGCTTTGTGATGAACGGCGCGCTGCTGACCCCGAACGCGACGGTGAGCGGCGGCGAGAACCAGCTCAAGCTCCATGCCGAAGCGGTGCGCACCGTGATCGACGTGACCGGGACGCTGCCCGGTGCGACCGAGATTGAGGGTGCCGACCTGCAGATGGACGTGCGCGGACAGAATTTGGCCGACCTGTTTTCGCTGCTCGGCGTCGCGGTGCCCGATACGCGCAGCTATCGTTTCCAGTCGGCGCTGACCAAGCATGATATCGAGTGGCGCTTCACGAAGCTGCATGGTCGGTTCGGGACGAGCGACCTGGCCGGCACGCTGACCGTGGCGATGACCAAGCCACGCCTGTTGCTGACCGCCGATCTGGCGACGCGCACGCTTGATATCATCGATGCCGGGCCGTTCATTGGCTATAGCCCCAGCCAATCCGCGGCTGGTGCAGTCGTGACCCGCGCGGCAGGCACGCCGCGAATCCTGCCCGATGCGCCGCTGCGCGTGGAGGCGCTCAAGAATTTCGACGCCAAGGTAGACTGGACTGTGCGCCACGTCCGCGCCGAGCGCCTGCCGGTTGCGAACATCAAACTGGGGCTGACGCTCGAAAACAGCCTGCTCAAGCTCAATCCGCTCAATTTCAGCCTCGCGCGCGGCACAGTGAGCTCGGAAATCAGCATCGATGCCCGGCGCCAGCCCGTCTTCACCGAATATGATATCCGTCTCTCGCCAACGCCGATGGGCGTGCTGCTCAAAGGCTTTGGCGTCGCGGAATCGGGAACGACAGGCACGCTCAAGGCACGGGTCCAGATGACGGGCACGGGAAACAGCGTGCGCGATTCGCTGGCCAGTTCGAACGGGCGGATTGCAGTGATCCTGCCCAAGGGCGCATTCTGGACGCGCAATATCCAGCTGAGCGAGCTCGATATCGGCACGTTCATTCAGAAGATGTTCGAGAATAAGCTGAAGGAGCCGGTGCAGATCAATTGCGGCCTGATCGGGTTCAGTGTGCGCAATGGTATCGCGGCGGCGGACCCGATCCTGATCGATACCGAGAAGAACGTGATGACCGGGCGCGGCGGGTTCAGCTTCAAGAATGAATCGATCGATCTGGCCTTCCGCGCGGACAGCAAGAAGTTCAGCCTTTTCTCCGGGCAATCGCCTGTCGGCATTGGCGGCTATTTCGCTGCGCCCGGGATCAACCCGATCTCGCCCGATCTGATCGCGCGCGCGGGCGTTGGGCTGGGACTGGGCGTGGCCGCCAGCCCGCTGGCCGCGATCATCGCCTTTGTCGATGTCGGCGATGCCAAGGCCGCCGATTGCGGGCCGGTACTGGCGGGCGCTTCGGCACGGGCACAGCGCGACGAAAAGGGCCGCGTGCGGGACGATGTCGGCCGCGGGACGACTGCCAAGGCCGAGAGCGGCAAGCAATCGGGCCAGGAGAAGAAAGAGCAGCGGAAGAAGTTCCTGGGGATCTTCTAGGCTGCGGCGCTGCGCCCGAGGAAGCGGTTATACGCCCAGCCGATCCCGATCAGCGCGAGGCCGAGGCCCAGGAACGACAGGATCCGCAAGACGCCATCGAGCGCGGCGGCATCGATCAGGAAAACCTTGAAGGTGACCAGCGTCAGCAGCGCCAGGCCCGCGACGCGCAAATCGTGCTTCGCAGCGGTAATGCCGCGCCATAGCCAGAAGAGCGACAGGCCGAGCAAGGCGGCGGAATAGCCGGTATTTTCGGCGGTGCCGATGGGGCCGGTGAGGAGATCGCCATGCGCGAACTGGCGGACCGTGGCGAAGACTGCCGCCAAGGTGAGCGCGGCGGCGATTGCGCGCGTGATGCGACTGGGCGGGAGCGTCCAGAGCCAGAAGGCGGCGAGCGCAGCGTGGAGCGTGGCGGCGTTGAGCAAGGGGATCGCGCCGACCGATTGCTGCTCGAATGCCGGGTTGAGCAGGAGCAGATCGAACCAGACGAAGCGAGCAAGGCCGAGGATGAGGAGCGCCTTGCCGAGGGCGCGGAACTGCGTGCGCCGTAGGATCAGCCATCCGGCGGCGAGGCATGCCTGGGTCAGGACCGCGCGCTCGATGAAGCCAAGCGCGGTGAAGCGCTCGGGCGTAGCGAGGGCGAGCGGTTGTTTGGCGAGCGTGTAGAGCAGGAGCACTGCGAGTCCCGCGGCAATCGCGCCGATGAAGCGGCGCACGCGGGCATATTGGCGCGGGTCAGCCAGAAGCGCGAGCGCGAGGATGGTAGGCAGCGCGAGCAGGCGGAGCGTTTCGGCGAGATCGGGGAGCAGATTGTAGGGCAGGGGCGCGCCGGACAGCGAGGAGAGGATAAGGTTGGCAAATTGCACGAGGGGCCAACCGGCGACGACCAAAGCGGCCATGAAGGGATAGGCTGGCAGTTCGAACAGCATCGGCGCGCGGATATGCCGCGCCCATGCGGCGAGCGCGGCCATGACCAGCACCAGCGGAATGGCGAGCCATTCGAACGGCACGAACTGCGCCATGCCGAGTGCGGCGAGGAAGCCGGCGAGCGCAGTGGCGGCAATTAGCGGGGGGCTGTTGCCGGTGGCGCGCAGGCGCCAGGCGAGGCTGGCGATGATCGCAGCGGCCGCGATTTCGAGAATGCCCCAAATCCAGTCGGCCAGCAGCCAGGGTGCGGTGGCATGTGCCGCCAGCAATGGCCCGGCGGTGCCGAGCAGGGCGACAGCCGTCCAGCTTCGCGCACGCTGTGCGAAAAGGTGGCCGGGGATGGCGAAGAGCAAGGTCGCGGCAATGGCGGCGATCGGTGTGGTGCGCGTCTCGGGCTGGAGCAACGCCAGGCACTCGAGCAGGAGCAGCAATGCGGCGGCGGCGGGCGCTGCGAGGAGATAGGCCGGGTCTCGCCACGCGAGGAACAAAGCGGCGGCGGAGAGGATGAGATAGAAGCTCCACGCCAGCGGCCCGAAATCGAGCAATGGCGCCAGCGCGATAAGCTGGATGAACCCGGCAATCAGTGGCGCGAGGCGGAGCCCCGGATGGCGCAGGCCGGTGGCGGGCAGTACCGCGCTCGATCCCGCAGCGAGCAGCATCGTGAAAGCGGCCACGGCGGAGAGGTCGCCGCTGTGCATGAGCGCGAGAAAATTGACCCAGCCAAAGGCTCCGACGCTCGCGGCAAGCGCGAGCCAGCCCCAGCCGCGATGCACTGCGAGGCCAAACAAGGCTGCGACCAGCAAGGCGAGATAGACCATGAGCGGCCCGATCCCGGCAGCGTCGAACCCGGCGACGAGCGGCGCCATGAAACCGCCGATGAGCGCCATAATCGCAGTGGGAGGGCCATGACGCAGCGACAAGGCCAGCGCGAGCGCGGTCACGATCAGCACTGCGAAGAAGGCAGGGAGCGGCGCGATCAGATGATAGAGTGCGGCGGCGAGATAGAGCGTGGCGTAGAGGCTGGCGACGCCTGCGCCGGCGAGCGCCTGTGCCACGCGCGGATCTTCGGCGGTGGCGGGCAGGCGGCGCGCGACTTCGCTGGCGGCGATCAACGCGACAGCGAAAAGTGCGGCGAGGAACGTGCGCGCGGCAGGGCCGAGCAAGCCGGAGTCGATCGAATAGCGCACGAGGAAGAAGCCCGCGAGAACCAGCGCCGCGCCGCCGATCCAGATCGGCAGCTTTCCGCCGATCAGCGTTTCGAGGCTGAGGCGCGGTCCGGCTGGTTTGATCGGTTGGATCGGTTCGGGCGGTGCTGCGGTTTCGGCGATGGCGAGCGGCTGCGGGGCGGCGAGGGGCGCGGCCGGTGGGGCTTTTCTGTCGGGAGCGGCGGGCTCGTCCGCGCGCTGCTCGATCCGCGCGAGCAGCGATTCGACTCTCCGTAGCTCTTGCTCCAGAAAGTTGATGCGCCGCAGGACGACAAAGAATGCCGCAGCGACGCCGAGCGCGAGAAGGATCGTCCATCCCATTGCGCACCTTGTTGCACAGCGGTGCGCCGTTTCGAAGAGGAGAGGTCAAGTGATCGTTTTTGGGGCAACATTGTCGCCATACGTCAGAAAGACCATGGCGTTTGGTGCCGAGAAGGGGCTGGAGCTTGAGCTGCAGGCCGGTGGCATGGGGCGCGGCGGGCCGGACTTCGAGGCGGCGAGCCCGTTTCGCAAGATGCCGGGCTTCAAGGACGGCGACTTCCTGATCTCCGATTCGACTGCGATCGTCACCTATCTCGAAGCCAAATTCCCGAACCCCAATCTGATCCCCGAAGAGCCCCGCGCCCGTGCGCGCACCATCTGGTACGATGAACTGGCGGATACGCTGATGATGGCTGCCAGCGGCGCAATCTTCGGCAATCGCTTCGTCCGCCCACGCGTGCTCAAGATGGAAGCGGACTTTGCCGCCGCCGACGCCGCCGAACGCGATCTCCTCCCGCCGATCTTCGACTATCTGGAGGGCGCGATCCCCGATAGCGGCTTCCTGATCGAGGACCGGATCACGCTGGCCGACATCGCGGTGGCGAGCCCGCTCGCGACCTTGGGGTGCATCGGGGTGAAGACCTGTCCGGAGCGCTATCCGCGCCTGACCGCCTGGGCCGAGGCGATCCTTGCGCGGCCGAGCTTTGCGGGGCTTCTGGCCAAGGATCAGGCGGTGGTTGCAGCGATGGGAGGTCCACTGCTACCCGCCTGACCATGCAGATCGCCTTCACCAAATGCCACGGATCGGGGAACGACTTCCCGCTGATCGACGCACGCGCGCTCGAACTGAGCGATGCGGAGTGGTCGGCGATTGCCCGCGTGCTCGCCGATCGGGCCGGACCGCTGGGCGGCGACGGAATTCTGCTCCTGACCGAAGGGGATGATGCGCATGAATTCGGGATGCGCATGATGAATTCCGATGGTTCGGAATCGGAGACCTGTTTGAACGGGCTGCGGTGTGTGGCGCGGGCCGGGTTTGAAGCGCTGGGGATCGATGCGGCGCGCGTGAAGCTCAAGACCAGCAGCGCCGAGGTGTCGCGCGCCGACGCGATTGCGCCCGGCGTGTACAGCGTGCGGACACAGGCGCGCGCCGCGATCGGCATCGCCGCGACCGGGCCAGTGAGCGGACTGCCGAGCGGGCGCGAGTTTGTCGCGGTATCGATGCCCAATCCGCATCTGATCGCGTTTGTCGATGCAGTGGAGGAGGCCGAACTGGTCGCGCTGGGCGAATGGTGCGAATCGGCGCCGCCTTTGCTGCCCGAGCGAGCGAATGTCTCGTTCGTCGAGACCCGGGGCGACGATCTGTTCGTGCGGACGTTCGAGCGCGGCGTGGGCCTGACTAATGCCTGCGGAAGCGCGATGGCAGCTTCGGTGTTCGCCGCAGGGCTGACCGGACGCGTACCTTGGGAGCGCGAGGTTCGGGTGCTCAACAAGGGCGGACTGGTGCGGGGCAGCGCCCGTGCGCCCGAGGACGGCGCCGACGTGACGATCACCGGCAACGCCACGTTCGAATGGGAAGGCGAGATCGGCGCGGACGGCAGCGGGCTGATCGTGACGCGCCAGCGCGCGGACGAAGTGGCCGCATGGAGCGGCGTGCTCGCCTGATCGCGCTTACTGACAGGATGGCGGGCCCGGCCGAAACCGGGCCCTAGCCGGATTATTCGTAGCGCGCCGAAGTCTTGTCGGTATCCGCGTTATAGAACATCGTGATCGACGAGATCTTGCAGAGATCGATATTGTACCAGACGGCGGTGGTGCCATCGTCATAGACGGCCTTCAGATCCCATTTGCAGGTATCTTCCGAGCGGCTGAAATCGATATCGACCGAAGTGTCGGTCACGAGCGCGTCTTCGCCCATGATATCTTCTTCCCAGTTCGTCGTGCTGTTCGGCGCGATATAGATCTCATTGATCGTATAGCCGGTCTTGTTGATGACGTGCAGCGTCTCGTCGCTGGCGAGTGCCGGAGCGGTGGTGGCGGCAAACAGCAAAGCTGCGGTTGCGAATAGCGACTTCATGAATTTCTTCCCCATGCGGTGCGCTCGGGATCAAGCGCCCCCCTGGCGCTTATCTGACAGGTTTTCAGGGAATTGCGACGGATTTTCCCTACAACCAAAACGGGTACACCGCTTCCGCGCACCGGATGGCGACCGACCATTCGTCCGAAGCGGATATATTCACATTATTGAATGAGCAAACGGAGGCAATTAGGCTGCGGGTTTGGGGGGACTCGCCATGCAGACCAAATTATTCGTGCGATCCGCAGCGATACTGGTGTTTGGTGTGCTTGTTCCGATCGTCCTGCTGATCCAGGCCTATACGGGCTTGTCGGGCCTGAACGATGCGGTCAGCCGGGCGATCGCCAAGGATACGCCGGCCGAGCAAATCGCCAAGGCGCGCGCCGAACTGCGCAGCGCCAACGACTTCGCGCTATTCTCGATGATGTCTGCCGAGCGCGCCAATCAGGTCGTGATGGTCAACAAGCAGGTAATGAAAGTCGTGGTCATGCAGATCGGCTTCGCCGTCTCCAGCATGGGATTGATGTTCGTCATGCTGGGGATCAACGATGGCGGCGGATCGGCAGCGATGGGCGGGACGGGGCTGACCTTCGACTTCAAGACCGGATCGACCGGCGCATTGGTCTTTGTGATCGGCGCAGCGATGGCGACCGCGGGAGGCGTGCTGCGCAACGAATATAAGACCGTACAGGTGCCGCAGTTTACGGCGAACGGCGACGCAGCAGGCGGCTATTTGCAGGCCTATGCCGAATTGGCGGATACCCGCGCCAGTTGCGCCAAGCTGGGCGGCAGTGCCGCCGAACAATGCTTTTATCAGACCTTCGAACAACTCCATGCGCGCGTGAAGAAATGAGCGGCATCGCGAAAATCACATGTGGAGCGGGCGCCCTGCTTTTCGCTTGCTCGGCAACGCCGCCGCCCGCGCATTTCGCCTGGAGCCCGCAAGATCAATGCGCTGCGCGATCCAATGACCGGCAGATTTGCAGTATGATCCGGGAGATTGGGTGCAACTGCATACCGATTTCGTTTGGCGGAACCCGAACGGGCTCCGGGGGGACAACGGGGGGCGGGACGCCCGGAGAGAATACCCGGCCGACGCTAGACTATCAGCGGACCTCCCCGCTCATCGTCGTTGTCGACCCTGCTACTGTTTCCCGGCGAAACCTTGCGGATCGACTGGAGAAAAAGGGAAAGATCACGCTCGCCCGTCCGCCAAACGCAAAAAGCAACAAATAACCAAATAGGTGCAATTCACTTGACATCGTCACGCTTATCTGGCACTAGATAGGCACGCTGAAGAATTGCGAGTCGGGGCCTGCGGGTCTCTGGAACGGGCTGGAACACCATCGGGTGATCCGGCCCGCTTGCGTTTGGGAATCGGGGAGAGACGGGATGGGGACGCATCGGGCGGTGACTACCGATGGCTATAGCGCTTTTACCGGGCGCAAATGGGTGCGGTGGACCGCAAAGATGCGCGCGAGCTTTCTCGATCATCTGGCCGCGACCTGCAACGTACAGGCCTCGGCCGAATATATCGGGGTCGATCCGGGATCGGTCTATGTATTGCGGCGGCGCGATGCGAAGTTTGCCGATGCGTGGGGCGAGGCGCTGGCGCTCGGCTATGAGATGCTCGAGACCCTGCTGGTGGGGCATGCGCTGTCGGGCGACGATGGCGATGTGCTCAATTGCGGCGTGGAGATGCGATCGGGCCCGATCCAGGTCGATCTGGCGCTGCGGCTGTTGCAGGCGCACCGCAATGCCGAGGGCAAACCCAAGCGCGGCGGGCCGAAGCGGCAGTTCGCGACGGCGGACGAGACCGACGCGGTGCTCATGAAGAAGCTGGCGGTGATCGAGGCGCGGCGGGCGCGTGCGCTGGCCGAGGCGCAGGAA
This sequence comes from Sphingomonadales bacterium, assembly GCA_004173185.1. Lineage (GTDB taxonomy): Bacteria > Pseudomonadota > Alphaproteobacteria > Sphingomonadales > Sphingomonadaceae > Sphingomonas. Next base: position 2,685 of record SEFZ01000012.1, on the reverse strand, counting down.
TCGTGAGCAGGGCGCAGGCATCCGCCGACGCGCTGATCGACCGGCTGCTGGCGCTTCCCGAGGACGAGCGGCTGGTGGCGGTACGCGCGATGAACCGCGCGATGCGGCGCGAGTTCATCGCGCGGTGGCAGGCATGGGCACATGCCGGGCAGATCATGCCGCCCGGCGATTGGCGCGTGTGGCTGATCCGCGCGGGCCGCGGATTCGGCAAGACCCGCGCGGGCGCGGAATGGGTGTGCGAAGTGGCGCGTACCGTCACCGATGCGCGCATTGCGCTGATCGGCGCCAATGCCGACGACGTCCGGCAGGTGATGATCGAAGGGCCGAGCGGGGTGGTCAGCGTGGCGCGCGAGGACGAGCGACCGGTGTGGCATCGGGCCTCGCGCGAAGTACATTGGCCCAATGGCGCAATTGCCAGCGTCTATTCGGCGGAAGCGCCCGAGCGGCTGCGGGGACCGGAGCATCACGCCGCATGGTGTGACGAGCTTGCCAAATGGCGGAACGGCGATGCGACGTGGGACAATCTGGTGATGACAATGCGGCTGGGCGATCAGCCACGGATATTGGTCACCACCACGCCGCGCCCGACGCGGCTGATGCGCCGGATATTGGCATTGCCGAGCATGGTCGAGACTTTGGGCCGGACGCGGGACAATCCGCACCTGCCGGACAGCTTCGTCGCGGCGATGGTGGCGGAATATGGCGGGACGCTGCACGGGCGCCAGGAGCTGGAAGGCGAGCTGATCGAGGAAGTCGCCGGCGCGCTCTGGTCGCGCGCGCTGGTCGAGCGGCAGCGCGCGCGGTTGGTGCCCGAACTGGTGCGCGTGGTGATCGGGGTCGATCCGCCGGCGGGGACGACCCGTCCTGATGGCGGCGATGCGTGCGGCATCGTGGCCGTGGGGCTGGGCGCGGATGGCTTTGGCTATGTACTCGAGGATGCGAGCGTACACGGCCTGCCGCCCGAGGGCTGGGCGCGGGCGGTGGCGGCGTGCGCGGAGCGACACGCGGCCGAGCTGGTCGTGGCTGAAAAGAACCAGGGCGGCTTGATGGTCGAGAGCGTGTTGCGCGCGGCGGATGCAGTGATGCCGGTGCGTCTGGTGCATGCCAGCCGGGGGAAGAGCGCGCGGGCGGAGCCGATCTCGACATTGTATGAGAGCGGCAAGATCTGGCACGCGGGGGCGTTTCCGGCGCTGGAGGACGAGCTTTGCGGGCTGCAGGCGGGCGGTGGATATGAAGGGCCGGGGCGTTCGCCGGACCGGGCGGATGCACTGGTTTGGGCGCTGAGTGCGCTGATGCTGCGAAGAAGGGGTGCGGCGCGCGTCACGGGGCTGTAAGGGCATTGCCATGACACCACGCGAATTGATCGACACCGCCGACGTGCCGGGCGGGGAGCCGCTGCGGCTTTTCCGCCGTGGCGCGGACCATATGATCGTGCTCGATCGCAACGAACTGATGAACAGCCGGATGAGCGGTTCGGAAGAAGCGCTTGCGACGATGACGATCGAGCGGCTGGGCGCGCGGCCGGCGATGCGGCTGCTGATCGGCGGATATGGCATGGGCTTTACGCTGCGCGCGGCGCTGCCGATGCTGAAGAGCGACGGGATGATCACGGTAGCCGAACTGGTGCCCAAGATCATCGAATGGGCGCAGGGGCCGATGGCGGAATTGACCGCGGGATGCATGGACGATCGCCGCGTGGACGTGGTGATCGACGATGTTGGCCGGGTGATCCGCGAGAGCCCGGGCGGCTATGATGCGATCATGCTCGACGTGGACAATGGCCCGGACGGGCTGACGCGGCCGGGCAATGACGGGCTCTATTCGGATCGCGGGCTTTCGCAGGCGCGGACAGCGCTGCGGCCGGGCGGGATCCTCGCGATCTGGTCTGCGGCACCCGATGAGCGGTTCAAGCGGCGCTTTGGCGATGCGGGCTATACGGTGCAGGAAGTCGCGGTGCGCGCGCGTTCGAACGGCAAGGGGCCGCGCCACGTGATCTGGTTTGGCACCAAGCGCTAACGGGCGGAGACGCAGCTCCAATTGGCGCTGATGAGTTCGGGGCGGACCTCGCGGGCATCGGCGACGTCGAAAATGTAGCGATTTAGCACGTCGCCATTGGCGGCCTTGAGCGTGAGCGTCATCGACGAGACATAGGCCAGGCGATCGAGGAAATCGGCGGGCAGGAAGATGTCGCGGCTGTTTGCCGTGCTGTAGCGGCTGTCTGGCATATCGAGCACGACGCCGGCGGGGCGGTCATCGAAGGTGAGCGTTGCCGTGCGCGCCTGGCCGGTGCCGGTGGGGGTCTGGACGATGATCCGGGCAGTCATCGCGCCCTTGGGCGGCGTGCTGGCGAGCGACTTGCCGCCGGCGCTCTGGAGCGGTTACGACAAAACGAGGCGGTTGCTGTTGTCCGATCCGCGCGCGCTGCGCTGGAGCGTTGCGTGCGCGCCGGGGAAGAGGTTCAGGCCCTTGATGCTATGCGAACTGCACCATTCGGTGTTGCGATCGACCCAGTAGAAGCCGGTCTTGGGAGGCTCGGCCCTTGTGGGCTGGGGCGCGGTCTGGGGCCGGGGTGTGATCTGGGGTTGGGGCAGCGGCGCCCGGCGCTGGCGGGCAGGATCGCAGGCAGCGATCATCGTTTGCATCGCGTCGACCAGCCGGTCGCGGATGGCGGGAGAGCCGAGGGCA
>SEFZ01000011.1 GCA_004173185.1 Sphingomonadales bacterium | reverse complement strand
GGGGGCTGTCCCTGTTCAGATCCTGGTCTGATGCACATGGTCCCCACCTGACGTTTACGGCGTCAGAGGATATTCAAGCAAACGGCCATGGCGGACCCGCCACCTGATTCCATGAGCCCGAAGATCATCAGCCCGGAAAAGCCCGCTTTGAGAGCCCAGCTCCGCGCCGCGCGCGACGCCTTTGTGGCGGAGGGCTCCCCCGTGATCGCCACACCCGATGCGTTCCTCAAGCGGCTCGCCCCCGGCATGACCGTCGCCAGCTATATGCCTATCGGTAACGAAGCCGATCCCAGCGAGCTTACCGCAGCCGCGGCCGCGCTTGGCTGCCGGATCGCCCTGCCCTTCGTGATCGATCGCGCCACCCCGATTCGTTTCCTACTGTGGGAGCCCGGTGCCCCGCTGATCGAGGGGCATCGCAATCTGCGCCAGCCCGATCCGGCCAGCGAAGAGGTCGCACCCGATGTGTTCCTCACGCCGCTGCTGGGCTATGACGCGCGCTTCAACCGGCTCGGACAGGGTGCTGCGCATTACGACCGCGCCTTCGCCCGCTACGAGGCTGCATGGCGCGTTGGCGTGGCATGGTCAGTACAGGAGCTTCCGGCTATCCCCGCCGACATCTGGGACGTGCCGCTGCACGCCATAATCACCGAAAAGGGCATGTCGTGGCACAGCATTTAGAACCCAGCTGGCGGAAGCCTGCGGGCGCGATCGGCATGATCCTATGGATTCTGGTGTGGACCATCCTGATCGTAACCGGATCGCGCTGGATCGGCTCGCTCCACATCTTGCTCCAGCTGCCAATCTATCTGGTCGCCGGGGTGGTCTGGATCCTGCCGCTGCGCCCCGTGATGATCTGGATGGAAACGGGCCGCTGGCGGGCCTGATTCGACGCATCTTCGTCTCCGGCTGCTGGCAAGCGAGAGTCCGGCCCGCTTAACCCGCGCGGATGAAAGCAATCCTGCTCGCCACTGTGCTCGCCGCTGCCCCCGCTTTCGGCCAGACAGTCCCCGCGTTCGATTCCTCCGCCCTGATCGAATCCGCGATCAAGCAGGTGAAGGCGATGGCATGGCGCCGCGACAAGGTCGATTGGCCCATACTCGAAGCCAGAGCGCGCGCTGAGGCCGCCAAAGCCCGCGACGGCGTCGATATCCTCTCCGCTTATGAAATGCTGCTCGACGGCCTTGGAGACAACCACAGCTTCGTAAACGTCAGCGCCGATCGCCGCGCGGCCTTCAAGGCGCGCCACGGCCATGAATTCGATTCGGGCCGCGTCCATAAGGCCAGCCTGTCCAAACTCTACACGCGCCGCTCTCCAGACGGCATACGCCACGCCATCGGCAAGCTTTATGCGCTCCGCGTCCTAATTCCCTTCGTAACCGGCGGTGGCGCACCCGCAAGTGCCTATGCCGACAAGCTTTACGGCCATTTCGTCGCAAACAGCGCCGCCTGCGGCTATATCGTCGATATTCGCGGCAATGCGGGCGGCAATGGCTGGGCGATGGTCACGGGGCTCACTGCATTGCTGGGCGATGGTTTTGGCACCCCCGCTCCCGGCGCACCCGAATCGGCGATGCCCTTCGCGCGAATCGCGGGCGGCAAAGCCATCGTGAACTATGGCGCGTACAAGGATACCGCGATGTTCGAGCTGGCGGCGTGGAAACCCCTCCCCGCGCTTGCACAGGCTCCGGTGGCTGTTCTGATCGACGATATCGTCGGGAGTTCGGGCGAAATGACCGCCATCGCCTTCAAGGGCCGCAGCGCCACGCGGTTCTTCGGCCAGCAAAGCTACGGCGTCGCGAGCGAGAATGAAGGATTCGTGCTGCCCGACGATACCAACATCGTCGTCACCACCGGCATGATGCGCGATCGAGGCGGCCGCACCTATCCAGAGGGCGTGCCGGTCGACGTTACCGTGATGCCCGGCGAGGGGTCCGCGAAAGACCCCGACGATGCCGTGGTCGAAGCTGCCAAGGCCTGGCTCGGCAAACAGCGCGCCTGCCGCTGAACCCGTCGCTAGCAATTTAGGATTTCGCCTGTTTGGCTGCGAGCGCGTCACGCTCTGGCGGCACAGTCGCCGCTATTTGAAATCGTCGGTCCGAAAGCATGCATGGCCCGTACGAATATTGCGAATATTCGCAGCAATCGGCTCGAAGTATCAATGCGGGCTGAGCCTCGCACAAAGCGCCGATCCACCTTCCAAATGAAGGGGATGGCGCGAGTGACGGGACTTGAACCCGCGACCTCCGGCGTGACAGGCCGGCGCTCTAACCAACTGAGCTACACCCGCAGTATCCTTGCGAGGAGGCGGGCACTAGCCGCGCCTTTTTGGGGTGTCAACCGGATTGATCACGACTTTGTCGCCGAAGTGATTTTCCTTCGCCGCCATCGCCCACCAACGTGCCATGTTCGAACAGGAATCCGGCGATGTCAGGCTTGCCGGCCGCGGCAAGCACGGTCTGGATGATGATCAGCAGCGGCACGGCCAGCAAAGCACCCGGCGTGCCCCACACCCATCCCCAGAAGCTGAGCGAGATAAGAATCAGCAACGGGCTGATCGTCAGCCGGTGTCCGACGATCAGCGGAGTCACGACATTCGCCTCGATCATGTGCGAACCGATCATGATCACTGCAGGTGCCAGCGCCCAGAACAGATCGGGGAAGGTCATCAGCCCGCCCATCGCCAGCAGCAGCGCGGCGAACACCGGCCCGAAATAGGGAATATAATTGAGCAGGGTCACGATGCCCCCCCACATCAGCGGCGTCGGCATCCCCATCATCCACAGCGCCGTCGCTACGATAATCCCCAGCGTCAGGTTGATCAGCGTGATCGTGCCCAGATAGGCCGAGGTATCGTCCACCACGTCCTGAATCACCCGCGCGGTCGCCATTGCACCACCAAAGCTCGACCGCGACGTGATCGCGTTGCGGCGCAGGCGGGTCCAGCCCGAGAGGAAGAAATAAATGACGAGGATCGCAAAAAACATTTCGATCAGCGCAGACGGTGCGGATGTCGCGAACAGATCGAGCAGCGAGCGCGGCGGCGTGGTCGCCATCACCTCGGGCTGCTGGCGCATCGGCTCGTTGGCGAAATTCAGCAGCGTCTTGTTCACGAACTTGTCGAGGTTCGCATAAAAATCGAACAGCGGCTTCAGATTGCTCTGGATCTGCGGAATCTTGGTCGGCAGATCGCGCACCCATTGCCACGCCGGCACGATGATCGAGGCCAGTGCCACGTTGGCCGCGACGAGAAACAGCAACACACAGGTGAACGCCGCGACCGGCGCGGGCACCCGGTGCCGCTCCAGCCATTCGAGCAGCGGCACCAATGCGATGGCGATGACGATCGCCATGGTGAGCGGCAGGAAGAATATCGATCCGGCCTGCAGCGCGAACGGGAGCGCGAGCAATAATCCGATTCCCGCGATCAGCGTGAGCGCAGCCATCAGCCGGTCGCGCTTCTGTCCATCGCCCAGATTGCCGTCCGTATCCTGGTCGAGAATCGGCGTGGTTGGCGTCATCGCGGGACCACCCTGCTCCTGCGGGGCGCCGTTGCTGCCACTTGTCTTTGACTTGTCGCGCACAATGTCTCCCTCGCCCATTGTGACACTAGCGGCATTTGCAGCGCATGTAATCCCGGCTAACCCATCAATATGGGCGAAATCCTGCTGGTCATCGACGAAGGCACCACCTCCACCCGCGCGATGTTGTTCGCGCCCTCGGGCAAGTGCCTCGGCAGCCATTCGGCGGACCTCACCCAGCATTACCCACGCCCCGGCTGGGTCGAGCATGACGCGGGCGAAATCTGGCGCCGCACCCTCGAATGCGCCTCCGCGATGGTTACCGAAGCGGGCGGTGCGGACAAGATCGCCGCGATTGGCATCACCAATCAGCGCGAGACCATCGCCTTCTGGGACAAGACAACCGGCGAGCCCCTCGCCCCCGCCATCGTCTGGCAAGACCGCCGCAGCGCCGCTTTGTGCCGCAAGCTCAAGGAGGCGGGCGAGGAACCCGGCGTACAGGCTCGCACCGGCCTGCTGCTCGATCCCTATTTCTCGGGCACCAAGATCGCCTGGGCGATGGAGCATTGGCCGCAACTGCGCGGCGCGGGCGATCGGCTCGCCATCGGCACGATCGAAAGCTGGCTGGTGTGGAAGCTCACCGGCGGCCTTCACATCACCGATGCGACCAACGCCTCGCGCACCCTGATGATGGGCCTTGGCAGCGGCGGCTGGAGCGACGGGCTGGTCGATATGTTCGCTGCCCCGCGCGATGCCCTGCCCGAGATCGTCGATTGCGCCGGGCATTATGGTACTACACCGGTGTTCGGCGGCTCGATCCCGATCTGCGGCATGGCCGGCGATCAGCAATCCGCCACCATCGGCCAGGCCTGTTTCGCCAAGGGCGATACCAAGGCAACCTTTGGCACAGGCGCGTTCGTGCTGACCAATGCGGGCACCACCCCGCCCTCCTCGAAGAACCGCCTGCTCGCCACCGTGCTCTGGCAGCTAGGCGGGCGGCGCACCTATGCGATCGAAGGATCCGTGTTCGTCGCTGGCAGTCTGATCCAGTGGCTGCGCGATTCGGTAAATTTGATCGAGACTGCGCCCGAGACCGAAGCCATCGCCAAATCGGTCTCCGATAATGGCGGCGTCTACCTCGTCCCCGCACTCAGCGGCCTTGGCGCGCCTTGGTGGGAGCCCGACGCCCGCGCCACGATTTCCGGCCTCAGCTTCTCCAGCACCCGCGCCCATATCGTTCGCGCTGCGCTCGAAGCGATGGCGCACCAGAGCCACGATCTGAAGACCGCCTTCGCCGCCGACGGTGCCGATTGGTCGCGCCTCCGCGTCGATGGCGGCATGGTCACCAATGACTGGATGGCGCAGGATCTCGCCGACGTTCTGAACGTGCCGGTTGACCGCCCCGACTTCGCCGAAACCACGGCGCTGGGCGCGGCGATGCTCGCAGGAATCGGCTGCGGCATGTTCGCCAATCTGGAAGAAGCGGCAAAGATGCGCGGTCCCGAAATCACTTTCGAAGCAAAGCTGGAGCCCGAGGCCCGCAATGCCCGGCTGGCAGGCTGGAAGAACGCCGTCGAGCGCGTGATCCGTTGATCCGCTTCCATCGCGGCTACGCGCTGCTCGCGCTGGCGCTGTTCCTGATCGAAGTAATCATCGCGCTCTTCGTCCGCGATCGCTTCATCCGCCCCTATCTGGGCGACACGATCGCGGTGATCCTCGTTTACGCCGGGCTGCGAGCGATATTCCGCATCGAAATGCTACCAGCCGCCGCAACCGCCTTGCTCATCGCGGTCGTGATCGAGTTCGGCCAATATTTCCACCTGCTCGATCACCTCGGCCTCGCCGACAACAGACTGGCCCGCACCGTCCTCGGCACCGGCTTCTCGCTCGAAGACTTTGTGGCCTATGCTGCCGGTGCGCTGATCGTGTTCGCTGCGGAACGGTTGCGCGCTAAGCCGTAGCCTCCGCCGCAAACAATTGCCGCAGATCGGTCTTAAGGATCTTGCCGTTCGCGTTCCTCGGCAGCGTGTCCTCCGCGAACCGCACATAGACCGGCACCTTGAACCCCGCGAGCCGCTCGCGGACCCAGGCTTGTAGCTCCGCCTCGGTCGCCGACGTTCCCGGCGCCAGATGCACCACCGCCGCCGGCACTTCGCCCAGCTGGCGATGCGGAACGCCCACCAAAGCCGCGTCGGTCACCGCCGGATGCGCGTAAAGAACGTCCTCCACTTCGGATGAGTAGATATTCTCGCCGCCGCGGATGATCATGTCCTTCGCGCGATCAACGATATAGAGGAACCCGTCCTCGTCGACGCGCGCCAGATCACCGGTGCGTACCCAGCCATCCACGAAGGTCGCGGCCGTCGCTTCGGGCTTGTTCCAATAGCCCTTCACCACCATCGGCCCGCTCGCCCAGAGCTCGCCGACTTCGCCCACGGCCAGTTCGCGCTCGCCCTCGGGGTCCATGATCTTGAGATCCGCAGTCGCCACCGGCGGCCCCGCGCTGGTCGGGCGGCTCAGATAATCTTCCCCGGCATGCTGCGAAACGGTGGCAGTGGTCTCGGTCATGCCCCATCCATTGCCGGGCAGCGCGCCGAATTCCTCGAAGATGCGCTTGACCAGTTCGGGTGCGGAGGGTGCGCCGCCATAGGAAATGCTCTCCAGGCTGGAGAGGTCGTAATTCTTGCGATCGGGATGTTCGATCAGCTGCCATGCGATCGTCGGCACGCCGCCCGTCGCGTTGACGCGCTCGCGCTGGATCAGCTCCATCGCCACTTCGGGTTCCCATTTGCGCATGAAGATCATGGTCGATCCCGTCGCGATCACGGTCATCATCGCGGCGCTGCATGCGGTGACGTGGAAGAGCGGAATGACGAGCAGCATCACCTTCTGCTCGGGTGCGGCCGGCGGCGTCTCGCCCCGGCGCAGCATCGCGCGGCCACCGACATAGCCGCTCGACATGATGTTGGTGCAGAAATTGCGGTGCGTGCCGAGCGCACCCTTGGGATTGCCGGTCGTGCCGCTGGTGTAAAAGATCGTCGCATCGTCATCGGGCGCGACTGCAATGTCGGGGAAGCCGATATCCTCGAGCGCGGCCCATTCGTTGCGCAGCCCGATCAGCACTTCGAGCCGGGTGGCATTGCCGTCCAATTCGCTCTTGGCCCGGCTCACCACCACGCGCTCCAGCGCAGGCAGCTTGTCGTAGCATTCCTTGAGCCGCTCATGCCGCTCACCATCGACGAACAGCACCTTCGCGCCCGAATCGTTGAGCGCATATTCCAGCTCGCCGCCGGTCCACCACGCATTGAGCGGCACCATGATCGCGCCGATGCTCACCGCCGCGAAAAAGATCGCCGGCCATTCGGGCAGATTGCGCATCGCCAGCGCGATTCGGTCGCCCTTGCCCACGCCCATCGCAATCAGCTTGTGCGCAATATGCGAAGTCGCGCGGTAATTGGCTTCATAGGAAACCCGCTCGTCCTCATAGACGGTGAAGTCGTGCGGGCCGTAAGCGCGCACCATCTGCGCGAGAATCCGTAGCGTTGGCGGTGCGTTCTTCCACACGCGCGTCTGCACGCCGCGAATATCCACCGTATCCATTTCGAACTTTGCGCCGGGCGCGGTCAGGAGTGCCTTGGCCTGGTCCAGCGACATAGCGGGCCAATTGGGGTCCAGCGGGACGATCGGTTCGGAAGCCAAGCGGATTCTCTCCATCAATCTATTTCTGAATGTTGGGTTTGGACCCGAAAGCCCCACCAAACACCACGTTAGTGTTGATTATCGCTGCGCTCAAGGCAATAGGAGTCGAACATCGCCGAACCGAAGCGGTGACAGGGATTCGAACGAGAGGTATGGCGTTTCAATGACTAGCACCGCGGCCGAGGGGCTGGGTTTCGATAGCAAGCGGCTTGCTCGAATCGAGTCGTATTTGCAGGCCCGCTATATCGATTCCGGTTTGCTGCCTCATTGCCAGCTGCTGATCGCGCGGGCCGGCGAGATCGCGCATTTCTCGCATCAGGGCACGGCGCGCGAAGGCGGCGCGACAATCGATGAGACGTCGCTGTTCCGCATTGCCTCGATGACCAAGCCGATCACCTCGATCGCCTTCATGATGCTGGCCGAACAGGCCAAGGTCGCGCTCGATACGCCCGTCCACCGGGTCCTGCCCGAACTTCGCGGGCTGGCGGTGTTCGATGGCGGCACGCTGGGCAACTACCAGACTCGCCCCACGGCCGAGCCGATGCGGATGATCGATCTGCTCCGCCACACCAGCGGCTTCACTTATGGCTTTCAGGAACGCACCCCGATCGATGCCGCGCATCGCGAATTGAAGCTGGAACGCTGGCATGGCGGGCTGACCCTCGATGAGTTCGTCGCCGAACTCGGCAAGCTCCCGCTCGAATTCTCGCCCGGCGACGAATGGAATTATTCGGTATCGACCGATGTGCTGGGTGCCGTGGTCCAGCGCGTCTCGGGCCAGACCCTCGACGAATATTTCCGCGAGCATATCTTCGCCCCGCTCGGCATGGACGATACGTTCTTCACGGTTCCGGCCGACAAGCTCCACCGACTGACCGATTGCTACACGATGACGCCAAAGGGCGAGCGCGTGATGTTTGACACCGGCGCGGAATCGGCTTGGGCCAAGCCGCCCACCCAGCTTTCGGGCGGCGGCGGCCTCGTCTCCACCAGCCTCGATTATCACCGCTTCTGCCAGATGTGCCTGAACGGCGGCGAGCTGGATGGCGTGCGCATCGTCAGCCGCAAGACGATCGATCTGATGACGCGCAACCATCTGCCCAATGATTCGGATCTCGCCGCCATGTCGAAATCGCTGTTCAGCGAGACGACCAATGCCGGTGTCGGTTTCGGCCTCGGCTTCGCGATCAACAAGGACGTCGCCAAAACGATGATCCCGGGCAGCGAAGGCGAATATTATTGGGGCGGAATGTTCTCGACCGCCTTCTTCATCGATCCGGTCGAACGGCTGCACATGGTCTTCATGACCCAGGTCAGCCCCTCCTCGGCCTTCACCATCCGCCGCGAACTCAAGACGCTGATTTACTCGGCTTTGACATAACCATCCGTCACCCGGGCAAGCGCCGGGAAGACGAACAGAAAAATGAACTGGAGACCGCAATGACCTCGCCGATCACCACCAGCCGCCAGGGCGACGTCCTGATCCTCACTTCGGACAACCCGCCGGTAAACGCGCTCGGCGCGGCCGTGCGCCAGGGCCTGCAGGCCGGGCTTGAGGCAGCGAAGAACGACGACAGCATCAAGGCCGTCGTCATCACCTGCGCGGGCAGGACCTTCTTCGCAGGCGCTGACATCACCGAGTTCGGCAAGCCGATGCAGGAGCCGGGCCTCCCCACCCTCGTCGATGCAATCGAAGCGCTCGACAAGCCGGTGATCGCGGCGGTGCATGGCACGGCGCTTGGCGGCGGCTGCGAAGTCGCGCTGGCATCGCATTACCGGATCGCTGTCCCCTCGGCGAAATTCGGCCTGCCCGAAGTGAAGCTCGGCATCCTGCCGGGCGCAGGCGGCACCCAGCGCATGCCGCGCGTCGCAGGCGTCGAGTTCGCGCTCGAACTGGCAGCCAAGGGCGATCCGGTTTCGGCAAAGGTCGCCAAGGATGCAGGTCTGGTCGATCGCCTCGCAGGCGACGACAGCCTGCTCGCCGATGCCGTCGCGTTCGCCAACGAAGTCGTCGGCAAGCCGATCCCGCGCGCCAGCGAAAAGCCCTTCGCCGCCGATGCAGCCGTGTTCGAAGCCTTCCGCAAGACCAACGCCAAGCGCTTCCGTGGTTTCGAAGCACCCGCCGAGATCATCTCGGTGATCGAAAACAGCGTCGGCAAGCCCTATGCCGAAGGCGTCCAGCTTGAGCGCAACGGCTTCATGAAGCTCATCATGAGCGTCCAGTCCGCAGCGCTCCGCCACATCTTCTTCGCCGAGCGCAAGGCCAGCAAGATCGACGGCGTCGCCGACGACATCAAGCTGCGCGACATCAAGCGCGTCGGTGTGATCGGCGCAGGCACGATGGGCGGCGGCATCTCGATGAACTTCCTGTCGGCGGGCATCCCCGTCACCATCGTCGAGATGCAGCAGGACGCGCTCGATCGCGGCACCGGCACGATCCGCAAGAATTACGAGGCGACCGCCGCCAAGGGCCGGATGAAGCCCGAGCAGGTCGAGCAGGCCATGGGCCTTCTCAAGCCCACGCTCGAGTTCAACGATCTCGCCGATTGCGACCTGATCATCGAAGCCGTCTATGAGGAAATGTCGGTCAAGAAGGACATTTTCGGCAAGCTCGACGCGATCTGCAAGCCCGGCGCGATCCTCGCTTCGAACACCTCCTATCTCGACGTCAACGAGATCGCGGCAGCCACCAAGCGCCCGCAGGACGTGCTCGGCCTCCACTTCTTCTCGCCCGCCAACATCATGAAGCTTCTCGAAGTCGTGCGCGGCGACAAGACGGCTGACGACGTGCTCGCAACCGCAATGGCGCTGTCGAAGAAGATCAAGAAAGTCGCTGTCGTGGCGGGCGTCTGCTACGGCTTTATCGGCAATCGCATGCTGATCCCGCGCCAGATGGAAGCGATGAAGATGCTGCATGAGGGCGCCTCGCCCGAGCAGATCGACAAGGTGCATGTCGGGTTCGGCATGCCGATGGGTCCGTTCCAGATGAGCGATCTCGCCGGCGTCGATATCGGCTGGCACCGCGATCCCACCCGCATCGAGAATATCCGCGACGCGCTCGCCGCCGAAGGGCGCTGGGGCCAGAAGAAGAGCGCCGGATTCTACGATTATGACGAGAAGCGCCAGCCTTCGAACAGCCCGCGCGTCGCCGAGATCATCGAGGATTTCCGCAAAAAAACCGGGACCCCGCAGCATGAGATCACCGAGGACGAGATCATCGTCCGCACGCTTTACACGATGGTCAATGAAGGCGCGCTGATCCTCGCCGAGGGCAAGGCGCAGCGCGCGTCGGACATCGATGTGGTGTGGATCTATGGCTATGGCTGGCCGGTCTATCGCGGCGGGCCGATGTTCTGGGCAGACACGATCGGCCTAAAGAAGGTCGTCGAGGGTCTGGAAAAATACGGCTTCGAAGTGGCGCCCCTCCTCCGCGAAAAGGCGGAAAAGGGCGAGCGGTTTAACTGACATATCGGCACCCCGGCGAAAGCCGGGATCTCAGGCCGCGAGCGCGCGGCCTGAGATATGCGATCCCGGCCTTCGCCGGGATGACGGAGAGATACATGAGCGACGACCAATTCCGCGCAGAAACCCGAGCATGGCTCGAGGAAAACTGCCCCCCCGAAATGCGCAAACCCATGCGCGGGGAAAAGGACGCCACCTGGGGCGGCCGCAATCCCCAATATGCCCATCCCGATCAGAAGGTCTGGATGGATCGCATGGGCGCGCGCGGCTGGACGGTGCCGGATTGGCCGAGCGCTTATGGCGGCGGTGGCCTCTCGCCTGCCGAGACCAAGATCCTCCGCGAGGAGCTCACTCGCATCCATGCGCGCAATCCGCTCAACAGCTTCGGCATTTCGATGCTCGGGCCGGCGCTGCTGAAATATGGCACCGAGGAGCAGAAGCTCGAGCATCTGCCCAAGATCGCTCGCGGCGAAATCCGCTGGTGCCAGGGCTATTCGGAGCCGAACGCCGGTTCCGATCTCGCCGGCCTCGCCACTTCCGCCGATGACGCGGGCGATCATTACATCGTCAACGGCCAGAAGGTCTGGACCAGCTACGCCGACAAGGCCGACTGGATCTTCTGCCTCGTCCGCACCGACAAGACGACCAAGCAGGGCGGCATCAGCTTCGTCCTGTTCGACATGGCCAGCGAAGGCGTTTCGACCAAGCCGATCCTGCTGATCAGCGGCAACAGCCCGTTCTGCGAGACGTTTTTCGACAATGTGAAGGTCCCCAAAGCCAATCGCATTCACGAGGAAAACAAGGGCTGGGACGTCGCCAAATATCTGCTCGGCCATGAGCGTGAGATGATCTCCGGCATGGGCCTTGGCGCGGCTGCGGGCGATCCGCTGATCGACGCGGCGCGCAAGGGCGTCGATCCGATCCTGCGCGCCCAGATCGCGATCTTCGACGTCCGGGCCAAGGCGTTCTCGGCGATGTCCGAACGGTTCATCGACGAGCTCAAGGCTGGCAAGGCGCACCCTGCCCAGCCTTCGATGATGAAATATTACGGCACCGAGCTGAACATCAAGCGCCACGAACTGCTGATGGCGGCAGGCGGCAGCGACACGCTCGAATGGGAAAGCGAAGCCTCCGCGCATGGCGCCGCGCCCCGCGCATGGCTGCGCACCAAGGCCAATTCGATCGAAGGCGGCACGAGCGAAATCCAGCTCAACATCATCGCCAAGCGGATCCTGGATTTGCCTTCGTGAAACACGCCTCTCCCGCTTTCGCGGGGGAGGAATTGGTCCGCGAAGCAGGAGGGTGAGGGTCTTCTTCTTCCTCCGCCGGCCTAGAAAAGAAGAGCCTCACCCCTGCCCTCTCCTGCGAAGGCGCGAGAGTGGAGAAGGAAAGAAGAAACCATGCCTCTCTACCTGAACGACGATCAGCAGATGCTCCGCGATACGACGAAGGATTTCGTCGCCGAGCACGCCCCCGTCAGCCATATGCGCGCGCTGCGCGATGCGAACGACGCCACCGGTTTCAGCCGTGACCTGTGGAAGCAGTTCGCCGAAATGGGCTTCACCGGCATCCTGATCCCTGAAAGCGATGGCGGCCTTGGCCTCGGCCATATCGAAGCGGGCGTGGTGCTCGAGGAGATTGGCCGAAACCTTTCGCCCTCGCCGTTCCTCAGCACTGCCGTCGCGGCTGTCGAAGCGCTCAAGGGCACTGCCCATGCCGCGCGCTGGTTCCCCGGCATCCTCGCGGGTGAAACCGTCGCCGCGCTCGCGATCGACGAGAGCCACAAGCACAACGGCAGAATCGAGATGCAGGCCGAGCGCTCCGGCAACGGCTTCCGCCTCACCGGCACCAAGACCTTCGTCGCGCACGGCCATATCGCCGACCTCATCCTCGTCGCCGCCAAGACGGCAAACGGCGTCACGCTGTTCGCCGTGCCGAATGACGCCAAGGGGCTCACGGCAACGCCCGAGCGTCTCGCCGATGCCTCGCTCGCCGCGCACCTCAAATTCGATGACGTTGAAGTCGATGCCGATGCCGTGATCGGCGAAGTCGACGCAGGCGATGCGCCCCTCGCCCGCCTCCTAGCCGCCGGTCGCACGGGTGCCGCTGCCGAACTCCTCGGCGTCGGTGGCGGTGCTGCCGATATGACGGTGAACTATCTCAAGGAGCGCAAGCAGTTTGGCTTACTGATCGGCAGCTTCCAGGCGCTCCAGCATCGCGCCGCGCATCTCTATTCGGAGATGGAAGTCGCCCGCGCGGCGGTCCTAAAGGCCGCGCAGCTTCTTGATAGCGGTGAGGACGCCACCCAGGCCGTCTCGGTCGCCAAGGCAATGACCGGCCTCGCCACCACGCTCGCGGTGCAGGAAGGCGTCCAAATGCATGGCGGCATCGGCATGACCGACGAATATGATATCGGCTTCTACATGAAGCGCGCGCGCGTCCTCGCGGAGATGTTTGGCGATTCAAATTTCCACGCCAACGCGCTGGCCGAAGCCGCAGGATATTGAGCTTGGCCCGGTCCTTCCCGCTCGCCCTGAGCCCGTCGAAGGGCCGCTTGCCACCAGCGCAACGCAAGTGGATAGGCACCTTTCGACAAGCTCAGGGTTCGCGGAATTAGAATGATGCCTGAAGAAAAATCTCCCGAAGAACTGGTCACCGCACTGACGGACCTGCTCGATGTCGAGCAGATCGACACCGATCTCTATCGCGGCCCGCGCAACCCCGGTGGCGTTGGCCGCGTCTTTGGCGGACAAGTCGTGGCGCAGGCGCTTCAGGCAGCCCAGCGCTCGATCGATGGCGACAAGGCCGCGCACTCTCTCCACGCGTATTTCATGCGCCCCGGCGATGAAGATCACCCGATCATCTACCGCGTCGTCCGCGATTTCGAGGGGCGCACCTTCGCCAATCGCCGGATCATCGCGATGCAAAAGGGTCAGCCGATCCTCAACATGACGGCGAGCTTCCAATCGCCAGCCGAGGGCCTGCACCACCAGGAATCGATGCCCGATGTGCCGCCGCCCGAAGCGCTTCGCTCCGAACGCGAACTGCGCAGCGAGATCGAGGAGCAGGTGCCCGAGAAAATGCGCCGCCTCTTCCTGCGCGCCCGGCCCATCGAAATCCGCCCTGTAACCCCGCGCAACTGGTTCCGGCCCGACAAGGTCGATCCCGCCGTCCAGAATAGCTGGTTTCGCGTTGTCGCCCCCCTACCCGACGATCCCGCGCTCCACCGCGCGATGCTCACCTACGCAACTGACATGACCTTGCTAGGCACCTCCATGCTGCCCCACGGCGTCTCCTGGATGGGCGGCAAGGTGCAGACCGCCAGCCTCGATCACGCGGTATGGATGCACGAGCCTTTCCGCTTCGACGAATGGCTGCTCTACTCGACCGACAGCCCATGGAGCGGCCATTCGCGCGGCTTCAATCGCGGGCGGATTTATTCGCAGGACGGTCGGCTGGTGGCGAGCGTCACACAGGAAGGGCTGATCCGGCTGAAGAATTAGTTCTTCGGCAGGATCACATAGCTGACCGGCAGGTAGAGATAGACTTCGCTCAGGCTCGCCCGGCCCCATTGAATGCGGCGATCCAGCCCCTGCACCTGCACGCGATAGTCGTCACCGAACTTGCCCGCGCTGCCCGTGGCATCTGCCGCCACCAAAGCGACAATCTGGCCGCGATATTGCTCCGGATTGACCACCGACAGCGTCATCTCACCCTCGGTCTTCATCTCGGCGCGGCCGACCGCCGGCACTTCGCGAACGAAGCGCGCGATGCGCTCCAGCGCGGCCTTGGGATCGCCGCCCTGGCTCAGCGCCGACTTGATCAGGAAGCTGGCTGCCTGCGTATCGTCGCGGTCGTCATCGTCGGTCAGGATCAGGCTCTGGTAGTTGGCGAGCGTCAATGGCTCGACGATTGTCTCGCCCGTCGCCAGTTCGACGCCCGATTTCTGCGCGAGCACGATGGCGCCGCGGATCATCGCGTAGATTTCCTCACGCCGCTTTGCCGGATCGCGCGTGTCCCCCGTCACCTTTACCTGAAGCACCGCAAAGTCGGCAGTGCGGCGCAGCGCGAGTGCTGGCGACGGCGCGGACGTGTCCATATAGCCGCCGCCCCGTGCACGATTGGCGGTGACCACCACTTCTTGCGCGCCGGCGGGCATGGCGACGGCGCACAAAGTGAAGGCGCTGAGAGCAGTGCAGAACAGACGCATGGTGATCCCTCTCCGATACCGGAAAGCACCCCTGCTAGAACGAGGTCTTTCCGAACAGCTGACGCGTCACAGGATGGCTGGTCGAAAGCCCGCCGTCCACTACCCAGGACTGGCCATTGACGTAGCTGGCTTCGTCGCTCGCCAGGAACAAGGCCACCCGCGCAATCTCCTCGGGCACGCCTGCGCGGCGCAGCGGATTGAGCTGGCCGAGTTTGTCTTCCTTGCCCGCATCGCGCGCGTAATCGAAGGCGCGCTGGGTCATGCCGGTCTCGATCAGGCCCGGGCAAATCGCGTTGATGCGCACGCCCGAAGTCGCGAGTTGCTGGGCGGCGGTCTGGACGAGATTGATCACGCCCGCCTTGCTCGCCGAATATGCCGGGCCGCCCGCGCCCGAGCGCAGACCCGCAACGCTGGCGGTGCATACGATCGCCCCGCCCTTCCCGGTTTCCTTGGCGCGCTCGACAATCTTCGGGCCGGCATGCTTGATCGCCAGCGCGGGGCCGATCAGGTTCACGCGCAGCACTTCGGTCCACAACTCGACCGGGGTATCGAAGATGCCCTCGCCCCCGCCCGAAATCCCGGCATTGGCGTAGAAAATATCGAGCCCGCCAAACGTGTCGCACGCCAGCGCCACGACGCGCTCGACATCGGCTTCGTTGCCCGCATCCATCCGCACCGCGATCATCCCGTCGATCCCGGCGACCGTTTCCTCGACCGCATCGCTCAGATCCGCCGCAACCACCCTGGCGCCCTCGGCCGCGAACAGCCGCGCAGTCGCGCGCCCGATACCGGAACCCGCCCCAGTGACGATCGCTATTTTGCCTTCGAGCCGCTTCATATCGTCACTCCCAAAACCCGCTCACCCTGAGCTTGACGAAGGGTGCTTCGACAGGCTCAGCACGAGCGGTGAAGAGGGCCTGCTAAGCCCCCGCCTCCTGCGCAAATCCCCATGCCGCCGCTGCCAGCCCCGGTAGCCGCTCGACCGTCTGCGCCGCCTGTGCCGACGAAGCATTGCCGTCGATCAAGCGCTTCTTGATGCCCTGAACGATGCCGGTCAGGCGGAAGAGATTATACGCGAAATACCAGTTGAGATCGGGCACCCCGTCGCGGCCCGTGGCGGCGCAATAGCGCGCGACGACCTGCTCGATGGTCGGGATGCCGCTGTCGCCGGTCAGCCCCTTCACGCCCGAGCGGCCCTCGGGCTCGGTCACCCAGCTCATCAGATAATATGAAAAATCCGCCAGCGGATCGCCGAGCGTCGACAGCTCCCAATCGAGCACCGCCAGCACCTTGGGCTGGGTCGCGTCGAAGATCATGTTGTCGATGCGGAAATCGCCATGGACGATGGAAGTGCGGGTCTGCTCGGGCACGGTGCGCGGCAGCCATTCGATCAATTTCTCGATCTCGGGCACATCGTCGGTCTGGCTGGCGCGATATTGCTTCGACCAGCGCGCGACCTGGCGCTCGAAATAATTGCCGGGCTTGCCATAATCGCCAAGGCCGACGGCGGCATAATCCACAGAATGCAGCGCCGCCAGCGTATCGGTAATCGCTTCGTAATGCGCGGTCCGCTCGGCGGGAGTCATGCCCGGCAGCGAACCGTCCCACAACGTCCGCCCCTCCACCATTTCCATGATGTAGAAAGGCGATCCGATGACGTCGCTATCCTCGCAAAGCCCATACGGCCGCGCGACCGGGAAGCCGGTGGGATGCAGCGCCGCGATCAGCTTATGCTCGCGCTCGACTGCGTGCGCCGAGGGAAGGATCGGGCCGAACGGCTTGCGGCGCAGAACATAAGCGCCGCTCGCCGCATCGATGCGATAGGTCGGATTGCTCTGCCCGCCTGCGAACTTCTCGATCGCGAACGGCCCGGCAAACCCGGCGACATTGCCCGCCAGCCACTCGCCCAGTTTCGCTTCGTCCAGATCGCTCATTCGAACAGGATCACCGAACGCGCGGTGTCTCCCTTGCGGAGTTTCTCCATCGCGTCGTTGACGTCCTCCAGCTTGATCCGTTCGGCCACCATGCTGTCGAGATCGAGCACGCCATCGAGATACATTTTCACCAGCCGGGGCATGTCGATCGGGAAGCGCGTGCTGCCCAGCGACGAGCCCTGAAGCTTCTTGCCGCTCAGGAACGTGTGTCCCGGAATGCTGACATTATTGCCCGGCGCGATCATGCCCAGGATCGTCGCGGTGCCGCCCCGGCGCAGGATATTCCACGCCAGCTCGGCAGTGTTCGAGCGGCCAACCGCCTCGATCGCATAATGCGCGCCGCCATTGGTGAGCTTGAGCACCTGCTTGGCGACATCCGCATCGCCCGCGTCGATCACATGGGTCGCGCCCATCTTGGTGGCGAGTTCGCGCTTCTCGGGCACCGGATCGATCGCGATAATCATCCCCGCGCCCGCAATCTTCGCTGCGTTGATCGCCGAAAGCCCGATCCCGCCTGCACCGATCACCGCGACGCTCTCGCCCGGCTGCACCTTGCTGTCATGGAAGATCGCGCCCGCGCCGGTAATCACTGCGCAGCCAAGCAGCGCCGCCCGATCGAGCGGCATCGCCTTGTCGATCGCGACGCAGGCATTTTCGTGGATCAGCATATATTCGGCAAAGGCCGAGAGGTTGATGAACTGGTTGACCGGCGTGCCATCGGGCAGGCTCAGCCGGGGCTCCGCATCCTTGCCGCGCTTGGTGGAGGGATCGACGCACAGCGAAGGCCGCCCGCTCACGCAGAACTCACAGGTGCCACAGAATACGGTGAAGAAAGTGATGACATGGTCGCCGGGTTTGACGTGCATCACGTCGCTGCCAACGGCTTCCACCACGCCCGCCGCTTCATGCCCCAGCACCGTTGGCATCGGGTGTGGCCATGCCCCGTCCGCGAAATGCAGATCGGATCGGCACACGCCCGCCGCCACGGTGCGCACCAGCACTTCGCGGGGGCCAGGTGCGGAAAGCTCGACCTCAACGATCTCGAGCGGCTTTCCGGCTTCGTACAGGACTGCGGCCTTCATCTTCTTCCTTCCGTCACCCCCGCCAAAGCCGGGGTCCAGCGTTACAGGCGATGTTTGAGTAAGCCCGGCCCCCGGCTTTCGCCGGGAGGAGGGTCAGGTGCGCGGTGGCAATTCGACCTTCCAGTCGCCCCATTTGCCAAACTCGTTCCGGGCAATGGCGCGGTTATGAACCTCATCCGGACCGTCGGCGAAACGCAGCGTACGAATGGCGGCCCAGTCATGCGCCAGATGGAAATCGCCCGAAACGCCGCCGCCGCCATGCGCCTGAATCGCATTGTCGATGATCTCCAGCGCCATCAGCGGCGCCTGAACCTTGATCATCGCGATCTCGAGCTGCGCGGCCTTGTTGCCCGCCCGGTCCATCATGTCGGCGGCCTTTAGGCACAGCAGACGGGTCATTTCGATATCGATGCGGGCACGGGCGATCCGCTCTTCCCACACCGAATGATCCGCGAGCCGCTTGCCGAAAGCGACACGGCTCAGCAGGCGCTTGGTCATCGCTTCGATCGCTTCTTCCGCGACGCCGATCGTGCGCATGCAGTGATGAATGCGGCCCGGCCCAAGCCGGCCCTGCGCGATCTCGAAGCCACGCCCTTCGCCAAGCAGGACATTCTCGGCCGGCACGCGGACATTTTCGAGCACCACTTCGCCATGGCCGTGCGGCGCATGATCATACCCATAGACCGAAAGCATCCGCTCGATCTTCACGCCGGGCGCGTCCATCGGGACAAGGATCATGCTTTGCTGGGCATGTCGGGCAGCGTCGGGATTGGTCTTGCCCATCACGATCGCGACCTTGCAGCGCGGATCGCCCACGCCCGAGGACCACCATTTCCTCCCGTTGATCACATAATGATCGCCGTCACGCACCATCGCGGTCTGGATATTGGTCGCATCGGACGAAGCCACCGCCGGCTCGGTCATCAGGAATGCCGAGCGAATCTCGCCTTCCATCAGCGGCTGGAGATACTGTTCCTTCTGCGCGCGCGTGCCGTAACGGTGGAACACTTCCATGTTGCCGGTATCCGGCGCCGAGCAGTTGAACACCTCCGACGCCCAGCCGATGCGGCCCATTTCCTCAGCGCACAGCGCATATTCGAGGTTGCTGAGCTGGGTTCCCTTGAACTCGAAACTGTCATCGACATGGCTCTGCCCCGAATGCGGCGGCATGAAGAAATTCCACAGACCCTGCGCCTTGGCGTCGGCCTTCACTTCTTCCAAAACCCGGTTCACCTTCCAGCGTTCGCCGGTATGCGCTTCGGTGGCATAATCCTTGTCGCGCGGGCGGATGCGGGTGTCGATGAACCCCTTCACGCGGTCGCGGAAATAGGTTTCGCGCTCGGTCAGCGTGAAGTCCATGGCATACTCTCCCAATCTGTCGTCGGGCCCGGCTTAGAGCGTACCCGATATTCGGTAAAGGCCGCAGACCCTAGAAAATTTGGCAAATCGCATATTCAAAAAAGCGCTTTGGCGTTGCCGCAAAATGTCTAAACTGCATCCATGAATGCGCCAAATGACATAGGTTCCAAAATCGAAAGCGGCACCAAACGCTTTCAGGCGAAACGCGACGCTATTCTGGCGGCCGCCGCCGATGCGATCAATGAACAGAGCGCGAAGGGCATGACCTTTGCCGATGTGGCCCGCCGCGTCGGGCTCAACACCACGTCGGTCACCTATTATTTCAAGCGCAAGGAAGACCTTGCCGCCGCCGCGTTCGAACAGACGCTCGATCGGCTGGAGGCAATGCTTGCCGAGGCTGCCGAAGAGGCCACGCCCGAGGCGCGAGTCGCGCGCTATCTGACGATCAACATGGAGCGCCTTGCCAGCATCCGCCGCGGCGAAGAACGCGATTTCGCGATTCTCTCCGATCTTCGCGCGATGGAAGACCCGGTGAAGCGCGAACTGCTCGAGCGCTGGCGCGGCGTTTTCCGCAAGACGCGCAGCCTGTGGGGTCCGCCCGCCAACCGCGCCGAAACCGATCTGCACGGCGCCCGCGCGCACGTGCTGCTGGAAAACACCTTCTGGCTCCCCGCCTGGCTCACCCGCTACGAAGTCGATGAATATCCGCGCGTCGAGGCGCGCCTGATGGACGTGTTCCGCCACGGCATCGCCGCGCAGGGCGAGAGCTGGGCCCCGGAGATGTTCAATATCGAGAATGAAGAGCCCGAACCCGGTCGCGAAGCCTTTCTGCTCGCCGCCACCCGGCTGATCAACGAACTCGGCTATCGCGGCGCATCGGTCCAGAAGATCGCCAGCGAACTCAACGTCACCAAGGGCAGCTTCTACCACCATCTCGATGCCAAGGATGAGCTGGTCATCGCCTGCTACAAGCGCAGCTTCGACATCATTGCCGATGCCCAGCGCCTGGCGGAGAGCCATGAAGGCAGCCATTGGCAGCGGCTCGAAAGCACCATCGCCACCCTGCTCGACGTTCAATTTTCCGAGCGCGGTCCGCTACTGCGCACCACGGCACTATCCGGCCTGCCCCCGCGCGTGCGCACCACGATGATCGACCGTTCGAACCGCATCGCCCGCCGCTTCGCCGGCATGCTCTCCGATGGCATTGCCGAGGGTTCGATCCGCGCGATCGATCCGCTGGTCGCCTCGCAAGCGCTGATGGCGCTCCAGAACGCCGCGTTCGACATGCGCAAATGGGCGAGCACCATGCCGCGCGAACAGGCTATCGCGTATTACGCCTCATCGCTGGCATTCGGCCTGTTCGACGATCGCGCGCTGAACCGCTGAGCCTCAAAGCGCCGCTTCGATGCTTGCCTTCGGTCTATTCGTCGATACCGTGCGGGCAACAAAGGAGCGCCCCGTGAACCCAGCATTTGCCGCCATATTTCTCGCTGCACTCATGCCAGCAAGCGCGATGGCGCAAACCGCAACTTGGTACGTGGCAGGGCAAACGGGCGAAGGCGATAATCGTTTGCTGACCATGGTCGACGCACGATCCGTCATGGCACCCTCGTCAAACGTCCGCGACGTATGGACTTCGGGGGTCTATCCCAAAACCCGCGCTTTCCATGACGGCAGGCAATATGACGAAGTGCGCATCCGCAATCGCTACGATTGCACGGCCAACACCTACACGATCCTTGGCTCTTCGCTGCGCTTGAACAATGCCGTCGTGTTCGGAGGCGATCATCCCGGAGACCCAGTCAAACTAAACCCGGAATCGGTCGCACAGCGCGTGGCTACCGCCGTGTGCACCGACAATTTCAGCGCGCTTAAGCGCATTCAGGCGGCGACGCCCGTTGCCGAGGGAAAGCGTCACTTCGGGCAATAGCCGGTCAGCCGTGTGGCAAGCTGCGCGGAGACTGAAATTTCGCGCCGCTCGCAGTTTCCACGGTCAGCGGCCCGCGCGGCTTGCGGGGAAATAGCGCGCGGATCCTGGAATATAGCCGCGTCGTATCGGCCCGGCGCTTGGTGTCCACGCAGATCGTCACTTCGCCTTCGCGGCCCCAGCGCTGTTGATCGCTGCGCGCCACGCCCCGGTCGCGCGCCAGAAGCTGCTCGACCTTGGTGAAGGTCGGCCGGTCGATCCCCATCGCATAGCTGCCGAAATTCACGGTGAGATCGCATGCCTTGGCCGCCTGTGGATGCGCGGCGGCGCTTCCGGCGGTCAGGATCAGAGCGAGGCTGGCGACGATCAACTGGTTCACGGGTCGGTCTCCTTGGCCCCGTCCCTGCGCTCGTCCGCATGAATGCTGTCTGAAAAAGAAATGGGCCCGCGGTTTCCCGCGAGCCCATTCCCCTGTTGAGCCTTTGAAGCTTCGATCAGAACTTGGTGCGCAGCGTAAGACCATAGGTCCGCGGCTCCGCAAGGAAGGCCGAGAAGATCTGGCGGCCGCCCGGATATTGCGGATCGGCAAAGGCCGTGGTCGTGCTGGTCCCGCCTTCCTGGAACGGCGAGTTGAACGCGACCTGGGCATAGTTCTTTTCGAAGATGTTCTGCCCCCAGAACTCGATGCCCCAGCGCTGATCGCGCCCGCGGATGCCGATGCGAGCGTTGAACACCGCGAAGCTGGTCTGTGCCTTTTGCGGGAACAGGTCAGAGCCGGTGTTATAATCGTCGGTCAGACGTGTATCCATGTAGAGCAGGCCGCTCAGGCCGCCGCCAAGTTCCGGCGTCCACGCCACCGATGCCGTGGCGACATATTCGGGCGCGTTCGACAGGTTCTTGCCCGGCAACAGGCGCAACGCCTGATCGAGCGGCACGCCGCGCTGATTGCCGACGAGCTGGTCGTTATACTTGGTCTTGGCATAGGTCAGGCCCAGACCGATGCGCAGATCACGCATCGGAACCAGCGAGGCTTCGATCTCGATGCCGCTGGAGACCACGCCGTGCGTCACGTTGCCGGGCGCGCACGATCCGGTGGCGGAAGCATTGGCGTTGTAGTTCGCCCCACCGGTGAACTTGCTCTGATCGCGATCGCCACCGCCCAGATCGGTCTTACAACCGTTGATGTTCTGGACGAGGAAGACCGTGCCGTTGAACGTGTTCAGCTGGAAGTTCCGGAACTCCTGACGGAAGACAGCAACGCTCGCGGTAAACGGCCCCGAGCCGTATTTCAGGCCGAGTTCGTAGGAGGTCACCGTCTCCGGATCGAACTGGAGATTGGCAGCCAGTGCCTGCGTGCCCGCCTGTCCGCCGAACGGCAGGATCGGAATCTTGAGCGCCGAACGGTCAAGGTTGAAACCGCCCGCTTTGTAGCCGGATGATACGCTGGCATAGCCCATCAGCTGCTCGTTGAACTTGTACGAGAGCACCGAAGTGCCGGTCCAGCGGTTCTCCTTGCGGCTCGAATTGATGCTGACGCCGTTCAGTTCGGAAGTCGAATTGCCCTGGCACGACAGGCCGAGCAGACCATCGATGACTGCCGTGAGCGCCGCGGTGGAGCGGAACGGCAGCAGCGCGGTCTGGTTGGCGACGCAGGCGGTGTTGTCGTTGCCGAAGGTGGCAGCGAAACGCTTGCGCTCGTTGGTGTAGCGCAGGCCCAGCGTCAGATCGAGGCCGGGCGCCATGTGGATGATGTTATGCGTGAAGAACGCATAGTTGCGGCTGTTCTGCGTGTAGAGATCGCGCGTTGAGCCCTTGTCGTTGACGGCATCGAGACGATCAAAGGCAGCGTAGATGATCGGCGATGCCGCGCCGAACGCTGCCGGACGTGCCGCAAGGCAACCCGGCGAAGTCGGCGAATATAGCGCAGACAGACCACCGCCCGAGATGATGCGGCAGGTGGCGAAGCGGCCATATTGGGTGCCGAAACGCAGATTGTCGGTCACTTCGAGGTCTTCGTTGCCGTAATAGCCGCCGATCAGCCAGTCGACGGCTTCGCCAAATGCTGTGCCCTGCAGGCGCAATTCCTGGCTGAACGTCTTGAACGAACGCGCCGAACCGCCATTGTCCGCGCGATAGAGGAGATCGGCGAAGCTATAATCGGTGTCGGACGCCTGATCGCTCTTATAATCGCGATAGCCGGTGATCGAGGTCAGCTTCGCGCCACCCAGATCCCAATCGACCTGCGCCGATACGCCGCCATCGGTGGTCGAGCCGCCATAAGAGCGCCCGCGCGTGACATAGAGGTTGCGGCTATAGGGGTTCGAGAAAGCCGCGAGCGGCTGGCCGAGATCGCGCAACACGGCGACGATGTTGTTCTGCGCCGGATCGTTGAGCGCGCCGATATACTGGTTGGTGGATGAATCGACATAGACCGCGCCGCAGCAGGATTCGTTGCGCTTGGTATAGTCGCCGATCAGACGGATCGTCAGATCGCTCGATGGCTCATACTGGATCTGGCCGCGGATGAAGAAGCGGTCGCGATTGTTGACGTCCACATTGTTGGTCACGTCATGGTAGAAACCATCGCGCTTCACATAAGTCGCGTCGATGCGCGCAGCGAGCGCTTCGGTGAGCGGCACGTTCACATGCCCGGCCACGCGGATATAATCATAATTGCCATAGGTTGCTTCGGCGCCCGCGCTGAACGTGGGCGACGGCGCCTTGCTGACGATGCTGATGATGCCGGCCGATGCGTTGCGCCCGAACAGGGTGCCCTGCGGTCCACGCAGCACTTCGATCCGATCGATATCGCCGAGTTCGTTCAGGCCCATGCCCGAACGCGAGCGATAAACGCCATCGATGAACACTGCGACCGAGCTTTCGAGACCGGGATTGTCGCCCACGGTGCCGATGCCGCGAATACGGGCCGAGCCGTTCGCTTCGCTGCCCGTCGACGACACCATCAGCGATGGCGCGATCTGGTTGAGCTGGCGAATGTCGCTCGCGCCGGTATTTTCCAGGCTGTCCGCGCTGATCGCAGTAATCGCGAGCGGCACTTCAGACAGAACCTGCGAGCGACCCTGCGCCGTCACGATGATCTGGTTGTCGTCATCTTCCTGCGTCGCTTCGGCGCTTGCCGGTGCGTCCTGCGCGAAAGCGGGTGCAGCAGCACCCAGGATAAGTGCCGGAACCGCACAAGCCGTCAAAAAGCGTAACCGCATCGCATTCTCTCCCACCACATGGCTGGAGCACTTTGCGGCTCCATACCGTAAACTCGAATACATCGATTTTACTAAGGCCCGTCAAGCATAACTAACGTTGCAAAGCGGGACTTACCCCGCAGTGTTGCGCAAATGTCATATAATGAAGGTGGATCGCCGCACGCAGACGGGTGCTCGAGGCATATTACCAACCGGAATGGACTAATAACCGTTGAGTCGCGCAAAACGCTCGCGGTGCCACGACGCATTGCCCCACATCTGTTCGAGCACGCGGGCGCGCTTCAGATAGAAGCCCGCGTCATGCTCGTCGGTCATGCCGATGCCGCCATGGAGCTGCACCATCTCACGGCTCACCAGATGCAGCGTCTCGTTCGCCACTGCTTTCGCCAGACTGGCTTCCTGACTGATCGTAGCGCGGCCGGACTCGGCTGCCTCCAGCGCCGCCTCGACCACCGAGCGCATCAGCTCGAGCTCGGTAAACATCTTGGCCATGCGATGCTGCAACGCCTGAAAGCTCGCCAGCACCTGACCGAATTGCACCCGCGTCTTGAGATAGTCATTGGTCTGGGCAAACGCGGCTTCGGCCATGCCGAGCATTTCGGCGGCGATGGCAATTGCCGCGCGATCGGTCACCTGGGTGACGAGGTCGCTGCCGCCTTCCAGTTTCTCCGCCGGCGCACCATCGAACGCCACCTGCGCATGGCTGCGTGAATCCGCCAGCTTGCGCGAGCTGCGCGTCACGCCTTCATCGCCCGGGACGAGATACAGCCCGTCCGCCGCCGAGACGACGAACAGCTGCGCACTATCACCCTCGGCAACGAATTCCTTGGTGCCACTGAGCTTACCACCGACGACCGTTGCGCTCGCGGCCGCGCCGGTGAAGCGCGGGCCCTCATCGATAGCGAGCGTCGCAACGACTTCACCGCTGGCGATCTTCGGCAGCCACTCGGCCTTTTGCGCATCCGATCCACCGATCACGATCGCACTGGTCGCAGCCGCAGTCGCGGCAAGCGGCGTCGCGGCAAGGTTGCGGCCCAATTGCTCAAGCACCAGCCCGAGCGACAGGAAGCCCATGCCCACCCCGCCTTGCTCTTCGGGTACAAGGATGCCTGCCCAGCCCATTTCGGCCTGCGCGGTCCACGCCTCGGGATCATAAAAGCTCGCAGGCGCGCCGTTGCGCATCTTGCGAAAGGCCGTGACGGGCGATTCATTGTCCGCCCATTCGCGCGCCATATCGCGCAGCATCGTCTGTTCTTCGGTGAGTATTGCCATGTTCTGTCCCATTTCGTCATCCCAGCGGAAGCCGGGATCTCAGGCCGCCAGCGCGCGCCCGGTGGAGGGAGACCCCGGCTTTCGCCGGGGTGACGGATTTAGCTATTGGTGATCCAGCATCCCGAGGATACGCTTGGCGATCACGTTGTTCTGGATTTCGGTCGAGCCGCCATAGATCGACACCGCTTTGCCAAAGAGCCAGTGGCGCACGTCCTTGAGCGCATCTTCGTCAAAGCCCTCGCCTTCCCAGCCAAGCCCCGCCATCCCGCGGATCTCGATCAGCAGCTCCGAGCGTTCCTGCATGATCCGCGCCCCGACATTCTTCATGATCGACGTAGCGGCGGATGGCCCCTGATTGGATTTAGCCTCCAGCGATGCACGGCGCAGCGTCAGCATGAAGCTGCGCAAATCCATCTCATGCTTCACGATCCGGGTGCGCAGATCGGCATCCGCGATCCGCCCCTCGGCATCCACGCCGACAAACTTCTTGGCGATCTGCGCCAGCGGCGTGCCTGCAAACATCCGCCCCGCAGCCGTGCCACCGCCCGACAGGCTGTTGCGCTCATGCTGGAGCAGGCGCTTGCCGATCGTCCAGCCCTCGCCTTCCTGCCCGACGCGGTTTGCCTTGGGCACTTTCACATCGGTGAAAAACGTCTCGCAGAACGGCGAGGAACCGCTGATCAGCCCGATCGGCTTCACTTCGACACCCGGCGTGTCCATGTCGCAAAGCAGGAAGGTGATACCCTCATGCTTCTTGGTCTTGTCGGTGCGGACCAGCATGAAGCATTTGTCCGCCCATTGGCCGCCGCTGGTCCAGGTCTTCTGGCCGTTGACGACATAATGGTCACCGTGATCTTCGGCAAAACACTGAAGCGACGCGAGATCCGATCCCGCGCCCGGCTCCGAATAGCCCTGGCACCAGCGTATTTCGCCCTTGGCGATCGACGGGATGTGCGCCTTCTTCTGCTCGTCCGATCCATATTCGAGCAAGGTCGGCCCAAACATCATCACGCCCATGCCGCCGATGGGGTTCCAGGCCCCTGCCTTGGCCATCTCTTCCTGCAGCACGCGCGCTTCGCCACGGCTCAGCCCGCCGCCGCCATATTCCTTCGGCCAGGTCGGCACGCCCCAGCCCTTTTCGCCCATCGCCTCGCGCCACGCGCGTTGCTCGGCATCCTCGTCGGTGGGGCCTTCGACGGCGGACATCGCATTGTCGCGCCCTTTCAGGCTCGGTGGGAAGTTCGCGGCAAGCCAATCGCGGACTTGCGTGCGGAATTCGTCAAGCGCATTCACCGGCGCATCGATTTCGGGTGCGGTAGCCATCTCTCTCCCCGGATTTCCATCCTGCTTCTAGTTTCGAATTTGCGGTATGGCGCGGCGCGCGTCAAGTGACAGCTAAGGTTTTGAAGGTTTCAGCAATGCAATTCCATCATCGGGCAGTACCGATCGCGCTTAGCGCAGTGCTGATCGACGCAATCGGCTTCGGCATCGTCATGCCGGTACTGCCTCGCTTGATCGTCGAACTATCGGGCGCGACGCTGGCCGATGCCGCGCGGATCGGCGGCTATATGCTCGTCGCTTATGCCGTCACGCTGTTCTTTGCCGGGCCAGTCCTTGGCACGCTGGGTGACAGTATCGGGCGGCGGCGCGTGATGCTGTTTTCGATGCTCGCTTTCTCGATCGACTATGGCCTGATGGCCGTAGCGCCAACGATCGGCTGGCTATTCGTCGGGCGTCTGATTGCGGGGATTACCGGCGCATCGTTCGGCCCGGCCAACGCGATTCTCGCGGATGTCACTCCGCCTGAGAAGCGCGGCGCGACGTTCGGCCTGATGGGCGCGGCGTTCGGCATGGGCTTCATCATCGGGCCAGCAATGGGCGGGCTGCTCGCCGAACTCGGCCCGCGTGCGCCCTTCATCGCGGCCGCCATATTGTCCGGGCTCAACGCCATCTGGATCCTCGTCGCGCTGCCCGAGACGCTGGCGCCCGAAAACCGCCGGCCCTTTGCATGGCGCAACGCGCATGTCTTCGCGGCGTTCAAGCCAATCTTCCACGCCGGCAACGCCAAATGGCTGCTGCTCGCCGCTTTCCTCTGGCAGTTCGCGCACATGGTCTATCCCGCGACCTGGGCGTTCTTCGGCGAGATCGCGCTGGGCTGGGACGAGCGCGCGATCGGCCTGTCATTAGCCGCATCGGGCGTGACGATGGCGCTGGTGCAGACGCTGGTGATGGGCCGCGCGGTCAAGCGCTTTGGCGAGGCAAAGACCGTCGTGTTCGGCATAATCGCCGGAGGCTCGGTGTTCATCGGCTACATCTTCGCGCGCGAACTGTGGATGATCGGCATATTGATCGTCCTCGGCGCGTTTCAGGCGCTGGTCTGGCCCTCGATTAACGCGCTGCTCTCGCGGATGACCGACCCCTCGCATCAGGGCGCGTTGCAGGGCGGCATGGCGAGCCTCAACAGCCTCGCGTTGATCCTCGCGCCCTTGTTGCTCACCCAGTCGCTCGCCTACGGCTCAGAGCGCGGTTTTACCGGCGGCAACTTCCTCGTCGCCGCGATCCTCGCTTTTGCGGCGCTGGTGATCGTGCTGCTAAAAGTGGTGCCAAAGGTCGAGCGCTAGGCCTTACCCGGCCGCCGCGACAAACCCACGTCGAGATGCGCGCCCGCATCGACCCTGAGCGTTTCGCCCGTGATCGCGCGAGACGCCGGATCGAGCAGATTGACGATCGGCCCCGCAATATCCTCGGCCACTGCCGCCAGCGCCAGCGGCACGCTCGCCGCGATATGCGCATCCAGCCCCGCCTTGGCCTCCGCGCCCATCCGCTTCTCGAACCATCCGGTGCCGACATAGCCCGGCGCGATGGCGTTCACCCGGATCGCCGGGGCCAGCACGCGCGCGATGCTCTGCGTCATCGTGATCAGCGCGCCCTTGGATGCGGCATAGGCCACCGAACTGCCATTCCCGTGCAGCCCCGCGACCGAGGCGAGGTTGACCACCGCGCTCATCGGCCCTTCGCGCATCGCGGGCGTGCAGGCGCGGATCATCTGGAACGGGCCGACGGTGTTGAGCCGATAGATGTCGAGAAAGTCCTCCGCGGTCAGCGCGTCCATATCCTCATGGTTGGCGAATTTGGTCCGCCCGGCATTGTTGACCAGAAAATCGATCCGCCCGAACGCATCCAGTGCCGCCGCGACCAGTGCGCGACACTGCGCGTCCTCGCCGACATCGGCCTGCACTGCGATCCCGCCGGTCTCGCTCGCCAGTGCCTCGGCGTCGTCGCGGCTGCTCGCATAATTGATCACGCAGCGCACACCGCGCGCGGCCAGCATGCGCACCGTTGCCGCGCCGATCCCCGTGCCGCCGCCCGTCACGATTGCGACGCCGCCTGTCATCCTGTCCTGCATCAACCTCTCCCGCGATTTTCGAAGATTGCGTATGGCATTTGCCTTGCGCCTCGCCTAGCCAGAGCGCGATCGGCAAGGGATGATGATGCGCGCAGACGAAATGCTGGCTAGCGGGTTTGCGACGCTTTCCGATCTGATCCGCGCCCATGCCCGGGAAAAGCCGGACCAGCCGGCGATTATCTTCGAGGATCGCACGCTCGATTATGCTGCGCTCGACGCCCTGACGGATCGCTTTGCCGCGAGCCTCCAGCGCGACGGATTGGCTAAGGGTGATGCGGTGGCGATCGTCGCGCTACATTCGATGGAATATGCGCTGGCCTTTCTCGGCGCGTTGCGCGCGGGCTGCGTCCCCGCCCCGCTCCAGCCCTCGGCCACGCACGAACAACTCGTCGCGATGATCCGCGATTGCGGCGCTCCTATCCTGTTCCACGATGCCGGGCACGATCTTGCCGCCGACGTGCGAAAAGTGGCGCTCGAATCGCTCGAAGCATGGCTCGCCCCCGAAGGCACCAAGCCCGCGCCGGTCGAGATCGCCCCCGCCGACCCGTTCAACATCATCTATTCCTCGGGCACCACTGGCACGCCCAAGGGCATCGTTCAGCCCCATGCGATGCGCTGGGCGCACATCTCGCGCGCCGCCGCGGGCTTTGGCGATGCGGTGACGATGATCGCCACACCGCTTTATTCGAACACCACTTTGGTCAGCTTCATCCCCACGCTCGCATGGGGCGGCACCGTGCTGCTGCTGGGCAAGTTCGACGCCGCCGCGTTCGTCCGCACCGCCGCCCGGCACCGCGCCACCCACGCGATGCTCGTGCCCGTCCAATATCAGCGGATCATGGCGCTCCCCGATTTCGACACGCACGATCTGTCCAGCTTCCGCTTCAAGACCTGCACCAGCGCGCCCTTCTCCGCCGCACTCAAGGCCGATGTCCTCGCGCGCTGGCCGGGCTTTCTCGTGGAATATTACGGCATGACCGAAGGCGGCGGCACCTGCGCTTTGGTCTGCAACAACTTTCCGGATAAGCTCCACACCGTCGGCACGCCCGTCCCGGGCCACGATATCCGCCTGATCGATGACGAGGGCCGCGAAGTGCCGCAAGGCGAGATGGGCGAAGTCGTCGGTCGCTCCGGCGCGATGATGACCGGCTATCATGGCCGCAAGGAAGCCACGTCGGACGCCGAATGGTTCGATGCAGAGGGCAACAGGTTCATCCGCCACGGCGATATCGGCCGCTTCGACGAGGATGGCTTCCTGACCCTGCTCGATCGCAAGAAAGACATGATTATCTCGGGCGGGTTCAATCTCTATCCGTCCGATCTCGAAGCCGTCCTGATCCGGCATCCCGATGTCAGCGATTGCAGCGTCGTCGGCGTGCCCTCCGAAGCCTGGGGCGAAACGCCGGTGGGGTTCTACGCCGGCAGTGGCGACCCCGCCGAAATCCTCGCCTGGTTCAATGCGCAGGCAGGCAAGACCCAGCGGCTCTCCGCGCTGGAAAAGATCGAAACTCTCCCCCGCAGCGCGATCGGCAAGGTGCTGAAGCGTGAGCTGCGCGACCGGTATCTCAGCAAATGACCCCCATCACCGATATCCTCGCCGCCCGCATCATGCTGCCCGATGGCGGCTTCAGCGTC
Source organism: Sphingomonadales bacterium (assembly GCA_004173185.1). Classification (GTDB taxonomy): domain Bacteria; phylum Pseudomonadota; class Alphaproteobacteria; order Sphingomonadales; family Sphingomonadaceae; genus Sphingomonas. The sequence continues at coordinate 101,834 of SEFZ01000011.1, read as the reverse complement.
ACCGTCACGCCCGATTGGCTGCAAGGCCGCACCGCTTATGGCGGGCTTTCGGCTGCACTTGCGCTACAGGCGGCGCTCGAACTCGAACCCGATCTCCCGCCGCTCCGCTCGGCGCAGGTCGCCTTTATCGGGCCGCTCTCTGGCGAAGTGACGGTCACCGCCACCAAGCTGCGCCGGGGCCGCAACGCCGCGTTCATCCAGGCCGATGTCTCCAGCGAAGCCGGGTTAGGCTTCCGCGCCACCTTCGTCTTCATGTCCGCGCTCCAATCGCAACTCGCGCATGACACGGCCCCCCGCGCGCCCGTCCCCGCGCCTGCGCCGGATGCCAAGGTGTTCATCGGCCCCGACACGATGTTCATCGGCAATTTCGAGTTCGTCGATGTGAAGGAAGGCGCCGGTCCCGCCGAATGGCAGCGCTGGGCCCGCCTGCGTGCCCGCGACGGCCTGCATCCGTTTGTGGAGTTGATGGCGATCGGCGATGCGCTGCCCCCGGCCGGCATGAAGCTCTCCGGCATGGGCGTCCCGATCAGCTCGCTCACCTGGCAGATCAATTTCCTGACCCCCGCGCCCAAAACCGACAATGGCTGGTGGCTCCTCACCGCAAGCACCGACACCGCGCATGACGGCTATTCGAGCCAGCGCATGTCGCTGTGGAACGCCGCGGGCGAGCCCATCGCCGATGCGATGCAGGGCGTCGCCATTTTTGGCTAAGCCCCAACAAAACCACGTCGCCATTTTTGGCTAAGCCCAAACAAAACCGCGTCGCCATTTTTGGCTGAGCCCCAACACACCTGCGACAAACTGCGACACTTTCCTGAACCTGTGACAAACCGCTGCGACAGCCTCCCTGCAGAAAGGCCATCGTCGCGGGACTGACCCCGCTCAGGAGTTCGCCAAGATGAAGAAAACCACGATCGCCGCCCTGCTGGGCTCGGCATTGCTGACCACCGGCACGATTGCCACGGTGCAGGCACAGACCTCGCCGCAAGATGCCCCCAAGCATCGCATGATGCGCGATCCGATGATGATGGCCGATACCAACAAGGACGGCATCGTCACCCGTGACGAAACCATCGCCGCCGTCACTGCCCGCTTCGCCAAGCTCGATGCCAATAAGGACGGCAAGATCACCGTCGAGGAGCGCAAGGCGGCTCGCGCCGCGATGCGCGCCGAGATGGGTGACAGAAAGGGCGACAAGGCCGAAGGTCGCATGGGCAAGCGCATGCGCGGCGGCCCGGATGGCCACGGCATGAAGCGAGGCCCCGGAGCCAATGGCGACGGCTCGATCACGCTCGAAGAACAGCGCACGCAGGCGCTCAAGCGCTTCGATTTCGTCGACCGCAACAGTGATGGCAAGATCGACCAGACCGAGCGCGAGACCGTGCGCAGCATGCTCCGCGAAATGGGCGGCAAGCGCGGTGGCCATGGCGGTCGTGGCCATGGTCGTCATCACGGCGGCGGCATGCCCGCCGCACCTGCCACCGGCAGCTAAGGCGTAACCGTTGTGCCGGGCGGGGTATTCCCCCTCCTCCCCCGCTCGGCACTTCCCTTCCCCAAGAGAGATGTTACGGCACTGATATGTCAGAGATGCCCCACCTCCTGCTCGTCGATGACGAGCGTTCGATCCGCGAGCCGCTTGCGCAGTATCTGACCAAGCAGGGCTTTCGCGTAACCCAGGCCGGCGATGCCGAGGGCGCCCGCGCCCGCATGGCTGCTTATGCGATCGATCTGGTGGTGCTCGATATCATGATGCCGGGCGAGGATGGCCTCAGCCTCTGTCGCCATATCCGCGAGACGAGCGAAATTCCCGTCATCCTGCTCACTGCGCGCAGCGAAGAAACCGATCGCATCGTCGGCCTCGAAATGGGTGCCGACGATTATGTCGTGAAGCCCTTCTCCCCGCGCGAGCTTTCCGCCCGCATCAAGGTGATCCTGCGCCGCGCCTCGGCTGGCGGCACCCGCCAGACCGCGCCCGACAGCGGCAGCTTCGCCTTTGCCGGCTGGGTGCTCAAGACCGGCGAGCGCGCGCTTGTCGATCGCGACGGCGTCTCGGTGCCGCTCTCCACCGGCGAATATAATCTGCTCCACGCGCTGGTGACGCGCCCCCGCGCCGTGCTCACCCGCGATCAGTTGCTCGATCTCACTCAGGGCCGCGAGGCCGCTGCGTTCGATCGCGCGATCGACAATCAGGTCAGCCGCCTGCGCAAGAAGATCGAAGTCGATCCGAAAAACCCCGGCCTCATCAAGACCGTCTGGGGCGGCGGCTATACCCTCGCGGCAGAGGTCACCCGTCTTTGAGACGCTTCCTCCCGAAATCGCTGACCGGCCAGATCGCATTGCTCGTGGGCGTGGCGCTGTTCGTGGCGCAGGCCATCAATTTCGGCTTGCTGCTCAACGAGCGTCGCGGCTTGCGCTTTGCTGGTGTGATCGCGCCGGCCGTCGCCCGCTTGGCCGATGCGACCGAGCGGCTGAACAACCCGAATTTGCGGGGCGGCGAAGAGCGCGCCGAGCGCATCGAACGCGGCCCGCGTGAACGCCCTGAGCGCCGCCAGTTTCAGCGCGTCGCCTTCAGCGAAACCAATCCGATCGAGCCGGGCCATGAGCGCAATCTGAAGCTCGAAGACGACATCCGCGCCGGTCTGGCGGATGCCGGTGTCCAGACCGGACAGGTTTTCGTGATGATCCGCCCGGTCGATCTCGCCAAGCCTGCCTTCAAAAACCTGCCGCCCGATCGCACCGAGCGTCTGCGTCGTCTCGGTGCCGAGCTAAATGTCGCGGTCGAGCTTCCCGGCAAGGGCTGGCTGATGCTCCGCGCGGGCTGGCCGCGCAGCGAGCGCACGCTGATCTGGCAGCTGATCGCGCAAACGCTGATCCTTTATGCCGTGGTGCTGGTCCCGGTGCTGCTCGCTGGCCGCCGCATCGCCCGCCCCTTGCGCAACCTCGCTCTGGCCACCCAGCGCTTCCGCCCCGGCGAGCAGCGCGATCCGGTCGAGGAACGCGGCCCGTCTGACGTTCGCGCGGTGATCGCGGCCTATAATGCGCTCGGCCTGCGCGTAAACGCGATGCTGGATGAAAAGGATCGGATGCTCGGCGCAATCGGTCACGATCTGCGCACGCCATTGATGGCGCTGCGCGTCCGCATCGAATCGGTCGAGGATGACGAAGACCGCAACAAGATGGCTGACACGATCGAGGAAATGAGCCGCACGCTCGATGACATCCTCTCGCTCGCCCGTCTCGGCCGCCCAAGCGAGCCGCTCACCGATGTCGATGTCTCGGCTTTGGTCGATGCCGTGGTCGAGGATTTCCGCGATCTCGACAAGGATGTGACCTTCGAGGAAGCGCCGCGCCTCGCCATGCGCCTGCGCCCCACGCTGATGCGCCGCGCAGTGCGCAATCTGATCGAAAACGCCGTGAAATATGGCGGCGGTGCCGAGGTATTCCTGAAAAACGAAGGCAAGTCGGTCGCGATCCAGGTCTGCGATCGCGGCCCCGGCATTCCGCAGGAGTCGATCGACAAGGTCTTCGATCCGTTCACCCGGCTGGAGGAATCGCGCAACCGCGACACTGGCGGAGTCGGCCTAGGCCTCGCCCTCGCCCGCGCCATCGTCCGCGATGCCGGTGGCGAGATCACGCTCACCAACCGCGAAGGCGGCGGGCTGGCCGCCGTGATCACCTTGCCGAGATAGCAGAACGGCGCCTCCCCCCTCGGGAAGACGCCGTTCGGGTCGTCAAGCTGCGAACAGCTTAGCCGACGATTTCTTCCGGCTTGAAGAAGTAAGCGATCTCGATCGCTGCGTTCTCGTCCGAATCCGAACCGTGAACCGAATTGGCTTCGATCGACTCGGCCAGTTCCTTGCGGATCGTGCCGGCATCGGCGTTCGCCGGGTTGGTCGCGCCCATGATGTCGCGGTTGCGCTGCATCGCGTTCTCGCCTTCGAGAACCTGAACGACGACTGGGCCGGAGATCATGAACTCGACCAGTTCGCCGAAGAACGGACGCTCCTTATGCACCGCGTAAAAGCCTTCGGCCTGCTCGCGGGTCATCTGGATGCGCTTGGAAGCAACGACGCGCAGGCCGCCCTCTTCCAGCATCTTGGTGACTGCGCCGGTCAGGTTGCGGCGGGTGGCATCGGGCTTGATGATCGAAAAAGTACGGGTCGCGGCCATTGCCTGCGGCTCCTGTTATTTGAGTTGTGGAAAAGTCGCGGCTCTCTAGTCTTGGCAGCACGATGATGCAAGCGTGTGACGGTAGCGCTACGCCGCCTTCTCCCAGCGTCCATTCTCGTCCTGCTTCCAATAGCGCCGTTCAACCCCGTCGCGATCGGCCAGCCCTTTCCAGGCAATGCGCGCCTCCCGAATGGCGTCCTCGTCGAAAAAATGGAAAACCCGGTCAAAGCCGAGCGCCTCGTCGCGCCACACGCCGTCCACCAGCGCGATATGGCGCGCGCCGTTCGCCGCATCGGCTGTCTCGCCGATCAGCACGGGCTGGCGCGCATCCTCCGCGCCGCCCGCCTGACCATGCGGCAGGAAGCTTTCGGCCTTGTACGACCAGAGCGCCTGATCGATCTTGCCCCGGGCCACCACGTCCTCCGTGACCACAAGCAGCCGCCCGCCGCTCTCCAGCACCTTTTCGGCGATCTGGGGCAGCGCGCGTTCTAGCGGAGTGCGTGTAAGATGATAGAAATCGACCAGCATGGCTCCTGTTAGCCTCTCCGTGCGTTGCGGCCAATGCGCACGACGTTGCGATGGTTGAACCGCTGCGATAGGGCGGACAATCCGCGTGCGTGGGAGTAGAAACAAAGGTGGGATTCATAGTGACGCGCAAGGCTTTGCTGCTGTCGGCCGCATTGGGGCTATGCCTTGCCGCACAGGCGCGCGCCCAGGACACGGCTGCGCCGCCCGAATCGCCGCAAGAGCAACCGCCGCTACTCCCTGCGGATCTGCAGGATCGCGGCACTGCGCTCCCGCCCCCGCTCGCAACCGCTTCGTCTGAAGATGCGAACGAGATTCAGTTCAACGCCGATCAGATCGATTACGACTATGAAGCCGAGATCGTCACGGCGACCGGCGACGTGCGCCTATACCGCAACAGCCAGCGCCTGCGCGCCGATCGCGTCGTGTGGAACCGCAACACCGGTCAGGTCGTGGCCGAAGGCAACATCGTTCTCGTCAGCCCGGAGGGCGACGCCGCTTATGGCGACCGGATCGAACTGACCGATTCGCTGAAAGACGGCATGGTCGAGAACATGCTCGTCGTGCTCGATGCCGGCGGCCGCATCGCGGCGCGGCGCGGCGTGCGCAACGGCGGGATCATCACGGTCGAGAACGCCGCTTACACGCCCTGCTCGGTCACCGACTCCGCCAATTGCCCCAAAGAGCCTTCGTGGAAGATCACTGCCGATCGCGTGGTCTATAATCCCGAGGTGCATCGCATCCGCTATACCGGCGCCCGTATCTCGATATTCGGCATTGCGAGCATCCCGCTTCCGGTATTCTCGCATCCCATCGGCGGCCAAAGCGATGACGGGTTCCTGACGCCGGACATTCGCTACAGCCGCACGAACGGCGTGCAGTTCGCTCTCCCCTATTTCTTCAGCCTCGCGCCCAATCGCGATCTGACGATCACGCCGCGCGTTTACTCCAGCGTGCTGCCGATGATGCAGGCCGAGTATCGCGAACTCAATGCGCTCGGCTCGTTCCGGGTGAATGCCTATGGCACGTATAGCCGCCGCTCGGACGATCTCACCGTACCGATCACGCCGGCAACGTCGAAGAATGATTTCCGCGGCTATCTCGACATGGTTGGCCGCTATCAGCTCGATCCCAACTGGACCGCAAGCGCATCGCTCCGCCTCACCAGCGACCGCACCTTCCTGCGCCGCTACGATATTTCGCGCGACGATCGGCTGCGCAACAATATCCGGATCGAACGGATCGATCCGGACAGCTATTTCTCGATCAACGCCTGGGTGATCCAGACGCTGCGCGTGGGTGAGCGCCAGGGGTTGCAGCCCTTTGCGCTGCCCGAACTCGATTATCGCCGCCGGATGAACGACGGCGTGATCGGCGGGCGCTTCGAGTTTCAGGTCAATACGCTCGCGATCAGCCGGTCGGACGGCCAGGATTCGCAGCGTGCCTTTGCCAGCGCGCGCTGGGATCTGCGCAGGCTCACCGCCTGGGGTCAGGAATTGACGCTGACCGCCTATGGGCGCGGCGACGTCTACAATACCAGCGATTCGCTGCTCACCACCGTCGCGAGCTATCGCGGAAAGGACGGCATCGGTTTCCGCGGCATCGGCGCCGTGGCGTTCGACGTGAAATGGCCGCTGGTCGGCGAGATGTTCGGCGGCACCCAGCGGATTTCGCCACGCGTACAGGTTGTTGCAGCACCCCGGATCGAGAACCTCGCCGTACCCAACGAAGACGCGCGCGCAGTCGATCTGGAGGATTCCAACCTCTTCGCGCTCAATCGCTTTCCCGGATATGATCGCTTCGAGGATTCGACCCGCTTCACCTTCGGCATCGATTACTCGCTATATCTGCCGGGCTTCACGCTCGATGCGAATGTCGGCCAAAGTTATCGGCTCTCCTCCAACGCGACGATCTTCCCGGATGGCACGGGCCTCACCGATCGCCTGTCCGACATTGTCGGGCGCACCGTGGTCCGCTTCCGCGACTTTGTGAGCGTCACGCACCGCTACCGGATCGACAAAGATACGTTCGGCATCCGCCGCAACGAACTCGATGCCGCGATCGGCTCGCGCGCCACCTATGTCCAGCTCGGCTATCTGCGCCTCAATCGCAACATCGGCCCCGCGCTGGAAGATTTGCAGGATCGCGAGGAGGCCCGCGTTGGCGCGCGCGTCCAGATCTCCAAATTCTGGGCAGTCTCGGGCTCGGTTCTGGTCGATCTGACCGATCGGCAGGAGGATATCACTTCGCAGTCCGACGGCTTCGAACCGGTCCGCCACCGGCTCGGCGTTTCCTATGAGGATGACTGTCTTCGTCTGGGCCTCACCTGGAAGCGCGACTATGAAACCACTGGCGACGCCCGCCGCGGCAACAGTTATATCCTTAGTCTGGCATTCAAGAATCTGGGCCGCTAGACTTCCGCTCAGCCTTGGTTCAGGCACAATTCGTCAGTAAGCGCGACGATCTCCGTTTAGGATGAGGGTACGGATTCACGTGAAAATCGGTGTTGCAAAGACGGCCTTGGCGCTGGCGCTTGCGGGAATGGCATCCGGGGCGATGGCCCAGACGGTTCCCGATCAGGATCTCGGCACGGTCGCGGCTGGCCTGGATCTGCCAGCAAATCTGATGATTTTCGGCAAGGCGGACCCGACGATTCGCAAGGCGACGGCTGTGGTCAATGATTGGGTCCTCACCGGCACCGATGTCGAACAGCGCGTCAACCAGATCATCGGCCTCAACAAGCTCAACCTGAAGCCCGCCGAACGCGACGAGCTGCGCCTCACGGTGCTGCGCCAGCTGATCGACGAAACGCTGCAGATTCAGGAGGCCAAGGCCAACGACATCACGGTCGAAAAGAAAGAGATCGACCAGACCTATGCGCGGGTCGCCAAGAATTATCAGAAGGATCCGGATGCGTTCCGCATCTGGCTGCGCGACATCGGCTCGTCCGAGCGCTCGCTGCGTCGCCAGATCGAAGGCGAACTGGCCTGGAGCCGCCTGCTGCGCCGCCGCATCGACATCAACATCAGCGATGCCGAGGTGAAGGAAATCATCGCGCGGCTGGAAGCATCCAAGGGTACCGAAGAATATCACGTCTTCGAAATCTATCAGAACGCCACGCCCGATCGCGCACAGGAAGTCGCGACCGGCATGCAGCGCATGATCGCCCAGATGCGCGAAGGCACGCCGTTCGATTATCTCGCCAAGACCTTTTCGGAATCCTCTTCCAAGTCAGTCGGCGGCGATCTGAGCTGGATCCGTCCGTCTATGCTGCCCGACCAACTCGCCACGGTCGTGACGACGATGGAGCCCGGTCAGGTCGCAGGACCGATCGAACTGCCCACCGGCTTCTCGATCCTTTACCTTGCCGACAAGCGTCAGGTGCTGATGGCCGATCCCAAGGAAGCCAAGGTCAGCCTGCGTCAGGTCACTATTCGCTTCCCCAAGGGCACGTCCGAAACCCAGGCGACCGCGCTTGCCACCGAGTTCGCCAAGGGTACCCAGGTGATCCAGGGCTGCGGCGACGTGCCAAAGGTTGCCGCAGGGCTGAACGCCGAAGTGGCCGATCGCGATGGCATTGTGATCAAGGATTTGCCGCCCGGCATTCAGAACATGCTGCTCCCGCTCCAGATCGGGCAGGTCACCCGCCCGTTCGGCGCGATCGAGGATAGCGTGAGCGTGCTCGTGCTCTGCGGCCGCGACGATCCGCCCGCAGCTGGCATACCATCCGAAGATCAGTTGAAGGACGTGCTCGTCGAGCAGCGCACCAACGTGCGTGCGCAGCGCATGCTTCGCGATCTGCGCCGGGACGCGCTTGTCGAATATCGTTGATCCGGCAGACGGGCGGATGATCGGTCCGCTCGCTGTCGCGATGGGCGACTCCGCCGGAGTCGGCCCCGAAATCACCGCCAAGGCCTGGAAGGCGCGCGAGCTACATACGCTCGCGCCTTTCTTTGCCGTGGGCGATCCCCGCGCCATCGAAAAGGTGTGGGATGGCCCGATCGCGCGCATCACCGATCCGGAGCAGGCGCTTCGGGCGTTTCCCGATGCCCTGCCGGTCCTCGCGATGGGCGATGCCGACGATGTGTCGCCCGGCACCCCGAATGACAGCACTGCGCGCATCGCGCTCCAGTCCCTCGAACTGGCCGTGGGTCTAGCCAATGCGGGCGCGGCGAGCGGCGTGGTCACGGGTCCGGTTTCCAAGGCGCAGCTTTACGGCATCGGATTCGCCTATCCGGGCCAGACCGAGTTCGTCGCCGAGCGCTGCGGGATTTCGGGCGAGAACGCCGTGATGATGCTCGCCGGGCCAACGCTGCGCGTCGTGCCGCTCACCGTGCATATCGCGCTTGCCGATGTGCCGAACGCGCTCACCATCGACCTGATCGTCGCCAAGGCCCGCGTGACTGCGCGCGGCCTGCTCCGCAACTTCGGGATCGAGCGGCCGCGTCTGGCATTTGCGGGGCTCAATCCGCATGCGGGCGAGAGCGGCGCGATCGGCCGCGAAGAGATCGACATTATCGCGCCCGCGATCGAACTGCTCCGCGCCGAGGGGATCGACGCGGTCGGGCCGTTCTCGGCCGATACGATGTTCCATGCCCGCGCCCGCGCCGGATATGACGTCGCGCTCTGCCCCTATCACGATCAGGCGCTGATCCCGATCAAGACGCTCTATTTCGACGAGGGCGTGAATATGACTCTCGGCCTGCCGATCGTCCGCACCTCGCCCGATCACGGCACTGCATTCGGCATCGCGGGCAAGGATCAGGCGCATCCGGGCGCGATGATCGCGGCGATCCGCATGGCGGCCAGCGCCGCGCAGCGCAGGGCCGATGCCGCCTCCTGACCCCGCGCATCCTTAGCGTGTCGAAGGGCACCGCGATAAACGTGCTTCGACAAGCTCGGCATGAGCGGTATGTGGGCTGAGTGAATGACCTACCTCCCCTCCGCGACGTCATCCAGCGATACGGTCTGAGCGCCAGCAAGGCGCTGGGACAGAACTTCCTGTTCGACCACCAATTGCTCGCCCGCATCGCCAAGGTGCCGGGTGCGCTTGCCGGTCAGGAAGTGTTCGAGGTCGGCCCGGGACCAGGCGGACTGACGCGCGCCCTGCTCGAAGCGGGCGCCAGCGTAGTGGCAGTCGAGCGCGATCGCCGCTGCATCCCCGCGCTGGCCGAGCTGGGCGAATTTTTCCCCGGCAAGCTGCGCGTGATCGAGGGCGACGCGCTGGAGGTGGACGCCCCGTCGCTGTTCACCGGCAAGCCGCATGTCGTGGCAAACCTTCCCTATAATGTCGGCACCGCGTTGCTGGTCGGCTGGCTCTCGGCACAGTGGGAGCCCTGGTGGGCAAGCCTGACGCTGATGTTCCAAAAGGAAGTCGCCGAACGGATCGTATCCAGCGCGAACGACGATGCTTATGGCCGGCTCGCGGTGCTGGCCCAATGGCGCTCGACCGCGAAGATCGCAATGACGGTCCATCGCTCGGCCTTCACCCCACCGCCCAAGGTGATGTCGGCCGTGGTGCACATCACCCCCGCCGCCGAGCCCAAGGGCGTGCGCTTCAAAACGCTGGAGGCGCTAACCGCCGCCGCGTTCGGCCAGCGCCGCAAAATGCTGCGCCAAAGCCTGAAAGGCGTGCCCGGCGCGCTGGAGGCGATGGAGACGCTCCGGATCGATTCCGCCCGACGCGCCGAGACGGTCTCCGTCGGGGAGTTCGTCGAACTCGCGCGGGTGTTGAGCCCGAAAGACTAAGGGCTGTAGGGGCGGCTCACGACCCACTTGCGGACACTCCGTCCGCCTTTAGACCGTAGGGATGAAAACGCGTCTTTTGCGCAAACTTGGTCCGCTAGGTTTAATCGGATTGGCCGTGCTGCTAAACTTGGTAGTGGCGCTTCGTCCTAACCCCGTGATTGATTTCGGGCCATTCGATCTCACGCCTGGGACGACAAAGCAGGTAACGTTTCAGGCCGGATACACGGAAACGTACGCAATTGGCGTCAGGATGAACCGGGAGACGGCAGAACGGATGTATCCCTGCACGGTGTCTGTAGACGCGATGCAGAAGGCGGAGTGCAAAACTCCAGCCTCGCCTTGGCCAGTGGTTTTAGCGCTCAAAGCGTCGTCAAACGGGCGCAACTTAACCGGTGAAATCACCCCGTCCACTTCGCTGGCAGGCGGCCAATATGAAGGTGCGGATACCTATACTTGGGTGGGCGCACACATTCGCCTCGCCACCGGAGAAACCTACCACCTGGACGTCCGCTCGATAGGTCGGGCGTCATCGCTTCAATCGGCGCAACCACACTTGGTTATATCGGCGGCTGGTGCGCCCGGTCTAATGGAAAGCAACGCTATCGGACAAATGATAGCGTTGTGCGCTGGGATTCTCTTGTTAGCTGGCGCAGCTATCTGGGCAATGATAAACGAACGCTGGCGTCGAACAGCAGCGGCATAACGTTGGGCATGCCAATGTCGGCATTTCACCCAATTTCAGCCTTTGCGGCCCTCGATCTGCTGCGCCAAAAGACGCCGGGCCGGTAAAAACCCAATTGCGGTCTTTAGCGTAAAAGCAAACTTATCGCCGCTGGCAGCGCTACGACGGCGACCGCCAACTTGTGCTTCCAAGTGGGCGCCCCTGACTTTCTGAACGCCAAGCCAAGGGCGAAAGCGAACCCGGCCATCATGAGGCAACCGGCAAAGATCAGCGTATCGGTCTCGCTTCTGCCGACGGTGCGATATACCAAGGCAGCGGCAAGGAACTGGCAGCCGCTGAGAAACAGCAGGCCCAAGACTACGAAGCGCGATGTTTGCTGCCATGCCATCACCGTCATAAGGCTGTCGTTCTGCCGCATCGTCACGCTCCGAGCCGTGTCTCTAATCTTCACCACGAACGTCCGTTGTCCACCCATTTGACGCCGTTGGGCGTCATGGCAGGGCGACCAACAGCGGTCACGCCAGTAGCGACCCAATTGCGGACGTTGTGGCGATGCGGTTGGATGATTAGGCTTGGAGGCATGTTGTTGTCCCGCCTGCCAATCTTACTGGCATCGCTTGCATGGGGCTATCTCGCGCTGCGCGGCTTTGACGTGATGTCCGACATAGCGGCGCAGAACGTGCCCGGCTTTCCCAATAGCGGGCAACGAAACTATTATTTGCACATCCCACTCGGCATGGCGCTGCTATCACTTGCGCTCCTTGGAGCATCACTGCGTAATGGGTGGGCAGGTGCAACCGGTTGTGTCGGCGCTATTATGCTTGTCCTAATGCCTCCGGACCTTATTTTCTACACAGGCGGAATGTGACCGCGTGTCCGCATTCGACCCATTTGCGGCCGTTAGTCAGGCTGGTCCAAGCCGTAGATGTCCAAGTCGATCAGCAGCCCGCGCTCTCCTAAACGCAACAGCGTTTCGGCGCGCAATGTCAGACCTTCGTTTCCGCTGTCGAGGAACAGTCCACAGAAAGCCCGGCCACGGTATCGCTGTGAAAAAGACCGCCATGCAACGAGGTCATTCGATAAGCCATCGAGCAAGCCGTTGATTTGGCCGTCCAGATCACCCGGCTCGCAACGCTCAGCTTTCATGCGCCACGATCCCGTCACCGCTACTTTTATCGCTCCTAGCTTGGTTTCCCATTGGCCGCCCTTACGCACCCCCACGGTAGGCTCGGCACCCAACGCCGCTGTAACCTCTGCCGGGTCGAGATCATCACCATAGAAGCCAATAGTGGCGGCGGATTTATACAAGATGCCCATACCACCTTTTCACATGAAATGGTGCCCGCCGCCAGAAAGCAGGCTGGCCGCTTCCCACCCAGTTGCGGACGTTCACCCTTGGCCGCATCATGCTTTGATGAATGAAGCCGCAAGCTCTTGCCGTTGCGCATCCCTGCCTGACTTAGCCGCAGTTCCAATGGGCGGCGACGGTCTCGACGAGAGAGTGTTCTCGACTATCGAGAATCTCGTCGATCATGGCGGAGGTGCTTGGTGGCTACACCTTTCTCAGTGCCGCGCCTGCGCTCAACACTGGATGATTGCTCAGGAAGAGCGCATCTTCGATGAGCACTTTCTACGGCGGTTGACCGTCGATGAGGCCAACCGCATTTCTGTCGATGCCGAATGGCCGATTGAGTTTCTCAGCTACGAGCGCGTGCTTAAAACAGGGCACGCCTTGCGCATTCGACCCTGCGTCTTCTTAGAGCGACTCTCTCCGTCGCTGGTCTGGACTGCAGAACACTTGCGGAAGGAACGGCCCGACATCTCTGTGGAGGAGATCGCGCTTCTGCTTGGTGTCACCGCAACGCAAGCGAAGCGACTCTTGGCAGCGGCCTCTTCGGGGCAGGGCTCATGGTGGCAGCGGACGCGCCACCGTCTAGGTTGGTAGCGTTGAAACTGGCGAGCAGGAATGACCGCTTCCCACCCAGAATCCGCCAAGCATCACCTTGCAAAGTAGGATTTCGCCTGCTTGGCTAAGAGCGACATGCTCTGGTGGCTCTGCCACCTGCTCTTTGAAATCGTCGCTCCGCCCCCCCATGGTCAGTGCGAACATTGGGGAACATTCGCGCCGCGAGACCGTGAAACAGCGGCTTTGGCCCGCCCTTCCCCTACGCTGCGGCGCAAGCAGTTGCGCGACAGCTTCAGGGCTTGGCCGGCTCCGCGGGCTTCTCGGCTGATGCCGTCACCGTAACGGGCGGCCCCTTGTCGATCGCAGCGGCAAGCACATTGGCGTCGTTGCAGCCCGTGGTGCAGATCGTCTTGATCTTGGCGAGATTGGCCTTGGCCTTCTCCATCGCGCCCTTGCTGACCATCGCTTCACCCTGTCCGCGCAGCGCCGCGAGATCGTTGGGCTCCAGCAGCAGCGCTTCCCGGTAGAGGCGGATCGCCTTGCCGGGCAGATCGCGGCCGCGGGCGATCTCGGCGAGCAGCACGAATGCCTGACGGTTGCGCGGATCGACCGCGAGCGCGCTTTCCAGCGCATCGGTGGCGCCGTCGATATTGCCGGCAGCCTGTGCGGCGCGGCCTTCCTGCAGCAGCGCCAGCGAGCGCGGATCGATCTGGGCATCCGGGCGCTGTGCCATCAGCGAGGTCGAAACCGAGAGGAGCAACAGGGCAGCAGCAGCAGAAATCGCGGTAACGCGCATCGATAACTCCGAGAAACTGGCCTTTGTGGCTATCATGGCCGCCGCATCTTCGCGACAAAAAAGCCGTCGGTCGAGTCCCCCAGCGGGGTGAGGCGAAGCCCTGCGCCGCGCGGGGTGCCCGCGCCGGGTGCCAGCGGCTCGGCGGTCCAGCCGGGATAGGCCTTGAGAAACGCATCGACCTGGTTCGCGCCCTCATCGTCCAGCACCGAGCAGACGATATACACCAGATGCCCGCCGGGGCGGACCAGTTCGGCCGCCATCCGCATCAGATAGCGCTGGGTCTCGCCCAACTGGGCCAGCCGATGCGGGGTAAGCCGCCAGCGTGCCTCCGGGTTGCGGCGCCAGGTGCCGGTGCCCGAGCAAGGCGCATCGATCAGCACGACATCGGCTCGGCCCGCCTGATCGGCAAGCTGGCTATCCTCCTGCTTGGGATTGAGAAGCCGGGTTTCCGCAATGGTGACCCCTGCCCGCTCGGCACGCGGCGGCAGGCGCTGGAGGCGGCCACGATCGACGTCACAAGCGAGGATGCTGCCATGGTTCGCCATCATCGCAGCCAACGCCAGCGTCTTGCCGCCACCGCCTGCGCACAGATCGATGACATGCTGCCCGCGCCGCACGCCGCTGGCGAGACTGACGATCTGGCTGCCGGCATCCTGCACTTCGATCTCGCCGTCGCGGAACGAAGGCAATTGCTCGACCGGCGCGTCGCTGGGCAGGCGGAGGCCGTCGGTCGTGAACGGGATCGGCTCCGCGCCCTCGATCGTGGCGAGCACGGCGTCGGCATCGGCCTTGAGACTGTTTACGCGGACATCGAGCGGCGCGCGCTGGAGCAGCGCGGCCTGTTCTTCGATGCCGATGTCCGACGCACGCAGCGCCTTGATCAACCAGTCATGCGCGAAGGCGGGCTTGGCGACCGGCTCATCGGGCTCGATCGCGGCGGGGCCATAAGGCGAGCCATCGAACCACTCGGCCATCTCGGGCCGGTCCTTCGCCAGCGACAGTATCGCAGCGCGGCCGCTTTCGGGCGGTTTTCCAAACATGCGGATCGCATCATAGACCAGTTCGCGGATCGCGCGGCGGTCCTTGGAGCCGGCATAACGGCGCTCGGCGAACCAGCGCGCGATCAGCGTGTCGGCTGCCGCGCCCTGATCGCGGGCGGCGGCGATGATCCGGTCGAGCAATTCGATGGCGGCCTGAGTACGTGCTGCGGGTGTCATGGCTGCGGCTAGAGCAGAGCTAGCCCCGCATGGGAAGCGTTGTGACGCTGCAACGCATTTCGCTACGCCCGGCGGCGTGGAGACATTTCGCCTCTGGCGGCGTGGTCGTCCCCTCAGAACTGGACGAAGCTTATCACATTCCCGTCGGGATCGCGGACGTGGAAATCGGTGCCGCCCCAATCCTGCGTGACCAAAGCCTGCGGCATATCCACCCCGCTAAACTCGGCGAACAACGCAGCCACATCGCTGACTTCGATCGTCGCGAGAATCAGCGACTCCTCCGCCTCCGCCAGCGCCGCGAAATTGGGCTGCCCCACGAAGCGCAGATGCAGACAAGCCTCACCCCGCGACACCGCACCATAAAAAGGCGGGCTGCCGTGGAGGAAATCGACCGTGAAGCCGAGTTTGTCGCGATAGAATGCAGCGGCGGCGGTTACGTCGCGAACGAAGAGGATAGGCGTGGCGGGTTTCATCATCGCCAGCGCCTGGCCTTACCGCGTCGGGTAGTTCGGGGCTTCGCGGGTGATATCCACGTCATGCACATGGCTTTCACGAAGGCCGGCATTGGTGATGCGCACGAAGCGCGCGCGCTTCTGGAGATCGGGGATCGTCGCCGATCCGGTATAGCCCATCGCCGCTTTGATGCCGCCGACCAGCTGGTGGATCACGTCGCGCGAAGGGCCCTTATAGGCGACCTGGCCTTCGATGCCTTCGGGGACGAGCTTGAGCTGGTCCTTGATGTCGCCCTGGAAATAGCGATCGGCCGAGCCACGGCCCATCGCGCCGACCGAGCCCATGCCGCGGTACGATTTGTAGCTGCGCCCCTGATAAAGGAACGTCTCGCCCGGCGCTTCCTCGGTGCCCGCCAGCAGAGACCCTACCATGCAGGTCGACGCACCCGCAGCGAGCGCCTTGGCGAGATCGCCCGAGGTGCGCAGGCCGCCATCGGCGATCACCGGAATGCCCGACTTGGCGGCTTCGGCGGCGGCTTCCATCACGGCGGTAAGCTGCGGCACGCCAACGCCGGCGACGACGCGCGTGGTGCAGATCGAGCCCGGGCCGATGCCGACCTTCACGCCATCCGCACCCGCATCGATCAGCGCGCGCGTTGCTTCGGCGGTCGCGACATTGCCGGCGATCACCTGAACCCGGTTCGACAATTTCTTCGCGCGCTCGACTGCGCGGGCAACGTCCTTGTTATGGCCATGCGCGGTGTCGATCACGATCAGATCGACTTCGGCATCGATCAGCGCTTCGGTGCGCTCAAAGCCCTTGTCACCCACGGTCGTCGCGGCGGCCACACAGAGGCGACCGGCTTCGTCCTTGGTCGCGTTGGGATACGTGACAGCCTTTTCGATGTCCTTGACCGTGATCAGGCCAACGCAGCGATAATTCTCATCGACCACCAGCAGCTTTTCGATGCGGCGCGAATGGAGCAGGCGGCGCGCCTCTTCCTTGCCGACGCCAGTGCTGACGGTGGCAAGGTTATCGTGCGTCATCAGTTCGGAGACGGGCTGGCCGGGATTTTCGGCGAAGCGCACGTCGCGGTTGGTGAGGATGCCGACGAGCTTGCCCGAATCCTCCACCACCGGGATGCCGCTGATCCTGTGGCGCGTCATCAGCGCGCGGGCATCGGCGAGCGTACCGTTTGGCGTCATCGTGATCGGATTGACCACCATGCCGCTCTCAAAGCGCTTCACCGCGCGGACGGCCTCGACCTGCTGCGCGACATCCAGATTGCGGTGGAGCACGCCGATCCCGCCGAGCTGCGCCATGACGATCGCCATGTCCTCTTCGGTGACGGTATCCATCGCCGAGGAGATGATCGGGATGTTGAGCGCGATGCTCTTGGTCACAAAGGTGCGGGTATCCGCCATGCTCGGCAGCACTTCGGACTCGCCCGGGATGAGAAGGACGTCGTCGAAGGTAAGGCCGAGAGGGATATCCATAAGGTTGCCAGCAGTCCTGAGTCGGAGGTTGGCGGCCCATGTAACCGTGAGGGCGGAAATGCGCTAGGGGCGGATCGTTATTCAGTCCCTGCGGGGTCACAAAGCGCACAGTGTGTCGTGCGATATACCGTGTTAGCTATGGGCCAGGGGGGATTGGTTCATGCGGAAATATTTGGTGCGCGCGGCGGTACTGCTGGCGTGCGGCGGGGGTGGGATTGGCGTGGCGCAGGCGCAGGATGTGCGCCCCTTTTGCGCCGACCGGCCGGGACTCGGCACGCCTGCCTGCACGATGGACAAGGCCCGGGTCGCGGTCGAACTGGGCGGTGTGGATTGGACGCTGGAGCGCGACTCCGCGACGCGCACCGACACGCTGGTGGCAGGCGATCTGCTCGTGCGGCTCGGCCTGACCGATACGCTGGAGGTCCAGGCCGGCTGGACCGCGTTCGGCCATGTCCGCGCCCGCGATAAATTGACCGGGGCGATCGGCAAGAGCAGCGGCACCGGCGATGTATCGGTGGCGCTCCGCCAGAATTTGAGGAACCCGGATGGGTCGGGCGTTTCGGTCGCGCTCATGCCCTATGCCTCGCTCCCCACGGGCGGCGCGACAATCGGCGCGGGCGACTGGAGCGCCGGACTGGTCGTGCCGATCAGCTTCGAGCTTTCGGACGGTATCGCGATCGGGCTTTCGCCAAGCATCGAAGCCGCTACCGACGGCGACCGCCGTGGACGGCACGCGGCCTATGGCAGTGTGATCGGCCTGAGCGCATCGCTGACCGAGACGCTGGGCGCGGCGCTGGAATTTCAGGCGACGCGAGACGAAGACCCGAGCGGGCACTCGACCGAAAAGCTGGCGAGCCTGTCCTTCGCCTGGGCTCCGCAGGATGGGTTGCAGTTCGATATCGGCGCGGTGGCCGGCCTGAACGATGCCAGCGCGGATCTGGAAGTTTATGTGGGCGTGGCGCGGCGCTTCTGACGCTTACCCGTCACCCCGGCCGAAATGCCGGGGTGACAATGGCAGTTACCCCTTAGTCAGCACAATGATACGGTCGCCCGCCTGGTAGTTCAGCTTCTCGGTCTTTGACGGGTTGACCACGATCCCGCCCAGATCGCTGCGCTCGCCGCCGCCGGCAAGCCGGTGATAGCCGATCGCGACTTCGCCACGGGCGCGGCAGGCTTCGGTGACGTCATAGAAATCGACCGGCTCACCCAGAGCGACATAGCGCTCGGCTGCGAGCAGGCAGATTTCCGAGCCATCCTCATCGAGCAGGTCCTTGAAGATCGCTTCGAGATGCTCGTTCTCCGAGGCTTGCGCGAGCATCAGGCTGACCAGCTTGTTGCTGACCACGAAATCATTGACCCGCGTGACTTCGGCGAGCGCGCGATTGCGCACGTCGATCATCTCGCTGACCACGCTCAGCCCCTCGATTTCCTTTTCGCCAAGACCGCGCAGATGCAGCAGCGTCACCAGCGTGCGGGTATCGGCGGCCTGCGGCGCCATATGGTCGCTATAGCCCAGCACGAGGATGCTGTCGTAGCGCGCCGGATCGAGCGCCGCGATCGCAGCGGCACGGCTGGTGTCGATCCGTTCGAGCTCGACCGTGAGATTCTCGCGGGAGAGCTTGATGCCCGCAATGTCGAGTTCGATCTCGGGCGTGTCAGCCGCGATGGTGAGTAGCGAGCCGGGCGCAACATAGCGCGATAGCTCGTCGGCAATGATCGGCCCGCGGCGGTTCCAGCCGAGCAACAGCGTGCGCTCGGGCTTGGGCGCGGGCGCTTTCTTCAGGCGCGGCGGCTTGGCCCCTGCCCCCTTCGGACGCTCGGCCAGCGCGATCTTGTCGTCATCCTCGGCGATCAGGATCGCCTGCATGCCGGCAGTAATCCGGGTGTCCATCGGCGGATTGAGCGCGACCACGCCATCCTCGCCGCACAGGCCGATCAGCGCGCAGCTTTCATAGGCAAGGATCGCTTCGCCAAAGGTCTTGCCGGTGAGGCCGGGCTGCGGGAGCGCGTAAATCTCGCACCCGTCGAAATCGAGCAATTCGGTGAAGACTGCGCTCAGCCCCGGCTGGCGAGTCGATTGCACCACGATACGGGCGATCAGATCGTCGGCCAGCACCAGCTGGACTTCGCTGCCGCCCACCACGCGGGCGATCTCGGCATTACCCTCTTCGCGGATTTCGGCGGCAATCTGATAGGGTTCGGCGCGACGATTGGGATCGTTAACCAAAGCCAGGATCGTCTTGATCACGCGCGAATCCGCATCCTCACCATCATCCCCGGGCGAGACCACGATGATCGAGCGGCAGGTCTGCGGATTGACGATGCCGATGTCGTACAGATCGGTCGGATCGCCACTGCGGCAGATGATGCGGGTGTTCTTCAGATCGGGCACCTTGGCCGCGATCTCATCCTCCATCTCCACCTTGTCCTTGTCGGACATGATGACGATCCGTGGCTTGTGGCGGCTCTCATTCGCGATGACGAGTTCGGAGATGATGTCAAAGATCGAGGGCGACCAGTTATAGATGATCGTATGCTCGGTCTCGAGCACGAGCGAACGGCCCTTGCGCAGCTGATCGAGCCGCGCCTCCAGCCCCGAATTGAGCACGCCGATCAGCGCCGAAACCACGAAAAGACCGCCGAGCGTGACCAGCAGCATGATGATGCGGAAGGGCCAGCCCGTGTCGCCACCCACTGTGCCCGCGTCCATCGCGCGCATCCCGGCTTCCCACAGCGCCTCGATGAAATCGATCGGGCCGCTATCCGGCGGCGCGATGCCGCTGAGCGCGAGCACCAGCGCGGCGGCCAGGATCATGCCGAGCGATACGAGCCCCAGCCATCCGATCAGCGCGATCGTTCCCCCGGCCATGCTCTTGTCGAACTGATAGCGCAGACGCGCCCGCAAACTCGGCTTGTTCATTTTGTGCGAAAATCCCCCGTTGGAAGGAGGCTAGGCTCAAGGTGCAACCGGCACAAGGCTTGGTAAGTTGGCGGGGCAAGGCGAAGCAAACGGACGGAAATCTTCGGACCGCCAACATTTGAAACCGCGCCCTGAAGAGCGGAGTGTCTAGTTGGTAGCGCGCAAACTGCATCCCCCCTGCCGCAATCGTGCGGCAAGGAGGATAGTCAGGCAAGGCTCAGCGCGTCAGCTTCTTGTACGACAGCGCCGTAGGACGATCCGCCGCGTCGCCCAGACGACGCTTCTTGTCTTCCTCATATGCCTCGAAGTTACCTTCGAACCATTCGACGTGCGAATTGCCCTCGAACGCCAGAATGTGCGTCGCGAGGCGATCGAGGAAGAAGCGGTCATGGCTGATGACCACGGCGCAGCCTGCGAAATTCTCGATAGCTTCTTCCAGCGCGCCCAGCGTTTCCACGTCGAGATCGTTGGTCGGTTCGTCGAGCAGCAGGACGTTGCCGCCGCGCTTCAGCATCTTGGCGATGTTCACGCGGTTGCGTTCACCGCCCGATAGCTTGCCGACATTCTTCTGCTGGTCCGAGCCCTTGAAGTTGAACGCGCCGACATATGCGCGGGTCGAGGCATCGTGGCCGTTGACCTTCATATAATCATGGCCGTCCGAGATTTCCTCCCAGACATTCTTCTTGGGATCGAGGTGATCGCGGCTCTGATCGACATAACCGAGGCGGACGGTCGAACCCATTTCGATCGTGCCGCTATCTGGCGTTTCCTGACCGGTGATCATCTTGAACAGCGTGGACTTGCCTGCGCCGTTCGGCCCGATCACGCCAACGATGCCACCCGCTGGCAGCGTGAAGCTCAGATCCTCGAACAGCAATTTATCGCCATAGGCCTTGGAGATGTTCTCGACCTCGATGACCTTGCCGCCGAGGCGCTCAGGCACCTGGATGACGATCTGGGCGCCGGTCGGCTTGCGGTTCTTCTGCTGCTCCACAAGCTGGTCGAACTTCGCGATACGCGCCTTGGACTTGGTCTGGCGCGCCTTGGCACCCTGACGAATCCATTCCAGCTCGTTCTTGATGGCAGTCTGGCGGCTCGATTCCTCGCGATCCTCCTGCTCAAGGCGCTTGGCCTTCTTCTCCAGGTAGGTCGAGTAATTGCCCTCGTAGGGGAAATATTTGCCGCGATCGATTTCGAGGATCCAGCCGACGACATTGTCGAGGAAGTAGCGATCATGGGTAATCATCAGCACCGCGCCGGCATATTCCTTGAGGTGGTGCTCAAGCCACTGGACGCTTTCGGCATCCAGATGGTTGGTCGGCTCATCGAGCAGCAGGATCGACGGCTTCTGGATCAGCAGGCGGGTCAGCGCGATGCGGCGGCGTTCACCGCCCGACAGGTTCTCCACCGACCAGTCGCCGGGGGGGCAGCGCAGCGCTTCCATCGCGACTTCGAGCTGGTTGTCGAGCGTCCAGCCATCGACGGCGTCGATCTTGGCTTGAAGGTCGCCCATCTCTTCCATCAGCGCATCGAAATCGGTGTCGTCCTGCGGATCGCCCATCTCGGCGGTGATCGCGTTGAAGCGGTCGACCAGATCGGCGGTCTCGCGCGCGCCTTCCTTGACGTTTTCCAGCACGGTCTTGGTCGAATCGAGCTGGGGCTCCTGCTCCAGATAGCCGACCGTGATATATTCGCCCGGCCATGCCTCGCCGGTAAAATCCTTATCCACGCCCGCCATGATCTTCATCAGCGTCGATTTACCGGCGCCGTTGGGGCCGACGATGCCGATCTTGGCACCCTGATAGAATTGCAGATTGATGTTGCTGAGCACCGGCTTGGGCGCGCCGGGGAAGGTCTTGGTCATGTCCTTCATGACATAGGCGTACTGGGCGGACATCGGTGGACTCCGTTTCGGGAAATTCGAGAGCTGGAAAGTTGGCCGGGCATGTAGCGCCGAGCCTGCCGCTTTGCAATTCGGGCGCGCACGGAAGCGAACCGCGAAACCCGGCAGCGCATTGGCAAACGTTCCGGGGGTGGTTAGCACCTACCCCCATGAACAAGCGCACCCTGCTCGCGGCTGCCGCGGCCCTCGCCCTTCCCTTCCCCGCTCTGGCGCAAACTGATGTGGCCGCCCTGCGCGACGCAGCGCTCAAGGACGATCTCGCCTGGGAGATCACCGAAGGGCTGACCACCGAGATCGGCCAGCGCCTCGCCGCGACCGAAGCCGAAGCGCGCGCGCGTGACTGGAGCGTCAAGAAGCTCACCGCGCTCGGCTTCCACAATGTCCGCGTCGAGCCGTTCAAAATGCCCGTCTGGGTACGCGGCGAGGAAAAAGCCGAAGTACTCGGCGGATCGGCGCAGAAGCTGGCCATCGCGGCACTCGGCAATTCGGGCACCACCGGCCCCAAGGGCGTGGAAGGCGAAATCATCTATTTCTCCACCTTCGCCGATCTCCAGGCCGCACCGGCTGACAGCCTGAAGGGCAAGATCGCCTTCATCAGCCATTCGATGACGGCCACGCAGGACGGCTCGCAATATGGCCCGTCGGGCGGCGCACGCCGGACAGGGCCGAGCATCGCGGCAACCAAGGGTGCGGTCGCCGTGCTGATCCGCTCGATCGGCACCGATTATCACCGCAATCCGCATACCGGCGGCACCGGCTGGGCCAAGGACCAAAAGCCGATCGCCGCCGCCGCGCTGGCGCTGCCCGATGCCGAACAACTCGAACGCCTGCTCAAGCGCGGTCCGGTCAAGATGAAGCTGGTGATCACCCCCGAGTTCAAGGGCGAAGGCACGTCGGGCAACGTCCTCGCCGAAGTGCCCGGCAGCGATCCTGCCGCGGGCATCGTGCTGGTCGCATGCCATCTCGATAGCTGGGATCTCGGCACCGGCGCGATCGACGACGCCTCGGGCTGCGGGATCGTCACTGCTGCGGCCAAGCGCGTGATGGACGCCGGCCAGCCGCGCCGCACGATCCGCATACTCTGGGCCGGGGCCGAAGAGCCGGGCGTGTTCGGCGGACGCGCCTATTTCGAATCGCACAAGACCGAATATCACGCGCTTGCCGCCGAATCCGATTTCGGAGCCGATCGCGTCTGGCGCGTCGATTTCAAGCTTCCGGCCAGCGCCAAGGCGGTGGGTGACCGCGTGGCGGCGGCGCTTGTACCGATCGGCATCTCGCGCGGCCAGCAGCCGGCGGGCGGCGGCGCCGATGTGGCGGCGGTGATCGCAGCGGGCGCAGCGGGCATCGATCTGCAGCAAAGCGGCCTGCGCTACTTCGATCTGCACCACACGCCGGACGACACGCTCGACAAAATCGACCCGGTCCAGCTCCGCCAGAACGTCGCCGCATGGACCGCGACTCTGGCAATTGTGGCAAACGCGGCGGAGGAGATCGGGCCAGTCGAAAAGCCCGCCCCCTGAGGCGCGGCGCGGTTACGCGTCCAATCTTGACCCAATTGCGGCAAGAAAATGTCGAATTAGCCTCATTTCGTCGCAAATAAGATTGACCGGCGCGTAAAGCCCGCTATTGCAGCATTTCGCGTCGGCCAATCGGGCCGCATGCGAAACGTTTAAGTTCCATTGGGAGCGATCGCATGAAGAAGATCCTTATCGTAGCTGCAGCTGCTAGCCTGGTTTCGCTGGCTGCTTGCAACACCACCCCGACCAACACCGTTGCTGAGAACGTTGCCGCTGACGAAGCAGCAAACGCAGCAACCTATGACGCGCTCGCAGACAACACCTCGAACTCGATCGAGGAAGCTGTTCTGGAGAACAAGGAAGCCGTCGCCGAGAACAAGGCTGACGCTGCCCTCGCCAACGCGCATTGAGATTTGACGGCGGAGCGTTCGCGCTCCCCTGAGATCTAGCGAAAGGGCGCTCCCGCAAGGGGGCGCCCTTTTTGCGTTGGTTGTGGATAAACACCACCAAGGGCTTTGCACCGCGCCATTTTCTGTTCTAAGCGCGCCGAGCGTCGGGGAGTGGCGCAGTCCGGTAGCGCGCCTGCTTTGGGAGCAGGATGTCGCAGGTTCGAATCCTGTCTCCCCGACCATTTACCCAACATGTTGATTTAACTGACATATCTTGGGAGCGCTGTAGCAGTCGCTGTAGCGGCACCACCCCCCGTTGAAGGGGCCGCCGGCCCGCACCGCCCCGATCGCCGCGGCGTGCCGATTCACCGCTAAGCCTCCAGCTTGCGCTCTAGCGCTTCGAGCCGGTCTTCCAGTTCCCTGACCTTGGGGCTGTCGGCGACGGCGTCGGCGTCAGAATCGGTGGCGACGTCCTCGATCTCGTCGTGCGCTTAGAGACGTGCGCCATCCCTTGAACAACTTTCGATCGCGAGGGCTCCGGCTACTGGCAGCTCGCAAGGCAGGCGTTTCGGTATCGATCGCAAATCAATCCTAGCGTCGAGTGTCCGAGGTGCTGATCTCGCCTGCGGGGGCACGGATATCCGATCGTGGCTTCGGCAACGAGCTCGAGACTCGTGCCAGTGTCTGGCCCCTCCATCCTCGACGGTGCTGTCACCGCGCTCAGCTTCGATCAAGAACTTCGCCTATGGCCAAGGGCGAGGTATTTAGTTCGATGACAGAACTGCTATATCGGATTGATGAAAACAGCGCTCAACACGGCGAAAGAGATCGCTCGGCATCTAGTTTTCAAGATGAGGCTGCGCAGGCCGAAGCAGCATGTGCGAGCCGGTCGTGCCGAGACTTTTTCGACGATCTATTCCGACGGCACGTGGGTGCACGGGCGCGACGACGTTCCATCGTCCGGCGAAGGGTCTTCTTTACCGGCGACTACCCAACTGCGCGCCTCGCTCCCAGGCTTGCTGGATCGGCTGCAGGCGACGTCGGTGCTCGACATCGGTTGCGGCGACTTCACTTGGATGCAGGCGCTGGACTTGCCATGCCCATATGTCGGCGTGGACATAGTTGGCTCCGTGATTGCCCAGAACCAGGCGCAATTCGGCTCGTTGCGCCGAAAATTCATAGAATTGGATGCGGTCACCGACCCCTTGCCAACCGCCGATATCGTGCTTTGTCGAGAAGTGCTTTTCCATTTGTCATTCGCGGATGGGTTGGCACTTCTAAGGAACGCGCTGGCGACGGAGGCACGATATCTCATAATGACTACCGATCGCGGAACTGTGTTCAATTCGGATATCGCGACCGGCGATTTCCGGCCGCTCAACCTAGAGCGCGCGCCGTTTCGGTTGCCCCGACCCATCGACACGATCGAGGACAGTGCGGTGGCGGACGGACGGCTGTTGGGCATCTGGACCGCCGACTCAGTCAGCAAGGTCCTGTCAGCGCGCGGCTAAGCGGGACTGCGATCATCGGACGGGTCCCACCGAATGCGGCGATTACGGCGCTTTGCTCGCCTTCATGCTCTGCCCGGAGCGTGCAAAAACGGCTGTACGCGTCGGCCGCTTTGGGATCGAAGCCCGCGGCAGCGGCGGCGAAGTCGCCATCGAGATCAACGACGAGTCCGCCCGTGGATCCGATGTCACGCCGAATGCGCCCACGATCGAACGCGACCACCGGCACACCCGCGGCCAGCGCCTCGAGGTTCACAATGCCTTGGGTCTCAGCAGCGTAACGGCTGGGGAAAAGGAAGACATCGATCGAGTTGAAGAACCGCTGCTTATCGGCACCATAGGCGGCCCCGATGTAGCGGAAGCGAGGCCCGAATTCATGCACCGCGGCTTCAACCGCGTGCTTCGCGAAGCTGTCTACGCAAGGGCCGGCGACCAAGAGATGCGCACCCGGCGCGCGGCGCAGGGTCGCGATCACGTCTGCGATCCCCTTTGCCTCGCTGAGATTGCCGAGATGGCCAAAGCAAAGCGGGCCGGTGCGCTCGCTTCTCGCCGGCATCGCCTCAACAGCGCCAACATTGCTGAATGGCAAGGTACGGCGGACAGCAGGGTACATCGACTGGTAACGCTGGCACAGAGAGGGCGATTGGCTCAGGTGGAGGGTATCGTGCCCGGAAACACAAGCGAGCCAATCCGCAATCCGATAGCGCTTGTCGATGTAGCGGCTGGAATGATGGTGCAGCGTGAGACGCTTACCGACGCGAGTAGCGAGCAATGCCAGCGCTACCGTCAAGACCATGCCCCGGTGATCGTTCACGGTAAGGTAGACGTGCGGCGCATCGGTTTTCACGATGGCCCAAGCCGCAGCGATGTGTCGCAATATCTTGCGGCAGGCACCGAACTTCGCCGGCCTTGCGATGTCGCAAACCTGCACCTCCAGCCGGCTTCCGCGAAGCAACCGGATCATGTGAGCCGTAGCGACAGCCTGCCCGTGCGTGGGCGGCGGAAGATGGCCGATGGCAAGCACATCCATGGGCAAAAGATTCGCTCATGTGAAGATGTTTGGCAACCGCCTTTGCGCGCGGTTGCCAGTTGCGGAAATCCAACGCCGCACGGGCGTCTCGAACAGCCAGAACGATAGGGCGGCTATCACGATTGTGACCCCCACCCCTATCACCAACCCGCCAAACCCACCGGCGATATGTCGCTGGACAAGAAACATGGCCGGAAGGTGGATCAAGTAGACACCATAGCTGATGTTCCCAAACAACCGGGCTGGCCGGGCACTAAATAGTCCGGTGAGCGCCCCGCCTCGAACGGCCGCCATGAAGAGCAGAGTTGTCGCGGCAATAGCTAACGGGTCTGCATTGGCTGCGAGGCCGGGCAGATCCAGCGCGTTTCTAACGCCGGGCACGGCAAGGAAGAAGAAGGCCAGAAGCGCCACGTCGAGATACGGATGTTTCGTGGGCGCTGTCGTAGGTGCGCGCATTTGAACTATCGCCACAGCAGAGCCGAAAAGGAAGAAGTGCGCCCACATCGGGAGCATTCGGGCAGGCTCATGGTCGCGCAGTAACCACCACGCCAGCAGCATCCCGGTCCCTATCGCGCAGAGCCTCAATATGGGCCGCGACCGCCTCGCCCCGCTCCAAATGCACAGGAAGAGCGCGTAGAATTGCAGTTCGACGGGGATTGTCCACATCGCCCACGGGCACTTTATCGCGGCGACGCAGACGGCCCCTGTCTTAAGGACCTCAAATGTCGGAGCGTCCGCCGAGAAGACGATCAGATGCACGGGCACCAATAGCCAATACAAGGGAAGCACACGCGCTACACGATTGACCGAATATCGCCATGCTGTCGCACGGCTTAGCTCCTGCGCTGTGTAGATGTGCGTCAGGAGAAATGCGCTCAACATGAAGAACAGCGCGACCGCCATCTGCCCGACGCCTTCGTGCACTTTCTGCTCGGTGAAGATCGAGAAGCCATGCCCAACAAGCACACAAAGCGCCGCGAAACCACGCAGTCCGTCCAGTGCGGGCATTCGCCCATCGGCGGATAGCGGCGAATTCGACATCTGGAGACTTGGTACCGGGTTCGCTGGTGAAGGCAATGCGGGCTTCGGACCAGTTAGCGGTTCAAATCCAAAGTCCGGAGAACCTGTGACACCTGACGGCGGTACTACCCGAGGCTGCCACACCTTAGTGTCCGTACACAATCCCGGAGCATTGTGTGGCTGAGATCGATCCCGTCATTTGTAACCGCGACGCGTCGTCTGATCTTCGGCAAGCTGTGACGCTTAGATTGAGTCGCTCGGCGCGGCACCTCCACGCGGGCGCGCCGTGATGGCCCCGCCGCCGCCGGCAAAGCCGTCGATGAAGAGACCGTCTACTTCGATTGGCGTGAAGGCGAGCGCGCTGCCCGCGATGAACCCGGTGACCGCGCTCATGCTGCCACCCCCGATTCGCCGGCAGCCAAACCGGGCCGATACCCCCACTCTCCAAGGCTGATACCCCCACAAATACCCCCGACCGCTCCGAGAGCGCCGGAGGCCTGATGAGCGGCCTTGAGAAGAAAATTCCCACCGCGCCTTGCTGAAAACAAGACGTGGTGAGAAGATATGGACGATATGAGAATTAAGCGTGGTGGGCCCGGCAGGACTTGAACCCGCAACCTATCCGTTATGAGCGGACAGCTCTAACCAGTTGAGCTACAGGCCCCCAGCGGATCGCCCTAGCGGATGCCTAGGCCGGCCTGCAAGCGTCCGCTGCATCGACAATTTCGGCAAGCGAGGCAGACGTAGCGCCCAGACCATGCAGCAGTCCGAAAATCTCGTCCCACCAGCGGAAGAATGCCGCCAGATCAGCGGCATCGCGCACATAGGGCGTGTGCCCGATTTCGACCGAGGGCGAATGGAAGCTGAAATTGAGCAGCCGCAGCCCCTCGCCCATCGCAATGCGAACCGCCTCCTTGGCCTCGGCAAGCGGCATATCTTCCGGCGTCAGCGCGACACGCGAGAGCATGCGGAGCTTAGCGGCGATGCCATGCCCCCTGGGGAGCCCGCCCATCGCGCGGTGCAGCCCCGCCCCACCGCCTTTGCCCCAGCCGGTGAACACCGTGGTCAGCGGCAGTTCGAGCATCGGCCCGATGCGAAAAGCGTGATTCGGGATTGCCGAGAAATCCGGGCCAGCCTCAGGCGAATAATCATAGGCCGATCGCATCGAGGTATCGATGCGGTAGCCCTGCCCCGCGAGCAGATCGAGCGTATGCGGCCCGATCCCATAGCGCCCAGCGCGATAGGAAATCGGACGCGCGCCAAACGCAGCCGTAATCGCATCGGTCAGTGCGGCGAGCTTGGCTTCCTGCAACGCTAGCGGAAGATTGCCCGTAAAGCTGTTGAAAGCAGTAACTTCTTCGTCGAACGGCGGATTCACCCAGGGATGCAGCTGCGTGCCAATGGCGGAGCGGCCATCCTCGATCGCGCGGTTCAGTACCTCGATGGCCAGCGGCGAGGTCGCAATCGGATAATCGACCAGATAGGTGAGCGGCACATTGTGCGCGGCAAAGCGGGCATGCGCAGCGGGCATCGCGGCCATGTGGCTCGTGCCCTGCGAAGCGCGGTCGACCGGCTTGCCCCAGTCAAACTCCTCTTCGGCATCAACAAAGACCGTAAAGCGCGTGCCGAAGTCCGCTGGCCATTCGACAAAGGAATGCCGTTCTGGCGCGGGGACGCGATAGCCCCCGGCCGGTTCTGAGAAGCGTTCCCCCACGCCTAGTTCAGATGTGCCTGACCCACTTCTTTATTCTCGGAGGCTGGGAGGCGTAAAGTCAAGCTCTCCGGCTCAATGACCAGCGCACCGCCCAGTTCGCGGGCAAGATTACGCGCCAAACGGAGCGCGAAGCCCGTGCCGAGCAAGGTCGAATCCTCGCCCTCGTCATCGATGCCGAGCACCGAATCACCCGGATAGTCCGCCAAAGCACGCGGACGATCGATCGAGACTGCGATCATGCCGTCGCTGGCGTGCGTCATATGAACGCCGATCCGTTCGCCCTCGCCGCTGGCCGAGACCAACGTGGCGAGCAGGCGGGCGAGCAGGCGCTCGACCGCGCGGCGGTCTCCTGTGACCGCGAGGTCGTCGATCGGCAGTGCAAGGATCGAACCGCGCAATTCGGCAAGCGGCGTGAGATCATCGGCGATAGCCGACAGCACCGGGCGCAGCGCAACGCGCCCCGGAACCAGCGCCAGCGCCGCGCTATCGATCCGCGCGGCAAGATCGAGATCGTCGATCGCGCCGAGCAGTTCGCGCGCCTGGGCACGGATCTCAGCAGCGCGGCCGCGATAGGGTGTGCTGACCGGGCCGAGCATCTGGCTCTCGATCATCTCGGCAAAGCCCGCGATGGCGTTGGTCGGCGTGCGCAGCTCGTGAACAAGCTGGCGGAGCGAATCGGCGGGGATCGGCGGCGGTGTCTGGCGCACCGGCTCGGCGCGCTCATCGGCGCGCGGGCGGCGCGCTGTGCCGCGATAGCCGGTGAAGCGGCCATTGGCGGGATCGAAGACCGGAATGCCCGAGATCTGCCAATCGCCCGCAGCATCCGACTCGCCTTCGATCGAAAGCCGCGCGTTCGAGAAGCCGGCGCGGCGGCGGAAGGCACCGGCGGCGATGCCATCGATGCGCGAAGCTTCGGGAACGCCCGGTCCCGATTGTGCATCGAGCGACAGCCCGACGAGCGCCGAGCGGCTCACGCCCTCGACCCAGCGGAACACGCCCTTGGCATCGGTCTCGAAACGGAACGTGTCGGCAATTTGGATCGGATCCGGCCCGGTCTCTTCGCGATGCCGCCAGAATGCATCGATCCGCGCGACCACTTCGGCGATCTCGAACGTGCCGCCATCCGCCGCCGGGACAGCCTGATCCGGCGGTCCCATGAGCATATCAAGCGCGTCGCCCGACGGCCCGACGACAGACAGTTTACCCTCTTCCATTTCGGAACCGTGGAACTCGGATGCGTCCGGCGCAATCGCTTCGGCGGGGGCGATTGGCTCGACTGTCCCGCTTTGGATCGGGGCAGAAACAACTTCGCTCTGGCCAGCCGAAAAGCTTGCGGAAAACGGCAACGCGACAGCAGGATCCGCGAGCGCGACGAACGAGAAATCTTCTATTTCTTCGTCACTTACCGCAACGATATCGTCCGCAACAACAGTTTCGGGTGCTTCGGAGGCAATCGGCCCCGCGAATATGTCCGTAACGGCGGCACCCGCCGCGAGAGCCGTAGCAGGCGTCGCGAGATAGGTGGGCGTCCAGAAGGTGACGGGCGGGGTTTCCAGCACCGGTGCGGGCTCCAAAACCGGCTCCAGCCCCGGCGCGACTTCGGCGACATACTCTGGCGCGACGAACAGCGGCGCTTCCGCTGCGATCTCCACGGGCAGTTCGGCAATGGGTTCGGGCAGTTCCGCAACCGGCTCAGGCAACACGACCGGCACTTCCTCCACCACGGGCTCAACCAGCACCGCCAGTTCCTCGACAATTTCGAGAGCAGGCGCGGGTTCGATAACAGGCTCCGGCTCTATAACCGGCACAGGCTCGATGACGGGCTCCGGCTCTATAACAGGCACAGGCTCCATCACGGGCTCGATAACAGGTTCGGGCGCGATCGCCACCGCCTCGATCGCCACCGCGACCACTTCCTTCACGCTTTCGTCCCGAAGTACGAAATCGATCGGGCCGAATGCCTCGAGCGCGCGCTTGACGACCGGGCCGAGGTCGCGGCGATTGCGCAGCACCGCGCGGCCGCCGGGCGCGAGATCGGGGAGCAGCTGGATCCATTCGGCAGAGTTCATCCGCGCGTTGCGCAGCACGGGCAGCGCAACGTTCAGCTCGTCGGTGGCAAACAGGCGAACCAGCGGCGCGGGCGGATCGGCGAATTCGAGCGCGCGAGCGCTGGCGGCACGAACGGCGACGGGCACCTTGCCGCGAATTGCGCGCAGCACGCTCATCGCGCGACTATCCGCTGCTACCCGCCTGCGCCCAATCAGATCGACGACCTGTCGCCATGCCGATTGCGCTGCCTGGGGAGAGCCCAGATCGGCGGCCAGCACGGTCTCCAGAGTATCATCGAAACGCAATGCGGACCCACCCGTTACAGGCGCCAAAACGCGCGCCGTAACGATTCTTTAACGGGTTCAGCCCGCCTCAGAAACAGCCGATTTCGGTACGGTTCAATGTGGGACAATTGCGTTGCGGCGTAATAATATTATGCCTAAGCGCAGTAATCGGACACGAATCAACATCCTGAGGCAATAGAATGGCTTTCGACGACATCGACTACCGGATTTTATCGCTGCTTCAGGATAATGGCCGGATGACCAATGTCGAACTGGCCGAACGCGTTGGGTTGACCGCCCCGCCCTGCCTGCGTCGTGTCCGCGCGCTGGAGCAATCGGGCGCGATCACCGGCTATCACGCAGCGCTCGATCCGAGCGCGCTGGGCTATAACCTCACCGTCTTCGCGATGGTCAGCCTCAAAAGCCAGGCAGAGAGCGACCTTCAGGCATTTCAGCAGCTCGTCGCCGAGATTCCCGAAGTGCGCGAATGCCATATGCTCAACGGCGAGATCGACTTCATCCTCAAGATCGTCGCGCCCGATCTACAGAGTTTCCAGCGAATCCTGACGACCAAGCTGACCACCGCGCCGAATGTCGAGCATGTAAAGACGTCGCTGACGATCCGCACCTCGAAGGCGCTGCCGGGTGTCCCTGTTCCGTAACAAGCTTGTTTCACAATAGTGTCTGACTTTTTTCTGCGATGCAGCAGAATGTCGGAACGCTTATATGATTTGCGCGATTCGGGGTGTAGCTTGGTCGCGCAGGCCATTGCGTTACGGTCCGCTAGGTTTCGTAAACGGGAGAAACTCATGATTTCACGCAAATTGGCCGCGCTCGCCGCTGCCTCGCTGGTTTTCGCCAGCACTGCGACAGTGGCGCAGGCCGCTCCGCAGAACGGAGCTTCGAAGCTGAGCCTCGATTCGGCCAAGCGCGCCGGCACCAAAAGCAAGAAGGGCTCGAATGTGGCAGCTGGCGCTGTCGTCGGCGGCATCCTTCTGGTCGCCGGCATGGTCTATGGCATCACCGAAGCAACCGACGGTGGCCGCGGCGACAGCCCGTAATTTCGGCCTCAAGCCAAAAGAAAAGGGCGGCCCGTCTGGGCCGCCCTTTTTGTTTCAGCGCTCGGTGCCGCGGCTCAGCTGAGCGGCGGCAGATCGAGCGACGTGGTGTACAGCGTCGCGAGGTTGGCGAGCGGGCCAGCCTTGACCGCGGCGAATGCAGTGCGCGCCTGATCCTTCTGGCCAAGCTGCTGGTAGGCGATGCCGCGGTGGAGATTGACCTCGTCCGCGTTGACTCCGCCCTTGGCGAGCGCCTGATCGTAAAGCTCGATCGCGCGGGTCTGGTTGCCCGATGCGAGGAATGCGTCGGCGGTCTGCGACAGATCTTCCCCGGTCTTGGCGGCCTTGGCCAGCGCCTCGAGCGAACCGCTACCGCTCACCTGCGCACTCGAAGCCTTGAAAGTCTTGGCGACATCCGGATCGCCCTTTGGCAGCTTGCCCGCCTTCTCGCCCTCGGCGATCACCGACAATGCTTCCCACGGCAGGCCAAACTGCTGCGCGGCGAAGGCGTAATCGGCATATTCGCCGCGGTTCGGCAACGCGTTGGTGGCGCGCAGCAGACGATAGGTGTCGATCCGCTCACTCTTGACGTTGGCGCCGGCGGGCGCCGTGCTGCGGAACACCTGCACGCCCCACTGCCAGTTCTTGAGCGTCGGATAATCGGTGATGAAGCGCGACAGCCACGAAGCCATTGCCGCGCGATCGCCCACTGCATTCACGCGCGGAATCGCGAACTGATACCAGGCCTCGGGCGCCTTGCCGCTCTTGGCCTTCGCCGTCGTGATCGCACGATCGACCTCGACGATCGCCTCGGCATTCTTGCCGGTTGCCGAATAGGCATTGGCGAGCACGATCGGCACGTCGATCTCGGTCGAGCCCAGTTCGCGCGCCTTCAGCATATATTTGATTGCTTCGTCATGCTGCTTGGCCTGCGAAGCACGCGCGCCCATCTGATAGTTGAACACCGCGCCATACAGCTTCACGTTCTCGGGCGGGGTTTTGGGGTTGTTGATGAGGACGTTCAACGCCTTGAGCTGCGCATCGTCATTCTTGCGGGCGAATTCGAGCCGCAGGCGCAGGAACGCCGCATAATATTTCTCGTCGTCGTTCTTCGCAATGCCTTCGGCGGCGATCAGGCTGGTATCGGCCAGCGCCTGGTTGTCGGCCTTGATCTTGGCATCCGTGGCTGCTGCGGCTGCCGCAATCGCCGTCTCCGCGGCTGCTGCAGCCTTGCGGAATTCGGGGCTGACCTTGATATCGCCGTTCTCATTTTTCGCCTTCTTATCGGCCTTTTGGGCAAAAGCGGGCGTTGCGACGAGCCCAGTGGTGCCCAGCGTCAGCACAGCAGCCATCGCGAGCTTCGAAACAAACGTCATGTGGAACTCTCCTCAAGGGGAACGCAGCGGTTTGAAAGCCCTCTAGTTGGCCGCACCGCGCCATTCAAGCGCATCTAGATCCCGATGCAGCACAGGGCGTGAACGCCAATTGAATGAGAGGGTTCATTTTTCGGCTTTCTCATGCGGGCGCACGTTAGGTTTCCTCGCGCGCACGCGTATGCGCGTACAGGCGCGCGCGTACATGAGCGCGCGTACGTACATGCGCCTACGCGAGGCTTGGCAGCAGGGCGCGGGCCGTCTAGGGCAGTTTGATTACACCCTAGCCAATCGGAAACCTGAGATTTGACCGACGAGACCATCCTCGCCGACCCATCGGACATTACCCCGATCTCGATCGTCGACGAGATGAAGACCAGCTACCTCGATTACGCGATGAGCGTGATCGTGGCGCGCGCACTTCCTGACGTTCGCGACGGCCTGAAGCCCGTCCACCGCCGCATTCTCTATGCCGCGCAGGAAGGCGGCTATCTGCCGGGCAAGGCGTATCGCAAATCCGCCCGACTGGTCGGTGACGTGATGGGTAAATACCATCCGCACGGCGACAGCTCGATCTATGACGCAATGGCGCGCATGGCTCAGGACTGGGCGATGCGGGTGCCGCTGATCGACGGCCAGGGCAATTTCGGCTCGATGGATCCCGATCCCCCCGCGGCAATGCGCTACACGGAAGCGCGCCTTGCCAAGGTGGCGATGTCGCTGCTCGACGATATCGACAAGGACACGGTCGACTTCCAGGATAACTATGACGGCTCCGAAAGCGAGCCGACGGTCCTCCCTGCCCGCTATCCCAATTTGCTGGTCAACGGCGCCGGCGGCATCGCGGTCGGCATGGCGACCAACATCCCGCCGCATAACCTTGGCGAAGTGATCAACGCCTGCCTCGCTTATATCGAGAATGGCGCGATCACGATTGAAGAGCTGATGGAAATCGTCCCCGGCCCGGATTTCCCGACCGGTGGCACCATTCTCGGCCGCTCGGGCTGCCGCAGCGCCTATCAGACCGGCCGTGGCTCGATCATGGTCCGCTCGCGCTACACCACCGAGCAGCGCGGCGAGCGCCGCTCGATCGTGCTCACCGAAATCCCGTATCAGCAGGGCAAGAACGCTCTGGTCGAGAAGATCGCCGAAGCCGCCAAGGAAAAGCGGATCGAAGGCATCAGCGACATTCGCGACGAATCGAACCGCGAAGGCGTTCGGATCGTCATCGATCTCAAGCGCGATGCGACGCCTGACGTCGTGCTCAACCAGCTTTGGCGCAACACGCCGGCGCAATCGTCCTTCCCGGCGAACATGCTGGCGATCCGTGGCGGCCGCCCGGAGATGCTCAATCTGCGGGACATCGTCGAAGCGTTCGTCAAGTTCCGCGAAGAGGTCATCACCCGCCGCTCGAAGTTTGAGCTCGCCAAGGCGCGTGACCGTGCGCACATCTTGCTCGGCCTGGTCATCGCCGTCACCAATCTCGACGAAGTCGTCCGCATCATCCGCGGTTCGCCGAGCCCGGTGATCGCCCGCGAGCGCCTGCTCGTCCGCGAATGGCCGATTGCCGAGATCGCGCAGTACATCAAGCTGGTCGAAGCCGTCGAAGTCGAAGTCACTGGCGACACCTATCGCCTGAGCGATATTCAGGTCCGCGCGATCCTTGATCTTCGCCTGCATCGCCTCACCGGCCTCGGCCGTGACGAGATTGGCGACGAACTGGCCAAGCTGGCCGAGACCATCGCCGAGCTGCTCGAAATCCTCGGCAACCGCGCCCGCCTCTACGAAGTCATCGTCGAGGAACTGACGGCGGTCCGCGATCAATATGCGACTCCGCGCCGCACCGAGATCGCCGCCGCTGCCGATGGCATCGAAGACGAAGACCTGATCGAGCGCGAGGACATGGTCGTTACCGTGACCATGGAAGGCTATATCAAGCGCACCCCGCTCGACACCTTCCGCGCGCAGAACAAGGGCGGCAAGGGCCGCGCCGGGATGGCGACCAAGGATGAGGACGCCATCACCAACCTGTTCGTCACCTCGACGCACACGCCGGTCCTGTTCTTCTCGAACCACGGCAAGGTCTATCGCATGAAGGTCTGGCGCCTGCCCGAGGGTGGCCCCGCCACCAAGGGCCGGCCGATGATCAACCTGTTGCCGCTGGCGACCGGCGAGACGATCTCGACCGTTCTGCCGCTGCCCGAGGATGAGAATGTGTGGGGCGACCTGCATGTGATGTTCGCCACCGCCAAGGGTTCGGTCCGCCGCAACTCGATGGATGCGTTCGCCAACATCCGCACCAACGGCAAGATCGCGATGAAGTTCGAGGATGAGTCCGCCGATCGCCTGATCGGCGTATCTTTGCTCACCGAGGAAGACGACGTTCTGCTCGCGACCAAGCAGGGCAAGGCGATCCGCTTTGCCTCCACCGACGTGCGCGAATTCCAGAGCCGCGATTCGACCGGCGTGCGCGGTGCGCGGCTGGCCGATGGCGATGAAGTTATCTCGCTTTCGGTGCTGCGCGGCTTCGAAGCCACGCCGCAGGAGCGCGAGGATTATCTCAAGGCCGCACCGTGGAAAGAAGGCGAGCGCGAAATCACGCTTTCACCCGAGCGCATGGCGGAGTTCGAAGCAGCGGAGGAGTTCATCCTCACCGTCACCGCGAACGGCTATGGTAAGCGCACTTCGGCGTTCGAATATCGCAAGACCAATCGTGGCGGCCAGGGCATCACCAACATCGTCAGCTCGGATCGTAACGGTCCAGTGGTGGCAAGCTTCCCGGCGAGCAATGGCGAGCAGCTGATGCTGGTCACCGATCAGGCCAAGCTGATCCGCACCACGGTCGGCTCGGTTCGCGTGACGGGGCGCAACACGCAGGGCGTGATCCTCTTCCGCGTCGCCGATAACGAGCATGTCGTCTCGGCCGCACGGATCGAAGAGAGCGAGGACGAAGCCGAAGTCGAGCTGGGCGATGGCCCGGTTGCAGGCGAGCCAACTCCGGACGGCGACACCGGCGAGGATCTCGCTGAGGGTACGCCTGAGTAAAACCTGACGACTGTCACCCCGGCCTCGTGCCGGGGTCCACGGTGCCGCTCGCGATGCACCCGCCAATCAAGGCAATCGCGCGCCGCTTGGCGGACCCCGGAACCAGTCCGGGGTGACAGGATTTGGTGGGAAGACGGAGAGAATTATGCCCGAGACCATCGCCTATAAAGTCCTGACCAGCGATCAGATGGCCGCACTCGAAGCGGGTAGCTTCGAGGGCGCGCCGGTCGACGTGGCAGATGGCTATATCCACCTCTCCACCCAGGCCCAGCTTCAGGAAACGCTCGACAAGCATTTCGCCGGGCAAGAGGGACTGTGGCTCGCCGCAGTCGATCTCGAGGCGCTGGGCGATGCGATCAAATGGGAAGAATCGCGCGGGGGTCAGCTTTTCCCGCACATCTATGGCGATCTGACCCTCGGCGCCGTCACCGCGTATAGCGAGTTGCACTATCAGGAAGATGGCGCACTGCGGCTTCCCGTGACCGGCTAGGACAATCTGTCCGCTTGCCTGAGCCGCACAAGCGGCTAGAGCGCGAATCATGAGCAATCGTGCAGAGCATTCGGGCACAGGGCGGCGCATCGCGCTGCTGCTGCTCGCTTGCGCGCTGTTGCTCAAATTCCCCGCCGGCTGGATGCCCGAGGCACGCGCAGGCGGGATAACCATCGGCTGGTGCAACGCGGTCGATGCGCAGGCGATGACCGAGGGCCAGGCGTTGCTCGATGCCGCGCTGAAGGATCGCCCTGCGCCCAAGCAGAAGCCCGCCGATCAGCCCTGTTCGTTCGCCGCCGCCGCGCAGCCCTTGGCCGCCGCCGACCCGCTGCCGGAACTCGAGCCCGTCGCCAGCCCCGAGCCGCTGTTCATTACGACGCTCATACTATTCCCCGGCCATGGCCTCGCCGCCCCGCCGCCGCTCTCGACCGGACCGCCCCTCCTCGCCTGACCCGTCATCGCGCGCCCGCGCGACCGTTCAAGTCATGCCAGGAATTACCATGTCCAGATTACTCCGCGCCCTGATCGGCGCACCTTGCCTGTTCGCCGCCCTCCCCGCTTTCGCGCAGGAAGCTCCACCCCATCCCGACGAGATCGTCGTCAGCGCCGAGCGGCTGATCGAGGAAGCGATCCAGCGGGTTCGCGAGACCCCCGGCGGATCGAATGTCGTCCCCGCCAGCGAATTCGAAAACCGCCAGGCCGTGTCGCTGCGCGACGTTCTCGCTTTCTCCCCGGGCGTCTACACCCAGCCGCGCTTCGGGCAGGAAGTGCGTATCTCGATACGTGGCTCCGGCATCAGCCGTGGCTTCCATATGCGCGGGCTGACGCTGTTGCAGGATGGCGTGCCGATCAACCTCGCCGACGATAATGGCGATTTCCAGGAGCTGGACCCAAGCTTCCTCCAGCATGTCGAAGTGTTTCGCGGCGCCAATGCGCTGCGCTTCGGTGCCTCCACGCTTGGCGGCGCAGTCAACGGCGTGACGCCGACCGGGCGCAGCGCCAAGGGCGTGACCGTCCGCCTCGATGGCGGCAGCTTCGATACGCTGCGTGGCTTTGCCAGCGCGGGCTTCGCCGATGCGCGCGGCGATGCGTATATCGCAGTCGCGGGGGATCGTTCGAACGGTGATCGCGAGCATGCTCGCCGGAAAGCGCTGCGCATTGCGGGCAATATCGGCATCCGCCTGACCGACGGGATCGAGACGCGCTTCTACGCGAACGTCCAGTCGATCGATCAGGAGCTTCCCGGCGCGCTGACTTATGCGATGGCGACGACGCGCCCGCAGACCGGATCGTTCGCGGGCGATCAGCATCGCAACGTCGATTCGATCCGCGTGCAAAACCGCACCAGCTTCGTGCTGGGCAATGGCGGGCTCGATGTCGGCGTGTTCCTCAATTCGAAGAAGCTCTATCACCCGATCTTTCAGGTGGTGGATCAGAAGTCGCTCGATTGGGGCAGCTATGCGCGGCTCGAGCAGGATTTCGGCGCGTTCGGTTTCGTCGCGGGCGTCACCGCGCGCTTCGGCAATCTGGATTCGAAGCGTTATGTGAACGTCAACGGCAAGCGCGCCGCGCGCACCTTTGAGGCAGATCTCGAAGCGCGCACACTCGACGCGTATGCGGAGGGCCGTATCCGTCCCCTGCCCGGGCTGACGCTGATCGCGGGCGCGATCTACACGTCGGGCGTTCGGCGGCAGGATCAGACATTCCCGGCAATCGTCTCGGGCCGCCGGAGCTTCGATCAGCTCTCACCCAAATTCGGCCTGCTCTATGAGGTCTCGAAAGACGTCCAGTTCTACGGGAATTTCAGCCGCAGCCACGAACTGCCGGGCTTCTCCGAACTCGCCCAGATCGCCAGCTATGTGCCGCTCGATGCCCAGCGCGCATGGACCAGCGAGATCGGCGCGCGCGGCAGCATCGGGCCGCTACGCTTCGATATCAGCGCCTATCGCGCCGATCTGGACGGCGAACTGCTGCAATATACCGTGTCGAGCACGATCCCCGCATCGACCTTCAACGCTGGCCGCACGCGGCATCAGGGCGTCGAAGCCGGGCTCGATCTGGATATCGGCAAATGGGCGCGGCTGCGTCAGGTCTATATGTATAGCGACTTCCGCTTCCGCGACGACGCGCAGTTCCACAACAACCGCCTGCCGGTCGTCCCAGAACATGTCTTCCGCACCGAACTTCGACTGGGCACCGACGCGCTCAGCATCTCGCCCAATGTAGAGTGGATGCCCGAAGGCGCGTTCGTGGATTATGCCAACAGCTTCCGCCCGCGCGGCTATGCGCTGCTCGGGATCGGCGCGCAGGCGAAAATCGGTGAGCGCGTTACGGTGTTCGTG
Organism: Sphingomonadales bacterium; assembly: GCA_004173185.1. Classification (GTDB taxonomy): domain Bacteria; phylum Pseudomonadota; class Alphaproteobacteria; order Sphingomonadales; family Sphingomonadaceae; genus Sphingomonas. The sequence continues at coordinate 62,199 of SEFZ01000011.1, read as the reverse complement.
GATGCCCGCAATCTGGCCGACAAAAAGGCGGCCGGGGATATCTCCGCGGTGATCGCTTATACCCCGGCGAGCGCAGTGTTTTATCCGGTCGAGCGGCGCAGCGTGTTCGCGGGCGTGCGAGCACAGTTCTAACCCCGAACAAACAACAAGGGCCGGTCGCTTCTCGCGCCGGCCCTTGTGATACGCGTGTGATACTGGCTGTAACAACAGCGAAAGCGGGACTTAGCGCTTGCGGCGCCGGCGCGCGATCGCAAGTCCGGCGATGCCCATGCCCATCAGCGCGATCGTCGCCGGCTCAGGAACGGGCGTAGGGCCACCGCTGCTGCCACCCGACGAACCGCCATAGCTGCTGGACCCACCGTAGCTGCTCGATCCGCCGTAGCTGCTGGATCCGGTTGAACCACCATAGCTGCTCGATCCGCCCTTGCTGCTGGAGCCACCATAGCTGCTGGATCCAGTCGAACCGCCATAGCTGCTCGATCCGCCCTTGCTGCTGGAGCCGCCATAGCTGCTGGATCCGGTCGAACCGCCATAGCTGCTCGATCCGCCCTTGCTGCTGGAGCCGCCATAGCTGCTTGATCCGGTAGAACCGCCGTAGCTGCTGGAGCCGCCCTTGCTGCTCGACCCCGTCGAACCACCATAGCTGCTGGAGCCACCCTTGCTGCTCGATCCGGTCGATCCGCCATAGCTGCTCGATCCGCCCTTGCTGCTGGAACCGCCCCAACCGCTCGAAGTCGAGCTGCCACCCTTGCTCGCTTTGAACTTGTCATCTGTCGCCAAAGCAGCGGCCGGAAGGAAGGAGACAGCCGCAGCCGCACTTACCAGGAAAAATCGCATGTTTTGACCCCCATATTATTCTCGAGGGGATCGATGCATCCATGATACCAGAATTGAAAATGCACGGAATTGCGCGGGATACGATCGTTAACGGCGCAGAAGGCCGGGTGGTTACTGTCAAAATAACCGACGCTATTCCCTCACAAACGGATGATGACCGCCAGCCCGTTTAGCCTGCTGGTGTCCAGTTCCAGCGTGCCGCCCATCGCAGCCACAGCCTTGCAACTGATTGCAAGGCCAAGCCCCGCGCCGCCGCTATGCGGGCTTCGCGCACCCTCCATCCGGCGGAACGGCAGCAGCATTTCGGCCCGGCGATCGGCCGGAATGCCCGGGCCGTCATCCTCGACCGTCACCGTGAACCCCGGCCCGGATTCTTCGAGCGAAACCTCGATCGCGCTGGCGTGGCGCATGGCATTATCGATCAGATTGTTGAGCACCCGCTTCAACGCGATCGGGCGCGTGCTGACCGCCAGCGTATCGGGTCCGCGATAGCTGATCCCCGCGCCCGCATCCGTGGCATTGTCCACCGCCGTCGTGACGATCGCAGCAACATCGACAAGCCGGGCCGCCTCCACCTCATCATCGCGCACATAGGCCAGAATAGAACCGATGAACCGCTCCATCTCGATCAGATCACCGGTCATCATATCGCGCATTTCGGGATCGGCGAGCAGCGCCGCGCGCAGTTGCATCCGCTGGATCGGGGTGCGCAGATCGTGCGACACCGCAACCAGCGCCTGGCTATGATCCTCGACCATCTTGAGCAACCGGCTCTGCATCGCAGCGAACGCAGCGGCGACGCGCCGGACTTCGTGCGGGCCTTCGCTGGCGAACGTCGTAGGCTTTCCACGGCCGCTGGCATCCGCTGCCTCGGCCAGATCGCGCAAGGGACGAACCAGCGCGCGGGTCATCAGCAATGCGACGGTCAGCACCGCCGCGATCAGCAGCAGATGGGCCAGCGTGATGAGCGCGGCGCTGGGTGGCGATGCGAGATAGGGCGTGACGCGAAAGGTGACGAACGATCCGTCGGCAAGCGGCTTCGCGCCGACAAGATCGCGCTGCCCCTTTTGCGGCGATGGCAGGATCGTCAGGCGCAGCGGGCGTGCGGCCAAAGCCGGTGCGGCGCGAACCAATGCGGCCCGCGTCTCGATCAGATGATCGAGCGACTCGGTGAAATCGGTGATGACGGTGCGCGGTACCCAGTTGAGTGCCATGCCCGGCCGATCGAGCTGATGCATGATGCGGGCGCGGTCCGCGCGCGGAGCGGCAGCAGCGGCGCGATCGGCGGATACCAGGGTCTCAGCCACGCGAGCCAGTTCCTGCGAAGAGATCAGCTCGCGATCCTGCCAGCGATGCAGCGCGATGTTGCCGAGCAGTTCAAGCAGCAGCGCGGCGAACAGCACCAGCGCGATGCGGCCAATCATGCCGCGCGGGCGCCTCCGCATATTCAAGAGCGGGTAACGTCGGCTGCAAGCATGTACCCCACGCCACGGATCGTGCGGATGATCGGGTGCGCGCGGCGGCCATCGCCCAGCTTGCGGCGCAACCGGCTGATCAACACGTCGATGCTGCGATCGGTGGCGTGACCGATCCGGCTGCGCGACATCTCCAACAGCCGCTCGCGCCCGATCATCCGCTGGGGATGGCGCAGCAAGGTTAGCAGCAGTTCGTGCTCGGCAGCGGTCAGCTCAACCTCAGCCCCCGATGGCGCGATCAGTTCGCGGCGGCGCGCATGATAGCGCCATTCGGCAAAGTCGAAGCGTTCGGGCGTGGGAATATCGAGCGGCACATGCAGATCGCCGCCCCGCCGCAATACGGCCCGGACGCGGGCAAGCAGTTCGGATCGGCCAAACGGCTTGGCGATATAATCGTCCGCGCCAAGATCGAGCCCGGTCACGCGATCGCTTTCCTGCCCACGCGCGCTGACGATCACGATGGGCACCTTGCTGCGGGCGCGGATCGATTGGCAGAGTTCCAGCCCATCGGCGCCGGGCAGCATGATATCGAGCAGGATCAGATCGATCTGGCGCTCGATCATCGCCGCTTCCAGTTCGTCGCCATCCGCTGCGCCGGTTACGTCATAGCCGCATTCGCGCAGGATGCGGGTGAGCAGCGCCCGCACGCTGGCATCATCCTCCACCACCACGATATGCGGCGGAACCCCGGCGATGGGATCGTTCGGCGCGGCCTCCGGCGCCAGCGGCTTCAATTGTAACAAAGTGTTGCTCCCGCCTTTCCAATCCGGTTTCCGCGTTGACCCGCTGTTCCTAGAGGATCAATCGCACCTTCGTCTAATGCTAATCATTCGCAATATTAACCGGGGGTTTCAATGATTGATCTGTCCATCAGCCGCGCAGCGCGCTTTTGCGCGGGTTCCGCGCTGACGGTTCTCGCCTTCGCGGCGGCGCAGCCCGCCTTTGCACAGAAGGTGAGCAATGCTGGCGATACCGAGATCGTCGTCACCGCGTCGGGCTTTGAGCAAAAGATCACCAACGCACCCGCAAGCATCAGCGTGATCACCCGCGAGGATTTGCAGACCAAGCGCTTCGGCAGCCTGGCAGAAGCACTGAACGACGTCGAAGGCGTCGATGTCGGCGCGACGGCGGGCAAGACCGGCGGTCTCAACATCTCGATCCGCGGCATGCCGAGCGACTATACGTTGGTGCTGGTCGATGGCCGCCGCCAGAATTCGCCGGGCAGCGTCACCCCCAACGGCTTCGGCGAAACCTCGACCGGCTTCCTCCCGCCCTTCTCGGCCATCAACCGCATCGAAGTCGTGCGCGGGCCAATGTCTACGCTGTACGGATCGGACGCGATGGGCGGCGTGATCAATCTGATCACCCGCAAGGTCGGCGATAGCTGGATCGCAACGGCAACGGCCGAATCGACCGTTCAGGAGAATGACGAGTTCGGTAACATCGTCGCGCTCAACGGCTTTGCGCAGGGTCCGATCGTCAGCGACCTGATCGGCCTCAGCGTGCGCGGCAGCCTCTATCACCGTGAAGCGTCCGCGCTGACCTATGACAATGCCGCCGGTGCCCCGGTGGTGGTCAGCACGCGCGGGCCGAGCCCGGTGAAGGCCGATATCTACACCTATGGCGGTCGCCTGACGCTAACCCCCAGCGCCGATCACGATTTGTGGTTCGAGTTTGATCGCTCCGAGCAGACCTATGACAATAGCCAGGGCCAGCTTGGCACCTACACCGTCGCCGGTGGCTATGGCCCGCTCCAGAAGTTCAACCGCGACAATTACGTGCTCGCCCACACCTGGCGCATGGGCAGCTTCGGCAGCCTTGAGAGCACGCTGACCCGCAACATCACCGAGACGATCGGCCGCACCGTGCCGCCGGGCACGCCGGGCGTGGCCGCAGGTACGCCGCGCACGCTGGAGGCGACCAACAGCATCGCCGACACGCGCTTCGTCGGCAATGCGGGCATCTTCACCTTCACGCTGGGCGGGCAATATTGGGACGCCGAGATGACCGATCGCGTCGCCCCTGCCCCCTACAAGTTCCAGCAATGGGCTTTGTTCGCCGAGAACGAACTGAAGATCATGGATACGCTGCGCCTCACGCTCGGCGGCCGCTATGACAATCACTCGACCTTTGGCGGCAAGTTTTCGCCGCGCGGCTATCTCGTCTGGAACGCCAGCGATTCGCTGACGGTGAAGGGCGGCGTCAGCCGTGGCTTCAAGACGCCTCGGCTCGATCAGATCGCCGAGGGCATCACCGGCTTCGGCGGCCAGGGTACGATCCCCCTGCTCGGCAGCCCAGGCCTGACACCCGAGACCAGCACCACGTATGAAGCTGGCGTCTATTTCGACAATGGCGGCTTCTTCAGCGGCAATGTCACGATCTTCAACAATGACTTCAAGGACAAGATCGCCAGCGGCCCCGGCATCGCCAATTGCCGCTTCTCCGGCAATCCGAACCGTCCGGGCTGCCTCGACGTGGGCGCGTTCCCGAATGTCGATCTGTTCGGCCAGTCGGTCAACATCGACGAGGCAGTGACTCGCGGCGGCGAAGTCGCGGCACGGTTCAAATTCACGCCCAATCTGACGCTGGGCCTGAACTACACCTACACCGAAAGCGAGCAGAAGAGCGGCGCCGAGATCGGCCTGCCGCTGACCAACACGCCCAAGCACATGATCAACGGCAATCTGCGCTGGCGGGTCAGCGACAGCGTATCGACCTGGGTCCGCACGGAGGTTCGCTCGGATCGCTTCCGCGGCGCTGGTGCCGCGCAAACGGCGCTCGGCGACTATAAGGGCTATGCACTGTTCCACCTCGGCGGATCGCTCTCGGTAACCGAGAAGTTCAAGCTCAGCGCGACGATCTACAATGTGCTGAACACCGATTTCGTCCGCTATCTGCCGTATCGCAGCGGCGCGAGCACGGTGTACGCCGGCGAATATGCCAACAACCAGGAAGGCCGCCGCCTGTGGCTCTCGGCCACCGTCGATTTCTGATGCTGCAAAACGCTTCCTGAGCGCTGCGGACGTCCGCTTCTCGTGATAGTTTGCGAGAGGCGGACGCTGCGCCGGAAGATGGTGACCCCTACGAGAATCGAACTCGTGTTTTCGCCGTGAGAGGGCGACGTCCTAACCGCTAGACGAAGGGGCCAGCGCGGCGAAGGGCGGGCATTAGGGAGAGCCGCCGGGAACGTCAAGCGCGGTGTGCAAATGGTCGCCTTCACAACGCTTGCAACTTTTTGCAGCCACCGTCACAAGCTGTTCACAAATCTGTGGATAACTTGTGCATATGGGACGCAAGAACCTTCAAGCTCAGGCACTCGAGGCGCGCGCTGGCGAAGCGCGGACGCTCGCCGAGGCACAGGCCTTGTGCGCGCATGCCGACTGGCTGCGCCGTCGCCGCGGCGGCTGGCTTACCGATCTGGCATCACAGCTTATCCGCAACTGAGAACCGCGTAGTACTGACGGCCGCGTCGTGATCCCGGCTTTCGCCGGGATCAGGATCTTCATTCGAATTCGAGAATCGCCGCGTCGACCGCGAGGCTGTCGCCCGCAACGAAATTGGCGGCCTTCACCACGCCCGATTTCTCGGCGCGCAGGATATTCTCCATCTTCATCGCTTCCACCACCGCGAGCGGCTGTCCGGCTTCCACCTTGTCGCCCGGCGCGACGTGCAGCCGGGTGAGCAGGCCCGGCATCGGTGCCAGCAGGAAGCGGCTCATGTCGGGCGGAATCTTCTCGATCATGTGATGGCGATATTGCGCGACGTGCGGCGGCAGGACCTCGACCTTGTGCGAAGCGCCATGCGCGGTGAGCTTCCACCCGCCGCCCTTGCGCTCGATCGCAACGCTCAGCGGTTCGCCGTCGATCTCGGCGGTGAACAAAGCGTCGCCAAGCTGCCAGTCGGTATCCAGCTCCATCGCCTCACCATCTACGATCAGTTCGCCATCCTCGTCATTGACGTGGATTTGCTCGCCATCGATCAGCACGACACGCTCGCCGGTCAGGTCGATATTGTCGGCAAGCTGGCCAGAGATGCAGGCGGCACGCTCTGCGCGCTCCAGATCGGCCAGAGCCGCAACTGCCGCCAGCTTGCGCTTGAGCGCGCCCGATGCCGGCGCGCCCTGGAAGCCATCGGGATATTCCTCCGCGATGAAGCCGGTGGTGATCGCGCCCGAGCGGAAACGCGGATGTTGCATCAGCGCCGAGAGGAAGTCGATATTGTGGCCGATCCCCTCGATCCGGAACGCATCGAGCGCGCCGATCTGCTTGTCGATCGCTTCTTCGCGGGTTGCGCCGTGGGTGATCAGCTTGGCGATCATCGGATCGTAGAACATCGAGATCTCGCTGCCCTCGACCACGCCGTCATCGACGCGAACGCCTTCCTCCGCATAAGGCGGCTGATAGCGCACGAGTCGCCCGGTGCTAGGCAGGAAGCCGCGATACGGATCCTCGGCATAGACGCGGTTCTCAACCGACCAGCCGTTGATCTTCACCTCGTCCTGCGTGAGCGGCAATTTCTCGCCCGCCGCGACGCGGATCATCAGCTCGACCAGATCCAAGCCGGTAATCTCTTCGGTCACCGGATGCTCAACCTGGAGCCGGGTGTTCATCTCGAGGAAGTAGAAGCTCTCGCCCGTGGTATCCGCGCCCGAGACGATCAGTTCGACCGTGCCCGCAGAATAATAGCCCACCGCCTGCGACAGCGCGACCGCCTGCTCGCCCATCGCCTTGCGCATCGCGGGGGTGACGAACGGCGACGGCGCTTCCTCGACAACCTTCTGGTGGCGGCGCTGGATCGAGCATTCGCGCTCGTTGAGATACAGGACATTGCCGTGCTGATCGCCGATCACCTGGATCTCGATATGGCGCGGGCTCTCGATGAACTTCTCGATGAAGACGCGGTCGTCGCCGAACGATGCCAAGCCTTCACGCTTGGTCGCCTCAAAGCCTTCGCGAACGTCCTGCTCGGAATATGCCAGCCGCATCCCCTTGCCGCCGCCGCCGGCCGACGCCTTCATCATCACCGGATAGCCGATATCGCCGGCGATCTTCACCGCCTCGTCGGTATCGGCGATCTCGCCCAGGAAACCGGGAACAACATTGACGCCCGCGGCCTTGGCCAGCTTCTTCGATTCAATCTTGTCGCCCATCGCCGCGATGGCCTTGGGCGGCGGACCGACAAAGGCGATCCCTGCATCCGCACAAGCCCGCGCAAAGCTCTCGCGCTCAGAGAGGAAGCCATAGCCCGGATGGATGCAGTCCGCGCCCGTCTCCTTGGCGGCGAGCAGGATCAGGTCCGCCAGCAGATAGCTTTCGCCCGCAGGCGGCGGCCCCAGCCGCACGCTTTCATCGGCCATCAGCACGTGCGGCGCGCGCGCATCGGCATCCGAATAGACCGCCACGGTGGCGATCCCCATCTTCTTGGCAGTGCGCATCACACGGCATGCAATTTCGCCGCGATTGGCGACCAGGATTTTCTTGAACATGACGGCCCCTAAATTACGCGTTCGCGCACTGCGCGAACTCTCTGGCCGTCACCCTGAACTTGTTTCAGGGTCCATCGTGCCACAAGCACGGACGGCGTTGTTGGATAGTTGGATGCTGAAACAAGTTCAGCATGGCGGGCCTGAGGGACGGTCACTCCGCCGCCTCCAGCCGCACCGCTTCGACCCGCATCGGCACGACGCCCAGCCGCGCAAACAGCGCCGCGTCCTTGTCGTCGCCCGCATTGCCGGTGGTCAGCAGCTTGTCACCCGTGAAGATCGAATTCGCGCCCGCCAGGAAGCACAAAGCCTGCGTCGCATCGCTCATGCTCTCGCGGCCCGCGCTGAGGCGCACCATGCTCGCCGGCATCGTGATCCGTGCCACCGCGATCGTCCGGACAAACTCGATGTCATCGATCTTCGCCAGCGGCGTATCGGCGAGCATATTGCCCAGCACCGTGCCCTTAACCGGCACCAAAGCATTGACCGGCACGCTCTCGGGATGGATCGGCAACGACGCCAACGCATGGATGAAGCCCACGCGATCGCTTCGCGTCTCGCCCATGCCGACGATCCCGCCGCAGCAGACGTTGATCCCCGCCTCGCGGACATTCTCCAGCGTATCCAGCCGTTCCTCGAACGACCGCGTCGAGATCACGTTCGCGTAATTCTCCGGCGAGGTATCGATATTGTGGTTGTAATAATCGAGCCCCGCTTCGCCCAGCTTCTGCGCCTGATCGGGGGTCAGCATGCCCAAAGTCATGCAGGTTTCCATGCCCATCTGGCGCACGCCCTGGATCATCTGCGCCAGCGCGGGGATGTCGCGATCCTTCGGATTGCGCCACGCCGCGCCCATGCAGAAGCGTGAGCTGCCATTATCCTTGGCCTGCGCCGCCGCCTGCAGCACCGCGCGAACGTCCATCAGCTTGGTGGCTTTCAGGCCGGTCTCAGCGCTCACCGATTGGTTGCAATATCCGCAATCCTCGGGGCAGCCGCCGGTCTTGATCGACAGCAGGGTCGAGAGCTGCACTTCGTTGGCCGGATGATTGGCGCGATGCACTTCGGCCGCACGAAACGTAAGTTCGGTGAACGGCAGGTCGAACAGCGCCGCTATCTCGGCACGCGTCCAATCGGACCGAACCCCAACCGCTCGTGAGCCTGTCGAAGCATGGTTGCTGGCAATACCCCCTTCGACAAGCTCGGGGCGAGCGGTGGTGGAAATGCTCACTCCGCAGCCTCCTCGGCCGGCGGCATGTTGTGGCCGAGCAACCGCAACACTTCCTCAGCCGCCTTCACCAGATTCGTGCCCGGCCCGAAGATCGCCTGCACCCCGGCTTCGCGGAGGAATTCATAATCCTGCGCAGGGATCACGCCGCCCGCGATCACCTTGATATCCGCCCTGCCCGCATCCTTGAGTTCGCGGATCAGCTCGGGGATCAGCGTCTTGTGCCCAGCGGCAAGCGACGACGCGCCTACCACGTCGACATCCTTGTCGATCGCCAGCGCAGCGCTTTCCGAAGGCGTCTGGAACAGCGGACCCGGCACCACTTCAAAGCCAAGATCGCCGAACGCCGAGGACACAAGGTTCGCCCCACGATCATGCCCGTCCTGCCCCATCTTGGCGACGAGCATGCGGGGCTTGCGGCCAAGGCGGCGCTCGGTCGCGGCAACGCCGTCCTTCAGCCGTTCCCAGCGCGCGTCATTGTCATAGGCGCCGCCATAAATGCCCTTCACCGGCGTCGGCTGGGTGCCATAGCGGCCGAACCCTGCCTCCATCGCCGAGCTGATCTCGCCCAGCGTGGCGCGGTGGCGCGCAGCCTCGACGGCGAGTTCGAGCAGATTGGCCGATGCCTCCGCGCCAGCCTTGAGCGCATCCAGCGCGGCCTGGCATGCGGCTTCGTCGCGGCTGGCCTTCACCCGCTTGATCCGCGCAACCTGCGCCTCGCGCACCGCGACGTTGTCCACGTCGAGAATGTCGATCGGATCTTCGTCGGTCTTGCGGTATTTGTTGACGCCGACGATCACCTGCTCGCCGCGATCGATCCGCGCGGCGGTGGCGGCAGCGGCTTCCTCGATCATCGCCTTGGGCCAGCCAGCGGCGACGGCCTTGGCCATGCCGCCTTCGCTCTCGACCCGCTCGATGATCTCCCACGCCTTGTCGACCAGTTCCTGGGTCAGCGCTTCGACATAATAAGAGCCACCCAGCGGATCGACCACCTTGGTCATCCCGGTCTCTTCCTGGATGACGATCTGAGTGTTGCGCGCGATGCGGGCCGAGAAATCGGTGGGCAGCGCGATCGCTTCGTCGAGTGCGTTGGTATGCAGCGACTGGGTGCCGCCCAGCATCGCTGCCATCGCCTCGATCGTGGTGCGCATCACATTGTTATACGGGTCCTGCTCGGTCAGCGAGACCCCGCTGGTCTGGCAATGCGTGCGCAGCATCTTCGAGCGCTCGTCCTGCGCGCCCAATTGCGTCATCACCCGATGCCACAGCACGCGCGCGGCGCGCAGCTTGGCGATCTCCATGAAGAAGTTCATGCCGATCGCGAAAAAGAACGACAGCCTGCCCGCAAATTTATCGATGTCGAGGCCGGAAGCCACGCCGTATTTCACATATTCCATGCCATCAGCGATGGTGAAGGCGAGCTCCTGCACCTGCGTCGCGCCGGCTTCCTGCATGTGATAGCCGGAAATCGAAATACTGTTGAATTTCGGCATCTTGGCCGATGTATATCCAAAAATATCTGAGATAATCCGCATGCTCGGCTCGGGCGGATAGATATAGGTGTTGCGGACCATGAACTCCTTGAGGATGTCGTTCTGGATTGTCCCGTCGAGCAGGCTCTTTTCGACGCCCTGCTCCTCGCCCGCGACGATGAAGAACGCCAGGATCGGGATCACCGCGCCGTTCATCGTCATGCTGACCGACATTTGATCGAGCGGAATCCCGTCGAACAGGATCTTCATATCCTCGACGCTGTCGATCGCCACGCCTGCCTTGCCGACATCGCCGGTTACGCGCGGATGATCGCTGTCATAGCCGCGATGCGTGGCGAGATCGAAGGCGACGCTCAGCCCCTTCTGACCCGCAGCAAGGTTGCGCCGGTAAAATGCGTTGCTCGCCTCGGCGGTCGAGAAGCCGGCATATTGCCGCACGGTCCACGGTCGCCCGGCATACATCGAAGCGCGAACGCCGCGCGTGAAAGGCGCGAAGCCCGGCAGGCCGGGATCGACATCCGCCACATCTTCCTTGGTATATAGAGGCTTAACCGCAATACCTTCGGGCGTGTGGTAAGTAAGGTCTTTGCCCTTTACCTCTTTGGCGGCCGCAGCGGCCCATTGGTCGAGGGTTGGCTTATCGGTCACTTGCCTTTGAACTCCGGCTTACGCTTCTGGAGGAACGCCGCGACGCCCTCGTAAAAATCTTCCGACCGCGCAGCGAGCGCCTGGTGGTCCGCCTCAAGCGCCAGCGTCTCCTCCAGCGTGCCGCTGAGCGCAGCCTTCACCTGCTTGCGGATCAGCCCCAGCGCCAATGTTGGCATGGCGGCAAGCCGGCGGGCATAGTCCATCGCCGTGCCAAACACCGCGCTCTCGTCCGCCACATGCGTCACCAGCCCCGCCTCCATGGCGTCATGTGCCGAGAGCCGTTCGCCGAGCAGCGCCATTTCGAGCACCTTGGCGCGGCCCGCACCCTTGGCGATCAGCCACGTCGCGCCCGCATCGGGCACCAGCCCGATATTGGCGAAAGCGAGCAGCAAATAGCTGTTGGTCGAAGCAATCACGATGTCCGCGCCCAGCGCAAGCGACGCTCCTGCGCCCGCGGCCGGGCCGTTGATCGCCGAGACGATCGGGATCGCCAGATCGGCCATCGTCTGCTGCACCGGGTTGTAATGATTGCGCAGCCGATCGCCCGGATCGTCGCCGCCCGGGCTCATGTCCTTTAGCGAAGCGCCCGCGCAGAACGCCCTGCCCTCGCCGGTGATCAGCACCGAGCGGGCGCCGTCATCCACCGCATGCTTGAGCGTCGCCGCCAGCAGATCGAGCATATCCATGGTCAGCGCGTTGAGTTCTTCCGGACGGTTGAGCCGGATCACCGCGACATCGCCGTCACGCGCGTAGAGAATGGTCTCGTCGCTCAATGCGAATCTCCCTCGGCTGTTTCCATAATCTCGGTAAGAACCCCGCCCATGTCTTTGGGATGGACGAAGAAAATCAGCGTTCCATGCGCGCCGATGCGCGGTTCGCCGAGCACCTTGGCGCCCTTGGCTTCAAACCACGCTTTGGCTGCGTGAATGTCGGGCACTTCGTAGCACAGGTGATGCTGGCCGCCCGCCGGGTTCTTCGCGAGGAAGCCGTGGATCGGGGACGCCTCACCCAGCGGCTCGATCAGTTCGATCTGCGCGTTCGGCGTGTCGACGAAGCAGACCTTCACGCCCTGTGCGGGCAGATCGAACGGCTCGCCGATCCCGGTTGCGCCCAGCGTATCGCGGTACAGGGCGATCGACGCTTCAATCGAAGGCGTCGCGACGCCGACATGGTTGAGGCGGCCGAGTTTCATGACAATGTTCCTCCCTGAACGCACAGGCGCAAATTCTTTGAGAGCGCCTCGAACGCCGCCCGCCGCCGATCGCGCGGCATTCCCCGCAGGGTTTTCGCCACCCGCAAGGCTTCTTCCTTGGTCAAACCGTCATAGCCCCTGACATAGCGGAAGCACGGCACCTCGCGGCCCAGCACGTCAATGCTGCCGGCGATCGTCTGTGGCAGGCGCGCGAGGACCATATTGTCCCACTCGCCGTTCATCTGCTCCACTCCGATCAATACGGCCATACATCCTACTCACAGCGGAATGTTGTCGTGCTTTTTCCACGGGTTTTCCAACTGCTTGTTCCGCAGCTTCCGCAACCCCAGCGCGATCCGGCGCCGCGTCGAATGCGGCATGATCACTTCGTCGATGAACCCCTTGCTCGCCGCCACGAACGGATTGGCGAAGCGCGCCTCATATTCCGCAGTGCGTTCAGCGATTTCCTCGGGTGTCTTGCCGCGGAAGATGATCTCAACTGCGCCCTTCGCGCCCATCACCGCGATCTCTGCGGTCGGCCAGGCATAGTTCAAATCACCGCGCAGATGCTTTGAGGCCATCACGTCATACGCCCCGCCATAGGCCTTGCGGGTGATGACGGTGATCTTGGGCACAGTGGCTTCCGCATATGCAAACAACAGCTTGGCACCATGCTTGATGATCCCCGAATGCTCCTGACCTACTCCTGGAAGAAAACCGGGCACGTCCACGAACGTCACAATCGGGATCTCGAACGCATCGCAGAAGCGCACGAACCGCGCCGCCTTTTTCGATGAATTGATGTCGAGGCACCCCGCCAGCACCATCGGCTGGTTCGCCACCACACCTACCGTGCGCCCCTCGACCCGGCCAAAGCCGATCAGGATATTGCCCGCATGGCTCGGCTGCAGTTCGAAGAATTCGCCGTCATCCAGCGTCTTCTTGATAAGCTCGTGCATGTCATAGGGCTGGTTGGCGCTGGGCGGGATCAGCGTGTCGAGGCTGTCTTCGATACGGTCCCACGGATCGCTGCACGGCCGCTCGGGCGCTTCCGCCTGGTTCGAGGCCGGAAGAAAGTCCACGAAGTCGCGCGCAGCAAGCAGCGCCTCGATATCGTTATCGAAAGCCACGTCGGCGACCCCCGACTTCGTGGTATGCGTCACCGCTCCACCCAGCTCCTCTTGCGTGACGATCTCGTTGGTAACGGTCTTCACAACATCCGGGCCAGTGACGAACATGTAAGAGCTATCCTTCACCATGAAGATGAAGTCGGTCATTGCCGGGGAGTACACTGCGCCGCCCGCGCACGGCCCCATGATCAGCGAAATCTGCGGCACCACGCCGCTGGCCAGCACGTTGCGCTGGAACACTTCGGCGTATCCCGCGAGCGATGCCACGCCCTCCTGAATCCGCGCGCCGCCGCTGTCGTTCATGCCGATCACCGGCGCGCCGACTTTCATGGCGTTGTCCATGACCTTGCAGATCTTCTCGGCATGGCGCTCGGAAAGCGAGCCGCCAAACACGGTGAAGTCCTGGCTGAACACATAGACCAGCCGGCCATTGATCGTACCGCTGCCGGTGACCACGCCGTCGCCCGGCACAGTCTGCTCGGGCATGCCGAAATCGACGCAATTATGCTCGACATACATATCGAGCTCTTCGAACGAGCCCGGATCGAGCAGCACTTCAATACGCTCGCGCGCGGTCAGCTTGCCCTTGGCATGCTGGGCATCGATGCGCTTTTGGCCCCCACCAAGGCGGGCGCCGGCGCGGCGGCGTTCGAGTTCGGCGATCGTCGACGACATGCAGGTCTCCTGAAGTGGCGCCATCTGCACAGGGCGCGCACTGACAAGCAAATGCAATGTTGCGAAGTTGCGTCGTGGTAGTTTGCATATATAGTCGCAGGATGGGAAATTCTCGCCGCCGCCTCTTCGAAGGATTCCGCCTCAAGGAGCTGCGCCGCCGCGCATCGATCAGCCAGGCGGCGATGGCCGCGCGGCTGGGCATTTCGGTCAGCTATCTCTCTCAGATCGAGAATAACGACCGCCCGATCACCGATATCGTGCTGATCGCCCTCGCCCGCGAATTCCCGCTCGAAGCGTTCGGCGGCGCCGACGAAACAGCGGCTTTGCTACGCACCCTCGATGCCGCAACCGATAGCAGCGTGCCTGCAGACCGGCTGGACGAAGCCGATGTCCGTCGCGGCCTCGATCAGCAGCCCCTGCTCGCCCGCCGCATGGTCGCGCTCCACGATGCCTGGCGCCGCAGCCAGGAACAGCTCCGTGTGCTCGACGATCGCTTTGACAGCGGATCGGGTGACGCCGCCCCGCTTCCCTGGGAGGAAGTGCGCGACTGGTTTCAGACCGAGGGCAATTACATCGACGCGATCGATCGATCGGCGGAAGCGCTGGCCGATGCGCTCGCGGCCGATGCGTATAGCCTCGAAGACCGGCTACGCTGGCACGGCGTCCGCGTCGTTACCGCTGCGGCCAATGGCAGCGAACTCAGCCGCTTCGATGATCCCGCCCGCACGCTCAGCATCAACGCCGCCTTGCCCCCCGAAAGCCGCGCATTCCTGCTCGCGCATCGGCTGGTGCGCTATGAATTCACCAACGAGATGAAGGCCGTGGTCGAGCAATCGGGCCTCGCCTCCCCCGCCTCGCGCGAATTGCTGAGCGTCGGGCTGGCGAACTACGCGGCGGGTGCGCTGCTGATGCCCTATTCTGCGTTCCGTGCGTCGGCGCATGCATTCCGCCACGACATAGACCGCCTGCGCCAGCGCTTCGGGGTGAGCTTCGAACAGGCGTGTCACCGGCTCTCGACCCTCCAGCGTCCCGGCGCACAGGGCCTCCCCTTTTACTTCTGCCGCGTTGACATGGCCGGCAACATCACCAAGCGCCACTCGGCCACCCGCCTGCAATTCGCCGCTTTGGGTGGTGCGTGTCCGCTCTGGGTCGTCCACGAAGCAGTCGCGATCCCCGATCGCATCCTCGTCCAGCTTGCGGAAATGCCCGATGGCACGCGCTATGTCTCGATGGCGAAGGGGCTGGTGAAGCCCTCGGGTAGCTACGCTCGCCCGCCCCGGCGCTACGCCGTCGCTTTGGGGTGCGAGGAAAGCTACGCCGCCGATTTCGTCTATGCCGATGATCTGCGCCCCGGCGGTTTCGCGATGCCGATCGGCGCCTCATGCCGCATCTGCCCACGCACCGATTGCGACCAGCGCGCCTTCCCGCCCGCCGGATCGGTAATCGAGATCGACGCGGACAAGCGCAGCGTGGTGCCCTACGCCTTCCGCTAACTAGCTCCCCTCCCTTCTAGGGAGGGGCTGGGGGTGGGTAGCGTCCGGGAGATACAAAAACGCTAGGCGGATCGGCGTAGTACCGCGAGCACTCCACCCACCCCAATCCCTCTTTCACATGGAGGGGAATGCCGTTGCCCACCGCCCCAAACCCGTGGCATATTGCAACCAAAGCAAAGCAGGAGAGATGCCATGGCCACCGCGCTGAAGAACAGCCAGATGACCGAAGCCGAGTGGGAGGCCCGTCAGCAGCTCGCCGCCTGTTACCGCGTGTTCGATCACATGGGCTGGTCGGAGATGATCTATAACCACATCACCCTGAAGATCCCGGATGAGGATGGCGCGTTCCTGATCAATCCGTTCGGGCTGCATTTCAGCGAAGTGAAGGCGTCGAACCTCGTCAAGATCGATATCGACGGCAACAAGCTCGATGACAGCCCCTATCCGGTCAACCGCGCCGGCTTCGTCCAGCACGCGCTATTTCACCGCCATCTGCCCGACGCGCATTGCATAGCGCATACGCACACCACCGCGGGCATGGCGGTCGCGAGCCTCGAAGGCGGGCTCCAGCCGGTCAATTTCTACGCCTGCAACTTCCCCGGCCAGATCGCCTATCACGATTTCGAAGGCGTCACGGTCCGCGACGAGGAAGGCGAACGCCTGCTCGAAAACCTCGGCAAGCGACGCATCATGCTCCTGCGCAACCACGGCATATTGGTGATGGGCAAAACCGTGCCCGAGACCTTCGTGAAGCATTGGGCGCTCCAGCGCGCCTGCGAAATCCAGCTCGCCACGATGGCGGCGGGCAAGCCGCTGCGCGTAGCCGACGAAGTCGTTGCGACACACCAGCGCGATCTGCACATGGCGCAGGTGCCGGGCGGCCCGGGCGCGGCAGACTTCGCGGCGATGGTGCGGCTGGTGGATCGCAAGGATCAGAGCTGGCGGGAGTAGACCCACTCCTTTCAAGTCACCCCGGCCTTGTGCCGGGGTCCAACGCGCCACAAGCTATGCGGGCAACGGCTCCAGCCCGAACATCGCCACCGCCAGATCATTCCACATCGGGTTCTGCCGCTCGATCAGGTTGCATTTCCAATCGCGGCGGTACTTTTTCAACTGCTTCTCGCGCGCGATTGCGGTTTCCATCGTCCCGCCAGCTTCGAAATAGACAAGACGTATGATGCCATACTTTTTGGTATGCCCCTCGAACACGCCTTCCCGATGCTGAATAATACGAGCGAACAAATCTGACGTCACACCGACATACAGCGCGCCATGATAACGGTTCGCCAGAATATAGACGCAGGGCGTTCGTTCAAACATCCAGCGACATTGTGTGCCGCCCGTTGGACCCCGGCACAAGGCCGGGGTGACAGATGGTGAGGCTTACCCAAAGCGAAACCCGCTAACCGCCCACCCCAACACATGGTCGCGATAATCGCACACTGCCGCGTCATCGCCGCCGGCACCCAGCGCTACCATCAGCGGCAGCAAATGCTCCTCCCGAGGGTGCGCGAAATGCGCGTTCGGCAAGGCATCCCAGGCCGCCACCCGCTCCGCCCGCCGCGCCGGATCGGGATCGGTCACCGCATCGACCAAAGCCGCATCCCACGCATCCGAAGGCGCCACAGCCGCCGCCCCCCGCACGCGCAGATTGTGAAAGCTCATGCCGCTGCCAACAATCAGCACACCCTCATCGCGCAGAGGCGCCAGCGCCCGCCCTATCGCGATATGGTCGGCCGGATCGAGGTCTGCCCGCAGTGACATCTGCGCGAGCGGAATATCCGCGCCCGGCACCGTCACCATCATCGGGATGAACACGCCGTGATCCCAGCCGCGCTCGCGCTCCTCGCCCACCGGAAAGCCCGCGCCCTCCAGCAATGCCTTGGCCCGCAGCGCCACATCGGGCGCACTCGGCGCATCCCAGCGCAAGCGATACGTATGCTCGGGGAACCCGCCATAGTCATAAAGCAACGGCTGGCCGGTGCCGACATGCACGGTCACGTTCGCCTCTTCCCAATGGCCGGAGACCAGCAATATCGCCTTGGGCCGCTCGGGCAGCGACTCGATCAGCCCGGCCAGATAGGCTTGCATCGGCTGCCACATCGGGTCGGGCGGCCCGCGATGCGGGTCCATGAAGAAGCACGGACCGCCGCCATGCGGAATGAAGAGCGTGGGAAGGGTCATCGTCTGTCCTACATCGATTTGCTCGGCTATCGCGTCCGCACGCTCTTTGAACCATCGATCACTCCTGCCCGCCCGGTAGGAAATTCTATTTCCTTCCCGCGCAACGAAGTTTCACGATTCGCGTGAAAAGTGTGAAGCTAAGCTCGTTATTTCCAACATCGGCACCCGCGCCGCCCACAACAATGCCGTGTTCGGAAACCACTCGTTTCCCGCCTTCCGCTTATGCTGCGCCCGTCGAAGCACGCTTAAACAGGCTCCGGGCGAGCGGGGTTTTACTGCACCCATCATTTGCAGCTAAACCCCGGTCATGACTCGCCTCACTGTCAACAATCAGCCGGTCGAATATAGGATGGACCCGCACACCCCATTGCTCTGGGCGCTGCGCGATGCTTCCAACCTGACCGGCACCAAATATGGTTGCGGCACCGGCGATTGCGGAGCGTGTACCGTCGATGTCGATGGCACCGCGCGACTCGCCTGCCAGGAAACTATCGGCGCGCTCGAGGGCACGTTCGTCACCACGATCGAGGGGCTGGCCAAGGATCGCAGCCATCCGGTCCAGCAGGCGCTGATCGCCGCCAACGTGCCCCAATGCGGATATTGCATCCCCGGCATCGTCATGGCTGCATCGGTGTTGCTGCGCACGAATCGCAATCCCACCGAAGGCGATATCAAGGAAGCGATCCCCAATATCTGCCGCTGTGGGATCTATCCGCGCCTCACGGCCGCCATCGAACAGGCAGCGCGGATCGCTCGCGGCGACGAGGCGTTGGACGCCATAGAGGGCGCGCAACCGCCTGAAACGCCAGCCGAGCCACAACCTTAAGATTCCTTTCATTCGGCTGACAGGTGAATTCAGAATCGCGACAGTGACGTTCGCGTAAACCGCAATCAACTCGGGGAAACGGCGCCCTTGCCGGCCGAGCGGAGGATGAGAGATGAAGAAGACCTTGCTAGCGGCGATCATCGCCGCAACCGCTCTGGTTCCCCCGGCTGCGCTCGCGCAGGATCGTGGCGGCCGCGGCAATCGTGGTGGTGGCGAACAGAGCCAGAGTTCCGGTCAGCGCGGTGGCGGTGGTTGGAGCGGTCAGCGCACGCAGTCGCCACAGGCCCAGCCGCAACAGCAGCGTAGCTGGGGCAACCGCAGCGAAGGCGGTCAGCGCGCCGATGGCGGCCAGCGTCGTCAGCAGCCTGCCCAGGCGCAGGTACAGCCGGCCCAGCCCGCACAGGCACAGCAGCAGCGCGGCAACCGCGGCCAGTGGAATGGTGGCGATCGCCAGCAGGCCCAGCAGCAGCGTGGCGATCGTAGCCAGTGGAACGGCGGCCAGCGCCCGCAACAGG
Source organism: Sphingomonadales bacterium (assembly GCA_004173185.1). Lineage (GTDB taxonomy): Bacteria > Pseudomonadota > Alphaproteobacteria > Sphingomonadales > Sphingomonadaceae > Sphingomonas. Next base: position 43,024 of record SEFZ01000011.1, on the reverse strand, counting down.
CCCAGCAGGCGCGTCCGCAGCAACAGCAGCAGGCACGCGGCAATCGCGACGGCGTCCGCGGCAACGACAACCGTGGTGGCTGGAACAACAACCGTGGCAACGACAATCGCGGTGGCTGGAACAACAACCGCGGCAACGACAATCGCGGTGGCTGGAACAATAACCGTGGCAGCAACAATCGCTGGAACAATAGCTGGCGGAACAACAACCGCTATGATTGGCGCGGCTATCGCAACACCAATCGCGGCCATTATCGCCTGCCGCGTTACTACGCACCGTCGGGCTGGGGCTATGGCTATAGCCGCTTCTCGATCGGCTACACGCTAAGCTCGATCCTGTTCAGCCAGCAATATTGGATCAACGATCCGTACAGCTATCGTCTGCCGGAAGTCGACGGACCGTATCGCTGGGTGCGCTATTACAACGATGCGCTGCTCGTAGATATCTACAGCGGCGAAGTGGTGGACACGGTCTACGACATCTTCTGGTAAGAGAGCCCGCAATCTCGCCAGAAATCTTGAGGCCCGGATGGAGACATCCGGGCCTCTTGGCATCTTGACCCCACGCAGCGCAGAGGCGATTTGGCAGCTGTGAAGATCGTTGCAAAAAACCAGGGAACGCCCTCGCCCAATCGTGCGCGCATCGGGCGCGAAGTCTCCGCGCGGCTGGAGGCCGATCCCGCCATTGCGCGCGCCAAGACCGATCTGGCGCAGATGTACACCTATCCCGATTTCCTGACCGACGCGCAGTGCGCGACGCTGACCGCCCTGATCGATGGTGCCGCCCGCCCCTCCACCTTGCTCGCCACGCATGAGGATCCGGAATTCCGCACCAGCAGTTCCACCGATCTCGATCGCTGGTCCGAAGCCGTGTGGCCGATCGACGATCGCATCGCGAACCTGCTTGGCATCCCGCCCGAAAATGCCGAGACGATGCAGGGCCAGCGTTACGCGCCGGGTCAGCAATTCCGCGCGCATTGCGACTATTTCCACGAAGGCGCGCCGTATTGGGAAAAGATGCTCGAGATGGGCGGCCAGCGCACCTGGACCGCGATGATCTATCTCAACGAAGTCGAGGAAGGCGGCGCGACCTGGTTCCCCCGCGCCGGCGTCCGCTTCAAGCCCAAGAAGCGCATGATGCTGATCTGGAACAACATGATGCCCGATGGCAGCCCGAACTACGATACGATCCACGAAGGCATGCGCGTGATCGAGGGCCAGAAGTACGTCATCACCAAATGGTTTCGCGAGAACGCCTGGATCCGCGGCCACGTCCCCACCTACACCAGCGCGGGCGATCAGCGCTGAACCGATAGAGGCGGATGCCTTGTGCCGGGGTCAATGCGCAACTGGGAGAGCCGCTAGGCCCTCTCGCTGCTCGTGCGCGGAGGAGTGGCCACCGGCACAAGGCCGCGTGACGAAGAGGGCTGGACGGAGACCGGCCTACTTTTTCGGCTCAAGTTCCTTCGTGAAGAAGTCCCCTGCTTCGCCCAGCATCGACGTCCACCAATCGAGCATGTCGGCAAAGTTGCGCGGGTTTACGCCACCGATGGTGGGCACGTCATACGCCATCACGAAGCGGCCATCGTCCTTGACCGCAGCCTGGATGAAGCGGTGGGTGACGTTCCATTTATTGGCGAGCGCCGGGGTCGCCGCCGCTTCCTTTTCGAAGATCACTTCGAAACGCAGCGAGTCGCAGTTTTTCGTTTTCTCGCAGCCATAGAAATACACGTCGAAATGATAGGCCGATGCGCCTTCGCTCTTGATCAGCGGATCGCCATTGGCGTCCTTGCCGAGCGCGGGCTTGAGACTGGCCTTCTCCATCGCGGCAACCACGCTGGCGGGATTGCTGGCGCAGACCTGCCCCGCAGCGCATGCCGTACGATCCTGCGCGAATGCGGGCGCGGCGGAACAGAGCGCTGCGGTAGCGAGACAGATAAGGCGCATTGAATTCCCCCGGTTTAGCGGGAGCCTAATCACGCACAGGCCCACTGACAATCAGGGCCACTGACAATCAGCGCCGCTGACAATCAGGGCTCGTTGACGAAAACGCCGAGTTCGTTGCCCGCCGGATCGCGGAAATGAAAGCGCCGCCCGCCCGGAAAGGCGAAGATCGGCACGGTTACGCCACCACCGGCACCGACCACCGCCTCCAACGCGCCCTCGAGATCTTCGACTTCAATCAGTACGAGAACCTGCGGGATCGGATGATCGTCGCTGCCATTGAGCCCGAGCCCAACTTCGCCGCCCTCCATCGCCGCATAATCGGGGCCATAGCCGGTGAAGCTCCAGCCAAACGCCTTGCCGTAAAAGTCCTGCACGCCCGCAACGTCCTGCACCGGCAGTTCGACATAGTTGATCTTCGCCATCGCAATTCCTTTTGATGTTCTTGCTATGTTCTACATCGCCCGCTATCCCGAGGCAATGGCGAAGAATCGGGCCATTCGCGGCGCAACGCTGAACCGGGAGAGCGCTCGCTTCAACCTGCCTTCGACGCATGCGGACGGCGATTGGCTGGATGACCGCGAACTGGTCGATGGCGAATTGCCGACGCTGCGCACCAGCGTGACGGTGGAGAAAGCGCGGACGATCATTACGCGCAACCAATCGCCCGACATCGCATTCGATCGCTCTATCAATCCGTATCGCGGTTGCGAGCACGGCTGCATCTATTGCTTCGCGCGGCCGACCCACGCCTATCTCGATCTGTCGCCGGGGCTGGATTTCGAGACCAAGCTGTTCGCCAAGCCCGATGCCCCTGCCCTGCTCCGCGCCGAACTTTCCAGGCCGGGCTATACCTGTCGCGCTATTGCGTTTGGCACCAACACCGACCCCTATCAGCCGATCGAGAGCAAGTGGCGGATCACGCGGGGCTGCATCGAAGTGCTGGCCGAATGCGATCATCCGATCACGATCACCACCAAATCAGACCGGGTGACGCGCGATATCGATCTGCTGGCGCCGATGGCCGCGAAGGGATTGGCGGCAGTGATGATCTCGGTCACGTCGCTCGATCCGCAAATCGCGATGACTCTGGAGCCGCGCGCCGCGGCCCCTGCGAAGCGCATCGCCGCGATCCGCAAGCTGAGCGATGCGGGCATCCCGGTGTTCGTCTCGCTATCCCCCATCGTGCCGCAGATCACCGATCACGAGATGGAGCATATCCTGGAGAAAGCGGCGGAGGCCGGGGCACGGACGGCGTTCTTCCTGCCCGTCCGCCTGCCCCACGAAGTCGCGCCGCTATTCCGCGCATGGCTGGAGACCCATTTCCCCGATCGCGCGGGCAAGGTGATGGCGACAATCCAGTCGATCCGCGGCGGCAAGGATAACGACCCCAATTTCCACACGCGCTTTCGCGGGCAAGGTCCGTGGTCGGACCTGCTGCGCACGCGGTTCCAGATCGCATGCCGGCGCTATGGTCTGGATGGCGAGCGGTTCAATGTGCGCACCGATCTGTTCCGACCGCCGGCAGGGCCGCAGGGGGAGTTGTTCTGATCGCGCCTAATTCGGCCTGGCCTTGCCGACCCCTGAAAGCGGCATCGCTGCGACCTTGAGCGCTTCTTCGCGAGTCATCACTTCGAGCTTCGCGTCACTCAGCCAGACATCGCCCCGGCCCTGCAGGAGGAAGCCATAGCTGACGTGATCGGCGTAAGCGGGCACCGGGCCCATGATCATATTGACCTGCCGCCAGCCATGGGTGCCGTAGATCGGCGTGGTGCTTGTGTCGCCGCCCCGACCGAGGCGATGGTGCGTGTCGCCCGCGACCAGATAAAATCGCACCATAGTGGCGTCCCGGGTGGAAACGCGCGCCGAGAAGCGCAGATAGCTGCCATGCATCCCTGTTGTGGGCACGATGCGCCGGAGCGAGGCAAATCCGTGCGTCGCGATAAGACGTGCCCCGATGCAGATCGGCTTGTCGGCCTCCTCCGGCACGCGAAAACGATAATCGCCGATCGCGTTACCGGTACGCTGCCAGATCGCGGGGCCCAGGATCGGCTGATCGTCCTGGCGCCAGCGCACCACCCCTCTCAAGTCCGGCGCGACCACGCCGTTCTCCCCGACACCGTGCGGCACGGCGACCGTATCGAAAGGATCGCCGTCCCGACCATAACAGTGCGGAACTGCCGTGACGACGATGCCCTGGTCCTCGGGCAACACTCCGCTGACAACGATCTCGTCAGCAGGATCGATCTCCGGCACTTCCTGCGCGATCGCGATCCCGGGCACGAACAGCGCCAGACTGAAGAGCGCCTTCATACGCACATCTTCGCGAAATCCGGCATCACTGGCCCGGCGGGCACGTCCATTCCCTTTGCCCGGAGCGCGCCCTCCAATCCTTGCGGCGACGGCGGCAGCGCGGGGTTCACTTCGGCGCGATAATAGGGATCGCGCGCGGCTTCCTCGAGGCTGACGAAGCGGAAGCCCTTTTTGCGGTACATCTCCAGCAATTGCGGCATCAGTTTCGCGTCGAGCGCGCCCAAATGCATCAGCAGGACATAGGGAATGTCGCGGCCATGGAGCATCCGCGACATCGTGCGGTAACGATCGGCATTGGCGGCCGCGCCCGCGAGCCATGCCTTCTCCATCTCGGCCAGCGCGGCGAAGTCCTGCTTGGCGACGCAGCGCGCATAGGGGCCGGTATACGCCCAGTCGCCGAAATCCATCGTGACGGTGGCGACCTTATAGCCCTTTGCCGCGAGCATCTTGCGGATGCGGGCGCGCTTTTCGGGATCGGCAGAGGCTTCGGAGAGGAAGGGATAGCGGAACCACCGCCAATCCTCTTTGCCCATCTTGGCTGCCAGCAGCGCTTCGTTCTTCGCCAGTTCCTCGGCGAATTGCGCGTCGCTCATCTGATCGAGATTGGCGTGGCTCCAGCCATGATTACCGAGTGGGAGCCCGGCTGCGCGCCATGCATCGAGCACCGCCTCGCTGCCCGGGGCTTGCTCTAGCAGCGCGCCGTTTACGAAGCCCATTGCGGGCGCATTTGCGGCCTTCAACGCGGCGATGATCCTGTTGCCGACCTCGGGCCAGGTCGTCCCGATCGGCAGTTGGCCGTGCGCAGGCATGTCGTCAAAGGTGATCGCTATCATCGGCGGTGGCGGCGGGGTTTGCTGGCCCTTGTCCTTGGTTTTGGGCGAGAGCAGCGACAGCGGCACAGCCTCGGCCATCACCTGATAGCCCATCATCGAGGGATGCAGCCCATCGCCCGAATCCAGATCGGCGCGCAGCAGCAGCGGATTGGCCGGATCGCGCATCACTGCGTCAAAATCGATCACGCCATCGAAATTGCCGGGCGCGCGGATCCAGGCGTTCACCGCCGCGCGATCGGCTTCGTTGGCGGCATCCGGGTGGTAATAGCCCGACGCGCCATCTGGCATGATCGTCCCGCCGATTACCTTGATGCCGCGCGTGCGGGCGCGCGATACGATCTGCTGGAGCGTGCCGATCATCTCCTTCACCAGCGCGGCATGCTGCTCGGGCGTGGCGGGCGCATCGCGGGTGAGCGTGCCGAGATCATTGATGCCTTCGAGAATGATCAGGTGCGTGACGCCCGGTGGCGACAGGACTTCGCGCTCAAACCGCGCCAGCGCATTGGGGCCAAGCCCGTCGAGCCGCAGCCGATTGCCGCCAATGCCCGCGTTGAGCACCGCCATGTTCCGCGTCGCCGGATCGGCGCGCATGCGGAGCATCAGCGCATCGGGCCAGCGCATATTCCAGTTCGGCTGCACGCCCGAGCCGTCGGTGATCGAATCGCCGAGGATGACGACTGCGCCCGCGCCCGGCGCATCGACTTCGATCCCGCCGATCAGATACCAGCGCGTGCCGGTCTTCGCGCCCGGTAGCTCGGCCGCCGCGACCTGATCGCCCCGCGCGAAATAGCTGGTCGCGCGGGCGCCGGGGTGGCTGGTCTGCCGGTCGGGCGCATTGGGGAGATAGAGGCTGATCGTCAGGTCCACGCCGGCATCGACAGGCATCGCGACTGCGTCCGACCAATATTCAGCACCCGCCGGGATGACGATCCGGGGCGAGCCATTGAAGGTCAGCCGCTTGAGGCTCGCGGTCTCGACCTTCGACGTGGCATTGGCCGTCGAACGCGCGATGCTCGCCGCGTCGATCGCCAGCGGCGAATTGCCAAACACATTCGACAGGCGCACGCGAAGCTGTTTGCCGCCCAGCGTAAGCCGCACGACCTGCCGTAGCGTCGCATCGGTCAGGTCGGCATCGGCAGCGACATTCTCGTTCGTCGGCACCATCAGCGCCGTCGCCCAACTCGCTACCCAACGCGGCTTATCCTGCGCCTGTGCGGCGGGAACGGCCACCAACAAGGCCATTGCCCATAGAGCACGCATCATCCTCATCCCGATCCCGCCTTATTGTTTTGGTAGCGTTACCATAGAGGCTGCGACGCCCCTTGCAATGTAGGATTTCGGATGCTGGTGTGGCGCGGCTCGCCTCCTGGCAAGCCGCTCTTTGACAGTGTCGGACAGTCTTTCGCGAACCCCATGGGCAGTGCGAACATTAGGGAACATTCGCGCGGGGAACCGCTATTTCTGGCGGCTCTTCATCAGCGGCTGGATGCGCGTGCCGAAATTCTCGACGCCTTCGAGGAAGTGATCGAAGGTCAGCAGCACGCCGCCGGTATTCGGTACTTCGGCCATCTCGTCGAGCATCCGCGCGACGCTCTCATAACTGCCGACAAGCGTGCCCATGTTGATGTTCACGGCACCTTCGGGCGCAGCAAGCTGGCGGACGTTGGTGGTTGCGTTGACCGTGTCGGCCGCGCCCTGATTCTTGAGCCAGGCGATGGCATCGTGATCGACGCCGTCATTATATGATTTCCACTTGGCCATTGCTAGTTCGTCGGTCTCGTCGGCGATGATCATCACCAGCACGAACACCGATACGTCGCGGCCGGTTTTGGCGGTCGCCTCCGCCAGCCGCTCATTGTTGAACGCGAAGGCCGTCGGCGTGTTGACGCCTTTGCCGAGACAAAAGGCATAATCCGCCCATTGCGCCGAGAAAGCGAGGCCCTCGTCCGACGAACCGGCGCAGATGATCTTCATATCACCCTGCGGCTGCGGGCGGACGAGGCAGTCGTCCATCTGGTAATAATCGCCCTTGAAATCGCTGCGGCCGGTTTCCCACAATTCGCGCAGGATGCGGGCATATTCGTCGAGCATCTGGTAGCGATTGCGGAAGTGATCCTCGCCCGGCCACATGCCCATCTGGCTATATTCGGGCTTCTGCCAGCCGGTGATCAGATTGAGCCCGAAGCGGCCATGGCTGATGCTGTCGATCGTGTTGCACATCCGCGCGGCAAAGGCCGGCGGGATCACCAAAGTCGGGCAGGTCGCGTAGATCTTGATCTTGCTCGTGACCGCGGCGAGCGCGGCCATCAGCGTGAAGCTCTCCAGACCATATTCCCAGAATTCGGTCTTGCCGCCGAAACCGCGCAGCTTGATCATGGAGAGGAGGAAATCGAGGCCATGCTTCTCGGCCGCGATCGCGATCTCCTTGTTCATGTCGAAGCTCGGCTTGTACTGCGGGGCGTTCTCCGAAATCAGCCAGCCATTATTGTTGATGGGAACAAACACGCCGACCTGCATGGGGATAACTCCTAATTGTCGGACTGGCTGAGCCAGGACAGCACGATACGATTGAAAGTTTCAGGACGGGTAACGTTGCACGCATGGCCGCCCGAGCCAAGCACGCCGAGCTTCGCAAGCGGGATCGCTTTGGAAAGATGGTGCGAGCATTGCGCGGGGACGAGCATGTCGTCCTCGGAAACGATGAGCAGAACGGGCATGCGGATCTCACCGAGCCGATCGTCGATATCGAAGCTGCGCAGCGCAGTGACACGGCGGACAATCGTATCCGGATCGGGGAAGCCCATGATCTGCTCCTCAAGCTCCGCATCGAGCTGGGCGCTATGATCCGAGCTCCAGTTGGCCGGATATAGGAAGATCGGTTGCGCCTTGAGATACGCGCGCACGCCGCCATCGCGCAGCAGCGCCAGCCGCGTATCGAAGCAGCGGGCGAAATGCGGATCGAGCTTCGACCAGCCGTTGACCACGACGACGCCGAGAAGCCGCTCGGGCGCGCTCAGCGCCAGCGACAGACCGATAACGCCGCCCGCCGCATGGCCGACGAAATGCGCTTTCTCGATGCCCAGCCCGTCCATCAGCGCGATGACGTCTTCGGCCATCGTCTCAACGGTGACGCGCCCGGCGAGGGTTCGATCCGAACGGCCAGTGCCGCGATGATCGTAAAGGATTACGCGAAAATGCTCGGCGAGCGCCGCAAGGTTGGGCTTCCAATACTGCCCCGATCCGCCCAACCCCGATGAAAGGATCAGCGGCTCGGCATCTTTGCGCCCATGCGATTCCCAATAGAGACCTGCAATCTGCCCCGTCACGCGATATGGGCCACGCTGGCGATTTCGACCAGGCAATCGGACTTCACCAGATCACATCTGATGCAGTAGCGTGCCGGCTTGGCACTCGGAAAATACTCTGCATAGACGGCGTTGAAGGCCGCGTAATCGGCGAGGTCCTTGAGGAATATGTGGTTCATCGCCACGTCCTCAAGCGTTGCGCCGCCGGCTTCCAGCGTGATCTTGATGACGTCCAGCACGTGCCGCGTCTGCGCCGCCGCGTCGCCGATATGGAGCACCACTCCGCCCTCACCCAGCGCCAGCACGCCCGAAACGTAGACGGTATTCCCCGCCCTCGCTCCCGCCGAATAGGGCGCGATCGGGGTTGGGAATTGCGGCGGGTTGATCGGTTCGAAGGGCATCGTCACTCCTGTTGTTCAGCTTGAAACCGGCGATCTAGTCGGCGCTCGATCCGTGACCGCCGCCCGCACCATGCTGGCCAGCGTGTCCCGCATCGCTATCGTTGGTCCAATTGTCGTGATCTTCGTCACGCGCGCCGGGTCTGCGAAAATTCCAAAGCACCGCCAGGATGACGAGCAACCCAAACCCTGCGGCGACGATTTCCCCAATGCTCATTCCGGCATCTGGCCAAACGAGCCGCAGAAATCCTGCGTGTTGCTCACCCAGCCGAAGAATTTCTCGACATTGTAGACGGTGGCATCCTGCATCGCGGGTGGCCCCAGATGATGCGTTGCGTCCTCCAGCATCACCCCGAAATATTCGAGGTGGAAGCCGTCGCGCAGCGTGCTCTCGACACACACATTGGTGGCGATGCCGACGAACACGATCGTCTTGATCCCCCGCGAGCGCAGCACGCTATCGAGCTGCGAATTGAAGAAGGCCGAATAGCGCGTCTTGCCGATAGTGATATCGCCGGGCTGTGGCGCGAGGCCCTCAACCAGATCATAATCCCACCCGCCGCGCGCGAGCAGCTTGCCGGCCAGTTCGGGGCGCTTGCGCATCGTCTTGAGCGCATTCGATTTGTGCCAATTTGGCGAGCCCGGCCCGCCCGCCTCAAGATATTCCGGATCCCAGCCATTTTGCAGATAGACGATCTGCACCCCGGCGCGGCGCCCGGTATCCAGCACCTTGGCGATCTGGCCAATCGTGCCGGCCGCGCCCGAAATATCGAACCCCGCCTGATCGACATAGCCACCGGGCGAGGCATAGGCATTTTGCATGTCGATCACGACGATCGCTGTTTCGGAAGGGACCACGCGGATCGGCTCGGGCCGCGCAGGCAGCGTCACCGCAGCCCCGCTACTTCCCGCCGATCCCACCGTCACCGCCGCCTGATCCATGCATCAGTTCCCTTCGCAATTGCGAAACGTGTACTAGCCGGAGGCGGACCGCAAGCACCTGTTTACTTCCTTGGATTACCATCATGATTGGTGGGGGCGCACCGATGAGGACGCTCGTGAGTCGCAACACCACAACCCTGAACGATCAGATGTCGAGCCGTCGCCGCCATATCTATGGCTTTGGCGCGGTGATCGCGCTGGCGCTGATGCTTGTCGCCATCACCGTGAACTCGATTCACGCCAGCCAGCGCCGAAAAGAGGCGGAGGGCTGGCAAATGCACACGATGCAAGTGCTGCTGACTGCCGAGAAGGTGCGATCGGCCGCAAACGCAGCGCTGCGCGGCGAGCGCGGCTATCTGATCACCGCGGATGCCGAGTTTCTGAAGCCTTACATCGTGGGTAGCCGCGCCGCGCCAGAACTCGTCAGCCGGCTGCGTGAGTTGACCCAGGACAATGCGGCGCAGCGCCCGATGACCAGCACGCTGGACGCGCAGATGAAGCGCTATCTCGACGTGATCGAGCGAACCATCGCGCTGGCCCGAGAGGGGCGAACGGCTGAAGCGGTGGCGTTGGTCAAAAACGGCGAAGGACGGAGAGAGAGCGAAGCGCTGCTCACGCTCATCGAAGGAATCGAGCGCGAGGAACGCCGGCTGCTCACCGAACGGGTCGCGGGAAATGCGGTTGCCGCCAAGGCCAGCGAATATGCCGACTATGCGCTGGCCGGGCTGGCACTCTTCTTTCTGATGATCGTCACATGGGCCGGGGTGCAGGCATCGAAGGCCCGCAGGCACACGCTGGATATGGAGGAACAGCTTCGCCACGCCGCGACCACCGATGAACTGACGGGCCTGCTCAATCGCCGCGCCTTTATGGCTGCGCTCGATACTGAAATCACGCGCTCGCAACGCAGCGGTTCCCCCATGGCGCTCGCGCTGATCGATCTCGACCATTTCAAGAGCGTCAACGATCGGTTCGGCCATGCCGGCGGCGACGAAGTACTGCGCCGCTTTGCCGATACTGCGCGCGAGACGATGCGCGGCGGCGACGTGATCGGGCGGCTGGGCGGAGAGGAATTCGCGGTGCTGATGACCGATACCGATCAGATCCAGTCGGGCATCGCTGGCGAACGGCTGCGCGACGTGGTTTCGCGGCGACGCATGGCGCTGTCGACGGGTGCGCTGGCACCGATCACGATCAGCGTGGGCGTCGCGCATTATCACGCAGAGGAAGGGCGCGACCGCCTGATCCTCCGCGCCGACGAAGCACTTTACGACGCAAAGGACAGCGGACGAAACCGGACGCGGCTGGCGGCTTAGGCGGCCGCCAGCTTGAAATCCTTATACTGCGCGCGGATCGCGGTTTTGAGCAGCTTGCCGGTCGCGGTGTGCGGGAGTTCGTCGACGAAGTGGATTTCGTCGGGCAGCCACCATTTCGCGACATGATTGGCGAGATGCGCCTGAATTTCGTCGGACGTTACCGCGCTATCCGGCCTGCGCACAACGAGCAGGATCGGGCGCTCATCCCATTTCGGATGATGCACGCCAATCGCCGCCGCTTCATGGACACCCGCGCAACCGACCGCCGCATTCTCCAGATCGACCGAGCTGATCCATTCGCCGCCCGATTTGATCACGTCCTTGGCGCGATCGGTGATCTGCATCACGCCATCCGGATGCAGCACCGAAACGTCGCCGGTATCGAACCAATCATCCTTGTCGACCGCGTCTTCCTCGCCCTTGAAATAACGCTTCACGACCCATGGCCCGCGCACCTGCAAGCGGCCTGAACTCTTGCCATCGCGCGGCAGAACGCGGCCTTCGTCGTCAACGACACGCAGTTCGATGCCAAATGGCGCACTGCCCTGTTTGCAGATCAGATCGAGCTTCTCGTCCTGGCTCATATCCTCCCAATTCACCGGGCGGGTGCCCGCGGTGCCGATCGGCGAGGTCTCGGTCATGCCCCACAGATGCTTGACCTCGACGCCCATGTTCATGATCCGATCGATCATCGCGCGCGGTGCAGCGGAGCCACCGATGGTGACCTGCTCGAGATATTTCGGCCCGTCGCCAGTCTCGTCCATATATTTGAACATCGCGAGCCAGACGGTGGGCACGCCCGCCGAGTGCGTGACCTTCTCGGTGTTCATCAGGTCGCAGATCGTCTTGGCGTCGTTGGTCGCCGAATAGACGAACTTGCTGCCCGCCAGCGCCCCGGCAAAGGGCAAACCCCAGGCGGCGGCATGGAACATCGGCACGATCGGCAGCACCACCGAGCGCGCCGACATGTTGAACACCGCGGGCGCGACCTCGGCCATTGCGTGGATCATCGTCGAGCGATGTTCGTACAGCACGCCCTTCGGATTGCCCGTGGTGCCGCTGGTGTAGCAAATCATGCACGGATCGCGCTCGGGGCCCTCGTGCCAGGTGTAATTGCCGTCTTCCTGGCTGATCAGCGCTTCGAAGCCATCGGCCCCGGCGCCATCGAACACGAAATAATGCTCGATCGTATTCCAATGCGGCTTCATTCGATCGACGATCGGCTGGAATGCCTTGTCGTAGAAAAGAACGCGATCCTCGGCATGGTTGGCGATGTAGATGAGCTGTTCGTCGAACAGGCGCGGATTGATCGTGTGGATCACCCCGCCCATCCCGATCGCCCCATACCAGGCGACGATATGCGGCCCGTGGTTCATGCCCAGCGTAGCGATGCGATCGCCCGGCTTCATGCCCAGCCGCTCCAGCGCCTGCGCCAGCTTCTTCGCGTCGCGCGCAACGCCAGCCCAGGTCGTGCGGCTCTCGGTTCCATCCGCCCAGCGTGTGACCAGTTCGCGGCTCCAATGCTCGCGCTCGGCATGATCGAGCAGCCGCGGCACCCGAAGTTCGAAATCCTGCATACCGCCTAGCATCAAACTCTCCATACCGCTTTTTCGAGAGCGTAACCTTGGAGGCGGGGCTGTGTCGAGTGGGGTGGTGTCAGGCCACGGCGGCCAGCGGCGGACTCTCGGCGGTCTTGAGCGATGCCCAGCGGATGCCGGGCAAATTCTCGATCTTTTCGGCCAGTTCGCCATCGAGGCGGAAGTCGCGACCCAGCACCAGTTCGGCCTCGCCATCGGCGATCGGCGCGCGGACGAATATCTGCCCGCGCCCGCCGCGCTGATCGGCGACCATATCGGCCAGCACCGCAAGCGCACGGGGATCATCCACCGCGACGTTGAGGGTGAGCTTCGCGGTATCGGCAAGCCCTTCGAGCGGCTGGACGCGGCGGACCGTAACGCGGGCGCTGTCTTCGCCGGGGCGCTTGTCCAGTTCCACGGTGAGGATCGCACAGCCGCCGGCGCGGGCGCATTCCTCCATGTCCTTGGCCGCCATTTCCTCGAAACAGGTGGTCGGCATCTGGCCGCTGGTGTCGCTGATCGTCGCCATCAGATAGCGATTGCCGCGCGCCGAAGTGCGCCAGCGCGCATCCTCGATCAACGCCGCCACCGTCGCGCCGATGCGGGCACCTTCGGGGATCGGAATCTCGCTGAGCGACATCAGCAGCCGTGCGCCATGCAGCTTGGCGAGATGCTCGTAGCGATCGAGCGGGTGCGCCGAGAAATAATAGCCGAACGCGTCCTTCTCGGCGCCGATGCTGTCCGCCATCGACCAGTGCGCGCCTTTGGGCAGCGTGATCGCGCCGCCGCCGGGCTCGGATTCGCCGAACAGGCCGCCCTGCCCGCTCGTGCGGCTTTCATGCGTGCGCTGCGAGACCGCGAGGATCGTCTCGGATGCGGCGAACACTCCGGCGCGATTGGCCTGGACGCTGTCAAATGCCCCTGCCCCCGCCAAGGTCTCGACCTGCCGCTTGTTCAGGATGCGCGGATCGACGCGGCGGGCAAAATCGTCGAGCGACTTGAACGCCCCGTTATTGTCGCGCTCCTCGACCAGCTGGTCCATCGCCTTTTCGCCGACGCCCTTGAGCGCGCCCAGCGCATAGCGGACGGCATAGCCCTCCTCGACCTTCTCCACCGAGAAATCGCCGAGGCTGGCGTTGATATCGGGCGGCAGGCACGCGACGCCCAGACGACGCATATCATCCGCGAAGATCGCGAGCTTGTCGGTCTGGTGGATGTCATACGCCATCGATGCGGCGAAGAATTCGTGCGGATAATGCGCCTTGAGCCACGCCGTATGATAAGCGAGCAGCGCATAAGCTGCGGCGTGCGACTTGTTGAAGCCATAGCCCGCGAACTTGTCGATCAAGTCGAACAGCTCATTGGCCTTTGCGGCCGGGATCTGGTTCACCTTCGCGCAGCCTTCGACGAAGATCGCGCGCTGCTGATCCATCTCCGCCTTGATCTTCTTGCCCATCGCGCGACGAAGCATGTCTGCGCCGCCCAGCGTGTAGCCGGCGAGCACCTGCGCCGCCTGCATCACCTGTTCCTGATAGACGAAGATGCCATAGGTCTCGCCTAGGATCGTCTCGAGCAAGGCGTGCGGATAGACGATCTCTTCGCGGCCGCCCTTGCGGTGTCCGAAGCTCGGGATGTTGTCCATCGGGCCGGGGCGATAAAGCGAGACGAGCGCGATGATGTCGCCGAAATTGGTGGGTCGCACGGCGGTCAGCGTGCGGCGCATGCCTTCGGATTCCAGCTGGAACACGCCGACCGTGTCGCCGCGCTGGAGCAGTTCATAGACTTCGGGATCGTCCCATTCGAGCGTTTCCAGCTCCACATCGATGCCGCGATCGGACAGCAACTCAACGGCGCGCTTGAGCACCGACAACGTCTTCAGGCCGAGAAAATCGAACTTCACTAGCCCCGCCGCTTCGACATATTTCATGTCGAACTGAGTGACGGGCATGTCCGAGCGCGGATCGCGATAGAGCGGCACCAGCTCGGCGAGCGGGCGATCGCCGATCACCACGCCGGCAGCGTGAGTCGAGCTGTGGCGCGGCAAGCCTTCGAGCCGCATCGACAGATCGATCAGATGCCGCACATCCTTGTGCTGCTTATACTCGTTGTGGAATTCGCTGACGCCGTTGAGCGTGCGCTCCAGCGTCCACGGATCGGTCGGGTGGTTGGGGATCTGCTTGGCGAGACGATCGACCTGGCCATAGCTCATCTGGAGCACGCGCCCGACATCCTTGAGCACCGCGCGCGCTTTCATCGTCCCGAAGGTGATGATCTGCGCCACGGTGTCGCGGCCATATTTCTGCTGGACGTAGCGAATCACTTCGCCGCGGCGGGTTTCGCAGAAATCGATGTCGAAATCCGGCATCGACACACGTTCGGGATTGAGGAAACGTTCGAAGAGCAGGCCGAGCTTGAGCGGATCGAGATCGGTGATCGTCAGCACCCATGCGACGACCGAGCCTGCGCCCGAACCACGGCCCGGCCCCACCGGAATATCGTGCGACTTTGCCCATTGGATGAAATCGGCAACGATCAGGAAATAGCCGGGGAACCCCATCTGGATGATGACGTCGAGCTCGAATTCGAGTCGGTCTTCATAGGGTTTACGCTCGTCGGCGGACGTGATCCCGGCCTTGGACAGGCGGTTGTCCAGCCCGACCCAAGCCATCTCGCGGAGCATCGTCGCTTCGCCTTCGCGATCACCGGCAAGGCTGGGCAGGATCGGCTTGCGCTTCGGCGCGGCATAGGCACAGCGCTGCGCCACCACCATCGTGTTCGCCAGCGCCTCAGGCAGATCGGCGAAGAGCGACTTCATCTCGTTCGCTGGCTTCATCCACGCGTCGGGCGAGGAACGCGGGCGATCGTCGCTGGCGATATACGACGAATTGGCGATGCACAGCATCGCGTCATGCGCTTCGTGGAAGGTTTCTTCGGCGAAACTGCTCGGATTGGTCGCGACCAGAGGCAGATCGCGGGCATAGGCATATTCAAGCAGCTTGGGCTCGGCGCGGCCTTCGACCTCATCGAGTCGGCGCGTGATTTCGATATAGAGACGGTCCGGGAACATCGTCGCGAGCAAATCGCCATAGGCTTCGGCGGCCACATCCTGCTGCTCGGCATACAGCCGCGCCAGAGCGCCCTCGGCACCCGCAGTCAGGCAGATAAGTCCATCGGTCCGCGCCTGTAGCGATTCGAAGCTGACATGAGCGTCTTCCTCGATCGGGCGATCCAGATGCGCCATCGAAACGAGGTTGCACAGATTCTCATACCCCGTCTGATCCTGCGCATAGAGCGCAAGCCAGTCGATCGGCGCGGTAACGCCTTCGGGCACGTTGGGACGCTTGACCGCCAGCAAGGTGCCGATGATCGGCTGAACGCCGGTCTTCATGCAGGCTTCGGAAAAAGGCATCGCTGCGTACAGCCCGTTGCGATCGACCAATGCGACCGCCGGAAAGCCCAATTCGCGGGCCCGCTTGGCTATCGCCTTCGGCTCGATTGCGCCTTCGAGCATGGTGAAACAGGAAAAAACCCGAAGCGGTACGAATCCTGAGTGCAGCATACGCACAAGCTAGGGTTTGGCGCCCGTTATGACCAGCGCGCAGGCAGGATTCATCCACAGGATTTGGAAAAATCCTTGCATATCCGCGCAGTACTTAAGGGGCAGCCCTTACGGCGAGTCTCGGAAGGGGTCCGCACGGAATAGCGGACAATCCTGATTTAGATCAAAACATGGTTAACACGTTTCGTCGTTCAAACGGAACGGTTCATCGGAGGGCCAGATTCGGGCGCTATTATGGCGTGAATAAGGCAGCCAGCATGCAGCGATGCATTACAACGGGTTAGCCTTAGGGAAACCGAGTCGAGGCGAGTATGAGTGTGTTTTTTCTAGGCAGCGAGATTTGTGAAGTGGGTGCGGATGGCAGCATCGCTATCCCCGCATTCCTTAACGAAGCCATCGCGAGCGACCCTGCCGATATCCTTGTCGCCAAGCATGAATCAGACGCCTGTCTGATCGGCTATGGCCGCGATCATCTCGCCCGCCTTGCCGAGCGCAACGAGCGCCGCCGGCTGGACGGCGAAGCGCGCGGCGAGGATGCCCGCGGCCATTATAACCGGATGCGGCGCAGCTTCGCGCTCACGGATCGCATGCCGCGCGACGCCGCCCGGCTCACCCTTTCTGCTGCGATGCGCCACCTCGGCAAAATCGGCAGTCACGCTCTGTTCGTCGGCACCGGCGACAGCTTCGAAATCTGGAACCCACAGATCGCAATGCAATGCGACGACGAACAATTCCGGGAACTCGCCACCTTTCGTTTCGATTCTCTAAGCGCACAGGGAGTGCATTGAGATGACTATCCTTTGTACAATCGCCGGCCACACTGCCGGTACGACACACCACCAAAATCAGGGCCTGGACTTCGCAATCTGCCACCGTTGCAGCTGCGATCTGATCCGCAGCGAAGATGGCGACTGGACCGAAGTGCCCAAGGGGTTCCGCGTTGTCTGGCGGGAATTCGGGCGCGAAGGCGATGCCGCTTCGGTCGCGGGACGCATGCAGCGCATGGCGCCGCCGCCGCGCCGCCGCGAACCGCGCGGCGCGCGTCCCAAACCCCGCCGCGATCCGCGCGGTCGGCCGCTCAAGGCCGCCGGCAGCATGATCGGCATGCTCGCCGGGCTGCGCTCGCTGATCGAAGGCGACGAGAATGCCGATACGCCGGGCATCGAAGCCAACGGACAATATGTGATTTGCCTGCCGCACGCAGGCAATCGGTAAGGGGGCGCGGGATCTTCAAGAGAAGATCCTGGCGTGCCTCTTGCCGGGCACGCAGTCCCCAAGCGCGGTGGTGGGGTGCCCTCCTCCCGCCCCACCACTTGCGCTGCATCATGCCCCTCCGCGTAAAAGAGGGGAGCAGATTGCGCTAGAGCAGCTTCTCGATATCGGCTTCGATCGAATCGGGCTTCGTGGTCGGCGCATAGCGCTCGACGGTCTTGCCCGCGCGATCGACGAGGAACTTGGTGAAGTTCCACTTGATCCCCTTCGACCCCAGCAGCCCCGGCGCTTCGGCCTTGAGATGCTCGAACAGGGGCGCCGCCTGCGGCCCGTTCACGTCGATCTTGGGAAAGACCGGGAAAGTCACGTCATAGGTGAGCGAACAGAAGTTCGCGATTTCCGCCGCATCGCCCGGTTCCTGCGCGCCGAACTGGTTGCACGGGAAGGCCAGCACCGCGAAGCCGCGATCCTTATATTTGCGATACAGCGCCTCCAGCCCCTCATATTGCGGGGTGAATCCGCATTTCGAGGCCGTGTTGACGATCAACAGCACCTGCCCCGCATAGGCCGAAAGGTCCGCCTCGCCGGTCTTGGTGTTCACGGGGATTTCGGTGATCGCGGTCATGCGCCCTATCCTTATTCCAGTACGCCGTCATGCAGCCGCACGACGCGGTCCATCCGTTCGGCAAGTCGCTCGTTATGCGTAGCGATCAACGCCGCCGAGCCTTCGCCGCGAACGAGATTGAGGAATTCGGCGAAGACCTTGCCTGCGGTCGCCTCATCCAGATTGCCGGTGGGCTCGTCGGCCAGCACCAGCGCCGGGCGATTGGCGAGCGCGCGGGCGACGGCGACGCGCTGCTGCTCGCCGCCGGAAAGCTGGTTCGGCCGGTGGGTCAGGCGGTTGCCGAGACCGAGCGTGGTGAGCAGATGCGCGGCGCGCGTGTCCGCATCGACGCGGGTGGAGCCGTGGATCATCTGCGGCAGCACGACATTCTCGATCGCGTTGAAATCGGGCAGAAGGTGATGGAACTGGTAGATAAAACCCAGACTATCCCGGCGGACCGCAGTGCGGCCCGGGCTGTCGAGCTGCGCCGCTTCCTTGCCAGCGATTCGAATAGAGCCTTCGAAGCCACCCTCGAGCAGGCCAACCGCCTGTAGCAGCGTGGATTTACCCGAGCCCGAAGGGCCGAGCAGGCCGACGATTTCGCCCGGCTGGATATCAAGATCGATGCCACGAAGCACCTCGATCGTGGCCTCACCCTGCGTGAAGCTGCGCTTCAAAGCGCGGGTCTGGAGGATTGCCTCAGTGCCGTTCACGGCGCGTCCTTCAACACTATTCATAACGAAGCACCTGTACCGGATCGGTGCTCGCCGCCTTCCACGCCGGATAGAGCGTGGCGAGGAAGCAGAACAATAGCGCCATTACGCAGATGCCGATCGTCTCGAACGGATCGGTGCGCGCGGGCAGTTCGGTAAGGAAGCGCATCGAGGGGTCCCAGATCTGCGTGCCGGTGACCAGCCCGATGAACCAGACGACCTGGGCGCGAAACGTGATGACGAGGAAGCCGAGCAGGCCGCCTGCGGCAACGCCGAGCGCTCCGATCGCCGTGCCAACCGTGATGAAGATTCGCATCAGCGCCGCGCGCGACGCGCCCATCGTTCGCAGCACCGCAATGTCGCGGTTCTTGGCACGAACCAGCATGATCAGCGATGAGACGATGTTGAACGCGGCCACGATCAGGATGATCGAAAGCACCGTGAACGAGACGATACGATCGACCGACAGCGCCTCGAAAAGTTCGCGATTCATCATGCGCCAATCGGTGATCTGGCCGCGACTGCCGACCTTCTCCACCAGCGGCGCGAGGATCGTCCCGACCTTGTCGGCATCCTCGGTATCGAGCTCGACCATCGAGACGCCGTCGCCGAGCAGCAACAGGGTCTGCGCATCCTCCATCGGCATGATCACGAAGATCTTGTCGAAATCATAGATGCCGACTTCAAAGATCGCTGCGACCTTATATTGCACGGTGCGGAACATCGTGCCGAAAGGGGTGGTTGCACCCTGCGGATTGATGATCGAAATGCTGCTGCCGACCGTAGCACCAAGCGATTCGGCAAGGCGGCTGCCGATCGCCACCTGTTCGCCACCGGGGACAAGGTCCTTGAGCGAGCCGAGCACTTCCTTGCCCTTGAGTGACGGGTTGTTGAGGATGTCCTCGATGCGCATCCCGCGAACCTGCGCGAATTCGACCCGGCCATTGTTGCTGGCGAACAGCGGCTGCTCGATCAGCGGAGTCGCATCGGTTACGCCCGGCGTCGCCTTGGCATCGGCGATAACCTGCCGCCAATCCCGCATCTGGCCGCCATAGCCCTGGATCACGGCATGGCCGTTCAGTCCGGTGATCTTGTCGAACAGTTCGGCGCGGAAGCCGTTCATCACGCTCATCACGATGATCAGCGCCGCGACGCCAAGCATCACCGCGACAAGGCTGAATCCGGCGACCACTGCGATGAATGCTTCGCTGCGCCCGGGCAGCAGATAGCGGCGGGCGATCATGCGCTCGTAGCGCGAAATCAGCATGGAGTTTCCAAAGGATGCTGCGTCATTGTCTTTAGGCTCTAGGGTGTGTGCCTAATCCCCGCAACGCCCCTCGCCAATTCCTACCGCGCAAAGGGCTGTTGCGGAATCGCCACAGGGCGCGGTCAAACTGTCGCAACCTATGCCAAAGCCGGTGACAAAGCCGACAACCGCTCGTAGCAAACCCCTGTCGAAACGCAGGCAGTAAAGGCCGTGGTTCGGGGAGGGCTTAGTCCCGTTCGTTGGCAAGAACGAACGTGTGGGCGAGGCCTGACAAAGGGGGCTGACGCGCAATCGTCACGCAGGCGGCCGGGCTGGAAACAGTCCGGCCGTTTTCGTTTTGGCGTCGTCGCGGCGAAGGCCCGGATCACGATATTAGAAAAAGGGAGAAGGAGCATGCGTGCGCGCCCCTCCTCCCCTCCTGCGCCGCCCGGCCATGGCACGACGCAAGCTCTTATCCGTCCGTCAGACCGTCCCGATCAGAAAGCCTTGCTGATCGTGAAGCCATAAGTCCGCGGATCGCCGGGCTGGCCGGCAATCAGGCCGGTGTTGCCCGGCGTGGTCGCGAGGACGTCGTAATATTTCTCGTCCAGCGCGTTGCGGACCCAGCCGAACAGATTGAAATCATCGGTGCGGAAACCGATGCGGGCATTCGCCAGCGTGTAGCCGTTGATGTCCGTGTAGATCGATCGCGAAGCGTTCGACGAGAATTTGGAACGCGAGCTGGCGTCGGCGCCGATATAGAATTCGCCGTCGAGATCGAAGACCTTGGCGGGGACGTTATATTCGCCGCCATACGAGAACGCCCAGTTCGAGATGCCGGGCAGCCACTGGCCCGAAATATCGCAGACCACCGGGCTGAGCTGGCCGGGAACGCCGGGCGTGCCGCCCGCGCTGCCCAGCGGTGCAGCAGTACCGCCCGAACGCTCGGGCGGGCACGGCGCGTTGACGAACTCGACATATTCGTGATCGGTATAGGCGCCGTTGATATAGAGGCTGAGGTTCTTGGTCGGGCGCAGCGAGAAATCCGCTTCCACGCCGCGCACGCGAACCGAACCTGCATTGGCGAGATAGCCGCGCAGCGTAGAGTTTGCGCCGTTGTTCACGACGGCCTGATAATCCTTGATGCTGGTCCAGTAGCCGGTGACGTTGAACGTCGCCTTGCGGTCCCAGAACTGGGTTTTCGCACCAAGTTCGAAGTGATCGACCTGTTCCGGCGCGACCTGCGCGAGGCTGGTCTGGACAACGCCGCTCACCACGGGAACGCCGTTGAGGTTCAGACCGCCCGATTTGAACGTGTGGGCGTAGGTTGCGTAAAGCAGCACGTCGCGTGACGGCTTGTACGACAGCGTCAGATCGTAAGAGAGGTTCCAGGCGCGATAGGCTTCGTTGTTGAAGGCCTGGGGCTGGATCGCCTCGCGCTGCGCAGCCTGGCGCGCGGTACCGCCGCTATAGGGGACGAGCACGCCCGCCGAATCGCGGACGATGCTGACATAGCTGCCGACCTTATCGTCATAGTTGATCCGCACACCCGGCGAGACGGTGATCTTGTCCGCGACGTTCCAGTTGAACTTGGCGAACAGCGCCCCGCTGAAATTCTTGAGGCGGATATCGTTCTCAGCGGTCAGGCCGTTCAACACGCTCGGGTCGTTGGACAGCGCGTTGCTTGGTGCGAGCAGCCAGCGGCTCGCGGCCGAACCCTGCTGCTGGACGCCGGTGGTGTGGATGTCCTGATAGAAACCGAAGGCGCCAAGCACATAGTCAAAGCCATTGCCCTCGCCCGCATAGCGGAATTCCTGGGTGAACTGGTTCTGCTTGGTCGGGTTTTGCGACAGCGTGGTGATCGGCAGGCCGGTGAAGTCACGATCGTTGGCCGGGCCCCAGTCCCAGAAGCGCCATGCGGAGACCGAAGTCAGCGTACCGGAGCCGAGATCGAGCTCGCCGCGCAGCGACGCGCCGCCCAAGATATTGAGCGCGTTCAATTCGGCATCGACATCGGTCAGCCGATCGAATGGGTTGGTGCTGGGCACCGCATAGCCAAAGGCTGCGGTCAGGGCCGCATATTGGCGGTTGGCGGCGCGCTGGGTGGGGCCATTGCGCACATAGATCTGGGCGCAGCATTCGGGGTTCTGGCGGTTATAGTCGCCTGACAAAGTAAGCTTCAGATTGTCGGCAGCGTTCCACAGGATCGCGCCGCGCACACCGAGATTGTCCTGCTCGTTGACGTAACGGCGGCTCGCCACATTGTAGATCGTGCCGCGACGGCTGGTGGAGGACAGACCCAGACGAACGGCGACCGTGTCGCTCAAGGGGCCGGACACCGACGCCTTGGCCTGCTTCAGATCGAGGCTGCCCAAAGTGACCTCGGAGCGGCCCTCAAAATGGAAGCTCGGTGCCTTGCTGGTGATCGCGATCGCGCCGGCCACGGTGTTCTTGCCATAGAGTGTGCCCTGCGGTCCGCGCAGCGTTTCCACCTGCTGCACGTCGAGGAAATCGAGCGTGGCGACCGCGACGCGGCTGAAATAAACCTGGTCGATATAGACGCCGACGCCCTGATCGATGCCGTCATTGGTGAGACCCAGAGGCGCGCCGATGCCGCGGATGTTGACCGACGAATTGCGCGGGTTTGTCGAATAGAATTGCAGCGTCGGCTGAAGCTGCTGGAGCCGCTGGACGTTGAAGCTGCCGGTGCTGTCCAGCTCCTTCACACCCACCACCGAAATCGGGATCGGCACGTCCTGCACCTGCTCCGCGCGGCGGCGCGCCGTTACGACGATGTCGGATGCGACCGAGCTGCGCTGAACCTCTTCGGGGGTCCGATCCTGATCGCCCGGAGCGGTCGACGCTCCCTGTTCCTCGACCGGAGCGGTAACGATCTGGCCGTGCGCGGCGAGCGGGGAAATACCGGCGAGCAGCGAAAGTGTGAGCTTGGCGAAACGCATGAAAGATCCCTTTTTTGATGTCGCGCTTAATCTCCACTTATTTGGTATGGTTTAGCGAGCAAGCTAATCTTGGGGAAGCCAAAGCGCGCGTTGCCCGGCCCGGAAACCACCCGATTGGTCGCTCTTGAAACCAACGCTCCGCCCACCCAAATTGTAAAAACCGCGGCGCCTATTGGGCCGCGGCAAGGACGCAGCGGCTGCGGCCGGGCGTCTTTGTAGGTTCAACTCGCTCGATAAGAGGCTTTGAATGCGTCAATTCGATTTTACCCCCTTTCGTCGCTCAACCATCGGTTTTGATCGCCTTTTCGATTTACTCGAAGCCAGTGCGCGCCAATCCGCGGGCGAAAATTATCCGCCGTTCAATCTCGAGCGCGTCTCTGAAGACCGCTACCGAATCACGCTTGCCGTGGCTGGTTTCAAGCCCGGCGAGATCGACATCACGGCGCAGCAGAATCTGCTGCTCGTGGCGGGCAGAAAAGCCGGCGAGAACGAGAATAATCAGGGCGATTATCTGCATCTCGGCATTGCGAATCGCAGCTTTGAGCGCCGCTTCGAGCTTGCCGATTTCGTCCGCGTCGAGCGCGCCGATCTGTCCGATGGCCTGTTGGTGATCGAGCTGGTGCGCGAGATCCCCGAGGCCATGAAGCCCAAGAAGATTGCCGTGAATGGCGCCGTTGAAACGGCTTCGATCGCGCATCAGGCCGATGCGGCCTGACAAACAAGGCTAGCGGCGCCTTCCTCCCTTTGGGTGCCGCGGCGGGGGGCGTTCGGACCACGGTCCGGGCGCCCTTTGCTTTTTCCGCACATTTTTGCCGGCTTGGCCGGAACTCTTGATGTCCATCAACGTTTCTGCCCGCAGTAAGCGGGTGGTTAAGCGTGATGCACAACATGTTTGAACAAGTACAAGGCGAGGTTCCGCGAGAAGAAGCGGACCGGCTCCGGCACAAGGCTGCGCAGTGCCGGCGGCTGGCGATTGGCATTGCCGATCACCAGACTTCGATCGCATTAAAAGCACTTGCCGAGGAATATGAACGCGACGCGGGCCTTTCGGCAGAGCGTCCGCGCTCTGCTGCTTAAACCAGTCTAGACTGCCGCACCGTGGCTTGAATGAAGCTCGCGAACAGCGGGTGCGGGTCAAACGGCTTGGACTTAAGTTCCGGATGGAACTGCACGCCGACGAACCAGGGATGGTCCGGCCGCTCGACGATCTCCGGCAGTGAACCGTCCGGCGACATGCCCGAAAATACCAGCCCGCCCTTTTCCAGCACGGTCTTGTAGTGGGTGTTCACCTCGTAGCGATGGCGATGCCGCTCGCTAATCTCTTCCGCGCCATAGATCGACGCGACCACGGAATTGCCACCCAGCTTCGCCGGATAAGCGCCCAACCGCATCGTGCCGCCCATGTCGCCATCCGCGTCACGCTTCTGCAGGCCCTCGGTGGTCATCCACTCGGTAATCATGCCAACGACCGGCTCTTCGGTGTCGCCGAACTCGGTGGTCGAGGCATTTTCGATGCCCTCTGCGCGGACGCCTTCGATGCAGGCCATCTGCATGCCGAGACAAATGCCGAAGAACGGCACCTTGCGCTCGCGGGCAAACTTCACGCCGGCGATCTTGCCTTCGCTGCCGCGCTCGCCAAAGCCACCGGGGACGAGGATGCCGTGCATCGGCTCGAGCGCCGCAGTGATCTCGTCCTGGTCGTCATGCTCGAACAATTCGGCGTCGAGCCAACGGATGTTGACCTTCACGCGATTGGCGATGCCGCCATGCGTCAGCGCCTCGGTGAGCGACTTATAGGCGTCCGGAACGCCCATATATTTTCCGACCACGCCGATCGTGACTTCGCCCTCGGGATTCTGGACGCGATCGACAATATCGGCCCAGCTTGAGAGATCGAGTTCGCCTTCGGGCTCGATGCCGAATGCGCGCAGCACTTCGGTGTCCAGGCCTTCGCGGTGATATTGCAGCGGCACGCCATAAATCGTGTCCGCGTCGAGCGCAGGGATGACGGCAGCGGCGGGCACGTTGCAGAACAAGGCGATCTTGGCGCGATCGCTGGACGGCAGCGGCCGCTCGCTGCGGCAGACGATCACATCGGCATGGACGCCGAGCGAGGCCAGTTCGCGAACGCTGTGCTGGGTCGGCTTGGTCTTCAATTCACCGGCGGCAGCGATGTACGGCACCAGCGTCAGGTGAACGCTGACCGAATTGTTGCGGCCTAGATCGTTGCGGAGCTGGCGAATCGCTTCGACGAAGGGCAGCGACTCGATATCGCCGACGGTGCCGCCGATCTCGCACAGCACGAAATCCAGATCATCCGTATCGGCCTGCGCGAACGCCTTGATCGCGTCGGTCACGTGCGGAATCACCTGGACGGTAGCGCCCAGATAGTCGCCCTTGCGCTCGCGATTGATGATCGTCTGGTAGATCCGGCCCGATGTGATGTTGTCGCTCTGACGCGACGCAACGCCGGTAAACCGCTCATAATGGCCGAGATCAAGATCGGTCTCCGCGCCATCGTCGGTCACGTAAACCTCACCATGCTGATGCGGTGACATCGTGCCGGGATCGACGTTCAGATACGGATCGAACTTGCGAATGCGGCACTTATAGCCCCGCGCCTGGAGCAGAGCCGCGAGGCTCGCACCCATAAGACCTTTACCGAGCGAGGAGACCACGCCGCCGGTGATGAAAATATACCGCGCCATGGGAGAAGAGGCCTAACGCTAGAATACACGCGCCGACAAGCGTCCGACTCCGGACCGGCGCAGAAAAATCTCGGCTCCCGGCATTTCTACCGGGGGACGATACGAATTATTGAGCGAGCGGAACCGCCGAATTGCCCGCAGGAGCAACCGCAGCAGGCGCTGCACTGTTGCCCGGTGCCGCGAAGGGCACGGTGCCCGGCGCTGCCGTGGGAGCCACGACGGGTGCGCTCGGTGCGCGCTGGAGCGTCGTGTCGATCGCCGACGAACCGCGAGTCGATGCGATCACTGCGAGCACGATGCTCATCCCGACGAACAAAGTCGCGAGAACCGCAGTCGAGCGCGTCAGAAAATCCGCCGCGCCGCGCGCAGACATCAGGCCCGAGGGGCTGCCACCCGTGGTGAGACCGCCGCCTTCCGACTTCTGCATGAGAATCACGATCACCAGAAGGGCCGCGATGATGGCATGGACGACGAGCAGGAAGGTGAACATTTTTGGCCGGACCTGTTGGAAGAAAGGCGGCACATAGGGGACGCATCTCCGCCGATCAACCTTTGTGGCGTGGCTATATGCACGGGGGCCTGCGCGTACGCTGCCTAATAGCGGCTAAACATTTCGCGAACGCACTGAAACTGTTGCGCGTTGCGGGCGTTATTGCCCTGACCTCGAGAGTGCCGAGGCCGTAACAACAGAGTAAAGCCCGTGAACGCTATGCCCGATAGCTCCCTGTATTCATGGAAGAATACGCTTATCGATTATGTGCGTTCGGGCGAGCCCGATCTCACCAATCGGCAGATGGCCTTGTTGATGCTGGTATATCTCGATCCCGGGCCCCATACGGTGCGCGGCCTGGCGCGGGCGTTGAACGTGTCCAAGCCGGTCGTCACACGCGCCTTGAACAGACTGGGTTCGCTCGGCTATCTGCGCCGGCAACGCGACGATACCGACAAACGAAACATATTCGTCGCCAAGACCGCTGAAGGGGCAGATTTTCTTGCAGAATTCGGGCATTTCCTCTCAGGCGACCACCTCGCCGAGCCCGTCAGCCGCCGGGCTAACGCGTAAGCGCTTTGCACTCACCGGGACGTCGGCTGCGATCGATCCGCGTGTCGATGCCGTGCGCCCCGATCTGGCGGACGTTCGCCTCGCATCGCGCGTGTTCGCCCCCCATTATGCGGCACCAATGCCGCGCGAAATCGCGACCGCCGTATCGCTGCGCGCAAAGCCTGCCGCCGATTCGGAAATTCTGGTCGAATTGAATGCGGGCGACGTGTTCGAAGTGCTCGAACTGGCGGGCACCAATGCCTGGGGCGTAGCGCCCGGCACCGGGCTGGTCGGTTATATCCATGCCAGCGCATTGGCGGCAGCAGCGATATGACCCGTATCTTTATCGACGGCGCGGTAGGCACCACCGGCCTTGAGATCCGTGAGCGGCTTGCCGGCCGCAGCGAGATCGACCTGATTCTGCTCGACGAAAAGGCACGGAAGAACGCGAAGAAGCGCAAGGAAGCGCTCAACGCGGCGGATATCGTCGTCCTCTGCCTGCCCGACGATGCGGCGCGTGAAGCTGTCGAGATGATCGAGAACAGCACGACTCGCGTGATCGACGCATCGACTGCGCACCGCGTTGCCGATGGTTGGACCTATGGTTTCCCAGAGCTGGAGCCCGGCCAGCAAGCCGGGATCGCCGAAGCGACGCGCGTCTCGAACCCCGGCTGCTACCCCACCGGCTTTCTCGCGCTTGTCCGCCCGCTCATTCGTGCCGGCCTGATCCCGGTCGATTTCCCGCTGAGCGTCAGCGCCACCTCGGGCTATTCGGGCGGCGGCAAATCGATGATCGCCGAGTTCGAAGACAAGGCCGCACCCACCGGATTTCGCGCGTACGGAATGAATCTCGCGCACAAACACGTGCCGGAGATGCAGAAGCACGCGCGCATCGTGCATCCGCCGATCTTCCAGCCCGCAGTGGCCAACGTCTATCGCGGCATGGTCGTCGAAGTACCCCTGCCCCTCCACGCATTCACGCGCCGGCCTTCGCTGGAAGCAATCGAGAACGCGCTGCGGGAGGCCTATAAGGATTCTTCGCTGGTCCGCGTGCTCGATGCGGACGCAACGGCGGTGAACATCGAGGAAGACGCCAACACCGACCGGCTTTCGCTGCGCGTGTTCGGCAATGCCGAGGCTGGCCAGGCGCGCCTGGTCGCGACGCTCGACAATCTCGGCAAGGGCGCCGCGGGTGCCGCGGTGCAGAACCTCAACATCATGGCGGGCTTCGATCCACTGGCGGGACTGGTCGTCTAAGGCTGCCGCGCCCCGGCGACCGCCGGGATGACGAAAGCTTGATCTTTCCCGCCGCTTGGTGTCTCGCACACTGACAAACTCGAGAGGCATTTCATGCGACAGCCCGTGGGCAAATTGTTGTTGTTCGGCGCGACCGGCGACCTTTCCCAGCGGATGCTGCTCCCCTCGCTTTACGGCCTGCACGCCGATGGCCTGCTGCCGGAGGGTCTCACGATTACCGGCACCGCGCGTTCGGACAAGAACGATGCGGAGTTCCGCGAATTCGCCCGCGCTGCACTCGACGAATTTCTTTCTGTCGATCGCAAGAATGACAACGCTGTCGCGAGCTTCCTCGATCGGCTTTCCTATCAGCCGCTCGACGCTTCGGAGACCGTTGGCTTCGCTGCGCTCAAGGACAAGATCGGCGACATATCAGGTGGTCTGGCGATTTTCCTGTCGACCGCGCCCTGGCTGTTCGGCCCCACCATCAAGGGCCTCGAATCGGCCGGGCTGACCGGCGCGAACGTGCGCATCGGCCTGGAAAAGCCGCTGGGCTTCGATCTGCAATCGAGCCGCGAGGTCAACGATATCGTCGCCGCGGCCTTCCCCGAAGACCGCACCTTCCGGATCGATCACTATCTCGGCAAGGAGACGGTGCAGAACATCCTCGCGCTGCGCTTCGGCAATTCCTTGTTCGAGCCGATCTGGAATGCGCAGGGGATCGATCACGTCCAGATCACGATCTCCGAGACCGTGGGTCTCGAAGGGCGCGCGGAATATTATGACGATGTCGGCGCGCTGCGCGACATGGTGCAAAATCACATGCTCCAGCTCGTCGCGTTGATCGCGATGGAGCCCCCCGCCCGATTCGACGGCACCGCGATCCGCGACGAGAAGGTCAAGGTTCTGCGCTCGTTGCGCCCGATCAAGGACGGTGACGTACCCGCCCTCACCGTCACCGGCCAATATGGCGATGGCGCGTCGAAGGGTGAGATCGTCAAGGGGTACGACACCGAATTGGGCAAGCCATCGGACACCGAGACCTTCGTTGCGATCAAGGCGCATGTCGATAATTGGCGCTGGAAGGGCGTGCCCTTCTACCTGCGCACCGGCAAGCGCCTCGCCGAACGGCGCAGCGAGATCGTCATCCAGTTCAAGCCGGTGCCGCATTCGATCTTCTCCGAGCGCGGCGGCCAGCTCCAGTCGAACACGCTGGTGATCCGCCTCCAGCCCGAGGAATATGTCCGCCTGCTGGTAATGGCCAAGCAGCCGGGGCTTGACCGCGACGGCGTTCGCCTGCGCGAAGTGCCGCTCAATCTGAGCCTCGAGCATGAATTCGCCGGCACGCGCCGCCGCATCGCATATGAGCGGCTGCTGCTGGATTTGATCGAAGGCGACCCCACATTGTTTGTGCGGCGCGACGAGGTCGAGGCGCAATGGGAATGGATCGACGCGATCCGCCGTGGCTGGGATGAGGCAAGCGTTAAGCCAAAGCCCTATGCCTCGGGCAGCTGGGGCCCTACCGCAAGCGTGGCGCTCACCGAGCGCGACGGCGTGACCTGGAACGAATAAGAGCGCCCGAATCAAAACCCCAAGGAGCAGTGATGACGACCGAGATCGAATGGTGGGATTATGAAGACACCGACGAATGGGCGGCTGCCGTCGCGGGCGATATCGGCTTCATCATCGAAAGCGCGATCGATGCGCGCGGCGCTGCGGTAATCGCGCTCGCCGGCGGCAAGACCCCGCTGCCGATCTATGAAAAGCTCGCTGCCGCCAAGATCGACTGGAAGCGCGTGACCATCGTGCCGGGCGACGATCGCATGGTGCCGCTGGGCGATCCGCTGTCGAACGTTACCGCGATCGGCAAGATCTTCATCCCCAAGGGTGCGCGAGTGATCCCGCTGATCAGCTCGACCGTGACCGACTATAAGGCTGCTGGCCGTGCAGCAGACGCGATCCTGCAGGACCATCACTGGCCGCTCGATCTGTGCCTGCTCGGCATGGGCAGCGATGGCCATGCCGCGTCGATCTTCCCCGGCCCGGACTATGACGAAGCATTGAACGGCCCCAAGGAGCGCCGCGCGCTGGGCGTGATGCCCCATCCGCTGCCGCCCGAAGCGCCCGTCGCCCGCGTGACGCTGAGCCGCGCCGCCATCGTCTCGGCCCGCTCGTTGATCATCGCAATTACCGGCGACGAGAAGAAGGAAGTGCTGGAAGCCGCCGTCGAACAGGGTGCCTCGTCCAATTATCCGATCGGCCGCATCCTCGCTGATGTCGAGCTTCCGATCGACGTGCACTGGATCGCCTGATGAACCTCCACCCCGAAATCGCAGCCGTCACCGATCGGATCATCGAGCGCTCGCGCACCCAGCGCGCTGCCTATCTCGATCTGATTCAGCGCGAGCGCGATTCGGGGGCGGACCGGCCGAAGCTCGGCTGCGCAAACCTCGCTCATGCCTATGCCGGCACCGACGAGCAGCGCGACCTGCTGACCCCGGCCAACCGCATGAATATCGGCATCGTCACCAGTTATAACGACATGCTCTCGGCCCATGCGGTCTATTATCGCTATCCCGAGCAGATGAAGGTGTGGGCGCTCGAGGCCGGCGCAACGGCACAGGTCGCGGGCGGCGTCCCGGCAATGTGCGACGGGGTGACGCAGGGCTATTCGGGCATGGAGCTGTCGCTGTTCAGTCGCGACACCATCGCGCTCTCCACCGGCATCGCGCTCAGCCACCGCACGTTCGAGGGCGCGGCGTTGCTCGGGATTTGCGACAAGATCGTGCCGGGTCTGCTGATGGGCGCGCTACGCTTCGGGCATCTGCCGATGGTGATGATCCCCGGCGGACCGATGCGCACCGGCATCCCGAACAAGGAAAAGGCCGCCGTCCGCGAAGCCTATGCCGAGGGCAAGGTGGGCCGCGAGGAATTGCTGGCGTCCGAGATCGCGGCATATCATTCAAAGGGCACTTGCACCTTTTACGGCACGGCCAACTCCAATCAGATGATGATGGAGGCGATGGGCCTCCACGTTCCCGGCGCGGCCTTCGCCAATCCGGGCACCAAGCTGCGCCAGGAACTCACCCGCGCCGCGGTCCACCGGCTCGCCGATATCGGCTGGGCGGGCGAGGATTACCGCCCGATCGGCCATATCGTCGACGAACGCGCGATCGTGAATGCGGCCATCGCTCTGCTCGCCACCGGCGGCTCGACCAACCATCTGATCCATCTGCCCGCCATCGCGCGTTCGGCGGGGATCGCGATCGACTGGGAGGATTTCGATCGCCTCTCGCGCACCATCCCGCTGCTCACCCGCGTCTACCCGAATGGCTCGGCGGACGTGAACGCGTTCGAGGATTCGGGCGGACCTCCGTTCGTGATCCGCGAATTGCTAAAGCACGGCCTGATGCATGGCGACGTGCTGACCTTCGCGGCGGACGGCATGGCAGCGTATGGCCGCAAACCCGCGATCGAGGACGACACGCTCGTCTGGAATGATTCGCCCGCCGAGAGCGTGGACGACACCATCGTGCGCACCGCTGCCGCGCCCTTCTCTGCCGAAGGCGGATTCCGCATCCTCAAGGGCAATCTCGGCCGCGCCTGCATCAAGGTGAGCGCAGTGGAGCGCGATCGCTGGACGATCGAGGCCCCTGCCCGCGTCTTCGATACCCAGCAGGCCGTGCAGGACGCGTTCAAGGCGGGCGAGCTTGACCGCGACGTGGTGGTCGTCGTCCGCTTCCAGGGGCCGAGAGCAAACGGCATGCCTGAGTTGCACAAGCTCACGCCGCCGCTCGGCGTTCTCCAGAATCGCGGCTATCGCGTCGCTTTGGTCACGGACGGGCGCATGTCGGGCGCATCGGGCAAGGTGCCCGCGGCGATCCATTTGTCGCCCGAATCGCTTGGTGGTGGCCCCATCGGCAAGCTGCGCGACGGAGACATCGTCCGCCTCTGCGCCGAGGAAGGCATATTGCAGGCGCTGGTCGACCCGGCCGAATGGGAAGCACGCGAGCAATGCGAAGCCCCGCCCCCCGCTATCGGCACCGGCCGCGAACTGTTTGCCATGCTGCGAAACCATAGCGACGAAGCCGAACGCGGCGCTTCCGCGATGCTCGCCCAAGCGGGTTTGTAATACTCAGACTAATTGGCGCATATGCGGTCCTCCCTTTACACGGGAGCGAAGCGCGGGAAGAAGGACTGCCAACGTTGACATACGGCAGCTCGGAGGGGACGAAGACGGGAATGGAAGTCGTTGCGGTCGATATTGGAGGCACGCATGCGCGCTTCGCCATCGCAGAGGTGGCCGAGGGCCGTGTGGTCTCGATCGGCGAGCCCATGACCCAGAAGGTTGCAGAGCATTCGAGCCTCCAGCTTGCCTGGCAGGCTTTTGGCGAATCGCTTGGTCGCCCCTTGCCCCCTGCGGCAGCCATTGCGGTTGCTTCACCGATCAATGACGATTTGATCAAGCTCACCAACAATCCGTGGATCATCCGGCCAAAGATGATCCCCGAGCGGTTGGGCGCCGCGACCTGGACATTGGTCAATGATTTCGCCGCGATCGGCCATGCCGTCGCGCAGCTCAGCCCCGATTCCTTCCTGCATCTCTGCGGCCCCGACGAGCCTTTGCCCGAAAAGGGATCGATCACCGTTTGCGGCCCCGGCACCGGCCTCGGCGTGGCGCAAGTGTTCCGCCACCGCGCGGGATACGACATCATCGCCACCGAAGGCGGCCACACCGATTTCGCTCCGCTCGACGGGATCGAGGACGCATTGGTCAAGCGCCTGCGCAAGACCTTCACCCGCGTCTCCACCGAGCGCGTCGTCGCCGGCCCCGGCATCGTCGCGATCTATGAGACGCTGGCGGAGATCGAAGGCAAGCCGGTGCATCGCCTCGACGACAAGGCGCTCTGGTCGCTCGCGCTGGAGGGCAAGGATGAACTCGCCGTCGCCGCGCTCGATCGCTTCTGCATGAGCCTTGGCGCGGTCGCGGGCGATCTCGCGCTCACCCATGGCCCCAGCGGGGTCGTGATTGCGGGCGGTCTGGGGTTGCGCTTGAAGGACCATTTGCTGCAATCGGGCTTCGGCCAGCGCTTCGTCGCCAAGGGCCGGTTTCAGGGTCTGATGGCGGGCGTGCCCGTAAAGCTCATCACACACCCCCAGCCGGGCCTGTACGGAGCCGCTGCCGCATTCGCGCAGGAGCACCTACTTTGAATATCGAAGCCATCATGCGGACTGCGCCGGTCATTCCGGTGCTCGTGATCCAAGACGCCGCCACTGCCCGCCCACTTGCCGAGGCGCTGGTGAAAGGCGGCCTGCGCGTGCTCGAAGTGACGTTGCGCACCGGCGCCGCGTTGGAAGCGATTGCCGAGATGAAAAAGGTCGAGGGCGCAATCGTCGGCGCCGGCACGGTGGTGAACGCCGAGCAGTTCGCACAGGTCATGGACGCGGACGTCGAGTTCATCGTCTCGCCGGGCCTCACCGAGCGCCTGGCCGACCCGATCATCGCCAGCGGCGTACCGTTCCTGCCGGGCACCGCCACCGCGGGCGACATCATGCGCGGCCTCGATCTGGGGCTGACGCACTTCAAATTCTTCCCGGCGGAGACGTCGGGAGGGCTAAAGGCTTTAAAGGCCCTCGCCGCGCCTTTCTATCAGGCGAAATTCTGCCCGACCGGCGGAATCAGCGCCGCAAGCGCACCCGAGTGGTTGGCGTTCGATCCGATCCTGTGCGTCGGCGGCAGCTGGATCACGCCCAAGGGCGCGACCATGGCTGAGGTCGAGCAACTGGCACGGGATGCGGCGGGGCTGGCGCGCTAGCCGCTCAGGGCTTCGGCGCCGCGCATTTCGACATATCCTGCATGGAGACCTTCCCGGTGCCTGCGCCACCGGAGGAGGTGCCCTGGGCGGCCTTCATGGGCCCGGTCATGTCCTTCACACTAACCTTGCCGCCCGCGACCTTCGCATTGGGTTTCACTGTATCGTCAAGATCGCAGGGCTTCACCGTATCGTCGAGCAGCGCCTTCTGCCCCGCTTTGGCCGCGTCCTGCGCGATAGCGGGAACGGCGAGCGTGACGGCCAAAACCAGACCTAGCGAAACGAACAAGCTGCGCATCGACAAACCCTCCTTGCGTGATTGCATCACTGTGCAGGTTAGCGGAAGGTGGTGCAAGTGAGGTTTGGCGGCTGACGCGCCCGGTTACATCTCGCCCTTGGCGCGCCGCAGCGCATACCATTTCTGCACGTTGGCGTTGTGCTGCTCCAGCGTGTCGGCGAACACGTGCCCGCCCGTGCCATCAGCGACGAAATACAAATAGGTCGACGTCGCCGGATCGAGCACTGCATCGATGCTCGCGCGGCCCGGATTGGCGATCGGGCCGACCGGAAGCCCGGTCATCGCATAGGTATTATAGTCGTTCTTCGAACGCAGCTCGGATTGCAGGATGCGGCGGCCGAGCGGTTTGCCCTTGGTGACGGGATAGATGATCGTCGGATCGGCCTGGAGCATCATGTTCTGCCGCAGCCGGTTCGAATAGACCGCAGCCACGGTGCGGCGCTCCTCGGCCTTGCCGGTTTCCTTCTCCACGATCGAGGCCAAAGTCAGCGCCTCGAGCGGCGTATTCACCGCAATGCCCGGCTTGCGCGCTTCCCATGCCTTGGCGAGATAGTTGGCCATTGCCTTCTGCATGCGATCGAGCACGCTCTGGCGCGTATCGCCGCGATTATAAGCATAGCTGTCCGGCAGGACCGTGCCCTCGACAGGCACCTGGATTTCGCCAGTCAGTTGCGGCGCCTTCATCAGCGTTTCGTAAACGATGATCGAGGGTGTGCCCTCCGGAACCGTCACCATCCGCTGGAGCGTCCGCCCGCCCTGCAGCAGCTTCAGCACATCCGCCGGGCTGAGCCGCGCCGGAATACGATATTCGCCCGCCTTGATCGCCTCGTTGCCGCCAAAAACCTTGGCGAACAGCACGAATTGCTGCGCCGAACGGATCGCACCGGCTTTCTCAAGCTCGGTCGCCGCGCGAGACAGGCTGGCACCATCGGGCACCATCACGCTGATATTGGTCTTGGCCGGCCCCGGCCCGCCCCAGAGCTGGAGCGCGTAAAACCCCGCGCCCAGCACAAGCAGAAACGCAATCAGCAGCGCGCAACCACCCAGACGGCGGCGACGACGCGGCTTGGGGGCCTGCGGAACGACTTCCTCAGACAGACTTCATCACCAGGCTGGCATTGGTCCCGCCAAAGCCGAACGAATTGTTCAGCACGGCCTTGATCTTACGCTCCTTGGCCTTGAACGGCACGAGATCGACGCCCGCGCAATTCTCGCTCGGATTGTCGAGGTTGAGCGTCGGCGGAGCGATCTGGTCGCGCATCGCGAGAATGCAGAAGATGCTCTCCACCGCACCCGCGCCGCCGAGCAGATGCCCGATTGCCGATTTGGTCGAGGACATCGACAGCGTATCGATATTGTTGCCGAACAGGCGGCGGACCGCGCCCAGTTCAAGCTCGTCGCCCAGCGGCGTCGAAGTGCCGTGCGCGTTGATATAATCGATGTCGCTGAGGTCGAGGCCCGACTTCTTCATCGCCATCTGCATCGAACGGAACGCGCCCGAGCCTTCGGGATGCGGCGCCGTCACGTGATAGGCATCGCCCGACAGGCCATAGCCGACGACTTCGGCATAGATTTTCGCGCCGCGCGCCTTGGCGTGCTCATATTCCTCCAGCACCAAAATGCCTGCGCCTTCGCCCATGACGAAGCCGTCGCGACCCTGATCCCAAGGGCGGCTGGCGCGCCAGGGTTCGTCGCGGAAATTGGTGGAAAGCGCACGCGCCTGACCGAATCCGGCAATGCCGATCGGGCAGATCGTCGCTTCCGCGCCGCCCGCCAGCATGATGTCTGCATCGTCCATTGCGATCATCCGCGCGGCATCGCCGATCGAATGTGCGCCGGTCGAGCAGGCAGTGACCACGGCGTGGTTCGGACCCATCAGGCCATATTTAATCGAAACCTGACCCGAGATCAGGTTGATCAGGCGGCCATGCACGAAGTGCGGCGAGACGCGCTTGGGGCCTTTTTCGGCCAGCACCAACGATTCGCTCTCAATGCCCGGAAGCCCGCCAATGCCCGAACCGATCGAGCAGCCAGCGCGGAAACGCGTCGCTTCGTCCATGTCGAGCAGGCCGGCATCCTCGATCGCCTGACCGGCGGCATCGATGCCGAAAATGATGAACGGATCGACCTGGCGCTGCACCTTGTGATCGACGCGCAGGTTCGGATCGAAGCCATATTCATGGCCCGCCGGCTTCACTTCGCACGCATAATTGCTGTGATATTCGGTCGCGTCGAAGCGCGTGATCGTGCCCGCGCCCGATTTGGCGGCGATGATGTTCTTCCAGGCAGTCTCGACGTCCGCCCCCAGCGGGGTAACGAGGCCAAGGCCGGTGACGACTACGCGGCGCATCGCGATTCTCCGTGGCAATATAGGTCCGGAATATTGGTCAGGACCAACAACCGGTCAAAAACAAAACGGCTCCCCGCCCAACTCAAACGAGCGCGGGACGGGGAGCCGCTGAAACGCTTAGGCGACCCATAAGGGCATACCGTAACGGGCGATCAGGCTGCCTGATGCTCGTTGATATAAGTGACGGCGTCGCCAACGCTGGTGATCTTCTCGGCAGCGTCGTCGGGGATTTCCACGCCGAACTCTTCCTCGAAGGCCATCACCAGTTCGACGATGTCGAGGCTGTCTGCGCCCAGATCGTCGATGAAGCTCGAAGTCAGCGAGACTTCGCCGGCATCGACGCCGAGGTGATCGACGACGAGCGCGGTAACGCGGGTAGTGATCTCTTCCAGATTGGCCATGGTCCCTGTTTTCCTTTGTAGCTGGGGCTCTAATTCAGTTGAACGCACGTAGATTGCTGCTGGTGTCGTTGCAAGGGGTCCCGGCTCGCATCCGCAACGTTAGGCCCCGTGCTCAAGCCTGCGAAAAATCCCATGCGGCATATTGCACGCTGCTAAGCACGAGAAAGTACTTGTTGAGCAACGACGCATTCTCACGCGTCTGTTTTTCCGGATCGCTCACCGAAGCGATGACCACCTGTTGCATTTCCTCGTTGGTGAGCGGGCGATTCCGCACCTCCTCGGCCAGCGTGCCAAACTCGGTTTCGAGCGCGGCTGTGTCGAAGCCTTTATCCGTCACGAATTTTTCCGCAATCGGCTGGCTGAGCTTGGCGAGCGTATAAACCCGCGCGGCAGCCACGGCGGCTTCGGACCATTTATGCTCGGTGGCGCAGCCCGCCGCGGCGATGCGCAGCCCGCTGCCGACCGCGGCGTCATAGGTCGGGCGCAGCACATTCTCGGTGAAATTGCGGGTGACGTCCGCCTCGATCTGCGTCTTGAGCGCAGGCTGGAGCTTGTCGATCACGCAATCGATCGTAGCGAGGTCGGCCGCCTGGACGGGTGCGGCGAGCGCGCTAAGCGGGAGAAGCAGCGCCCAGAGTGTTTTGCGATCAGCCACGGATGAAATCCAATCGGGTAAAAATGTTGGTGTTCATATAGGCGATGAGCCTGCCGACAATCGTGGGATCGCCGGGGTTCTTGAACACGCCTTTTTCCTGGAGCGTCTTGCCGAGGATCTGGAGATCGGCATCGACGAGCTGACGGCTGCGAGTGCCCTCCGGCGTGGCAAGCCAAACCTGCTTGATCGTGTCGACATCGATCCCCTTGGCACGGGAAAACGCCTCTGTCGTGGGCAGCGCGATCGTCGAGCGTGTCCACGCGACCGCCGCGTTCATCGCGGTCTCGGACCAGCCATGTAGCGCCTTGCATTCGCGACCGAAGGCGATGAGCTTGTCATCGAGCACGATGTCCATCGCCCGTCCGGGTTCGCGCAAGCGTACATCATAATCGGCCGCGACCTGGCCGCGCAGCTCGGGCGAGATCTTGTTGCTGACGCAGTTGATGGTCGCGACATCGGCGGCGAGGGCCGGCGCGGCCACAGCGGCAAGCCCGAGTGCGAGGCCCAGGACGGTGCGGATCATACGAAAGGCTCTCCAGAATTTCGTCCGCCGATGGTGCGGCGACTCGGGGCAGAGATCAAGCCTCGCCGCCCTTAGAGCATCGCCATCCCGCCGTTCACGTGCAGCGTCTGGCCGGTGACGTAGCCGGCTTCCTTGCTAGCCAGATAGACCACCGCCGCGCCGATATCCTCGCCCGTGCCGAGATCGCCTGCGGGAATCCGCGTGAGGAGCGCAGTCTTCTGCGCCTCGGGCAACACATCGGTCATCGCCGAGCGGATGAAACCGGGGGCGACGCAGTTCACGGTGATGTTGCGGCTCGCCAGTTCCTGCGCCAGCGCCTTCGACATGCCGACCAGCCCGGCCTTGGAGGCCGCATAATTCGCCTGCCCCGGATTGCCGGTCGCGCCGACCACGGAGGTGATCGAGATCATCCGGCCAAAGCGCGCCTTCATCATCGGCTTGGCAGCAGCGCGCATCAGGCGGAACGCAGCCTCGAGGTTGACGCGGATCACCGTGTCCCACTCCTCATCCTTCATCCGCATTGCCAGATTGTCGCGGGTCACGCCGGCATTGTTGATGAGGATATCGAGCCTGCCGCCAAGCGCCTCGACTGCCTGTGGTACGAGCGCATCGACCGAAGCGGCGTCGGAGAGATTGGCAACAACCGTAACATGATCGCCACCCAGCTCAGCGCGGAAAGCCTCCAGCTTCTCGGCATTGCTGCCCGAAACCGCCAGCCGGGCGCCCTGCGCGGCCAGCGCCTTGGCGATCGACGAGCCAATGCCCCCGGAAGCGCCGGTGACGAGTGCGGTCATGCCTGTGAGGTCGAACATGGGAAGCTCCAGAAGTTATTGGTTCACGCCACGACGCGACGACGCAACGGGGCAGTAATTGTTGGCAACGCGTCGAACGCCTTCCATCAGCGTGCCGCCAGCGAAGTTTATCAGCAGCCCGAGGGGCTGCTTGGTCAAACGAAGATAGGTCAGCAGCTGCTTCGCGTGCGCGGGGCTAAGTCGCTCTACCGATTTCAACTCGACCAGAAGCCGGTCCTCGATCAGCAAATCTATGCGAAACGCCGCGTCAAATCGCAGGCCCTCAAACTCGATATCGATGGGTTTCTGCCGCGCTACCCTATATCCCATCGCAGAAAGTTTGGCTGCCAAAATCGCTTCGTAGACCGACTCAAGAAGACCCGGACCCAAATCGCGGTGCAAACGCACCGCAACATCCAGTACGTCCGTGGTGATCTGCTCGATATCTCGCAAAAGCTGACCTCGTCGCGTCGCCGCGTCGCCGCGCGAACAATCTTTCTAGAGCTTCTTAGCCAATTCTTCGATATCGTCCATCGTCACCACGCTGGTGACCACCGCGTCCGGCGCGATCCGCTTGACCATGCCGCCAAGCACCTTGCCGCCCAGTTCGACGAAATCGCCGACGCCGGCATCAAACATCGCCGACACCGATTCGCGCCAGCGGACCATGCCCGTCACCTGCTCGATCAGCAGCGTGCGGATCGTGTCGGGATCGCTCACCGCTGCGGCGGTCACGTTCGCATAGACTGGCACCAGAGGCACCTGAATCGCGATGTCCGCCAGCGCCTTTTCCATCGCATCGGCGGCGGGCTGCATCATCGGGCAGTGGAACGGTGCCGAGACCGGGAGCAGCAAAGCGCGCTTGGCGCCATGATCCTTGGCGATTGCGATCGCACGCTCGATCGCGGCGCGCGCGCCGGAGATCACCACCTGCGTCGGATCATTATCATTGGCGACGGTGCAGACTTCGCCTTCGGCGGCCGCATCGGCAATCGCCTGCGCCTTGACCAGATCGGCACCAAGAAGCGCGGCCATCGCGCCCTGCCCCACCGGCACTGCGGCCTGCATCGCGTCACCACGGATGCGCAGCAGCCTGGCGGTGGTCGAAAGATCGAGCGCGCCGGCTGCACAAAGCGCGGTATATTCGCCCAGCGAATGCCCGGCGACGAAATCGGCCTTGTCGGCCAGCGACAGGCCGCATTCCTTCTCCAGCACGCGGAGCACCGCGATGGCATTCGCCATGATCGCCGGCTGGGCGTTCGCGGTCAGGACCAGTTGATCCTCCGGCCCTTCGCTCATCAGCTTGAACAGCGACTGGCCGAGCGCCTCGTCGACTTCCTGGAAAACCTCGCGCGCGGCAGCGCTGGCTTCGGCAAGCGCCTTGCCCATACCTACAGCCTGGCTACCCTGACCCGGGAAAATGAACGCGCGCATCGGCCTCTCCTTAATAAGCGCCGCGCGTTAGAACCTTCACGGCGCCCCATGCAACCCCAAGTCTCTGCCCCAAGGCACGGTCGAACCTGAACGCTGCGTATCGACCCGAGACACTTTGCGACCATTTTGCCGCATCTCCGGCACGGGCTTGCGACAACCGACTCCTAAATATTGTTCAACGCCAACGACGGCGTCCCTGAAGAGGAGTTGCAGTCATGAAGAAGTTTTTGATCGCGGCCGTTGCCGCTACGCTCGTCGCCACCCCGGCAATCGCTGCCCCGCAGAACCATGGCCCCCAGAACAATGGCAGCAAGAATTACAGCAGCCAGAACTATGGCGGCCAGCATCGCGGTCAGCCGGTCAAGGTGGTCAAGAAGACCGTCTACAAGCCTGCTCCCCGGGTGCAGTATCGCGACAATTGGCAGCGCGGCCAGCGCTTCGAAAGCCGCTATGCCCGCAACTATCGCCAGATCGATTATCGCCAGCATCGCGGTCTGAAGGCCCCGCCGCGCGGTTACCGCTATGTCCAGTCCGGCAATGATGCGGTTCTGGTCGGCGTGACCAGCGGGATCATCGCAGCGATCTTCGCGAACATGATCCGCTAAAAACGGCGCAATAGCAGGAAACGGCGGAGCCCATGCTCCGTCGTTTTCGCATATGTGCAAGAATCGACTTCGTTTCGGCTGCGTTAGTGATATGGTTAACGCCGACCGACGGAGGATGCCCCCCATGATCCGCGCGATGCTGTTGACTGTTCTTGCGTTTCTGATTTCCCCGGCTGTCGCCCTGGCGTCGCCCGATGGTCGCGACGGCATCCTCGACGCGGACTTTGAGGGCAAGGTCGCCTATTTCGGCAATTATACCGGCACTTCCTCGGTTCTGGCCGAACAGCCGCGCGGCGCACGCGACGTGCCCTGCCCCTATCGCGACCAACGCTGCCGCAAGGCGACGGTGGGCGGTGGCGTGAAGGTCGTGCTCGAATTTCAGGGGCCGCGCGTGATCGGCTTCTTCTATGCCGTCGATGGTTTCCGCGGGCCTGAGGGTCTCAAGATCGGTTCGCTCACTGGTCGCCGCGTGAGCGACGGCAGCTGCGAACTGTTCCAGGCAGACGGCAGCCGCTGGACCGGCATCTGCGGTGCAACCGAATTTACCGGCGACATCACCACTGCAGACGGCATCCCCAACGCGTTCAACATCCGCTTCAACACAGTAGCCATGCACATGCGCGACATCCGCGACATCAAGCGCAAAAAGTGGGAATCCCGTCGCCGTGAAGCCCGCATCGAAACGCTGCGCAGCGAGCTGTTCGGCGATCCACGCGACACATTTTATGCCGTCGCCGAACTCGAATCGTACAGCTGGTTCCCCAGCGGCATTTCCGGCGAAACCTTTCCCGCGCCCGAATTCCCCAAGAA
The DNA here is from genome assembly GCA_004173185.1 of Sphingomonadales bacterium. Classification (GTDB taxonomy): domain Bacteria; phylum Pseudomonadota; class Alphaproteobacteria; order Sphingomonadales; family Sphingomonadaceae; genus Sphingomonas. The sequence continues at coordinate 1,437 of SEFZ01000011.1, read as the reverse complement.
ATTCAAACGCAACAAGGTCTATGACCTCCGCTCGGACTATCCCCTGCCCAATGGCGGCAAGGGCTGGATCATGGTCCGCTTCGAAGGTGAAAAATTCGCCTGCGTGGCTTCGGCGCGCAAGCCGAATTGCGGCCCGATCGGCGATCCTGTCCCGATCCTCCTGGAGGATGAAGGCGATCCCGAAGGCTGGTTCACCGCCGATGGCCGCGTGATCACCGATCTGCGCGCCGCCGAGCCGGGCAAGGACTGATCGGCTTGCTATTCCCCGATTGACCCGTTAAGGGCCCCGGCTTCGCGAGCGAGAGGCGCTGCTTCTTCGCTCGTGTTGCATATGAGACGATAGCCGGAGGGGCGTCCGCATGGTGCGGCGTCAGCGATCGGCCAATAGAGAGAAAGAAGCATGGCTCTATACGAGCATGTGTTCCTTGCGCGCCAGGATCTGGCACAGGCGCAGGTGGACGCACTGGCAGAAGCTGCCACCAAAATCGTGACCGATAACGCAGGCAAGGTTCTCAAGACCGAGTCCTGGGGTCTCCGCAGCCTGGCCTATCGCATCGCGAAGAACCGCAAGGCGCATTACGTGATGCTCGAGATCGACGCGCCCGCAGGCGTGGTTGCCGAGCTGGAGCGCCAGACGCAGATCAACGAAGACGTCATCCGCTACATGACCGTTAAGGTCGATGCGCTGGAAGAAGGTCCGACCGTGATGATGCGCAAGGGCGACCGTGAGCGCCGTGGCCGTCGCGACCGCGACGACGCCGGCTACGAAGGCTAAGGAGAAACTATTATGGCACGTCCGTTTTTCCGCCGTCGCAAGAGCTGCCCCTTCTCCGCGAAGGATGCTCCCCGGATCGACTATAAGGATGTCCGTCTGCTCCAGGGCTTCGTGTCCGAGCGCGGCAAGATCGTCCCCTCGCGTATCACTTCGGTGAGCGCGAAGAAGCAGCGCGAACTGGCCCAGGCCATCAAGCGCTCGCGTCACCTGGGCCTGCTGCCCTACATCGTTAAGTAAGGAGCAGATCCATGGATGTCATTCTGCTGGAACGCGTCGAGAAGCTTGGCCACATCGGCGATGTGGTGAAGGTAAAGGACGGCTTTGCCCGTAACTTCCTGCTTCCGAACAAGAAGGCGCTTCGCGCAAACGAAGCCAATAAGAAGGTCTTCGAAGCCAATCGTGCTCGCATCGAGTCCGACAACGCGACCCGTCGCGGTGAGGCCGAGAAGGAAGCCGGCAACTTCAACGACGTGTCCGTCACCCTGATCCGTCAGGCGTCGAACACCGGTCAGCTCTACGGCTCAGTCGCGGTTCGCGATCTGGTCGAGGCGCTGGTTGCTGACAAGCACAAGGTCACGAAGTCGCAGGTCGTTCTCGACAAGCCGATCAAGTCGATCGGCGTCTACGACGTTCGCGTGCAGCTGCACGCGAACGTCGTAGAC